>CP119138.1:1788750-3060000 GCA_029166985.1 Alicyclobacillus fastidiosus | reverse complement strand
CACCACATGCGGAAGTGGCTCAGGGGTAGAGCATCGCCTTGCCAAGGCGAGGGTCGCGGGTTCGAATCCCGTCTTCCGCTCCATACCGGGACTGCTGGTTGAGGTAGCATCACCAGCAACCCCGCGCGGCTATAGCTCAGAGGGAGAGCACCACCTTGACATGGTGGGGGCCATAGGTTCGACTCCTATTAGCCGCACCATTACGCGGAGAGGTGTCCGAGTTGGTCGAAGGAGCACGATTGGAAATCGTGTAGGCGGCTAAACCCGTCTCAAGGGTTCGAATCCCTTTCTCTCCGCCATCGTGGCGGCGTAGCTCAGTTGGTTAGAGCACACGGTTCATACCCGTGGCGTCGGTGGTTCGAATCCACTCGCCGCTACCACATATGCCACCTTGGCTCAGGGGTAGAGCGGCTCACTCGTAATGAGCAGGTCGTCGGTTCAAATCCGACAGGTGGCTCCATGCGGAGGGGTACCAAAGTGGCCAAATGGGGCGGACTGTAAATCCGTTGCGGAAGCTTCGAAGGTTCGAATCCTTCCCCCTCCACCAAAGGCGCAAACCAATTGTGTTCGGTGAGCGCTTGACTGCGAGCCGGTGCAAAGGAATTGCACCGCATTCTGCAGAGTGTTGTATGGTGAGTGTGGCGAAGGGGTTAACGCACCGGATTGTGATTCCGGCATACGTGGGTTCGATTCCCATCACTCACCCTTTGATGGGGAATAGCCAAGCGGTAAGGCAACGGTTTTTGGTACCGTCACGCGAAGGTTCGAATCCTTCTTCCCCAGCCATGTGCCCTTAGCTCAGCTGGATAGAGCGTTTGACTACGAATCAAAAGGTCGGGAGTTCGAATCTCTCAGGGCACGCCAGTTTAACGGAGCATAGCGCAGCTTGGTAGCGCGCCTGCCTTGGGAGCAGGAGGTCGTGGGTTCGAATCCCGCTGCTCCGACCAGTCGATTGTGTTGGCGTGATCGACCATTTCATGGGGGTATAGCTCAGCTGGGAGAGCACCTGCCTTGCAAGCAGGGGGTCGTCGGTTCGAATCCGTCTACCTCCACCATGCAGCTGGTTGCTGCACGTGTACCACCGCGAAACAATGCCGAATGGTGTAATGGTAGCACGACTGACTCTGACTCAGTTAGTCTAGGTTCGAGTCCTAGTTCGGCAGCCAAGACTCAAATATCACATGACTTCGAGCCTGCGCGCGTCAGTACGGAGTTTGTACTGTGTACGCGACGGTCCTTGGTGAGTTCTGGGTCATTAGCTCAATTGGCAGAGCATCCGACTCTTAATCGGCAGGTTGAAGGTTCGATTCCTTCATGACCCACCAAATATGGAGTGATGGCCGAGTAGGTCGAAGGCGCTCGCCTGCTAAGCGAGTATATGGTGAATAACCGTATCGAGGGTTCGAATCCCTCTCACTCCGCCAGTTTTGCAATGGAGCTGTGGTGTAGAGGCCTAACATGCCTGCCTGTCACGCAGGAGACCGCGGGTTCGAATCCCGTCAGCTCCGCCAAAGACTCATTCGATGATCTCCTGAGTCCACATATGCATGCGGTCGTGGCGGAATTGGCAGACGCGCAAGATTCAGGTTCTTGTGGGGGCAACCCCGTGGAGGTTCAAGTCCTCTCGACCGCACCACGTAAACAGTGTACGGATTTTCCGTACACTGTTTTTACTATCTACGGACAATGGTCATCCTAGAATTTGTGAATCGTTCGCGGATGGGCTGAGATTCAAAGCCAATGAGCCACATGTGATCCTGATGATTCCAGTTGAATTTCTGGTGCGATTCGTGGTATATTACTACTTGTCGCTTCGGCGGCACTGCTGAACAACAGGATATATACCGAGTCACTTGGACATCGGCTAACACATTTGAACCTCAGTGTTTGAACGGGTTGAAGCAAAATGTTCCAGTAGACAGCGATACTAGATTCGTGGTATAGTATCTGAGCTGCTTCGGCGGCACTGTTCAAATGGTTCCTTGAAAACTAAACACACACGCCTAAAAGTTTCGGTCGAGACGACAGTCGTCGTCAAGACATTATGAAGTAACGCCAGTAACATTTTTTGAGAGTTTGATCCTGGCTCAGGACGAACGCTGGCGGCGTGCCTAATACATGCAAGTCGAGCGAACCCTTCGGGGTTAGCGGCGGACGGGTGAGTAACACGTGGGCAATCTGCCTGTCAGACTGGAATAACACTCGGAAACGGGTGCTAATGCCGGATGACACACGGGAGGGCATCTTCCTGTGTTGAAAGGTGCAACTGCACCGCTGATAGAGGAGCCCGCGGCGCATTAGCTAGTTGGTGAGGTAACGGCTCACCAAGGCGACGATGCGTAGCCGACCTGAGAGGGTGACCGGCCACACTGGGACTGAGACACGGCCCAGACTCCTACGGGAGGCAGCAGTAGGGAATCTTCCGCAATGGGCGCAAGCCTGACGGAGCAACGCCGCGTGAGCGAAGAAGGCCTTCGGGTTGTAAAGCTCTGTTGCTCGGGGAGAGCGACAAGGAGAGTGGAAAGCTCCTTGTGAGACGGTACCGAGTGAGGAAGCCCCGGCTAACTACGTGCCAGCAGCCGCGGTAATACGTAGGGGGCAAGCGTTGTCCGGAATCACTGGGCGTAAAGCGTGCGTAGGCGGTTGTGTAAGTCTGGAGTGAAAGTCCAAGGCTCAACCTTGGGATTGCTTTGGAAACTGCATAACTTGAGTGCTGGAGAGGCAAGGGGAATTCCACGTGTAGCGGTGAAATGCGTAGATATGTGGAGGAATACCAGTGGCGAAGGCGCCTTGCTGGACAGTGACTGACGCTGAGGCACGAAAGCGTGGGGAGCAAACAGGATTAGATACCCTGGTAGTCCACGCCGTAAACGATGAGTGCTAGGTGTTGGGGGGACACACCCCAGTGCCGAAGGAAACCCAATAAGCACTCCGCCTGGGGAGTACGGTCGCAAGACTGAAACTCAAAGGAATTGACGGGGGCCCGCACAAGCAGTGGAGCATGTGGTTTAATTCGAAGCAACGCGAAGAACCTTACCAGGGCTTGACATCCCTCTGACCGGACTAGAGATAGTCCTTCCCTTCGGGGCAGAGGAGACAGGTGGTGCATGGTTGTCGTCAGCTCGTGTCGTGAGATGTTGGGTTAAGTCCCGCAACGAGCGCAACCCTTGACCTGTGTTACCAGCACGTAATGGTGGGGACTCACAGGTGACTGCCGGCGTAAGTCGGAGGAAGGCGGGGATGACGTCAAATCATCATGCCCTTTATGTCCTGGGCTACACACGTGCTACAATGGGCGGTACAACGGGAAGCGAAGCCGCGAGGTGGAGCAAAACCTAAAAAGCCGTTCGTAGTTCGGATTGCAGGCTGCAACTCGCCTGCATGAAGCCGGAATTGCTAGTAATCGCGGATCAGCATGCCGCGGTGAATCCGTTCCCGGGCCTTGTACACACCGCCCGTCACACCACGAGAGTCGGCAACACCCGAAGTCGGTGAGGTAACCTTAGGGAGCCAGCCGCCGAAGGTGGGGTTGATGATTGGGGTGAAGTCGTAACAAGGTAGCCGTATCGGAAGGTGCGGCTGGATCACCTCCTTTCTACGGAGAAACAAAGCTTTTAGGACGTGGGTGTTTAGTTTTGAGGGAGCCAAGCCTCGTATGGGGTGGAAGCAAACTCAAAGCGCGTTTCAAGATGCGAGGAGTACAAGGCGGGAGGACGATGACGAGTCGAGCGTACTTTGTGTACGTGAGCGAGTCAGAGGACGACCAACGAAGGAATCCGAAGCAGATTGGAAGGCGCGTGGTACCTTGGCAACTGAATATGGAACAACCTCTAAAGAAGTAAACCGGTAACCGTAAATGCGTAACAGGTTAACAATAGCCGGATTTATGGATGGAATAATCACCTCTGGTGGTTAGGAAGTCAAAACGGTGAAGTTAGAAAGAGCGCACGGAGGATGCCTAGGCGCCAAGAGCCGAAGAAGGACGGGGCGAACACCGAAATGCCACGGGGAGCTGTAAGCGAGCATTGAGCCGTGGATGTCCGAATGGGGAAACCTGCTAGTGTGAAGCACTAGTACCGTACACTGAATACATAGGTGTGCGGAGGCAACCGAGGGAACTGAAACATCTAAGTACCTCGAGGAAAAGAAAGCGAACGCGATTCCGTAAGTAGTGGCGAGCGAAAGCGGAGAAGCCTAAACCGTATACGTGGTACAGACTGCAGTCGATGCGTATACGGGGTCGAGGGGCTGTTGGTGGCAACCTGCAGGGAGCCAGCAGGAAGCAATTTGTAGGAGAACGGCATGGGAAGGCCGGCCATAGACGGTGAGAGCCCGGTAACCGAAACGGATTGTGGAATGTGCAACAGACCCCAAGTACTGCGGGACACGAGAAATCCCGTGGGAATCTGGGAGGACCACCTCCTAAGGCTAAATACTCCTTGGCGACCGATAGCGGATAGTACCGTGAGGGAAAGGTGAAAAGAACCGCGGGAGCGGAGTGAAATAGAACCTGAAACCGTGTGCTTACAAGCAGTCGGAGCATCTTTAAGGTGTGACGGCGTGCCTTTTGTAGAATGAACCGGCGAGTGATGATGGCAAGCAAGGTGAAGGCAGTGGAGCCTGTGCCGAAGCGAAAGCGAGTCTGAATAGGGCGAATGAGTTTGTCGTCATCGACCCGAAACCGGGTGATCTACCCCTGGTCAGGGTGAAGTGCGGGTAACACCGCATGGAGGCCCGAACCCACTGGCGTTGAAAAGCCAGGGGATGAACTGGGGGTAGGGGAGAAATTCCAATCGAACCCGGAGATAGCTGGTTCTCCCCGAAATAGCTTGAGGGCTAGCGTCAGGGAATGAGAAGTGGAGGTAGAGCACTGATTGGGTGCGGGGCCCGCGAGGGTTACCAAGCCTAGTCAAACTGCGAATGCCACTTTGTCGAAGAACCTGGCAGTCAGACTACGAGTGATAAGACCCGTGGTCAAGAGGGAAACAGCCCAGACCAACAGCTAAGGTCCCAAAGTACTGGTTCAGTGGGGAACGATGTGGCGTTGCACAGACAACCAGGATGTTGGCTTAGAAGCAGCCACCATTTAAAGAGTGCGTAATAGCTCACTGGTCGAGTGGCGCTGCGCGGAAAATGTAACGGGGCTAAACCAGACACCGAAGCTATGGATGGAAACATGGTAGGGGAGCGTTCCATTTGCGGCGAAGCTGAACCGGGAGGTTTGGTGGAGCGGATGGAAGTGAGAATGCCGGTATGAGTAGCGAAAAGACAAGTGAGAATCTTGTCCGCCGAAAGCCCAAGGTTTCCTGGGAAGGCTCGTCCGCCCAGGGTAAGTCGGGACCTAAGGCGAGGCCGAAAGGCGTAGTCGAAGGACAACAGGTTGAAATTCCTGTACCACCAACATCGCGATTGAGCGAAGGGGTGACGCAGGAGGCTGAGGGAAGCGGCCGGATGGAAGAGGCCGTCCAAGCAGCAAGCGAGGGGTGTAGGCAAATCCGCACCCTGATAATCGTGAGCTGTGATGGGGAGGGAAGTACAGTACCGAAGTCCCGTAAGTCACACTGCCAAGAAAAGCCTCTAGCGAGTGATGAGGTGCCCGTACCGGAAACCGACACAGGTGGGCGCGTGGAGAACACGAAGGCGCGCGGGAGAACTCTCGTTAAGGAACTCGGCAAAATGGCCCCGTAACTTCGGGAGAAGGGGCGCTTCGAGAGAAGCCGCAGTGAAAAGGCCCAAGCGACTGTTTAGCAAAAACACAGGTCTCTGCGAAGCCGAAAGGCGAAGTATAGGGGCTGACGCCTGCCCGGTGCTGGAAGGTTAAGAGGAGGGGTTAGGGTGTAAACCCGAAGCTCTGAATTGAAGCCCCAGTAAACGGCGGCCGTAACTATAACGGTCCTAAGGTAGCGAAATTCCTTGTCAGGTAAGTTCTGACCCGCACGAAAGGCGTAACGACTTGGGCGCTGTCTCAACGAGAGACCCGGTGAAATTGTAATACCTGTGAAGATGCAGGTTACCCGCGGTTAGACGGAAAGACCCCGTGGAGCTTGACTGTAGCTTGATATGGGATACGGGTACGTCATGTACAGGATAGGTGGGAGACAGAGAAGCTTGGGCGCCAGCCTGAGTGGAGTCGGCGTTGGGATACCACCCTTGAGGTACTTGTGTTCTAACCAATGGCCATGAAACTGGTCATGGGACAGTGTCAGGTGGACAGTTTGACTGGGGCGGTCGCCTCCTAAAGAGTAACGGAGGCGCCCAAAGGTTCCCTCAGCGCGGATGGAAATCGCGCGAAGCGTGTAAAGGCACAAGGGAGCTTGACTGCGAGACGGACAGGTCGAGCAGGGACGAAAGTCGGGCTTAGTGACCCGGTGGCACCGAGTGGAAGGGCCATCGCTCAACGGATAAAAGCTACCCCGGGGATAACAGGCTGATCTCCCCCAAGAGTTCACATCGACGGGGAGGTTTGGCACCTCGATGTCGGCTCATCGCATCCTGGGGCTGAAGTCGGTCCCAAGGGTTGGGCTGTTCGCCCATTAAAGCGGTACGCGAGCTGGGTTCAGAACGTCGTGAGACAGTTCGGTCCCTATCTGCCGCGGGCGCAGGATACGTGAGAGGGGTCGTCCTTAGTACGAGAGGACCGGGATGAACCGACCGCTGGTGTACCAGTTGTTTCGCCAGAAGCATAGCTGGGTAGCCAAGTCGGGAAAGGATAAGCGCTGAAAGCATCTAAGCGCGAAGCCTGCCTCAAGATAACGTATCCCATTCCGTTAGGGAAGTAAGACCCCTTGAAGAAGACAAGGTAGATCGGTCTGGCGTGGAAGCGTAGTGATACGTGGAGCGGACAGATACGAATCGGTCGAGGGCTTCACCCGCTAAGAAGAGGTTGTTCCATGATTCAGGAGCGAGGATACAGACAAACGTAAGAGGAAGCTTGAGTGAAGGTGTGAGAGAGCACATCTGCAGGCCGAAAGGCCGAAGCCGTGCGAACGAATACCTGAACGCCAAGCAGTCTGGTGGCCATAGCGGAGGGGAAACACCCGTACCCATACCGAACACGGACGTGAAGACCTCCAGCGCCGAGGATACTTGGAGGGAGACCTCCTGGGAAAGTAGGTCGTTGCCAGGCGCGAGAGAAAGACCCTGAGGGAAGCAGAGATGCCGACCTCAGGGTCTTTTTGTGTTGGGCGGGCGGGATCGGCCCGCGTATCGCACAGTCTCTGGACATTGGATATTGACTGGGCGCAGGAAGGGCCAAGTATGTATTAGCCAATCCATGGCGGGCACGTTGGATCGATACCGAAGCACACTATGCCGACAGAGTCCTTCACTCCGCGAACTCCTCAGCAGTCCCGAGTTCGGCTGTGAGCACTTCCACTCCGTGGCTGCGAATTTGTTCCACTGCGGCAGGTGGAGCCTTCACGGAGGTGATGAGGACGTCGATGTCCTGGAAGCTTGCGAAAGTGATCAGCCCACCTTCTGTCAGTTTCGAATGGTCCATTACCAAGATGACTTCGTCAGCCGCTTCGATCATCTTGCGTTTCACATTCGCCTCCAGCGAGGACGAGGTCATTGGCCCTTGATCTAACTTCACCCCACTTGCGCCGAGAATCAGGCAATCGACCCGAATCTTACTTATGTATTCCTCCGCTTCTGGGCCGACTAAGCACATGTTTTCCCCGAAGATCATCCCGCCAGTCATGTGTACCGTTCCAGGCGAATCCACGAGTTCGCAGGCCACTGGGAGTGAGTTGGTAACCACGGTCAGTTTGCGTTCTTTGAGCAATTCGGCGACGCGCAAGGGTGTGGTGCCGGCGTCAATCAAGAGCGACTCAGCACCGGTGGTGCGGTCGGTCGCGCATTTCGCAAGCCAGTACTTTTCATCACGTTCAATCGATTGTCTAGTAGCGAATGGTTCGACACCTTGTAATAGAGCGCTGGCGCCCCCATGCTTGCGAATGATAAGCCCGGCCTGGTCAAGTGCTTGAAGGTCCTTTCGAATCGTCACCTCGGATACACCCATGCACTCGCTGAGGTTCGTCACTGATAGAAACTGATGCTCGTTGATCAGTTGAAGGATTTGTACCTTTCGTTTATTCATTTGATAACCCCTACTCTTTCGAAACGAAACTTTTATAGACAAAAACGAAATATTGAACTACATTGAATGTAACATAATGTTGGAAACATTAGAATCGAATGATTTTTGAATGAGAATGGGAGCGAGACATTTGGATACAAGGCCGGGGAACGTACTGACATTGCACGAAGCATTGACGATGGCGGATGATGGGGGTTTTGCGCTAGGGTCCTTCTCTCCACGGTATACGCCGATGATTCGCCCCGTGCTGCGAGCGGGTCAGATGTTGCATTCGCCACTCATTGTACAAATTTCGCAAAAGGAACTCGATCGCTACGGCATTGCGGTGAAGTCGTTTGCACACGAATTTTACGATGCCGTCCGTCAAGAGCGGGTACAGGTCCCTGTTGTACTTCACCTAGACCATACGAAAGACAAGTCGGTCATCGAGGATGCGATCGCCTGTGGTTTTACGTCTGTGATGATCGATGCATCTGAGCAAGAGCTGGATGAGAACATCCGTATCACGAAGCAGATTGTGGAGTACGCTCATGCCCGTGGCGTGTCGGTGGAGGCAGAACTTGGGAAAATCGGTACGACGGACTTTTTGGAGACGGATACGGATGAGGAGATGTACACCGATCCAGAGGATGCTGCGCGATTTGTGCAGGAGACTGGTGTCGATGCGCTAGCGGTCTCTGTTGGTACGGCCCATGGCGTCTATAAAGTGAAAGAGCCGAGTATCGATTTTGCGAGGATTGAGCGGATCCGTAAGTCAACTGACGCGTTTTTGGTTCTGCACGGAGGGTCTGGTGTGCCGTCCTGGATGGTAAAGCAGTCGATACAGCTAGGAATTCGCAAGGTAAATATCGCCACGGACTTAGAATTAGCGCTGCTAAAGGCTCTCGCGCGCGAGGAGAGAATGTCGAATGCGGAGATGACGTCCTTAGCGGCAGAAGATATCGCCATGGCACAACGGGCAGTCGAGGTGGCAGTGATGGCAAAAGTCACGGACTTTCTCGGAAGTAAGGATCGAGTTATCGCCTGAGGTTGCCAGCATCCTAATCTGCTGGGAAAGGAGTCACTAGTTGTGTCCAGTTTAGCTATCATTCACACGACGCCACTGACCATTCAGGTGCTGACCCCATTAGCGTCCGAATTGTTGCCAAACTGTGAGTTGATGAATTTTCTAGACGATACCATCCTACCAGAACTACGAAAAAACGGCGGTGACTTGACTGCGGTTGCACCTAGGTGGTTGCAGTATGCCGCATTTGCTGAGCATGTTGGGGCTGACTGCATCTTGAGTGCCTGCTCCTCTGTTGGACCGCTGGTCGAGAGGGCAAGCGGTAGGGTGCCGATCGTACGCATCGATGAGCCAATGGCAGAACTCGCGATCGAACGAGGGCAGGAAATCGGGGTCGCCGCCACGCTCCCCACGACATTGAACCCGACTACCGAGTTGCTGCGGCACAAGGCGAAACGAGCCGGTAAATCCATTCGACTCACGCCTGTTGTGGTCGATGAGGCGTACCGCCGATTGCTTAAAGGCGACAAGGCCGGACACGACGAAATTTTGAGTGAGAAACTGTTGTATTTAGCCGAGAGCACGGATGTGGTGCTCCTTGCTCAGGCTTCGATGGCACAGGTGGTCGAGACGCTTCCGGAGCATTTGCAAGCGAAGTTTCTAACCAGCCCGCGACTTGGGCTCTTGTACGCTCGACAAGTGATGGAGGGACTTGCATGATACCTGCGTTGATGGCCATAGACGTAGGCACTAGTCATTCCAAGGTCGGTTTGTATCGAGTTGATGGCGATCTGGTGAAGGTCAGTTCACACAGGACGCAGACCTTATCCAACCAGGCAGGGCAGTTTTACTACCAGCCGGATGACATCTGGCGGACGATAGCGTCTGGGATACGAGAAGTCTTGGATGGCGACGGCGATGTTCGCGTGCTGGCCATCGCGATTGCGAGCATGGCAGAATCGGGTGTAATGGTGCATCGGCAGACGGGTGTTCCTCTATCCGAGTGCATCCCCTGGTTCGATCGGAGGTCATCGGACCAGGCGGAGTGGATTGTCAACAGCGATCGTCCATTTGCGCGATTTTCTAAGTCTGGGCTACATCCAAGCTTTAAATGCGGCCTTGCCAAAGTGCTGTGGCTGTTTCAGAACACTGACGCAGGATTCAGCCAGGGCGTTTGGCTGTCGCTCGCTGACTACATCGCTTTTCGTCTCACGCACAAGCTGGCCACAGATTATTCTCTGGCCGCGCGGACGCTGGCGTTTCGAATCGATACCAAGGAGTGGGACACGCCCTGGATCGCGTCGTTCAAATTGCCAAAAGGTCTCTTTCCGGACGCCTATCCCGCCGGTACGGTCATTGGCAAAACGCACGCAGAGCTCGATGGTATCGGCCTCCGGCCGGGTATTCCTGTGTCTATTGCAGGCCATGACCACATTTGTGCCAGTTTGGGACTCGGCGCCACGCGTGTGGGAGACGTATACGATTCCATGGGGACAGCAGAAACGTTGTGTGGCACGCTGGAGGAGCGCGAACTTGGTGAAATCGAATATCAGTCCGGTCTGGCCTACTCCTGTTCGATGATTCCTGGGCAACGCGTGTGGATCGGCGGACTTCCGTCTTCGGGTGGGGCTGTTGACTGGATGCGGACGGAATGGTTCAGCCCGCCGGCCACTTATGAGGAATTGCGCGAGATCACCACGCAGTTTCGTCAATCTCCGACGGGGATTTTGTTCTACCCATACCTCGTGGGGGCAGGTGCTCCACTGCCAGACCCGAGCGTGTCCGGGGCGTTTATCGGATTGACGAAGTCGCACACGAAGATCGACGTCGTGAAAGCGGTGCTCGAGGGTACAGCCTATGAGATGGAGTCCATCAGGGCTCGAGCAGAGGCGGTGAGCGGTCGACCGATCAAGCACATGATGGCGGTCGGTGGCGGTGCGCGACTTTCAGCGTGGCTCCAAATCAAATCCAATGTCTCCGGATGTCGAATTGATGTGTCGGATGAGACGGAGGCCACCCTGCGTGGTGCAGCATTGTTCGCCGGCATCAGCGCTCAAGTATATCGTGACTTCGCAGAAGCTACTCGAGTGGTCGAGTCTCGCCGCGTCACGTCTGTTTACGAGGCGGATCAAGCGCTTCATGAGGCGTACCAAAACGTCTATGCCAAGCGGTATCAGCCAGTCAACCAGGCACTGCGGGAGATATATCAACGCCTCTCTTAGGTATAAATCTCCCTGTCGCCGAGCAGTTCATATGAGGCGTTGGGCGTCATCGTCGCCGTGTCTACGGCGTGTGCGATCCCGCTTGCGGTCTGTGCGTCCATTTCGATGCTGCCGGCGAAGTGCGTGGAAGGAAGTTCTGCGATGTGCTGGGTCGTATTCTGATAGGATTCGTCGATGGTTGTGGCGACGGTGTGGCGATATAAATGGTGATACAGAAACGGCAACGCGATAAGAAGCAGACACAGGAGCAGCCAACTCAGCCGCGCGAGTCGGATCATCCACCGTTGCTTCGCGTACGACTTGGCGTGATCCTGGTAGAATCGCCGCAGGGGCTTGAAGTCCCAGTACTTGTTGAGCATGTCCATCGTCTCATGGTACGTCAGCAGAGGAGCTAATTGTTTGTGAAGTTCCATCGATTCTTTGTGCCGCAGCAGTGCCAGGTACAGATCTTTGGCTTTACGATATTGTCCTGCACGCACGAGAAGTTTCGCCTCGTGAATTGGGGAACTGGGCGAAAACACTTGGTAGCGCATGGCTTTTAACTCATACTGTTCATCACTTGGATTCACGTACACCCCGGGTTTCAGTCGCAGCAGGCCATCGGTTCGATCTTTCATGGCTGATCGCCTTTCTCTGGTTGGACTAGGGCCTGTCCTAAGGAAATTCTCCGGTTCTGGCCCCTCGCTTGATGTCTATGAATCAAAGCGAGCGTTCAGAATGACGTGTGGCTTGTCAGCGGCGTCAGGGGAAATGTACAGAAAAAGGGCCATCCTCCAGTCATTTTCGGGGACTGAAGGATGGCCGTCGTTCACATCTGGACAGCTGTTCTCAATGCTTGTCCGCGCGGCGCGCAAACAGGTAACTTCCCGCGATCACGCCAACCGCGACCAAACTGACGATGGTTCCAGCCACGGGCGAGGTGACAACCACCGCCACAAAAATGGCAATCAACGCTGCAAGTGCCAAAATGGTTGTGGGTTTTGGGCCATGTTGTTTCCAGTGGCTTGCGAGCAAAAACATCCACACCATCATCACGGTGTAGCCTGGGATCACCATCAGGTCGTTAAACGTGTTTCCCTTGGCGAAAAAGGCGACCACTACGCCGATGTACAGGAATACTGTGCTAAACAACAGCGCACGGACTGGGACGTTGCCCTTGGTCACTTTGCAAAACAGCTTCGGCGCGTTGCCGTCCATGGCCTGTGTGAACATCATGCGACTGGTCGCGTACATGCCAGTGTTGACCGCCGACAGCACGGCCGTCAGCATGACGAAGTTCATAATGCTGCCGACATACGGAATGCCAATCTGGGTAAAGACCGTCACAAATGGACTTTGTGTACTTCCCAACTGCGACCATGGAACGAGGCTCACGATGACAGCGATCGGCAGGAGATAGAACAGCAAGATCCGCACGATCACGCTCCGCGCAGCCCGCGGGATCGTCCGTGTTGGGTCCTCCGTCTCACCAAGTGTCATTCCGATCATTTCGATGCCGCCAAACGAGAACATCACGACGAGCATCGCGGCTGCCACGCCGCCAATCCCGTGCGGGAAGAACCCGCCATGCCCGAACAGATTATTTGCGACTTGGTGCTTTGAGTACCTTGTCGCGAGCAAAACCGCTCCAAAAATGACAAATAAGGACAACGTCAAGATTTTGACGCCGGCTAGCCAGTACTCCGTTTCCCCGAACACCCGGACTGGAGTCAGGTTGAGGATGGTCATGCCTACGGAGATGAGTAGTGCCAGTACCCAGAGCGGTACCGACGGAAACCAGAACTGCAAAAACGTACTCGCAGCTGCTGTCTCTGCCGCCATGACGAGCACCCAGTCGAGCCAGTAGATCCATCCGCTCACGTAACCCGTGAAATGGCCGAGAATAGGATCGATAAGTCCTTTGATGGTCGTGGCGTGAGGATTATCTACGGCCATCGCCGCCAGGCCGCGCATGACAACAAGCAAGATCAAACCGCCAACCAAGTACGTGACGAGCACGCCTGGGCCGGCTAAGTGGATGGAGGAACTGCTCCCCTGAAATATCCCTGATCCGATGGTCCCACCAAGGGCCATCATGAGGATGTGTCGCGGCTTCAAATTTCGCCTAAGTGGTGAATCTGGTTTACTCATCTCTGCTAGTCTCCTCTCGAACGCACTGCGCCGAGTTCGGGTGGCCCGAATTCAACACATCCTATTATTCTACAACAAGTTGACGCGCTTTCGACGAATGTCGAAATAGGTAGTTCTCGCCGAAACTTCCGAAAATGTGCTGTATATGGTTGTGTTATCGCATACAATTAGTAGACTGAACATACAGGGAACACTTCGCCTGGTCGTATATGCGCCGTGTCTTACGCAGGTGCACATGTGTGCACCTGTTAGGCTTGACAGATTTGAGAGGACGTGACGGTCATCGAACGTGCAAGAGTTGGTATTATAGGCTGTGGCAACATCAGCGAGATCTACTTTAAAAACTGTCGAGCTTTTGGGTTGGACGTCGTCGCCTGCGCCGATCTCGACGTGGAACGCGCCAAAAGTCGCGCTGAACAGTTTGGGGTTGCGAAGGCCTGCTCCGTCGACGAGCTTCTGGCCGACCCGAACATTGAGTTCGTGATCAACTTGACCATTCCCAGTGCGCACGCCGCGGTTTCCCGCCAGGCGCTGGAGGCGGGCAAACACGTGCATTCAGAGAAACCGCTCGCATTAAACGTAGAAGAGGGGCGTTCTTTGCTGGCGCTGGCAAAGGCGAAGAACCTCCGTCTTGGATCAGCCCCAGACACGTTCCTCGGCAGTGCGCTGCAGACGAGTCGGAAGTTGATTGACGATGGGTGGATTGGCAAGCCCATTGGTGCAACCGCATTCATGACGGGGCATGGGGTCGAGGCTTGGCATCCCAATCCCGACTTCTTTTATCAGCCGGGCGGCGGACCGATGTTTGACATGGGTCCCTATTATCTGACTGCGCTCGTGAACCTGTTGGGACCCGTTCGCCGGTTGACGGGGCTCACGCAAGTGTCGTTTGCGGAACGCACGATCACGACCGAACATCGCTTTGGCGAAAAGATTCCGGTCAACGTTCCCACGCATGTCGCTGGTCTGTTAGAGTTTGAACAAGGTGCGGTAGGAAACATCATCACGTCGTTCGACGTCTGGCACTCCGAGTTGCCGCGCATCGAAATTTATGGAACGGAAGGATCCTTGAGTGTGCCGGATCCAAATCTTTTTGGTGGAAACGTACGAGTGCGTCGCAAGGGAGCGCAGGAATGGAGTGACATTCCGCTGCTGTTTGGCTTCACGGAAAACAGCCGTGGCTTAGCCGTCGCCGACATGGTCGATGCGGTGCGCACGGGGCGGTTGCATCGAGCCAATGGTGAACTGATGCTGCACGTCGTCGAATTAATGCAGGGCATCCACATTTCGTCCGATGAGGGGCGGCATTATGACGTCGAGACGAGGTGCGAGCGACCAGCTCCATGGCCGGTTGGGTTTGATGAACATGCCCTCCTGCTCACCTTGGGCGGGCACCTGTCCTAAACCTCGTACCTGAACGTTTGACATGTTGATAAGGGGCGCCATACTGGCGTCCCTTTCTTCTCTAGTACATACATGGTTGCAAGAGTGGAGACGCAGTTGGGAGCGTCACCATATTCGCTAATCTGGGTTACGTTTGGAGTGTGATCGCGTTGAAATTGATTGGCCTCGATATTGGTACGACCTCTCTCTGTGGAGTCGTCGTGGATACACATACGAATGCGATTGTGGATCAAGAGACGCGTTTAAACGACGCGAGCGTGGTGGGGGAGGGGCCCGCCCATCTTCAAGATGCCTCGAAAATCTTATCGAGCGTACAGAGCATCGTCGAATTACTTGTAGGTCGTCACAAAGATGTCGCAGGTGTGTGTGTGTCAGGGCAAATGCACGGCATCCTGTACCTGGACAAGCATGGTAACCCTGTCAGCCCCCTCTTCACCTGGCTCGACCGTCGCGGCAATCTCCTCTGCGACGGCAACCAGACGTACCGCGAAGCCTTCGCGCGATTGACGGGCTATGACGTACCGGCGGGGTATGGTCTGTTAACGCACTTCGTCCACGTGCAAAATCAAGAGGTCCCGCGCGATGCAACGGTGCTCTGCACCGTCGCTGACTACGTCACCGCTAAACTCGCGAACATCGCGCATCCCGTGACGGATCCGACATTGGCGGCAAGCCTTGGCGTATTCGACCTGGTGCATTCACAGTTTGACGGTGAGGCGCTGCTGCGAGCAGGCATTGTCCCCTCAATGCTCCCGACTGTGGTGCCATCCTGTACCGCCGTTGGCGAAATGGCCGATGGCGTTCAGGTCGTTACCGCTGTTGGTGACAACCAGGCGAGCCACATCGGCTCTGTACAGTCGCTGGCCGATACGCTGCTCGTCAATGTAGGCACTGGTGCACAACTGTCGCTGATGGTCCCTGAGCACGTGTCAGTGCCCGGCTTCGAAACGCGGCCGTTTCCGGGCAACCGTTATCTGCTCGTGGGCGCGACGCTCGGCGGTGGGAAGGCCTATGCGCTGGTGGAGTCGTTTTTTCGCCAGGTGCTTGACATGTGTGGTGTCCCTGCGAATGAGCCGCTCTATGGTGCGATGGATCGCCTGTTGCGAATGGCGAGCGAGCAGAGCGCGAACGACCAGTCTCGACAGCGTGATGGTGGCGCCGCACTCGGTGGAGTTACCCATACGACTCTGACCGTTTCTCCGCAGTTCTACGGTACGAGGACGGACCCGTCAGTTAGGGGGGCCATCACGAACGTCTCAGAGGATAACTTTACGCCGTTGGATTTGATGGTTGGAGTACTAGATGGGATTGTCGTGGAGCTTCATCAGTACGTGCAGGCACTCCCAACGAGGTTACAGATGAACATCAAACATCTCGTCGGTGCGGGAAACGCCATCCGCAAGAATGGTTACTTGGCGTCCGTCGTGCAGGACATCTTTGGTCGCTCGCTCCTCGTTCCGGGCCACCGTGAAGAAGCGGCTGTTGGCGCCGCACTCTGCGCAGGCGTGGGTGTGGGCGCGTACGAATCGTTTCAGGAAGCCGCGGTCGACGTCATTGATTATCAATGGCCATCCTAAGTACACATGTCGTCGAGTGACTGACTGCTGGCTACCGACCTGGTTTGGATCATGACATCTGTCGTCTCTTGATTTACATGGATTTACACTTGTGTGGTTTAGTTCAGCGTGGTATATTACTACTTGTCGCTTCGGCGGCACTGCTGAACAACAGGATACATACCGAGTCACTTGGACATCGGCTCACACGTTTGAACCACAGCGTTCGAACGGATTGAAGCAAAATGCCCCAGTAGACAGCGATGCTAGATTCGTGGTATAGTATCTGAGCTGCTTTGGCGGCACTGTTCAAATGGTTCCTTGAAAACTAAACACACACGCCTAAAAGTTTCGGTCGAGACGACAGTCGTCGTTAAGACATTTATGAAGTAACGCCAGTAACATTTTTTGAGAGTTTGATCCTGGCTCAGGACGAACGCTGGCGGCGTGCCTAATACATGCAAGTCGAGCGAACCCTTCGGGGTTAGCGGCGGACGGGTGAGTAACACGTGGGCAATCTGCCTGTCAGACTGGAATAACACTCGGAAACGGGTGCTAATGCCGGATGACACACGGGAAGGCATCTTCCTGTGTTGAAAGGTGCAACTGCATCGCTGATAGAGGAGCCCGCGGCGCATTAGCTAGTTGGTGAGGTAACGGCTCACCAAGGCGACGATGCGTAGCCGACCTGAGAGGGTGACCGGCCACACTGGGACTGAGACACGGCCCAGACTCCTACGGGAGGCAGCAGTAGGGAATCTTCCGCAATGGGCGCAAGCCTGACGGAGCAACGCCGCGTGAGCGAAGAAGGCCTTCGGGTTGTAAAGCTCTGTTGCTCGGGGAGAGCGACAAGGAGAGTGGAAAGCTCCTTGTGAGACGGTACCGAGTGAGGAAGCCCCGGCTAACTACGTGCCAGCAGCCGCGGTAATACGTAGGGGGCAAGCGTTGTCCGGAATCACTGGGCGTAAAGCGTGCGTAGGCGGTTGTGTAAGTCTGGAGTGAAAGTCCAAGGCTCAACCTTGGGATTGCTTTGGAAACTGCATAACTTGAGTGCTGGAGAGGCAAGGGGAATTCCACGTGTAGCGGTGAAATGCGTAGATATGTGGAGGAATACCAGTGGCGAAGGCGCCTTGCTGGACAGTGACTGACGCTGAGGCACGAAAGCGTGGGGAGCAAACAGGATTAGATACCCTGGTAGTCCACGCCGTAAACGATGAGTGCTAGGTGTTGGGGGACACACCCCAGTGCCGAAGGAAACCCAATAAGCACTCCGCCTGGGGAGTACGGTCGCAAGACTGAAACTCAAAGGAATTGACGGGGGCCCGCACAAGCAGTGGAGCATGTGGTTTAATTCGAAGCAACGCGAAGAACCTTACCAGGGCTTGACATCCCTCTGACCGGACTAGAGATAGTCCTTCCCTTCGGGGCAGAGGAGACAGGTGGTGCATGGTTGTCGTCAGCTCGTGTCGTGAGATGTTGGGTTAAGTCCCGCAACGAGCGCAACCCTTGACCTGTGTTACCAGCACGTAGTGGTGGGGACTCACAGGTGACTGCCGGCGTAAGTCGGAGGAAGGCGGGGATGACGTCAAATCATCATGCCCTTTATGTCCTGGGCTACACACGTGCTACAATGGGCGGTACAACGGGAAGCGAAGCCGCAAGGTGGAGCAAAACCTAAAAAGCCGTTCGTAGTTCGGATTGCAGGCTGCAACTCGCCTGCATGAAGCCGGAATTGCTAGTAATCGCGGATCAGCATGCCGCGGTGAATCCGTTCCCGGGCCTTGTACACACCGCCCGTCACACCACGAGAGTCGGCAACACCCGAAGTCGGTGAGGTAACCTTAGGGAGCCAGCCGCCGAAGGTGGGGTTGATGATTGGGGTGAAGTCGTAACAAGGTAGCCGTATCGGAAGGTGCGGCTGGATCACCTCCTTTCTACGGAGAAACAAGGCTTTTAGGACGTGGGTGTTTAGTTTTGAGGGAGCCAAGCCTCGTATGGGGTGGAAGCAAACTCAAAGCGCGTTTCAAGATGCGAGGAGTACAAGGCGGGAGGACGATGACGAGTCGAGCGTACTTTGTGTACGTGAGCGAGTCAGAGGACGACCAACGAAGGAATCCGAAGCAGATTGGAAGGCGCGTGGTACCTTGGCAACTGAATATGGAACAACCTCTAAAGAAGTAAACCGGTAACCGTAAATGCGTAACAGGTTAACAATAGCCGGATTTATGGATGGAATAATCACCTCTGGTGGTTAGGAAGTCAAAACGGTGAAGTTAGAAAGAGCGCACGGAGGATGCCTAGGCGCCAAGAGCCGAAGAAGGACGGGGCGAACACCGAAATGCCACGGGGAGCTGTAAGCGAGCATTGAGCCGTGGATGTCCGAATGGGGAAACCTGCTAGTGTGAAGCACTAGTACCGTACACTGAATACATAGGTGTGCGGAGGCAACCGAGGGAACTGAAACATCTAAGTACCTCGAGGAAAAGAAAGCGAACGCGATTCCGTAAGTAGTGGCGAGCGAAAGCGGAGAAGCCTAAACCGTATACGTGGTACAGACTGCAGTCGATGCGTATACGGGGTCGAGGGGCTGTTGGTGGCAACCTGCAGGGAGCCAGCAGGAAGCAATTCGTAGGAGAACGGCATGGGAAGGCCGGCCATAGACGGTGAGAGCCCGGTAACCGAAACGGATTGTGGAATGTGCAACAGACCCCAAGTACTGCGGGACACGAGAAATCCCGTGGGAATCTGGGAGGACCACCTCCTAAGGCTAAATACTCCTTGGCGACCGATAGCGGATAGTACCGTGAGGGAAAGGTGAAAAGAACCGCGGGAGCGGAGTGAAATAGAACCTGAAACCGTGTGCTTACAAGCAGTCGGAGCATCTTTAAGGTGTGACGGCGTGCCTTTTGTAGAATGAACCGGCGAGTGATGATGGCAAGCAAGGTGAAGGCAGTGGAGCCTGTGCCGAAGCGAAAGCGAGTCTGAATAGGGCGAATGAGTTTGTCGTCATCGACCCGAAACCGGGTGATCTACCCCTGGTCAGGGTGAAGTGCGGGTAACACCGCATGGAGGCCCGAACCCACTGGCGTTGAAAAGCCAGGGGATGAACTGGGGGTAGGGGAGAAATTCCAATCGAACCCGGAGATAGCTGGTTCTCCCCGAAATAGCTTGAGGGCTAGCGTCAGGGAATGAGAAGTGGAGGTAGAGCACTGATTGGGTGCGGGGCCCGCGAGGGTTACCAAGCCTAGTCAAACTGCGAATGCCACTTTGTCGAAGAACCTGGCAGTCAGACTACGAGTGATAAGACCCGTGGTCAAGAGGGAAACAGCCCAGACCAACAGCTAAGGTCCCAAAGTACTGGTTCAGTGGGGAACGATGTGGCGTTGCACAGACAACCAGGATGTTGGCTTAGAAGCAGCCACCATTTAAAGAGTGCGTAATAGCTCACTGGTCGAGTGGCGCTGCGCGGAAAATGTAACGGGGCTAAACCAGACACCGAAGCTATGGATGGAAACATGGTAGGGGAGCGTTCCATTTGCGGCGAAGCTGAACCGGGAGGTTTGGTGGAGCGGATGGAAGTGAGAATGCCGGTATGAGTAGCGAAAAGACAAGTGAGAATCTTGTCCGCCGAAAGCCCAAGGTTTCCTGGGGAAGGCTCGTCCGCCCAGGGTAAGTCGGGACCTAAGGCGAGGCCGAAAGGCGTAGTCGAAGGACAACAGGTTGAAATTCCTGTACCACCAACATCGCGATTGAGCGAAGGGGTGACGCAGGAGGCTGAGGAAGCGGCCGGATGGAAGAGGCCGTCCAAGCAGCGAGCGAGGGGTGTAGGCAAATCCGCACCCTGGGAATCGTGAGCTGTGATGGGGAGGGAAGTACAGTACCGAAGTCCCGTAAGTCACACTGCCAAGAAAAGCCTCTAGCGAGTGATGAGGTGCCCGTACCGGAAACCGACACAGGTGGGCGCGTGGAGAACACGAAGGCGCGCGGGAGAACTCTCGTTAAGGAACTCGGCAAAATGGCCCCGTAACTTCGGGAGAAGGGGCGCTTCGAGAGAAGCCGCAGTGAAAAGGCCCAAGCGACTGTTTAGCAAAAACACAGGTCTCTGCGAAGCCGAAAGGCGAAGTATAGGGGCTGACGCCTGCCCGGTGCTGGAAGGTTAAGAGGAGGGGTTAGGGTTTAAACCCGAAGCTCTGAATTGAAGCCCCAGTAAACGGCGGCCGTAACTATAACGGTCCTAAGGTAGCGAAATTCCTTGTCAGGTAAGTTCTGACCCGCACGAAAGGCGTAACGACTTGGGCGCTGTCTCAACGAGAGACCCGGTGAAATTGTAATACCTGTGAAGATGCAGGTTACCCGCGGTTAGACGGAAAGACCCCGTGGAGCTTGACTGTAGCTTGATATGGGATACGGGTACGTCATGTACAGGATAGGTGGGAGACAGAGAAGCTTGGGCGCCAGCCTGAGTGGAGTCGGCGTTGGGATACCACCCTTGAGGTACTTGTGTTCTAACCAATGGCCATGAAACTGGTCATGGGACAGTGTCAGGTGGACAGTTTGACTGGGGCGGTCGCCTCCTAAAGAGTAACGGAGGCGCCCAAAGGTTCCCTCAGCGCGGATGGAAATCGCGCGAAGCGTGTAAAGGCACAAGGGAGCTTGACTGCGAGACGGACAGGTCGAGCAGGGACGAAAGTCGGGCTTAGTGACCCGGTGGCACCGAGTGGAAGGGCCATCGCTCAACGGATAAAAGCTACCCCGGGGATAACAGGCTGATCTCCCCCAAGAGTTCACATCGACGGGGAGGTTTGGCACCTCGATGTCGGCTCATCGCATCCTGGGGCTGAAGTCGGTCCCAAGGGTTGGGCTGTTCGCCCATTAAAGCGGTACGCGAGCTGGGTTCAGAACGTCGTGAGACAGTTCGGTCCCTATCTGCCGCGGGCGCAGGATACGTGAGAGGGGTCGTCCTTAGTACGAGAGGACCGGGATGAACCGACCGCTGGTGTACCAGTTGTTTCGCCAGAAGCATAGCTGGGTAGCCAAGTCGGGAAAGGATAAGCGCTGAAAGCATCTAAGCGCGAAGCCTGCCTCAAGATAACGTATCCCATTCCGTTAGGGAAGTAAGACCCCTTGAAGAAGACAAGGTAGATCGGTCTGGCGTGGAAGCGTAGTGATACGTGGAGCGGACAGATACGAATCGGTCGAGGGCTTCACCCGCTAAGAAGAGGTTGTTCCATGATTCAGGAGCGAGGATACAGACAAACGTAAGAGGAAGCTTGAGTGAAGGTGTGAGAGAGCACATCTGCAGGCCGAAAGGCCGAAGCCGTGCGAACGAATACCTGAACGCCAAGCAGTCTGGTGGCCATAGCGGAGGGGAAACACCCGTACCCATACCGAACACGGACGTGAAGACCTCCAGCGCCGAGGATACTTGGAGGGAGACCTCCTGGGAAAGTAGGTCGTTGCCAGGCGCGAGAGAAAGACCCTGAGGGAAGCAGAGATGCCGACCTCAGGGTCTTTTTGTGTTGGGCGGGATCGGGGAGAGTGATGAACAGATATGAGGATCAATCGTGCAAGGTGAGATTGTCCCCTGAGGCGAGATCGGGTACGCTACAAAAGCCACAGTCGCGCGCGTACGGCGATACTGCGAAAATGCCTCGTGTTCAGCTTCAGCGCGAGTTGTGTGCGCTACAGGATGTAGCAGGTGCAAATGGTGCTAGGGATGGCAATGTGAGTGAATCAGTAGGGGGATCAGCAGTTGATCGATATCGTGATTTCAGATACTGACGATGGGAAACAGATTCATAAGTGGTTAAGGCTGTTGTTGCCGGGCATGCCGCTGTCGGGTATTCATAAGTTTATTCGAACGGGACGGATCAAGGTCAACGGCAAGCGCGGGAAGCGCGATACCGTACTACATACGGGAGACACGGTTCACCTGTACATGACAGACGAGGACTACGCGGCGTCAAAGCGGCCGAAGCGTGAGAAATTCGCGGGTGTGAAGGCCAACCTCGATATCCGGTATGAGGATGGCGATATGCTCATCGTCAATAAGCCGGCTGGCGTCTTGGTCCATGCTGCGGATGGAGATTATGCTTCGACCTTGCAAGCGCAGGTCGAAGCATATGTGTATCGCAATCGGGAGACGCAAGAGGGGCAAGCGTTTACGCCGGCACCGGTTCACAGGCTGGATCGGAATACGACAGGTCTTGTGATTTTTGCTAAGACATCGAGAGCGGCGCGGGAACTGGGGTTCAAGTTTCAGTCAGGCGAGATCGAGAAAACCTATGTGGCACTGGTTGTGGGGGAAGTGGTTAAGCCTGGACGCGTCACCGCTGCGCTCGCTCGCGTGTCGGATGAGGTGACGGCGGTGTCGCCGGAAGGCAAGGAAAGTGCCACGCACTATACACCTTTGGCGTCAGCTGGGGGCACTACGTTGTTGTCGATCCGCCTGGAGACGGGCCGGACGCACCAGATTCGCGCGCACATGTCGCACATTCGCCACCCGCTTGTCGGGGACGTGAAATACGGGGCGCGAAGGATCCGCGCTGGCTCCTTTTTTCTTCACGCTGCTCGCCTCGAAAACGGGCCAGAACTGAATGTCACAGCGCCGTTGCCACGCGCATTTGAGGCGAAACTGGAAGCGCTTGGCTATCACGTACCAGATGTGCGAGAGGCACTGGCGAATAGCTAAATTTGTGAACAGAGGCTGACTATTTGCGGCTGCGTCGGTGGCGTGCACAGATACAGCCGCAAATCGCTTGGCAGACTCGGCGCAAGGGGGAATCAGCCTACGAATTGGCCGATCAGGTCGGGGACCGGCACCGTTTGGCCCGTCTCGGGGTCGACCGTGACGATGACGAAGATAGCCTCGCTGATCAGGTTTCCATTTGTGCCGGTAATCTGTTGTTTCATGCGAAAACTCTTGCGGCCGACTTGCGTCACCCAACTGGTGATCGTGAGTTGGTCATTTTGTCTTGCGGGATGGCGATAGTCGACTTCGGCGCGAGCGACGACGGTGACGACGCCAGCGTCTCGCAGGGTGTCGTACGGCAGGTTGTGCTGCTCATACCAGTCCTCGCGGCCCCACTCGTAATACTCGAGGTACTTAGCGTTATTGACATGTCCATTGACATCGATTTCCGTACAGCGAACAGGTGTCGTGATCTGGGTAACGGTCATGGTGAGTCCTCGCCTCCGGTTGGAATCCATTACGGATACATTGTACCAGTCAGGGAAGTGTAATCGTAAGAAGCTCTGGATGGAGGAGTGGTGAGTGTGCACGGAAGTCGCCCAATGTGGATGCTGATGCCAATGGTGGCCATATTGGCCAGTTTTGCGCTACCCGTACCTTTTTTGCAAGCGGCGACGCAAGCGGAGCGGAAGCAGACGACACTTGAGCCCTTGTACGAGGAGTACGCGGATGAATACGATGTGCCTTGGACGCTGCTTGCAGCCATCGACCGTTACGCGGAGTTGACAAAGACGAAGGTGGAGCACGCTGAGGCCCCGTACTATGGATACGCGTTTCGCCCTTTTACGTGGTCAGGAATTGCCAACCCAAACCCGGGCGATATTTCACCGTTGACGATTGACATGTTTTCAGGCGTAGGGCGCGATTCAGATGGGGATCTACTGGCGGTTCAGTGGGATGAGGCGGATCGAATTCAGGCATTGGCGTACTGGGTTCACGAGGAGATCGTCGAGGATGACGACGACGAGGAACTGGCTATCTGGAACTTGCTCCAAGATACGATTGCGGTCGATCGAGTTTTCGCATTCTCCAAGATTTTTGAGACGTTCGGACTTGAGGCCAATGGACACAGTTTCCCGGTCTCCAAACAATACAACTACTCGGTAAAACACAGTTTTGGCGCGGGGCGAAGTTGGGGCGGAAGGCGCGTTCACGAGGGCGTCGATATTTTTGCAGACTACGGAACGCCCGTGTTGGCCTGCAGCTACGGTTATGTGGAGCTGAAGGGGTGGAACCGCTTCGGCGGATGGCGAGTTGGCATTCGCGACGCAAACAATATTTACTATTATTACGCGCATTTATCCTCATTTTCCAAAGGATTGAAACAAGGCGATCTCGTTCGGCCAGGACAAGTCATCGGTTATGTTGGAAGCACGGGGTACGGGCCGCCTGGTACTGCCGGGAAATTCCCGCCCCATCTACACTTTGGCATCTACAAGGACACAGGTTCACACGAGTGGGCGTTTAGTCCATCTGGATATTTGATCCAGTGGCAGCGGCAGAAACAGACCATCTGGAATCCCGAACATTCATCGACAGGTTCGAACAATAGTTGATCGTGATCGACAAAAGAACCTACAATGACATGGAGTGTGTTATTGTGGGAGGGGCTCAGTAGACGATGCAAAGGAATCGAAGCTGGTCACAAGGTACGCAAGCCTGACGAAGTGCGTGAGCGCATGCGTACCTTCTTTTTGCGCGTTCTGATAAAGTCCCTAAGAGGGAGTGAGATGGAATCGTGGATGGGAAACCCGCGCGGCTTTCGCGAACGGTCATGACAGATTTGGTTTTGCCGCCGGACACAAATCACTATGGTACGATCTTCGGCGGTAGGGTGATGGCGTATGTGGACAAGATCGCAGGGATTGCGGCCATGCGTCACGCTCGCAAACCTGTGGTAACCGTCTCAAGTGACAGCCTGGATTTTCTCGCCCCGATCAAGGTCGGTGAGGCGATTTATTTGGAGGCGTTCGTCACGTATACGCACACGACTTCGATGGAGATCTACGTCAAAATCCAATCCGAAGATCTGATGACTGGAGAAGTGCGCATGACTGCCTCGTCCTATCTCACCTTTGTGGCGGTTGACGAACACGGAAAAAAGACAGAAGTGCCCCCTGTGATTCCGGAGACTGACGAAGAGAGAATGCATTTCGACACGGCACCTGAACGCAGACGACTGCGGATGGAAAGAAGGCTAGAAAGAGAGCGCCGCATGTCAGGCACAGAGCGGTAGCACATGCCAAACTAGGACGGAACACGACATTATTCAGGTGTACAGGAGTTGAAGTTATGCAAGATCAGGCGCACCTTGGCGCAGGCGGATTGGACGGCAACAAACCGTTCGCGGCCCGCATTGCGAAATGGTGTACATATTTACTCATCGCTTTTCCGATTGTGGATTACACGTTAAGACTTTCCGTCTTCCACGGTCTCGGCTCGATTTGGGACAAGGTCGTCCTGCTCATTCTCGCGCTTGTGGCATTGAACCGATACATTCGCGGCCATCGACCCGCTGGGTTTGCTTGGGCCAAGTTTGCAGGGTGGTACATTCTATACTGCTTCGCATTGATGCTCATCGGGCTCGGTCATGCCTCCGTGGCGTTCGACGGGTTCCGGATGGATATCTACTACATCCTGTTTGGCCTCTTGTTGCCATTTATCGTCGATCCCGACGACGTTCCCAAGTTCCTCTACGCCGGGGCGGCAGTGGGCATTTTGCTGGGCGTTCACGGTGTCATTCAGTACGTCATGGCCCCGCAGATCCCAAGCGGTTGGGTGGACGTGACTGAGCACGTTCGCACGCGTGTGTTTTCCGTGTTGAAGTCTCCGAATGAACTTGGCGTGACGATGGAAATGATGATCCCTATCATCTTCGGCTTGTGCCTTTGGGAAAAGAATCGAACGCGCAAGTGGGTGTACGGCTTTGGCGGACTGTTTTGTCTGCTTACGCTTTTGTTCACGGGCACGCGTGGGGCATGGATGGGATTTGGCATCGCGCTCTTTGTCGTCGCGATCGCGTTTGAACGCAAGCTCCTCATCGCGCTCGTCGTACTTGGTGTGATAGGTTTCTTCCTACCGCCGATCCATCACCGCGTCATGGACCTATTTAACCCGGTCTACATGATTAAGTCGTCTCAAGGCGGGCGGATTATCCGTTGGCAGACCGCGTTCGACGTCATGTCCGCCAATCCGTTGTTCGGTGCTGGACTCGGTCACTACGGAGGCGCTGTGGCATCGACGCAGGGCTACTCCATATACTCGGACAACTACTACGCAAAGGTGCTCGGCGAATCTGGGCTTGTTGGGCTTGTGTTGTTCGTGTCCATGCATGTTGCGATTCTGCGCGAAATGATGGTGACCGTCGTCAAGCGCGCGAAAGGTCGCGACCGCTATTTGGCTATGGGTGGTTTCGCAGGCATTCTTGCGGTTCTCGTGCACAACTTCGTCGAGAACGTCTTCGAATACGCTCCATCGATCATGCTGTACTTCGTCATGGTCGGGTTGTTCCTGCTTTGGGGACGTAGTTTGGAGAAGAATCAGGAGGGACAGCATGAAAAATAACCTTCTGAGACACGTCCTTCACGTGATTGGTTACATCGTTTGGGCGGTGCTGGTGAACGCGCTCGCCGTTTGGGTGATCGGGCCGTTGGTCCAGGATCTCGCCATCTTTGGGATCGTGGCGGCGGTGATTCTCGTCATCCTTTGGTTGACAAGTCTCTACCCAAGGTATCGCCGGCGCTTTGTGACCTTTACACTGTTTAGCTTGTTGCTCGGTCAAGGGCTCTCTGCATTGGCGTTCAGCAGCGTCTCGAAGACGCTCGTGGTGAGTGTCGTGATGAGTGTTGGACTGTTCATCGCAGCCATTTGGTTCGGGAAAATCCGCTTTTTTCCGCTCTTGTTTGGCACCATCGCGGTGATTCTGGCCAATGCCTGGTTACCATTCGCCGATTGGCCGTTTTTGACGCAATTCCAGATTGTTCAGCACAGCCGCTTGCACATTGATCCACACGATCTCGACGCGGCCCCGTTTGACGTGATTCACACGTCGACAGGCGATGCGCTGTTGACAGTCAGCGAGTACATCCCGTCGAAGGCCCTGCTTCAGCAGCTCGTCCAGACCGCGACCGACTCGCCGGATGCGCTGCAAAACGTTTTGCAGACCGCACAAGGCGAATATCGCTTTGTCGAGATCAAGCGGGTGGGGAATCGCATCGAGCAAGTGCCAGCGTCCGCAGCGGATCTCGCGCAAGCTCATCCATTGAACCTCATCAAGTCGTTCTTCCCGTTCCAGCTTGCGCATTGGTACGTGGCGAACGGCGAGTTGTCCGAATACCTGTCGCCGTATCTGACCAGCAATCAGGCTGTCGAGACAGCGATCAACTCGGCATCCTACGCGACGTCGATGCAGGCTTTGAGCGACCAAGGCGTGCAGGACGAGCTCTCTAACTGGCAGTCAGCTCTCGCACAGCTGGGTGTAAAGGCGAACCCGAGCGGCTGGCGAATTGAGTCCGGGAAACTGACCGGATCGTATCAGGGCAAAACACTCTCGGTTCCGGTTACGGCTACCAGCGTGGTCGGCGAAGGTCACTTCACGTCGACGACGGCCAACCAGTTGCTCCTCGTCGGCAACAACGATCTTCAAGTGTTCGATCTCGACGCGCAGAAAGTGATCACGACCTATCGCGGAACCTCGGCCAACCCAGTTCCGAACGACGTGGTCATCGGCCCCCTCACGCACGGTGGACGAGATGCGGTTTTGGTCAATGCAGCGCCAGCGTACATTCTCACGGTAAGTCCTTCGGGCACCTGGCAGCAGGTCTATACGGCGACGAGCAATTCGTTCCGGTTTGAGACCGTGCTCGATACCAGCAACGGGGCGACACAACTTATTACCGACGACCCATCCAAGGTTCGCAACGCAGCGACCCGGTATTTCTCGTCGTACCACTTTGTGCCGGGACGTGCCGGTCAAGCGGGACAACTCGAACGCAACTGGCGCGTGTTCAGGACCAATGTCGTCAACGTGACGCCGATCAGTTTGACAAACGGCGGCGGTGAGGACTTGGCGGTGGCGATTTACGGGAGCGGCGAGTACCTGATTTTGCACAAGACGAACGTACCTGTCTTGCCGATTGCGGCGGGACTATTCGGACTCATCGTGATCGCGGGATGGGTTAACAGGATTCGCCTGCGGAAGGGAGCTGGTCAAGCATGAGTCGACGCGTATTAGGATTTGGCTCGATGGTCGCCATGCTCGCTCTCGCTGGACTGACAGGGTGTACGCCGGCAGTTCAGGCACCATCTTCCGGCGCTGCGACGGCGCAGACGGTGATTCACACGAACGTGTCCTGGCAGCCGTTGTCGACGGCGGTCGACAAGAGTACCACTGCGACGATGTACAAGCTCGAGTCCGATGTCGAACTGAAGAACGGAAGCATGCACACCAGCTACACGGTGTATGGCACCGTCAATCTGCCGGATAAGGCGTCCATCAATATTCACGAGAACAACTTCAACATCAGCTTTTACCAGCAAGGGCAGGTCGCGTACGCGGACGAAGCCAGTTCGTGGACGCAAACGCAGCCGATGTCAAATCTCGGCTCGTACGGGAGCTACCAAACACTGATTCAGGATGCAGCGGCCAAGCAAGTGTCCTTGATACAACTCAACCGCACGTTTGTCGTCGATGAGTACTGCAATGTGTATCAGTTTACGATGCCAAATCAGTCCGTAGCACTCCCGGGATTCCTGCAGCAGGTACCTGGTGCGAAGAGTGGCGACATTGGCGCCAATGAGCCGATTGAATACACGTTTTACGTCGGGCAGAAGACAGGCTATATCCGTGAGGTGCAAACCGATTCGGTCAATCCAGTCGATCAGATGGGACCAGTCGCCACAGACACCACGACGACGTTCTTTGACATCGACGAGCCAAAAGTCGCGGCGGTGCAAGTGCCTCAGACTTTGGTAACGCAGTTAGAAGGTAGTGCCCAGTAGTTGCGAAAATGCCTCTTTGCGCGTAAAATAGTTTACGTAACCAGTCGCTGAGTTCCGATTTGGGAGCGGAGGAACCAATGTATTGGGGTGAATCGCAGCGTATGCGTAGGGTTTCCTACACCCGAACCCGTCAGCTAACTCCGTAAGCGTTGTAGGATTGTGTTTGCTTGTCCAAAGAGGGACTTGGCTGAGATTGAAAAATTTCGGTCAAGGAGTTGGTCTGTGTGATTGCAAAGCCAGAACTTCCAGATTACATGCGTGACATGGAGATCAAGCATGCGTTGAAGCACTTGGCTCCTCGTAAGTCTGCAAAGGTGACGAGTGGAACGGATGAGATGAGAACCCGTCCCACAGAAGAACGCTAACTGACGCAAATATGCAATGGGGGCTGTCCCAAAGGTCATCTTCGATGATCGGGGGATGGCCCCTTTCCAATTTGCTGGGTTTCAGTTTGCCCTCATCGATTTAGAGAGCTCTTTTTCGATAACCCCTTGGCATCATGGGCACTTTTGTGCTACACTACCTCGGGTAATTACAGTGGTCCTCTGCCGGTCATGTTCGGTTATGAACACTTGTGTGAAGGGAGGTCTGGCCATGAATTTACTACGTTCAGTGGTCGAAGACCAAATCCGTGCGGATATTCCGGACTTCCGTCCTGGTGATACTGTACGCGTGCACGTAAAAGTGCGCGAGGGTCAGCGCGAACGTATTCAGGTTTTCGAAGGCGTCGTCATTCGTCGTCGCGGATCTGGTATCAGCGCAACCTACACCGTCCGTAAGATTTCTTACGGCGTGGGTGTAGAGCGTACGTTCCCGTTGCACTCGCCGAAGATCGATAAGATTGAGGTAACTCGTCACGGTAAGGTTCGTCGTGCGAAGTTGCACTATCTGCGCGGTCGTTCCGGTAAAGCGGCTCGTATTAAAGAAATTCGCCGATAACATCAGGGACAATCGATTAAAATACGGAGGGGGCAACCCCTCCGTATTTTATATGTCCGCAGTTGGAAATGCTTTCAAGTCGGGGCGATGATATAAATTCAAGGAGGTGGATGCCGTTGACCATCCAATGGTACCCAGGACACATGGCGAAAGCGCGACGGATTATGGAGAGTCGCATCAAGCAAGTAGACGCCGTGATCGAGTTGGTAGATGCGCGTCTGCCGATTTCCAGCCGCAATCCCGTGCTCGAACAAATGTCGACCCGGAAGCCGAGCATCATCGTGATGACCCGAGATGATTTGGCTGATCCGGAGGGCACAAAGGCGTGGTGCGACTATTTCGCCGAGCATGGCATCATCGCAGTTCCGGCCAATGTTCTTTCCGGTGAGGGCTTGGGTCGGGTGAAGGATGCCTTGTACCGCGTGACCAGTGAAAAGGTGAATCGAGACAAGTTGCGGGGGCTCAAACGCACGATCGTTCGCGCCATGATCGTCGGGATCCCGAACGTGGGCAAATCGTCGTTTATCAACAAGACAGCGCGCAGGTCGGTCACGAAAACCGGAAACCAACCGGGCGTGACGAGACAGGAACAGTGGGTGAAGATGGGCGACATCGAGTTGTTGGATACCCCGGGCGTTCTCTGGCCGAAGATCGACACGCTGGAGCAAGGATTGCGCCTCGCCATCAGCGGTGCGATCAAGGAGCAGATCTTCGACATGGAAGAAGCTGCGGCCTATTTTATCGTGTACGCGACGCAACGCTATCCACAGCGCTTAAAAGACCGATACAAGCTCACGGAACTGCCACTTCTCTCGTGGTCTGACATTCAAACGGTGTGGCCAGAAGTGGAACCTGTTTTTGAAGCCATTGGTAGAAACCGGGGGATGCTGGCGCGAGGTGCTGAAGTCGACGTGGACCGCGTGTCGAGAATGATCGTCAAGGAAGTTCAGGACGGCATGTTGGGTCGACTTACCCTTGAGTGGCCGGATGCAATGACGCCCTGAGGATCTCAGTCAGACGTGAGATGGCTCTTTTGCAGCGTCGCTGCACTCGGTTCGATCCGCTGTACACCAGCTTCTCTGGCACTTCTATACATACGTCGAGTGGGATGGGCGTTCCATCTCACTTGTTGTCGTTTCTCGTCTTGGTCCTTCCCGAATTGGTATACATTTTTACAAAACGGTTCTGTTCATCTAGGCCTGTCGCATGTAGACTGAAGTAAATTACTCGGAGGTGGGCTCATGCGTCAATCCAAACAGGCGCTCACTGCGGTGCAGCTTCGGCATCGATTCGACGGTGCCATGGCAGGGACGAGTCTGTATGCAGGTGTCGATGAGGTCGGCCGCGGTTGTCTTGCCGGACCGGTTGTCGCGGCGGCGGTCATCCCTCCACGCGACGTCGAACGCTGGGCGCCGGTCGATGATTCCAAGCGGTTGTCAGAGCGTAAGCGCGATGAGTTGGCCGCACTGATTGCCGAAACGGCTGTCGCTATCGGCATTGGGGTGGCAGACGTGGAGGAAGTAGATACGCTCAATATCCTTCGTGCGACCCAACTGGCCATGGGACGAGCCGTGGCTCATCTAGCGGAGCACGTAGAAATTTTGTTGGTCGACGGGATATATGCTGCGAATAGTCCCGTGCCGTCTCTGCCCATTGTTCGAGGGGATCATCGCTCATTGGCCATCGGTGCGGCTTCGATTGTGGCCAAAGTGCATCGCGATACATACATGAAGAAACTACATTTGCTCTACCCGGACTACGGATTTGCGGCAAATGTCGGCTATGGAACGAAGGAACACCTCGAGGCGTTGCATCGATGCGGCCCTACGGAGCACCATCGCATGAGCTTTGCGCCCGTGCGCGACGCACGTACCATACAGACGAGGTTGGTATTGAATGGATAGTCCAATCACACGCATTACGTCGGCGGATCAACTCTCCAAACTCAATCGACTAAATCCCGTGACTCGGGGCGTCGGGAGTGGCGTGGACACCCCATCGGCCGGTTCGGAGAAAGTAGGGACGCCGGTTTCGTCGACGCGTGGTGTCGATGACCAAATGTTCGCCCTCGAGCAACATGTGCCCTTGGCCATCCTCCAAAATCCGCAATTGCTCAAAGCGGAGTGGGCATGGAAACTGCTCGTCCTGCAGCAACTCACAGCCGCCTTGCCGGCGGGCACTGACGAAACGGCGCCAGGCGCACAGGGCGAGGGAGCGCCGCAGACGCAACAAGCTGGGTCACCGAACGGGGATGGGCAAGCGAACGTCTCACCAGGCTCAACTGCGAGCGCACTCCATGCCCATACGGTCAACGCGACTACCTCGATTCCTGCGGAGTCATCGGCAGGAGGCTCGGGCGTGTTTGGTTCTGATGCTGTGTCCGTGGCAAAGGGGTCGTCCCAACTATTCACTGGGAGTGGCTCGTCGTCAGAGAGTTCTACTGCTCCTCGGTTAGCCAATTCTGACGCTACAGGAACGAACCCTCCGACCGCCGAGGCTGGTACGCGATTGAGTGAGCACACAGATGGTGCTGCGTTCGCGCCATCGTCCGCCCCGACCGGTACTGACCCGGGCCCACTCGGGATGGAACGCGCGGAAATCGCAGTGCGCAAATTGTGGGAGTTGCTCGCTGATACGGCGGCCCGGTCGGATAAGCCCGGTGATACCGTCGATTTACATTTGAAAACCGATCCGCCCCTGCTGCCGTTCGCTTCGATGAATAAGGAGACCATCGCCTTGGCACAGAACAAGCACGATGCGACCCGACTGCAGGCGTGGGTCATGCAGGATCGCATGGTGGCAGGCGTCTTGGACAATCCGTACGAGCGAACGGGCGGAGGGCTCTTCTTTCCACCACCGCAGGTGCAGCAGCAAGACCCACCTTATCAGGCAGTCAAGTGGAAGGCGCACCGGCAGACGCGAATCGGTGCGGGTGGAAAGTTGATTCATCGAATCAGGTTGGAGATGGAGGTACAGGGCCATGCTTTAACCTGTATTGTCACTGCGCAACGACCACAGCTGTTTGTTCACTTCGTGAGCGATGACACACGCCTCCTTTCCCACTTACAGCGTGGCGAGGACGTCGTGTCGCAACCGCTTCGCGCGTGTGGATGGGAGCTCATTGGCTGGACGGCTGGTCAAGGCGTGCATGGGGAGGAAGTGGAGCTATGACGACTAGGCGAGCCGTCGCACTGCGGTATGAACGCCAACGGGAAGAAGCGCCGCGCATCGTCGCAAAGGGAGCTGGGGAGGTGGCTGAGGCTATCATCCGGTCTGCCTCCAGCAACGATGTTCCTGTCATGGAGAACCAGCAACTCGTCGATGCCCTCATTGGACTGGAAGTGGATAGCGTTATCCCTGCCGAGATGTATCAAGCGGTCGCAGAGGTGTTATCGTATGTCTATCAATTCGGACGAAAGCCCAAGTAGCGTCGGTCGTAAAGGTGAAGATATTGCATGCGTGTACTTGAGTCGATGTCTTGGGTGGTCGGTTGTTGACCGCAACTTCAAAACGAGATCTGGGGAATTGGATGTTGTTGCATATACACCCGGAAGATATGTTTTTGTCGAGGTGAAAACGAGACGAACACATCGTTTTGGAGTGCCGCTCGAAGCGGTCACGCCAATCAAAGTCGCTCGCCTGATGCAACAAATACACTATTACAGTAGGGCTCGTTCCATTGATCTCGACCGCTTCGAAGTCTGTCTAGACGTCGTGGGGCTGATTTTGAACCAAGGTGTGTTGGCTTCCGTCCAGCACGTTAGAATTCTGCCTTAAGAGAGCGCGATGGAGAGTTGCATGCCTGGTGCGTCCTCTGGGCGCGCACAAAAGCCTAGCTTCTCGTAAAAAGCGCGTTTTCCCTGGGCGCAAGTCAACTGCACCCAACGGATGTTCTGTTCGCGACAATACTCGATTAGTCGAGTCATAATGCCCTTGCCGATCCCTCTTCCTTGATACTCCGGCAGTACAATCACATCGCCGATAAAAGTTTGGTATATCCCATCTGAAATAATTCTTCCAAATCCGATGAGTCGATGTTGTTCGTCGTCGAAAACGCTCACCATGTACCAACTGTTTTGAAGTGCAAGATGTAATTCATCGGCGTTAAATCGGTTCCAGTTCGTCGTCTGATACAAGGCGTAGAACGCATCTTTAGTCGGTAAGGTGTTCCGATATGCGATGGACATTACACGCACAGCCTCTCGTCAGGATTGAAGAACGATTATAGTGTGCGAGAACGACCGCGTTTAGGTCAAGACACTATCCATGTTTTCAGCTTGAACAAGCGCACGTTCGTAGACAGACTTGGGTCAGTGGGAGAAAGCTAAAAAGTCATCGGTGAGGACGATAGCGATGCGACCATCGAATTCGATCACTAGTTTCGTACCTCACCGATGTGGTAGAGAGGATAGCCTAAGGGATGAATCCCAAGCATCCTAGAGGCAATCCGTGGGGGGGGTGGAACGACATGTACGCAAACGTCCTTGTGACTGTCTTTTCGCCTCATGTCGGTTCCGCGTCACCTTAAATCATATTGCGGATCTGTGGTTCGCAGATACGGACAGTTGCCTATGCCGAGCATCCAGCATTAGGGCTTACTATTGCCGATGAATTGTGGGACCGTCGTGGTCGTTTTTCTTAGCCATTCACAACTTCCGTTCTAGATTTCGTTGCGATGCAGTGGATGCTTGTTGACCGCGCTTTGAAATGTATAAGCATCTAAGTCCATTCACCAGGCCTCCTGTTTAATGACCAACCAACACATAAATTCCCTGTTTTATTCACATTCTAACGAAATGGTTTGGACTGGCGGGTTTTAAGGATGAGGAAGTCTGGGTTGATCAAGCCACTGAAATTGAAGTATGGACGTCTGGGGAAATCGCGTGAACAGTGGGGGTATATTGTCATGATCATGACGCTGGTCGCAGCATTTGGATGCGCAGAGATCTTGGGGATGAGCATGCCGACGCCAGTTGCTCCACTCCAGATTTTCTGCGACCCGATTGGACAGATGACATCCTACGTCATTCGAACGAGTTGGCTCTCGGTCGCATAAACTACGCGGAGCTTTGCGCAACTGCGGATGGAGCGGTCCCTACGCCGTTATGGCTTTTGGGTGGCCCCACCCTGGCGCACGTGCAAGTTTACAGGTCGTTCTGCGAAGGTTCCTCTGTGTTCCGAATAGCGGTCTTTAATTCATCCATCATCGCCGGTGGAGCAGATTGTTTGTTTGCGCGTCTTTGATGTTCTGTGTGATTGTTGGTCGACGCTACGGGGACGCCTTGTGCTTGCGTCGTCTCGCGATTCACGTGGGACTTCATCTATATCACGCTCCTTTCCCATTAGCATTGGATGAACCCCCACGTGTTACTTATCCAATTTTCTCCGCATCAGCCGAGCGGACTGGTGTGGATACTAGCACCGTAGAAGTGTCAGCGTTTCACGGTTCGACCAAAAACCTGTGTAAGTGTTAGTTTCCGGATTGACAGTGATGTGGATGCGGCGGATGATGAATACAATGACTACAGTGCCTGATAGGCGAGTTGTGTGATGCAAGACGTCGCCGTATCCAATGGTCGTCAAGTCGTAACCTGATTGATTGAAGTAAAGGGTGGCATAAGTGCTCGATTTTTCCGATATTCAAATTGAGGACGTCGTGATTCACTGGGTTGGCAACAAGGGGCGGGACGAGGGGATCTACACCTCTCGCTCGGTGACATCCGTGCAAGCGGAGGAGGTCAAGGCGTTGCTTGCGACGTACTTGTTGGAACCGTTCGCTAAGACGCGCGTGATGAGCCGGTTTGTGCACACTTCGGACCTGCGATTTAACGAAGTGTACAACTACGTCTCGCAGATCTTTGCGCGGCCTGACTCGTTGCTCGAACAGTCTATCAACTTGGTACGTCACCTGTACGAGTGCTCCACACACCCGCGCATCAAGGGTGGTGAATTCTACATGGTCTATTTAAAAGGCGTAAAACTCGATGGAGAGATTGGCAACGCCGTTGGGATCTATCGTACGGAGAACAAGGAGACCTACCTGAAAGTCGTCGAGCGGGAGGAGGGATACGGTGTGGAGGCGGACCGGGGCATCAACATTCACGCCCTAGATAAAGGTTGCCTTGTCCTTGATACTGAGCGTGAAGACGGTTATCGACTGTTCACAGTCGACGCACACGGAAGGTCCGCGAATGAGGCTCGATATTGGCGAGAGGACTTTCTATCCGTCGATTTTGTGCCGGATGAAGGTACCATGACAGGTCAGGTCCTCGACATGTTGACAGGGTTTCTGAAGGAAGGCGTTCCCACGCAGGACGCTATCAAGCCGGCGGAACTTCGGGCCAATACAGTCCAATTCTTCGAGCAGAACGACCAGTTTGAGACGGCGCGCTTCGAATCGGAAGTGTTGAAGGAGCCAGACACTATAGAATCATTTCGCGCGTACCGGGGTGAATATGAAGCGGCTAGCCAGATGGAGGCACCACCGTCTGCGTTCCCCATCTCCAAGGAGTCTGTAAAGGCCGCCAAACGCAGAATGCGCAGCGTGATCAAGTTGGATTCCTCGTTTACCATTTACCTTCGCAACGTTCAATCGGAGGTTCTTGAGAAGATCGAGCGTGGCGAGGATGCGGGTAAAGGCTTGAATTATTACAAATTTTATTTTAAAGACGAGAGTTAGGAGAAGGCAGGTTGCAACAGAGCGGCAAATGTCGGACCGCTTCTCCTCACTCGTATGTTTGATGACTGACCAGTTCTCCAACGACCACGCGTGGTGTCCGGATCCCGATTTTTTCGGCGGAGGTGTTCCGTGTGAATATCCAATATACGGTTGTCAAAGTTCCATCGTGTTTCGGAGAACCCGCCTCGTATAAGTTCTTTCGACACGCGGACGGGAGCGACAGGCTCGCTGTCTTGTTTCCTGGGCACGGATATACGCTCGACGCACCGGTCATGTGGTACGTGGCCAGGGCGGCGCTCGAGGCCGGATACGACGTATTGGGTGTAGAGTATGGCTTTCAGGCAAATCGTGTGGCTGTTCAGGCGGATCGAATTCCAGAGGTCGCTTGGGAAGTCGCGACGGGCTTAGAACGCTGTCTGGAGGGCGTTTCTTATGGGCGGTATGCCTTTGTCGCAAAGAGTTTAGGCACGGATGTGGCACGGCTGACTTCATCGAGCGTGGCGTTTCCGGTCGAGGACTACATCTTTTTGACACCGTTGCCAAGGACGATCCCGTTTATTGAGTCGTCCAGCAATATGCTTGTACTCGTGGGCGGATACGACCCGTTGTTCACAGATGCGGACGTCAACCGTATTTCCGCACTCTCCCACGTCACGCTGCGAGTGTTCCCAGAGGCCGATCACGGTCTTGAGATCGATGGCAATGTTACGCAATCGCTGGTCACGCTGCGAGAGACGACAGAACTTTGCCGGGACTTCCTCAGGTCGCTGTGAGGTGGCGATTTGACGGAACCCGCGCGTGAAACCGCTGATTGCGGGATACAGTAGTACGGAGTCCATCCAAGTGGAGGGCTACCGTGGAATTCGAAAAAGGGGAAAGCGATTGAAGAACAAACAGTGGTTTTTTATCCTTGCACTATTTCTCGTTTCTTTAAATTTACGGCCCGCCATTACATCCATCGGACCTTTGCTCACGCAAATTCAGACCGACCTTTCGATGAATGCGCTATCCGCTAGTTTAATGACGGCGATTCCCGTGTTTTGCATGGGCATCTTCGCGCCATTGGCGGGGCTACTGGCGAGTAGACTCGGCATCGATTGGGCAATTTTGTTGTGTATCTGCCTGGTTGGACTGGCTACGGCCGCGAGATTCGTCGTTCATACGTCGGCCATCCTCCTTCTGTCTGCCTTCCTGGTCGGCGTTGGGGTGGCCATTATTGGACCGCTTCTGTCTGGGTTCATCAAGCACCACTTTCCTGAGCGGGCACCGATGATGATCGGCATCTACTCTGTGGGTATTGGCGTAGGCGCGACGCTCAGTGCTGGATTGGCGATCCCATTTGCGACGTCTTTTCATTCCTGGAAAAGTGCACTGGGTATCTGGGCACTGCTGGCCGTCGTTGGATTCTTCATCTGGCTGCCCATTCTTCGGGGGAGTCGACCTGAGGAGGGCCAAGGTCATGCGAAGAGGCGGTTGCCGTGGGATAGTGGGCGAGCGTGGATATTGCTCATCGCCTTCGGCCTTCAGTCTGGTATCTACTACTCGGTCACGACGTGGTTGTCGCCAAAGACGGAGGAGTTAGGGTACAGTCAAGCGGCAGCGGGTGTCGTGTTGACGACGTTCTCCGTGATTCAGATGTGTTGCAGCCTCCTCATACCGATGCTGGTCAATCGGAGTCCCAACCGCAAGCCATGGCTCGTCGGATCAGGCGTATTCACGCTCTTGGGCCTGGCGATTTGCGCCTTTTGGACGTCATCTGTGAGCCCCTGGTTTGCTGCAGCAGTGTTGGGCATAGGTCTGGGCGGTTTATTTCCGATTTTGCTCATTTTGCCGTTGGACGAAACGCAAACTGCAGACGAGGCGAGCCGTTGGACCGCCATGATGCAATGTGGTGGCTACATCATGTCTGGCATCGTGCCGATGCTGGCAGGCGCTATCAAGGATTCACTCGGCAGTTATCGATATTCGTTTATGGCCCTGATGGTTTTAGCGATTTGTCTCGTGGTTACATCTGTCTTCTTAAACAAGCGAGAAGACCAATTGGACGCCCAGGCATATTCGCGGTAATAGCGCAAATGCCCCGGTTGACGATTGACTTGTACTTCAGTGGAGAGGGGGGAGCATGGTGTCCGGAATCATCGAGAATATCGTCGCTCCTATCCTCATCTACGGCGGCATGGTCGTCGTGTTTATTTTTATTTTCTATCCGCTTATCAAACCGCCAAGAGATGAAGATCGCCGTTAACCAAGGAAAATGCCCAGCACGTCCCTGCATCTCCTATCCACGGACGATCTCCCACCCCGAACTTCGCATATGGCAGAACGCAACATCGGCGGTTTGCTTGAACAATCCCCATATTTTCGCTCGAGCCCAACAAAATACAGAGAAAGTTTGTGATACGCGAAACAAAACACACCTTATCGTCGTCTTGTAGGGTGTCAGAAGGGATGTGGGTTGACGTCATGGCTTGGCTTACGTCCGACGAGGCCGCTCTGTCATTGTTTGATCAATACGCCGACAAAATCTACGAATTTGCAAAATACAGTTTGGGGAACCAGAGCGATGCAGAAGACGTCGTTCAAGAAGTCTTCCTTCGCGTCTATCGAACATGGAACAAACGTCCCGCGGACAACCCCAGTGCTTGGGTGTGGGCGATCGCGAGGAATTGCGTGCGCGACGTGTACCGCCGGAGAGCAAGACGCAAGGAGCGACCAACCGAGGATTTAGAAACTTGGACAGGTTGTGCAAGAGGCCCGGATACTTTGGTTGAAGTCGAAGATCTATTCCAAGCGCTCACGAAGTCGGAGAGACAAGTCGTCTACTTGCGCCTGATCGACGATCAGTCCACGGAAGCAGCGGCACAGATCTTGCATTGGAGCAGTGCAAAGGTCAGGGTAACGCTGCATCGCGCCGTGAAAAAACTGCGCGTGATGCTAACTGATGACAAGCTTGATGCGGTGTCCCAGTCCAAAGAGGGGAGGAGCTCTAGGTGAACTATGACGATATCGAGAAGAAACTGCAGGCGGGAAAGCGAGCGACGCTCTCGGCAGACAGAAAGGCGATACTGCGCGAACGGCTTGTGGAGCGAATTGAGGCTGAGGAGCAGGGGTATCGTTATCCAACACGACGTCGACGTAGCCGGCCGTACCTGTATTCGGCTGTCGGTGTGGTGGCTGCTGCATGCGTAGCAGGTGCGATCGTCTGGATTCCTAAAGCAGGTCCGAGTGTTAGCTCGAGCTCAGATGCGTCGACTTCAAGTAGCACCTCCACCACCGAGGGGCCCGCTGCTGCATCAACGGCGTCTGCCGAGAGCGCGGCGAGCAGTGCCGCCGGATCGGACAACACAACTTCGACGTCGATGACAGCCGTCTCGATTGCTCGGATTCAGCTGACCTCGAACGATGGCGGCTGGGCGATCAGCAGCACAGGCAGGTTGTTGCATACGACGGATGGTGCGGGCATCTGGAAGGATGTCACACCAGGTGGTGTCGCACTGCCGACGGGGCTGTACACATCGCTTGGGCCGTATACGACGTATGACTTTCATGACCGAAACGTGGCGAGTTTCTCGACGAGTGCCAAGCCAGGGATGATCTATTCCACGCAGAACGGCGGAGTCACTTGGAACCATGCTGTAGTGCCGGGTGGCGACGGGGAACGCGTGCAGCAGGTTCAATTTGTCGATGCAGAAGACGGATTTGCCGTCGTTCAGACAGATGCACAGGACGACGGAACGTTTCGGCTGTATCGGACGATGGATGGCGGAAAATCATGGGATATGGTCTACGCGAGCCGTGACGGCGCGCACGTGGAATCGAACGTGAACACACAACGTTCAGGTGTCTTCTTGATGGTCAATCGTTTGTTAGGATATCGGATGAGTTCTTCGGTTGCGGGCACAGGTCCCGACTGGCTCAAGACGTCGGACGGTGGGGTCACGTGGCAGGTGTGGAAGCCCAATCTGCCTACGCCGAGCCAACTCGCGGGCGCCAGTGGGGCATTTGACGTATTACCTCAATTTTTTGGTCAACATGGTATCTGGACCATCGAGTATCGAACGGCTGACGCCACCTACTTAGAGGTCTATCATTCGGACGATGGCGGAGAGACGTGGACGTCGACGCCGCCGCTAAGGTTCAGAAGCGCTGAGGCGACGACCGATGTGTACTTTGCTAGCCCGACCTTGGGGTGGATCGTAGGGCGTCTAAGCCATCAACTGGAACGAACCACCGACGGTGGGACGACGTGGACGGCGATTCCCACGACGCAGGATCTGACGAATGTGTCCGACCTGACGTTTCGCGATAGCTCGCTTGGCTACGCCATCCTCGCGGCGGCAAGCGGCGGCGCGCAGACGCTGATCCGTACGTCAGATGGGGGAAGCCATTGGTCCGTCGCCCACGAAGAAGTTACAACAGGCTAAAGCGTGATCGCGGGCTCGTCACGTAGCCGCAATGGTCTGAGGAGGCTAGCGCGGCGATCCGCTATCGGTCGCACTGTAAACAAAAGGCACCGCACGAGGCGGTGCCTAGGCATCGAGTTCAGTTGAGCGGTTTGAGATTCGCGACAATCTCGGCGCGCCGCGGCTCGAGGAATGGGGCGAGCACAATTTTCTCACCGAGCGATTCCGGGTCTTCATCGACCGCAAACCCTGGCTCGTCAGTGGCAATTTCGAACAGGATTCCGTTTGGCTCCCGGAAATAGAGGCTGCGGAACCAGTAGCGATCGACCTCGCCGCTATTCGGAATGCGATAGGACTGGATTCGTTGAATCCACTCGTGATACTCGGTTTCGTTTGGTGTGCGGAAAGCTACGTGGTGGACGCCGCCGGCGCCTAGTTGCGCCACGGGCAAATCGGGCTGCACGGCGACGTGGAGCTCTGCATGCGGGCCACCGGGTCCCATTTCGTACACGTAAACGGTGTACTTGGAATCTTCCGGATGAACGTATTGGCGCACCTGCCGCATTGACATCACAGTCGTTAAAACCATGTCGGTATATCGCAACTCTGGAACGCTGATGATGATCGGGCCCTGGCCGCGAATTTGATTCTCCGCAGGAACGACACTGCGCTCCCAAGCCTCGTGTGCATCGTTATTGCCTTCATCACTCACCAAGGCAAGTCGTTGTCCTTCCGGATCTTCGAACAAAAGCGTCGCACGTCCGTCGATGTTCTCAATGGGTTGTTGTTTTACGCCCTTTTCGTGAAACCAGTCGGCCCACCAAGTGAGTGCGCGCTCTCCCGGAACACGCAGATACGTTCTCGTGATGCTGCGGGTGCCGCGCTCTTCGCGGGGGATATCCCAATCGAAGAACGTCAAATCGTTCCCAGGAACGCCTCGTCTGTCGCCACTATAAAATAGATGGTACGCACTTACGTCGTCTTGGTTTACGCTGCGTTTAACCAGCCGCAATCCCATCACGGTTGTATAGAACTGATAGTTCTCGCGAATGCGCGATGATACAGCCGTCAGATGGTGAATACCCGTCAATTCCATTCGCTATTGTCCTCCTTGTACGCCTGACACTTGAATCGCGTGCCTGTCCACAGAAACACCCTGACTGTATTGTCCCGCCTGGATGAATGCCGATACGGACGTCCGCGGTTGCGAGCATGCCTCACCAAGCACAGATCTCCGATTCGTGGTCTACAATACACTTTAATATAACAAACTATAAAAAGTAAATTAAATATAAAATTATTCACTGTCCTGAAAAATCGTCAGGATCGATTTGTCCCTCTGTCGATGAGCACCGCGTTTTTGGTAAAATATGAACTATCATCAGTAAGCTCTAATGAAAGCGGGCTGACTACATGAACGTTACTTCCCAGACGCTCTGGCACAGGATCGGTCAGTGGCTTGCAACGTTTCCGATCCCGTTGCCAGTGTTCCTATTAGTGCTCGTGTACGTTAGCTTTTCGCTTATCTATCCGAAAATTCGGGACAAGATCAAAGAGGGTTCGCGCGGGGAGCGAGTCTTTCGAGTCGCGCTGTATTCGATCATCATGCTGCTTACGGGCTATTTTGGACGCCCCGAAATAAAATCGAGTACGGACAAGCCATTTCATATTGGCGAAGTGGATGTTCCCGCATTTCTGGACTGGTTTGTTCTGATTGCGATCTCGTTTGCGGTCATCCAGGTACTCATCACGTTGCTTTCGATGAACGTGTATCAAGGTATTCTGCCGGACTCCCTCCAACCGGTGTCCCGCTCGAAACAGCGGCTTGATAAATTGACGATGGAGTACCAAGTAACCAGACGGTTTACCGAGGTGGCCGCAGATTGGACGAGGCTCGATATGAGAACGTTGCTTCGAGACCTGCGCCTCAACTATCAGGATTCTTCGACCTTTTTGCAAGAGACCTTGAGATTGTATATGAATCTCGTGGCGGACGCTCTGATGGACGACGGGATTCAATTGGACTACGAACTGCTCTTACCAGACGAAGTGCAGCAGGCGAATGGGAGGTTCATCACGCTCAGTTCACCGATGCAGGAGGTGGCCAAGGGGGCGGTGCGCGCCTGGGCCAAGGCGAAGGGCGAGACGGATATTGCGCAAGGGGAAGATTACGCATACGACCCATCGAAACCAGAATCCTTCGCGGCGTTGGTCGTATCCGTGGAAGCATGGGCGGTCGTGGTAACCGTTAGCGCCAACCAGGTGATCCCCTCAGGGGCGTTTGAAAACCTACTTCTTCTATTCCGATCTATCGTCTCGTCGGACGACATTTGGAACTACGAACGAGTCCACAAGGAGTATCTCGACTGGCTCGGGACAGAGGATGCCATCCAGGACTATTTGTGGAAAACCGTTTCGGAAGATGAATCACATGGCACTTGATCCTCTGTGCTAGAATCGAACTAGAAGGTGGTGGCAAGACAAGCATGGCCAAGCAGGAGCTATCTAGCAAAACACAGCAGCAGTTGTTACGGGAAGCAGTAGAACGCAAAATGTTGGAAAAGTCCCGCAGGGCTGAAAAGGTCGAGCCGTCGCCGGGGCATCGCAAGTGGATGGAGTATGCCGCTAAATAAATCATCTATTATCAACCTCTCTGGTGCCCCAGAGAGGTTTAATTTGTGATGGACCCGACCATCCTACTAGTAAATTGTTGGTGGGGTGAAACAGATGTTTGGAAGTGAAAAAGACGATCGTGAGTTGGGCCGCAAATTGATGCAGAAGGCACACAAGGAAGCGATCGAGCGCATTCGTAAACAGCATGATCCGACGCGGCCCAACAAGAAGGACATCAAGCAGCGTGACAACTACCTCAGATATCTTGAGAAATAAGTCCTGTCTTCCATTCTAGCAAGTTGTTAAAGTAGGCCGATCTTCTGGAGGCCAAAGGCGATGCCGCCATGGTTCACATCTTTGGTCGTGAACGCCGCGTAGGATTTCACTTCGTCGCGCGCGTTGCCCATTGCAATCCCCATGCCCACGTACGAGAGCATTTGCACGTCGTTCAAACCGTCGCCGAAGGCGACTACTTCTTCCGGTGCGACATTTAAATGGCGAAGCATCGCTTCAATCCCGCCCGCTTTCGAGACATCGCTTGGGAACAGGTCGAGGTACAGTTGGTGCGCCCGAATAAATTTGAGTTGTGGGAACTCAACTGTGTACGGCTCTTCATGGGGCTGTTCGCAATACAAATACACTTGATACACGTCTACGTCTTGCCAAGCATTCGGTCGGTATTCTGGTTTTTTCACGATTTTGAGATAGTCAAACGACTCTTTTACATACGGGTGATCATCTTGCGTCGTATAACACGCATCATCCGTTGCATACACCAGTGCATGCCCGCGATCGTCGGCCAGTCGACTAAGTCGTTCCAGCACTTCTCGTGCAATAGGCTTGCCGAATACTCGTCTTCCCTGATATTCTGCGTATCCACCATTACATGTGACAAACGAATCGATCCCGAACTCGTCCGCGACGAACTTGAATTGGCTCGGAGCGCGGCCCGTGGCGATAAAGACATCGATGCCGCTGGCTTGCAAACGAGCAACTGCATCTCGTGTATCGTCGGGGATCTCCTTATGTTCATTAATTAATGTTCCATCTATATCAAAGAACACCGCTTTGTAAGTCATGATAACCTCCAGTTGTTTAATCAGCCGCGAACAGGACGCGGGCCAACACACAGTGTAATGCTTCTTTGCTATCAGATCAAAGATGTCGCTGGCGACGGACGTGACCAGCAATCTCCTATAGCTAAAAGATGGGATGACGCGCACAATGCAGGATGTTAGCCATAGAACGGGGTTCGATTTGTGCGAGTGGTTGGGCCGGATTGCAAAATCTGATCTACTCGCAAGGGGACGAGCCGTCGCGGAAGTGCCGAAGCTATGAGATGAAAGGAGCCGATGAGATGATCAATAGGACGCAGATGTCTGTCGAGGATCAACACTTACTAGAGCAGGCTGTTGAGCTTTTGGAGTTGCAAACGTTTGCGGATCGGGCGACAGCTTTCATTGGAAGGCCTCTCGACAAGGCCATCCGCACGATCCCCGACAGATATCAGAGAAAACTTACGGACGCGGTGAATGCCGCCCTCTCAAAGGCGTTTGATTGGGTTCTTCTCACTGTCGATTCGTCGAAAAAGGCCAGTAAATCAAGAGACCTAGCGCACAAGTTAGCCTCGGCGGGGATTGGTGCCGCATCCGGTTTTGTCGGTGGCTGGGCGTTTTTGGCTGAGCTTCCGCTGTCCACGATGGTGCTGCTGCGTACCATTGCCGATATTGCGAGGTCGGAAGGGGAGGACTTGACGGACGCAGCTGCACGTTTGGCCTGCGTCGAGGTACTCGCGCTTGATGCAGGGGCTGATCGGGACAAGCATCGTGGAATCAGTGAGTACTACGTACTGCGCAAAAGCGTTGCCAAGGCAGTTGCTGAAGGCGCGACGCATGCCGCGAAAGCCGCAGCCTACGCGACCATCGGTCAAACGGCGGTGGAAATAGGTCGAGGTGCCAGCGCACACATGGTCAGGCAGGCGAGTGTAGAGGTCGCGGCAGCGTTGGCGACCGACGTCGGGTCGGCAGATGGCGTTATGGCGCTAGGACATTTGCTAACCGTCGTTTCCCGGCGCTTTGGCGTGGTGGTTTCGGAGGAGTTTGTCGCAGGTATGCTCCCAGTGATTGGAGCAGTTGGTGGGGCAACTGTCAACTACGCTTTCACCGACCATTTTCAAAGACTGGCCCGTGGGCACTTCACGATCAGACGTTTGGAACGCGTGTACGGGTGTGACATGGTCGCCGCGGAGTATCACAGCTTGAGAGCGGAACGATTAGGAAGCAACCTGCGGTGACAGCTTAGAGAGTTTATCTGAGCACAGTCTGTCCTTTTGATAGGATGGAAGGATTGCAGGACCTCCATCATGGAGGGCTACGAGTTTTTCAACCGGATCCGATGTGGTTCATCATCTATTCACACTTCTGTCTTACAATACCCGCGAATGGGGTGAGTGTGTTGAGAGATACGAATCACAAGGCGTTAATCGTCATTGGGCTTGGCTTCGGCGTGCTGTTCAACAATAATCTCATTGTGCAGGAGTCCGTGCCGAAGGCTCAGAGCGGGATCGCTTTGTCCACCATCACGCTCTTTCAGTCCATCGGGATGACGATTGGCGTGAGTATTCACGGCAGCTTGCTCCCGACGAACATCACCTCGGGCGTTCGAACCGTCGCAAATAGCTTGCCGCGAAGCAGTGCAAAGGCGCTTGTACAAGCGACCAATGGTAATATTCCGCAGTCGCCGTACGGTCGCTTGCCGCGCAGCGCCTGATCTGTAATCGCCGCCGAACGAGGGTCGACCAAGAGGGTCAGGAGGATCGTGGCCACGCTGTTAATGATCCCGGATGATTGGGCGACGGCGATCCGATGTTGCGGCAAGACGAGTGTAGCAGCGTAGTTCGATGCTAATACACCGACCGTGTATACGGCTGTGATGACGATGTTCGTCAGCAGCAGTCGCTTGGGAATCTGGCGGAATCGCAGTCTGTGCCGCAACGAGCGCGAAGGAATTGTCGTACTCTTTGAGACTGCGCGAAGATTCGCGGCAGTTAGCGATTGGAGAATCAATGTGGGAATGGAGCCAACGAGCTCCAAGCGCTGAACTGCTCTACCAAATATTTTAAGGAATGTAGGAATGAGCACGGCGCCAAGACATGCACCGCTCCTACCTTTCACTGTAAAATGATAACACGTCAACTTTATCATGAGTTCCTAATAAGTGGAAGATGCGGTGGCGACCCCGCGTGTTTGACGAGTCGTCACCGGGGGTGTTGTCCTCGCATCGCATGTGAAACGAGGGATGAAGTCTGTAGGCCTCGGGAGGGGAATGGATGTCTATGCGGATCAACCATGTGATCATCTATGGTCGGTTAAACGATGAACTTGAGCAAATACTGTCTACACAGTGTGACAAAACGTTTACATACGTCACCGACGACACGCTGACACAGGAATTGCTAGACTGCTCTGATGCGTTTGTCGGCTTCCGGTTGGTACCAGGTTTTGAATACCACCGGTTGAAGTGGATTCACTGTCTGGGGGCCGGGGTGGACGGCGTGATCAAGTATCTGCCGGGCGACGCAGATACACTGCTCACACGGACGGTTGGGCCATTCGGTGAGAAAATCGCGGAGTACTGCTTAAGCTACATGTTGCGTGACCTTCAATGGCATCCTGCGTTCGAACGGCAACAAGCGCGTCGAGCCTGGCAAACGCTCGTACCGAGAAACCTGGCTGGACAGAGGGTTGTGGTGTTCGGGACGGGTGCCATCGGGAGACGAGTGGCACAGGTTCTATCGTTTCTAGGCGCGAGCGTCGTCGGCGTTTCGCGGCGAGGAGAGCAGAATGTACACTTCACACGGGTATGGAGCATCGATGACGTTCTCAACCGGTCCACTGCGTCTCCACTCTCCTGTGTGGACTGGATCATCAATACGATGCCGTTGACGTCGGCCACACGGAATCTGTTCGAGGACAAGTTTTTTGCAGCGTGCCAAGGCGCGGCTCTGATCAATGTCGGACGTGGTGAAAGTGTGGACAATGAGGCGTTGCTGAGAGCACTGGATGCGGGACGGATTCGATGTGCGATTCTCGACGTGTTCGAAGAAGAGCCTCTACCGACTGACTCACCGCTCTGGCAGCGCCAAGACATTTTCATTACGCCGCATATCTCCGCCGTGACCACAGCGCGAGAGGCTGCCGATTGCCTGCTGTCTACATTGGCGGAGATCGAACGCGGGAGCGCGCGGACCAGCAACCAAGTCGACTTTCAGGCGGGCTATTGAGCGGTCAGGAAGACCGCTCGCGCTTTTTAGTTGCATAGCATATAATTAGCTATACAACATAGTTGAACACGAAGGGAAGGAGGAGTGTGATGGACTACAACCCATTGCATGATTCACTGGGGTTTATGATCAGCCAAACCTACCGCAAAGTCGCCAGTTTTACGATGCTCCATTTCAAACCTTACGGCGTCACGACAGAACAGTGGGTCGTTCTGCTGACGTTGGCTCGCCACGCGGGGATTACGCAAACTCGATTGGCAGATTTGACGAAAAAGGACAAAACTACAATCACGCGGATTCTCGACAGCTTGCAACGCAAAGCGTTGGCGGAACGTCGCCAAGACGCCGGTGACAGGCGTGCGATTCGGGTGTTTGCCACCGATGAAGGAAAGCGGCTCGCCAACGAGCTGGCGGACGTAGAGCGACACGCGATGGACCTCTTGTTCGACTCGTATACAGAAGAGGAGAAGGAACACCTTAAATCAGCCCTGCTCGCTGTTCAGCAATGTGTCGATGCACAGACCTAGGCGACCGCAGGTGAACCATCGTAAGGATCGTGTCCGAGTCCGAGTAGCGTGGACACGTATGTGAACGACTAGGGGATCATTAGACAGACATGGAGAGGAAATAAGGTGAAACATACAGACGAACATCTACGAAGCACAACGGTGAAAACAGGAGCAGTGGGTGCGCAAACGGGCAGGATCCTACCGCCACCTCCAACCCCAGCGGCGCGGATTCGCGGCGCGTTTCACGTACGAACGGTGCCGTACCCATGGCGTCGGGCCACGCGCGCGGCCATCAGCATGGGCCTCACTGTAGCGGTCGGCGCGCTCGTCGGGAACTTGAGTTTGGCGCTGATTACGAGTATGGGGGCTTTCACCGCCATTTACGCCGGTGCTGAACCGTATGCGCAGCGTGCCTTGAAGTGTGCGGCGGTGGCCATAGGCCTGGCCTTGGCGCTGGGCATTGGTACCTTATTAGCGGGCAGTGTGTGGGGGATCGCAGTTGCCTTGTGCGTGGTTTGCGCCGGATCGACCTTCCTTTGTGGTGCCTGGCGCGTGCCCGTTCCATCCGCCTACTTTTTCATCCTTGTCGGCGCGGTTGGGACCGGAATGCCTGTCGATCCCGCTGCTGCCCCATTCCGAGCCGCCCTCGTACTCCTGGGTGGGGCCATCGCCTGGCTTGTGAGTATGTCTGGTTGGCTGTTGAACGCACACGGACCAGAAACGCGAGCGGTCGCGTCGGCTTATCGGTCGGTCGCCGATTTCTTGGCGTCGGTTGGTACCCCAACGAACGACGCCACGCGCCATCAGGCCACAATTGCGCTTCGTGACGCACAATCGGCCGTCACGGGGGGAGAATTGCGCTGGCGCCGGACCAAAGAAGCCAATCGACTGTACCTGCTGGTTCAGGAGGCAAACGCGCTATTTTTGTACGGAATTCAGTTGAATGTGGAAAAAAGGCCAGTCAGTCCGCTGCTCGCACAGGCTGTGCGTACATTGGGTGCACGTGTAGGAGGAGCAAAGGCATCGGCATCGATAGAAATACCGACACCTTCCTACGACACAGAAGTCCGCCGGCGGATTGCAAAGCACCTGCAAGCCGCCATTGAGATCGCTGCGGGGAAGACGCCCATTCCCGACGGGGGAGAGGTGCCCAAAGGCAGATCTTTGCGCGACGAGCTGCGAAGTGCATTTCGCAGGGAATCGCTGGTACGGCCCGCCACGATGCGAATCGGCGTCGCCGTGATCATTTCGACGTTGGTCGCATGGGCCCTTGGGAATCCTCGCCCGTATTGGGTTCCACTGACTTGTGCGTGCGTGTTACAGGGTGCAACGATGGTCGCGTCTGTCCACCGGACAGTTCAGCGGGCCTTGGGGACGACTGTCGGTGTCTTAATCGCGGGTGGGATCTTGGCCATGAAGCCGCCGCTCGTTCTCATCGTCGTGGCGATTGTGGCTTTACAATTGATTGTCGAGTTGCTGATCGTCCGCAACTACGGCATGGCCGTCGTCTTCATCACCCCGTTGCCGATTTTATTGATTGAACTAGGTTATGCTCACATGAGTGTAGCGGCGCTGATTGAGGCCCGTTTCTTTGACACGATGGTGGGATGTGCATTGGGGCTGTTAGCGAGTTTGTTCTTGTGGCGTCGGGCTTCGTCGTCGCGGGTGCGCCCGGTCATCGCACAAGTGATCTACGCAGTTGACGAACTACTGTCATCCTTTTCAAACGTAGGCGCCAAGTCGTCGGACGAGGTTCCATTATCTCAGCGTGCCGCTTTGGAGGCTGCACTCATCAATCTGAGGATCGTCTACGACAGTGCCATGAATGAGGTCCCACACAACGGGATCGCACTCGAATCCTTGTGGCCCGTCGTCGTTTCCACTCAAAGACTTGGCTATCTGGCTCTGGCGGCGACCGGCGTACGTGGGGAACGGCCGCAGGTGTCAGACGCCGAGCAAGCCGCGCTGGCACACTTGGCGCGCTCCGCAGAAACAGGCCATCCACCGAATGAAACTGTGCCGTCTCCGGTTGGACGAACTGCATTCAGTGAGGAACTTGCGTCGTTGCGGGATGGATTGGCGATTGCCGCGAGTGCCTTATAGCCGTCATATGCTGCTTCCTGAACGATGTCGTCGCTACCGGGACTTATTCAGGTAACGACGACTGAGTTCTCGAAACCATTCCTCGTCTTTTAAATCGAGTGACAAGTCGATCAGTGCTTGAACATCGTTCGGCTTTAGCGTTGGTTCTTCTGGAATGGCCATCGAGGCTGGGCACGTGTAGTGCTTGCCTGTCGATGGGACAAAGACGACGTAGGATTGTTTATCAGGTACGCTTTTCACAATAAAGCCAAGTAACGCTTGATGTTGAAATAAGAATGAGACCCAGTCCCCGAACTGCAATTTTGCTCCATCCATACGATCTCCCTCTTGTTACCCGTGTATCGCTCACGGCTCCGACTTTTATCCAGTAAACGTTACTGCGGAACGCTCGGTCACGGACAAAGACGGAAAGTCGTGTCCACATTTAAGGTGCCGCTCCTCCACTGCGGGTGGTGAGGCATGGACCAGGTCCTTTTGTGGTTACACGTGCTGCTCACACCTGCGTATCGATGCAGAAAGGCTTATTTTAGGCTATTGACGGAGACGCTTGGGCTGGTATTCTTTTTGTGAGCCGAACAATTAGTTCAACGATTATACGATCCCTTAGCGCTCTTGTGAAAGCGCTTATCGTGTTTTGAGTCGTGTTCGAGTTTCAGCAATGGGGTCGTTGGGGGACCAGGATATGGGATGCTGCCCGCCTCGCACAATTTAGAAGCAGATATGGACGATCATTTTTTTGAGGGCGGAGAGTACGTTCATGGATAATCGCTACTTTACTTTCGTGTCTCGTTCCAGGCACTGGACTCGACTCGTCCGTGGCAGCCACTTGTTTCAGCAAGCGACGGGAGCGCTCGCGGATATCGTCGGAGTCGATACAGGTTTTATTCTGTATCAAAAGCAACTCTTTCTCAATGAGCCAGAACCGCTCCGAGTGTACGGTGCGTGGGGGGCCTTGGAGACCTTTTTAGGAGAACTGCGAAATCATCATGCAGAAGAGGTAGAGTCGCGCATTCAGGACTTATGTGAATTCATCCCGCCTGGATGGTCGCAGGTCGAGCACCTTCGCAGCCCCATCCAAGCGGTATGCAGGGCTTATGGGATGTACCACATCGGCGTTTGGCCGCTACATATAGAACAAAAGCAAGTGGGGGTGGTAGTGCTAGGCTCGCTGCAGCCCGTTCTTCCACCGCACTGGAATGATATGTATATTTGCATCCAGCAGATTGAATTGGTACTTGAGGTGTTGTACGCTCGGCGCTTATCGGAGATGAACCGACAGCAGTTTCAGTCTCTGGTAGAGAACAATCCGGATATCATCTATCAAACCGACGTCGCAGGCAATTTGGTCTATGCCAATGCATCCTTTCAGGAAATCACTGGGTATCGCCTAGAAGACTTGCAGACGAGACGGAGCCGTCGTGCGCTCATCGTCTCCGAGCACATGGAGAAAGCCGCGTCCCATCGCGCCAAGGTCCTATCCGGTCTATCCCAATCATTGGAAATTGCCATTCACAATCAACAGGGGCGGCGGGTGCACTTGAGCATCAACAGTGTCCCCGTGATGGCTGAGGGTGTCGTCACAGGAATCTTCGCGATCGCTAAGGATCTAACAGGCCATATCGAAGCACAACGAGAGCTCAGTGCGGCAAAAGGCCTCTATGAATCGTTTATCAGCAGCAGCGCGGACGGTATTGCGGTCATCGATCGGGATGGGCGATATCTACGTGTCAACGCGGCCTTCGAGCAGATGTATGGGTGCACGAAAGCTGAACTCGTCGGTCAGTATCGGCCATTCTACCCAGATGCACCCGAATCGGAAATGTGGGTTCGCTTAGCTCTCCAAGGGGAGACCGTACACGCTGAGACCGGGAGGTTCGGAAAAGATGGACAGTGGATGGACATCAGCGTTGCGGTGTCGCCTGTGATTGACAACCAGGGTGACGTCATTGCGATCTCGTCGATTTCCCGCGATATTACGGAGCGCAAGCGGGCGGAGATGGCATTGATCGAGGCGGAAACAAAATATCGCACGATCGTTGAAGAGTCTCTGGTCGGCGTGTATATCATCGAGGACAATATCTATCGCTTTGTAAACCCAAAGATGGCTGAGATTTTTGGGTACGGCGAACACGAGATGATCGGACTTCACGCGTGGGACCTCGTTACGCCCGAGGACCTAGAGTTATGTAAGGAGAATGTTCGCAAGCGGATCGATGGAGAAGTAGAAAGCATTCGCTATCAGATGAAGGGGCGGCGCAAGGACGGAACCGTCATTGACATAGAAGTACACGGCACTCGGACGAGTTTTCATGGAAAGCCCGTGATTATCGGGACACTGCTCGACGTCACGGAGCGAACGGAGACAGAAGAACTCATTCGCAAGGCGGACAAACTGGCGGTGGTCGGACAACTTGCTGCTGGCGTCGCACACGAGATTCGCAATCCTCTCACAGCGTTGAAGGGGTTCGTGCAACTCCTAGCTGAAGACCGTCAAAACGGTCGATATTGCGATATTATGTTGTCCGAGTTAAATCGCATCAACCGGATCATCGATGAATTGTTGCTGGCCGCGAAGCCGAGTTTACCGACGTTTGAGCGCAAGAACGTGTCAGACATATTAAGCGACGTGCTCAGCCTGATGAGTACCCAGTGCGTGATCAAAAATATCAACGTGTCGCCGTTGATTCACCAGCAGGTTCCAGCTATCCATTGCGACGCCAACCAGATGAAGCAAGTCTTTCTCAATGTGTTGAAGAACGCCGTTGAGGCCGTGCCTGTGGGTGGGGAAATTCAAGTATCCGTGCTTTTACAGGACGTAGATCACGTAATGATCCGCATCGCCGACAACGGCCCTGGAATCCCTGAGGATAGACTGCCAAAACTCGGGGAGCCGTTTTATACCAACAAGGACACTGGAACGGGTTTGGGGTTGATGGTGAGCTATCGCATCGTTGAGACACACCGCGGCAGTATGAAAATCCAGAGCCACGAAGGCACGGGGACGACAGTCGATATTGTGTTGCCGATCGAGCAGGAACGTAGCCAGATGGCGGTTTCCCTGTTTTCGTAGAACGACACGTGTGAGGCATTGCGGCCATACCTTACGCTGAAACGTATGAGGTATGGCCATGTGTACCGATCAAGCCTTGTATTGATACATGCCACGGCCAACTCGTACGATTTGTCCGTTGGACTTGTTGATGATGTTGCTCATTTTCACCGACGGATTACTGCCCCACTGGACGTCCTGGGTGAGTGTGCGCAGTTCATCAGATTTGACTGGACGCCCAATGTCTCGCAGCGTGTGCACGACCAGTTCCACTTCCTGAGCGATGCGTGTCTGTTGCGGGTTTGCAACCGAACTCGACTCGCTTGCGTCGTCCATCGCAGTTGTCTTCGCGTCCTCGGGCGTGTCATCCACTTCGTCGAGAAGGGTAGGAACTTCCTCATCGACATCTGGTGCCTCCGACAGCACATTCACGGTCGGCGAGGGCGTGGCGTCGTCGGCCTCGTTTGCATGTTCCAGTTCGGCCACGGACTCCGCTTGGGCACCCGCGTGCGACCCTTGCGCAAACGATTCAATCTGCGATGCAAGGTTTTCGGTAATGCGTTCGATTTCCGAGACAGCGCGCTGGAGCAAATCTTTCATCTGGCGTTCCACAGCGCGTTCCACAATATCGGGGAGCGACTTTGCAATGGCTGCTTCCACTGCTGATGAGAAAATCGTCGAGAACGTCTGCAGTCCTTCCTGCGTGAATGTCGCAGCGACGTTGTCGACGTTTTGCTGGTAGCGCGGTGCACTCTGCGGAGCGCGTGGATTGCGGTTGTTCCGCCGGTCATTCGGCTTCATGTTCGGATTGCCGGGTTCTTTCGTCGGATCGATAAACGGTGATTGATTTACTCGAGGTGGTTGGCCTTGAGTCCACGTCATATGTGCACAACTCCCTATTTAGATTGAAATAGCCACTTTGGTAGTGAGTGATAGACTCTCTCGAAGCCGCTCAACGGGTACACTCAGTATATAGATTTGCTCACGTGAAGGATGTCGAAACTAGTAGTCGGCGCAAAGATTCTATTGGGTATCTCTAGAGAACAGACGTTTCGTACGTAACGAGAGCGCAAGCGCCACCGATTGAAACGCGTGATATGCCGGGTTTCCGTTGAGGCAATGTGAGATTGATACCTTAACAGCCTAATTTAACCCCACTCGTGCAGGAAGTGCAACCGTCGATTGTCCAGAAGCTAGCGGCGTGTTGATTGCTGTCGAAACCTGCATCAAAACGTCGCACGGAGGGATAAAATATAATTTTCTGAGAAATAGACCGATCGTTTTCTGTGGTGGAGTGCACCAACTCCCCGATTCTGCGTTGCGCGAAACGCCGTGGCAGACATATGCACTTGGATAATGTGGCCACGTCAGTGCATAAACATTAGAGGGTTGAGAATATCAACATCCGGTCAAACTGGTATAAAGAACGCATTTTCTTGATTAAGGTCACAGTGTAGGCGAGGGGATCTTATGTTTCGGCGCGTGGAGGCGGAGCTCACACATGCTTTGCAAGTCTTGACGGACATTCAGGTTGCTTTGAGTGAAGCGTGCATCGTGACCATCATCGACCAAGATGGGCGATTGACGTATGTCAATGATAAGTACTGCAGAATCACGGGATTTGTTAGTGAAGAAGTCCTTGGACAGCCTTATCAGACACTCATCGACGGTGACCTGGGGCCCGACATCGAGCGCGAGATGTGTACGGCGCTATCGAACGGGCGAGTTTGGAGCGGCGAAATTCAGAGCCGCAGCAAGAACGGTGCTCCTTTGTGGGTGCAGTCCACCGTCGTACCCTTCATGGACGACCAAGGGAAACCGCACCAGTTTATTTCGGTTAGCACGGATATCACGGATCGAAAGCGCGCCGAGGAAGCACAGCGCGAGCGCGAACAGCAGCTATACACGCTGATCAACGCCATGCCTGACGTGGTCCTGTTTAAGGACGACAAAGGGCGCTGGCTAGAGGCCAACGAAACGGCGCTTCGACTCTTTGAGATAGAAGGGAAATCGTGGTACGGCAAGACGATGACTGAGATCATGGGATCGAGGTCTGAGGCGACGACGCTCGTTCATGAAGATGACACGTTCGTTTGGGAACGCGGTACAGCGGTACGCGAAGAAGCGAGTTATATGCCTGTCGATGCGGTGCCGCGCACGTTTGACACCATTACGATCCCCATCTACAGGGCGAATGGGGGCCGGCACCGCCTACTTGTGATCGGGCGCGACATCACGGAGCGCAAGCGACATGAACAAGAAGTCAAAACGCTGAAAGAGGAATTTGAATCCATTTTCAATTACTCCGCCGACGCCATATGCCTGTTCGATCTCAACGGGATGTTACTTAGGACCAATCAGGCGTTCGAGACGATGTACGGCTGGTCGGGAAGCGAGTGTGTCGGCTGCTTGTTGCCGCTTGCCGAGTGGCGCCAGGAAGTCAGTGAATGGCTGCAGGCCGTCTCCGTAACCGGATGTCAAATTTCTCGTGAAACTGTGCGCAGGTGCAAGGATGGCGAGTCGATCTACGTGAGTGTCACCTTGTCGCCGCTTCGCAACGCCGATGGAGACATCGTGGCCGTTTCCACGATCGAACGCGACATCACGGAGCGGGTGCGCACCAGTGAACTCCTGTTGCAATCGGAAAAGCTTTCCGTCGCAGGGCAATTGGCAGCCGGTATCGCTCACGAACTGCGAAATCCAATGACGGTTTTGCGCGGATTTACGCAAATCATTCAAAGCAACCCAGAAAAGACATGCCAGTACACAGATGTGATGTTGCACGAGTTCGATCGCGTCAATTCCATCGTCGAAGAACTATTGACGCTCGCGAAGCCGCAGGCCGTCAAATACGAAAATAAAGATATTGTGAAAATGCTCGAACACGTCGCCTTGCTTCTGGAGACGCAGGCGGTCCTGCGCAACATTCGAGTGGTGCGGCGTTTTTGCACGAAGGAACTCGTCATTCCGTGTGTGGAGCACCAGATGAAGCAGGTGTTTATGAACATCCTGAAGAACGCCATCGAGGCGAGTCATGACAATGGCGAGATCGAAATATCCGTGGAGCAAGTCGGGGACTGTGCAGAGCTTCGATTTGTCGATCACGGCTGTGGCATCCCGTCTGACCAATTGCGCAGGATCGGAGAGCCGTTTCACACCACCAAACCAAACGGAACTGGCTTGGGTTTGCTTGTGACCCATCGAATTATCTCCGAGCACAAAGGCACCGTCCTCATCAACAGTCAAGTCAACTTTGGAACCGAAGTTCGGATCTTGATGCCTGTGCCGAGGGTGGTGGAGAAGCAAGCGCAGTCGTCGTAAAGGTTGTGGAGGAACTGGTAGCAATGCTCCCTGGGAATGGTCAATTGGGGAAGCGACGTGGCTCAGATCTAGTTTTCGCGCTCGCCCCGATCGAATTATGATATAAAGAGATGGAATACCACCCTTCATGGGTGGTTTTGTTTATATGTGGTTTGCGGGGCGATGTCAATGAACGAAGGTTTAGGCACAAACCACGCTGAGCATGTACCGGCAAATCGGGGCCATCGCAGCGTTTGGCTGGGCTTGCGACTCGTCGCTCAGCTTTCACTCGCGGTCTACTATACGAATGTCCCGGAGACGCCGTGGCAGAGGGCAGTGCTGGCGATTGGTACCGTGGCGCTCGTCGGAACCAACCTGATTTTGCTGGCCTGGCGCGACGATAAGGGGTGGCGACGAGTGGAGCGCGCCTTCATCCTCGTGGAGTGTGGTTTGATTGCGGTGTTTAGCGCGGTTCTCCTCACCTGGACGCCACTTGGCCCCGCGGTGTTGATGGCCTTGCCCACCCTCCTCACGTACACCTCCTTGTATCGGGTCGATCGGTGGCAGTGGTTCATCGCATGCGTCCCGATTGTCGAACTGGTGTGGATGATTCACCGGAACGCGCACGCATCTTTCGTTGGGTCGTTTGGCGTAGCGTCTGTGGGCTGGTGGTTTGTCGTCCTCCTGTACGCCATCATCGTCTTGATTGGCACCGCGTTGGCTTTTTTATTGCAGATTCACACGCGTGAACGGCAACAGTTGCTACAGGCGGTGACACAGGTTGAGGAACAGGCGAAGCGGTTGGAAATCGTGAATCAGCAACTCAACGACTATGCGGACAAGGTATATCATTTGGCGACCGTTGAAGAGCGCAACCGCATTGCTGGTGAGATCCACGACTCGGTCGCGCATCGATTGACGGCTCTATTCGTTCAACTACAGGCGGCGAGAAGGATTTGGACGCAAGATGCAGATCGTGAGTCGAGCCTGGAGAATCTGGTCGTCTGCGAAGCGCTGGCGCGCGAAGCACTCGACGAAGTTCGCACTTCAGTGCGCTCCATTCGGCGTACCTCGGCTGATGAGGGTATCACGTCGCTGCGTCGCTTGGCGCTGCAATTTACCAAATTGACGAGTATGCAAACGAGCTTCCAGGTCGATGACGCTTTGAATTCACTGCCAGCCGAGGTGCTGGGCGTCTTGTATCGCGTCATTCAGGAGGCGCTCACCAATGCACAGCGCCACGGGCGAGCCACGCGCGTGCACATGGCTTTGCGCAAGGTCGAAAATGGTGTTGAGTTGGAAGTCGTGGATAACGGCAAAGGCAGCGCTGAGCTCATCCTCGGTTTCGGGCTTTCGTCCATGCAGCAACGCCTGCAGCAATGTGGGGGCGACATCGTTGTCGAATCCGACCCAGGCGTCGGCTTTCGACTTGTGGCACATGTGCCGACTTGGAGAGGAGCGTTCAAGTGATCCGCGTTCTGATTGTCGATGATCAACGGTTGATGCGGGAAGGTTTGCGAACACTTCTCGAATTGGAGGACGAAATTTCCGTAGTCGGCGTGGCGAGCGACGGCAAAGAGGCCATCGCGGCGTTAATCCATCAACCGGACGTCATTCTGATGGATATCCGGATGCCCAACGTCGACGGCATCACAGCAACCCGCGAAGTGTTACTTCGACAGCCGGACATCAAGGTGCTGATGCTGACGACGTACGACGATCAGGCAGATGTCGTCGGTGCACTTTCCGCTGGGGCAGTCGGGTACCTGCTCAAGGACATGCCAGCAGAATCGATTGCACAAGGCATCCGCGAAGCTGCGCGCGGGGGGGCGATTTTACCGCCGACCGTGGCCAAAACGTTTTTATCGGCTGTGCATCAACAAGCTGGCGCAGTGGAACCAGTGGCGCCCGTCCCTGAGCCGGATATGACGGAGTTACTGACCGATCGGGAAACGCAAGTGCTCAATTGCCTCGCACAAGGCATGTCGAACCGCGAGATTGGTCAGCACTTGCACGTGACGGAAGGGACGGTGAAGAATCACGTCAGCAATCTGATTGCCAAATTGGATTTGCGGGATCGGACGCAGGTCGCTTTGTATGCGGTTCGGCATGGCTATGGTCGCCTTTCGTAAACGGATCGCGGTGGAAACTGATGTATGCACTTTTCTATACCCCCATGACTTTTGTCATGCCCATCGTCGAGGCGGCCGCCAAAAAGCCGTCTTTTTTCTATCCTTTAGCACATGTGCACCTCGTTCGAGCGCGTTAAGCTAATGCTATCAACCGGCGAACGAGGAGGCACAACACATGCTGGAAGTCAGTCACCTATCGAAACGCTTTGGCAGCAAAACAGCTGTCAAAAATGTGAGCTTTCAGGTCAACCAAGGAGATTCATTTGGTCTACTGGGTCCAAATGGGGCGGGGAAGTCGACGACCATCTCGATGATCACGGGACTCATCTCGCCCGATGAAGGTGAGATCTCCATCCACGGCAAGACCATGCGGCAACATCCGAAGTATTTGAAACAGCGCATCGGCCTCGTCCCCCAGACCATCGCGTTGTACGGGATGTTGAACGCCCGTGAAAATCTCGAATTTTGGGGAACGGTTTACGGAATATCCGGCGCCAAACTGAAAGACAACGTAGCATGGTGCCTGAAGGTCGCGGGTTTGGAAGAAAACAGCAAGCAGCTAGTCAAGAACTATTCTGGCGGTATGCAGCGGCGGTTGAACATCGCTGTGGGCATGATTCACCGCCCTGAGATCCTAATCATGGACGAACCGACGGTCGGCATCGATCCCCAATCGCGCAATCACATTCTGGAGACTGTCAAGGATTTGAACCGGCAAGGTATTACTGTCATCTACACCAGTCACTACATGGAGGAAGTCCAGTTCCTCTGTGAGCGCTTAGCCATCATGGATCACGGTCAGGTCATCGCCTACGGCGATCTGGACGACGTGCGGCAGTTGGCCGGGACGTTGGCGACGATCACGATGGAGGTTCACGGGGAACTCAAACCTGTCATTTCGGAGTTGCAGCAGGACCTCACGCTCAAACAGGTGCAAGGGACCGGAAACGCACTCGTCCTGCAGAGTACTAACGCGGCTTCCGCTGTGAGCAAGGCGGTCATGGTGATGAGCCGCCACGGCATCCAACCTGTCAAAATCGCTGTCGAAGAGCCCAACCTTGAGTCCGCATTTCTCCACTTGACCGGCCGGCAACTGCGCGACGGACAGGATGGTGTCAGTCCATGACAGCCCTACTTGCAGTGAAAATGGCGAAGGTGAATTTGCTGGGGTTATGGCGGGACAGGAAGGCGCTTGTCATGTTGCTCGCCATGCCGATCCTGATCACCGCGGTGTTGAGCTTCGCGTTGGGGGGGATCTTTGGCAGCAATCCCACCATTCCAGCCTTTCCCGTGGCCGTCTACAACCAGGATGCAGGAGAGCTGGGAAAACAGCTGGTTGCAACGCTCGAGAAACAGACCGGGCAAATGCAGGTGCACGAAGTGGCAAGTCTGTCCGCGGCCAGACTCGACACCACTTCCAACAAGGCCAACGTGGTGGTTTGGATACCGACAGACTACTCCCAGCGGGTTGAGCGAGGAGATGTAGCGACGGTACACGTAGAATCGAGCGGGGGCCATGAAACGGAGCGCTCTGTCGTCGAGAGTATCGTTCAATCCTACGGGCAAGCTGTTGCGAATGCACAGTACGTGGCAAAGGCCCTACCCGGTCGGGCTAAGGCACCCTCCAGCGCACAAATCCATCCTGTCTCCGCCGGTCTCAAGCCGGTTACAACCGGTGCCTACTACGCCATCGGTATGATGGTGATGTTTATGCTCACCTATGCTGTCAACCGCGCCGGTGCGATGGTTCGGGATAAACAAGGCGACTTATACCGGCGGATGATGGCGTCACCCGCTTCGCGGTACGCAATCGCAGGTGGGCACTTCGCGTCGAATTTCGTGATTCTCGTTCTCTATGGCGCAACGCTGCTCGTATGCTTTCGCTTTGTGCTTAACATCCACTTGGGGCCGGTCTACCAAGTTGCGATGATCCTCATCGCATATGCCCTCGCTTTAGCTGGCATCGCGGTGGCTGTCGGCAGTTGGATCGACAACCTTCGGATCATGGACTCCATCGGTCAAATTGGGGGGCAAATCGCCGCCATTTTGGGTGGCAGTTTTTACCCGATATACGGGTTTCCACAATTGATGCAACTGGTTGGACGCATCTTGCCAAATGGGCGGGTGTTGACGGTGATGGTTAATTGCGTGATGGGCATGCAGACAAGAAGTTTGCTCGTCCCTATTGCTTATCTAGTGTGTTTAGGCGTCGTCTTTGGGTTCGTCGGAAGCCTTCGCTATGGTCGCTCGTTGGAGAGGGGAGGCGTGGCAGGATGAATGCGTGTCTTACCATCCTCAAACGCACACTCTTGGAGCTTGTGCGCAGCCGTGGAAATGTCATCTGGATGTTGATGCTGCCAGTTGTATTCACGTTCGTGTTCGGCGTGCTCCCCTATTCACAAGGAGACTCCAAGCTGACTGTATCGGTCGTCGATCACGACAATAGCCCTGTGTCTCGCGGTTTGATTCAGGAGATGAAAGAGAGCGGGAGCGACGCGGTTCAGGTGCTTTCGGAAGGCGAGGCGTCGGAGGGCCTGCGCAATTTTAAGACCGATGTGGTGATCACATTCCCTGCCGGTTTAGCAGATGAGGCAGTATCCCATCGACCACTCGACATTCAAGCAGTCGTATCTCCAAACATCGGGCAGAACAATTCTGTGTCCTCTGTGTCCGATTTGCAAAACCAGCTTCGGCAGTGGGCGCTCGCTGGGCAAGTTGCTCTCGTTCAGGCCGAGGGGAGCAGGCAATTGGACCTGCAGCAAAAAGAAAGCGCATTTGTAGCGGGTATGCAGCAGGCTCGCCACATCCATCCGGCCGTTGCGACGGCTGAGGAGACGTTGAGCGGTGGCGGATTGCAGTCGGATCCGCTTGGTGAGAGAGATCGATCGGTTCTCGGTTTTGCCGTGATGTTCATCATCTTTATCCTTTTTGGATCTACTGGCAACATCCTGCAAGAAAAAGTGCGGGGAACTTGGTCGCGTTTGAAAACCACTCCGGCGAGTCGAGCGAGTGTCCTGACTGGCTACGGGTTATCGCTGTTTGTCATCGGCTGGGTACAATATCTAATCATGGTTTTGACCGGGCGGTTTTTGTTCCACGTTCGCATCCCGTTTAACGCTTGGATGGCCTTGACGGTGTCGCTCTACATCTTCGCCATAGCCGGTTTGGCTCTGTGTGTGTCCGGGCTCGTCAGAACGCAAGAACAGCACATGACGACGGGCGGGTTCATCGCGTCGATTTCGAGCATGATCGCGGGGACTTACTGGCCACTCGACCTTGAGCCGACGTGGATGCAGCACCTCGCCTGGTTCATGCCGCAGAGCTGGGCACTGAGCGCTTTCCAAACCGCTGCCCAAAGCGGTGTTACGTTATCCGTTATGCTCTGGCCGCTCACGGTCTTGGCGGGATTCGCCATCGTCTTCTTCAGTGTCGGCATGGTCCAACTCCGGTATGCGTGACGGGGACAAAAACAGATTCAAAGGGAAGGGCTGAGGAGCGAACGCTCCCCGGCTCTTCCCTTTCTATTTCGGCGGTTGTGTGGATAGTTTGGATCATCGATTCAATTAGTGCTATAGTAAATTTGCCCTCATAACTTACTTTATGTAAACAAATCAATTGCGGTTTGCGTGAATGCTGGCATATACTCCAAACTTGTCGTGCCCGCATTTCAGAAGCCGCTGTCAGATGTCTGGGAGTACATAGATTCTTCTGCTATGGCGCACTTTACAAAGATGAATCGTGGGTCATGTTTACTTTTTACGCGCGAAGACGAGGTATCCTTGGCGTGGAAGTGTTAGAATCGTTTTGGAGTGGCTTCCATTGTTTACGTAATGTCTGGTTCCAGGGCCAGCAGTATTCAGAAGGGTTCAGCTAGGACCCGAAGTAGGGGGATTCTTAATGTTGAAGCTCGATTTGACGTACACCGACGGCTTCTTAGGAGAGGAAGAGATTTCGAACGCCCAGTCTGTGGTCAACGCTCTGCACGATGACCTACAACAAAAACGCACACCTGGTGCGGACTTTTTAGGCTGGTTGGATCTGGCTTCGAGGACGTTGAAGGAAGGCCTTGCGGACATTCTCGAGACAGCCAAGGAAATCCGTGAAAAGGCGGATGCCCTGGTGGTCGTTGGCATCGGCGGTTCGTATCTCGGAGCGCGAGCTGCTTACGAGTGGGTCAAGCCTGAGTACTACAACCAGCTGTCCAAAGAGCAACGCGGCGGCCCAGAGATCTACTTTCTCGGAAACCATATCTCCGCAGATGCCGTAGCCGACTTGTTGGCGGTGCTCAAAGGGAAGCAGGTTTATGTCAACGTCATCTCCAAGTCCGGGACGACCACGGAACCAGCTATTGGCTTCCGCTTGATTCGTCAGTGGCTGATCGAACAGTACGGCGAACAAGAGACAAAAAGCCGCATTGTCGCAACCACAGACGCTTCCAAGGGCGCACTGCGAAAGCTCGCTACCGACGAAGGCTACAAAACGTATGTCATTCCAGATGACGTTGGTGGTCGCTACTCGGTTCTGACCCCAGTTGGTTTGTTGCCATTGGCTGCAATTGGCGTCGATATTGAGAAGCTCCTTCAAGGGGCGGCGGATGCGGAAAAACAATTCGGCTCATCTTCGCTTGCCGAGAACGCGGCGTACAAATATGCTGTATTGAGAAATGCTCTGTATCGCAAAGGGTATGTCACAGAGATCTTCGCTCACTTTGAACCAGCGCTGCACTATTTCGCCGAATGGTGGAAGCAGTTGTACGGGGAGAGTGAGGGCAAGGACCAAAAAGGTGTGTTCCCAGCTTCGGTTGGATATACCACGGACCTTCACTCCATGGGACAATTCGTTCAAGAGGGTTACCGCAACCTGTTCGAGACGTTCGTGCACATCGAAAATGGAGCGCACCGTGTCGACGTGCCGTCGGCGCAAAACGTCGAGGATGGCCTTGAGTACCTCGCTGGCAAGTCGCTGGTATGGGTGAACGACAAGGCTCGGTTGGCAACTCAGAGCGCACACGCTGAAGGCGGCGTGCCGAACGTCCTTATCCAAGTACCGGATCGGTCCGAGTACACGCTTGGCCAACTGTTCTACTTCTTTGAGCGCGCATGTGCGATGAGTGGACTGTTGATGGGCGTGAACCCGTTCAATCAGCCTGGTGTCGAGAACTACAAAACGAAGATGTTCCAACTTCTGGGCAAACCAGGATACCAGAAGTAAGCAAACCGCATTTAGGAGGAATTTTACATGAGAATTTTTGTGGATACCGCGAACTTTGACGAGATCAAAAAAGCTTACGATATGGGCATTCTTTCGGGAGTGACCACCAACCCATCCCTGATTGCTAAGGAAACAGGCGTTCGTTACGAGGACCGCATTCGCGAAATCGCTGAATACTGCAAGGGCGTCGAGTCCATCAGCGCAGAAGTCTTTGGCGAAACAGCCGAAGAGATGGTTAAGGAAGGCCTCGCTTTCCACGAGATTGCGCCGAACGTGACAGTAAAACTCCCAATGACAACAGACGGTCTGCGTGCTTGCCGCATCCTTACGGACAAGGGCATCATGACCAACGTTACATTGGTGTTCACGGCTTCACAGGCTCTGCTTGCAGGACGCGCTGGTGCTACATATGTTTCTCCGTTCATCGGCCGTCTGGAAGATGTCTCGAAGGGCAGCGGTGTTGAACTGATTGGTAAAATCGCGGCGATTTTCCGCGAACACGACATCAAAACCAACATCCTGGCCGCGTCGATTCGCAGCGTCGATCACGTCGAGGATGCTGCACTCGCCGGTGCACACGTCGGTACAATGCCTTACAAAGTGATCGAGTCCTTGACCAAGCACCCAAAAACGGCAGAAGGTCTCGCTTCCTTCGCAGCAGATACACAAAAGTACAAATCCAACCTGAAGTAAGCAGTCGAAGGCGCCTTCGGGCGCCTTTTTTTGATCCCAAATGACTCCCCGTGGTATCCGCTTTCGGTTGAGCGTTGACTCGATGGGTTCACCTTCCGAATGTATCCAGTTGAGTGCGGTCTCCATGAAAACTCCAAAGTATCTCCAACTCATCTCTTGATTTCACCAGGTATAATGCAATATGTCCCCGCCTAGGCGTCACCAGGTTCTGCGACTGGTGCACAGACTTAATGCGTAAAACGCGTGTTATGCTATTCGTATTCCGTGTGTGGTACATTAGTTGTTGTGCGAGAGTCGAAGTAGAAACATTGAATATCTAGGCAGCGGTGTTGTGGTATCGTTCCGAGTCAACTGGACATGGCGAGTTGCAGGATCGGCAGCTCAATGATAGATTACGTTAAATTCAACTGGATGTATTCGCAAATCACTGATGAAGTAGGTGAGTGGTGGAAATGAATCTGTCTTCATACCAACCCCAGAAATGGTCGACAAATGCAGATCAGGGAAGGAGAACACAGCGACAGAGACCACGGAAACCACATCAGCCACGCAAGCCATCGTTTCGTTGGGTCGTGTTTCTGGTGTCGTGTTTCGTGTATTTTATCGTCTCGACATCGCTGTGGATATTTCATGGACCTTTTCCGTCCGTACGCAATTACGTGATTGATACGGTCGATGAAACGAGACATGGCTATCTCTTGCGGCCACTTTCTCTCTTTACGCTACCTGAATCGGTGATCAAAGCGCACGCTTTGTCGAACGGGGGAATGGTGTCGCAGACCATCCCGATCAGCCAAATTCAAGCGCAAAACTTTGATAACCACGATGGCTCTATTCAAACTTACACATATCATGGGCAGACTTACACGGCACACATTATGGTGATCAGCGACCCGCAGCGAATCAGGGTGGAAACGACCAAGTACATCGGTAAACAAGGTGAGACGGTTCAACAGATGGTCGCAGACGCCGGAGCGGTTGCGGGGATCAATGGCGGGGCGTTCTCCGATAACAATCAGCAGGGAACAGGTGCAAATCCCTTGGGGATCACCATCAGCAACGGCAAAGTGATCACTGGCGCCAATTCTCATCAACGCTATGCGGAGATTGCGTTCACGCAGGGCGGGCAACTGATCGCCGGTGACTACTCGCTTGCGGATCTGCAGCAGGAAGGTGTGCGGGAAGCACTCAGTTTCGGACCAGTCCTGGTGATGAATGGGAAGCCCGTCCAAACCGCAGATCAGGGATACAATCCGCGCTCGGCGATTGGCCAGACGAGCGACGGTAAAGTGATTCTCATCGTGACAGACGGCCGAGGCCAATTTGGTCACCTCGGTGCCTCACTGGCCGATATGACGGCACTGATGCTCAAGTACAACGCGGTCACTGCTGCTGATCTCGACGGCGGATCGTCGACGACGATGGTCTACCACAATCAATTGGTCAACACGCCAGTTGATTTGACAGGGGCGCGCAGTGTCGCCACTTCATTCGTGGTGATGCCAGAAAGCGGGGGGCAATAAGCATGACTGGCAAACGGAGCTTATTTCGACTATTTCTATGGTTTGTAGTCGCACTGTCCGGATTGCAGATCTGCTTCTTGTGGCACTACAACACCTTGTTTAATGCGCAGAACGCGGATGCAGCCAACGAAATTCAACAGATGTCCGATCAGTCGTCGAAGCTGTCCCCAGAGTCCACGCGAACGGTGCAACAGCTCAAACAGAGCTACCAGGGGGTTACCGTCTCACCGAATGGGCAGTACGCTACCTACGTTCAAAGCAATTCCGATGGATCGTACGTTTTACATGTGGAAGATCTGCCATCAGGCAAACAGGTGAGTGAGGCGACCAACTTGTACCCGGTGCAGTACGTGAGTTGGCTGGGCGAAGACGAATTGTTTGTGGGTGAGCAAAAGGCGCCAGGCGACTTGGAACTGAACACTGTGTACGTGTCCAATGGGGCACAAGCCAATCAGACCGCTGCAAGTGTGCCCCAATTCTCGTCACTGGCCTCAGATGCGGTCATCTCGAAAGTGGCGTATAGTTCGCAGACCAATGACGTATTCGTCTTGATCACGTCGGGTGGGTCGAGTGCGCTCTACCACATCGGCACGATGGAGAACGTCCAAAGCGTTCCATTCAGTGATGGGTACATCAAGACCATCGCGATGTCGCCAACTGGCAAAGATCTGTACGTGGAAGCGCGCAGCAATGGAACGTGGAACATCTACCGTCTCGATCAGTCGAATACCGATAACGCGGACAGTCCTGAGTACGAGGCGACGCCTGTCTTAGCGCAAGCGAACGCCGCGCTCATCACTGTTTCTGGGAACACGTTATACTATGGGAAAATCAATGCCGATGGGTTGGTAACTTCCGTGTACCGCGAAGCCGCAAACGGAGGTTCGACCCTCGTAAAAGAGCTGTCCAGCGCGCAGTTGGCAGGGGATTTGGCGGTTGATTCAAGTGGAGATGTGCTCGTCAACCCGATTAGCACGAGTAGCGTGTCCATCTGAGTTGTGCTCTCTCTGGGATCTCGCTCTACTTCCGTCGCTCCGTTCTGTCGCATCCCATCATTTTGTCTCTGCGCGGATCTCGGAGTGAGGAGTACGTGCCGATATGTCAATTTTAACGGCGTTACAGCGTTTTTTTCGGGTCCAGGGCGCGTGGAAGTTACTAGCCGCGATGCTCGTGTACGGGTGCGGTACAGGGATATTAAACCCAATGAACGCGATTTATCTAAAGGATGGCGTCCACCTGGAGAAGTTCCAGATCTCCCTGGTGGTCGCCATCGCCTTGATTGTTAACGTCGTGATCACGTTTTTCAGCGGACTCTGGAGCGACAACCTGGCACACCGCAAAATACTTCCCGTTGTTGCGTCAGCCGTAAGTGTTTTCGGGCTCATCGGATACGATCACGCCAGCGGCTTCGCGAGCGCGGTGACGTTCTATATTCTATCAACCGCCCCGTCAGGGGCGATTATCGGCCAGTTGTACGCCATGACGAGAAGTCATTTGGCCGTTGAAGCGCCGGACATCCTGGACATTGGCATTGTCTGGCTGCGGACCTTGCTCAGCGTAGGTTTCTTTATCGGGCTCTACCTGGGGACGGCGTTGTATACGTGGGTAACATTCCACGGTGTCATTCTCGGCAACCTGGTCTGCTACGCAACGATGTTTTTCTTGTTCCTCTTCTATCGTGAGCGACGGGGGGCAGTTGCTGCCAAACGCCTGCCGCAAGAAGGGGTTCAATGGGTGGTCCTCATCGCGATTCTGTTACTGTTGTGTGCAGATGCGATTCGCGGGTTGTATCTTCCCTTGATGGTTGATGCGCTGTTTAAAAACCCCGCATTTGTCGCCCGCCTGTGGAGTGTACAGGTGGTCTTTGAATTCATCTGGATGACCGTGGCCGGGATGGCGGCGAGGCGATTCGGGGATTTGCGCGTCGTGTGTGTAGGTGCGATGTGCGCCCTGGCCACGTACTGCGTGTACGCGTTCCACCCGTCGCTGCCTTGGCTGTTTGCCGTACAACCCATCTACTCGTTCTTCGTGTCAGTGATCATGGTTGTTGCCATGGGGACGATTCAACGGATGTTTTTGAGCAGGGCGGGTTTTGGCAGCTCATTGTACTTCGTCCTAAGTCAGTCCGCCGCGCTTATCGGGTATCTGGTTCCGAACCTCATCTCGGGGTTTTCCCCGCATATTTTCTATATACCGGCCATGCTGATGGTAGTGTCTGTCGCGTTATGTATTGGCCAGATCTATAAACATTCGCGAACCGGATCGGCAAGTGCATCGGTTCACGAGGTCAACTGAGTGGATGGTCACAAAATTGACATAACATCTCCACGTAAATCCCACAACTAGGGCGTACCATGAACATTGCAAGACTATCTTCGTTCGGACAGCACGGTTGTGTCTTGCTGTCTATGTTGTTGACACCGTCAGGCCTTGAAGCCTTGCGAGATAGGTAGGCAGATGAGGAGCTTCCAATCGCCTGAATGGGAGGTACCATGGATTGAAACATGCACGGAAGCCGACCGTCAAATCAAAGAGGCGGCCGCTCAAAACACTCGTCGTGGTTATCGTAACGCTATTTTTTGTCGGTATCGCTGCAGGTGCTATCGGATATTTCGCCTTGCTGCGAATGACGCCGATCTCCTTGAGTAAACTGACTGCTACTCCGCAGGCAACCGTGGTTTACGACAAGACGGGTGCGGTTTATGAGCAAATCGGAACCACACCGACCACGTTGACCTACAGTCAAATTCCAAAGAATCTTCAAGATGCCTTGGTGGCGACTGAGGATCATAACTTCTGGACTGGGTCCAGCGTCGACCTCAAAAGCATCTTTCGTTCCGTAGTAGTCGACATTCTCACCAGTGGCGCCAATCAAGGTGCAAGTACGATCGAGGAACAATTGGCGAAAATTGTGTTCCTCAACGATAACAAGACGATGTCGTACAAATTGAAGGAAATTGGTATGGGCATCCATATCGATCAGTACTTCACCAAGCAAGAGATTCTCACGATGTACTTGAATAAAGTCTTCTTGGGCGAAAATACGGTCGGTGTCCAACAGGCGGCGATGCGGTATTTCGGCGTTGATTTGAGTAAGGACCCGAATGGTCTGACCTTGGATCAAGCAGCGCTTTTAGCAGGCCTGCCGCAAGCTCCTTCTTCCTATGATCCGTTAAAAAATCCAAAGGCCGCCCTTACGAGGAGAAACCAAGTCCTCGAGAACATGGTGAAGTATGGATATTTGACGGAGCAAGCTGCTAAAGTCGCCGAACAGGCGCCACTCGGCGTCAAGTATCACTCGCTGCCTGATTCTACGTGGGACACGCATCCCTTGTTTACAAACTTTCTGTTCGACTATGCATCGAAACAGGGGATTACGGCACAGCAGTTGCTTGAGGGTGGCTTGAAGATCCACACGACCATCGATCCCAACGTGCAGCAGGCCGTGGACGACGTCTTTTGGAGCGGCGATTACGATAGTGACTTCCCAGGACAAGTGGAGGGAGCCGCCGTCTTCGTCGATCCGAAGACAGGCGGGATTTTAGGCGCTGCGGGTTCTCGTAAAGAGGGCTACGCCCCATTGGGTACGGACCGCATTTACAGCAACAGTTCACCGGGATCGTCGATCAAGCCGATCATGGAGTATGCACCGGCCATTCAATCGGGTAATTGGGGCCCATCCTCGATTCTCGACAACCAACCGCAGGATTTCGGCGGCGGATATGAACCGCAGAACTGGGAAGGGGTCAGCGGGCCGTCGAAAGTCACCTTGCAGTATGCGCTCCAGTGGTCACAAAACGTCGCTTCTGTCTGGCTGTTACAACAGATCGGGTTGCAAACAGGCACCAGCTTTGCAGAGAAGGACGGGATTCAATTAACTGCCGAGGACAAACAACATCTTGGGGTCGCTATCGGCGGCATGCAGTATGGCGTGAATCCACTCGAGATGGCTCAGGCGTATGAGGCATTCGACAACCAGGGAGTTCAGATGAAAGCTCACTTGATCACGGACATTGTGAATCAGGCTGGTCAGACGATTTATCAGTTTCAACCCCAGGCGACCACAGTCATGAGTGCGCAGACCGCGTCCATTATGACGTCGCTCATGGAGGACGTCGTCAATGCCGGAACGGGGACGTCAGCCCAAGTTCCAGGCTGGGGTGTCGCGGGCAAAACGGGGACGGTTCAATACGATTCCGGGCTCAACGGCAGCGAGCCAAACTGGATTCGCGATGCCTGGTTCGACGGCTACACGCCGAACATCGTGGGGTCCATCCACATTGGATACGACGTCTCCACGCCAGAGAACCACATGACGATGTCCCCGCTTGATCCGTCGGCGAATGCCGCGAAGATCTTTGGCGATATCGTCCGACTGGCTGAAGCCAACACCGCTCCGGAGCAGTTTGGGCAACCGTCCTACACGTCCTCTCAGCAGACAGGAGCGGCGGCGGTGAACAACACTTCTGTCGCCAACGCTACGAGTACGAGTAACAGTACGGCGAACACGAGCGCAAACAACACCACTGTGACGCCAGGCCAGTCTTTGACCAATTCGAGTACGGGCAATGATACGTCGCAGCCGACGACCGGAAATTCTTCGGATCAGTCGACAGGGAACTCGACCAATCCTGGTTCACCATCACAGACCGGCACAGGTACGTCGGGGACCGGATCGTCCGGTACAGACACGTCTGGCACCGGGACATCTGGTACATCTGGTACATCTAGTACAGGAACAGATACGTCAGGGGGCTCCACGCAAACGGGGTCAACCGGTACCTCCAACACATCGACATCCAGTACGGGAGGTACCACGACGTCCGGCAGCAGCCCAGGAAACTCTACAGGACAGTAGTGACGTACACGTGACAAGGGCCACACAGGGGAATGGATTCACTTCCCCTGTGTGGCTTTTGGTTTGTATATCTAATACGTTTAATTCCAAAGGCGATGATGAAACCGACGATCCCTACGGCCATAGCCACAGTCAACGAGAGCCGTGCCCCGTTTGCTAATGCCTGTGCTTTGTGCCTCGTACGAACGAGCTACGAATTCCCACGATTGCGCAAGAGGGCGGCCTCCTCCACATCCGGTCTTTGGACGGTATGCCGGCCGTCTAGTGCTGCGATGGTGTGCGCGATGCCAAGTATCTGTTGGCTCACGCGCTCGGAGAGCAGCAAGCGCTCTTTGAGTTGCATGAAGAGCGCCTTTGCGGGTGCGTCCAGTTGCGAAGGTGCCGAAGCGGCGGGAGGATGCGTCTTTACCCCGAGAATCTCGCGCGCTGTTTCGATGCGGCTTCGCAGTTCTATGGCCGTCGGACCAATCGACTTCGATGCGGCTGGGTAATCCTCTCGGTTTAAATAGATGATGAGCGGAATACGATCCAACAGCGGCCCGGAACACCTCGCCCAGTAGCGCCTCACATCGTTCTCTAAGCATCGACATTCTCCATATCCGCGCTGTCCGCACGGGCACGGGTTGGCTGTGGCCACCAGCAGAAAATTAGCAGGCAAGGTCGCGGTACGACCGGCGCGGGAGAGGTGCACGGCGCGATTGACTAGCGGTTCTCGGAGTGCATCCAAGGTCGCGCGTTGAAACTCAAACAGCTCATCGAGCAATAGCACGCCTTCGTGCGCGAGCGTGACTTCGCCAGGATGCGGCGGATTGCCGCCACCAATCATGCCGGCGACGGTCAGGCTGTGGTGGGGAGCGCGAAGCGGTGGTCGGCGCGTCAGCAGTGGCGGTCCGTCCGCTGCGTCGGCTGTGGCGTAAGCGGCCAAGGCGGTGCGATGGTCCAGATCAGGCAGAAGGTGCACTAGATTTGTTGCCAACATGGTTTTACCGATGCCCGGTGGGCCGATCATCAGCAGCGGATGACGGCCGGCGGCCGCGATCGATAATAGGCGCTTTTCCGCGCTCCTGCCTACGATCTCGTCGAACGTCCCGAAAGTCGAGCCGGCTTCCGGGGAAGTGGATGCGGTGGCAGCGACCTTTGCCGCACGTGCGATGGCGCGTGGACCACCGCGCACCCCAGCGATGACGTCGCTGAGTCTCGCGCAGTGGACGGACGGTAGGAACTGCGCCAGTTCAGGCGGCGTCGGTTGGCTTTGCGCGAGGAATAGGGCACCAAGGCGGTCACTCGCGAGGCGAAGTGCAAGCCCGACGGCATTCTCGACCGGGGCGAGGTCACCTGACAGCCGGAGTTCTGCGAGGAATGCGAGGGATCCGTCGTCGGCGGGAAGGATGGATGCCGCGCGAAGGATGGCGATCGCGATCGCGAGATCTAATGTGGAGCCGCGCTTGCGAAAGTTGGCAGGCGTCAGATTGACGGTGATACGCCCCTGCGGGAACGGCAGTCCGCTGTTGCGGAAGGCGGAACGGATGCGCAACCGGGACTCCGTGACGGCCGAATCAGGCAAGCCTACGATGGAGAAGCGAGGGAATCCACTACTGACATCTGCTTCGACGCGGACGATTTCGGAGAGAAGCCCCGTGTGAATAGCGGAAATGGACGTACCGAGCATCGGCGTAACTCCTCTCAACCGTTTACCGCTAGATATAGCAATAATGGCCTCTCTAGGCCATAATGTAGAGAAGAATTATGCTTCTCCTGTGGATTGAGATATCGTGCGAAAGCGTTCACAGGGCTTTCTTTGAACACCACCAAATGGATGAACTCGGGGGGGAAGTCTTGTGGAGAGTCCGCGTAAGCGTTCAAACCGCAATGACGCAGAGCATCGGCGTGGACAGGTCGTTGACCTGAGGGCTTATCGGAACCGTCGCAGCAGGAGCGGCAAAGCGGTTCCAGTGAAGCAACAGCGCTCGAATTTACCGTGGAATCGACACGCGTACATACGCGTCCTTTGCTATGCCATGATGGTGACCACGGCGGTGTTGGCCCTGCTCGGTCTCATCCCGACCTCCTGGCGAACGCAGTCGTTGATTTGGGCGATGTTTCTTGGGACCGTCGGACTCGGGTGCGGCCTTTGGTTGAACGCCGTGCGAGATCGGCAGGCGATGCGGTTGCTGAGCTTCCTTTCGGGAGCGTTCGCGCTCGCGTATCTCTGTGCACTACTTCGGCTCGTCAGCTAAGTGTTTGTCTGTTTTATCCATGTAAGAAAAGTTGTAAATACGCGGCAGGTGTTCTATGCTGTGGAGGGACAATACAGCGGACGACTCGTGATTCGTCCAGTTTTTTTGTCTGCTGTAATTGATGGTGCAAAGGAGGACATGGCACGTGAACATCCATGAGTATCAGGCGAAAGCCGTCCTGGCCCAGTTTGGCGTGCAAGTTCCGCAAGGCAAGGTAGCGTTCAGCGTTGAAGAAGCTGTCGCAGCTGGCAAGGAACTTGGCGGCAAGGCGGTCGTGAAGGCACAGATTCATGCAGGTGGCCGCGGCAAGGCTGGCGGTGTGAAGTTGGCGAAATCGGTAGAAGAGGTTGAGCAACACGCTCGCGAGTTGCTTGGTAAGACGCTCGTCACACACCAAACGGGACCAGAGGGCAAAGTTGTTAAGCGGTTGCTTATCGAACAATTGACGGACATTAAAAAGGAATATTACATAGGTCTTGTGTTGGACCGTGCGCAAGGTCGCATCGTGATGATGGCTTCCCAAGAGGGCGGCGTCGAGATCGAAGAAGTGGCTGCAACGCATCCGGAAAAGATTTTCCGCGAGACTGTTGACCCCGCAGTAGGTTTGAATCCCTTCCAGGCACGCAATCTCGCCTTCAAGTTGGAACTCCCGAAAGAAGCTGTCAACAAGGCAGTTAAGTTCATGACGGCCCTGTACGACGCATTTATCGCGAAAGATTGCTCGATCGCGGAAATCAACCCGCTCGTGCTGACAGCTGACAACGACGTGCTGGCACTGGACGCGAAGTTGAACTTCGACGACAACGCGCTGTTCCGTCACAAGGACATCGTCGAGTTGCGCGACAAGGACGAAGAAGACCCGAAGGAAATCGAAGCATCGCAGTACGACCTCAGCTACATCGCACTCGATGGGAACATCGGCTGCATGGTCAATGGCGCAGGGCTCGCGATGGCGACGATGGACACCATTAAGTATTACGGTGGAGCTCCGGCGAACTTCCTCGACGTCGGTGGCGGTGCGAACGAAGAAAAAGTGACGGCTGCGTTTAAAATTATCTTGTCCGACGAAAACGTCAAGGGCATTCTCGTCAACATCTTCGGCGGTATCATGAAGTGTGACGTGATTGCGAATGGCGTGGTCAATGCCGCACGTCAATTGGGCCTCACGAAGCCCCTCGTCGTGCGTCTTGAAGGCACGAACGTGCAACAGGGTAAGGACATTTTGAATCAGTCTGGCCTCAACATCGTCGCTGCAGACTCCTTGGCTGACGCGGCGCAAAAGATTGTCGGGCTTGTGTGAGGAGGGAATACCGTGAGTATCTTAGTGAATAAAGACACGAAAGTTATTACGCAGGGCATCACTGGATCGACAGGGCTGTTCCATACCAAGCAAGCCTTGGAATATGGTACCCAAATGGTCGGCGGCGTCACACCTGGCAAAGGTGGTACGACCGTTGAAGGATTGCCAGTGTTCAACACGGTTGCTGAAGCAGTTGCCGCTACTGGCGCAAATGCATCCGTAATTTACGTTCCACCCGCATTTGCTGCCGACTCCATCATGGAAGCAGTCGATGCCGAACTCGATCTCGTCATTTGCATCACCGAAGGCATTCCGGTCCTCGACATGGTGAAGGTCAAGCGCTACATGGAAGGCCGTCACACCCGTCTCATCGGGCCAAACTGCCCCGGCGTCATCACGCCAGGCGAGTGCAAGATCGGCATCATGCCAGGCTATATTCACCGCCCAGGCAAAGTCGGCGTCGTGTCCCGCAGCGGAACTTTGACGTACGAAGCAGTGTACCAACTGACGGTGCGCGGCATCGGTCAATCGACGGCGGTCGGCATCGGTGGCGATCCTGTCAAGGGCACTGAGTTTATCGAAGTACTGAAGATGTTTAACGAAGATCCGGATACGGAAGCGGTCATCATGATCGGCGAAATTGGCGGCACAGCTGAAGAAGAAGCGGCTGAGTGGGTCAAGGCGAACATGACGAAGCCAGTTGCAGGGTTTATCGCAGGCGCGACAGCACCTCCGGGACGCCGCATGGGACATGCTGGTGCTATCGTCTCCGGCGGCGCGGGCACGGCTGAGTCGAAGATCAAGAAGATGGAAGAGTGCGGCATTCGAGTGGCGCCGACGCCATCGGAAATGGGTTCGACGTTGTACGCTGTCATCGAGGAGCGCGGCTTGTTGGAAAAGTGCAAGACGCACGAAGCGACCATCTAAGCGTACGTTTTGGTAACTAAGGGAAGGCACCTCTTCGAACCGGATCGATTCGAAGAGGTGCTTTTTCTATGTGCGGTGGACGGTGTATGAGAGAGAATTGGTGGTGCTATTCACCGATGGGAGTCGATTTATCCTGTGCGTCATCGACTCCAGGTCGCCGCTCGCGCACAATGGGCGTATCATCTTTGACGGGTGGGTGCCGCACATGGAAGAGCGCAGGCTTCGACTATTCTGGGCGCTGTGCCCTGGACTTGAACCATCGACCTACCGTAAGCTGTTTGGGCATTTTGGCAGTGCCGAGGCGCTGTTCGCCGCTTCAGAAGAAGGCTGGGCAGCCGCAGCCAGGGTACGCCCAGAGACCATTCGACGGATGAGCGCATGGCGTGCAAGGGCGAAGGACATCGTCAGCCGAAGTGAGCAGCAGCTAGCCGAAACCGCTGGTATCACGTGTCTCGTTCAAGGGGATGAGGCGTACCCGTCACGCCTCTTCGACTTGTTTGATCCACCGATTGTTCTGTTCGCACGAGGTAACCTCCGTTATCTCACTGTCGATCCTGGGATTGCCGTAGTCGGGACTAGACGCGCCTCGAGTTATGGTCTCTACGCGACCAAGTGGATAGGTTCAAGTCTCGCGCGGGCTGAGCTACCTGTGTACTCCGGCATGGCGCTTGGCATCGACCAGTGTGCACACGAAGCGGTCCTCGGTGAGCATGGCATAGGGATCGCCATATTGGGATGTGGGGTGGAGGTGTGCTATCCGCCGAGCAATAGGCCGCTGTACCGCCGCCTCTTAGAGGATGGATTGCTCGTCAGCGAGTACGCGCCAACGAGTTTAGCCGCAAAACACCGATTCCCCGAACGCAATCGGCTCATTGCAGCCCTCTCTCGTGCGACGGTTGTCGTTCAGGCGGGCGAGAGGTCTGGGTCGCTCGGAACGGCGGAATCGGCCCTGGAGTTGGGCCGCGATGTGTATGTCGTACCTGGGCCCATCACGTCAAAATCCTTTCGCGGATCGCATCAGCTTCTCTTGGACGGCGCAATTCCCCTCGTCGACCCAACGACGCTCATCGATCAATGGGCTGATATCAAAACGCCCGCTGCTCGAAGCACCCCCACTGCACCCGACATACCTGACCACCTAGTGGATCTTGCACATTTGATTCGGGAGGAGGGGCCTTTGCGCCCTGGTGAAATTGCACTCCTCAGCGCGGTTCCACCGGGTCATATTCACGCAAAGCTATTAGAAATGGAATTGGCATCTCTGGTGCGTCGCCTTCCAGATGGACGTTACCAGTGTTGTTTTTGAAGCAATTGGGGTAATCCGGTCTTGTGACATGACGAAATTGACAAAACGAGCCAATGTAGATACAGTGGACTCAATAATCCAACAATTATGAAGAAGGCGAGTAGGCAGTGATGGGCGTGACAGAGAGTCGACGCATGCTGTGAGTCGATACGTACCAACTGCTGAATGGACTTCGGAGTTACCCGTTGAACCCCAGTAGCATCGGGAAGTAGGTGGAGTCGGGAGTGCCTCACCGTTACCATGAGGCAGGCATGGAGTTTGACTATCTCCGTGCTGAAGAGTGGGTCAGGGGAAACCTTGGCTAATTAGGGTGGCACCACGGTCCCACGTCCCTATGCGGATGTGGGACTTTTTGAGTTCCCTTTTGAGTTCCTATGTTCATTGATCAGCATCGTCATCAGCAAAGGAGAGCATGTATGTACATTTCAATGGATGACTTAGAAATGAAGTGTTGGGATTGTCAGGGAGGAGGAAAAGTAACAGGTGATGATGGCATAACGGCGCCATGTCCAAAATGCGAGGGTAAGGGGGTGATTGCAACTTCCTTAGGGCAAACATTGTTGGCATTTGTAAAGAAACATCTAAACGACGTGTAGTACATGTACGTCTATGTTGACTTTTTTAGTGAAGCTGAGGCTAGCTGAGCGGAGGAGAGTTGAGAGATGAATCAAGACAAATTGGATGTTTACGAGCAAATTGGAGTGGCAATGACGTGTCGATCATTTCAGGAATACGTCGACATGTTTCAACTTTCTTCAGACATGTTCGTAGGGACAATTCTTGATGTTGCTGCCGGAGCTTCTTCTTTTACTGCGGAAGCCAATCGGAAGGGATTTCAATCAATAGCGGTTGATCCACGATACGCTTTAGACCCAAAATCTATATATGAACATGGGAAACGAGAAACGAAAGCTGCAACTGAAAAACTGGCGAACCTTTTAGATACTTATGACTGGGACTATTATGGGAGTCTCCAAGCACACGAACAAAACCGGGAGCATTCCTTGGAGCTTTTCTTTGAAGATTATCGGGGAGACACCCGACATCAACGCTATGTTGAAGGCAGCTTACCTAATTTGCCTGTTGTAGATAACTCGTTCTCATTGATTTTGTGTAGTCACTTTCTGTTCTTGTACGAGGGACAATTCAACGTTCAATTTCATCTAGGTGCAATCCAAGAGCTAGTTCGCGTATGTAAGTCAGGTGGTCAAATACTCATTTATCCGTTGGTCACATTCACAGGGGAACCATATCCTCAATTGGATGAATTGAAAACTGTTCTCAAATCCGAAGGCATTGTTACAGAACAGATTCCCACAACATTTCGGTTTCTAAAAGGGGCAAATCACGTACTTAGAATAACCAAGTAATGACTTCCCTACGGATGCCTATGGGGGGCACCAATTAGGAAAATGCGGAATGTATATGTTAGGAAAACCCTTTGATGACTAAGCTTTTGAGTCCACGGTTGCAAGCAGTGAAACTCATTCTAGTATGCAGGGGATTCAGTACAAACCACGATACTCTAGTGTCACATAGGGGGGAGATTAGTTCAATAGTGAGGTTGTTGACTGTACTACATCCCAGAGGAAGTCTTAGGAGAATGAACTATGCAAGAGTTAGTAAGGTTCTCGAAACATACTCTTTTTTTACCTCCAGAACATGAAACAGACCGACCTCTCCTAGCAGCGATTGCGGGTTCTAATAGGACGCTTTTGGTCGATGCCGGAAATTCACCAAAGCACGCTGAACTGTTTCTCAAACAGTTACAGACCCTAGACATACAGGGCGATTTGTTAGTACTTACACATCATGACTGGGACCATGTATTTGGTTTAGGAACGTTTAAAATGCCAGTCATTGCTCATTCCAGCACGCGTGATGAAATCAAAAAAATGCAGTTGTTGAGTTGGACGGATGCTGCCCTAGAGCAACGGGTTAAAGAAAAGTCACAGACTTCATTTTCTGCTGAAAACATAAAGAGGGAACTTGGAGTTGAAAGAGATGTCACGTTGACGTTACCTGAAATTACGTTTGCGACGAGAATGATGGTGGACCTAGGAGGTATCACATGTTGGATTGAACACGTCGGTGGCGATCACGCTTCTGACTCAACCGTCGTCTATATCCCAGAGGAAAAAGTGCTCTTTGTTGGAGATGCGATGTATGCAAATACGATGGACTGGAGTTACACCACCGAAGAGACACTTAAATTGGTTCAAAAATTAGAGCAGTATGATGTGGAGCGCTGCTTTTTATCACACCATGACACTCCTTTAACTAAAGCGGAGTATCAGCACGCATTGTTCGTGTTAAAAGCTACCGCCACCATTGTACAGGAGTTACGAAGTGGTAAACCAGCTATCGCCCAAGAATTATCTCTTCGGTTTAAACGACCTTTAAGTGAAGATGAACTAGAGGTTATTGACTTTTTCTTAAATGGGCTACACGGCGAGAAAGGTCATGTCTGACCACGCTCATATTTTACGCTGGCAGTGAGTATAACGCAAAATGCGAAGATTCGTCGTGTCACAGATTCGACCTTGGTCGTCGGAGCAGATATTGCTAAGAAGGTTCATGTCGCGCGTGCCAGCGATGCGCGCGGTATTGAATTGGTGAAGGACGGACGCGCTACTCCGTACCCCACATTCCTGAGGATATCTACGCGGATTCACGCGTGGGAATGAACCAAAGAGGGCGTTTGATCAAGGGGCTAAAGCGAGTGCAAGGGCGGGTTCACAATTGATTGGATCGGTTCTTCCCGGAGTTCACGAGCGTGTTCAAGGACTGGGAAGGCCAGACCACTTTGGTGTGTTTGCACGCCTTTCCGCTACCAGAAGACGTAGGCAGCGAAACTGAAGAAGAAATTGTTCGTGCCTGGCGTGATGGAGGCATCTCTCGCGGTGTCGGAGTCAGCCGTGCGAGGTAGCTGTTGAGTGCGGCAAGCACGTCGATAGGGATTATCGAAGGGCTACAAATGGCTCGACGGGAACTGCAGATCCTGTTGGGACAGTACGACTTGCTACACCAGCAACTGGAACAATTGCTAGCAGAGATTGAACAGTTAGTTGGCCAGAGTCCAGGGGCAACACAGATGATCGGCATGCCCGGAATTGGGCTCGTGACAGCCGCTTTATTGTGGAAGTGGGCGACATCTCGTGTTACGAACATCCCTGACAGATTCAAAAGCTGGCGGGATTGAACCTGAAGGAGAATAGTTCTGGGAGTCACAATGGACACAAACAGATCACGAAACGCGGAGTTTCAGAGCCTGCACAGATACTACACCCAACGGCCAGAAAACCCGCTCAAGAAAGTGCAGTCGATTGTGGCCTTATGCTGTAAGTTGATTCGCATGATGTATGTACTGTGGAAGCGAAAAGTTCCATACGATCCGATTCAAATGCTGGGGCCAATCCAAGCAGAACGACTACAGAATGCCGCTTGAGAGTCTAATTTACGCCACGTGATTTAGCAGTTTTTGTTGAGGCAAGACCGGACAAACGAAGCGCGGAGCAGCCGGTACTAAACATTCCTTGAGGGCAACGACCCTGGCGGGCAGCAAAGCTGGCCTCCACCCTTCGATAGGCGGAATGATGGAATTGTAAGGGCCAGAAATGGACCCTGTGAGGCATGAGAAGGTAGGCCGCGAAGGTAGAAGTGGAGATCTAAAAGCGCGACCATAAAATTCAAGCAAGGGGCCAACCCTTAATTGAATTTGCCCTTACGGTGAAAAGCCCATAAATCACGGCATTCCAAGCCAAACGTCTGGTTTTGAGCAAGAAGGAAACCGCTAAATGACTGGGAAAATCTTAGATCATTGAGATAGGATAGTTCAATACAAGAATAACTGTTTGCAATTATATACAAAATAAAATTATTAAACTTGGAATGTTAACTTCTTTGACGAGGACTGACAATGAAATGCTCATCCTTGCATTAGTGATGGCAAATGTGTTCTATGCTTGGAGATGGGGAGATTGGCGAAACTGGAAGAAATATCAGTCCACAACGTTATACTTGATTACGTGTGATTTGCTATATAATTTTCTTTGCTACAACTACCCCTTGTGGGAATATAATCCTAAAATCTTTAACCTGAACCATACCTTATTGAACCTTATTGTAATGTTTATTGGTTACCCGGCATTTATACTCGTATATTTAGGGCGTTTTCCATCGGGAAGGATAAAACAGATTCTTTGGTTTAGTTTTTGGGTAATATACTGGTCTTTTTTTGAGTGGGTATATCTCCATCAACAAGAGTTCTCATATCATAACGGATGGAAATTTGTCTGGTCAGTAGTGCTTAATTTAGGGATATATTCCATGATACCATTACATTACAAAAAACCCCTATTTACATATGCGTTATCCATTATTGTTTCTATGGGGCTATTGATAATTTTTAAAGTGCCTGTTACCAAAATGAGGTAATGGTTTTTTATAGTTCAACTAACGGGGGCAATAGCTGAAGAATCCAGTTCAGAAACAACTGCATGAATATTCGATATGGATTCCAATGCTGCTACGTCACTATCCCAGCTAATAGCTTGTCAAGATTGCCAGTGAAACTGGCTTAATAATTGTGTTAGAGTGAATTCGGGCATGACAAATAGACCTTCCCCGAACACTGGGAGGCATTTCATTTGTCGGTCTCCACGTGGAAATTATGGCATGTCTAGGAATGCCTCTTTTTGTTTCAACACAGCGTATATCCAATGGAGCAGCTTGTTCGCACAGGCGATTACCGCTACCTTATGTGGCTTTCCTTCTTCGCGTTTCCGGTCGTAAAAAGCTTTTAATCGCTGGCTGCCACTCTTACGCAGACTGCATAGGACGGCGACGAACAGCGTATGGCGAAGTCGGCTGGAACCTCGTTTGCTGATGCGATTAACAGTTGCTGTGAACTTACCAGACTCGAACACGCGAGGGTCTACACCCGCAAACGCTACGAGCTTCTTTGGGTGATTAAACCGATCTATTTCTCCGATTTCGGAAAGGATCGTTGCCGCGATTTTTCCACCTATACCGGGAATGGATTGGATAATCTCATATTCTTCAATATCCATGGCGAGGGCATCTATCTGGTTTTCAAGGGCGGATAGATGCTCTTGGTATTGAAGGAGCATTTTAATGTACATATTCAGGCTAAATAGGTGACTTTGCAGGTTTGCCCCACGAAACGGGTTCCTCGCTGCGGCTGCTCTAAGTCTCTTCGCTCTTTCCACAGCCCAACGTTCGGAGCGGCTAGGGCATAATTGTTCGATCCTGCATGCTAAATCCATCTCGGTCACAGCTAAGACAGAATCTGCAGTAGGGAATTCGGACAAGACATGCAATGACACTTTCGAGTACAGATCTCCAAACACACCCCTGAACTCCGGGAACACCTGGTCCAAAATCGCCTGAAACTGTAGCTTCGTCTGAATGCATAAGCCGGTAATCGATTCATGCTGCCGTGTGAGGTTACGGAGGTCGAGCAGCTGTATGCCTCGCTTTTTGTACGGCTCAAACTCTTCTTTGTAGTAGAGCTTACATAGATTGTAAGCATCAAGAGCATCTGTCTTTACCTTCCGCAGGCTGGTTTTCTTTGCTTGGTAGGCAATCAAGGGATTAACCAGGATATATACATAGTTCTGCTCGTCAAGAAACTGGGTGATCGGTTTGTGATAATGCCCAGTCGACTCAAAGATGATGGTTGGGGATACTCCGGTCAGTTCTTCCACGGAACGCAGTACATCGTGAAACTGATCGAGCCCTGCACTCGTATGGAGAATATTAAAGCTCTTTCCATGAGGTGTATCCTTGTCCAGAAACACCTGTCCTTTGCTTTCACCTTTAGCAATATCTAGACCTACAACTGGATTCACCTCACCAGCTCCTTTCACTTGATTTGTCGGCAGCCCCTATCCTCTTGCAGTCCATAGCTTCGCTTGTTATACGAGGTCGATTGCCCCAACCAGCTTCAAACATGTTTCCACAAGTAGGGGGTGAACAATTTAGCGCACGGGTTCCGAGACCCACGGGCAGAGACGTTCGACCCGACTACCGGAGTATAAAACGCTTATACTGAAAGAGCTCAACCAGTAAAAACTGGCTGAGCTCATAATACGATCGGGCAGAAGAGTTCTATAGCGCGCCTAGCTAAGCTAGGCACAACTTGTTGGTGAAAGTCCAACCGAGGTAGGGACCAAACCGCCTTGTAGCTAGCAGGCGTCTGGTGGCGAGAGCCTAAGGATGGAGCACCTATGAAAGCCCCGGGGTTCTGGGGTGAAGCAAAACTGTCAACAACGGTTTGAAACTCCTCAAAATCATCGGCCGAAAATTCCCCAGTTTTATCGGTTATACCTCAGCGCCTAGCGAGTCATCGGTTTACCGTCATCGGTTTACCGTCTTCGCCTATGTGCAAGAACCCGGCCTTCTTCTTCTCCTGAATCCTGAAGCTCTCTCCACGGATATTTACCGTGGTAGAGTGGTGTAAGATGCGATCCAGAATTGCTGTTGCAAGCACATTGTCTCCAAAGATATCTCCCCACTCGGAATAGGACTTGTTTGAAGTGAGGACCATTGCCCCTTTTTCGTATCGTTCCGCCACGAGCTGAAAGAATAAATGTGCCGCAGCATTATTCATCTTTCGGTACCCAATCTCGTCTACAATCAGCAGCGCTGGCTTGGTATATTGCCGCAGTTTACGGCGAATGGTTCCTTTCTCATGTGCCTCTTCAAGTGACTCAACTAAATCATTTGCTGTGGTGAAGTACACTGAATGCCGTTGGCGAATCGCCTCCAGTCCGAGTGCTACAGCAAGATGTGTTTTCCCAACGCCCGGTGGCCCTAAGAAAATCACGTTCTCTTGGTGGCTCAGAAAGCGCATGGTCGCTAAATCGCGCATTCTTCGCTCGTCAACGGAGGGTTGAAATGTGAAGTCAAACTCCTCAAGCGTCTTCTGAAACGGAAGCCTGGCGAAACGAGTCCGCGTGAGTATAATGCGTTCGTATTTGGCACGCAGTTCCTCCTGCAGGAGATTGTCCAAGAATTCAAGGTAAGATATATTTTCTTTGGAAGCCTGCTCAGCATGCTGGTAAAGGACCTCGGGTAGCCGAGACCACCCTAATTCTTCGCATGCGTGCTGAATTCGTTGTTCAAGCATCAGCGTACGACCTCCTCTTTCAGAAGACGGTCATACACCGAGAGCGGGCGACGCATCACTTCGGGTGCTGGATTTTCAATGAGGCGTGGGATAGGTTGGGGAACCTTTTGTTTGCCTCCTGCGAGAATCCCCTCGAAGTGTTTTTTGTTCCTCGAAACCTGGTGCTTGCCTGTGCACTTTGTGTGTTCGGCGACCAGCTTTCCAGCGTGGAAGAACCGGATTACACCGTTACGCTCATCCTGTATTTCAACCATATAGCCCACCAATGGATACGGCACAGAGTAACGGTTTGTTTCGTATGTAACCAACGCGTCAGAAGGTACTTTGCGTAGATGACGCTCCGCACTTTCAAAGGGCATTGTATTCATCGGCAGAAGTTGTTCTTCTGGGAACCTGTCTATTGGCCGTTGGTGAGTGGTGCCATGGACGCGGACATTCGCCACCGTGTCTAACCAGTGCCTTACTTGCCGGTTCAAATCATCAAGCCCAGTGAACGTTCGGACTCTTGGCCAGAAGTTCCTTCGGACGTATTTGACCCCATTTTCCACCTTTCCCTTCGTACGAGCGCGGTAGGGTTTACAGCGCCTGACCTTAAACCCATGGTGTGCTGCAAAGGCGGCGAACCGCTCATTCCAAATCGGCTTGCCTCGGTCATCCTGACCGGCCACCACAGTCTTCATGTTATCGTATAGACATGTCGCGGTTATTCCATTGAAATATGCCGCGGCCCTTACATGGCAACCCATGAGTGTTTCTAGCTTCTCATTCTCCGTAAATTCTAAGTACATCATGCGAGAGTAGCCCAATACCATCACAAACGCATAAATCCTCTTCCTGTGTCCATGCCAGTTCACTGTGAAGCTACCCCAGTCTACCTGAGCTTGTTCACCGGGCAGCGTCTCGAATCGTGTGGTAGCCTTTGGACCGGCTACACTTTGTTAGACAGAAAAATTAAGGTCGAGTAGACTTAGGCTACCGCAATAAAGGAGCGTCTACAATGACCCAACGGGAGCGAAGGACATTCACATCAGAATTCAAGCAGCAAATGGTTGAACTTTATCTGAATGGAAAGCCACGGAAAGACATTATCCGTGAGTATGAGTTAACGCCATCAGCATTGGATAAGTGGATTCGGCAAAGTAAAACCTCAGGCTCGTTTAAGGAGAAGGATAATCTCACGCCTGAACAGGAAGAACTCATTCGTTTGCGCAAAGAAAATAAGCAACTGCTCATGGAGAACGATATTTTAAAGCAAGCTGCGCTGATAATAGGACGAAAGTAAATGTGATTCGCAACAATGCGCACAAATACTCGATATCAGCAATGTGCAGCGTCCTACAATTGCCTAGAAGTACGTATTACTACGAAGCCCAGGAAAAGCAATCTGAAGACGAACTGGTCGAAGCAATTCAGGAGATTTTCCACAACAGCCGAAACACCTATGGCACTCGCAAAATCAAGTTTGAATTGAAGAAACGGAACATGATTGTATCCAGACGAAAGATCGGCAGAATCATGAGAGAAGTTGGACTTGTTTCGGTATACACCGTAGCACAGTACAAGCCTCATGTGGATTCCTGCAACGAGTCAAAGGTGGAAAATGAGCTTAACCGCCAATTCCAGCAAGAAGAGCATCTAGCCGTTGTTGTGAGTGACCTAACATACGTGAGAGTCGAAGGAAAGTGGCAATACGTATGCTTATTAGTCGATCTCTTTAATCGCGAGATCATCGGTCATAGTGCCGGTGCACACAAAGATGCACAGCTTGTTCATCAAGCTATTGCGTCGGTTCAGGGAAACCTGAGTAACGTCCAGATGTTTCATACGGACCGTGGAAGCGAGTTTAAAAATAAGCTCATTGACGAAGCCCTGACAGTGTTTCAAATTAGGCGTTCATTGAGTTTGAAAGGATGTCCATATGATAATGCCGTAGCGGAAGCAACCTTCAAAATTTTCAAGACAGAGTTTGTTCAGGGGCGTCACTTTGACAGCTTGAAACAACTAAAGCTTGAATTAGATGATTATGTGCACTGGTACAATCACATCAGAATTCACGGTACGCTCGGCTACTCAACACCGATTGAATACAAATCTACCCACCTTAAAAAAGTTGTTTAATTTAGTGTTGACGATCCACTTCTCTTCAACGGCTTGCCGGTGCGGCTTCATAAATACACGCAGTTGCGTCATTCCACCGTCATATCCCATCTCTGAAATCTCATCAAAGATAACGGTCGCGTTCACGCAACCCTCGCTCATACGCTGCAACACGTATTCCCGGTACGGGTCAATTTTCTTTGGTTTGTAAGTGCCACGTTTATATATACCGGGGGCGGATTCTCCTAACCACTTACGAACCGTTTTTCGGTCGCGTCCGACTTCGCGGGCAATTTGTGACACACTCATACCCTTATCATGCATATCCCTAATCACAAAAAACTCCCCATTCTTGACCAAGATTCTCTCCCCTCCAGGGGAGATTGTCAGGTTTTAGGTAGGGAATTTTCAACCGATTATATTGAGGATTTTACAACCGATGTTCACAAACTGCAGGCTGTAACATAAAGTGAATCCTGCCGCATCGTCATATTCAACCCGAAAGGGACAAGAGGGAGTCGAGCCTCGTATTGTGTGGCGAAGACCACGGAACGCGTGAAGAACTTGGACAAGCAGCGCGGAAGAACCCTCCGGTGTACGGGGATCAGCATGTAGTGACAGCTGTGTCTGGAACTAGGGAGACCCTCCCTCGCACGACAGCAGTGTCGTAAAGCGCGAACCTATAAGCCGGCGCGACGAAGTGGCAAGCGGCGAGAAGGGAGTCGGACAGGGTGGTAGTACCTATGAGCGCAGGACAACACAACCTCGCGGAGGGAAGGACCCTCACTTCGTTCACGGGGATCAATGGACGTAAGAGTGAGTGAATGCCAAGGGGGAACCCCGGCTAACTACACCGTTGGAAAAGTTCGAGAAGTCCAAAGAACCCTCTACCTTGATACGAAAGCATATACCTAGAGAGCGAGACGGGTAAGCGCCATAATGTTCGAGGTGAAGAACGTCGGAAAGCCGTATGCGGGAAAACTGCACGTACGGTTTGACGAGGGGGGACTGGGTTGCCAGTCCTCTACTCTATAGCTTGGGCTTGCATTTGTGAATGGATAGGCACAACCTCGACGGATGTCTTGTGGCGCTAGAGGGCAGGATCATTGAATATCGAAATGAGTTGGTTCGTATGAATACATTCGTCCTCAGAGCTGAAAAGGGCTGTTTTATTCAAGTGGTCTTAGACGAGGTGCTAGGATTCCCAAACTACACCAGCCCCTTTGGTGGTTATGACGTACAGGGAACTGTAGAAATTAAAAGCGGGAGCTATTACGTTAAAGGTGAGTTATGGTTTACAACTGCCGAGGTCTACGAATTTTACAATCAACTTCTGCAATGTTGGGCTGATTTGAATGGAACGGCTGTGTTCTGGACTTGTGAGACGAGCCTAAAAGTTGAAGTCACATTTAACAGTCGAGGGCAGGTGACGATTGAAGGTTGTTTCAAGGAATTTGCACACGAAGAAAATGAACTGAAGTTTAAAATCCAAAGTGACCAGAGTTTTTTCGTGGAAACCATAGATGGATTAAAAGCGATCGTACAGTATTATGGCGACAAAAACGGTATACGTAAGGATTAAATTCTTGTGTCGCTAACGCTCTTCAAGTACCGATGCACGGATGGGTGGATCTAGGAACTCAGAAATATTGCGCTTTAGCTTGGATGTAGCACGATGTTATTCTAAAGAGTCACATATACTACGGAAAAAGGCTCTGGGAGGCTTCCATGCGACCTTACCTTATCGTTTCTCAAGCGATTTACTTACTAGCCTTAATACCTTGGTTATTTGTAATCATTATGAGCCCAATGGCATTTGACGCTGGGTTTTCTACATGGAATATCACCTTGGTTGCCATACTCATTGCCTACCCAATTACGGTTATTGTTTGCTCACTCGTCGCATGGCTATTGCATCGAAAACACGCAAGGACAAGTGCGTATGTGAATCACATTCCCGCACTTTGGTTTCTTGGTGCCGCCGTGGCTTTCTCGGTCCCCTGGTGACCCTTATGTAACCTAGTTCCGTTTTGACTTCGGAATAAAGATACAGTTTGACAGTATCTAATCTTGCTCGAATATGGGTTAGAATAGTTCAATTTGGCTTATACCAAAATTGTTTATAATATTCATACAAATAGGCGTTATAGTTTAGACAGATCGTTGCGCTTCCCAATGTTGAGACGAGGATGTGACATGGTGGCGGTCATTGACCCACACATTAAAGATCTCATAAGGAATTTTCTTCAGTACGACGCTCCTCAACGGAATGGGCATCTAGAAACTGTAATTTTGTGCGGCTCTCATGCAACTGGGCAGGCTACGGTGACTAGTGACATCGACTTGTGCTATATTGGAACCTTTCCCACATTTAAACGCGAAAACATCGTGTTCCAAGGTAATGACTTTGAGCTTATGGTCGCCCCATGGTCATGGTACGAACAAGTTGTCAGTGAACGTAAGTGGGCAAACAACATCGGAACGCCTATGGTTATGTTGGCACAAGGGCGTTGTGTATGGGGTAACTCTGAAAAGTGGGTAACCCTACAAAAACTGGTACAGGACATCTATAATGCTGGACCTGTCCAAGCGTCTAATGAAGACATTCGCAGAATTCGATTTCATCTCACTAACTTATGGGATGATTATTGTGATAAGGAAAATCAGACAGAACGGCAATTACTAGCTGTGTATGTGATTCAAACTTGCATTGAATCATTATTCGTATTGCGTCAATGGTGGGCTGTGAAACCTAAGTATCAGCTGGTCGACTTACGTTCTAAGGATGCCTACCTATCTTACAAACTTGAGCAATGCATTCAAACTCTCGGAGCAGATCAGGAAGTGCTACGAGATCTCTGTACGTATGTATTAAACCCTGTAGGCGGTTGGCTTCGTGAGTCATGGAAGACTGAATGAATATGCGACCCAGCTGTATACAGCATGTGTCTCATTTTTCCAGGATAATGCAGTTTCACGGGAGGTGACAGTGTGAGGGAGAAGTTGACCATTCGGGCACTCAAGTACCCCGATATTCCTCACTATGATTGGGAAGTTGAATTATTGGAGGAAGCTTCAACACATGTCATTTGCATAGGCTTGCCAGGCAGAAAACTTGTACATCACACGAAACAAAAAGTGTTCGATTTTGATAGTTGCTCTATCGAATTTTATTCTTTGGAACACTGGGTTACAGTTAGTGCAGATATAGTGAATGGTGCATTACAACAGTATTACTGCAATATCGCAATGCCAGCGATACGTGACAAGAGTAAAAGCACAGTCTCATTCATCGACCTCGATTTGGATTTGGTACGTCGGTCTCTGAATCTCCCTTGGAAAGTTGTTGACGTGGAGGAATTCCACACAAACCAAGTGAAGTACGGGTATCCATCAAGCTTGGTCGTGGAAGCTAAGCAACAACTGCAGGAATTACAAAATAGAGTACGTAAAAGCCTGTTCCCATTCGATGGAAAGTTGCAATTCTTCATCGATCAGGTAATTGAACAAAACCACGGATGAAGATCACCTGCAAAGTTTGATACCAGTTCGGGATAACGGGGACATAAGCCGAAGAACAGACCCTTCGCGTTTGCATGTTTATGCTCAGGTAATATCAGGCGTCTTCTGTCATTCTCGGGCAGCATTCCTATATTGAAAGTTCTTGAGGATTGAATAGAAAACAACCCCCTGGTAGTGTTTGGATTGGCGAACCAAAACACAAAAACCAGGAGGTTGTTCAGCAGTGAGTATAACGCAAAATGAGAAGATTCGTCGCGTCACAGATTCCACCTTGGTCGTTGGAGCAGATAAGAAGGTGCACGTCGCTCGCGCCAGCGACGCACGCGGTATCGAACTCGGCAAACCGTTGAGTTTCGACAACACGAGAGAGGGTTTTGAGAGGCTGCTCTCTTGGTTGGAGACGCTTATGGTGGAACATGGTTTTGACAACGTGATTTTAGGTGTTGAGCCGACAGGACATTACTGGATGGTGCGACATGAAAGTCGCTGTTAATCATGTGGCGCAAGCCCACCCACTCTGGATTGTGAGTGCGAGCCTATCACGACGTGGGAACCGGTGACGGAACCTACGGAGCGAGTGAGACAATGTAGCCATCGCTGGGAGGGTACACCCGGCTTGGAGCTAGGCTAGAGATGCATGGTAAACGTGAGTGAATCCCCTATAAACTGCGTCAAGTGTAACAAGCGAAACACCCTGACACGCTTGCGCCAAAATGGCATGTAGTAGGAATTGGTGCTCAACCATCACTAATTCACAATCCCATAATGCTACCGCAGAATTCGGGATACCTAAACATCTCGCTAAGGGGTTATCAGCGGAACATGGTAAGCCTCATGGGGTCTACGCCTCAGTAGTAAGCCAATCGTAAGAACGGCGAATCCCCAGGAGGTATAGGAGTGGGTAAAAAGCGAATGCCTCCCTGTAATCGGGTGGATAGGGACCATACAAGATGTCCTAACGCGAAAGCGTGCTGAATTACCCTCGGTCATCCAACTAGAAATCGGTTAGCATACCGACGAGAGGTGAGCCTGTTATGAACACATTAGCCGCGTCAAGCGAGTCAACAGGCTCAACGCGCAAGAGATCCCCGAAGCCCAGCGAAGATAGAATCATGGTGGCGTGGTTAGAGGCACAAGATACCTCATCGCCCAATAATACCTTCGGTTCAGGGACTGACTGGAACGAAATCGAGCAGCACGTCTGTAGGTTACAGCGCCAATTAGCAAACGCAGTCGAGCACGGAAATCGAAAGGCTATCCGCCATTACAAGTGGCTTATCCGCACCAGCCAACACGCTAAAATGTTGGCAATCCGAACCGTTACACAGGACAATAACGGACGTAAAACACCAGGAATCGATGGCAAACTCTACACTACGTCAGAAGCCCGTAACGAGTTGCTCACCCTAGTGAATCTCCGAGAAAAGCCACTTCCAGTGCGCCGGGTCTATATCAAGAAAAAGAATGGCAAGCAAAGACCGCTCGGTATTCCCACTATCCACGGGCGCGTATGTCAAGAGATACACAAAATGGCTATGGAGCCCGAATGGGACATTAGGTTTGAACAAAATTCATACGGATTCCGTCCGAGTCGTTCGACATGGGACGCCATCGAACAACTCTTTGTGGTGCTCGCAACTCGTCGTGCACCGCAGTGGGTTATCGAGGGTGACATCAGAGGTTTCTTTGACAACGTAGCCCACGAAAAATTGCTGAACAAACTCGCTCCAGAAGACAAGATGTTCGTCCGGCGAATTCTTAAAGCGCCTGTGATTGAGCCTAAACGAGGGCGAATTCCTAGCCTCAGGGGGACCCCGCAGGGTGGTATAATCTCACCCCTTCTCGCCAACATCGCGTTAAACGGGATGGAAGAGGCGTTAAGGGAACTGGCATTTAAAATGGGATTCGGACCTCAGAGAAAAAAGCCTGGTATTAATATGGTAGTTTATGCGGACGACTTTGTTATTTCCTGTAGAACGAAGGAACAAGCCGAGCAGTTTGTGCCAGTGGTATCCAAATGGCTGGAGGAAAACGTCGGAGTCGAACTAAGCCTAGAAAAAACGAAAATTACTCATATCGATGAGGGTTTCGATTTTCTGGGGTTCAACGTTCGGAAATACGACGGGAAACTGCTTATCAAACCATCCAAAGAGAGTCAGCTTTCCATCCTTCGAAAAGCAAAAATGCTGCTGGACTCCAATAAAACTGCCAAGGCAGAAACTATCATTCGAAAACTTAATCCACTGTTACGTGGATGGGCGAGCTACTACAGTACGGCTGTCAGTACAGACGCCTTCTCTTACTGCGACTATCGAATCCATAAAATGCTATGGCGATGGATTGGAAGAAGGCATCCAAACAAAAGCGCGAAATGGATGAAGGCAAAATACTTCGCGCGACGTGGTAATCGAGACTGGGTATTCACGGACGGAACATGGGACCTCTTCTATATGACAAACATGCCTATCATCCGACATACTAAGGTACAAGGAAATCGCTCTCCGTTTCGTCCTAGTGATAGCAACTACTTTGAACATCGGCGGAAGCAACTGCTCCTTAAACATCTCAATGGGTTTCAGAAGAAAATCGTTGAGAAAACGGACGGAAAGTGCGGTCTATGTGGACGTCCAATTTCGGAAGAACATTTTCGTAAATGGCGGCTTAATAGTGAAAACAAGATTTGTTTCCACCATGTGATTCCACATCAGCTTGGCGGTCGCTCCACGATTAACAACGTGTTTGTCACCCATCGTTGGTGTCATGAACTTCATTACAAGAGATATGGATATGACACCATGCCTGACAGACCAGAACGGTTTCTCAAGGACAGCGAGACCGTTATCAATGGAAGGGTCGTCTGGAAGAATGGTTCCACAGCTACAGACAACTAAGCTATGGACACTGCAGGATGGCTTGAGCCGGATGAGGTGAAAGCCTCAAGTCCGGTTCTTAAGGGGAAGGGAGCCGCGAGGCTCCTGACCTACCTGACAATCTCGCACAGTTCCTGCGTCACAACGGCGTTATTATGGTTCTGGTGAACCCAATGCACGTGAAGAAGAGCAAAGAGTTGGATGACAACAATCCAACGAAAAACGACCGGAAAGACGCTCGAGTGATCTCGCAGTTGGTCAAGGATGGACGCTACTCTGTACCCAACATTCCTGAGGATATCTACGCGGAAATACGCGTGGGAATGAATCAAAGAGGGCGTTTGATCGAGGACCTGAAGCGAGTGCAAGGGCGGGTTCATAACTGGTTAGACCGCTTCTTCCCTGAGTTCACAGGTGTGTTTAAGGACTGGGAAGGACAGGCCGCATTGGTGTGTTTGCACACCTTTCCGCTGCCAGTCGACGTTGGTAATTCGACCGAAGTGGAGATTGTTCGTGCGTGGCGTGAAGGAGGCATCTCTCGCGGTGTCGGTACCAGCCGTGCGAGGCAGTTGTTAAGTGCAGCAAGCACGTCGATTGGGATCACCGAAGGACTCCAAATGGCCCGGCGGGAACTGCAGATCCTGCTAGGACAGTATGACTTGCTACACGCGCAACTGGAACAATTGCTAACTGAGATTGAACAGTTGGTTGGCCAGATTCCAGGGGTAACACAGATGATGAGTGTGCCAGGGATTGGGCTCGTGACAGCGGCTGGCTTTATTGCGGAAGTGGGCGACATCTCGTCATATGCACACCCTAGACAGATTCAAAAGCTGGCTGGGTTGAACCTGAAAGAGAACAGTTCTGGGAGTCACAACGGACGCAGACAAATCACGAAGCGAGGAAGGCCGAAACTGAGGGCCTTGCTATTCCGTTGCGTGATCCCGCTGATTGCAAAAAACGCGGAGTTTAAGAGCCTGCACAAATATTACACGGAGAGGCCAGAAAATCCGCTCAAGAAAGTTCAGTCGATTATTGCATTGTGCTGTAAGTTAATTCGCGTCATGTTTGTACTGTGGAAGCGACAAGTACCGTACGATCCAATTCAAATGCTGGGGCCAATCCATTCAGAACGGCTACAGGATGCTGCTTGATGGTCTGATTTGATCCATGTGATTCAGCAGTTTTGTTAAGGCAAGGCCAGACAAACGAAGCGCGGAGCAGCCGGCACAACACTTAACAAGAGGGCAAGGACCCTGGCGGGCAGCAAAGCTGGCCTCCACCCTTCGGTAGGCGGAATGATGGAATGTTAGGGCCAGAAAGGACCCTGTGAGGTATGAGAGGGTAGGCCGCGAAGGTAGATGTGGAGATCCAAAAGCGCGACCATAATTTATTCAAAAAGGGCACAGCCCTTATTTGAACGCACCCTGACGGCTGAAAAGCTCATGAAATCACGGCATTCCAAGCCAAACGTCTGGTTCAGAGCAAGAAGGAAACCGCTAAATGACTGGGAAAATCTTAGATCATTGAGAGAGTTTAGTTCAAGAGCGAGGTTGTTGATCACGTACAATCGCTAACACGGACATCATTGGTTTCTGCAGTGATTCAGCACTATGTGCAACATCCTTATTGAACGATGTGGAGGGGCTGGGTTGTTCAGGTGAGGAACAAGCCATCATTTATCCGTTATCCACCACACATCGGACATGCGTGTTCGTGTAATACATATTCTTCCTTAATCGGGGAATCATTCGTATGATTAATACTGGTTGAGGTGTATTTAATGGCAAACAGTCAAGACAAAGAAGAAAGGTACATGCCGTTGGTACGGTTCAATGGTGCAAGTTCCAATCTCATCTCCTACCTCAATCCATGGATACCCCTATGGTGGTCAGCGGCATTACCCGGATACGGTCATTTTTTACTTGGCAACAATTTAACGGCGTACATTCTGGTAATCTTTGAGTTTGTAATGAATACCATGTCTCACCTCAATGAAGCAATATATCGCTCTATGATAGGGGACATTAAAGGGGCAAAAGAGGTTCTTGATTTACGCTGGTTTTTCGGATACATCGGCGTTTTCGTATTTGCCATGTATAACAGCTACTCCAGAACTGTTGAAAACAATAAGCTATATATCCTCGCTTACCGCTACACTCAAAAGATTTCTTTCGCCTCCCTTTCAACGCTGAATCAAAACACTATAGAAAAATCAAGCCCAATCATGGGAATGTTCTGGTCCTTCATAACCCCTGGACTCGGTGCGGTATTTACGCATCGGTTGCCCATCTTTATTTTTTGCTTAGTTACATGGGGAGCAACCGTCGTTAAGTCACGACTTTTCGAAGCATTATATTATTCAGCTGTTGGTGATTTTTCCCGAGCAACGAGCGTCTTGGACCCACAGTGGTATCTCTTTGTTCCTTCGCTACTCGGATTTTCTATGTACTTTGGCTATAGGGAAACAGTTATTGCAAATAAGCAATTTTCATTGTCACAGGCTCAGTACCTGAAGAAAGCATACCAAAGTAATAAATTTATCAAACCCGTCTGACATGAAGGAGTTGAGCGACAGTGTACGTGGTTGGCTCTTTCGAACACTCACTCTTTGTAGAACTCGTCATCTCCGAAATCGAGGAGGCTGGGGTGTCTCAAGAACAAATTCTTGCGATTCCTTTAGATAAGCGCAACGAAAAACCCAAGCTTTTTGATACCGCGCAATATGCCGATGGCAAGAGTTTTCTCGATCTTGCTCTGGTACTCGGAACAATTGGTATGCTTCTTGGTGCAATTTACGGTTTCGTGTTACCACTTGGACCAATTATTTGGGCGTTATTCGGTCTGGTTACGGGAGCATGGATCGGTTTCATTGTAAAATTCATTGTTATACGCAGACAGGCAAACAAACAGTTGCAGACTGGAAGAGGGAAAACCACGGAAGTGGTAATCATGGTCAACTGTCCGGAAAATAGGGTGAAGGAAATCCAACATATTTTATGGGCACACCATGCACAAGCAGTGGGTAGTCTCGAATAGGTTTTTCTACTTGTTCTTGAACTAAAGGGTGTAATAGCTAAAGAACCCAATTCGGAAACAACTGCATGGATATTTGATACGGATTCCAATGCTGTTACGTCACTATCGGGCAGTCATGCTCAATTTTGAATCAACTGATATAATGCTCCGTAATAAAGGGGGAATAGTACATGGAAAATAACAGGGGAAACGGTCTAATGCCAGAGGTTACTATTCACCCGTGGGCGGAAGAAGATATTCAACTGTTAAAGCGTATGAACACTGCGAAAATGTGGGCAAGTTTAGGTGGTCCAGAGAGGGATGATGGTGTCATTGCTCGGCACCAGCGATACCTTCATGACAGTAAGGTACATTTCTTTGCAATCAAATTTGGTTCTGATTCTATAGGCAGTGTGGGGTATTGGGAACGAAGATGGAAGGAACATGAGGTATACGAGACCGGTTGGAAAGTCATACCTGAATTTCAGGGACGAGGCATCGCAACTCGTGCCATGTCGGAGTTGCTTAACATCTTGCGAAACAATGTTCAACATGCAATTGTATATGCTTTCCCCTCCACGAACAATACAGCATCTAATGAGATATGTCGTAAGTTAGGGTTCTCATTGGTTGGTGAAACAGATTTTGAATTCCCAAAAGGCAAATGGATGAAATCTAATGAGTGGTGTCTTCGACTGTAAATCCTGAAACAAACCTTGAACGATTAAGAACTGAACTGTTCTTCGCCGAAAGCGTCACCGTGACCAGCACCTACAACTTTGTACATTAGCGGTTTAAGTCCTTTCTGATTTCATGCTTCAAAAACCAACTCGCTTTGGTTGTATGGCACGTACTCGTCCTGGTCTCGTGCATGATTAAAAACGGAGGCGTGTTTTCTGTTATATATGTGATGGGATTTGCTTGTTTCACAAGGTCAGAATGTTCTTGAATAGGATAACCGATGAATAATGACTCAGGAGAATCACTGGCGTCAAGATCGATAATAGAAGGATATAAACTCATCTGGCGAAAGTCAGTTGGTCCATACCAGTCGTACCTCGCTCCTACCCAGGCGATATTTCCATAAGTATACACCACTGGGATTGAAGACGTTTCCGAAAACGAATTGACGCGAATGTTTTAAATTCCTCGATTGGCCCAAGTGGGCGAGAGGCGAGAAGCCTAATGTTTGCTGGTCGTATGACAATGCATTCCGCATTATAATGTGATTGTTGTACTCTGGGGCAGGATCATGTAATATGACCACTTCTTCATAATTTTAGAGATGGGCGTGCATCAACTGCCTGAGCGTCTCTTGTGTTAGATAAACGCCGTCATTGACCTGATTCGTAATAGGTAGAGTGAAAGGAGCTTCGCCATAATGACTGTCAGTATGTCGCCTGATGAAATTCGTAAAAATTATGATAAGATTGCAGATTTTTATGAACATGGACGGTCCAAAACAATTGGCCTAAATCATGTTAATCAATTCCTTTCTTTCTTACCTCATCACTCGAATCATCTAAACCCACCTAGTGTTCTGGACATAGGCTGTGGAACTGGGATTCCGTTGACAAGGCATCTTGTATCCTATGGAGCAAGAGTAACGGGATTAGACATATCAGCTAAAATGTTAGAAAAGGCACGACAAATAATTCCTGAAGTAACCTTTATCAGGTCCGACATTACTTCATGCATGATAAATAGCAACTTCGATGGTGTGTTGGCATGGGACTCTCTCTTTCACATCCCCTTGGAAAAGCAGATAAATACCCTTAAAAAAGTGATTCGATTGCTCCGTCCAAATGGTGTAGCACTATTTACGACAGGTGGCCAACATGGCGAATTGGTCTCAGAGATGTTTGGGCAAAAGTTTTACTACAGTTCACTATCCAAGCGACAGTACGAAGCCACACTAGCAGAGGAGAATTGCCAAGTACTTTACAATGAAATCGATGACCCAAGTGGTCATGGACACCGGGTCATATGCTGTAAGAAAAATGGGGTCACACAGGGGAATAAGACGACCTGAAGCATCATCTCGTACGCTGCACACCCTTTTAGTGACGTCAGTTTGACCCTGTGACCAAAGGAAATCCGTGTTCGGCTGAACAACCGTTCTGTTAAGTCTGTTCGTGGTCACTGGGGAGCTGTTCTCCATGTTCGTGTCAACAAGATGAACGATTTCCATAGGGAATCTAACCTTATTTCAGCGAACTATTGGGTGCATGAACGGACAAACTCAACATCGGAGTGCATGAACCTGCAATTACATAAGAAACTGACTTGTTGAATAACGGCGCAGGAATGTGCAATATGACTCTACAAATATTTATTATATAGATTATTGGCAATTCACTGATCAGGCTATTCAGATATTATCCTGTAGGACCCAACATAACTTTTCCCGATGCTGGATACGACACTCTTGTCATATTCAAGAAACGGCAAAACGGGCATCCAACGTAGGACACCCGTTCATGCGCTTTTTGACGATTGCTACTGAGCAAATGACTGTGCAGCGACACATAAATAATATGCGAGTCCTGTTTGCTGGGATTCCAACATCTGTCGATGAAAGTCATCACTTAAGAAGAAGCGGGTACGTGCCACAAACTCAGAAGGACTTGTGGTATGTCCTTGTTGATTCAGGAAGTCAAGATGTCGACCGATAAGGCTTTGTACTTTCGGATCGTCATGCCGTATTCCTTCTGACAGGGCATTAGCCATCCCCTTCATGAAACGAGCCGCTTCATTGGCTTGCTGGTTCATCTGTTCGACGTTTATTGCATTTTCATCTGCCAGCAAGTCGTGCCCGTACTGCTTCCTAAGATATTCATTTTGCTCCTTAAGTGCTTTTCGCCACTCATCTTCGTTTGCGAATCCTTTGAACATCTCCCCGGTATCCATATAAGCTCCTTTCTTGACCGAATCAATCGATTCATCAATGGTCTCAATCAATCGCTTAAGTCGACGTTTTCGTGCGACGAGAAGCTCTTTTTGATTGGTCAAGATGGTTGAACGGTCTGGTTTGTTCTCTAGCAATTGCTTTATTTGTACCAAGGGAAAATCCAGTTCCCTGTAAAAGAGAATCTCCTGTAGACGCTCCAGTTCCTTCATGCTGTATAGACGATACCCTGCCTCACTTACTTCGCATGGCGGTAAGAGACCAATCTTGTGATAATGATGCAACGTCTTAACTGTCACATTTGATAGGTCAGACACTTCTTTTACAGTGTATAACAATTGATTCACCCCTTTCGTCTCAGAGCATAAAGGCTACCCTTAGGGGAGAGTCAATGCATATTTTTCTCATTTCGCGAACCTTTAACCAGTACATCAGATAGCCACCATTGGAATCCATGCGAATGACATTTGTCACCTGAAATACCTGTATAGGCATCATCCGATGAGTGGAATCTATTAATAATCTGAGTCGATTCATGAGATTCAGTACATCTTTAAACGAATTGCAAGTCGATGCGGATTGGAAGACCGAGTAAGTCCGCATAAAATGAAACATACACTAGCGACCATTGTGATTAATCAAGGTGCACCCTTAGTCACTGTACAGTCGATCTTGGGGCACGAAAAACCCGAGACAACGCAACTATACGCTACTCTGAGTGGTACGTCTCGACAGCAATCCCATGAACGCTACTTTGTGCAATAATAGTTTTAGATCGTATGAGCGAAGCCTTAGAAAATTGGATTCTTCAGTTCCTTGGTCTGTGAAAAATCAGGCGAGGATGCACATTAAAGACGGTCATGTACCCTACAATTCAACAGCTGACGGACTGTCAAACTTACCCATGGTGTAGATGATTTGGTCAACTTGATTGTACGTTGTACTCCGTTTTTCATGTCACAGGACAAACGACATGTGATGAACATACAGAGCAACCGTCTAATAAAGTGCTTAGTGTCTTTGCATTAACATGCAGTGTCACTCGATGCAATGTTATTGGACATTTGGGCAGATTACCGCAATAGCGAGTCGAGTCTATAAAAAACGATTGGTTTGGCATGGAATGTGCGAAAATTGAAGTGCTTGCTAGCCGTCTTTAGGGGGGACTAACATGGGTGTTCGAGTCGAGGGCGAACCGCCATATCCGACAACTAAAGAAGAACTGGACAATTACTGTTCCAACTTCATTCAATCCTTACGTTCACACCTAGGAAATCGCTTAATTAGCGTTCATTTGTGCGGCAGTTGGGCGCGTAGGGAAGCTCATCCCCCTGAAAGTGATACAGATTTGATGGTAGTTATCGACAAAGTAGATGAGCATACGTCTAACGCACTACGACAGGTATGGAAAGATACAGACATTGGGTGTGCAAATGTCGTTGATTTAGTGGAAATCAAAGCCGAACCAACGGAATTGATGGCGATGATGTCTGACTGTCATACGGTGCTGTTTGGCAGTGATCCATTTCCTATGCCTTCGAAGGAGAGATATGCTCAAAACCTTGCGGATGTGGCAAGCACAATTGGACTAAATGCTCGTTGCCAGGATTACTACAATTGGGAATCAAGTGAAAGAAGCACAAGTAACCTCAAGTATTTGAACGGTAAAGTGCTAAAGTGGGCGTTGAGAAACCTAGTTGCGATGCGCACTGGTAATATGCCAGTCACTTATCGCGACCTGAAGGAACAGTTAAAAGACACAGACGAGGGTGAACTACTGAACTGGACAGAGAATGTGTCTGATGATGATTACGCAACCACGGAAAAACGGTTGGCAATCGCCAGACGGTTTAGCTTGTTCGCCGAAAAATGGCTTAAGGAAAGTGCTTCAGCACGGAGCAGCGCAAACTAAGAGAGTCCGCGTATTGTCTTTCGGTACGATGATGGCATTACGGCAGTTTTGAAAAGCATCAGTTCTTGCGCTAACGTGGGCGAATGCTTAAGAAGCAGCCCTAACAAAATGTGGATGAATATTCCTGGTTTCGTACAAAAATGCAGACGTTTAATACATTGCAGCTATCAGTATCGTTTCACATGATACTGCGGGCCACTCTACTCACGATGCTTTTGTTTTGTAACGGGAACATTGGCTGAAAGGCGGATTTAACGCTTCATGATACATTGCCCTTATGCATTTTCGTTCATCAGGCAACGTCAATTTCTGTGGAACTAAAGGATCCACGTATTACATTCGTTTTGTAAGTCCATACCGTTGCTACGAAAGCGAGTCGGAAACGGGATTGCGCCTCGTGCTTGATGCTGACGGAACGAGGCTCCGCAGAGGGCAGGAGCTTTTAAATGTGGTCCTTTCGTTCGTTTTACTTTTGACGTCAATTTTTCCATTCATGAATTGAATACATTGAAATACGGAAGTTAATCCAAGTCCCGTCCCGTGACTCTTCGTCGAATAGAATGGCGTGCCTATCCGGGCGAGTTGTTCCGCGGTCATTCCGCATCCATGGTCGCTGATCTCAAGCTAAATGGCGTGTTTTCCGCGCCTGGCTTGTACTAACACGCGCCCTCCGCCAGGCATCACTTCAATGGCGTTTTTGATCACGTTCATCAACGGCTGATCAAATCTGCCAGACGTCCCGAAGAGATTTCTTGCACCTTCAATCACAACCGATGTCGAATTGGCGTAGGGGGTGAGGACTTGAACGACGTGCGGAATATGCGATGACACGTCGAGGGCATGCGTTTTGTCTGGTTTGGGGCGTGCGAAATCGAGGTAGTCGGAAATGATCTCATGTGCGCGATCCAGTTCGCTGGTCATCACTGCCAAGTTCGCCGCATGTTTTTGGCTGATGGTGGGATCTTGACTCAACAGTTGTGCAAAACCGCGGACTGGTCATCGGGTTTCGCACTTCGTGCGCAATGGACGCGGCTAATTCGCTGACCACCTTCAATTTCTCCGTCTGAAAGACCTCTGCCCTGATGTGGTAGTTCTGTTTCAAGTATTCGATGAGATAGATGGCGAGAATGATGGTGCCGATGCTCACACATACGAAAATTCCCCACGAACGCAACTGTGTGTTCCTATCCCATACACTTCGTGTCACCACCTGCGGCCAACAGATTTCCATTGGATAACGTGTCATCGTCTGCCTTAAATGTATCATCCTCATGCGGCAATGAAATCGTCACCGACAAAATTTTGCGCGTGCAATTCGGGTCATGGATAGGGCCTTTTGTTTCGGTTCAGCGGGAAACACATCCGCTTCTGTATATCATTGTCTAGTTGCCTAGATTTACTATAAAATAGTATTACTTGAGATCTATACTTCGATGCGAAGAAGGGCCAGCCAAATGTATGTACAGCAGGAGAACGATCATGAAAGAAGTGGGTTATCCTCCTTGTTCCGCAATAACCCAGATGCGGTGTATTCATATGACATACATGGGCGTTTCATCGAGGGCAACTTCGCCTGTACGTTGCTGTCTGGGTATGAAATATCTGAATTGGTAGGCAGGTCATTTTGCGATATCGTGTCGGAGGCTCAAGTAGAGCAGACTGCAGCTATCTTTAAGTCCACGCTCGCTGGCGCGTCGACTACGTACGAAACGTCGATCCGCCACAAACTTGGACATCTCGTCGAGGTCATGGTGACGACCATGCCGATCAAAATAGGCGATCAAATCGTCGGAACGTATGGGATCGCAAAGGATATGACCGAGATCAAGCGAGCGCAGCGGTTCGTTGACGGGCAACGCAAAGTTCTCGAGATGATCATCGGCGGGGATAGCGTTCGTGATACGTTGGATCAAATCGTGACGGTGATGGAATCGCTGTCTGATGAATCCGTCGGGGCCATTTGGACATTTGATGCGCACAGGCGCAGGCTTATGCACGCAGGTGGAAAAAATATCTCACAAGCGATCGTCCACTACATGGAAAACGAGTTTAGGCTTGGTCCATACGGTGGTGTGCTTGGGAAGGCAATGGTCTCTCAGGAAGCGGTGATCGTGAAGGACATTGAAACTGATCGGGTGTGGACGCGTCATCTTGAAATGGCCAGAGCAGAGGGCGTTCGCGCGTTGTGGGCAAAGGCTTTTTTCGATTCGCGTGGGCTTCTCATCGGCTGTGCATCGATGTACTTTCCGACACCGAGGGAGCCGGGACCACATGAACGAAAGGTACTGGATACGTTTGTGAATTTGGTTGAACTCACCCTTCGCAACAAACAGCAGACCGACGACATCTTACAACTGGCGTTTACGGACTCCCTAACTGGTATCGCCAATCGGAGAAAGTTTTATGACGTGCTCTCGTGTCATCTCCACAAAGGCGATGAAGTTGGGATAATGTTCTTAGATCTGGACCGCTTCAAGTTGTTTAACGATACACTGGGCCATGAGTTTGGCGATGAAATCCTGCGCAGGACCGCGCAATTGATCAGGACTTGCCTTCCCGAAGAGGCGATTCTAGCACGCATGGGTGGCGACGAATTCACCATTCTTCTGCCTGGGTACGCGAGTGAAGCGCAAGTTGTGGAGATGGCGAGCCGCGTACTCGAGAAGACGAGCGAGCCGGTTCAACTGGAGGGATATCCAGTTCAGATCACCACCAGCATGGGGATTGCATTTGCACCAAGAGACGGTAAGGACATAAGTACTATCATGAAAAATGTCGATACGGCGATGTACGCGGCCAAACAAATGGGCCGGGATCGATTCGCGTTTTACCATCCCGAGATGAACGCGAAGCATTTGGAGATCCTTACTTTTGAATCGAGTATGCGCGATGCGCTCACTCGAAATGAGTTTTTTGTCGAGTACCAGCCGAAAATTGACATCCGAACAAATAAAATTGTCGGCGCAGAGGCGCTCGTTCGCTGGAGACATCCGAAGGAAGGCGTTCTGCCGCCGGGACGCTTTATTCCGATTGCTGAGGAGACTGGGTTGGTCTGTTCCATCGGACTTTGGGTCTTACAGGATGTGTGTCAGACCGTGAAGCACTGGCAGGATTCCGGCATACCGGAGATGAGCGTAGCCATTAACATTTCTGGAGTCGAATTGGTCCGTCCGAACTCAGTTAGGCGGATCATGGATGTGATCCAGAGAACTCAGGTAGATCCATCGTGGCTCGAGTTTGAAATCACGGAAACGACCTTGATCAAAGACGGGGATATCGTTAAATTGGCCATCCAACATTTCAAACGCCACGGTATTACCATTGCGTTGGACGACTTTGGGACAGGATATTCCTCATTAGGGGTATTAACTCAGTACGATATCGACACACTCAAAATTGATCACGCCTTTACATCGGGAATTCTGGCAAAGGACGCAAAATACGAGAGCGTCATCGTGGCCATGATCGCGCTCGCTCACAGCATGGATATGAAGGTCGTCGCCGAGGGCGTGGAAACACAGTACCAACAAGAATTCCTCATAGATCAAGGCTGTGATGTGATGCAGGGGTTCTTGTTTAGTCCCGCCGTTGCGCCAGACGTGTTGGAGATGCGGATCCGCAGCGAGATACATGAGCAATGAGCAATGAGCAATGAGCGTTCGCCCCACGTGTTGACAGGTCGTGTTGCGACTTTTACGTGTTTCCTCAGGAAAAAATAAGGCATTGTTTCTGTTGAGTGTGCGTGTTAAGATACACCTACAATGTCTCCTGTGATGTTGGTGGGGTGTTATTTGTTTTTAACCAATGCAAATCACAAGGGAATCCAAATGCGATTATTGGAGCAAATGCCGTCTCGAGCGGACTTGTGAAGATAATATGAGGATACCCACCTGCTAGGGCAGGTTAAAACTGTGGGCCTCACGGCAAAACGGGGAGTTGTACTGTAGTTACATATAAGGCGAACAGAACCGTCAGCGATGACGGTTTTTTTGTTGTACGTGGATGTGACTAGAGCCGGGGCGAGTGTTTGTGCTGTACTCGATACATGCCGCCTGTTGCTGTCACTGGTTCTTCGGGGGCCAGATGAGACACTGCGATTGGCTTTTGTGGAATTTCAACGTTTATGAAAAAGGTAGTCTACCATTTGAAATCCAATGTGATAAATTGATTATGTAGGCGCTTAAATACAGAATAACTACTCGTTAGGAGTGATCGATTGAATATCGTTGTGGTTGGTAGCCTGAACATGGATGTTGTGAACCGTGTTGAAAAGCATCCACTACCAGGAGAGACCATCAAAGGGAAGGGAACAGAATATATTCCCGGCGGCAAAGGAGCGAATCAAGCGGTTGCCGCGTCCCGGGCGAACGCGTCCGTTCGGATGGTCGGTGCGGTCGGTAAGGATGGCTTTGGTAAACAATTGGTGGCATCCCTCAATCAGGATGGGATCGATACGACGAACGTCTTGGTAAAGGACGGTACGTCAGGAATCGCGTTTATTACAGTGAATGATCAAGGTGAAAATAATATCATTCTGTCCGAAGGTGCAAACGGTGCTTTGACCACGGAGGACATTCAATCTATTGCCGACGCGTTGCTCTGCGATGCCGTGCTCGTTCAAAACGAAATTCCACTGGAGACGACGTATGAAACAATTCGAGCGGCCCGCGGGAGGGCAACTAGAATTTATTATAATCCGGCGCCTGCACACCCAGTTCCCAAAGAGATACTTCAAATGATCGACGTTCTGGTGTTAAATGAGACTGAGGCCAGTGTCGTGTTAAATCGGGTGCTCACTACGCATAAAGAGTATGTCGACGCTGCCAAGGAACTCGTGTTCCGTGGAGCTAAGGCGGTCATTCTGACATTGGGACCTGAGGGAGCGATTTTTGTGAACGAACATCAGTCCGTACGCGTGCCCGCTTTTCAAGTGAGCGCGGTCGACACAACGGCGGCTGGTGACACGTTTATTGGCGCGTTCGCAAGCGTATACAAGGGTGATAACGCGATGGAATCCTTGAGATATGCGTCGGCTGCTTCCGCCATTACAGTCACGCGCGCTGGGGCACAGATATCGATCCCGACAGGCCAAGAGATTGAGGAGTTTCTCAAACGTTCTTCTTAACATATTTGTGGAAACGTTACCTTATGTAGAAAGAACGGGGTTCAGTCATGTCGAACACGATTAAAGAAGTCGCAAAGTTAGCAGGGGTTTCCGTGTCGACTGTGTCGCGAGTCATCAACAACAGCGGCTATGTCGGCGAAAAGACGCGCAAAAAAATCGTCGACGCAATGGATACCTTACGTTTTGAGCCGAGTTCCATCGCGAGGGGACTCGTCAGCGGCAAAACGTCGACGATCGGTCTGCTTCTTCCCGATGTCTCTAACCCGTTTTTTGCGGAAGTGGCGCGGGGAACGGAGGAAGCAGCGATTGAGAGCGGATTTACGGTGATCCTTTGTAACTCCAACTGGGATCTCGAGCGGGAGAGAATGTACCTCAACGTCCTCAAAGGAAGGGCTGTGGAAGGGGTCATCGTGATTGGCAACCGCAGTGCGGAGCGCGACTTGATCGGCGCGGTTTCACCGCTGCCGTGCGTGTTTGTCGACCGTAAGGTGTCGAGCGACCAGAGCTATATATGGATCGATCACGAAAAAGGGGCGAAGATTGCCACCGAAAAACTGCTTTCCATCGGTTGCGAACACATCGTACATGTGACTGGTCCGAGAAAGTCGACTTCGGCTCGGGCTCGTTTGAGTGGATATTTGAAGACGATGAAAAAAAGCGGCATGGAGCCCAAAGTGCTTTCGGGCAACTTCCGGTTCACTGGTGGATATGAAGCCGCAAAGGCTCTCTTTCTGAACGACAACCCGCCAGATGGGGTATTTGCGGCCAACGACATGATGGCTATCGGCATTATCCAGGCAGCAAATGAACTCGGTGTTTCGATTCCGAACGACGTCTCGATTGTGGGGTACGATGATATCGACATGGCAAAATGCACTTCTCCGGCCTTGACGACGATCCGCCAGCCCGCCAATGAGATGGGGCGCGCGGCGTTTTCCCTCTTTAAGAATCGCGTATCGGAGATGAAAATCGAATTCGATGCAAAGTTGGTTGAACGCAAATCTACAAAATAGGGCAGAACTTTTTTTAAAAAACTATTGTGGTAACGTTTCCACAAGAGTTATGATACACACATGAGGTGAAGGCAATGAAGAAGAACGGTGTCTTGCATAGCGAGTTGTCAAAAATCATTGCTGAACTCGGACACGGACAGGCGCTTGTGGTCGCTGATTACGGACTTCCTGTTCCAAAAGGAGTTCGGATGATAGACCTTGCAATCCGTGAAAACGTACCCGCGTTTATGGATGTGTTCAGAGCTATTTTGACTGAGTTGACTGTCGAAAAGGCCGTGGTCGCCAGTGAACTAAAGGATATCAACCCGTCGCTTTACACGACGATTGAGACCAATGTAGAAATGCCACTTGAGCAGGTACCGCATGAAACGCTTAAACAAATTACTGAAAATGTAAGCGTTGTCGTCAGGACTGGTGAATGGACACCTTACGCAAACGTGGTTTTATATGCCGGCGTGGTATTTTAAGGGGGTGTTTCATGGTGGGTACGTTACGAATGAGCGGCATCAATAAATCGTTTTCAGGTGTTCGTGTCCTCGAGCAAGTCGAACTGCTTGTCGACGGGGGCAAGGTTGTCGCATTGCTTGGCGAAAATGGCGCTGGGAAATCGACCCTGATGAAAATTTTAACCGGAGAATACCAGGCAGATGCGGGGGAAATCTCCATCGATGATCAGGTGGTGTCGATTCGCAACATCGAAGATGCAAAACGGCACCGAATCGGCATGATACACCAGGAACTGAATCTGTTCCCCAATCTATCGATTGCCGAAAACTTCCTCATTGGAAACGAAGAGGAGTTCAAAAAGACTGGATTCATTCGGAATCACAAGTTGAAGGAGAAAGTAAGCGATATCTTAAAGCAAGTCAACCTTCAGCGAGACCCAAGTGAATTGGTCAAGAACCTTGGCATCGGTGAACAGCAACTGGTCGAAATCGGGAAGGCGCTGCTTCAAGACGTCAAGTACCTTGTGATGGATGAACCGACCGCGGCCCTGACCGAGAGTGAAACGGAGCGGCTGTTTCAGATTATAGAGTCATTGAAGCAAAACGGTGTAGGAATCATCTATATTTCTCACCGAATGGAAGAGCTGTACAAGATTGCTGATCAGGTTTCTGTCCTCAGAGACGGGCAATTTATCGCGACGCGCGACATGAAGACGGCAGACGAAAACGAACTGGTTTCGATGATGGTCGGGCGCACGGTCGATGAGCGGTACCCGAAAACGCCTTCGAAGCCAGGTGAAACGTTACTTCGAGCGGTGAACGTCAAAACGCCCAAAGTCAAAAGGGCGACCATCGAAGTAAAGGTCGGAGAGATCGTCGGACTCGGTGGACTGATGGGCGCTGGAAGAACTGAGCTTGTAAGCGCATTTGCCGGTGTGGACAAAATTCTTGAAGGTGAACTTGAATTTAAAGGCAAGCGGGTTCGGTTCAAATCACCTAAGCAGGCAATCGACAGTGGCATTGCATTCGTGACGGAGGATAGAAAGTCACAAGGCTTGATTTTACCTTTTAGCGTCCGCGACAATATGGCGCTCCCGACGCTCAACCTACGCAACAAATTTGGATTCATCGAGAGCAAGAAGGAAAAGAGCTTTGCCGCAGAGATGGTGAAAAAGCTGCGCATCAAGGTGGCGTCTACGGAGCAGCCGGCTGGAAGCTTGAGCGGTGGGAATCAACAAAAAATCGTCATCGGCAAGTGGATGGCACAAGATCCTGCTCTATTGATTCTCGACGAGCCCACGCGAGGGATCGATGTGGGAGCGAAACAAGAGATCTACGAATTGATGAATGCGTTTAAAGCACAAGGAAGAGGCATCTTGATGATCTCATCCGACTTACCAGAACTCATGGGTATCTGCGACCGTATCTACGTCATGCACGAAGGGGAAGTCATGGGTGAAATCAAAGGCGAGGACATGAATAACGAGAACTTCATGAAGTTGGCAACCGGGAGGAAACTATCGTGAATGTGATTAAAAAATATCGGCTTGGCCCCTTGCTCGGGCTGGTTCTCATTTTCATCGTGATGTCGATTTTGTCAAATCAGTTTCTCACGTTTGCCAATTTGCGAAACGTCGCTCTTCAGACAACAGTAAACGCGCTCTTGGGCGTCGGCATGACGTTTGTCATCCTGACTTCGGGAATTGACTTGTCCGTCGGTTCAACCTTGGCGCTCAGTGCAGTCATTTCTTCTCAGTTAATGGTGGCACACGTCAACGTCTTCCTCGCTTGTATCGTTGGTATTATCGTCGGTGCCGTCGGTGGAGCGCTCAATGGACTTCTTGTATCGTACGGACGTCTCGCCCCATTCATTGTGACATTGGGTACACAGCAGTTATTCAGGGGATTAACTGAAGTCTTTACACATGGGATGCCTATTTTTAATTTGCCCAATTCCTTTTCGGGTCTCGGAACGGGACTTGTCGCTGGCATTCCGATTCCTGTCATCATCGCCGCAGTCGTCTTTATCGTCGGCTGGATCGTCCTCAAAAAGACGGTTGTTGGCCGCAAGGTGTACGCCCTCGGCGGGAATGAAAAGGTCGCGCAACTTGCAGGCGTCAAAGTCAATCGCTATCTCGTTTGGGTATACGTCATCGCGGGTGTGCTAGCAGCATTAGCAGGACTCATCTTAACTTCCCGCCTTGGGACGGCTGAGCCAACCGCCGGAACAGGCTACGAACTCGATGCCATCACAGCGGTCGTACTTGGCGGTACAAGCCTCGTCGGCGGCGAAGGAAGCATCGTTGGCACGTTAATTGGTGCACTCATTTTGGGGGTGATCGACAACGGATTAAACCTTTTAAATGTAAGCTCATTCTGGCAGGATGCTGTCAAAGGTTTGATTATTTTGGTCGCAATTTTGCTGGACCGCAAGAAGAACTAATTCTTTTCTCAAAAACATAGGGGGTCATTGATGATGAAAAATTGGAAAATCGCAGCGTTTAGTGCATTGGCAGCAGGGGTCCTGGCAACCGGTTGTGGAACGACAAATTCGGCTTCGACAAACGGATCGAGCTCGAATAATACTTCAGCTGGAAACGCTACCACAAGTTCATCCGCTTCTGGAAAGACGGTCGGTTTCGCCGTTTCCACACTGAACAACCCATTCTTTGTTGCGATGCAGAACGGCGTTCAGTCCGAAGCGCAAAAAGATGGACTCAAAGTCACCGTCGAGAACGGCAATAATGACGCAGCTACGCAGTTGAACCAAGTACAGGATTTGATTCAACAACACGTCAGTGCCATCCTGTTGAATCCGGTGGACAGCAACAGCTTGTCTTCCGCCGTGAAACTTGCCAACCAGGCTAACATTCCGGTTATCACACTTGACCGCAGTGTCAACGGTGGGACGGTCGCGACGTTTATCGCTTCAGACAGCGTGCAGGCGGGCAAGGAAGCTGCTGATCAATTGATTAAGGCGCTTGGCGGCAAGGGACAGGTGGTTGAATTACAAGGAACCATCGGCGCGTCTTCGGAAATTGACCGCGAAAAAGGTTTTGACCAAGAAATTGCAACCGCTTCTGGGATCAAAGTCGTGGCGAAGCAAACTGCGAACTTTGACCGCAACACGGCCATGAACGTCATGCAGAATATTCTTCAAGCGCATCCAGACATCAACGGGGTCTTCGCGCAAAACGACGAAATGGCCTTGGGGGCACTGAAAGCCATTCAGCAGTCGGGTAAAAAGGGAATCGCCATCGTCGGCATCGACGGTGAACAAGAGGCCATTACCGATGTGAACAATGGTTCGATGTATGCGGATGTTGCACAACAGCCCACACAAGAGGGAATGCTCGGTATCGACAATGCAGTCAAGCTGATTAACGGACAGACTGTACCTGCCACAGTGAGCTCACCGCTTCAACTCGTGAACAAGGGTTCAAGCTTCAAAGGGTTTTAATCAAACGTCGCAAGTTGAGAAGGGGACGTCACGATACTGTGACGTCCCCTTTTTGTGCGTCGTGGATATGAGAGCAAATTCCTGAAGGCTTACTTTACGGCAACAAAATGGATTGACGTGTAAACGCTATCATGATACCGTTTGATTATAACGTATCGTTCTTTGCGTTAACGACCCGTTAACATGCAGGTTCGAAGATCCTTGATTTCCTTGTTTCACCAATTCACTTCACGATGTTTGGAGCGGTTCAGATGACATTACCAGTGATTGTTGTGGGGGCGGGACCAGTTGGATTAACCGTTGCGGATATTTTGAGCATGCAGGGTACACCGGTGATTGTGCTGGAGAAGAGCGCCAGCCTGAGCAAGGAATGGCGAGCGTCAACTTTTCACTCGGCGACGATGGAACTGTTGGAGCCGTCGGGCATCGCGGACGAGTTGATGAAGTTGGGACTCGTGGCCGACAAGGTGCAGTACCGTGACAGAACGACGGGACTGTTCGCCGAGTTTGATTGCAATGTGATCGCGGACGAGACCAAGTACCCATTTCGCCTACAATGCCCGCAGTCGACTTACGTACGGCTTGTCAACGATCGACTGCAGACGCGCGAAGGCGTAGAAATTCGATATCGTTGTGAGGTTGTACGCCTCGAGCAGGATCAGCACGGCGTGACGGTAACCTTGAAAACGCCTGATGGGCAAGAGCAAATTCGAGCAGAACTAGTGCTTGGTGCAGATGGTGCCCGTAGTACGGTTCGCAAAGAGCTGGGATTCAAGTTTGAGGGTTATACACTTGAACAACGGTTTTTGTTAGTTGGTACGCCAGTTGACTTCCGCAAGTACATTCCCGACCTGTCCTATGTCAACTACATTGCAGACCCGGAGGAATTCCTATTCATTCTGCGCGTTCCGGAAGCTTGGCGATTCCTGTATCCAGTGCCTGCGGATCTGTCGGAAGAAGTGGCACTAGATCCAGATAGAATTCAACGACAGCTACAAAAAGCGCTTCACACCACAGATCACTTCCCTATCATCGAACGGATGATTTATCGGGTTCACCAACGCGTTTCTGAGAAGTTCTACGACGACCGCGTCATCTTGCTAGGCGACGCCGCTCACGTCAACAGTCCTATGGGTGGACTCGGACTCAACAGCGGGATTCATGATGCAGTCGATCTCTCCCGTAGGCTTATTCGCGTCTTTGCTGGCGACGGCGATCTCCATGATGAACTGGAGACTTACTCAAAAGTGCGGCGTGAGGTGGCACTCGCGTACGTTCGGCAGATCACCGAGCGCAACACCAGCGTGCTCACTGAGCAAGACGCGCAAAAACGTCTCCAACTTCAGGCTGAATTGGCCGCCGAGGCGAATGACCCTGTACGAGCAAAGCAGTGGCTGTTGCGAGCAACGCTGATTTCAAGCGTTCGTGAACAAGGTATTGGCGAGCGGCCACCAGCTGTCAGGTCGTAACGGTTGAGGACCGCCCAATCCTTCGAATCGGGCGACGTCGCGCGGATGTTGACAGCGTTCATTTGATGAGGAAGAGTGGTGCTATCCAATGACGAGGTAGGTTTGTCCAATGACTACGAACAGCAACGATAAAAACCGCAAGATCCAGTCGGTCGAAATTGGGTTTTCCATTTTGAAATCGATCGCGACTGCGAGAGCACCGCAAACACTCGGTGCGTTGTCACAAGACACCGGGCTTCACAAAAGTCAGTTGTATCGATATTTGAACACATTTGTGGACTTAGGCGTGCTCACCCGCCACGATCAAGACACTCCGCGCTGGTCCTTAGGGCCTGAGCTCATCGGACTCGGGCAAGTGGCGGCTGCCACCTTAGACGTGCATATCCACGCGGCCCCGATCACGTTAAAGCTGCGCGATGCGTTGCAGGAAACGGTCGCTGTGAGTATCTGGCGCGCTGGTGGGCCGTTTTTCGTCGGATGGGAAAAGAGCAACAAAGTGGTGAATATCGGCTTAGGTGCCGGGGCGTACGTACCTTTATATACTGCCACCGGCAAAATATTCCGAGCGTTCCTCCCGGAAGCCGAGACGCAGGAGGTATACGACCGGGATGTCAGTGCGGGGCGAATTCAGCCCGAAGCGTATGCCAAAGACATCGCTCAAGTTCGTAAGGACGGATTGGCGCGAACGAGGGGCAGTTTACAGGACGGTGTTGCGGCAGTTAGTGCACCCATCTACGGTCCGCTCGGCAATTTGGTTGGGGCACTCAGTGTACTAGGGGTACTAGGATTTTTAGACGACTCACTGGACGGCCCAGTTGTGGCACAACTTCGTCGCGCCGCGATGGAAGTCTCGGTTCGACTGGGGTATCAGGCTGGTCAAGGAAGCATGTGAGGAGGCGTTAGGCATGATTGATGTGGTGCACGAGGCGATGTACATCGCTGGGCGAATGGAACGGATGGGGAACGTGATTCCGATCTTTAATCCAGCGGCTATTTCAAGTCAGGTTGGCGAGATTGTCACTGGAGGCGTGGAGGAAGCGAATCGCGCGGTCGAGTCCGCGCAAGAAGCCTGGCCCGCGTGGGCGAACACCCCGGTGGCGAGGCGGGCGGGTCATCTCGAGACGATTGCTCGTTACATCGTAGCCAATGAATCGAACTTGGCTGAGCTGTTGGTTCTCGAAAACGGCAAGTTGCGAAGTGAGGCCATCGGTGAGTTACGAGGAGCGGTTGGCGTTCTTCGTTTTTACGCAAGCCTCGCTGAAGAGTTTAGTCGGGACATTCGAAAGGCGGATGCGCGCGGGACGGTTACTCTGAGTCGGCAACCGACGGGTGTCGTGTCGGTGATCGTTCCTTGGAACGCGCCGGTTCAACTGGGTTTTCTGATGATCGCTCCGGGCATAGTGGCCGGCAATTGCTTGGTCGTCAAACCATCCAATCTAGCGCCGCTAACCCTAACTAGAATCCTCGTTGAACTCGCACAACAGCTCCCGCCTGGCGTACTGAATATCGTTCCAGGCGGAGGGACGACCGTAGGAGCGGCGCTAGTTTCGCACCCGAAAGTTCGGAAGATTTCGTTTACCGGCAGTACGGCCGTCGGGCGAACAATTATGGAGCAAGCCGCACGGACTTTGAAGAATGTCAGTATGGAGTTAGGTGGTAACGATGCGGCGATCATATTGAAGGATGCGGATTTGGACGACCGTTTGTTTCACGGGCTCGCACAAGGGGTATTCACTTCTGCTGGGCAGATTTGTTATGCGGTTAAGCGGATTTATGTGCACCAAGACATCTATCGAACGTTTCTCGAAGGGTTTCGGGAAACCGCAGGCCAGATTCGCGTTGGCGCTGGGCTCGACCCGACGTCCACGATGGGTCCGGTTCATAACCGAGATCAACTCAATCAGATTCAATATCTGATTGAACAAGCGAAATCTGCAGGTGCTGTCGTAGAGGCCGTGGGAGATTTTGTCGAAGGTGTAGATCCCGAAGCAGGTTACTTTATGTTGCCACACATCGTACATGATGTGGAACAGTCGAATCCACTCGTTCGTGAGGAGCAGTTTGGCCCGGTTGTGCCAATTGTACCGTTTGCAACGGAAGACGAGGCGATTCAGCTCGCGAACGATACCGAGTTCGGGCTCGGGAACTCCATCTGGACAAGAGACGTAGAGCGCGCGCACGAGCTTGCCAAGCGGTTGCAGTCCGGCAGCGTGTTCCTCAACGTTCATCGCGTAGGCGCCTCGGCGGCAGATATGCCGTTTGGCGGGTTTAAGCAGAGTGGTATCGGCCGTGGGCACGCGGTGGAAGGGTTACATGAACACACGGAGCTTCAGGCTATCATCCACAGGATCGACATGTAACAAGCAACTGACAGACGGCGACGGTTGTACTGATGGTAAGCAATCGCGATGCAAGAGGATGAGCAGTTGAAATATCGACCGAGGAGGCTGATGGGCGGTGGGAACCTATACAGCAGCGGATGCTCTGATAGAATCCCTGCACAGTGCAGGCGTATCGTATATCTTTACGAATTTAGGCACGGACCATCCGGCACTTATTGAGAGCTGGGCTAAATCGAGTGTAAACCACTTGCCAATGCCAGAGATTATCATTTGTCCTCACGAGACTGTGGCGCTCAGTGCTGCGCTTGGATATGCACAAGTGACAGGGCGGGCGCAAGCGGTGATCGTACACGTCGATGTTGGGACGCAGAATTTAGGTGGGGCGGTGCACAACGCAGCACGCGGTCGAGTTCCCGTATTTATTTTTGCGGGCGCATCGTCTTTTACGATCGAAGGTGAACTCCCTGCCAGCCGGACGGATTACATTCAATTTATCCAAGACGTGTACGACCAGCGAGGCGTCGTTCGAGGCTATACCAAATGGGATTATGAAATCAAGACAGGTAAGAACGTTCAAAAGCTGGTTCATAGAGCGATGCAAATTGCAAATAGTGAGCCCAAAGGTCCTGTCTATTTAGTGGGGGCGCGAGAAGTCCTTGAAGAAGAGAGCATCAAGCTCCCGACAGATTTGACGAAGTGGAATCCCATTTCGCCAGCGGCGTTGTCTCAGGCTGACGTTAAAAAAATCGCAGAAGCCTGTTTGGAAGCGAAAAATCCACTCGTGATTACCAGTTATTTAGGTAGAAACGAACCCGCCGTTGACGAACTCGTTGCCTTTTCCGAGCGGCTGGCCATACCGGTGGTCGAAGTCAGTCCTAGTTATATGAATTTTCCGTCATCAAACCCTCTACACCTGGGATTCTCCAGAAACGCCTATATCGATGAGGCCGATGTCGTGATCGTGATCGATTGCGACCTACCTTGGATCCCGCTGAAAGGTGGACCTCGGGACACTGCGCGCGTCTTTTACATGGACGTGGATCCGCTTAAGCAGGACTTACCCCTATGGTACATTCCGTCCGAGCAATTTTATCAGGTCAATTCGCTTGTTGCACTGCAACAACTCAATCAATTTTTGAGCGGTGCACAGCTGAATCGGTCGGGAATCGAAGTTCGACGGCAGCGAGTCAGTCAGGAGCACGCCCGACTTCGAGACACATGGAAACGGGAGGTGACGACGCCATCCGAGGTGATCACACCTGAATATTTGACGGCTTGTTTGGCGGAACTGATCGATGACGACACGGTGGTTATCAATGAGACGTGTGCGAAAAATGCCGTCGCAGTGACGCACCACCTCGCTCGCAATCAGCCAGGTACTTTGGTTACGAGTGGAGGGAGTTCCTTAGGTTGGGGCGGTGGAGCGGCCATCGGCGCCAAGCTGGCCCATCCAGATAAAACGGTCGTCTGTGTCACAGGTGACGGTGCGTTTATCTTCAGTTGTCCAACTGCAGTCTACTGGGCTTCCCGGCGCTACAACGCCCCGTTTTTAACGATTATCTACAACAATCAGGGATGGGAAGCACCGAGGCAAGCGACATTGCGCGTTCATCCCGACGGAGTGAGCCGTCAGCACAACAGGTATTGGAACGATTTTGAACCTGGTGCTGCGTTGGATAGCGTTGCACACGCTGCAGGCGGCGCATTGGCGATCCCGGTTGTACAGGTTTGTGAGGTCAAAGACGCCATTCGAAGGGGACTGGAAGCGGTGAAGAACGGTACGTCGGCGGTTGTGAACGTCATGCTAGAACCAGTGTCAACTACCGTCTAAGGTTCTCATCAAGGAAAGTCGATGAGCGTGAAAGGAAGACTGGGTCAGATGAAAGCCCTTGTGCAGGAAGACTTAGGGGCGGCAAGGGGGTGAGGAATCCGGGCTCCATTCGTTTTGAGTTTGAAAGGTGATAGCGATTGAACGAGATTACACAGTGATCTGCTGGCAGCTAAGCAAATACGACGCCTCTACCGAGTAAGCGCTTTCCTGCAGCGGCGCGGATGGCAAAACTGGTAGATGGGGAGAAAGTACGGTGGGTGCGAAATGACTGAAAGTTCAAAAGTAAACGTGTCAGAAGTAATTGAACGAAACCGCGTGAGTGGGCTTCAGGTATTGGCATGTGTACTGTCCGGATTGGCCGTTGCTCTATCCGGATACGATGAGCAGGTGATGTCGTTTGTAACCCCAACACTAGCGAAACTTTGGGGAATACCGCAAGGTTCCTTTTCAGCAGCGCTATCGTCAGGGTTGTTTGGTCTAATGGTAGGTGCTCTCATTTCCGGGCCGATCGCTGACCTCATTGGGCGAAAAAAAGTGATCGTGATCTCGTTGGTTTGGCTTGGCGTTTTCTCCTTGTTCACCGTTGTCGCGGGGAACTTGAGCGAGTTGGTCGTACTCCGTTTTATCACAGGATTTGGGCTTGGAGGAGTCATGCCCAATGCCATCGCTTTAACCTCGGAGTATTGTCCTGAACGCGTTCGACGCACAATCGTATCGGTGATGTTTGTCGGATTCCCCGTCGGCGCTATCGTCTGTTCGTTACTGTCATCACATATGGTTCCAACGCTCGGGTGGACCTCGGTATTCTATATTGGCTCGCTGTTGCCCCTCGTTGCCGCGATCGTGTTAATGTTCCTGCTCCCAGAGTCCATCCGCTTTTTAGTTACCAAGGGGATTCATTTCGAGAAGCAGTTAGCCATTTTGCGAAGAATTGAGCCAAAGGGTCAATGGAAAGCGGGGGACAGGTTCTTTGTGACGGAAGAAGCCTTAAAGGGATTTACCGTCAAGAACTTGTTTGCTACTGGATACGGGAAAAATACGATTCTCTTGTGGTTCGTCTTTCTCATTAATCTAATGGTCTTGGATTTTTTGACCGGGTGGATGACAACCGTTCTAAAAAATGTGGGATTTCCTCTTGGGGAAGCCATCATTGCCACGGCATTTCTACAAGGTGGTGGGGCTGTCGGCGCAATCTTGTTAGGCTATCTCAGCGACAGGTTAAACATCAAGCGAATATTGGTCATTACGTTTCTCTTGTGTACCGTATCGCTCGGGCTGTTTGGCATGGTCGACAGTGTGGCCATGGTGCTCGTTATGACGTTCATTGCGGGGTTTTTCGTCGTCGGATCGCAAACGCTCATCAATACGCTTGCCTCGATCACCTATCCGACAAGTACTCGTTCAACGGGGGTCAGTTGGGCGTTTGGCGTCGGGCGGATTGGTTCGATTATCGGACCGATTATCGGTGGCGGCATGATCTCCATGAACTGGAGTATTAAAGAGATGTTTCTCTGTGCAGCCGTCCCCACTATTCTGGCAGCCATTGCGGTCACCTTCATGCGGATTCGACCCAATAAGGCTGAGTCGCGGCCCGTGCAACAGGCCAGTGAACCCAGCGTCTTATAGTGCGATCCGTTTGAGTGAGGGTGCTGCCAACAGTTTTGTGTGTCACGGATGAGTCTTTCCACTGTCGATACGAGGAGGATTTACATGCGATATATTGATGTGTTCACACACTTTTTTCCCGAACAACTGTGGAAGCGGATGCTTGCGCTCGATCAGGTAGGCATGGATATTGGGAAGCGAATGAGAGGAATTCCTTGTATCTACGATCTCGACGTCCGACGTGAAATTATCGAACGGTTTGACAACTACTCACAGGTGATTTCACTTGGTATGCCTCCGCTGGAAGCAATGGGCCCCGCGGACGTGACACTCGAGTTAAGTCGCATTGCGAACGATGGGTTGGCAGAACTCGTCGCAAAATATCCACATCACTTTTCTGGCTTTCTAGCGTCTTTGCCGATGAATTCGCCAGACGCAGCTGCTGAAGCGGAGCGTGCGTTTCGGGATCTTGGGGCCAATGGGCTTCAGATTCACACGAACGTCAATGGAAAACCGCTGGATGACCCTGAATTTTTCCCTGTATTCGAGGTGGCACAGCGGTATGATCGCCCCGTTTTCCTTCATCCGTCGCGTGGTGCGGAGATGGCGGACTACTTAACTGAAGACAAATCTAAGTATGAAATTTGGTGGACGTTTGGATGGCCATATGAGACGAGTACAGCCATGGCAAGGTTAGTGTTCTCTGGTATCCTCGATCGGTTACCTAACCTCAAAGTACTTGCTCATCACATGGGGGCGATGGTGCCGTTTTTTGAAGGCCGTGTCGGCCCAGGTTGGGACCAACTTGGCAAACGCACGTCGGACGAGGATTTGACACTTGTTCTCAAGCGTTTAAAGCGGCGTCCACTGGATTACTTTAAGGACTTTTATGCGGATACCGCTGTCTTTGGCTCGCGTAGTGCGACGGTGTGTGGACTGGATTTCTATGGTCCAGATAAGGTCGTTTTTGCTTCAGACTCGCCGTTCGACCCGGAAAAGGGACCGGGGTATATTCGCAGCACCATCGAAGTCCTGAACTCCATCGAGATGGACGATGCGGTTCGCGAGAAGATTTGTTTTCGCAACGCGCAGACTTTACTAGGCATTGAATAGCATGATGCCCAGTACTGATGTTATGAAGCCACGGATGATGGGTCCGTGGCTTTTGTTCATCACTCATCACCATCCATCGCGGAGGAGCGTAGAGGATTGCTCAAGCGCACAGTGTAGAGGAAAGGGAGTGTACTGGACTGGATATTTCACAACTGCTTGGAGTGAAAGATGTTCAGCAAGTGAAGTCGCTGATTTGCGTCCAGCCACATCCGGACGACAACGAGGTTGGTGCGGGTGGATTGATTGCGATGCTTGCTCAAAAAGGCTGCCGAATCGTGTTTGTGACGGTTACGGACGGGCGCTACGGCAGCTCCGACCCATCGTTGTCGCCTGAGGCTTTAGTCGACATCCGCCGTCATGAGCGCCTGTCCGCGGGTCGCTGCCTAGGGGTGACGGAACAGGTGGAACTCGGCTTTGAGGATGCGGGTGAGTACGACGAGCGCGACGTGGTGGAGGCCCTTTTACCCGTGTTGCGGAGGGTACGTCCAGAGATGGTCATGACAGTTGACCCGTGGGTCCCCTATGAAGCCCATCCTGACCACCAGAAGGTTGGGCGCGCGACAGCAGCTGCGGTGCTCTTCGCAGGCAATATCGCCTATCCCGACGCGGGCGCCCCTTGCCACATTCCACAGGTTGGTTTTTATGCGTCCAGTTACCCCAATGCGTTCGTTGACGTCACTCGCCATTGGGAAGCGAAAATGTCGGCGATTCTGGCGCATCAAAGTCAGTTCGTCAATGCGGAGTGGCCGTTGTTGCAACAATACTTTGAATACCAGGCCGCTGAGTACCATCGCGTGCTGCGAAGCCGATCAGGACTCGATGAACTAGCTGGCACGGCGACAGAGGCTCGCTTCGCCGAAGCGTTTAAGGTGCTGTCTACCAGACAGTTGCACTTTTTTCCGGCGGCTGTGTTTAGTTGATTGGCTTCGCGAGCGATCTTTGCGGTGGAAAGCGAGACGATGTACGCACCAGGATGGTGCGACTTGTATTCAAGGTGCCCCTCTGCGTTGGTACAGTGGGGCACCCTGGTGGCTCATCATCCCTTGTCGATCAACGCTTGAGCGCATCCCGAAGCTTTTGATATTCCGCCTCGTCGATCTCGCCACTCGCGAGACGCCTTCTCAGGATTGCCTCGGCGTCATCCATCCATCGACGGCCGCATCCCCCGTACCTGCGAAACATGCAAACTCGCGTCACGATAAAACAGATGAAAATCGCCAGAAAGATGAAAAATCCAAAGCATCCGAATCCATGTCCCCACCACATATGTGAGACCTCCTTCAAATTGTGCGGTCGGTTCCGTCCGACAAAAAGCCGCTCGAACTTGTAGCACGCCACGAGAATAGCGGTTGAATGTCTCAAACGGAGGATGCAAAAGTCACGAAACGATCAACAATGCGTCACGGTTTGCGACAATCACCTAACGATGCGCTATCGTCGCATTTTGGCGTGGTAAACTGACCGTAAGAAAAGCCACGATGGTGGCTCGAGCGCACATGCGGTGCGAAAGTGGAGGATTTTTGTGAGTCAGCTACAAACGGTTTTGGTCGTCGACGATGACGAAACCATTGTCGAATTGATGCGCGATTACTTGGAGAACGACGGGTTTTGCGTGCGCGCTGCCTACGACACCCAACAAGCGTTGAGCCTGTTGAGAGACGAGCAGGTGCACTGCATCCTGCTGGACGTGATGATGCCGGGACAAAATGGGTTTGAGCTATGTCGCCAAATTCGCACCGGGAGCGACGTTCCCATCTTGTTCTTAAGTGCACGGGATGACGACGTCGATAAGATCCGGGGATTGGGCCTAGGGGGCGACGATTATATCGTCAAAACCGCTTCGCCAGCTGAGGTGGTGGCGCGGGTGAAGGCGGTGCTGCGCCGTTTTGGACTGCACAGCCCGCGGCAAACCGTCTTGAACTATGGGCGGCTAGAGTTGGATCTATCTGCGCGGATCGTTCGCGTGGAAGGGCAGGACGTCTCGTTGACACCGAAGGAGTACGACCTGTTGCGCCTGTTTGCGGAGCATCCGCGCCAAGTCTTCCCCTACGAACGGTTGCTCGACCTGTTTTGGGGGGGAGTCGGCGACAAGCACACCATCCGCGTCCACATTGCTCGAATTCGGGAAAAGATCGAGCGAGACCCGAACAACCCGCTGTACATCGTCAACGTGTGGGGCGTAGGGTATCGCTTTGAGGGACGACCGGCATGAAGACACTTCGCGTCCGCAAGTTTATGGTTGTCGGCATGATCTCCCTTATCATCGTTCCGATGTTGGTGTACCTCGCCGTTCATGTCATCGGCCAAAGAACGCTGCCACCCTGGTCGCAGGCGCAGGATCAAAAGCAAGAGGTGGCCATCCAGCAAACCATAAACCGCGTCGTGACGAGTTCGAACAAGTGGACAGATCCTACCTGGCAAAGTGAACTGCAGAAACAATTACACCAGTCTGGAATGGAAGTCGTCATCCTTTCACCATCGGATCACGAGATATTTGATTCCGGGTATCTGCACGGCAGGCACTGGATGTCCTCCAACACGACGACGGTTGTGAATGGCGGACACGTGGTGGGGACGGTCAAGGTGTATGCGCCAGGGCCGAACGATCCGGTGGCCGACGTTTCAGCGTTCGTGGCGATGCTTTGTGTGATTTTTTGGGTGGGATTTCAAATGCAACGGTCTGTCGTACGGCCACTCGAAGCGATGAGCCGCGCTGCGCGGTTGATTGCGGAAGGCGATTTCGATATCGAGTTGCCGATTTCTCGCGTCACCGAGATCGAACAAGTTCGGACGGGGTTTGAAGTCATGGTGACAGGACTTGGGGAATCTTTTCAAAAGCAAGCTGAATTGGCCGAGGAACGTCGCTTTTTTATGGGGGCGGTTGCCCATGATTTGCGGACGCCGCTATTTGCCTTACGGGGGTATCTCGATGGCTTGGAACAGGGAATCGCGCGTACGCCCGACAAGGTGGCGAAGTACGTGGCAGTGTGTATTGACAAGGCCAGTCAGCTTGACCGTCTAGTAGCCGATCTATTTGCGTTCACGAAACTTGAGTACATGGAACAGACATTGCACGTCGACGATGTCGACGTGACTCGGGTCGTCGAGCGGTCGGTAGACAACTTGAGGCCACAGGCCCAGGACAAGGGCGTGTCGATCGTCCTGGAAAATCCTGAACAAACGTGTGTGGCGAGACTCGATTCGCACTTGCTAGAGCGAGCAGTGATCAATCTCTTGGACAATGCACTTCGGCATACGCCTGCTGGCGGTCAGATATGCATCCGTTGGAACAACGAATCGGAACGAACGTGGATATCGGTGAGGGATACCGGCTCGGGATTTGCCTCGCACGATTTGAGCCACGTGTTTGAGCCTTTGTATCGGGGAGAAGCGTCGAGGAATCGGGCGACAGGCGGTGCGGGACTTGGCCTGACGATTGCGAAGCGCATTTTCAAGGCGCACGGAGGCGAACTCGTCGCCGAAAACCATCCAGACGGCGGTGCGTTGCTCGTGGGCTGGATACCGCGAGGGTCATGCTAGGATATGTGGACGCCAGCGGAACGCCGGAAGGAAGGACAGAGCAGGGCGCAATCCCTGCTCTGTCGCATGCGAGCCTTCGGCTGTATATTTGAGTTTTGAGTTACATGCTGTGTTTTTCGTGCTGAATCTGGCGTGCGATGTGCATTCTGTCGGATGCACTGAGCCAGGGGAGTGCGATAAACACCGTATTCAAAACGTCTTCGACATGATCACACTCATAGATGCGCCCTTCGATCGTACCGTTGTTCATGTTGTTTTTCACCCATAGATACCAACGCTCATCACGCTGTATGATGCCAGCGACGTCAGCCAGATTCCAGATCTCATGACCCGTTTTGCGGATGTCCTTGAGCGTTTCGTGAAAGTGATTGGTGCTTAGCGCAAGATCCTCAGGTTTGCCTAAGCAATACGCAACCATAGTTTGTTCAACGTACGCTACGTGCTCCATAAACCAGACTCCCTTGCTAAGATGTTCCTCGTGTTTTGGGAATGGCCTCCCTGAAGTAGGTTACTCAACGATTTTCAAAATCGCGTTGAAAGATCGAAGTGTGAGCGGGTGCGCGCAGGAAAAATATGCTTGATACATCGGGCCACTTGCCCGTGGCTTTTTTCGTTTAGCCGATTCCAGTCAGCCTGAGAAAGAGATGACCAATGTGCCAAAGTACTTGATGACCAGCGCATTACCGTATATCAACGGCGTGAAGCACTTGGGCAATCTGGCGGGATCGTTGCTGCCTGCCGACGTATATGCCCGATTCTTGCGGCAGGAAGGGGAAGAGGTCCTGTTCATATGCGGGACGGACGAACACGGCACGCCTGCGGAACTGTCCGCGCAGGAAGCCGGTATGCCAGTGAGCGAGTACTGCGGTCAAATGCACGAGGTGCAGGCGGACATTTACGCGCGGTTCGGCCTGTCGTTTGACCACTTCGGGAGAAGCAGTTCGTCATCAAACCATGCACTCACGCAAGCGATCTATCAGCGGCTGGAGGAGCGGGGGTTCATTGAAGTTCGCGATACGCGACAGATGTACTCCTTGTCAGATAAGCGCTATCTGCCTGATAGGTATGTGGTGGGCACGTGCCCGAAGTGCGGCTACGAGGGGGCGCGAGGGGACCAATGCGAACAGTGTACGTCTGTCTTAGAGCCCGTGGATTTACGAAATCCACGGTCTGCGTTGTCGGGCCGAGGAGATTTGGAAGTGCGCTCGACAAAGCATTTGTTTTTGCGGCTCGACGCGCTCGCGGATGAGGTGCGAGACTGGATCGATTCGCATCCGGAGTGGTCCAAGTTGACGACATCGATCGCCTACAAGTGGTTGGACGAAGGGTTACAGCCGCGTGGTATCACGCGAGATCTGTCCTGGGGCGTCCGCGTTCCGCGAGAGGGTTTCGAGAACTTATCAACAAGGACTTGGTAGGCAATTTCGGGAACTTTGTCAATCGGACGCTGACACTCACATCCCGACATTTTAGCAGCCAGGTCCCAGGGGGGCGCGGTGCGGTGACTGAGGTGGAGGTTCAGTTGAAGGCAGACTGTGCGCGTGTGGTCTTGGAGTATCGAAACCACCTTCGCCATACAGAGTTTCGCAAGGCGGTCCAGGCACTCCGTGAACTTTGGTCCTTAGGGAATGGACATTTGGATGCCCGTGCACCGTGGACCTTGGTTCACGAAGATGAGGAGGCGGCAGCGACTGTTCTGCGTACCGCGATTCACTTCATCCGCCTGTTTGCAGTCGCTGCGCACCCCGTAATCCCGCACTCGGCAGATAAGGTATTCGACGCGCTGCATGTCATCCACCATCCCGAGTCGGTCGACTGGAACGACCTGCTCGAGTTAAATGGACTCGTTGACGGGCATCCGTTCAAACTTCCGGAGATCTTATTTCGTCGCGTGGAACCTGCGGACGTGGAAGCGTACGACAGGCGCTTTGGCGGCGCACCTCAGGCACGGTCGACATAACCGCGATGAATCCCACAGTGGCGGCACGCAAAGACGTGAATGCGGTACGGGGTTTCGCCGTCCAGCAGGCGGTCTAACGGCCCCTTGTGCGTCTGTGCGAGACTCTTTAACAACGCGTCAACCGAGGGTGACGTAGCTAGGTCGATCGTTTGGATCAGCTCCTCCTGCTCGTTTAGCTGTGTGTTTGGGATGTTCGCGATATAGGTACAAAAGTCGCCGCAGTGACTGAGCCAGAGCTCCTCCTGCCAACCCGTGAAGCCTGGAGTACGCGTGACCAAGTGCTCGACGGCAGCTTCGTCGGCGACGGGTTCACATGCAGTGGCATCGACGAACTCAAGGTCAAATTTCGCGGCGGCTCGTCCGTCCTCGATGCACCATGGACAAATCTCTTCGACTTCGTCGTCCGCAAAGATCGGGCCGAGATAAACGTATGGGCTGTGCTCCCCGCAAGCGGCACAGACGATGTTGCGAGACTCAATGGCGCCTGTCTGAACCGGATCGCGGTGATAGACAAACGTAGGTAAAGCTGTACGACGCGACGACATTCGTATCACCTCAAGGTCGATTGATTTACAATATAGGTTGTACAAGAATCGCGATTGACGTTCCTCCTGTCATCATACACGAGAAATGAAATGGCCATCATATGCTACGGATAGCGAGGGAACTTGCGAGTGTTACCCTTCGTCTTCGGACGGGATCGATGAAGGTGTTATCCATGGAAGCTGCAGAAGGTATGTGCCCCAATTGCAAGGCGACTTGGTCGATTCGGGCGTTGATGAAAGCTGAATATCAGTGCCCTCGCTGCGGTCACCAGTTAAAACAAGGTTCGGTCGTGCCTGTGAAGAGTGCCAAGGGAAAGGTGTTGACACCCTGTACCTTGGAGCGGGCGCATAAGGAAGTGGCCGCTTCGCGGGCCCACTGGGATGGCCAAGGCACTCTCTGGCTCAACGACGCCCCGGAGAACAATGCGTTGTACAGGCGCATCGTCTTCCAGCGGGATCACGGTACTTGTCTTTGGTGTGGTGACGAGGCCAACACCGTCGATCACGTCGTGCCCTATTCCGATGGCGGCCCGTACCACCCGGAAAACCTGTTTTGCGCTTGTGAAAGTTGCAATCAAAAACGGCAGAATGAAGACGCGTATACGTTTCTCGAACTGCTGGCAGGGGAAGGAATTCCTTCACCCTACGCCGGCTACGTGGTGCAAAGATACCGCCTGGCCATCGCCTTCGTGCAGCGCCGCAGAGCGCTCCTCGAAGCTCGTCAGCAGCGAGCGAAGTCGGTTGAACCGCGGGTATTCCCCGTCTTATCAGCGCAAGATGTTGGTAGGGAGGGATGACCTTGGCGGACAACTTTGAGGAAATTTACGAGCGATACCGGGCAGAGCACCAGCCGTCGGCAGGCGATGCCGTGCGTGACGGCAGAGAGTGCATCGTCGCCGTACGCAAGAATGACGACGGCGACATTATCGCAGTGCGCACGGACCAAGGACGCGATCTCGACTACGTCACGGCACTTGCGGAAGCGAAAGCTGGTCATTTGGCACACGTGGACGTATTCCACAAGTACGGCCGCGACATCTTGCGCAGTGAACCGGATGGCATCGTCGAGAACAATTTGGACCACTTGCCTGAGTTTTGATCGTCCACGGACGTCGCTTCGCAATCACACGTGCCAGACGCAAACAGGGCTGACGGATTCGTCAGCCCTGTTTGAGGCAATCGCCTGCTCAACCATCGCAATGCGCTTCCTTTTCATGTGCCCGCTCGACGGCCCGGGCCCCGACTACGATGCCAAAAAACGTCATGTACATCGCGATCGGGATCAGTGACCACAGAAACGGGTTTCCGACGGGATCTTGCGTTCGTTGTATCACGGCAGTATCACCTCGGAGATACCTTGCCATTTCGCCGGACAATTCATACGATCAAATGCCAGCTTCCGGCACCGGAATTGACAGTTTCTATTCACCACCCTATTATTTAGTTTGCCTAATAAAATAAATAGTTGTATACGTATGAGCAATTGAGGTGAGTGAACATGATAATGGACGAGTTAGATCAGTCGGCGGCAGCCAAGTTATTTCAGTCGTTTATGCGATTTCGACGAGTCCACTGGCTGGGCCGGACATCCACCGGGCGCAAGCCGAGCGATATCCGCGTGCTGTTCACGATTCGCAGAGGTGAACGACAACACGTGAACGGGTTGAAGGTTTCTGATATCAGCGAGTTGCTTCACGTGGCGGTGCCGACGGTGACCCAGCTGATCAAGGGGTTGGAAGCCAGCGGATTTGTCGAGCGCCGGATGGACGACGAGGACAAACGCGTGATTCGCGTTCGAATGACGAAACGAGGCAACGAGGAGATTGTGCGAGCGCGCAAGGAAACGTTGAACTCGCTCAATGGCTTGGTTGACTTTCTCGGCGAGGAGCAAAGTGAGCAATTGGCCGCACTGCTTGCTCAGGTCTGTCAGTATTACGACGACCCGCAGCAGCGCCTGGCGGCAGAGGAGGCGCGTGGATGAAGGAACTACTTCGAGGGTTAAAGCCATATTCGCTCTCCGTAGTGAGCGTCCTAGTGCTCATCTTCCTGCAAAGTTTGTCTACCGTCTATCTGCCAAGGCAGATGTCAGACATCGTGGACATCGGAGTTGTACGCGGCGACGTGCCGTACATTCTCAGGGTGGGTGCCTTGATGCTGCTTGTTTCCATAGCGGCCGCCGCCTGTTCCATCATCGCTGGATTTTTGTCCTCGCGAGTGGCGGCGGGATTCGGCCGAACGCTGCGCAGCCAAGTGTTTACGCATGTAGAAAACTTCACACTTCACGAGTTTGACGAGATTGGAACTTCGTCGCTCATCACGAGAACGACGAACGATATCGCGCAGGTTCAGCAGTTGGTAAACATGATGTTGCGACTGATGATCCGCGCCCCGCTGACGGCTGTCGGGGGCATCATCATGGCGTTTTACACGGATGCCAAACTCGCCATTGTCGTCGTCGTCGTGATGCCTGTATTGGGACTTGTGATCTACCTGGTGTACAGCCGAGCGACCGCCTTGTTTCGGACGATGCAGAAGAAAGTTGATACGCTCAACCGAGTGGTTCGAGAAAATCTGACTGGGATTCGGGTCATCCGGTCGTTTAACCGGATGGACTATGAACAGAAGCGTTTTGACCAAGCCAGTTTCGACCTCGCCAACACGGCGACACGCGTCAACCAGACGATGGCATCCTTGACGCCGGCGATGATGATCATCCTGAATTTCTCTACGATAGCCATCATTTGGTTCGGCGGTATTCGAATCGATCACGGCGGTATGCAAATCGGCTCCCTCATGGCGTTCATCCAATACGTCACGCAGATTTTGTTCGCGATCATGATGGTGTCGATGATGTTTTTCGTCATTCCTCGGGCGTCGGCGTCGGCGTCGCGCATCAAAGAGGTCTTGCAGATGGTGCCGGAGATCAAGGACCCTGTGAACGCGAAGCAGGCCAATGCGGTCAAAGGGACGGTCGAATTTCGGCATGTTACGTTCAGCTATCCAGGCGCGGAGCACCCTGCGATTGAGGACGTCAGCTTTGAGGCGAAACCTGGTCAAGTGACTGCGATTATCGGGGGGACGGGAGCCGGCAAGTCGACATTAGTCAGCCTGATTCCGCGCTTTTACGACATCGACGATGGCTGCATTTTGGTCGACGGCGTCGACGTCCGCGAGATATCGCAGAAACATTTGCGTGAGAAGATTGGGTTTGTGCCGCAGAAGGCGGTCTTGTTCTCCGGCACTGTCGCGGAAAATCTTCGTTATGGCAACGAGCATGCGAGTGAGGAAGAGATTCGCCATGCCGCAGACGTGGCGCAGGCGACGTCTTTCATCTTGGAGATGCAAAATGGTTTTGACTCGAATCTCGATCAAGGCGGCATGAACGTCTCAGGCGGGCAGAAACAGCGCTTGTCGATCGCGAGGTCGCTGGTTCGGAAGCCGGAGATCTACGTCTTCGACGACAGTTTTTCCGCGCTCGATTTCAAGACTGAGGCGCAGTTGCAGTCCGCGCTCAAGCGCGAGGTTGAGGACGCCACGGTGGTGGTCGTCGCACAACGCGTGAGTACGGTCATCGACGCAGATCAAATTATTGTGTTGGACGATGGGCGGGTCGTTGGCAAGGGAACTCATGCAACTTTGCTCGAAAGCTGCCAAGTCTATCGGGAAATTGTGTCCTCACAGTTGGCGGAGGTGGAAACCGCGTGAGTAACGAACGCAGAGAAGCGCCTCAGATGCGCCCGGTGATGCCGATGGGTCGGGGCAATTTTGGAGCCGGACGGATGCCCGTTCAAAAAGCGAAGGATTTTAAAGGGACGTTACGCCGCCTCATGCGGTACTTTCGACCACACCGCTACCGGCTGATGGTCGTCGTCCTCATGACGATTTTGAGTACGGTGTTCAGCATTGTGAGCCCAGATTTGATGGGCAAGGCCACAACGCTGCTGTTTCAGGGCGTGATGGCTCATGACTTGAAGTTTGGACCCATTGTGCACATTCTTGTCGTCCTGGCGGTATTGTACGCGTTCAGTTCGGCATTTAGTTACGTGCAGCAATACGTGATGGCAGGTGTCGCGCAGAAAACGGTGTATGAGCTGCGGCGTGAAGCGAACCAGAAGCTCGCGAGGTTGCCGCTGAAATTTTTCGATGCTCGCCCGAACGGTGAAATCCTGAGCCGCTTCGTCAACGACTTCGACAATATCAGCAACACGTTGCAGCAGAGTTTGACGCAACTCATCGGGTCGGTGATCACGTTTGTCGGCGTGATCGTGATGATGCTTACCATCAGCCCTCTGATGACGCTCGTGGTGGCTCTTACCCTGCCACTGAGCCTGTTGGTGACCCGGATGGTGGCGAAGCGATCGCAAAAGAATTTTAAAGCACAGCAAAAATCCTTGGGCCAATTGAATTCACACGTCGAGGAGATGTACACAGGACACAAAATCGTGAAGGCGTTCGGTCACGAGGAGAAGTCCATTGAGAAATTCGAGGCGATCAACCGCCAGTTGTACGAATCCGGTTGGAGATCGCAATTTGTCTCCGGCCTGATCATGCCGCTCATGAATTTCATTGGCAACCTTGGGTATTTGTTCGTCAGTGTCATCGGCGGGGTCCTCGTAATGCGTCGAGCGATTCAAATTGGCGATATTCAAGCGTTCATTCAATACACCCGGCAATTCTCTCAGCCGCTTACACAGCTGTCGAGTATTGCGAACATCATTCAGTCGACCATCGCCTCCGCCGAACGCGTCTTCGAATTGTTAGACGAGATGGAAGAGGTAGAGGAGCCAGTCGACGCCGAAGTGATTGACCAACCGAACGGCGACGTAGCGTTCGACGACGTGAACTTCGGATATCGTCTAGACGCACCGCTCATTGAGAACATGAATATCGACGTCTTGAGTGGCCAGACCGTCGCCATCGTCGGTCCAACTGGCGCAGGAAAGACGACCCTTGTGAATTTGCTCATGCGGTTCTACGAAGTAAATGGTGGAACCATTACGATCGATGGCCGCGACATCGCACACCTGAAACGAGATAATCTGCGCAGTCTATTTGGCATGGTGCTACAGGATACGTGGCTATTCCACGGGACGATCTATGAGAATATCGCGTATGGGCGCGCTGACGCCACCGAGGCGGACGTCGTGCAAGCTGCGAAATCGGCTTACGCGGACCGCTTTATCCGGACGTTGCCTGATGGCTACCAGACGGTTCTGAACGAAGAGGCGTCCAATCTATCACAAGGACAAAAACAGCTCTTGACCATCGCTCGGGCGATTCTCAAAGATCCGGCCATCCTGATTCTCGACGAAGCGACGAGCAGCGTGGACACGCGGACGGAAGTCCTAATTCAGAATGCGATGAAGGAACTGATGAAGGGAAGGACGAGTTTTGTCATCGCACATCGACTGTCGACGATTCGCGACGCAGACCTCATTCTGGTCATGGATCGGGGAACGGTCGTCGAGCAAGGTACCCATGAAGGGCTGCTCGAAAAGGGCGGTTTCTATGCAGAGTTGTACAATAGTCAATTTGCCGGTGCAGCAATAACAGAGAGCGTTGGCTGAGGATCAGCGAACGAGCGTCTTGTTTCACCATGGTCAGGGGATATCCTAATTTTCGGGATATCCCCTTTTTCATCTCATGCGGTCAGATGCTTTGCAGGTTACCACCTGAAGGAATCGAAGTCCGGCTCCACTCCGGCTGGGCGAAGTCGATAGATGGTTTTCCTCGAGTATGCAGTTTGCACTAAGACGATCACGATGATGACTGGGCCGATACCAGGCAGGAGGATGAACCACAACCAGTGACCTGATCGGCCAAATGCGTGGAGGTATTTAACGTGCCAGATGATTGCGAACACGATGTTGGCGACCGGGATTAGGAGAAATAGAACATTCCATCCCGATTTTTGGATCGTCCAGAGAATAGGGAAGATGTACAGGACTGGGACCCACACCATCCAGCGGTGCTTCACGCCTGCTCGCTTACACAGTTGATAGTGTGCTAATGCAGTCGCGACGTAAATTGCGATGCTGAGAAGCCAACAAATCACATTGAAAACGACCAACGACCATGCTCCTTTGGCAATGAATTGTGTGACCAATATAGTTGAAATCGCACAGTAGGTCGATGGGGATATTTGTCTACTGGTGGATAAACGGACGTCGCAAATTGCCGGTGCCGTGGAGAAACGGGTTAGCGAGCGACCGGTCGTATCTGCACCGCTTGCGTATTCGACCCAGTCGGTCGTGGGCCAACTCGCGCGCGTCTTGCAAAGTGGGCCGACCTAGTGAGCTGAGCAAACATGAAGGGGAATCCCCAACAGCGTGGAGATTCCCCAATCCAACCGACTACTTACCTCGACTCATTCTCCGAACTTGCCTGCTGCGTAGTCCTCAAATGCCTGCTTGATCTGCGCAGATGTATTCATCACGAATGGGCCGTAGGCGACGACCGGTTCGCCGACTGGTTCACCCGCGTACAGCAAGGCACGCAGGCTCTGCTCTGCACGAATCACGACTTCGCTTTCGGCGACGTCGGCACGCCTGTCGAGCCAGAGCACTTGGTTCTGTTCCCCGTACTCGTTGCTCGCGCCGAAGTGTCCGCTGCCTTCCAGGATATAAATGAATCCGTTGTACCGGCCGGGGAGATCTTGGACAATCTCGACGCCCGCGTCGAGGGTCAGCTCGACCATGGTGACCGGGACGTAGTTCTTCGTCGTCGCACGCAGGTCTGCAGATGACCCGGAAAACACCCGAATTGTCGCTCCGTCAGCCTTGCGCACGGGCATGTCCGCAGCGCGCAGGTTCTGATACCTAGGTTCCGTCAGCTTGTCCTCACTTCGCAGGTTGACCCAAAGCTGGAGACTGTGGACCCGTTCGTCTGGCGCTGGGTCTTCTTTGTGGATGACCCCGCGCCCGGCTGTCATCCACTGGACGTCCCCTGGCTCCAATTGCCCTTCACCGTGTCGGTTGTCGAAGTGGTTGAGCTTTCCTTCAATGACGTACGTCACCGTTTCGATGCCGCGGTGCGGATGGACGTCAAATGTCCCTTGCCCAAACCAATCTTCGGCCAACAGCAAGAACGGGTCGTGTTCTTCCCAATGGCCCGGTTCGATGACCATAGCGACCGTGTGGTTCGGGTTTTGTCGTTGTGGCTGGACCGTCCGTATGCGCGTGACGGACCGCTGGTATGGTGCACTTGTGGTCATAGTACGACACCTTCTTTTATCGAATAGAGACGTTCGCTAACTCTTCTACATGATAGCATAGCAACATTAGAAAAGTTAGCCGTTGAATTCGTTAGTGTTCCTACGCAAAATGCGACTGTTTGTGACGTAAGCATGAAAAATTCTGGGTTTTGGACAAACACCTATTTAAGTTTGATGGAAAGTTATATACTGCTTCTGTCAAACACAGTCTGCTGAGTTAGGGGCCTGAAAACACATCATGGTCGGAACGATTAAAAGATGGATCGTGGGGAGACCACTGAAGACCAAAGAAGACCTTCATGTACGCATTGGTGTACTGAAGGGCATGGCGGTCATGACACCGGATGCCTTGTCTAGCGTAGCATATGCCACAGACCAGATGGAGGACATCCTCGCTGGTTTAATCATCGCGACGTCGACCCACGCGTACGTCACGAATGTCCTTGGTTTTTCGATGCTAGGGACCAGCATCATCGTCGGACTTGCATTTCTATTATTTTTTGCGTACCGCAACATTATACGCCGCTATCCGCTGGGCGGTGGCGCGTATGCCATCGGGATCAACGATCTCGGCAAGTATTGGGGGTTGTCAGCCGCTTCCACGTTGATTGTCGGGTACACGTTGACCGTTGCCGTGTCAGTGGCGGCAGGGGTGGATGCTATTGCCCCCGTGATCCCGTTCATCGCGCATCACAAGCTTTTGTTTAACATCATCCTGACACTGTTGATTATGATTGTAAATTTACGTGGTACCGGCGAATCGGCCAGTGTCTTCGTGCCGTTCACGTACGTCTTCATCGGCTGTATCATTCTGCTTGGCGTGTCCGCCGTCATCAAGGGGCTGTTGCACCCGACTATCATCGAGTTGCCGACGTATGCCGGCATGCATGCGGTGCAAGGGATGGGGATGTTTCTCTTCCTCAAAATGTTCGCCAACGGCTGCAGCGCGCTGACAGGGATTGAGGCGGTTTCGAATTCGGTACCCGTTTTTCGCGAACCGTCCGCAAAGCGAGCCCAACGCCTGTTGTTGACGCTTGTCATCACCTTGAGCTTGTTGTTTTTCATCGTCTCGAGTGTGGCGATGGTGCACGGCCTGCGCTACAACCCGGACGTGCCGCTCATTAATCAGGAATCGATGCTGATTTTTGGAACGCATGGCATTGGCTATATCATGACAGTGATCATTTCGATCTCGACGATGTGTATCCTGACCATTGCGGCGAATACCGCGTTCACGGGCTGTCCGGCTTTGTGGTCCTCGATGGCACGCGACGGGTTTATGCCGCGCTGGGTACTGCACAAGGGTACGCGGCTCGTCTACAGCAACGGAATCGTCTTTTTGACGTTCATCTCGCTGGTGCTCACCATTTGTTTTGACGCGCAGGTCGACCGACTGATGCCGCTTTACGGTGTGTCCGTATTCTATACGTTCACTATCTCGCAACTTGGCATGGTCGTACGCGTGCTCAAGGAGCGCAAGACCAAATGGTTGCTGAGCGCCATCGGCAGTGCGACGGGTGTCGTATTGACCGGAGGAGCGTGTCTCATCTTTGGCATCACGCGCTTTCGGGATGGAGCTTGGCTGGTGTTTATTTGTGTTCCTGCGATGATTCTGGCGTTCAGCCGAATCCAGAAGCACTATATGCAACTTCGCCAGGATTTAAAGTACGATTTGACGCGGCCGATGCAACCGCGCAAAGAGTCGATCACGATTGTCCCGATCGCCTCTATCAACAAATCGTCGGTCAGCGCCCTCGAGTACGCGGTGGCGAACTTTCGGAATGTCATTGCGGTGACCGTCATCGCGGATGATTCGGAGGAGAAATGTCGGCAACGTACGGACAAGATTGAGGCAGAGTGGGAGAAACTCAATTCTGGGATACGGTTGGTCGTCTTGCATTCGCAGTACCGTGCGGTAGGGAAACGGCTGCAGCGCTTTATCGAATTCGAGTTGCAAACTTATCCTCCCGAGAACATCACGGTGGTTATTCCGCAGTTCATCACGAAGCGTTGGTGGCACAAGTTGCTGCACAACAAGACCGGCAATATTCTGATGGCTTGGCTGGTCATCAACAAGCACATCAAGGTCATGACCGTCCCGTACCACCTGGAACGCTGACGCACAACGGCATCCACGCCGTCTCGCGCTTACATGATACGCCATATACGGGATTTACGACGAAGTCGCCGCCTACGAGAACACGAATGTTCTCACGGGCGGCGATTTCCTCTTTATTGGAAGCTCCGAGCGGACAGGGAACGGACCAGCCGCAATCCCGGAAACTCGCTTGGTCGTCCGCTTTGCTGAGCTTTGTGGCGTGATCGTCCGCCGGTGCCACGTCATTCGCAGCCTTCGACGTCCGCTATCGTGTACAGTGCACGCAACTCCAAATCCTCTGCACAGTAATCTCCATCGCAAATCAACTCTAGTACTTGCCCAGTCATGGTCAGGCCCCTCTCCTAGTTGTTTGCTTCCATACATATGCCCTTGCGATAGAAAAATAGACCCACTACTTTGCTGAAGAGGACCTGTCGCCCGCCGATCGCGTGGGGACTGAGAGACTCTCTTGCGCCGTCGAACTAGAGTGTCTCCACAGGTATAGTTGGCTCGACTGGAATCTTGCAAGAGCTCGAATGAGCCCTGATTTAACGGGGCAGGGCATGGGACGCGCGTTTGTCGGGGCTGTGTTGGCAGAGGTCGGGCGTCGATTGGGTTCCGTGCGATCGCGGCTTACCGTCGCGACATTTAATGCGCGGGCGATTCGCGTATATGAGCAGCTAGGATTCGTCAAATCTTGCAGTTTCGTGGGCAATGGGGGCTGTGAGTTCCAGGTCATGATTGACCAAATGAGCGAGGTTTAAGTCGGGGTGTGTCCGGGAATGTCAGATCTGGCCGATTTTCATTATTTTTTGAGAAATGATTGCCCCTGAGTGCGAGCGGGCCCCATTTCGGGGGCGCCGACACGCAGTTGGGTGGCGCGCTGTCACACGTCGCTTCGCAGAGCTAGCTCTGCCATCTTTAAGATCGTTTCGCGCGAGCGAGCGCCGGCGATGAAGCGGGCGGGATGGCAGAATACCGCGTCGGTCACGCCGATGATCTCCCCTAACTCATGCCCTTCTCGACCTGCCCACGCCTCAGGCAGCGGTTTGCGCGCCTCAAACGAACCAAGTGCCTTTGGGACCACTTGGATACGGTACTGTCCGTGTTTGTCTGGAAAAATGACATACAGGACGGACGCGTCGTGGTCGATTTCGAACAGCGTTTCTGACCAAGGACAAAAGGCGTCGAGTTCGAGGATCTCCTTGTTGTCCCGCCTGTCATACGCGGCTTTCACAATTTCGATGGCGGCCATTCTCCCCAGTTCCGACCGCAACGTGTTGTTGAGAATATGCGAGGCGAATTGCACCGCCTGCTCGAACGCTTCGTTTTCGTCCGCATCTGAATTCCACGGCGGATTAAATCCCGCAATCAGCTCGGAGATCCCTTTGATGCGGGGGTCTCGGTCGAGATCGACCCCATTGTCGATCGCGTCAATGGCTTGGATCAGGCGCTCGTCGACGGTTTGTACCACCCGGTTTGCATCCGCACTGGCACCTAGCCTATCGACGCACTCGTGGCCGAAGTCGCGCCAAATCAAACCTGCGCTGGCGTAAGGGATCCCATTCTCGCGATAGACCTTGTCGGTGGAATGGTGATCGTATTTGCCACGCCCGACGTCGACGACGATGTCACAATTGGACAGAATGTCGTCGTCGCGTGACCGAACGACCTTCGCGTCGGGATAAAATTGCTTGAGAATGGCTACAGCGAACACTTCGTCCGCGTGAAATTTCCCGTGATGGGTGCCAATGACCATGAGTTTCATTCCTTATGAAGACGTTTTGTTGTCGCAGCGTGGGTCGGGTATTCAATGAAGGAACTTCACCAAGCCCAATGCCCTCGAGACCGTTATTTCGCAGTATTCCATGGAAAGGCGCGTTCATCCGCGATTTTTGAATTCGGCGGACGAGCGGCCGCGACGCGGCTCTGCAATCGGAAAGCACTTGACAAACGAATAGCAAGTGGGATAAGGATATGAGCTAACCGAGCATATTTGGAATACAACGGTTTCAACACCGCACTGACGGTGCTGAACGAAATCACATTAAACTAACTTCATCTGTCACACAAGTGACGTTTCGACTGAATCGACAAAACTCGCGTTGGAACGCGTTTGCATTGAATTTTAGTCGGGTGATAAGATGGGTTGAACCAAGGCACCAGGAATCGCCATGGCGTGAGACGAACAGGAGGAGAAGTTGTGGCCGATTATTTAGTCATCGTCGAATCGCCCGCAAAAGCGAAAACGATTGGGAAATATCTGGGAAAACGGTATGCGGTAAAAGCCTCCATGGGCCACGTTCGCGATTTGCCAAAGTCCCAACTCGGCGTCGATGTCGAGCACGGCTTTGAACCAAAATATATTACCATTCGCGGGAAGGGCGACGTCATTAAGGCGCTTCGGAGCGCGAGCAAGAAGGCGAAAAAAGTCTTTCTCGCGGCCGACCCTGATCGGGAAGGGGAGGCTATCGCCTGGCACCTGCAGCACATTCTCGATTTGAACCCAGACGATTCGTGTCGCGTGGTGTTTCACGAAATTACGCAGGACGCTATCAAGAACGCGTTTAAGTCGCCGCGCAAGATCGACATGGATGTGGTCAATGCGCAGCAGACGCGGCGCATTCTGGACCGCCTTGTCGGATATCGGTTAAGCCCGCTTTTGTGGCGAAAAGTGAAGAAGGGGTTGTCGGCGGGGCGTGTGCAATCGGTCGCCGTTCGACTGATTGTCGACAGGGAAAATGAGATCCGCAAATTTCAACCTGAGGAGTACTGGACTGTCGACGTCGCCTCCCAGGTGGATGCAAAGAAATTAACCTCTCGTTTCTATGGATATGACGAACAAAAGACCCCGCTTCCGAACGAGGATGCGGTGAACGAGTTATTAAAGAGGATCGAGGGCCAGCCGCTGACGGTCCGCAAGGTGAAGAAATCGGAGCGCAGGCGAAATCCTGCGGCGCCGTTCATTACGAGTAGCCTGCAACAGGAGTCCGCCCGGAAGCTCGGGTTCCGCGCGTACAAGACGATGGCCGTCGCTCAACAGCTGTATGAAGGACTAGACATCCCAGGCGAAGGAACGGTTGGTCTGATCACATACATGCGTACAGACTCCACGCGGATTGCGCAGTCGGCTCAGGACGAGGCGCGAGATTATATCCGGCGTGAATTTGGCGCGCCGTATGTGCCTGCAGAGCCGCGCAAGTACAGTAAGAATGACGACGCGCAGGACGCGCACGAAGCTATCCGGCCAACGTCTACGCTTCGCCACCCTGAACAGCTCAAAGACCATTTGTCAAAAGACCAATTCCGGCTTTATAAGCTGATTTGGGATCGTTTTGTCGCGAGTCAGATGTCCTCTGCGGTATTGGATACCACATCCGTCGATTCGGAGGTCAACGGGGCATGGTTTCGTGCCAGCGGCTCCGTAATCAAGTTTCCTGGGTTTATGGCGGTCTACATCGAAGGCAACGATGATCAGGAGGACGACGACAAGAGTCGCCTGCTGCCGCCTGTGACCGAAGGTCAGGTACTGAAGACCGCGAAGGTGACGCCGGAGCAACACTTCACGCAGCCGCCCCCGAGGTATTCCGAGTCGAGCCTCGTCAAAGCGATGGAGGAACTGGGCATCGGTCGTCCGAGTACATATGCGCCGACGATTGATACCATTTTGAAGCGCGGGTACGTTCTGCTCGAACAGAAGCGATTTATTCCGACTGAGCTCGGAGAAATCGTCGTCGATTTGTTAGTCGATAACTTCGAACAGTTGATCGACGTCGACTTCACGGCCAACCTCGAAGGGGAGTTGGACGCCGTCGAAGAAGGGGAAGCCGATTGGGTAAAGCTATTGGACGGTTTCTACCACCAGTTCGAGAAAGACTTAGAGCACGCAGAGTCGTCCCTGGAACACGTTGAGCTGAAAGACGAGGAGTCAGACATCCCTTGCGAAAAATGCGGCCGGATGATGGTCTACAAAAATGGCCGTTACGGCAAATTCTTGGCTTGCCCAGGGTTCCCTGAATGCCGCAACACGAAGGCCATCACGAAGGAAGTTGGCGTGAACTGTCCGAAGTGCGAGAAACCGCTGTTAGAGCGCCGTGGTAAGCGCAGGAAGGTGTTTTACGGCTGCAGCGGCTACCCTGAATGCGACTACGTCTTGTGGCAGAAGCCGACTGGGCAGTTGTGTCCCATCTGTGCGCACCCGATGGTCGAGAAGCAATCGCGTGGAAAGGTGACCGTCTTGTGCAGTAATGAAAAGGCACATCCGCACGCGGCGCCGCTCGAGGATTCGGGGGCGCGCAAATCATCCTAATCGCGGGTCGTTCGTCGACTTCGTGCTATACAAAGAAGGAGCGTCTATCTTGGCAAAATTGAAAGTGACCGTCATCGGTGCTGGGTTGGCTGGTTCGGAGGCCGCTTGGCAGGCTGCTCAGGCCGGTGCGGATGTGACATTATACGAAATGCGACCTGTCAAACAGACACCTGCGCACCACACGCAGGAGTTTGCTGAACTCGTATGTACCAATTCTCTTCGCGCGGCGGCTATCACCAATGCCGTCGGACTCTTGAAGGAGGAGATGCGCCGCCTCAACTCGGTCATCATTCAAGCGGCCGATGAGCACAGCGTGCCCGCAGGCGGTGCGCTGGCAGTAGACCGCGAGCGGTTTTCCGCGCGGGTGACGGAACTCGTCAGCGGTCATCCAAACGTCGAAGTGCGGCGTGAGGAAGTGACGAAGATCCCGGAAGATGGCATCACCATCGTAGCGACTGGTCCACTGACTTCTGCCGCTTTGTCGGAGGATATCAAGCGGTTTATCGGACAGGATTACCTGTACTTCTTCGATGCGGCTGCACCGATTGTCACGAAGGAATCCGTCGACATGGACAAGGTGTTTCTGCAATCGCGTTACGATAAAGGGGAAGCTGCATACTTGAACTGTCCGATGGACCAGGAGCAGTTTGAGGCGTTCTACGACGCGTTGATCCACGCTGAGCGCGCATCTTTGAAGGATTTTGAAGAGGAGCGCTACTTTGAGGGGTGTATGCCGATCGAAGTGATGGCCGAACGCGGGAAGCAAACCATGCTGTTTGGTCCGATGAAACCGGTTGGCCTGCGCGATCCGAAGACGGGCAAGCGGCCGTACGCTGTCGTGCAACTTCGGCAGGACAACGGTGCTGCCACCTTGTTCAATCTAGTCGGGTTCCAAACGCACCTCAAATGGGGAGAGCAGAAGCGGGTTTTCAGTATGATTCCAGGGCTCGAAAATGCGGAAATCGTGCGTTACGGCGTGATGCACCGGAATACGTATATTAACAGCCCACAAATCCTTCATCCGACCTATCAGACGAAGGCCAGAGAAAATCTGTTTTTTGCTGGTCAAATCACCGGGGTGGAAGGATATGTGGAGTCTGCAGCCGCTGGCCTTATCGCTGGAATCAACGCCGCCCGCGTAGCGGCGTCAAAGGCACCAGTCGTCATGCCGGACGTCACGGCGATTGGCAGTTTGGCACACTACATCACGCATACTTCAGCTGAGAATTTCCAACCGATGAACGCGACGTTTGGACTGTTTCCACCGCTGGACCAACGGATTAAGGATAAGCGCGAGCGCAATCAGGCGCATGCAGACAGGGCATTGGCCGCGCTCGGGCGAGAGATTGAATCCCTGAAGGTGTGACGATGCAACTGGACGAATGCAAAGCTGCGTTTTTACTGGCGCGGCGTCAAAAATGGAGTCCGCAAACGCTGACGGCATACGAAAAGGATTTGACGTTGCTGCTCAATTACCTCAAGGCGGAGGGCATTGACCACCCGGAGGCCATTAGCGTGCGCGGCCTTCGTGGCTTCCTCGCGGGTGAGATGACGCGCGGTGTGAGCAAGTCCTCTGTCGCCAGAAGGCTGTCGTGTTACAGATCCTTTTTCGATTTTCTCGAGCAGCAAGAGCTCGTCACGGCGAATGTCGCACGGTCTCTGGCTTTGCCGAAAAAGGACAAAACGATGCCGCAGTACTTTTACCAAGAAGAGGTGGAGAACCTCTTAAATCACATCGAGGGCAAGTCGTTTGCGGACGTGCGAGACAGAGCCTTGCTCGAGTTCATTTACGGAACTGGGGTTCGCGTCAGCGAATGCGTCGCACTCGATGTCGACAGCGTCATGGTACAGGAACAATTGGCACTCGTCTTCGGCAAGGGGGCGAAGGAGCGCTACGTGATTTTGGGTTCAAAGGCCCAGGCGGCGCTGGTCCACTACCTCGAACAGCGCCAGAAGGTGGCAAAGGGGCAAGCGCTGTTCGTCAACCAGCGCGGCGGGCGGTTGACCGACCGGAGCGTCCGACGGATCCTCGACAAGCGCATTGCCGAAGTGCCGGGACTTCGTCGGCTGAGCCCGCACGGATTGCGCCACACGTTTGCCACGCACCTGCTCGACGGCGGGGCGGACTTGCGCAGTGTCCAAGAGTTGCTTGGCCACGCAAGTTTATCGAGTACGCAGATTTACACACATACGTCGCGTGAGCGTTTGACGCGCGTTTATCAAGACAGCCATCCAAGATCTGAGCGAGCACGCGAAACAGAAGGGAAGTGACGCGCGTGGACCAATCCATGCATGCCACCACGATTTTTGCTGTACTGAATGAAGGCAAGGGGGCCATGGCAGGCGACGGCCAGGTGACACTTGGCAACAGCATGATTATGAAACAAGGGGCGCGAAAGGTTCGCCGACTCTATCACGGCAAAGTAGTCGCTGGTTTCGCCGGTTCTGTCGCAGATGCGTTCACGCTGTTTGAGATGTTCGAAAAGCGGCTGGAGGAGTACCAGGGCAATCTTCAGCGCGCCGCTGTGGAATTGGCGAAGGAATGGCGCTCCGACAAGGTGTTACACAAGCTGGAAGCGATGCTCATCGTGATGAATGAGGACGATTTGTTCATCGTCTCGGGTGGCGGCGAAGTGATTCAGCCGGACGATGGGATTTGCGCAATTGGTTCAGGCGGAGCGTTTGCGCTCTCTGCCGGACGTGCGCTCGCCCGCAATACGGAATTGCCGGCCGCGGAGATCGCGCAGAAGGCGTTGCAAATCGCATCGGAGATCTGCGTCTTTACGAATGACCACATCATCGTGGAGACAGTAGGCTAAGACGTGGCAAGAGGCTCGCTGACAAGCCGTCGAGCCTCTGATTTGAGGGAGGGAATCACGTGTCGATAGAACAGGAATTGACGCCGCGGCAAATCGTGGAGCACTTAGATAAGTTCATTGTGGGGCAGCGCGGCGCGAAGCGCGCTGTCGCCGTCGCACTCCGCAACCGTGCGCGGCGGGCGCAACTGCCGTCGGACTTGCAGGCAGAAGTGACGCCGAAGAACATTTTGATGATCGGACCCACTGGCGTTGGCAAGACGGAAATCGCACGCCGTTTGGCAAAATTGGTCGGTGCGCCGTTCATCAAGGTCGAAGCGACGAAGTTCACAGAGGTTGGTTACGTCGGCCGCGACGTCGAGGCGATGGTGCGAGACCTGGTCGAGACGGCCGTTCGGATGGTGAAGGCTGAACACGCGCAGAAGGTTCAGAAGGAGGCCGAGGAACGCGCCAACGATCGGATCGTCGACGCGCTCGTGCCAGATCCGAACGCGCGGCGAAAGATGGGGAATCCGTTCGAGATGCTGTTCGGCGGCGGGCAGCAGGAGCGGCCGTCGCACGAGGCCAGTTCCGATTCGGTTCGCGAAGAACGACGCCGCACGAGGCACAAGCTGGACCTCGGTGAATTGGAAGACCACTACGTGGAGATCGACGTTGAGGAACAGTCGAGTGGTATGTCGCTCGGTTTCATGCCTGGAATGGGGGCTGAGAGTCTTGGCAATATCCAAGAGGCGCTCGGAAATCTATTGCCGAAGCAGACGCGCAAACGCAAGATGACCGTGCGCGAGGCGCGCAAGGTCCTCACGCAGGAAGAGGCAGGGCGCTTGATCGACGCTGATGCAGTCAATGCAGAGGCGATTTATCGCGCTGAAAACCAAGGGATTATCTTCATTGACGAGATGGATAAAATCGCGGGTAAGGAACAGCGGGGCGCGGATGTTTCGCGGGAAGGCGTGCAGCGGGATATCCTTCCGATCGTCGAAGGATCGACTGTCACGACCAAGTATGGCGCCGTGAAGACGGACTACATGTTGTTCATTGGAGCAGGCGCGTTTCACGTGGCGAAGCCATCCGACCTGATCCCGGAACTTCAGGGACGTTTCCCGATTCGCGTCGAGCTAGAGCCTTTGACGGCAGGCGATTTCGAGCGGATCTTGCGCGAACCGGAGCACTCGTTGCTCAAACAGTATGCCGCCCTGCTTGAAACCGAGGGCATCGCGGTGACGTTCAGCGACGACGCCATCACGCGGATCGCACAGATGGCTCAACAGGTGAATCAGGACACGGAGAACATCGGTGCAAGACGACTGCACACACTTGTCGAGAAAGTCCTGGAGGACTTGTCGTTTGAGGCGCCAGACGTCAACCTGCAGTCTCTTTCCATAACTGCGGCGTACGTCGACGAGAAACTGCAGTCGATTGTCAAGAACCGCGACGTCAGTCAGTTTATTCTGTAAAAAAGCAGTATCCATACATTCCAAAAAAGCAACCAGGATGTCGTTGGCACCCTGGTTGCTTTTTTGTGATCAGTCCATGAACTTCTTAGCAAATTCGCCACTGCGTGCGTTTCAAATGTGCAGGATTATGACAGGATTCGACGAATCATTACACTGTCGTCGAAAAATAGCAAAATGTGCGGATGGGGAAGAGTGAAGAGTGAATACGATGCAGGTACTGCAAATGTCGCTCGATGCGGCAACACTGCGTCAACAAGTTTATGCGAATAACATAGCGAACGCAGAAACGCCAAACTACAAACGCCAGGACGTGGCGTTTGAGACGTACTTTCAACAGGCGTTGAACTCAGCTCCACAGGCTCAGATGGGCGAGACGCATATCCCTCTGTCGACGTCGGGGAGCACTTTGAACAATCTTCCGAACGTACAGCCGACTGTCTACACGGATACGAGTTCGACTGTCGATAACGACGGGAACAACGTAGACCTCAGTTCGGAAATGGTCGACGTCGCAGAAAATCAGGTCAAATACGAAGTGCTTGCACAGGATCTGTCGACGCGCTTTCAGCGTTTGACTACCGCGATTCAGGGAGGTTGATGCGCGTGTTTGATACGTCGAGTATGAACATCGCCGCGAGCGGATTGACGGCCAACCAATTGTGGCTAAACGTGATTTCGAACAACATCGCGAATGCGAATACGACGCGGACACCACAAGGCGGTCCTTATCGCCGTGAGATCGTGAACTTTGCGCCAGCATCGCAGAGTGCGTCCTTTCAGAACGTGTTGGGCGCCACGATGGCGACCGGTGACGGCGGCGTACAAGTCACGTCGATTACGCAGGACACCAGTCCGTTGAAATCGGTCTATGACCCGAGCAGTCCAGATGCGGTGAACGGATACGTGCAGATGCCGAACGTCGATATCGCGACAGAGATGGTCGACATGGTGACGGCGTCGCGTGCCTATGAGGCCAATGCGACCGCGTTCGACGCGGCCAAACAGATGGATGTCGATGCGCTCAGCATCGGCAAGTAAGAGGTGATGTAGTATGGCGATTCAAGGTGTACAGTCCGTTTTGTCCGGGGCACTTGGACAGATGACTTCGTCGACCCAGGCTCCAGCTTCTGGGCAACCTAGCTTTTCTGATTTTTTGGCGCAGGAGCTAGACAAGGTGAATCAAGTCAGCGATACGGCGGATCAACTCGCTCAGTCCTATGCGACGGGCGGATCAGTGACCGCGAGTCAATTGATGGTCGCCGAACAACAGGCGTCGCTCGCAGTTGATATGGTCTCACAAGTGGCTAGCCGCGTGACGAGCGCTTATCAGACGGTCATGAACATGCAGGTTTGACAGCTATAGATAGAGGGTGAACCATCTTGAACGAAACCCTGCGTGGGATGTGGACGCGGGTCGTCGACCGCTGGAAGTCTGTATCACCCAACATGCGTCGGAATGCGATTGTGATTGCGGTGGCCGTGGTCGCGGCGCTCTCGGCCATGCTTTGGGTCGTGTCGCGTCCGCATTACGTGATGGTGATGAGCGGGTTAGACGATAAATCTTTAGGGCAAGTCCAGACCCAGTTGCAGACGCTCAAAATTCCGAATGAAATCCAAGGGACTTCCGTATTAGTGCCGTCGAAGGATGCAAACCAAGCGCGCGTCCAGTTGGCGGAGGCGGGACTTCCACAATCGGGGTACATCGGGTATTCGAGTGTGAGCAATTCCCTCGGAATGACGCAGGATGAATTTAATATCCAGGTGTTGGATGCGCTGCAACAGAGCCTGAACGAGACGATTTCAAGCATTAATGGAGTCGAGTCGGCACAGGTACATATCGTCATGCCCCAGCAGCAGTTGTTCGTCAGTCAGCCGACGACGGACGCTAAGGCCTCAGTGTTTGTGACGCTGGGCAACGGAGTCCAACTGTCCGCGACTCAAGTCGCTGGCATTCAGCAGCTCGTGGCGCACTCCGTCACAGGCTTGTCGGTGGACAACGTCTCGGTCGTCGATCAATACGGCAATACGCTCTCGAGTTCCTCGAGTGCCGCGAACACGGCTGTAGGCGGGGCGTCGAGCGAACTCGCGATGCGCCAGTCGGTCGAGAACGACATGACGCAAAAGCTGACTAGCGGCTTGCAACAAATTGTCGGCCCGGATAACGCGGTCGTGGTCGTGCACGCCAATGTGACGTTCAACCAGACGCAGAGTCAGTCTCATGTTCTTCAAAATGCCCCGAATTCGACAAACGGTTTTGTGACCAGTCAGCAAGTCAACAAGTCGCAGTCGACCAATGGCACACAGGCAGGTGGACCTGCGGGTCAGGCGGGCAGCAACCCGAACAGTACCAGTTCGTACAGCGCGTCTAGTTCCTCGACGGGGAATTCCACGTCGACGCAGACGAATACGACGACGAACTACGATTACAGCTACCAAAATTCGACGACGACTGACGACCCGATGCAAATTCAGGGCTATAGCGTTGGCGTCCTGTTGAACAGCAACGACAAGGCGATCACGCCGGCTGAGGTCAAACAGATCAAGTCCTTTGTCACGAATTTGGTCGGTCAGAGCGCGACGACGCAGGCGGCGAATACCGTATCTGTTTCGAGTGTGCCGTTTACGCCGGCGCAGAACACGACTCTGGCGTCGACGGCTTCGAACTTCAAACTCTACGGCATCCTTGCGCTCATCGCGGCGCTGCTCGGCGTCGGTTTCTTCCTCTGGCGCAGGCGCAGGCAGTCGGCTCAGATGACAGATATCGAAGCTCACGTCAAGGACGCTTATGACGCGGAGCTCGAGGAACTGCCTCCGACCGAGGACGAGTTGTTGATGAATCAGTTGATGGGCATGGCGCGTCAGCGCCCGGACGATTTTGCAAGTCTCTTGCGCACTTGGTTGTCCGAGTAGAAATTTACCGTATTTTGAACATCGGAGGCGATGAGTGGTGCAACGCCAACAGACACTTTCAGGTCGTCAGAAGGCTGCCGTCCTTCTCATCGCGCTTGGCCAGGACGTGGCGGCAAGCGTCTTTAAGCGGCTGTCGCACGAAGAAGTCGAACAGCTCACTTTCGAGATCGCGAACGTCAGCAAAGTGAATTTTGAGCAACGGGAGCACATCCTCGAGGAGTTTCGCGATCTCGCGATGGCTCGGGAGTACATTCAGACCGGAGGCATCCAGTACGCGCGCGACGTACTCGAAAAGGCGCTCGGCGGAAAAGAGGCAGAGGACATCCTTAACCGCTTGACCTCTGCTTTACAAGTTCGCCCGTTTCACTTCGCGCGAAAGGCGGATCCGAATCAGGTTCTTGGATTCATTCAGGATGAGCATCCACAGACAGTGGCGCTCGTCCTCTCGTATCTGGATGCGGACCAGGCGGCGATGATCATCTCTGCGTTGCCGGCCGATTTGCAAGCGGACGTCGCGCGGCGGATCGCCACGATGAAGGGGACTTCACCGGATGTCATCGCTGAAGTGGAAGACATCCTGGAGTCAAAGCTGTCGACGATGACCACGGTAGACAGTGCACAGGCCGGTGGAATCGAGGCTATCGTGAAGATCTTAAACGGCGTCGATCGGAGTACTGAGAAGGGGATTCTCGAAAAATTGTCGACGAAGGACCCGGATCTCGTGGACGAGATCAAGAAGCGGATGTTTGTCTTCGAGGACATTATCTTCCTCGACAGCAAGGCCATTCAGCGCGTCATCCGCGAGGTGGACGCCCGGGACCTTCAACTGGCTCTCAAGGTATCGCGAGACGATGTCAAGGAAGTTCTGTTCAACAATATGTCCAAGCGGATGGCCGAGACGTTCCAGGAGGACATGGAGTACATGGGTCCTGTTCGCCTGCGCGACGTCGAGGATGCACAACAGCGCATAGTGGGTGTCATCAGGCATCTTGAAGACCTTGGAGAAATTGTCGTGTCGCACGGCGGAGGTGACGACATCATTGTCTAACGTGCTGAAGCATCTGACGTCGACGTGGTTGCCTGACGGAACGCAACCTATCCCGGTAGCCACGGCCGACGTGGAGATTGCGGTCGGCCTGCAGGCAGTTTCTGTCGAAGGGGAACCGGTTGTCGATCCGGCGGCCATCCTCGCCGAAGCCCAAGCGGCGTGTGAACAGATGCTCGCGAGCGCGAAGGCACAGGCGCAGGAATTGGTGGAGCGCGCTCAGAGCGAGGCGTTAAGCGTTCGCGAGGCGGCAGAACGCGCTGGCTTTGAAGAGGGACTTCGCCGCGGCAGAGAGGAAGCGAACGTGACGCTGGGGGAGTGGAAGGCCAAGGAGCAAGTCGCTTTGACCGGGATCGCCCAAGCCGTTGAGGAGCAACGTGTGCATAGCATCGCCGCACTGCAGCCCGTCCTTGAAGAAGTGGCGATGGTCGCAGTGGAGAAGTTGCTGTATCGCGAATTGGCTATTGAGCCTGCGAACATCAGTGCCATGGTTGAAGAGTTGCTCCACTATGTCATTCACAGTACCTCGGTGCAGGTGCGGGTGCATCCAGATGACTACGCAGCTGCCCGGCAAGCGCACCCGAAGTGGAAGATGCTGAATTACGGGGAGTGGGAGATCACAATCGTCCCCGATCCGACGCTGGCGCCCGGCGACTGCGATATCCGCGGCACCGGCGGGCGCGTCGATGCCACGGTCCGCACGAGGTTGGATGAGTTGCGACACACCCTACACGAGTTGACGTTACAGCAGGGGGATACCGCCGGTGGAGCAGACACTTAAAGCGTTTGTGGCACAGCTGCCAACTGCCACCCTTGTCAAGGTCTACGGAAAGGTCACCAAGGTGATCGGCATGACGGTCGAATCGAGTGGCCCTTTGGCAAGCCTCGGCGACATCTGTCTGATTTACGGCCAGCGCTCCCAGTGCAGAGCCGAGGTCATTGGGTTTCGCGAGGGGAATCTCGTCCTCGTTCCGTTGGGAGAACTGGGCGACATCGGTCCTGGTGCCGATGTGCTGGCGCTGCACACGCGGCTGACGGTCAACTGCGGTGCCGGGTTGCTCGGGCGCATTGTCGATGGTCTCGGTCAACCGATGGATGGCTTGGGGCCAATTCGCGATGTGGTGGCGCGAGAGATCGAACAGTTGCCGATTGATCCTTTGCGGCGGCGGCGGATCGAACACGCTGTGCAAACAGGTGTACGCGTAATCGACGGTCTGCTCACGGTCGGGAACGGCCAGCGCGTGGGCATTTTCGCGGGCAGCGGCGTCGGCAAGAGCACGCTGCTGTCGATGATCGCTCGGGGAACCGCGGCGGACGTCAACGTGATCGCCCTCGTCGGCGAGCGCGGGCGAGAAGTGCGCGAGTTTATCGAACGCGATCTCGGCGAGGAAGGCCTAAAGCGCAGTGTGGTGGTGGTCGCCACCTCTGATCAACCGGCGCTGATTCGGTTGAAAGCCGCGTTTGTCGCCACGGCGATCGCCGAACACTTTCGCGACGAAGGGCTCCACGTCAATTTTATGATGGATTCCGTCACCCGTTTCGCGATGGCGCAACGGGAGGTCGGATTGGCGGCCGGAGAGCCTCCAACCGCGAGGGGGTACACGCCTTCCGTCTTCGCTGCGATGCCCAAGTTGCTCGAGCGAACAGGGCCAGGCGAGACGGGTTCGATCACCGCGTTCTACACCGTGCTGGTGGATGGGGACGACATGAATGACCCGATCGCCGATACGGTTCGCGGGATTCTCGATGGTCACATCGTCCTGTCGCGAAAACTTGCCAATGCAGGACATTTCCCTGCTGTTGACGTATTGAGCAGCGTATCTCGACTATTTTCGACGGTGGCCGACAAACGGCACCAAAGTGCCGCGCAACTCGCTCGGACGTGGTTGAGCCGGTTTCGCGATGTGGAGGACCTGCTGCGCATTGGCGCGTACCGTTCAGGCTCCGATGTCGATACCGATATGGCGATTGCGAAGGTGCCTGAGGTGAATGCTCTGCTCACGCAAGGGACGGACGATTTGACGGATATGTCGTCGACGATTGAGACGTTGGGTCAGATTACGGGGGTGTGACGACGTGCGTGAATTCACCGCTTTTGCCACGCGATTCCACAAGCTGAAACAGGATTTGCAGGAGATCGAGGAGTCGGCTTATTCGCGTTTGTTGCAGGAGCAACAGGCCTTGCAGATGCAGTGGCAGCAACTGGACGAACGGTCGCGGGAGACCAGGGAGCGCTTGGCGAACGTCGCCGGCGTCTCGTACGTCCGCTCCTATGCGTCCTATCAGGCGTCGCTCGAAGTGCGAAAGCAAAAGCTTGAACGCGAGTGGGAGGCGTTGCAGGGGCATGTCCATATCCAGCAAGGCAAGCTGCGCGATGCTTATTTCGAACAGGAAAAGTGGTCGCGCATCGCAACTGATGCACGGGCGTCCGACAAGGTGGATGCGCTGCGCAAGTCTCAGGTAGAGGCGGACGACGAGGCTTTGAAGAGATTTAAAAGGACGGATTTGTAATGGCGACGAAGGTGAACGCACAAAAGGCTGTTCCGAAGAGGGGCGAGCAAAAGGAACGCCGTGGAATGAGTCGATTGGCTTGGATTGTCTTCGTCGGCGTCATTCCCATTATCGTGGCCGCCATTGTCATCGGCGTCGCGCTGCAGTTCGTCGGCGTTCCAGTCTGGCAGACGTCGCTTGAGGTGCTCGGATTACGCCACAGTAGTGCCGCATCTCAGACGGCGGGGCTCAGTGCCACTTCGCAGAAGGTGCAAGCCGACCAACAGGAAATTTCAAAACTGAAGTCTACGAATGCGGCGCTGTCGCAGCAGGCACAGGCACAAAAGAGCCAAATTCAGGACCTAGAGAACCAATTGCAGACGATGCAAAAACAACAACAGGTGACGACCAACCATGTGCAGAGCGCGCAGCAGGAAGCGAACATCCTGGCACAGATGGATGCCCAGGCCGCAGCTTCGGTTCTGCAAAAAATGGGAGCCAATGAGGCCGCGTGGGTCGTCGCGGCGATGCCAGCAGATACGTCTGGTCCCATCGTGCAGGACCTGCCGACCGCGTTTGCCAGCACGGTCGTTCAGCAGGCTGCCGACGACGCGCAGATCGCATCAGCGAGTACCAGTAACTCGACTGCCAATTCGACAGCCGCGGTGGGAACTACTCCGGCGGGAACTACTCCTTGATATCGCGTGAGTCGATCTCGTTGAAGGGAGGTGAAATAGAATGCAAGTGTTGCGCAAAGGCGCAGCCTCCGCGCCAATCGCGAGCGGCGGCGTCCCTGGTGCGTCGGATAGCCAAAACGGCGCAGTATTTGACGACTTGCTACTCGCGATGCTCGGGACGAACGGCACTGCGGCCCTTCAAACAGTCGCCGACAAGGCTGGTGCTTCGGAGCAAAGCAAAGGTGGCGTGGCACCGGCAGCGTCCTTGACGACCACCGCCGGACACGGGTCGAAAGGTCTGCATCCAGTTGGCGGATCGACCGCAACGAAACTCGCGGCAGTCGGTGGAGACAAGATGACGACAGCTGAGAGTGATGCGGCGAATGGAGTGGATTTGGCGAGTGCCAAACGTCTCGATGCGTCGACCGACGATGACTCTGAGGTTGCGTCGGCATTGGCGGATGCGGTCAAAAAGAGTCAGGCCGTGGGGCTTGGAGCGCGCGTGGCTAAGCCGTTGACGGATGTCTCGTTGTCGTCCTCCACGGATCAAAACGCAAGCAGCAGTGCGAGCACTTCCGACAGCGCTGGTCTGGCCACGTCGGATTTGCGAGTCGCGACGCTCTTGTCGAAGGCGAACCACACGACTCATCGGGGGTCATCTACAGACAGCGAGACAAGCGGTGCGTCTGACAAAGCTCAACCCCTGTCGTCCGCGACGGGTGCTGATGCGCAGTTCGCGGCTGTGACAGCTGGCACGGTGGAGACAAAGGCACCTGTGTCGTCGGAGCAGGCTAGCGGCGCTGCGCAGGTAGATGTTCGTCAGCCGGATGCGCTCTCGCAGTTTGGCCAGTTGATCTCGGTCAAGGCTGCCGCTGACAACTCGAAACTTCAGGTACAAATTTTGCCGCAGGGCATGGGGCAACTCGATGTGACCGTCACGAAGGGCGCCGATGGCTTGCAGATCCAGGTGGTCGCCAGCCAGGCCGCTACGTTCGCGTGGTTGAATCAGCAGATGCCGTCTTTACAGCAGAATCTACAGGACCTGGGCTTGAATGTCGCCAATTTCCAGCTGTCGTATGGGCAGAGCGATGCGCAGACAGGTGGCGGAGGGCAACGTCAACAAGAGCCTTCGCCAGAGCGCTCCGCGAGTTCGTCCGATTCGTCCGGCGGGGCGATGACCGTGAACGAAGCGGTCGCCGCATCCCCTGTTCAACACGGGGGGGACATTAGTCTGTCAATCTAACGTGGAAGGGAGGAAAAAAAGGATGTCATCTTCTATTTCGTCGACTTCGTCCGCTTCGCAGAGCGCGCAGGCGCAATCCGGAGCGTCAACGGTGCTCAACCAGAGCCAAACGCTCGGTCAGGATGCGTTCTTACAGCTGTTGGTTGCGCAACTTCAGAATCAAGACCCACTGCAACCGCAAGACAACACGCAGATGGTGGCGCAGTTGGCGCAGTTCAGTGCGCTCGAGCAGATGACGGACGTGGCCAATACCGACTCGCAGATTCTATCCGCCGTTCAGTCGTTACAATCGGTTACTTCGGTGGCGTTTGAGCATCAGCTCATCGGCACGAATATCTCCGTCGATGACGGCAGTGGCAACACGGTGACGGGACAGGTGTCGTCGATCAAGATATCGAATGGCGAGCCACAGGTTGTGGTCAATGGCACATCGTATCCGCTGTCGCAGGTGGTGCAGATGTCGTGAGTGAGTTGCACAATGCCATCTCCACGTGGCGGCCCTTGACCACGTCTCGAGCGTCGAGTCCGGCGAAACCCGGACAAACCGCAGATCCGGGTGGAACGTTTCAGGCGGCGCTTACGGCGGCGGCGGATCGGCAAAGCAGCGCGTGGAACATCAGCGCGCATGCACAACAGCGCCTGGCTCAAAGGGGCCTATCTCTATCGCAGTCAGACCTTGTCGCCATGGATCAGGTGGCGAATCAGGCTCAGTCGAAAGGGTCAAAAAATGCCTACATGATCGTCGGACAGGCAGGTCTGGTCGTGAATCTGCCATCGCGCACCGTGGTGACCGCGATGCAACACGAACCGAATACCATCGTTACACAAATAGACAGCGTCGTTGTCGTGAACAAGCCGGACCACGCCAGTGGAAGCTTGCCTATTGGGGATCGACTGAACCGATAGGGCGGCGCAACTCCAGGAGGGTGATTATTGATGCTTCGTTCCATGAGTTCTGCCATATCTGGCATGCAGGCATTTCAAACGGATCTCGACGTCGTGGGCAACAACATCGCGAACGTCAACACGGTTGGCTTCAAGTCTTCGAGGACCGATTTTGGCGACGTGCTCAGCCAGACGCTCTCGGGCGGCAACGCGGGTACGACGGGTGGCCTTGGCGGCACCAACCCACAGCAGGTGGGCCTTGGTGTGAAGGTGACCGGTACGCAGCTCGATATGTCTGGGGGACCTGATCAGACGACGAGCAGCCCCACCGACCTGGCGATCAACAACGCGGGGTTTTTCGTCGTGAAGTCGAACACCGGCGGGGCGACATCCGGCTCAACGTACCTGACGCGCGCGGGCGACTTCACGGTGGACAGCAATGACGATTTGGTGCTGCCCAACGGGTTCGTGGCGATGGGCTTTCAGGGTTCGACCGCGCCGAGCGCCACGACGAACGAGACAGGCCTCGTACCGGTCAACTTATCGACGATGCTGGCCGGTGTCGCCCCAAGCGGCGTGACGTTGCCGTCGTCGCCGAACGTTCAAATTGGCGAGGATGGGAGCATCAACGTGACCGGCAGTGACGGCAAGACGTATACGGTGGGCTATATGGCACTCGGCACGGTTCCCAACCCTGCCGGGTTGGAGAAGGTTGGCGACAACATGTACGGCGTCGTGCCGTCAGCTGGCCAGGTGACGTACGCGGCGCCGAACGACACCACCGCTGGTACGGGTACCTTGTCGTCAGGCGAACTTGAGATGTCGAACGTCGACCTCTCGAACGAGTTCTCGGAGATGATTGTGGCCCAGAACGGCTACGTGGCAAACACGCACGTCATCGGCACAGACAGCACCATCCTTCAGGCACTCGTCAACATGAAGAACTCGTAACACCGATTGAGAGGGCGCGCGCTGTGAGGGCGCGCGCCGCATGGGAAAGAGAGAGAGAGAATGGTTCGGCTGACGCGGCTAAATGGCTCTGAACTTTGGTTAAACCCTTTGCTCATCGAGAGTGTAGAGGCGACGCCTGATTCTGTCATCACGCTGTCCAACGGGCACAAGTATATCGTTTCTGAGAAGCCTGACGTGATTGAACAGTTCGTGGCCGATTTCTATCGCAGGATCGGCTTGGTCGCGGCCGACACCGGTAAGGGGGTAAGGAAGTGAAGAGTCCAGTGCGGGTGATGCTTATCATCATCCTCATCATTCTCGTTGTCGCTGGGGGTACTGTGGCGACCGCGATGTACTTGAAACATCACCGCCATCAGGCGGCGACGGCGGCGACGGCGACACACCAGCTATCGGCCAAGGAAGCCGCGGCATTGCAGGTATCGTTGCCGCAGATGACAACCAATCTGCAAACGTCAGGACTCATCCAATTTACAGTGACACTGCAGGCGGATAAGAAAGCTACGAAGAATGAGCTCACCTTGATGCAGAGCCAGATCGAAGACAGCATCAACCAGATCATGAGGCAGTACACGCCCGACCAGTTGCGCAACGACAAGGGATTGAACAGTCTCAAGCAGACGATTTTGAAAAGCGTCAATCACATGCTGCCAACGGGTAGCGTCACGAATATCTATTTTTCGCAGGTGCTCGTGCAATAAGTCGGGAAGGGGGCGAACGCCGTGTCAGAAGTTCTATCACAATCCGAAATTGATGCGCTCTTGTCCGCTATTCACAACGGCGAGATCGACGCGAACGAAATTCGGTCAGACGATCGCGCCTCGCGGGTCCGTTCCTACGATTTTCGCCGAGCCATGCGGTTTTCCAAGGATCACCTGCGCGCGTTGCGGAGAATCCACGAGCACTTTTCGCGGCTGTTGACGACGCATTTGTCGGGACAACTTCGCACCGTGATTCAAATACAGGTCGAATCGGTCGACCAAGTCCCGTACGAGGAGTTCATTCGCTCGATTCCGATGCTAACCGTGCTGCACCTGATGGAGATGACGCCCTTGGAAGGGCGCGTCGTTCTCGAGATGAACCCTCAGGTCGTCTTTGCCATGCTCGACCGATTTATGGGTGGGGACAACGCAGGTGCATATCGCGAGCGGGAGTTGACGGATATCGAAACGACGCTGGTGCGTCGACTCATCACGCCAGCGGCCGAGTTACTGGCAGAATCCTGGCGGGGCGTCGCGGACGTAGAACCGGAGTTTGTGGGACTCGAGAGCAATCCGCAGTTTCTGCAACTCACGACTCCAAACGAGACCGTCCTGGTCATTGCGATGAGCGTTCGCATTGGCGACACGACAGGCCTTATCAACTTGTGCATTCCGCATACCACCGTGGAACCTGTGATGCCCACGCTCAGCAATCGCCACTTCATGGACTCCGGCCGCAGACGGCAGCCTGTCGCAGAGGAAGACGAAAAGGTCAGGTCGCACGTGCTGAAGGTGCCGGTCGAGGTCGAGGTACAGTTAGGATCGACTGAGCTGACGGTCAATGAAGTACTGCATTTGGAAGTCGGTGACACGGTCCTCCTTCGCCAATCGATTCGCGATCCTGCTCTCGTCTTTGTCGATGGAACGGTCGCGTATTGGGGAAGCATCGGGAAGCGTAACCGAAATTACGCCATCAAAATTTTGCGCGAATGGGAGGGGGCTAGCGACAGTGAGTGACCAGATGAAATTGTCTCAAGATGAAATAGATGCACTGCTCAGTGGCGGGAATCCGCCGACGGGTCCCGCGGAGTTGTTGAGCCCCGAGGAGGCGGATACGCTCGGGGAGATCGGCAACATCAGTTTTGGCTCGGCCGCGACGTCGCTCTCTACGCTGCTGCAGCACCGGGTCGATATCACGACGCCGACGGTGACCGTGATTGATCCTGCGTCCGTCCAGGAAAATTTCCCGCAGCCGTATGTCATGGTCGCCGTAGAGTTCACCGAAGGGTTGCTTGGGTCGAACGCACTCGCCATTGAGATGAATGACGCGAAGACCATCGCGGACCTGATGATGGGCGGCGACGGCACGAACGTCGAGGGAGAACTCAACGAGTTGCATCTGAGCGCTGTCGGAGAGGCGATGAACCAGATGATGGGCGGGGCGGCGACGGCGATGAGCCAGATGTTTGGCCGCTACATCAACATTTCGCCGCCGAAAGTGGATATCATCGATTTTTCTACGCCGGAAGGCCATTCGTACGTGGGCGAGGGCGAAGTGGTCAACGTCGAGTTTCAATTGAAGGTCGGGCACCTCATCGACTCGCGGATCATGCAGTTGTTGCCGCTAAGTTTTGCGCGAGAAATGGTCTCGACCTTGCTCATGGGGCCGGTTCCCGCGAATCAGTCGACTGAGGCCGCGCGGGTCGAGAGTGTGCCCAGTGCGTCTGCCGCGGAGACAACGGCAAGGCCTGAAACGAGGGCTGCGGCGCAGGTGGAATCGGAGGCTATTCAGTCGGCTACATCTGTGAGTGCAGCACTCGACGCCTACTCTGCGATGGGGAGCGCGCCCGCCGCACAAGCAGACGCTCTGCCGAAAAACCCAGTTCACGTGCGTCAACCGGAGTTTGCGGACTTCGACGAGTCAGCCGCCCCTGTTCCACCGAGAAATCTGTCGCTCCTGTTCGACGTTCCGCTCAATGTCACGGTGGAGTTGGGGAGAGCGAAAAAGATGGTGCGCGAGATCCTCGAGTTGGGGCCCGGGTCGATTTTGGAACTGGACAAACTGGCCGGCGAGCCGGTTGACATCTTGGTGAACAACAAGCGTATCGCCATCGGCGAAGTCGTTGTCATCGATGAGAATTTCGGCGTGCGCGTGACAGATATCATCAGCCAGGACCAGCGGGTAACCAAGCTATCCTGATGCGACTATACATTCAATGAGGTGAACAATTTGGCGAAGATTTTAGTTGTGGACGATGCGGCTTTCATGCGGATGATGATCAAGGACATTCTCTCCAAAAACGGGTTCGAGGTTGTCGGTGAGGCTGCGGATGGCGCACAGGCCGTCGAGCGCTACCAGGAATTGAAACCGGACCTCGTCACGATGGATATCACCATGCCGGAGGTGGACGGGATTGAGGCGCTGAAGCGGATCCGCGCCATTGATCCACAGGCTAGGGTTATCGTATGTTCCGCCATGGGGCAGCAGGCGATGGTGATCGATGCGATTCAGGCTGGGGCAAAGGACTTTATCGTCAAGCCGTTTCAGGCGGATCGCGTCATTGAGGCCGTCCAAAAGGCGTTGCGCTGACGATGAGGCAGATGGCAATTTGGGTTTGGACGCCGGAGGTGCGTAGGTGATGAGCATCGATGTGACGCCCACTGTCCGTGCGGTGACGAATTCGACCGCAACGAGCACCAGCTTTGCGACGGGGACGACGGCTGCACACGCCATCATCAACCTCGTCATCGCGCTGGTCGTCGTCGTACTGTTGATCGTTTTGCTCGTGCGCTTTCTCGCAAAGCGTGCGAACGTTCAGCAGAGGGGGGCCATTCAGGTGATCGCCGCGCGGCAGTTGGCGCCGAACCGGTCTGTGCAAGTGGTAGAAGTGGGCGACAAGCGCTACCTGATTGGCGTCGGAGAAGATGTTCGGATGTTGGCCGAGGTCACAGACAGCTATGAATCGCTCTCCCCGGATGTCGACAAGGCGTCCTTCGGACAGGCACTGGGGAGTGCGTTGGCTGAACTGCGTCGGAATCAACACCGGGATGGATAGGAGAACGGCGGTGAAAACGATGTTGAAATTGGGAATGCGCAATCGCTGGTTATGGTTGGGCGGCGTAGCGCTTCTGGGCGTGTGGATGATCGCTGGCACGTTCAGTTGGGTGCACGCGGCGACTGATAACTCCTCTATCCTTCCGGGTCTAAACGTGAGTGTCGGAAGCGGAACGGGTCCGTCCTCAGTCGCGGACACGGTGAAGATCATTCTCCTGTTGACGGTTCTCACGTTGGCGCCGGCCGCACTTATCCTGATGACTTGCTTCACTCGAGTGATTGTCGTGTTGTCGTTTATTCGCAACGCTTTGTCGTTGCAGACGACTCCACCTAATCAAGTCCTAGTGGGCCTGGCCTTATTTATCACGATGTTTGTCATGCAGCCAACGCTTGAACAAGCGAATCAACAGGCGTTGCAGCCATATTTGAACGGCAAGATCTCACAGACGGTGGCGTTGCAGCGAGCGGAACTCCCGTTCAAGGTATTTATGGAAAAGCAGACGCGCATCACCGATCTGGAGTTGTTCATGCAGTACCGTCATGAGGCGATGCCGAAGGATGTGTCCAAACATCCGCAATCCATTCCCTTGAGTGCACTTGTGCCTGCATACACCATCAGCGAGTTGAAGACGGCGTTTCAAATTGGCTTTATGATCTATCTTCCTTTTTTGGTGATTGATTTAGTCGTCGCCACGACGCTGATGTCGATGGGCATGATGATGTTACCGCCAGTGGTCATTTCACTTCCGTTTAAAATCCTGTTGTTCGTCATGGTGGATGGTTGGTACCTGGTCGTCAAATCCCTGCTGGCAGGATATGCGACATAGTGCGCGGGAGGATGGAATTGTGAACGAAACTTTTGTGATGGGCCTCGGTGCGCAGATTATGTGGCTCGTCGTGAAGCTTACTGCACCGGTGCTGTTGCTCGGTCTGGCCGTGGGCCTCTTGGTCAGCATTTTTCAAGCTACCACGCAGATTCAGGAACAAACGCTCGCCTTCGTTCCAAAGATTGTGGCGGTCATCGTGGCGCTCTTGATTTTCGGCCCGTGGATGCTGACCAATTTGACGGATTTCACGACGAATATCCTGTCGAATCTGATGAGCTATGTGATGTGACCTGATGAGCTATCTTCTGCAACACTTTGATTTGTTTCTATTGGTCAGTTTGCGAATTGTCGCCTTCGTTTCTACATCGCCATTGATGTCGATGAACGTGTGGCCCAGGTGGGCCAAGATCGGTCTCGCATTTGGGCTCGCTTACGTGGCGGCGCCCACGATCGACAGCCCCGTGCCGGACATTTTGACGAACCCTGGACAATTTATCGTCGACGGTGTGATGGAGGCCGTGATCGGACTCCTGCTCGGATTTATCGCCACGCTCGTCTTCTCAGCAATCTCGATCGCCGGGCAAGCAGTCGATATACAGATTGGGTTTTCCATGGCTCAGCTCGTCGCACCTGGGTCGACGGCGCAGATGGGGATTATGGGGAACCTGTACAACCTGCTGTTTACGCTCTATTTCCTCGGAATGGGCGGGTTGGATGGGATGATGCTGGCGATCCTGCACAGTTTTAGCGTGATTCATATTGGGGTCTTCCATTTGCCGAGCGACTGGCCAGGCACGCTCTTACATTTGACTGGCCTCGTGATGTCGATGGGTGTCGAATTGGCTGCTCCGTTGCTTGTGGCCCTGTTTTTGAGTGATGTTACGTTTGCGTTTCTCTCGCGAGCCGTGCCACAGATGAACGTGTTCGTCGTCAGCCTGCCCGTGAAGTTGTTTGCCGGCCTCGCCATGTTCGCCATCGTGATGCCGGGCACCATGTATTTGTTCAATCAACTGTTTTCATTCGTATTTAACCAATTACAAGTCGTTCTGCAGGCGATGGGGGGGTGAGTCCAGTGGTTGTGTTGCAACTGCAACGGTTTGCAAGTGGGGAAAAGACGGAACGAGCTACGCCCAAGCGCCGCGACGAGGCGAGGCGCGAGGGAAACGTCTCGCGGAGTCCGGAACTCACTTCGGCACTGGCTCTCACAGCCATTCTGGTGGCGTTGCGCGTCAGTGGACCGATGATTTGGGGCAGTTGGCAGTCGCTGATGGAACGGGATTTCACCATGCAGATTCCGACCGATTGGACGGTCAGTGCGGTGACTGGCATGTTGCTCGTTCAAGGGTCGATGGCGGTGCGAGCTTTGCTGCCGGTTGTCGGGATCGCGCTCGTCATTGGCGTGGCAGTAGCCGTCGCGCAGGTGCGGCCCATGTTCGTACCGAAGTTGCTGGCGCCAAAATTTAGCCGGATTCAGCCCATGGAAGGCTTTAAGCGGATGTTTAGCGCGCGTACGCTCGTGGAGTTGTGCAAGTCCCTCTTAAAGCTGACGATCATCGGTCTCGTCGGATACAGCGTCGTCGTCCCTTCAGCCTCGCGCATTCGCTCCTTTAGCGAAATGGATGTTACGCAATTGCCGTACGCGGTCGGTAGTATGGTGTTCTCGCTGGGGATTCGCATCGCAGCCGCTATGGTGATGCTTGCCTTCTTCGACTTTCTGTACCAGCGATTCGAGTACGAGCGGGGACTCCGAATGACCAAACAGGATGTCAAGGACGAACTGAAGCAGATGGAAGGCAATCAGGAAGTGAAGGGTGTCATCCGCAGGAGGGCGCGACAGATGGCGTTTCGACGCATGATGCAAGAGGTGCCAAAGGCGGACGTCATCGTGACAAACCCCACGCACTTCGCCATTGCGCTCAGATACGACAGTGCGTCGATGGCGGCTCCGCAAGTCGTCGCCAAGGGCGCCGATCTGCTAGCGCAGCGAATCAAGGCGCGGGCGGCTGAGGTGGGGGTTCCGATGGTGGAAAATCGCCCGTTGGCGCAGACGTTGTACCGAGTCGCCGAGGTGGGGGACGCAATACCTGCAGACTTGTTTCAGGCGGTTGCGGAAGTGCTAGCTCAAGTGTATCGACTGAAGCAGGTACCGAGGAGGTGATAAATCATGAAGTTGGCTAAGCGGTCAGATTTGTTTGTCATGATGTTTGTGCTTGGGATCATTGTCATGATTGTCATCCCGGTACCAAAACCGCTGCTCAGCGTGCTTATCATCGTCAATATCTTCGTGTCGATGACGATTTTGTTGGTGGCCATGAGCACGAAGGAACCGCTTGACTTCTCGGTGTTTCCATCGATGCTCTTGATCACGACGCTGTTCCGGTTGACGCTCAACATCTCCTCAACCCGCCTGATTCTAGGCCAGGCGGACGCAGGCAGCGTCATCAAGGCGTTCGGCGACTTCGTGATCAAGGGTAACGCCGTCGTCGGATTTATGGTCTTTCTCATCATTATCATCGTGCAGTTTATCGTCATTACGAGAGGCGCAGAGCGGGTGGCCGAGGTCGCGGCTCGGTTTACCTTGGACGCGATGCCAGGTAAGCAGATCGCCATCGACGCCGACCTCAACGCGGGGCTCATCACAGAGGATCAGGCGCGTCAGCGGCGCAAGACCATCGAGCGGGAAGCCGACTTTTACGGCGCAATGGATGGTGCTTCGAAGTTCGTGAAAGGCGACGCCATCGCGTCGATGCTCATCGTCGCGATCAACATCGTGGCAGGTTTTATCATCGGCATCGCGATGCACCACATGCCGTTTCAACAGGCACTGAGTACGTACACGCTGCTCTCGGTCGGCGATGGTCTGGTCAGTCAGATTCCGGCGCTGCTCCTGTCGACCGCGACGGGCCTGATGGTTTCGCGTGCGGCGTCGGAGGGGAACCTTGGGACGGACGTCGTGTCGCAAGTGTTCGGCTATCCGCGTGCATTGTACGTCGTCGGATCGGTCATCTTTCTCCTCGGCGTATTAACGCCGATTGGAATCTTGGCGGTCCTCCCGGTTTCCGCACTGGCTTTCATCGGCGGCTGGCGGCTACAAGTCACGAAGAAGCGCCTCTTGGCCAAAGAGGTCGAGGAGACGGCGAGATCGGAACAGGCCCAGACCAAAAAGCCAGAGAACGTGTACAACCTGTTGTCCGTCGAGCCGATTGAATTCGAGTTTGGCTATGGACTCATTCCGCTCGTGGACAGCAAACAGGGCGGCGATCTGCTCGAACGGGTCGTCATGATTCGACGCCAGTTGGCGATTGAACTCGGTCTGGTCATACCGATGGTGCGCATGCGCGACAATATTCAACTAAAACCGACACAATATGCCATTAAACTAAGAGGGGTTCAGGTGGCAGAGGGCGAAATTGTGATGGGACATTGGTTGGCGCTGAGCCCTGGCATTGAAAACCCGTCCATCCAAGGCGTGCGGACGAAGGACCCGGCGTTTGGTTTGCCGGCCGTCTGGGTCAACCAGGGCATGCGCGTCCAAGCGGAGGCCAACGGCTATACGGTCGTCGATCCTCCGTCTGTCATCGCGACGCATCTGACAGAGGTGTTGCGGCGTCACGCACACGAATTGTTGGGGCGTCAGGAGACCAAGGCATTGCTCGATCACGTCAAGAGCGCGGCGCCAGCCGCGGTCGACGACGTCTACCCAAATCCGCTTTCGCTTGGGCAGATCCAAAACGTGCTCAGCAATTTACTGCAGGAAAAGATCTCGATTCGAGACATGGTCACGATTCTCGAAACGCTGGCCGACGCCGGGCGGCAGACACAGGACCCCGACGCGTTGACCGAACAGGTTCGACAGGCTTTGGCGCGCCAGATTTGCAATCAATTCTCCGTTCCGGGTGAGCCGATGTCCGTCATCACGCTTTCTGGGGCGATGGAAGAGCGCGTTCAGCAATCGCTTGTCGACCGTCCTGGCGGAGCGTTTATCGGCATGGATCCAGGGGAGGCCCAAGTGGTCATTCAACGTCTGAAAGAGGAGTCTGGCAAACTTCAGGCCCTCGGCAAGACGCCGGTGCTCTTGGTCCATCCGCAGTTGCGGTTGCCGATTCGGCGGTGGATCGCAAGATATTTGCCGGATACGGTCGTACTGTCCTACAACGAGTTGGATCCAACGATTGAAATCCAAAGCGGCGGTGTGGTGAACCTCTAATGATAGTTAGAAGATATATTGTACGGGACATGCCTGAAGCGGTGCTGTCGATTCGAAAGGATCTCGGGAAAGACGCCGTCATTTTGAGCACGAAAAAGGTGCGCGTGAAAAAGTGGCTCGGGCTGCGTTGGCAGACTCGATTGGAGGTCACGGCGGCGGTCGGCGGGGACATTCCGTTGCACCATCGCGACGCGGCGAGGGCTCAGGCGAAAGCGCCTGTTCCGCCGGCGCCGGTGAAGGCCGTCGAGGAAGTAGACGCCGGACCTAGCGCTGGCGCGATCGAACCTACGGCTGTGCAAGGGGCAGACCAGGACTTCGGGTCCGCCCTCGCGTCGGCGTTTGACGCCTACAAGACTGCCACAAAGGCGGTGCAATCGGATGAACCCTCGGCCGATGTCCAAGATGTCCTGCGCGAACTGGCGTCGTTGAAGGCGATGATCGCAGGTCAGCAAATGGGTGGAGGGCCTTCGCCTGTTGCCTCGGAGTGTGTCGAGTTTTTGCGCGACCAGGGCATCGAGGCCCTTCAGGCGCAAGCTTGGGTGGAGCGCGCACTCGCCGGAGCCAACGGTCAGGGCTTGTCTCTGACCGCGGCCCTAGCAAAAGTCAACGAGGTCATTCTCTCCGATCTCGCCGATTTGACATCCCCGCTGCCCATCGGTTCGAACAGCCGCGTGGTGGCCTTTGTCGGGCCAACCGGCGTCGGGAAAACGACGTCCATTGCCAAGATTGCGGCTTTGCACGTCTTGGCCGGGCAGCGCAAAGTAGGTTTGTTGACCACAGATACCTTTCGGATAGCCGCTGTGGAGCAGCTCAAGACCTACGCGGACATTCTCGACATTCCATTGGTGGTCGTCGACGACGAGAGTCGAGCCGCAGCCGCCTTGGAGCAGTTGAGAGGGTGCGACTTGGTCCTCATCGATACGGCCGGGCGCAACTTTCGCAATGCCGAGACGGTTCGCTACACGGAGCAACTGCTCAGGACGCTGGCGCCGGACGAGACGATTCTCGTAGCGGCCCTGACGGCTAAGGCCGACGATCTCGATGACCTCGCTCACGTCTGCGAACTCATTCACGTGGACAAGTTTCTCTTTACGAAGTACGACGAGACGAACTCGATTGGCAGTATCCCGCGATTGCTGATGAAGTACCGTAGGCCGCTGTCATACGTCACGACAGGGCAAAACGTACCGGACGACATCGACATGTTAGCGATCGACCAAATCCTCTCGAAATGGCTGGGGGGGCGCACGGATGAATGATCAAGCGGCTCGATTGCGGGCCCGGATGCAGAGCGTTCTCGGAGAAGCGGCGACGCGCGAGTCACCGGTTGGGCAGGCGAAGGTGATCGCCGTCGGAAGCGGCAAAGGCGGCGTGGGCAAATCCAACTTCTGTGTCAATTTCGGGTTGGCGTTGGCCCGGCAGGGCGTCCGCGTGCTCGTGATGGACACAGATGTAGGTTTCGCCAACATCGAGGTCCTGCTCAACGTGACGCCGTCGCACAGCCTGCTCGACGTCCTCTCAGGCAGGCGCCTCGCGGACATCGTGGAACATTCACCTTATGGGTTGTCCTTTATTTCTGGTGGAAACGGCCTGTTTGATAGTTCGGCGCTATCGCTGGAGGACTACCGTCAGTTGTTGGACGAGTTGCGAGGCCTGTGCACGATGTACGACGTGGTCCTGCTCGATTGTGGGGCTGGGGTCAATGAGATCAGCCACCAGCTCATCGCGGCCAGCGATGAACTCATCTTAGTGACTACGCCGGAGCCGACGTCGATGACGGATGCCTATGCGTTTATGAAATTTCTCGTGCATCGCAGCGGCCTTCCGATGACTCGCGTCGTCGTCAACCGGGCACTGACGTTCGCGGCGGCAAAGCGGTCGGCGGATACGCTCATCGGCGTGACGACGAGATTCCTCGACGTTCGCATCGAGGCGCTTGGCTATATTCTAGAGGACCCGGCGGTCAGCGAGGCGGTCATGCGACAGGTACCCGTCATCCAACATGCGGGCGGAAGTCGCGCTGCTTCTTGCTACTTGCAAGTTGCAGCCAACTTTGTCCGACATGATGTGAAGACGCCCCGAGTCGGCGTATCCGGATTTTTCGATCGACTACTCGGCTCGAGACTCCGAAAAGGTGGACGGGACAGTGGACATAGTGCCTGATGCGGGGCCGTCGAGGCTCAGGGCGTTGGTCGTCATTGGCACATCGACTGGTGGGCCTAAGGCCTTGACGGAATTGTTCAGTGCCCTGCCGGCGGTGGATGGGGTGGCCTGCTGCGTAGTACAGCACATGCCGGCAGGATTCACGGCGAACTTAGCCAAACGATTGAATGAGAACTCGGAGTGGGCGGTCGCGGAAGGGCGCGACGGGGAATTTGTGCAAGCAGGGCACGCGTATATCGCGCCTGGCGGCATGCATATGCGCGTGCAGTCGCCATCGCAAGGCCTTTCGCTGTCGATTCGGAGAGAAGAACCGGTCGGCGGCCACCAACCCTCAGTGGACGTGCTGTTCCACTCGACGACAGACTTGGCACACCGCCTGCGCCTAGTGGGCGTATTGCTCACCGGAATGGGGAAAGACGGTGCGGATGGCCTTTGGCAACTTCGGCAAAGCGGTGCGCTCACCATCGCGGAGTCACGCGAGACGGCTGTCATCTACGGTATGCCGAGAGCGGCTGTCGAGCGCGGGGCAGCGATGGAGATAGCACCACTGTCGAGCATCCCTAATCTGTTGTTGGCAAACTTGCAGCGCGCTTGAGAATGAGTTCCTGGAGGATGAAGACGTGGATACGGCTCAATATCTTGACGCTTTCCTAGCAGAAACGGAAGAAAATCTAAACATTTTAAACGAACTGTGCCTGGTGCTAGAGTCTCAGGGCGCTGACGATGAGACGTTTGCCGCCATGTTCCGAGCTGCGCACACATTAAAAGGCATGAGCGCGACGATGGGATTTCAAAAGATGGCCGATTTGACCCACCACATGGAAGATGCGCTCGGATTCTTTCGGCAGAATCCACAGCGGTTTGACGACTTGGTCACCGACGTGTTGTTTCAGGCGATCGATGGACTCACCGCACACGTCGAGGCCATTCGCGCAGGCGTTGGTGAGGACTCGATGAATCACGGTGACATTCTCGCCGCACTGGCTCGGGCGCAGTCGAATGAATCAACGCCGCAGAGCGCCGCTGCGTCAGTGGGCCAGTTCCAGGACGATGCGCTGTCGATGCTGCAGTCCCTCGAACAACAGGGGACCGATGTGGTGGTCGTGGCCGTCACATTGGAACCTGACTGCGTGATGAAGGGCGTGCGCATGGTGATGGTGATGCGGGCATTAGAAGAGTTTGCGGACTGTGTAGCCACTGCGCCCGACGTCCCCGTTTTGGAAGAAGGAGCATTCGAGGGGGCGGCACAATTCGCCGTCGTTTTACATAGCGAGTCAGTAGACCAACTTCGCACCGCGGTGGCCGAGATAGCCGAGGTCGAACGAGTGGATATCTTGCAACTCAAGGAGCTTGCACAGGCTTCAAGTCGAGGACCAGGGGTAGCGTCGAAGTCTCAGGTGCAGGCAACCGCACAGGAAGCACTGTCCACTGAGGCTCCGCAGGGCAATAAGGCGGCGCCGAAGGTGCGGGAGCAGACGCTGCGCGTCCCGGTTGGACGCATCGACGAGTTCATGAACGTGTTGAGCGAATTGGTGATCGCAAAGACGCGGCTGGAACTACTGGCACGTTCGTACGACGATCAGAATCTGCGCGACGTCAGCGAACAGATTGCCCGACTGTCCGACTCCCTTCAGGATGGCGTGATGAGTATGCGCATGATGCCGGTGGAGTCCCTGTTCCAACGCTTCCCGCGGATGATGCGCGACTTGCAAAAGTCGTTGGATCGCGAGTTCGATTTTGAAATGACGGGGCTCGAGACCGAGATGGACCGCACGGTCATGGACGAGATGGGCGAAGCGTTGGTGCACCTGTTGCGCAACGCGGCGGATCACGGTTTGGAATCCCCAGGCGAGCGGGAGCAGGCAGGCAAGCCGCGGCGGGGAACGATTCGCCTGTCCGCCTACGCATCCGGCGGTCACGTGTATCTCGAAGTCGGGGACAATGGGCGCGGCATCGACCGGGACAAGGTTCTTGCCTCGGCGGTGAAAAAGGGCATTGTCGATCCCGCCAAGGCCTCCGCGCTATCGGACGCCCAGGTCTACGACCTGTTGTTTGCGTCTGGGTTCAGCACTGCCGCCACGGTATCGGATATCTCTGGACGGGGGGTCGGACTCGACGCCGTTCGCGGCAAGGTCGAGTCGCTTGGAGGAACCATCAGAATTGAGTCGGTCAAAGGCGAGGGGAGTACGTTCCTCATCGAATTGCCGCTGACCCTCACGATTCTTCAGGCGATGCTCGTCAAAGTGGGCGACGAACTGTTTGCGCTCCCGACCAGCAACATCGAAGAAGTCGCTCGACTGACCACCGCGGACATTCAATTCGTGCACGAGCGGCCGGTCTTGAACTTCCGCGAGAAGGTCGTCCCGATCGTCGATTTGGGAGAATACTTCTTCGACTCGAAGACCAGTGGCGAAGACGAACGGCAAACTGTCATCTGCCGAGACGGACGACGTTATCTGGCGTTGACCGTCGATGACGTGATCGACGAACTCGAAGTGGTCAATAAGCCGTTGGGCAAATATTTAGAGTCGGCCAAAATGTTCTCCGGCGCGACCATTCTCGGCGATGGCCACGTGGCGTTGATTGTCGATTTGCATCAATTCTTTCAGATAGGTGCCTGAGAAGGAGCGGTATACATGGCAGAATTACAATGTGTGACGATGAAAATTGGCGAGGAGCTATACGGTGCAAAGGTCGAACAGGTTCTGTCTGTCGAGCGGATGCTCGACATTTCGCCCGTGCCTCGTACGCTGAGTTACATCAAAGGTGTAGCAAATCTCCGCGGAACCGTGACGCCGGTGATCGATTTGCGCGAGCGAGTCGGGTTGTCCGCCCCTAGCGCCGCTGCCGAGGAAAGTCGGCGCATCGTCGTCGTCGAAGTCGACGATATGACGGTGGGGCTCATCGTCGATGCGGTAGAGGATGTCGTGTCGCTTGACGAGTCGGCCATTGAGCCCGCGCCAGCGGTCGTCGGTGGCCTCCAAGCGGTTTATCTCGAGGGAGTGGCCCGCGTTGGCGAACGGCTTCTCGTTTTACTCAACTTAGAGCGCATTCTGTCTGACGTGGAGGTTGCGCAACTGCACGAGGTCGAGAAGCAGGTTCACGGATGAGCCAGATGGAACTCGACGATCTCACCGCAGACGCCCTTAGAGAGTTTGGGAATATCGGTGCGGGCCACGCCGCGACGGCACTGTCCGTCCTCCTGGAGGGGCGCGTGGCGATGTCGGTCACAGACGCAAGGTTTTGTCCATTTCGCGACATCGTCGACGTCGTCGGCGGGCCTGAGCAATTGGTGGCGGCGGTGTTCATCCGCATCAGTGGCGAGATCCCGGGGAATATGTTCGTCCTGTTTTCCCTTGGGAGTGTCGACCGTTTGTTAGATCAACTGATTGAGCCGGTGGACTCACGTGAGGACTACAGCGACCTGGACCTGTCGGCTGTGGCGGAAGTGGGCAATATCCTGACGGGCGCGTACGTGACGGCCATCAGCGACCTGTGTAACATCCAGCTCAATCAATCTGTACCGTCTGTCGCCATTGACATGGCGGCGGCGATCCTCGACATCGGATTGATGATGACCGGCTACGATGAGAACGAGGCCATTCTCATCAGTACGTCGCTTGCGCATGGGCAGCATGCCATCGACGGACATTTCTTCATGCTCCCCGACGTCGATGGCACACAAACGCTCCTGAGCGTGCTGAGAAGAGCTCCGGAGCATGGCTGATTCATCACAGCAGGTGCGCATCGGCATCGCGGAGGGGGCCGTGATTCGACGCGCTGGGCAAATTGTCACCGCAGGACTTGGGTCCTGTGTGGGTTTGGTGCTGTACGACGATGTAGTGGACGTCGCCGGGATGGTTCACATCATGTTGCCAAACGCCCCCAAGCCGGATCCGATTCATCCCCAAAAGTACGCGGATACTGCCATCGCTTGGCTGTACGAGGCGCTGCTGCGCGAGGGAGCACGCCCTCTGCACGTAAAGGCCAAGATGGCCGGGGGAGCGCAAATGTTTCGGAACCTAACTACGGAGGCATTGCGAATCGGGGATCGGAATGTCCAGATGACCACCGAGCTTCTGCACGGCTTACAAATTCCGGTGGTTGCAGAAGACGTAGGCGGTCACTATGGTAGAACTGTTCGTTTCGACTTGCCAACGCGCGTGTTCTCCATTCGTACGGCGCGCGGCGAGGAGCGGCAAATCTAGTGATAGGTGGAAAGCCGGCATGACCACACTGATACTAGCCATCGTTTGCGTCATCCTGATTTTTGTCCTGTACGTGGTGTCAGGTGGGTGGAAAAAATACGGTGGTTTCCTTGGCTTGTTTAAGTGGCTCAGGGCTGGGGCACAGCTCGGGCCGGTTCAGGCGAATACTCGGGTTTTGCGCGCGAATGAGCAACAGGGTTCGTCGAGCGACGAAGCGATACGAGTGCTCAAGGAACTGTATACGGAGTTCGATGAGCGAACACGGGCTATCGAGCGCCGATTGGAACAATTGGAGCAGTCTGTTCGGTCCGTCGAGGAGCGAGGGCAGCCGCACAGGCCAGCGGCTGGCGACCAGGCTGCTAGATTGCGCGCTCAGTCCGACGCGCTGCAGCAAATGCCAGCGCCGCCGGTCGGTGACATAGCCGACGCAGTTGACGCAATTGATCTCGAGCCTGGGTTTACGAACGCGGAGGGCGCCGGCCGCCCTGATGATTTATACTTCGTCATTCTCGACATGCTTGAGTCGGGGCACTCGGAAGACGACATCGCACGTGCGCTGTCCGTAGCGGCCTCAGACGTGGCCTACGTGCGCGAAATCATGTCAGGGCCCGAGACGAAGGCGAATGCATCGACAAACTCATGAATAGCGTTTATTGCCTGTTTGTACTCGATATGCTATATTAATGTGCGGTGTAACGGCCCACCTCTGGTGGAGCTCACACGGGTGACGACGATTTGCCTGGTGCCTCGTCTGCGAGGTTGGTGAATCGAATGAGTTGCTCGGAGGCCAAACTTAAAGGAGGAAACACTTGTGGCAATTATCTCGATGAAGCAGTTGCTCGAAGCTGGTGTACACTTTGGACACCAAACGCGCCGTTGGAACCCGAAGATGGCACGCTACATCTTTACGGAGCGCAACGGTATTTACATTATTGACTTGCAAAAGACGGTTCGCAAAGTTGAGGAAGCTTATAACTTTGTTCGCGAACTCGCTGCTGCTGGCGAAACGATTCTCTTCGTGGGAACCAAAAAGCAAGCACAGGAAGCGGTTCGTGAAGAGGCTGAGCGCTCCGGCATGTTCTTTGTCAACCAACGTTGGTTGGGTGGCACGTTGACCAACTTCAATACGATTCAAAAGCGGATTCGCCGCCTGCAACAACTGGAACGCATGCAGGAAGACGGCACGTTTGACGTCCTTCCAAAGAAGGAAGTCATCTTGCTGAAGAAGGAAATGGAACGCCTTGAAAAGTTCCTGGGTGGCATTAAAGGGATGACCAAGATGCCTGGCGCGATGTTCGTCATCGACCCACGCAAGGAACGGATTGCAGTTGCAGAGGCACACAAGCTTGGAATTCCTATCGTGGCCATCGTCGACACGAACTGTGACCCAGACGAAATCGACTACGTGATTCCGGGCAACGATGACGCTATCCGCGCTGTGCGTCTGCTGACGGGTAAAATGGCTGATGCCGTTCTCGAAGGCACGCAAGGCGAAGAAACCACTGCGTAAATTGTGACGGGGAGGTGACGGGTGCGTTTAGCTCTCGTCACCTTTTTTGTGTAAATTTGATGCGCCCGTGCGTACATAACATAAGGAGGAAAAACAAATGGCAGAAGTAACGGCAGCAATGGTCAAAGAATTGCGCGAGAAGACTGGCGCCGGCATGATGGATTGCAAAAAGGCGTTAACGGAGGCAGAGGGAGACCTCCAGCGCGCTACGGAGGTCCTGCGTGAACGCGGGCTTGCGTCCGCTGCGAAAAAGGCAGGTCGTGTCGCTGCAGAAGGTCTGGTGGAATCGTACATTCACGCTGGCGGCCGCATCGGCGTGCTTGTCGAAGTCAACTGTGAGACCGACTTCGTGGCGAAGAATGAAGACTTCCGCACATTCGTGAAGGACGTTGCCATGCATATCGCGGCAGCTAGTCCGCAATACGTTCGCCGCGAAGAAGTACCACAGGACGTCGTCGAAAAGGAAAAGGAAATCCTTCGCGCTCAGACGTTGAACGAAGGGAAACCGGAAAAGATCGTCGAGAAGATCGTCGAAGGCCGGATCGACAAGTTCTTCAAGGATATCTGTTTGATGGAGCAACAATTTGTCAAAGATCCAGACAAGACCATCGACACGTTGCTGCGTGAAAAGATTGCGACGATTGGAGAGAATATCTCCATTCGCCGATTTGCCCGTTACGTCGTCGGTGAAGGCATCGAGAAGAACGAAGCGAACTTCGTTGACGAAGTCATGGCGCAGGTTCGCCAGTAATTTTGAAATAACTACGACGAGGGAACACGCTTGTGTTCCCTCCTCTAACGTTTACACTACGATTGCGGAGACGGAGGGACGGCCTTGACGACACCGAAATATCATCGTGTGATTTTAAAGCTCAGCGGAGAAGCATTGGCAGGAGAAGCGGGGTACGGCATTGATCCGGTCACGATCGATGACATCGCCCGTCAGATCCAGGAGATCGCCGTAATGAATATCCAGGTTGCCGTGGTTGTCGGCGCTGGTAACATTTGGCGGGGTATTTCTGGAAGCGCGCGCGGCATGGATCGGGCGACAGCAGACTACATGGGAATGCTGGCGACCGTGCTCAACGCACTGGCTCTTCAGGACGCTCTAGAGAAAATCGGTGTTGATACCCGGGTGCAGACATCCGTCGAAATGTCGCAGGTTGCAGAGCCTTATATTAGGCGCCGTGCGATCCGCCATTTGGAGAAGGGGCGCGTCGTGATTTTTGCTGGCGGGACGGGAAATCCGTTCTTCTCGACCGATACGACGGCGGCACTTCGCGCGGCCGAGATCGAGGCGGAAGTCATCCTGATGGCGAAAAACGGCGTCGATGGGGTGTACACTGCAGATCCGCAAAAAGATCCGTCGGCGACGAAATACGATGAGATCGGGTTCATGCAAGTGCTCAATGAGGGACTTGGTGTGATGGACTCGACAGCCGCCTCCTTGTGTATGGATAACAACATTCCTCTGCTCGTGTTTGCACTGGGTGAGGAAGGGAATATTCGCCGCGCTGTGATGGGCGAAACGATTGGTACCATTGTCGGAAAGGGTGTTTCCAATGAGTGAAGCAGTCATTCAGAACGTGCAGGAGCGCATGGATAAGGCGCTTCAGAATCTGCGTCGGGAATTTGCATCTGTGCGTGCAGGACGTGCAACGCCCGCAATGCTCGACAAGGTGATGGTTGATTACTACGGATCGCAAATGCCAGTTAATCAGGTGGGGAGCGTGACGTCTCCAGAACCGCGCCAACTGGTGATCTCGCCTTGGGAGAAGTCGATGCTCGGGGAAATTGAGAAGGCCATTCAAAAATCCGATCTCGGACTCAACCCATCCAACGACGGCAGTGTCATCCGCCTGATCATCCCGGCACTGACGGAAGAGCGTCGACAAGAGTTGGTCAAACAGGTTCGGAAGCTCGCAGAAGAGGTACGGGTGTCGGTTCGCAACATCCGCCGCGATGGCAACGATGAGCTGAAAAAGGCGGAAAAGAACGGCGACATCACAGAAGATGAGGCACGCCGCCTGATGGACAGAATCCAGCAGGTAACAGATAAATCCATTGCGCAGATTGACAGTTTGTTGGAAGATAAGGAGAAAGACGTTACACAGGTTTAAGGCCATTTCTGGACGGAGGAGGATGCGAGACTTGTTTAAAGGTTGGGGACGTGGACAACGAGCCAGTGCAACAACAGTCGAGCATCCACCGCTCAAAGTCAAACCTCGTCACGTCGGAATTATCATGGACGGCAATGGCAGGTGGGCCCGAAGGCGGGGCCTGCCGAGAATGGCCGGACATCGAGCGGGCATGTTGGCCATGCGCGAGGTGATTCGCGCATGTGACGACTTTGGCATTGAGTGCGTTACTTTATATGCTTTCTCTACTGAAAACTGGAAACGGCCGATGCTTGAAGTGGAGTACTTGATGCATCTGCCGGAGCAGTTTTTTCGGACGGAAATCGACGAGCTGGTGAGTCGAGGCGTTCGTGTTCGGTTTATGGGCGACACGTCTGGGCTTCCTCCATATACGCAGGAAACTGTTCGCAATTCGCTCGAACGGACCGCGGGAAATACGGGGATGATCGTCAATTTCGCCCTCAATTACGGTGGGCGGGCTGAACTCATGTCGGCCATGTCTCGGTTTGCCTCGGACGTAGCCGAAGGTGATCTCTCTGTCGACGACTTGACCGAGGAGCGTTTCGAGAGCTATCTCGATACAGCGGGTCTGCCGCCGCTAGACCTCGTCATTCGAACCAGTGGCGAAATTCGTCTGAGCAATTTTCTCATCTGGCAGGCTGCCTATGCAGAGTTATGGTTTACCGACGTGTTGTGGCCGGATTTTGGCAAGGACGACTTATATCAAGCAATCCTCGATTTCGGTGGGCGCAAACGTCGATATGGAGATGTAGAGTAGGTGTCGCATGCTTAAGACACGCGTAATTACAGCAACCATCGCGGGGCTCGTGGTGTTGGCGGTCTTGGTTCTCGGTAGCCCCACGGCCTGGCGGTTTCTGGTCTGGCTGTGCACGGTCGTGGGCGTCGTTGAATTCGCCACCATGCATCGGGCTAAATGGTATGGTCCTTTAACGCTCTATGGGGTGCTGCTCGCCAGTGTGATCGAGTGGTTCCCGCGTTTTTTTTATCAGCCGTTTGTGCTCTTCGCATTGGTCGGAATCGTACTCGCGGTACCTGTACTGAGCCGGAACCGTGTCCAGGTTCAAACGATGGCGCTTCAAACCGTCGGCGCCCTGTACATCGCCGTGGGCGGGTACGCACTCGGTCAACTGCGGGCGATGCCAGCGGGGTGGTTCTGGATCTGGTTGTTCCTCGTGTCCGTGTGGATGACGGATACTGCCGCGTACTTTGTCGGAAGATTCGTCCAAGGGCCGAAACTGCTGCCCGAAATTAGTCCGAAAAAGACCATCAGTGGATCCCTCGGTGGGGTTGTCGGCGGGGCACTTGGCGCTGTAGTATTTGGTGCCATTGCTTATCCTACATACGATTTTTGGGTTTATGCGCTCCTCGGCGCCGTGATTTCCGTCTCCGGTCAACTAGGAGATTTAATCGAAAGCGCGTATAAACGGGCGGCTGGCGTCAAAGACTCAGGGAAGTTGCTTCCTGGGCATGGAGGCATGCTCGACCGGGTCGACAGTCTGTTGTTCGCCTCGCCTATTGCGTTTTGGATCGTCGTGCACGGTGCCCATACGTGGTTTCAGTGAAAGCCTTCCGAAAACCACACAGCTTCTCAACCAAAACGTGAGGTGAACATCACACATGCAAACCGTAGCGGTACTTGGTTCGACCGGGGCGATTGGCACGCGTACCCTTGAGGTGGTAGCAGCCCTTTCTGACGAAGTGCGTGCAAGTGTGCTTGTCGCCGGTCGAAATATGTCACTTTTCGCCGAACAAGTGAAACGATTTCAACCTGACTTGGTCGCCGTGGCCGACGAGGAAGCTCGCAAAGAGTTGCTGATGCTGCTCGACGGAGCGGATCGGCCGGAGGTACTCGTCGGAGACGACGGGCTAGCGGCGTGTGCTCGGTACGAGACAGACGTGGTGGTCAACGCCGTGATGGGCGCGCGAGGAATTCGTCCGGCGTTGGAGGCTGTTTCTCGCGGGGCTCGTTTAGCGTTAGCCAACAAAGAGTGCCTGGTCGCCGCGGGTACATTTATTATGGCCGCCGCCAGGGATTCTGGAGCCGAGGTCATTCCGGTGGACAGTGAACACTGTGCGCTCTTTCAGTGTATGCAGGCCGGAGTGCACGCTGATGTAGAACAGTGGATCCTGACGGCTTCCGGAGGACCGTTTCGCACGCTCTCGAAGGCCGATTTGGAGCGCGTGACAGTCGAAGACGCCTTGCGCCACCCGAACTGGTCGATGGGGCGCAAGATTACGGTCGACAGCGCAACGCTAATGAACAAGGGTCTTGAAGTGATTGAAGCGCATCATTTGTTCAATGCACCATATGATAAGATCAAGGTGCTCGTACATCCAGAGAGCATCATCCACTCGATGGTGGAGTACGTCGATGGCTCTGTGATGGCACAACTGGCGACCCACGACATGCGTTTGCCCATTCAGTATGCATTGACGTATCCACAGCGTGTGAATCTCCCATGGCCGAAACTCGATTTTGCACAATACAATCAGCTGTCGTTTGCAGAGCCTGACACGGATCGCTTTCCGAGCTTGCGCTTAGCCATCTCGGCTGGACGAGCCGGAGGGCTCGCACCCTGCGTGCTCAACGCGGCGAACGAAATTGCGGTGGAGGCATTTTTGCAAGGGAGCATCACCTTCGTGCAGATTCCGGCGGTCGTCGAGCAGACGCTCGATTCGGTCGCAGCGGGACGTGCGCAAACGGTGGATGAAGTCTTGGCAATGGATCGGCAAGCGCGTGAGCACGCATGGCGGATCGCTTCCCGTCTATAAACGATGTTGAACGTGAGGCGGCGTGTGCACAGAGTACCTTTACCTTGTCGGATACCACGTGAGGAGAGGCGGATGTACAGTTGCCTATCATTTCGCATTTAGAGTTCTATGTGAGGGCGGCCATCGCCATCGTTTGTGTTTTTCTGGTCTGTGTGACGCTGCATGAATTCGGCCACTTTTACGTCGCCAAGAAGAGCGGTGTCGCCGTTCCCATCTTCAGCATTGGGTTTGGTCCGAAACTCGTCAAGTGGAATCGAGGCGGGACCGAGTATTCGATCCGCTTGTTGCCCTTGGGGGGATTCGTTCAGATGGCCGGCGAGGCGCCGCAGGAGACGTGGTTTCCGGTGGGGCAAGAGGTCGCCTACGAACTGGATGACGAGTTGCGCATCATACGGCTCGGGGATCCAAAGGATCTCAAGCACGGTTACGTCGGAACGGTGCGTCGCGTCGACCTGACGGACGCGATGGAGATGGCCATCGACACGGCGGAAGGGATACGCACGTTTCCGGTGAAGCCTTACGCTCGCGTGATGTTGAACGCGCGCTCCTCGATTCCCGTCGTTGAAAAACACGAACAGATGCTCGGAAAGCCCCTGTGGAAGCGGGCAGCTGTCATTCTTGCTGGTCCTGTGATGAACTTTTTGTTGGCTGGAGTTCTGTTTGCCATCGTCAACATGCACACGGGCATCCCGACGACGACGATCGGTCAAGTCGAACCCCACACACCAGCTCATGCCGCTGGGTTACAGGTGGGGGACAAGATCATCCAGATTGACAACCGTGCCATCCACAGTTGGGACGATTTGCGGTCGAGTATTCAAGCCGATTTGGTATCTGGGGCGGCGAAGCCGAAACCGTTGCATTTGATGGTGTCGCGTGACGGTCAAACGCGACCTGTGACGGTGACGCCTGCGATTGAGAAAAATGGGGAAGCCTTGATCGGCATTGAATCGACGATGTCCTATAATCCACTTCGAACGGTGCCGGCCGGGTTTTCTGAAATGGTTCGGGATACGGGGCTGACGGTGCAGGCGTACGGTCAACTGGTGTGGCACCATCAGTTTTCCTCCCTGTCGGGACCTGTGGGCATCGCTGATGTCATTAGCCAGCAGGCGCGGCTCGGCTTTTGGAACGTCGTCATGATCGCAGGCGTGTTGAGTCTAAACCTCGGCATGTTTAACCTCATTCCGATTCCGGCGTTAGATGGAGGTCGCCTGTTGTTTATGATCATCGAACTGGTGAGAGGCCGCAAGGTTGACCCGCAAAAAGAGGGGTTTGTCCACTTCGTCGGGTTTGCACTGTTGATGCTGTTTGCGGTGGTGATCACCTACCGCGATGTGACGCATCTGTTTTAAACCGCGAGATGCAAAGCGGTGGCATCAGTCATGACAAACAAGGATTTGCTGCACGTCCGTCGGCAGATTCCCGGTGCGCTGGTCGCTCCCGGGTCTGCGGCGGGCGTTTTTTCTGTGGTCATCCCTGTGTCTGCGTCGAATCTTGTATAATCGAGGCAAACGTGCGATTGCCAGTCGACGACTGCGATCACTCACCGGAGGAATGACTTGTGAATTTGTACTACCTTGGACCAGAAGGAACACACAGTCACGACGCGGCCGTCCAACTTCGCGACGGAATGCTGAGGGATGCCGAGTTGATTCCGTGTACGACCATCCCCATGGTCATCGAGCGGACCTGTTCGGTCCAAGCTGAGAAGGCGCTGTGTTGCGTCCCGATTGAAAACAGCATTCAGGGTTCTGTGGCGCAGACGTGGGACACGTTGATGAAGTCCGCCTGTGGTACAGGAGACGCTTCTCAAGGTGGCTCCATTTCCATTCTCGCCGCCTTTACCGTGCCAATTCATCACTACGCCATTCATCGCCAAGGTATCTCTTACGAGGATGTGCGACGCGTCTATTCGCACCCGCAGGCGCTTGCGCAGTGTCAAGAACATATCGCCTCCTTGTTTCCAGAAGCAGTGCCTGTGGCATTGACGAGTACGGCGGAGGCGGTACGACAGATCGCAGAGGGAGACGGAGCTGGTTCGCAGGCGGACGCAGCCGTCGCCATTGCAGGCCGAAACGCGGCCGCGCGCTATGGACTGGAATGCTCGTCGTCGCCAATCGAAGATCAAGCTGGCAACGAGACGCGCTTTGCACTGGTCGGCACCCGAGCGTCACAGGTAGAACGCGTTGGCACGCCTCTTGGGTGGCGTCTCGACGAGCGCATGGTGTCCTTGTGCCTGCATGGGGTTGCACACAGTCCTGGTGGGCTTGTGGGGGCGCTTTTGCCGTTTGCGCAGGCCGGATTAAACCTCGGACGGGTTGAGTCGCGCCCGGTGGGGGATCGCTTGGGGAATTATGTGTTTTATTTGGATGTGTCGTTTGCCGCAAGTGCAGCTGGAGCGGAGCTGAACGCTCGTCTGGCGCCTGTCACGCACCAACTGGCTGCGTCTGGGATAGAGGTCGTGGAGCTTGGGAACTATCCAGTATACCAAGTAGAGTTGTAGACGGAACGGTGTGAGCAGAGAAAAGAGTCATGAAATGTTCGAAATGGCTGCTATGCGAGTGAGTGGCCGAAGCAACCGACTGATAGCTTCTGCGTGCCTAGTCGCGGAGCACTGATACAGGGCGCAAAAAAAGCACGTGGCCAGTGGCTACGTGCTTTTTTTGCGTTCACTGAGGGAGACGAATCGATTCACTCAGTCTTGGCGCTTTTTCTTCTGCGCCTTTTCGCGTTCGTTTTTGTTCAAGATGCGCTTGCGCAGGCGAATGGCGTGCGGGGTGATCTCGCACAACTCGTCGTCCTCGATATAAGTCATCGATTCCTCGAGCGACAGCGTGCGCGCGGCCTTGAGCCGAACCGTTTCGTCCTTCGTAGCGGAGCGCACGTTCGATTGGTGCTTCGCCTTCGTGACGTTGACAGTCAGGTCGTTTTCGCGCGTGTGCTCCCCGACGATCATCCCTTCGTACACTGGGGTGCCTGGGGTGACGAACATCGTTCCCCGATCCTCCAGGTTGCCGAGGCTATACGCGGTCGCGTCGCCCGCATCCATCGAGACGAGAACGCCTTGGCGGCGAGTCGTAACCGCACCGCGCCATTCCCCATACTGGTGGAAGCGGTGGTGCATCGTCCCGTATCCCTTGGTCATCGTGAGGAACTCTGTCCGGAAGCCGATGAGACCGCGTGTTGGTACGTGGAAGACGAGCCTCGTCATGTCGCCTTGCTCGCTCGGCTGCAGGTTGACCATCTCGCCCTTGCGGTAGCCGAGAGCCTCAATGATGGAGCCCACCGCATCGGACGGGACGTCGGCCACAAATTCCTCAATCGGCTCGAGTTTGCGCCCGTTTTCTTCCTTCAGGATGACGTGCGGCTTTGAAACGGCGAGTTCGTATCCCTCGCGGCGCATCGTCTCGATGAGGATGGACAGGTGAAGTTCACCGCGGCTGGCGACCAGGAACACATCGGCGTCCTCCGTCTCCTGAACGCGCAGGCTCACGTCTGACTCGAGCTCCTGGAAGAGCCGTTCGCGCAGTTTGCGCGAGGTGACGTGCGTGCCGTCTTGTCCTGCAAACGGGCTGTCGTTGACGCGGAACGTCATTTCCAAGGTCGGTTCGTCGATGCGCAAAAGCGGCAATGCCTCAGGCACGTTCACGTCGCTGACCGTCTCGCCGACCATGATGTCCGGGATGCCAGCCACCGCGACGATGTCGCCGGCTGAGGCGCTCTCGACTTCGATCCGGCGCAGACCTTGGTGCGCAAACAGCTTCACGACACGCTTTTGCACGACGGTTCCATCGCGCTGGATGACGGCGACGTTCTCGCCCTGGCGAAGTACACCGCGAGCGATGCGGCCGATGCCGATGCGTCCCAAGTAGTCGTTGTAGTCGAGCATCGTCACCTGCCATTGGAGGGGACCACTGGGATCGACGTCTGGTTCCGGGATGTGCTCGATGATCGACTCGAACAGCGGCTCCATGTTTTCACCTGCGACGTCGAGGTCTGTCGTCGCGGTTCCCTGCAGGGCCGACGTGTAGACGACGGGAAACTCGAGTTGCTCTTCGTTGGCGCCGAGATCGATCAGCAGGTCGACGACCTCGTCGACGACCTCGAGTGGGCGGGCGTTCGGTCGATCCATCTTGTTGACGACGACGACTGGAACGAGACCGGCGCCAAGGGCCTTCTCGAGCACAAATCGCGTCTGCGGCATGACGCCTTCGAACGCGTCGACGACGAGCAGTACGCCGTCCACCATCTTGACGATGCGTTCGACCTCGCCGCTAAAATCGGCGTGGCCGGGCGTATCGACTAAGTTAATGCGGTAATCTTTATAGGGAATCGATGTCGTTTTGGCGAGAATGGTAATGCCGCGCTCGCGCTCCAGGTCGTTGGAATCCATGGCCCGCTCGTTGACCTGCTCGTTGTCGCGGAATAATCCGGACTGGCGAAGCAATTGGTCGACGAGGCTCGTTTTGCCGTGGTCGACGTGGGCGACAATGGCGACATTGCGCATCCGGGTAATCTCGGTATGCATAAGATCCTCCTTCTTTTCGGGGCACTCCCACATGGTTTTCCATGTGCGCTTACATGTAGAGTGCCGCTAAAACGATAGCACGAAGCAAATAAGTTGACAATCAAAGGAGTATTTGCAGGCGTTTTCGGTCGATGATATAATATTGATGTTAGGCTTCGTATACCGTGTACGGACAAGAGTGGGGCAATTTCCCACTCTTTGATTTATGCTTGGCACTTTTCGGCGTACGGGTGACGAAAGCACCAAGGAGGATGACGTGTGCCAAAAGAACGTGTGACTGACATTGTGGAGCGATTGGTGACACCAATCGCAGAAGCACAACACGTTGAGCTAGTTGATGTGGAATATAAAAAGGAAGGTGCCAACTGGTATCTCCGCGTCTTCATCGACAAACCGGAAGGTGTGGACATCGACGACTGCAGCCGGGTCAGCGAACAACTGTCTGAACAGCTTGATATCGTGGATCCGATTCCGAACGCGTACTTCCTCGAAGTGTCGTCCCCGGGCGCTGAGCGTCCGCTGAAAAAGCCGGCGGATTTTGCGCGCGCGGTTGGCGAATACGTACACATTTCGCTGTACGAACCCCTGGACGGGCAGAAAGCGTTCGAGGGGGTTTTGCGCAACTACGAGGAGTCGGAATTGACGCTCGAAGTTCGCGTCAAGACGCGGTCGAAAGAGGTCACCATCCCGACGGAAAAGATTGCGCAGGCCAGACTCGCCGTGCAACTCTAGTCGCCGCGGGGCGGTCGCATCCGACAAAGGCGTGCAGCTTTTGGTCGCGGTTTGATACAGGCGCTGAATTCTTGGCTGGTGTGTACCTCATAAAAAAGGTGCGGAAAGGGGGAGATTCCCTTCCATGAACGTTGACTTTTTAGAGGCGCTGGAACAACTGGCGCGTGAAAAAGGGATCGATAAGGAAGTACTCCTAGAAGCGATTGAAGCTGCTCTCATCTCTGGTTATAAACGAAACTTTAACTCCGCTGCGAATGTGCGCGTAGACATCCATCGGGACAGCGGCGAAGTTCGCGTGTTCGCGCGCAAGAACGTGGTCGAGGAGCCAGGGGATACGCGGCTGGAAATTTCCTTGGACGCGGCGCGGGACATGAACCCGAACTACCAGGTCGGGGACGTCGTCGAGATCGAAGTGACGCCGCGGGATTTCGGGCGCATCGCTGCACAGACCGCAAAGCAAGTGGTGACGCAGCGGATTCGCGAGGCGGAGCGCACGGTCATCTACGGGAAGTTCGTCGACCGCGAGGAAGAAGTGGTGACGGGCATTGTCGCGAGAATCGACCCGCGCGTAGTATATGTGGACCTTGGCGAAACGGAGGCCATTCTTCCGCACTCCGAGCAGATGCCGACGGACAAATTGCAGATGGGTGACCGCATCAAGGTGTTCATCTCGCGCGTCGAGCGAACGACTAAGGGACCGCAAATCGTGGTCTCGCGCAGCCACCCAGGGCTGTTGAAGCGGCTGTTTGAACTCGAGGTGCCGGAGATTTACGACGGAGTGGTCGAGATCAAAGCCGTATCTCGAGAAGCGGGGTACCGCTCGAAGATCGCCGTTCATTCGCGCAATCCAGAGGTCGATCCCATCGGCGCCTGCGTCGGCACACGAGGTGTGCGAGTACAGTCGGTCGTGACCGAGTTGAACGGTGAAAAGGTCGACATCATCGAGTGGAGTGAAGACCCTGGTACATTCGTCGCCAACGCCTTGTCTCCGGCCAAGGTGATGGAAGTGCAAATCGACGAAGAGGAAAAGGTGGCGCGAACGATTGTGCCGGACTACCAGCTTTCTCTGGCGATTGGCAAGGAAGGCCAAAACGCACGTTTGGCGGCGCGCCTGACGGGCTGGAAGATCGATATCAAGAGTGAGTCACAGGCGTCTGAGACGGGGTTGTTTAGCGAACTGGACAACGTGTCCGAGGAAGACGATGACGATTTTGGGAAGCTGTCGGACGATTGGCTGACAGAACCCTGATTGCAAAGAACTGTCCGCTGCGGCGGTGAAGGGAGGGCAAACCATGGCGACGGTTCGGAAAGTGCCTTTGCGCAAGTGCGTCGGCTGTCAGGAGATGAAGCCAAAACGCGAGCTCATTCGCGTAGTTCACACCCCGGAGAACGAAGTGCTCATCGATCCGACGGGGAAGAAGAACGGTCGCGGGGCCTACCTGTGCCTAAGCGAATCGTGCTTGGCGATGGCACAGAAGCGCAAGTCCCTGGAGCGCGCGCTCAAGACGAATATCCCTGACGTCGTGTACGCCCAACTATCCCAGCAGTTACAAGAGGCGGTGAATCCATCGTGAGTGTAGGGCTCGTCGATAAAGTATTTGGACTCATCGGCCTCGCGCGGCGCGCTGGTGCCATCGTTGACGGACAGGAGCGAATTCTTGCGGCCATCGCGTCGGCCCAGGCAAAACTCGTCGTCGTGACTGAAGATGCGGGTGCCAACGGTCGCAAAAAGCTGCACGACAAAGCGAACACGTATGGGGTTCCTTGTGTCACGTTTGCGAACAAGGTTCAGTTGGGTCGAGCGATTGGTCGGGACGCAGTGGCTGCCATCGCGGTGAGTGACGCTGGATTTGCAGCGAAGTTGCTGGAACGATTCGGGGAACTAAACGGGGGTGGAGCGTTTGACGAAAGTTCGAGTATATGAATATGCCAAACGGTTGAACATGTCGAGCAAGGAAATCTTGACGATATTGACCCGCTTGGATATTCCTGTCGCCAATCACATGAGTGTGATGGATGAGGCGACGATTGGCAAGGTGGAAAACTTTTTTTCAGATGTTAAGAAACGCGCGGCTGAGCGGCATGCGCATGAGGTGGAAAGAGAATTGCGCGAGCGACAGCAGCGACGACAAGATACGATGAAGACAGATGACAACGTAGACAATCAGACGACAAACGCAACGGATAATAGCCAGAGTGCTGGCGCGGGCCGTGATCGGGTAATGGCCGACCAAACGGGTCAGACCGCGAGACCGACGAGTCGAGAGGGTGACCGCCAGGGCAATCAGCGCCGCGACGACGGGCAATACCGGTCGCGCAGCAACGACGCCAACACTGGTGGCGGGCGGTCTTCTTACGGGGATCAGCGTCGAAATGACGATACGCGTACGGGTGCCGGACGAGCTCAAGGCGGTGACCGTCCGAACCAGTACAACGGTCAAGGGCGCCCTCGGCAGGACCAAGGCAACTTCTCGTCTCGTGGGCCCCGCGACGCAGGTGGTCGCGACAACCGGAATGGCTATTCCAGCGGCGGTACGGGGGGGAACCCACGTTACGGTCAAGGTGGCGCGGGCAACCGACCAGCAGGTGCAGGTGGACCGGGCCGCGACGGCAATCGCGGTGGATTTGGCGGCAACCGACCGGCGGGCGCAGGTGGGCCGAACCGCGATGGCAACCGCAGCGGATTTGGCGGTGGCGGCAACCGACCGGGTGGACCGGGTCGCGATGGCAACCGCAGCGGATTTGGCGGCGGCGGTGGCCGACCGGGTGGACCGGGTCGCGATGGCAACCGCGGCGGATTTGGCGGCGGCGGTGGCCGACCGGGTGGACCGAGTCGCGATGGCAACCGTAGCGGATTTGGCGGCGGCGGCGGCCGACCGGGTGGCGCAGGCCGTCCTGCTGGCGGCGGTATGGCTGCGCAACAAAAGCCATCCGCGCCAGGAAGTTTGCGCAAGGATAAGGAAAAGGGTCGCGACCGCGATGCGTTCGCGCGCCATGAAGAATTTAACGAGCAGAAGCTGCAGCGTTCCAAGCGCCGCGGCGGTGGCCGTCAGGCACCGGCGTTGCCAACTGAGGTAACGGTCGAGGGGCCGATGTCGGTTGGCGATTTCGCAAAGCTGTTGCAACGGGAACCGGCAGATTTGATTAAAAAGCTGTTGATGCTCGGCAGTATCGCGACCATCAATCAGGAGATAGACACTGACGCGATGGAACTCATCGCGGGTGAATACGGCGTCACACTGACCGTGGTTGAGCCTGTCGACGAGGAAGCGCTCGACATGTTGATCGAGGAAGAGGATGCTGCATCGCTGCAATCTCGTCCGCCAGTCGTGACCATTATGGGCCACGTCGATCACGGTAAGACGACCTTGCTCGACGCCATCCGCGAGAGTAAGGTCACCACGACGGAATCGGGCGGTATTACGCAGCACATCGGTGCGTATCAGGTCGAGGTCAACGGTCGTCCGATCACCTTCTTGGATACACCTGGCCACGAGGCGTTCACGACGATGCGCGCACGTGGGGCACAGGTGACCGATTTGACCATTCTCGTGGTCGCGGCAGACGACGGTGTGATGCCGCAGACGGTCGAGGCGATCAACCACGCGAAGGCTGCAAACGTGCCGATCATTGTGGCGGTCAACAAAATGGATAAGCCGGATGCGAATCCGGATCGGGTCCAACAAGAGCTGACGCAATACGGCTTGATTTCCGAAGCTTGGGGTGGCGACACGATTTTCGCACCCATCTCCGCACTTAAGCGCGAGGGACTCGACGAACTGCTCGAGATGGTTCTGCTCGTCGCCGATGTGCAGGAGTTGAAGGCAAATCCGGCGGGCCGTCCGCGCGGTACGGTCATTGAGGCGAAGTTGGATAAGGGCCGCGGCTCTGTGGCCACGGTGCTCGTGCAAAACGGGACCCTGAAAGTCGGGGACATTGTCGTCGCAGGTACCACTTACGGGCGCGTCCGTGCGATGGTGAACGACCTGGGTCGTCGCATGAAACAGGCTGGGCCTTCTACGCCAGTTGAGATCCAAGGTCTCGGTGGTGTGCCGAGTGCAGGCGATCAGTTTGTCGTCTACGACGACGAGCGCAGCGCGCGCAACCTCGTCGACAAGCGTACGAACCGCGAGAAACAGGAGCAGATGCAAACCACGTCAAAAGTCACACTGGATGACCTCTATCGTCAAATCCAGGAGGGCAAGGTGGCTGAGCTCAACGTCATCGTCAAGGCCGATGTGCAGGGCTCCGTGGAAGCACTCGTCCAGTCGATCGAAAAAATTGACGTCTCTGGTGTCCGAGTGAAGGTCATTCACCGTGGTGCTGGTGCCATCACGGAGTCTGACGTATCGCTCGCTTCGGCTTCGAACGCCATCATCATCGGTTTCCATGTCCGTCCGGATGTCAATGCGACTCGGATGGCGGAGGCGGAAAAGGTCGACATTCGCCTGTATCGGGTCATTTACAACGTGATGAGCGAACTCGAGTCGGCGATGAAGGGAATGCTCGAACCTGAGTACAAAGAAGTGGTACTGGGTCATGCAGAAGTGCGAGACACCTTTACGATTTCGAGAATCGGTACGGTCGCGGGTTGTTACGTCACGGACGGTAAATTGTCCCGCGATGCGGAAGCTCGTCTGATTCGTGACGGAATTGTCGTGTACGAGGGCAAACTGGACTCGTTGAAGCGATTTAAGGACGATGCACGCGAGGTTCAGACTGGATTCGAGTGTGGTGTAACGCTTGAGAAGTTCAACGACATCAAGAATGGTGACGTGATCGAAGCGTTCGTCATGGAGGCAGTCAAGCAAGTATAAGCAACTTGCGTCCATCTGTATGGTTGAAAAGGGTCAGCGTTTGTGCGGTGGCCCTTTTCGGCCACCTCAAACGTGACGTCGTTGTGACGGAGGGTGAATGTATGTCTCGAATACGCGTACAAAAAGTGTCCGAGCAGATGAAAAAGGAACTCGCCGATATCGTGCGTTCCAGCGTGAAGGACCCTCGTGTCGGCTTCGCCACCATCACGCGTGTCGAGGTATCTGGCGATTTACAACACGCCAAGGTGTATGTGAGCGTGCTGGGGAGCGAGGACGAGCGCTCGGCGACGATTTCGGCCTTGTCCAAAGCCGCTGGGTTTATCCGCGGCGAAGTGGCGCGCAGATTGCACATGCGCGTCGCCCCGGAACTGGCCTTTCGGCTGGACGACTCGGGGGAATACAGTGCCCGTATCGAACACGTGTTGAAGACCATTCGTACGGGTGATTCGCCGTCTACCGGCGAATAACAGGGGGCAATGGGATGACACAGTGGCAACCAAGTCCACGAGATGCAGAAGCCGTCAAGCGCGTGTCTCGTGCGCTTGCTTCGGCGTCTTCTTGGCTGATCGTCACGCATGAGCGCCCGGACGGAGACGCGCTAGGAAGTGCACTGGCCATGGCGCATATCTTGACGGCACTTGGCAAGGAATGGACCTTTCTCGTAGCCGAACCGCTACCGGAAAGGTTTCAATTTTTGCCGATGTACCAGCAGATCCGCCATATTTCAGAAACGGATTACGGTGCGTACCACGATGTGGTCGCCGTGGATTGCGCGGATGAGCAGAGATTTGAGGCGGTCTCGAAGGCAGTGGCCGCAAATGCACGTGTCATCAACATTGACCATCATCAGACGAATCCACAGTACGGCGAGGCTTCATGCGTCGATGCTGAGGCCGCTGCAACGTGTGAACTGATTTATCACGTCGCGTTGGAACTCTCGGTGCCGATTGATGTGGATTTAGCGAAGTGTCTGTACACAGGAATTCTCACGGACACAGGTGGGTTCAGTTATCCGAATACCACCCGTGCCGTTCATCAAATTGCGGCGGAATTGTTGGAATGCGGCGTCCAACCCTACGATATCGCTGAGCCCGCCTTGGAGGCGCGAACGCGATCGCAAATGACGTTGCTGCAGCTCGCCCTTCGCGACATGTTTATCTCACCTGACGGCCGTTATGCTTTCATCTCTGTGAACCGGAAGATGCTTGAAGAGGCGGGTGCATCGGAGGACGACGTGGAGGGGTTGGTCGGCTTTGCACGGTCGGTCGAGACCGTGGAAGTCGGCGTTCTGCTTCGCGAGCGCCCGGACGGCAAGGTCAAGGCGAGTTTGCGGTCCAAGCGCCGGGTGGATGTGGCTGTGATCGCACAGCAGTTTGGCGGTGGTGGCCATGCCCGCGCCGCGGGTTGCGTCTTAGAAGGGCCTTTGCCAATGGCGCGCCAGCGGATCGAAGCGGTTGTGTCGTCGGTGTTGGAGGCGATGAGTGTTTGAGTGATGGAGGGGTTTTGCTCATCGATAAGCCTGTTGGCCCCACTTCGCACGACGTTGTGCAAAAAGTGAGGCGCAAGTTAGGCACGCGCAGAGTGGGTCACGCCGGGACGCTCGATCCCCCGGCGAGCGGCCTGCTCGTTCTGTGCGCGGATGATGCTACGAGGCTCTTGGAATACCTGGTTGCCTCCACGAAGGGGTATACGGGCGAGGTCGTGTTTGGACTCGCGACGGATACGGATGACGCGACCGGCAAGGTCATTGCGTCAGCGAGTGCGAGCCAGCTCACGGACGAACGGGTTCAGTCGGCTGTTAGCGCGTTGACGGGTGTCATAGAGCAGGTTGTTCCGGTGTACTCGGCGGTACATATCGACGGCAAGCGAGCGTACGATTTGGCCCGCAAAGGGGAGACGGTCGACATGCCGTCTCGAGAGGTACATATTCACGAGTTCGAAGTAGGTGCAATCCAGGTGGAGGGCGAGGTGGCGCGTGCGACATTCTCCGTCACCTGTTCGAAGGGGACGTACATTCGTGCGCTCTGTCGAGATTTAGGTGAGCAGCTCGGCATACCTGCTCATATGGCGAGTCTTCGCCGTGTCGCAGTGGGACTTGCCAATCTCTCCGCCGCCGTGTCTCTTGAAGATTTTTTAGCGAGCGAACGCCCTGAACAGTTCTTCGTTTCACCCGAGTCCTTGCTGTCGGAATACCCTTTTATCTCGGCTTCCACCGCGATGTTAGAGCGGTTGTCGAACGGGCAGCGCATCCCTTTACGGGAACTGGCGAAGCCCACGCCTGATTTGGCGGTTAAGGAGACGGTGATGGTCACCGACGAGGGGCGTCTGGCACTTGTCGCCGAGGTTGAAGAACTGCGCGGGACGCTCGTCTTGCAACCGAAGAAAGTGTTCTGGAAGAGGGGATAAGCTTGCAGTTGTACGAGGTCACCGGGCTGCCAGCAGTGAGCGATGTGCCACAGGTACTCGCCATCGGTAAATTTGATGGTGTGCACATTGGGCATCAAGCGATTCTGGACGAGGCGCGACATTATCTCCAACCTGGGACGCGATTCGCGGTTATGTGTTTTGAACCGCACCCAAGCTATGTGTTGACGCGGGATAAAACCTACTTGCGGTCGCTGACACCCCGTGCGGAGAAGGTGCGCATCCTTCAGGATCACGGCGTCGACGCCCTCTATACCATTCACTTTAATGAGGCGTATGCTTCCACGGAAGCAGAGGCGTTCGTCAAGTCCCATCTTGCGCGGCTCAACTTGGAGCGCATCGTCGTCGGTCAGGATTTTCGCTTTGGCCGCGGTGGCAAGGGGGATGTCGCCACATTGACCGCCTATGCGAGTGAGATTGGCATCGGCGTCAGCGTGGTCGGAGAAGTCGAACAGAATGGTGTGAAAGTCAGTAGTTCACACATTCGCAATCACCTGGGAGAAGGGCGTGTGGAAGCCGCTGAGGCGCTCTTGGGCCGCCCGTACTCCATCACCGGCACGGTCGTGCACGGCGACGCGCGCGGAAGGTTAATCGGCTTTCCAACGGCGAATTTGGGGGACATCGATCAGTACGTCCTGCCAAAGCCCGGGGTCTACGCCGTCAGTGTTGAGATGTCACGATCCGGCGTCGAACACTGGTTTGGCGTCTTAAACGCAGGTTATCGGCCGACGGTGGCGGGACAGGATTATCGTTTGGAAGTCCATTTACTAGGGTTTAACGGAGATCTGTACGGGGAAACCTGTAGAGTGTCGTTTCTTCATCGCATTCGAGATGAACGAAAGTTCTCGGGACTGGACGAGTTGAAGGCCCAAATCCAGTCCGATTGTAGAACTGCACAGGATATGTTGGGCTTGCCGGCAGGAACCGAATGACCTTTAGGAAAATGGACTAGCGTTGATTGGATTCTGTGTGTTATGCTATCATTCGTGTGAATACACGAATGAACTGTTACGCGGATTTGGACGTGACCTCCCGACCACTTCTTCGTTACAGGGATTGAACAGATTTAGGAGGATAAACGCATGTTGAACAATGAATCAAAGCGCGTCATCGTCGAAAAGTACCAGGTTCACGAGACGGACACCGGGTCTCCGGAAGTACAAATTGCAATCTTGTCGGAACGTATCTCTTATTTGACAGAGCACTTCCGCACGCACAAGAAGGATCACCATTCCCGTCGTGGTTTGTACAAAATGATTGGCCGTCGTAGAAACTTGCTGAACTACCTTCGCAAGAAGGACGTCAATCGCTATCGTGAATTGATTCAGTCCCTAGGACTGCGCAGGTAAGAAGAGCGGGCTTCGGCCCGCTTCTTTTGCATCACAACAGGTATTCCACCATACCCGTGCGACGCTGTGTCGTATCAGCCAGTTGGGATCAGGGTTATGGTATACATATGAGTATTTTGAATCATGATGCACCGCGTGTGCGGGTGCAGGAGGTAGGAGTGACCGCATGGTAGTACGGCACGAATTTCAAGTTGGGGGACGACCATTCGTCTTAGAGACTGGTAAGCTGGCGAAGCAGGCCACGGCTGCGGTAAACGTGAGATATGGAGACACAGTTGTACTCTGTACGGTAACGGCGTCGAAAGAGCCAAAGGATTTGGACTTCTTTCCGTTGACGGTGAATTACGAGGAGCGCCTATACGCAGTAGGCAAGATCCCAGGAGGATTCATCAAGCGGGAGGGACGGCCAAGTGAGAAGGCCATCTTGGCTTCTCGCTTGATCGACCGTCCGATTCGCCCCTTGTTTCCAGAGGGCTTTCGGAATGATGTGCAAGTCGTCGATATCGTGATGTCTGTCGACCAGGATTGCGCGCCGGAAATCGCGGCGATGATTGGTACTTCGGCGTCGTTGACGGCGTCTGACATCCCGTTCGACGGACCGATTGCCGGCGTGATTGTGGGGATGGTGGACGGCGAGTTCGTCTTGAATCCGACGGTTGAGCAAGCGTCGAAGAGCGACATGCATCTTGTCTTGGCGGGTACGAAAGACGCCATCGTCATGGTTGAGGCTGGAGCAAACGAAGTTCCCGAAGACACGGTGCTCGAAGCTGTGCTGTTCGGACACAGCGCGATTCAAGAGATCTGCAAGGAGATCGAAGCGTTTGCGGAAAAAGTCGGCGCCACCAAGCGTGAAGTGGTGCTCCACGGCGTGGATGCCGCTGTCAATGAAGCGGTTCGGGCCTATGCGACGGAGCGCACGAAAACCGCCGTTCGAAATCCGGACAAGTTGGCGCGCGAGGCTGCGCTGTCAGAGTTGAACGATGAAGTGCAGGAGCATTTTGCAGAACAGTTTCCAGAGATGCAGGATGACATCGCTGAAATCCTGCACGACATTTTGAAAGAGGAAGTTCGCCGCGCAATTTTGAACGAGGGCATTCGTCCTGACGGCCGTAAGTTGACCGAAATTCGCCCGATTTCTTGTGAGGTTGGCGTGCTTCCACGCACGCACGGTTCCGGTTTGTTCACGCGTGGTCAAACGCAAGCACTGTCCGTCTGTACACTTGGCGCGATGGGCGACGAGCAAATGCTCGACGGTCTGGAAGTCGAGGCTTCCAATCGCTATATGCACCACTATAACTTCCCGCCGTTCAGCGTCGGGGAGGCTCGTCCACTGCGGGCGCCGAGTCGACGAGATATCGGTCACGGTGCGTTGGGAGAACGCGCGCTCGATCCTGTCATTCCGTCTCCGGAGGAATTCCCATATGCGATTCGCGTCGTCTCGGAGATTCTGGAGTCCAACGGTTCGACGTCGCAGGCCAGCATCTGCGGCAGCACGATGGCGTTGATGGACGCTGGTGTCCCGATTAAGGCGCCGGTCGCCGGCATTGCTATGGGCCTTGTCAAAGAACAGGGGCAGGTCGCGATCTTGTCGGACATTCAGGGGCTTGAAGATCACCTTGGCGATATGGACTTCAAAGTGGCTGGTACCGAAAAAGGTGTCACGGCCCTGCAGATGGATATTAAAATCAAGGGGATCGACCGTGAGATTCTAGAGCGGGCGCTCTCACAGGCACACGAAGGCCGGATGTTCATCTTGGGCAAGATGATGGAGGCTATCTCCGACCCACGTGAAGATCTGTCGAAGTACGCGCCGCGCGTCATCACTGTCCAGATCAACCCCGATAAGATCCGTGACGTGATTGGACCTGGTGGACGTGTGATCAATAAGATCATCGAAGAGACTGGCGTTAAAATCGACATCGAACAGGATGGACGCGTCTTTATCCACAGCTCAGAAGTGGAGCGGGCTAACAAGGCGAAAGAGATGATTGGCAACATCGTTCGAGAAGTTGAAGTCGGTCACGTTTACGTCGGTAAAGTGACGCGCGTCGAGAAGTATGGGGCGTTCGTCGAAGTCTTGCCTGGCAAGGAAGGTCTCGTTCACATCTCGCAATTGGATGTCTCGCGCGTGGCAAAGGTGGAAGACATCTGTGCGGTTGGGGACGAAATCACGGTGAAAGTGACCGAGATCGATAATCAAGGCCGAATCAACTTGTCGCGCAAGGAAGTCCTGAAAGAGCAGGCGGATAAGCCGGAAGCGCATCCGTCAACTCGCGAATAGACACTGCGTTTGGCCGGTTGAGTAGGCCGGCATAAGCTCAGTTGGAAAGAGCCCCGTTTGGGGCTTTTTTGTTTTGTGCACCGTTGGGCACCCTAACCGCAAACGACAATCGCGGAGGGATAAACGTGAAGCGTTTGCACAATATGCGTACCGCCTTGGCGGCGCTCAGTGTGATCGGGCTCTTTGGATCGTATTCTGCGTTTGGGTCGGATGCGCGGTCGGCCACGGTCAGTCAACAGGCGCAGGCTCTACATAAACTAGACCAATATGGCGAAGAAATGAGCACGAAACCGGTGGATGCGCGCATTGATCGGGTGTGGCACCTTGTTCCTGGACTCGAGGGGTGGACGTTGGATACGGGTGCGAGTCGGATTGCGACGAAGGCGTCTTCGGACGGGAAACTGCATTTGGTGTGGAAACCTGTGCGACCAGCCGTATCCGCAGCCTCACTGCAAGCTGAGCCGATTTACCGGGGACCGAGCACTGAGAAGTCCGTCGCGTTGATGGTCAACGTATCCTGGGGCGAGGAGTACGTGCCCGCTCTATTGAAGACGTTCAAGAAGTACGGTGTGCACGCCACGTTTTTTCTCGACGGACAGTGGGTAAAGGCACATCCGGACTTGGCTAGACAAATTGAGCGCGAGGGGCATGCCATCGGATCGCATGGTACGGGACATCCTGATTTCCGGCGGCTGTCAGACGGCAAGCTGGTCGGTCAACTGGAAGAGACGAACGCGACGATTGAACGCGTGACGGGCAAACCGGTTCGCATCATCGCGCCTCCAGCGGGTGCATATGATGAACGACTTGTAACCTTGGCGAAGGAGCGCGGTATGTACACCATTCTCTGGACGGCTGATACGGTGGACTGGCGTCGCCCGCCAGCCGAGCAAATCGTGGCGCGCGCGAAGCGGGGATTGACGCCAGGATGTCTACTGCTCATGCACCCAACGAAACCGACGGTGCAGGCTTTGCCGCAAATCTTGAAGCTGATTGAAACCAGTGGGTACCACGCCAAAACGGTCGAGGATGTCGTGTTTGAGCGGCCCGCCGTGAAGCCGCCTAGTGTCTTGAGTGTTATGGATTAAATTTGCTATATTGGACGTATTGCCATAAGCACTGTTCGGTATGGTTGAGGAGGCACTTTGGTGACGTATCATAGACAACTGCCTAACGGGATTCGCGTCGTAGGCGAAGAAATTCCGACTCTGCGCTCGGTTAGCATCGGCGTGTGGGTGAAAACCGGATCTCGTTATGAGACAGAGCAAGAAAACGGGGTTAGTCACTTTTTGGAGCACATGTTCTTCAAGGGCACCGATCGCTATTCCGCCAAGGAATTGGCGCAAGTGTTCGACGAACTCGGTGGACAGGTCAACGCATTTACTTCCAAGGAGTACACGTGCTTCTACTCTCGCGTATTAGATGAGCACTTCACCGTCGCGCTGGACACGCTCGCGAACATGCTCCTTTCGTCTACATTTGCAGATGACGAATTGGAAAAGGAAAAGCGGGTCGTGATCGAAGAGATTCACATGTACGAAGATACGCCCGATGAGTTGGTCATGGACCTCTTGGCGGAGGGAACGTACCGCGGACACCCGCTTGGTTACACCATTCTCGGGACTGAATCCAATTTGCAGTCGTTCTCGTCGGGGGATTTGCGCAAGTATGTGAGTGAACAGTACAATCCGCACAATATTGTGATCGCCGTCGCTGGACACGTCGACGAAGACACTGCCGTGCGCGAGGTCGAGCGGCTGTTTGGCGGGATGTCGGGGGGGGCACAAGCGAACCGATCGATTCAAGCTCCTCCGTTTCACCGATCCATGGTGACGCGCCACAAGGACATCGAGCAGGTTCACCTGTGCCTATCGACGCTCGGACTTCCAGCTGGGACAGCACAGATGTATCCGCTTATCCTGCTGAATAACATCTTGGGCGGCACGCAGTCGTCGAGGCTGTTCCAGGAGATTCGCGAAGATGCGGGTATGGCGTACTCCGTGTTCTCTTTCCACACAGCCTATCAAGATGCGGGCATGTTCGGAATTTACGCAGGCACTTCGCCGGATCACGTCGAATCGGTCGTAGAGTCCATCCAGCGCATTTGCAAAACGTTTGCGGAGGTGCCACTGTCGACCAGTGACTTGGAGAAGACGAAGCAACAGGTGAAGGGTGCGATGATGCTCGGGCTCGAAAGTTCTGGCAGTCGGATGAGCCGCATCGCCAAAAATGAGTTGCTGCTGAATCGCGAGGTTCCTGTCGAGGAGACCTTGGCAGGTATCGAGGCCGTGACGGTCGCGCAAGTGAAGGAAATGGCCGATCGGCTGTTCAAAGACGGCTTCGCGTTATCCGCCGTCGGACCTATTGCGGACATCGACTTCGCCAAGTTGGTACCAGAGGCCACGGCATGAACGGGACGGAGATGCAGGTCGCATTTCGTGTCGTCTCCGATTTGTTCAAACAAGACTTCATGCCCGCGTACGCCTCTGATGGCGCGGCTGGCATGGATCTCCACGCGGTGATCGCGGCGCCGCTCGAGGTTTCTCCAGGGGCGCGCGTTCGGGTCCCTACAGGCATCGCCATTCAACTGCCGCGCCGCGACCTCGTGGCTCTCGTCTACGCCCGCAGCGGTCTCGCCTGGCGTTCCGGCCTTGCCCTCTCGAATGGTGTCGGCGTGGTCGACAGCGACTACACTGGGGAACTCCAAGTGTTGCTGACGAACTTCGGGGAAGAGACGGTCGTCATCGCCCCAGGGGACCGGATCGCTCAACTGGTGATTACCCCCATTCACGTCGTCAGCTGGGTGCAGGCGACCGAATTGGCAGAGACTGCGCGCGGCGCTGGTGGGTTTGGTTCCACCGGGATCAACGCGTAAGGCGTCAGCGCACGGACATCGATCATCTTATTCAATCGGCCATCCCAAAAGTCATCGTAGATGACTAGGGATGGCCTGTTTCGTGTTTTTCACCCCTTTGGGCGAGCGCACATATGCTACCTGTAGACGCGTCAAGGGGTGAAAACAACAGCATGTTAACTGGAAAACACCTAGTGTTTGTTGGTGGAGATGCGCGGCAACTCGAAGTCATCGCTCAGGTCGTCGACAACGACGCGAGCGCAACGTTGGTCGGTTTCTCTGACATCCATCGCGACTACACGGACACCGTGTACGGGGATTTGACAGAAGAGGTACTCGCCAAAGCAGATGCACTCGTCTTACCGATCGCTGGTATGGAAAACGATGGGCGCGTCGACACGAAGTTTGCGGCGGAACCCATCATGCTTACGGAGAGTCATTTTGCGGCCATGCGCCCGGGAGCATTTGTGTTCACAGGCATTGCCCGATCCGTCTTGACAGAGTGGTGCAACAGCCACTCCTTACAGCTCGTCAAGCTGATGGAGCTTGACGAAGTGGCGATTCTCAACTCCATTCCCACGGCAGAGGGCGCTATTGCCATCGCCATGGAGGAAACGGACATCACGTTGCATGGCGCCAATACAGTCGTCCTCGGTTTTGGCCGCTGCGGGCAAACACTCGCGCACAAATTGCGCGCGATGGGGGCCAACGTTCGGGTCTGCGCACGTTATGCGTCCGACCTCGCCCGCGTCGACGAATTGTCGCTTGTGCCCGTGCCGCTCAAGCAGATCGAGGAGGCGGTGCGCGACGCCGACATCGTCTTCAATACGATCCCGGCCCTCGTGCTAAATGCTGGTGTGCTGAGGGAGATGGCTCGCGACTGCGTGATCATCGACATCGCGTCCAAACCTGGCGGCACAGATTTTCGCTATGCGGAACGCCGCGGAATGCGAGCCCTATTGGCACCGAGTTTGCCTGGCCTCGTCGCACCGAAGACGGCCGGTCGGATCATCGCTCGTTCACTCTCGCGCATCCTCGCGGAGGAATCCGATGGAGGACATAAGGAGGAAGACATATGGAGCTGAAAGGGAAAACGGTGGGGTTTGGCATCACGGGAAGTCACTGTACGTACGAGGAGATTTTCCCTGAGGTCAAGCGGTTGGTAGAGTTGGGTGCGACGGTGGTTCCGGTGTTTTCCAATGCTGTCCTCCACACTGGAACGCGATTTGGCGAAGCAGGGGAATGGGCAAAAAAAATCGAAGAAGTCTCGGGGCAAAAGGCGATTACGAGCATTCCCGAAGCGGAGCCCTTAGGGCCCTCGAAGCGGCTGGACGTGATGCTCATCGCCCCGTGCACGGCCAGTTCCCTGAGCAGGTTGGCTCAGGCGAACACCGATTCGGCAGTCCTGATGGCGGCCAAGTCGACCCTGCGCAACGACCGTCCAGTGGTTATCGCAATTTCAACCAATGATGGTTTGGGTTTAAGCATGTATAATATTGCACGTCTGATGAATACGAAAAACATTTACTTTGTTCCATTCGGTCAGGATGCTCCACATGTTAAAATAAACTCACTCGTATCATTGATGAGACTAATTCCGGAGACGCTGTCAGCGGCACTGGAACGGCGTCAGTTGCAACCTGTTTTGCTTGAGCGCTGGCGGGAAGAGCGGCCGTCCTAATCGTGCAACAGGCCCTTTTTTGGGCCAATCTCTTCGGACGACGACTAAAGGGGATTATGCATGGAGAGAAAAGATCAGTACCGCATTGCAGTACTCGGCGCGACTGGTGCCGTGGGTCGAAAGATGATTGAGACGTTGGAACGTCGGAATTTCCCGGTCGAGTCATTGAAACTTCTGGCATCCGAACGGTCTGCAGGAGAGACTATCTCGTTTGCCGGTCAATCGATAGAAGTAGAAGTCGCTGCTCCGGATTCGTTTGAGGGGATCGATATCGCTCTGTTCAGCGCCGGTGCGACGGCGAGTCAGGTATTTGCGCCGGAGGCTGTCAAGCGAGGCGCGGTGGTCGTCGACAACAGTTCAGCGTACCGGATGGACAAGAGCGTTCCTCTGGTGGTGCCCGAGGTCAATGCGCACGCGGTCGATCTGCATCAAGGCATTATCGCCAATCCGAACTGCTCCACGATTCAACTGATGGTCGCACTTAACGCCCTCAAGGAATTCGGATTGCAGCACGTCGTCATTTCCACTTATCAAGCCGTGAGCGGTATGGGGCAAAAAGCGGTCGACGCACTTCGTTCGGAAGTGGAGGAGTGGCGACAGAGCGGGAGCATCACGCCGACTGTATTCCCGCTGGCGTCGCAGGACGCGCACTACCCGATGGCGTTTAACGTACTTCCGCAGTGCGATGTCTTTCTCGACAATGGATATACGAAAGAGGAAATGAAGCTAGTCAACGAATCGCGCAAGATCTTAGAGATGCCAGAGTTGAAGGTGAGCCCGACGGCGGTACGCGTACCTGTGCTGTACGGTCACTCGGAATCGGTTGCCGTTCGGTTTGAGCAACCGGTCAGTCCGGCGCAGGCTCGTGCGAAATTCGAGCAAGCCGCGAATCTCGTGGTCGTGGATGATCCGTCACAGGCGCAATACCCGCACCCACTGATGGCCGAAGACACAGGGGAGACTTACGTTGGTAGAATTCGTCAGGATTTGGCGGATCCAAATACGCTCCTGTTTTTTGTCGTAGCAGACAATTTGCTCAAAGGTGCGGCGTGGAACGCAGTTCAAATTGCAGAGACGTTGATCCAACGAGCTTGATAGCCCGTAAGAGGGAGAACTTGTCATGAAGATTTTAGTACAAAAGTTTGGTGGCACGTCTGTTGCGACCCCAGAGTCGCGCCAGGCGGCCATTCGGCATATTGAACGCGCTCGCCAGGATGGGTACGCCGTCGTGGTCGTGGTGTCGGCGATGGGGCGCAAAGGCGACCCGTATGCGACAGATACCCTGCTGTCCCTGCTGAACCTCGAGGAAGCACAGGCGAGCGTGTCGTCGCGCGACAGGGATATGCTGCTCGCGTGCGGTGAAACCATCTCCGCCGTCGTGTTTGCCAACGCGTTGCGGGCCAGAGGCCACGAGGTTCAGGTAATGACCGGCGCGCAAGCGGGGATACTCACCAACGGTGACTTCGGTAACGCGCGGATCCTCAACATCCGCCCGGAGCGGATGCTCGCTGCGCTCGAGGCCGACCAGATTGTCGTCGTCATGGGCTTTCAGGGCGTCGATGACGATGGAGAGGTCACGACGCTCGGACGCGGGGGAAGTGATACCACGGCGACGGCCATTGGTGTCGCGCTGGAAGCGGAAGCTGTGGATATCTTCACGGACGTCTCGGGCATCATGACTGCGGATCCGCGGCTTGTGGACGACGCGAGACAGTTAAGTCAAGTGACGTATACGGAGATCTGCAACCTCGCCTACCAGGGGGCCAAGGTGATCCACCCACGCGCGGTGGAAATTGCGATGCAGCGAAACATTCCTATTCGGGTACGCAGCACGCATTCGGATGATCCTGGTACACTGGTCACACAAGCCCCTCAACAGCTCGAACACGGAGCGCTGTTTGATCGGTTCGTCACGGGTATCGCGCACAGCGCGAATGTCACGCAAATTCGCGTCGCGGGCGACAGCATTGGCACGTCGAGTATTTTTACATTGATGGCGGAGCACAAAATCTCCGTTGACTTTATCTCGGTGACGCCGTTCGAAGTTGCGTTCACCGTTGGCGACGACGTTGCGAACATCGCCGTGCAGCAGTTGCAAAAATTGGGCTACTTTCCGGAGACCCGCCCGGGTTGTGCCAAGGTTTCCGTAGTGGGTGCGGGGATCATGGGCGTTCCTGGCATCATGGCTAGGATTGTCGAGGCGTTGGCGATCGAGGGCATCGACATTCTGCAATCGGCCGATTCGCACACGACGATTTGGGTGTTGGTGGACGGCGCTCAAATGGGGCCCGCAGTACGAGCATTACACCGAGCTTTTCAACTCGCACAGCAGACGGTGTAAGGAAAGGATGACGGAGATGGACTTCGGAAGTTTGATCACGGCCATGGTTACGCCCTTCGACGGCGACGACCAGGTCGATGAAGTGGCGTTGCAATCCCTGGTCAATCACCTGATAGACACCGGCACGACCAGCATTCTGGCTTGCGGTACGACTGGTGAGTCACCGACCTTGACACATGAGGAAAAGTTGAAGTTGTTCACGGCCACCCTGAAGGCGGTCGATGGGCGGGTACCGGTCATGGCTGGGACCGGGAGCAATTCGACAAAACAGTCGATCGAATTCACGAAAGAGGTCGCAAGCCTCGGCGTGGACGGGATACTACTCGTTTCCCCGTATTACAACAAGCCAACGCAAGACGGGCTCTATGAGCACTTTGCCGCCATCGCGAGCAGCGTTTCTCTGCCCGTGATGATCTACAACGTCCCTGGGCGAACGAGTGTGAATATCGAGGTCGACACGGTGCTTCGACTGGCGCAGATTCCGAATATCTTCGCTATCAAGGAGGCCAGCGGTCAGTTTACGCAAATCTCCCATATCGCGGCCGAAAAGCCGGACGACTTCTTGCTGTACAGCGGGGATGACAAGTTTACGATTCCGATGCTGAGCCTTGGGGCGGCTGGTGTGGTCAGTGTCGCCAGCCATGTGGTAGGTTCTGAGATCCGCCAGATGATGGAGTGTTTCTGGCAGGGCGATCACGCCGAAGCGGCTGTGTGGAGCGCGCGGTTATTGCCGATTTTCGAGGGGTTGTTTGCCAGTGCGAGCCCGGCCCCAGTCAAGGCGGCGCTCGAGCTTATCGGCCAGCAGGTGGGCCCTGTTCGCCAGCCGTTGATGCCGATTTCGGACGCATTGTTACAGCATCTAAGAGCACTGTTGAACCGCCTCGGGAAATGTGAATAAAGGCCTGCATTGATGTTTTTCGACATTCATAAAACACAGCTACCGCCTAGAGAGGCACGGGATACTTCCTGTGCCTTTTTCCTGTTTCGACAAATCTTGACTGGATCGTTAGTTGTGAACCATGCGTTAGAAGGGTATAATACTGCACATAGTGACTGGTGCGGCTTATTTATTGAGCGAATCATCACTCAGATCGATGGATGTATGGACCGGGCTGATCTGTGTGACCGAGTGAGATAGTGCGACATTTTTCATCGGCGTACGGACAGAACTGTGTGAATCACCGCAGAGTTCTTACCCTTTATCGGGACAAACTTGCGGGTATGTAGCGCTGTGTGGCGTGCACAGCCTCTATATCTGTGTGTAAGACTGTTGTTTTCTGGGATAGCACTACGGAGGTGCCAATTTGGCTAAAGGAAAAGCAAGGCTTTCCATCGTCCCACTTGGGGGCGTTGGTGAGATCGGCAAAAATATGACTTTATACTGGTACGGCAACGACATGCTTGTCGTTGATGCAGGACTCAAGTTTCCTGAAGAAGATATGCTCGGAATCGATATCGTTATTCCGGATATTACGTTTTTGGTGGAAAATCGCGACAAACTTCGCGGGATCTTTTTAACGCACGGCCACGAGGATCACATCGGGGGATTGCCTTACATCCTGCGTGAACTCAATGTTCCCGTGTACGGCACGCGCCTGACGCTCGGACTTGTCGAGAACAAACTTCGTGAGCACGGCTTGCTCGACACCGCGAAACTGATTGCTATCGATGGCAATTCGAAGGTTCAGGCGGGCGTATTTGATGTATCGTTGTTTTACGTCAATCACAGCATCCCAGACACAGCAGGTTTTGCAATTGAGACACCGGAGGGTGTCGTCATTCACACAGGTGACTTTAAATTCGACCAAACGCCAGTCGACGGCCGTCACGCTGAGATTCACAAGTTAGCGGCCTATGGTCAGCGCGGTGTGCTGGCGCTCGTCGGCGACAGTACCAATGCGGAACGCCCGGGATACACGCCCTCGGAGCTGTCGGTAGGGGAAAAGATCAACGAGATCGTCGGTAACGCACCCGGCCGCGTTATCATGTCGACGTTCGCATCCAACATCCATCGGTTGCAGCTTATGATTCGTGCTGCTGAGAAGCATGGCCGGAAGGTGGCTGTCGTCGGCCGCAGTATGGTCAACAACATTCAAACCAGTTTACAGCTTGGATACCTTGAGGCATTGCCGGAGACCATCATCGATGCGGACGACGTCAATCGGGTAGACCCTGAAAAGCTCGTCATCCTGTCGACAGGCAGTCAAGGCGAGCCGATGTCCGCGCTGACGCGGATGGCTCGAGCAGCGCACCGCAAGATTGAAATCATGCCTGGCGATACTGTCGTTCTCGCGAGCTCGCCGATTCCGGGTAATGAGAAGTACGTGTCGCGCACGATTGACCAACTCTTCCGCGCGGGTGCGAACGTAATCTACCGGGGCGTTCACGCCTCCGGGCACGGGAGCCAAGAGGAACTGAAGTGGATGTTGTCGCTCGTTAAGCCGAAGTTCTTCTTGCCAGTTCACGGCGAGTTCCGGATGCAGCGCACGCACGCAAATTTGGCTATTGACGTCGGCGTAGATCCAGACAACATCTTTATCACTGAGCTGGGAGATGTCGTCGAGTTCGAAAATGGACGCGCGCGGCTCGGGGGCAAGGTCCCTGCTGGTGCGGTGATGATCGACGGATTGGGCGTCGGCGACGTCGGGAACATCGTACTGCGTGACCGGAAGCTGTTGTCGCAGGATGGCATCCTCGTCGTCGTTGTGACGCTGTCCAAGTCGACTGGTCACATCTTGTCCGGCCCAGATATCATCTCGCGCGGTTTTGTTTACGTGCGCGAGTCGGAGGCGCTCCTCGAAGAAGCCAATAAGCTCGTCGAGAGTACGCTCGTCAAGCTCGTAACCGACAATGTGAGCGAGTGGTCGAGCCTCAAAACGGCAGTGAGAGATGCGCTAGGCCGCTTCTTGTATGAACAAACCAGACGTCGTCCGATGATTCTTCCAATCATCATGGAGGCGTAATCTGCACCATTTCTGGCCATCCGATCGCGCAGTTTGCGCTCGGATGGCCTTTTATGTTGGATTCGCCAATTCTCCCAGAAACTTTGCATTCAGGTTGCCCTCGCTGTTCATACTAACAGCAGAAAGAGGGGGCGTGTCGACAGATGGAATATCCGTTTGATTCACCATTGCAGCAAGTCTTGCGATCGACCAAGCCGCGGCGAGGCACAGAGCGCCAATTCCAGGCACCACTGTCCGAGGTTCAGCCTGCGCCAGCGGAGGACCCGGCCGCAGCGATCGCGAACACCATCCAAGAACTTGGCCAGACCACTCCTGTGGAAGCGCCCGACACCGACATTTTCTGCATGTCGATCATCGGGCAGATCGAAGGGCATATGGTTCTTCCGCCGCAAAACAAAACGACCAAATACGAGCATATCATTCCGCAGTTGGTGGCCGTCGAAGAGAGCGAAAAGGTTGAGGGGTTGTTGCTCATTCTCAATACGGTAGGTGGCGACGTCGAGGCAGGGCTAGCCATCGCCGAGCTCGTGGCCTCGCTGAGCAAGCCCACCGTGTCGCTGGTGCTCGGCGGCGGGCACTCCATCGGCGTCCCGATCGCGGTGAGTTCCGACTACACGTTTATCGCGGAGTCGGCGAGCATGACCATTCACCCGATCCGCCTGAATGGGTTAATCATCGGCGTGCAACAATCGTTTGAATACTTGGAGAAGATGCAGGATCGCGTGACCAAATTCGTCGTCGATCACTCCAATATCACCGAGGACCGCTTCCGCGAGCTGATGCTCAATACGCAGCAGATGTCCAAAGATATCGGCACCACGGTGGTCGGCGAGGACGCCGTCAAGTACGGCCTCGTCGATGAGGTAGGGGGTCTCGGTGCGGCGATGCGCAAACTCCACGAGCTGATCCGGGAGCGCGAGCAGGTCGTCACCAACGAAGTCGGGGTGATGCAGTGATGCATTGGACCACGCTATCCGATGCCGAGATCTTTGCGATGCCGCAAGCGACTTCGGTAGACGGATCGACTGGAACAACGGAGGAGGTCACGGTGGGGCACGCCGTTCTGGTCGTGACCCGCGCAGCGAGCGGCGAGGCGACCATCAGTCGCGTCATCAGCCCGCGCGCAAGCGACTATCTGCGACCGGAGTGGCAGCCAGGAATGCCGTTTGACAAGTCGTCTCTATAGTGAGCTCGCCCATTTCGTGCAGGGTCAACCAACCGGTTGGCCCGTTTTGCGTGAACTCTGCACCGGGGCTAGCGCATTCCATCGTTCCACCTGGGCAGGAAATCATTCCTGGTTTCACGAATCATTCACCTAGGACAATGAGACTGGTGGGTGAACCGTGGCACGTAAACCACAGAAAAACATCTTGAAATACGAAGTGACAGGGCTGGTGATGCTCACCGCGTGTGCGCTCGCTTTGGGGAAACTGGGACTTGTCGGGCAGACGCTGGCGGTCATCAGTATCTTTCTGGCTGGAAGTTGGTACTTTCTGATTCCAATCCTTACGGGTTATGCCGCCATCTATATGATGTTCCGACGTTCGCGATTTATCTGGGACAGTCGCCACGTGGGGATACTGATCATCTTGCTATGTTTGCTAGGTTTTATGGAGATGCAATTTTATAGTCATCAATTGCTTTCCTATCAGTCGAAGACGAGTCTCGCGACCGCGCAGTGGAACGCGCTGCAAGAGTTGAAAGGTTACGTCTTTCACCCCACCACCGACCCGGCTCCGCCATCGGCCGGCGGGGGATTGATCGGCTATGTGGTGTTCGCCGTTTTGCACGCGCTGTTTAACACCCCGAACACTCGGGAGGTGGGCCCACTTCTTGTGATCTTCACGGGCGTACTCATCGGAGTCGCGCTCGTCTTGCAAGCGTCGCTTGTCAACGTCGTCAAGCGGGGGACGGGCTGGACCGAGGGGTTGATGGATCACCTGTGGAAGTCGGTCAAAGGTTACACGAACGTGTTGTTCAAGTCTGAGGAAAAAGATGAGCAGGTCGAACAACTGCCACCCGAGAAGTCGCGGCGGCGCAAGCCGCAATTGATCGTCGACGGTGAGGTGTACGACGCCGCGGACGGAGCCAAGTCGCCCGCGTCGGAGACGCCGATCATCCACGACTTCGCGCTGCGCGCACGGCAACAGCATGCAGAGCACGAAGCGGCGGTCGAACAGGCGAGCTCACAGCCAGCCTTGGAGCAGGTCGGCAACCAGTTGGTGATGAAATTTCCGGAGCAGAAGGGCAAGAAATCGTCGGCTCAGCCAGAGCGCCAGCCCGCCGTGGACGAGTCCTACGAAGTCGGTCCAATGGTCCACGACGAGAACTTTCGCCTCCCGCCATTGAACATCTTTTCACTGCCAAAGAACGCGGGCAAGTCGTTCTCGCAACGGGGTGCTCAGGAGAATGCACTGAAATTGGAATCCACGCTGCAATCGTTTGGCGTCAGTGCAAAAGTGCTGGAAATTAGCCGGGGTCCGACGGTGACGCGGTACGAATTACAACCGGCGGCAGGCGTGAAGGTGTCTCGGATTGTCAACCTAACGGACGACATCGCACTCGCCTTGGCGGCGCGCGACATCCGCATGGAGGCGCCCGTGCCAGGTAAGTCGGTGGTCGGTATCGAGGTGCCGAATGACGAGGTCGCCATCGTCTCGCTGCGCGAGGTCTTGCAGGCGCCGGAGTTCCAACAGACGACTGCGCGCTTGGGCATTGCGCTAGGGCGCGACATCTCCGGTGCGCCCATCGTTGGGGATCTCCAAAAGATGCCTCACTTGCTCGTAGCAGGTGCGACTGGGTCCGGTAAGAGTGTGTGCGTGAACGGGATCATCGCGTCCATCCTCATGCGGCATAAGCCCCATGAGGTCAAATTGATGATGATCGACCCAAAAATGGTCGAGTTGAGTGGTTACAATGGCATTCCCCACCTGCTCGCGCCGGTCGTCACGGATCCTCGCAAGGCGGCCTATGCGTTGAAGAAGGTGGTCCAGGAAATGGAGAATCGCTACCAGTTGATGGCCGAGCGCGGTGCTCGTGACATCGAGCGGTTTAACCAGTTGCTGCGGGACGACGGACTGGAACCGTTGCCCTACATCGTCGTCATCGTGGACGAGCTGGCGGACTTGATGATGGTCGCGCCGAATGACGTCGAGGACGCCATCTGCCGCATTGCCCAGATGGCGCGCGCGGCGGGCATCCATCTGATCGTGGCGACACAGCGCCCGTCTGTGGACGTCATCACGGGTCTCATCAAGGCGAACATTCCGAGCCGCATCGCCTTCGCCGTGTCGTCCATTCACGACTCGCGAACGATTCTCGATGGCGGCGGCGCTGAAAAACTGCTGGGGCGCGGCGACATGTTGTACTACCCCGTAGGCGCCTCGAAGGCGACGCGCGTACAAGGGGCCTTCGTGTCAGAGGAGGAGATCGAACGACTCGTGTCGTTTGTCAAAGATCAGCAGCAGGCCGTATACACGGTTGATTTGAACACAGGGGGAGAAGAGGGGGCGCCCGACGATTCGGGTGGGCCGGACCTCGACGAATTGTTCAGTGATGCTGTCGATCTCGTCGTCGACTTGGGACAAGCCTCGGTTTCGATGCTCCAGCGGCGCTTTCGCATCGGTTATTCGCGCGCCGCGCGCATTGTCGACCAGATGGAGCAAAGTGGAATTGTGGGGCCGTTTGAAGGAAGTAAGCCTCGCGAGGTCTTGATTTCCAAGGAACAGTGGTACCACGCGAAGGCTTCGTTGGACCGCCGTCCTGAAGTTTGAGGGATACATGCATACACTCGTCCATATACCTTAGTGAACGCACTTGATGAAGGTGGTGGGCGGATGATGCGACAAACTGCTGTCGTTGCGCGCCCGTGGCCATTGTTGGTGGTTGCGGGTGCTCTTTTATTAGGCGTCTTTACGTATTATGATGGCCGATTATTTAACGGTGTAGCATCGGCTTCGTTTGGTGGGTTGAACAGTCAACATACGACCGCGCGGCAAGCGGCCGATCCGGTGGCGCCGCAGAGCATGATCGATGCGCTCACCAAAGCAGTGGGTGACGTACCTGGCTTGAACGACATGGCTGTCGTACCGGATGGGAATGGCGACGGACGCTTTATGGTCTCCGCCATGGTGGATTTGGCAGAAGTGGGCGATGGGACAAGCGCGGCGTCAGGCGGACAACAGGGCCTGATGAACCAAGCGGTGGACGCGTATTTCAAAGGCGTCTTCGGACAAGGCCCTCTGGTGAGTGAAGCGATGCTGACTTTCACGAACGGGGATGCGATTGTCGGTACAGCAGGACTTGGCAGGACGGAGTACGAGAAAATGGCCACGACGACGATGAGCGGGGATCTTGCAGGGGCGATGTCCGAACAGAAAGCGGTGCAAGACAATTCGCCAAATGACGTGTGGTTTCAAACGCAGTGACGATCCGATACGACTGGTGCTCCAGCACGAGACAAAGGCGACGCGGTTAACCGCGTCGCCTTGGCGTTGCACCGATTAGGTACAGTTGTGATATCGCGATTTGCTCACGCCGGAACGAGCGCATCAAAGCGCGCACAATCGGTTCGTGTCCCGTTCGCAGCAACGTGTCGACGATGGTTTGCAACGTGAAGGGCTCATCTAGGCAATTCTCGACGTCCGGATTGTCATCTAAACAATAAAGCCAACGTTCGTCATACTGGCTACCACGTTGTTCCTTGTATGCGGACGCGTATAATTGATAGATATCGAAAGGAGCGTCCAGTTGATCAAGATAGTACTCTAGTTGATAGAGCGCCTTCGCAACGGATAAATGCTCTCCATGAAAGTTGGCCAAATTGATTCACCCTTTCATACATATTATGTGAGTGCGAAGTCACAAAGGCAAGAGGGGATTCAATCCGGTACAATACATATATGGGACAATGCTGTTGCACCTTATGGAACTGATAGGAGTCGTATCTGAAATGACGCGAATAAATCGAATACGTTTTGCTGTGGCAGGTGCCTCGATTTGCTCGATTGGCATCGTCTCGGGCTGTGGAGCTCCTGACTTATCCGCGATGCACCCGCATGTACAAAAGCGGGCGGCCGCTGTGTTGGTCGTAGGCACCCCCAACTTTATGCCGACGACGCCGCTCACGAGTACGGTGAGCGACAACCCTGTCGTGCTGGAAACCGTGAAGACCTCGAACGCCTCATTTTTGGCGAAGGCAGGTGAGGTCTTGAGCAACAGCGAAGTCACGACCTGTGTGGTCGCTGTGGACGACGCAGGGCCCCTTGCAACTGACATATCGCAACTGACGCAGAAATATGCCAATGTGCATTTCGATATTTTGAGCAATCGTTCAGCTGCGGGTGTCAGCGGAGCGAATGTGGCGGAGGTATACCTGGACGCAAACTCGACCGACTTCGCCATCGGCTGGTTGGTGGGCGTTTGGGCGAACAATCTCGTCAAGGTCCAGCAGTTGACGCAGCAACCAGCTATCGGGTACTCCGTCAAAGGTGTCTCGACGAACGCTCAAAAGGCATTCTTTGCCGGTCTGTACACGGTCGATCCGGCGGCACAAGTCGTCCCGATGACGCCCGTCAACGGCCCTAATGCGGTGCCGCCCATCTATCCGACCGTGAGTGCTGTCGTCGTCGGCGGCACAGTTTCGCAGTCTGTCGCACAGACGATTGGTGCAAATGCGCCGTTTTTGTTCGACTTGACTGGGGGGACGGTATCCGCGCCCGCGCCGTCGATTGTCCCTGGGCACCTCGCACCGTCGCAGGTGACGAATCGGATCGCGCAGATGTCGACAGGTACATGGCAGGCGGGGGACCAACCGGTGGTGGATACGACAGGCGTCGCCATCAACCCCCAGTTGATGCCACCAAGCGTAGTCAGTGCCTGGAATTCATTGTCGCGGTCCTTGGCGCAAGCGCCGACCACGTGGCAGTCGGATTACGCAAAGTTGCCTACTAGTACGCAAATTTTGTTGAAGTCGGAGTTTGGCGTCGTATAAACAAGGGGATGTTAAAGATGTCCAGTGCGGATGACGTGACGAAACAACGATCGCAATATTATTTTCAGTATCAAATTCGCCGGGATCGCCCTGGGTTATTGGGGGATATCGCGAGTTTGTTGGGCATGCTCGGGTTCAATATCCTGCAGTTAGCAGGTGTGTCGGAAGAGAGTCGTGGATTTTTGATTGAGACGGATCGGCCGGATAGCTTGGACGTACTGACGACGATGCTCGCTTCGATGGACGACATCGAAATTGGCGCGCTTCGCGCGCCTAGTTTGCGGGACAGGCTGGCGATTCGGCATGGGCGATTCATCGAACGAAGTGATACGGAGACCAGAACCTACCGGTTTGTCCGCGATGAACTGGGCGTATTGGTCGACTTTCTCGGTGAGATCTTGAAACGGCCTGGTCGTCAGATCATCGGCGTGCGCGGGCAACCCCGCGTCGGGAAGACCGAGTCCGTGGTCGCGGCGAGCGTCTACGCCAACAAGCGTTGGCTGTTTGTATCGTCGACGCTGCTCAAGCAGACCATGATGCGAGAATTGCCCCCGAATGATTTCTTATCCGATCATTTCGTGTATATTATTGATGGGGCGGTTTCGGCACTTCGTGGCGACGAACAACACTTGCGTTGTGTCGACGATATCCTGCGTATGCCTGCTCCGATTGTGATTGAGCATCCAGACATTTTTGTCCGACGGTCTCGATATCACTGGGACTTGTTCGACTTAATCATTGAGTTACGGCGGGAGACGCAAGAGGAGCTACCCCTTGATGCGCCAGAGCAAGAGCCTGGGGCGTGGCCGCAGTGACGGCGCGACTATAAGGAGGGAAATCATTGCGAGAATTAGGCCGCATTCTGCGATCGACAAGAGAGTCCCTCGGATTTGACTTGGATGAAATCGAAGAAAAGACAAAAATCCGCAAGCGTTACTTGCTAGCGCTCGAAGAGGGAGACTGGACTGTGCTTCCCGGGCGTGTGTACGCGCGCGGTTTTGTGCGCAGCTATGCAGACGTGCTTGGCCTCGACGGACTGGAGTTGTTGCAGCAACACGTGGATGGGCGGGAAGTTGAATCGCCTGTCGAAACTGTGGACAAGGTGGCGCGGCCAACACCACCTGAGCCGGTGCGCGAGGAGCCAAGTGGTTCCGTTCCGGCCGATTCACAGAGCAATTCAGACGGACAACGCAAGGCGGTTGCGCGGATCACCGAACCACGGCAACCCGTCGAAGCCCCGCGCAAACCAGCACAGGTGCAGCCGAGGCAGGAGCGCAGCTCTCGGCGCTTCACGCTTGGCGGTGGCGTCGGGCAGGGGTTGATCATCGTCGCTGCGCTGGCGGTTGTGGCCGGTGGGTATTTCGCGCTGCGAGGTCACCACAATCCGCCAACGAAAGCGAACACCGGCACAGCGTCGGCAGTCCACAACACGAGTTCGGCGACGACTGGCAACCAGACGACCAACGCCGTATCGGCTAACACCACGGCGAACACCACCACGAACAGTGCGTCCAAGAAGACCACGACGAAGCCACCTGCGGCTGCGGTGGTGACCACAGGACCTGTGCAGAACGGGGCTCATACATACACCGTAAAGAACGTGCAGAAGCTCAAGGTTCAGTTGAAGGTGCAGACTGGGCAACTGTGGATTCAAGCCCAATCGGATAGCAAGATGGTCGATCCGAACGACATCTTGAACCCGGGGGATACGAGGACGTTCTCTGGAACCACTTCGATTTTGCTTCGCCTTGGCCATGTCCAGGGCGTACAATTGACCGTAAACGGGCAACCAGTCACGCTGCCTGACACCCCGAACGCGGTCAACATTCTCATTCAAAAGCAGTAATGGCACTTTGGTGATAAGGAAGTGATCAATCGTGGCAAAGGATGCATCGTTTGACATTGTTTCAAAAGTCGATCTCCAAGAGGTCAATAACGCCGTGACTCAGGCACGGCGCGAGATCGAAACGCGGTTTGACTTCAAGGGGAGCAAGAGTGAGATTCGCCTTGAGGATGAGTCCCTCACGCTCATCTCTGATGACGAGTATAAATTATCTCAGGTACTCGACGTTTTGCAGACGAAGCTGGTCAAGCGTGACGTCTCGCTCAAGGCGTTAAAGCCAGGAAAAATTGAGCCTGCCTCCGGGGGCACCGTGCGCCAGGTCTTTTCCTTGCAACAGGGTATCGATCAGACTGTCGCGAAGCAGATCACGAAGCTGATTCGCGATTCAAAACTGAAAGTCCAGGCGCAAATTCAAGGGGATCAAGTACGCGTCACCGGGAAGAACAGAGATGACCTTCAACAGGTCATTCAATTGTTGAAGTCCGAAGATATTGAAGCACCCCTTCAATTTACGAATTATCGTTGACAGTGCGTGGTGTACGCAGCACGGACGGTGCTTTTCATGGGGACGGGGGAGATAGTGTTTGAATTTGGCTAATCGCATCACGATAGCGAGAATTTTCTTGGTCCCTGTCGTGAGTTTGGTCCTCCTCATCCACTACAACTTCTGGTCGATCACGATCAATCATCAGACGACGACCGGAAGCGAGATGATTGCGGCCTTTGTGTTTGTCTTGGCCGCCAGTACAGATGGTATCGACGGCTATATTGCTCGGAAGCGGCAGATTGTGACGAACTTTGGCAAGTTTCTCGATCCGCTCGCAGATAAATTGCTTATCTCCGCAGTCCTCATCAGTTTGGTGCAGATGCACCGCCTGCCGGCATGGGTTGCGATTGTCATCATCAGCCGCGAGTTCGCGGTGACGGGCTTGCGGCTTGTGGCTGCAGCGGAAGGTGTCGTCATTGCGGCCAGCCGTTTGGCGAAGTTGAAAACCGTGACGCAAATCGTTGCGATGGTTGTGCTCATCATCAACAATTTCCCGTTTTCCTGGGTAGGGTTTCCGTTTGCGAACTTGATGTTGTACATCATGGTGGTCATTACGGTGCTCTCGGGGCTCGACTACTTCTTGAAGAACAAGCGCATCATCCGCGTCACAGATTGATTGCAGGAGATGGTGGCAGTGAGTACACAGTGTCAAGCCGAACTCATCGCAGTCGGCTCCGAAATTTTGCTCGGTCAGATCAACAACTCGCACGCGCAGGTCATCTCATCTGAACTTGCCAAATACGGTCTATACGTGTACCATCACGGTGCAGTCGGTGACAACGAACAGCGGATACGGAGGGCGTTTGAAACAGCGTCGCAACGATCGAACGTCGTCATTGTCACAGGAGGTCTCGGACCTACCGCCGACGATTTGACGAAAGAGGCTTTGGCCTCATTTCTCGGCCGCAAACTGGTCCTGTCCGAGCAGGCGCTACATCACTTGATGCAGTACTTTGCCGGTCGGCAGCGACAAATGCCTGAAGAAAATCGCAAACAAGCGTATTGCATAGAGGGTGGGGAACTGATCCCCAATGAGAATGGAACAGCGCCTGGACAGTACATTTTCGACCGGAATGTTCATTTCTTCCTCTTGCCTGGGCCGCCACTGGAAATGCGCCCAATGCTCCGAAATTACGTTCTTCCGCGTCTTATAGAGGTTTTTGGTGGCCAACAGGCCCTCATTTCCCGTGTATTACATTTTTGTGGTATCGGCGAATCTGACGTAGATGAACAGATTCAGGACCTGACTGCTGGTCAAAATCCGACGGTTGCCCCGCTCGCTGGCGAGGGGGAAATGCTGTTGCGCATCACTGCCACCGCCGACAGCGAGCATTCTGCTCGTGCCAAAATCGCCCCTGTGGAGGAAGAACTTCGCAGGCGTTTTGGAGCCTATCTGTACGGATTCGACGACGACACGTTGCAAAGCGTGGTCGGGCGCCGCCTGGCTGAGCGTCAGCATACGCTGTCTGTAGCGGAGAGTTGTACGGGGGGATTGCTTGCGAGCATGCTCACAGATGTTCCAGGCAGCTCGGCGTATTTCATGGGCGGCGTCGTCGCATACGATAACCGCATCAAGGAATCCTTGCTCGATGTACCGTCGGATGTATTGGCGACGGAGGGCGCGGTGTCGGAAGCGACCGCTCGAGCCATGGCCGAGGGCGTTCGCCGCCGTCTTTCCACCACGTATGGAATCGGTGTAACCGGAATCGCTGGTCCAGGTGGCGGTACGCCAGAGAAGCCAGTGGGTCTCGTCTATGTCGCCGTCGCGGACGGCCGGCAGACGCAAGTGTATCGACTGCAGTACCGGGTGTCGCGGGCGCAGGTCCGCCTTCGCACGTGCAAGCAGGCCTTGTGGCGACTGCTCGGGATCATGGAGTAGTTCGAGAGCTTCTCGAGTCCTGAGTGCACTCTGTGCGTTCGGGGAACCACGAGGTGTGTTTCGCTTGTCCTCTATTTGAGAAATCGCGCGTTCGAAGCGGTGGAGAGCGTCACGTCTACCCTTCGACCATCTACAGAAAGGTGAGTTTATGTCATCATTTGAAGAGTTTGGTTTACATCGCCGCGTGTTGCAGGCGATTCACGATATGGGGTTCGAAGAGCCTTCACCGATTCAACAAGCTTGTATCCCTACCGTCATGCAGGGAGTAGACGTGATAGGTCAAGCGCAGACGGGAACGGGCAAGACGGCTGCGTTCGGCATCCCGCTCGTGGACCGCGTGACACCAGATAACCACGTGCAGGCCATCGTCTTGACCCCAACCCGCGAATTGGCCATCCAGGTGGCCGGAGAAGTCCGTAAGATCGCGAAGCACAAGCGCGTTCGGTCGTTGCCGATCTACGGTGGGCAGTCCATCGGTCACCAGATTCGCGCATTGAAGCAGGGTGTGCAAATCGTGATCGGAACACCTGGTCGAGTACTCGACCACATCCGGCGCGGCACGCTGCGACTCAGCCAGGTGGCGACTGTCGTCCTGGACGAGGCGGACGAGATGCTCGATATGGGATTTATCGAGGACATTGAAAGCATCTTGCGCGAGACGCCGGACACCAGGCAGACGCTGTTGTTCTCGGCGACTTTCCCGTCCGAAGTCAAACGGTTGTCCGGACGCTATATGAAGGAGCCGCAGCACGTCACCGTGAACCGCGGGGAGGTCACTGTGCCTCGGATCGATCAAATTTGTTACAAGGTTTTAGAGCGCAATAAGTTGGAGAGCTTGTGTCGCATCGTCGATAGCGAAGAGGTGCAACTGGGAATCATTTTCTGTCGCACGAAGCGGGGCGTAGACGAGCTTGTAGAGGCGCTGATGGCCCGCGGTTATATGGCTGACGGCCTTCATGGCGACCTCAGTCAGGCGCAGCGGGACAGGGTTATGCGCCGCTTCCGCAAGAATGAAATCGAGTTGCTCGTCGCGACAGACGTGGCTGCGCGCGGGCTCGATGTCGACGACGTGACACACGTGGTCAACTACGATATTCCTCAGGATCCAGAGTCGTATGTTCACCGCATCGGTCGGACGGGGCGCGCGGGCAAGCACGGGCTCGCCATCACGTTGGTGACGCCGCGCGAGTTCAAGCTCTTGAAGCAAATTGAGCGCGAGACGAAAGTGAACATGGTGCTGCGTGATGTCCCGTCGCTCGAAGACGTGGCGGAGCGCCAGGCGGAGATGTGGCGCAACCGCGTCGTCGATACCTTGAACGAAGGCGGGTTGGCGCACTATCGCGCGATTTTGGGCAACCTCATCGACGATCACGACCCGGTCGATATCGCATCAGCTCTGCTAAAGATCGCCTCAGCCGGCGAAGGCGCGCGCGCCGATGGCGACGACTACGACTTTGGAGACACGGGTGCCCGTCCGGGCATGGTTCGTTTCTTCGTGAACATCGGCCGTACTGCGCGGATGAGCCCCGCCGACTTTGTGCGCGCCATCTCGGAAGAGGCTGGCGTGCCGGGAGCAGCTGTGGGCCGGATCGACATTTTCGATCGCTTCACGTTCATCGAGGTTGAACAGGAAAGCGCGCCATTCGTCTACGAGGCGTTGCGGCAAAGCAGGATCAATGGAACTCGCGTAAACCTCGAGCCGGCGAAGCCGCGCGGAGTTCGAAACTGAGAATTCTCTTGGCCATACGCCTAGGGGAGTGCGTAAACAGGAAGCAAGTTTGTCGGAACGGTGCGACAAACTTGCTTTTTTTATGGATATGCGAACAAATGTTTGCATTTGTTGATAGAGTTGATACAATAGATTCAAAGGAAGAAGGCACAGAAGCGCGAATTAATGATGTAGGGCATCGAGAAATACATGTTTTAGTCAGGTTGTCATTCGGGTGACCTGATTCATCGATAAGAATTGAGGATGGTGTGTCATGGGAGACAAGCGCGCGGCGCTGGATATGGCCCTAAAGCAGATTGAGAAGCAGTTTGGCAAGGGTTCTATCATGAAACTTGGGGAAGCTTCAGCTCAAATGAACGTCGAAACGGTTTCCACAGGCTCCATTGCGTTGGATATCGCGCTGGGTGTCGGCGGGCTTCCGCGAGGCCGAATTATCGAGGTCTACGGTCCTGAATCGTCTGGTAAGACCACGGTCGCACTGCACACGGTCGCAGAGGTTCAAAAGCTGGGCGGGCAGGCTGCGTTCATCGATGCGGAGCACGCACTCGACCCTGCGTACGCTGCTAAGTTGGGTGTCAATATCGATGATTTGCTCATCTCGCAGCCCGACACAGGCGAACAGGCGCTTGAGATCGCGGAAGCACTTGTTCGCAGCGGTGCAGTCGACGTCATCGTAATCGACTCCGTGGCGGCCCTGGTGCCGAAGAACGAGTTGGAAGGTGATATGGGTGATTCCCACGTCGGCCTACAAGCTCGATTGATGTCGCAGGCCCTGCGCAAACTTGCCGGGGCGATTAGCAAGTCGAAGACCATCGCCATCTTTATCAATCAGATCCGCGAAAAGGTCGGCGTCATGTTTGGGAATCCGGAGACCACTACAGGCGGTCGTGCCCTCAAATTCTACTCTACTGTGCGCTTGGAAGTGCGCCGTGCTGAGGCGATTAAGCAAGGCAATGACGTAGTCGGTTCGCGGACGCGGATCAAGGTTGTGAAGAACAAAGTCGCACCTCCGTTCCGACAGGCGGATGTCGATATCATGTTTGGCGAGGGGATCTCTCGCGAGGGAAGCATCATCGACATGGCTTCGGAGATCGACATTATTCAAAAGAGCGGCGCGTGGTACTCGTTTAACGAGGAACGCCTGGGACAAGGTCGTGAAAACGCGAAGCAATTCCTGAAAGAACACGCGGATATCGCGGAACAGATTGAAGCAGCTGTGCGAGAGCACTATCAAGTGTCAGTAGCGAAAACTGTGCCTCCTGTAGTGGAAGATGAGGAAGACGAGGACGTGCTCGAGTTTGGCAGCCTCACCTGATGTTCTCGACACGATAGTCGGCCGTGAAGCTGTACCAGGGGACCCGAACGTCGTTCGGGTTCTTTTTCATCACCGAGACGCACTCCTTCTGCGCGTCGTAGATTGGGTCGACCTCCAGTTAAAGATTGGGTCGACGGTCACGGGCGAGTTACACGCAGAGTTGGTTCGACGCGCAACTATGCTTGGTGCTTTACAGATCGCTCGCACATATCTCACTGGTCGTGTCAAGACGTCGGCGCAAGTCAAAGCGTTTCTCGAGCGCAAAGAGGTAGAAGACGATGTGATTGGCGACGTCATTCACCATTTGGAGCGGATTGGCGTGCTCGATGACAGAGCATACGCGGCACTGTTTATCGAACAATCGGGAGAGCGCTCAGGCCGACGACAACTGATGGTGAAGTTGTTGCGCAGGGGCGTTCCACGAGACGTGGTGCAGGATGCGCTCGCGAATCATCTGAGTCGGGATGTCGAGGTGACGGCAGCCATCGGCTGGGCACAAAAGTACATACGTCGGCACGGGCGCCCTACGGATGCCAGAGCGCGTCTGAAGCTGATGCAACATTTGGCACGCAAGGGGTGTCCCAGTGAAGTGGTGCGTCGAGCTATCGACGTCGCATTGCAAGGGCTCTCGGACGATGAGTAGCACGTTTCACGCCTTCGCGCATCATACAGACACTGGTTTGGATGTCGATTTCGGGGATAAATTGGTGTTTTCTTGACACTGATTTGGACGAACACTTAGAATATAAATGCGTATCATTTACGGCCTCTAGCTCGAATCCGTCACTCATTGACGCGAACGGTTGGTTATTCCAACTGGAGCAGGGAGGCATTGCCTTGTGACAGTTCCCATTTGGTTGTGCATTGTCATAGCGGTTGTTGGTTTGTTGATTGGCTTAGGTCTCGGCTACATCGCTCGGCGCATGATGGCCGAGTCGAAGATTGGCACGGCAGAAGTCCGTGCATTGCAAATTATAGAAAATGCTCAACGAGATGTTGATGCGAGACGTAAGGAAGCAATCCTAGAGGCAAAAGAAGAGACACATCGAATTCGACAAGAGGCGGAAAAGGAACTCCGCGAACGCCGGAACGAGATTCAGCGTCTCGAACGGCGGATTCTTCAGAAGGAAGAATCGTTAGATCGGAAGTTGGAAGCTCAGGAGCAGAAGGCGGAAGATCTGCGTAAGCAAGAGGCAAATCTTGAATCTTTGAGAGATGAAATTGAATCACTGCGATTGGAACAGGTGCGGGAACTCGAACGGGTATCTGGATTGACCCGGGAGAGTGCACGAGAGCTTATTCTCAATCAGGTTGAGCGCGAAACTCGCCATGATGCCGCGGTGATGGTCAAGCAGATTGAGCAGGAAGCGAAGCGGGAAGCTGAGCGTCGAGCTCGAGACATTATCGCCATGGCAGTGCAACGTTGTGCTGCGGATCACGCATCTGAAATCACCGTCTCGGTTGTAAACTTGCCGAATGACGAGATGAAAGGTCGCATTATCGGACGTGAGGGCCGAAATATCCGTACGCTTGAGACGTTGACGGGCATTGACCTCATCATTGATGACACGCCAGAAGCGGTGATATTGTCAGGGTTTGACCCGATTCGACGCGAAATTGCTCGTGTTGCCTTAGAGCGGCTCGTGGCAGACGGGCGTATCCACCCGGCTCGCATTGAAGAAATGGTGGAGAAGGCACGTCGCGATATCGATGACTTGATTCGTGAAGAGGGAGAGCAGGCCACGTTTGATAGCAATGTGCACGGCTTGCATCCGGATCTCGTGAAATTGCTCGGTCGGTTGAAATTCCGGACGAGCTACGGTCAGAATGTGCTGAAACACTCCGTGGAAGTTGCGCATCTCGCCGGGATGATGGCTGCTGAACTCGGTCTGGATGTCGCCTTGGCGAGACGAGGCGGACTTCTCCATGACGTGGGCAAGGCTATCACGCACGAAGTGGAAGGGTCACACGTCGAAATCGGCGTAGACTTAGCACGGCGGTACAAGGAGCACCCAGTCGTCATTAACGCGATTGCGGCTCACCACGGCGACGTGGAATTCTCCTCTCCAGTGTCTGTGATTGTGGCGGCGGCTGATGCGATTTCTGCAGCCCGTCCAGGTGCGCGGAGAGAAACGTTAGAAATCTACATGAAGCGTCTAGAGAAACTTGAATCCATCGCCGAGTCTTTCACCGGTGTGGAGAAGAGTTACGCCATTCAAGCAGGGCGCGAGATTCGGATTATCGTGAAGCCTGAACTGATCGATGATGCGGAATCTGCGTTGGTGGCAAAGGAGATATCTAAGAAGATTGAAAGCGAACTGGATTACCCAGGTCAGATTAAAGTGACTGTAATTCGAGAAACTAGAGCCGTTGAATACGCAAAATAGAGTAGCCGATTGGCTGCTCTATTTTTCATCCACGAACGATGAAACGTTGCGGCTCTGATGACGGTCAATTGTGGAAGGGAAATGGATTGTGAAGGTCTTATTCATAGGGGATATCGTTGGTCAGCCAGGGCGCCAATACGTCGCAGAGGTTCTACAGGAACTTGTGCCAGAGCACAAACCTGATTTGGTCATCGCCAACGGCGAGAACGCGACTCGGGGGCGAGGTCTTTCAAGCAACTCCGCAGAGGAGTTGTACGACGCCGGGGTCGAGATCATGACGATGGGGAACCACACTTGGGACCAGCGTCAGATTTTTGATTTTATCGACGACGATCTGCGAATTGTCCGTCCGGCAAATTATCCAGCGGGTACACCTGGCCGTGGGTTCACGGTGTGTCGCGTCGGGCGGCGGGAAGTACTCATCATCAACGTGATGGGGAGAACGTTTCTCAGTACGCTCGATTGTCCGTTCGCGGCAGTGGAGGACATTTTGACGGATCATCCTCAGATCAAGCACATCATCGTCGACATGCACGCGGAAGTCACTTCTGAGAAACTGGGGATGGGGTGGGAATTCGCTGGGCGCGTCTCCGCGGTTCTCGGGACACATACGCACGTACCGACCGCCGACGCTCGCATCCTTCCTGGTGGTACGGCGTACATATCCGACGTGGGCATGGTAGGTCCGCGCAACGGCATTCTCGGCATGAAACGCGAATCGGTGATCCGACGGATGCGTACGCAACTCCCGACGAAATTCGAAGTAGCGGATGGACCGCGGCAATTTTGTGCCGTGCTGATGGAATTGGACGACGAATCAGGTCGAGCCACGCGGATCGATCCGATTTACCGATACGAACCCGACGCCTAATACGATGTCATATCGATCTTTCTTGTCCACTTCGTAGCATAAATAGGGCAACTGTGCAATATCGATATATTGTCCTACTGCCGAAGGGGATAGAGGAGGTCATTTCATCGTGGATGTATTAAAGGTCTCGGCTAAGTCAAATCCGAATTCAGTTGCGGGGGCTTTGGCAGGGGTATTACGCGAACAAGGAAGCGCTGAAATACAAGCGATTGGTGCAGGTGCGCTCAATCAAGCTGTGAAGGCCGTCGCCATTGCCAGAGGTTTTGTCGCCCCAAGTGGCGTAGACTTGATTTGTATACCAGCGTTCACCGATATTCAAATTGACGGTGAAGACAGAACTGCCATTCGACTTCTAGTGGAACCGCGGTAGTTGCTTCGCACGTGTGTTTCGGAATGAGAGGAGATAGTACAGTTGCAGCCATGGCTCGTTGCGGACGCGCATGTGGATGTATTAATGAAGTTGTTGGATCCAAATATTCGGTTTTTAGAGGATGGGCCGGCACTCGATGCCAGTCTTCCGTCACTCGCTGCTGGGCACGTGGCAACACAGGTCTTCGCGCTGTTTGTGTCACCGCAGGCCGATGCGGGCAGTCAACTGCATGACGTGCTTTGCGAAATTGATGCGTTCTATGATCAAGTTGCGACGGTACCGACTGTGCGCCACGTAAAGTCCCGGACCGATTTGCGCGCAGCTCGAACACAGGGGCAACTCGCAGCTATCTTGTCGCTCGAAGGGGGAGGCTGCCTCCGTGGAAGTGTCGAAATTCTTCGTATGCTCCACGAGTTGGGCGTTCGCGGTATGGGCCTCACGTGGAATGACGCCAACGAGTTGGCAGACGGTTGTGGTGAACTGCGCGGAGCCGGTCTGACGCGTGCTGGTCGGGCAGTAGTGCGCGAGTTGCAGCGCCTTTCCATGTGGATTGACCTCGCTCATCTCCACGATGCGGGCGTCCGCGACATTCTTCGCTTCACAGATGGCCCGGTGATGGCTTCCCACGCGAACTCCCGTGCCATTCACGACCACCGCCGCAACTTGACGGATGACGTCATCCGGGAGATCATTCGCCGAGACGGCTGGATGGGCCTCACGTTCGAAGCGAGTTTCTTGAGTGACGGGCCGACTACCGCAGAAGATGTGTTTCGCCATCTCGATCACGTGTTGAACCTTGGAGGCGCCAAGCACATCGGCTTCGGTTCGGATTTTGACGGTACGTCTCACGCTGTGCAGGGACTTGCTCGTAGCAGCGATTATGCGAACTTTGCGGAGCAGCTAACCGAACGATACGGACACGAATTGGCGAAGCAATTGTTATTTGATAATTTCGAGGCGTTTTTGGTTCGGCAATTGCCTGCGTGATGACATACGGCACACGAGGAGGAGAGCGTCCCATCGGGCGCTCTCCTTCTCGTGTGTACAAGCCCATCTTGTCACGGCATATCTCCTCTTCATGCGCACCCCGTTAGGCGGACGCATACGATGTTCTGTGGTTGCGGATAGGCGATTGACTCGTAGGGAGATGAGGCGGCACGGCGTTCACCACTTTCTTTCGCCCCGCATACCGATACAGTATCAAACTCGGGCGTATGACTACGTTCATCACCTGAGCCAAATTAGAGGAGGTTGCCGCATGGTGCTTTCAAACAAAGACCTCAACTACCGTGAGATCATGGCCAACGCGGTCTGCGGCCGGGGCAGTAAATATGCACAGACGACATATACGGTCCGCCCCACGTATCGTCCAAGTACAATCGGTGGTTGCTGGGTCATGAATCACATCTACGAAGCGGAGCTCGTCGGGGATTACGTCGAGATCCACGGTCGCTTCGATGTGAACGTCTGGTACTCGCACAACAATAACTCAGAGACGGCCGTTGCCAAGGAAACGGTCACCTACGTCGAACAGATTGCTTTACGCGATCTCGACGCGGAATGCGTTCGCGACTCCCGCGAAGTCAACGTCAGTGTCATCCAGAGTCCGAACTGCCTGGACGCCACCCTCACTGGGAACGGCTCGGAAGTACTGGTGCGCGTAGAGAAGGAACTCGGCGTGGAAGTGATCGGGCAAACTAAGCTTTGTTCCTGCAAACTACATCTGTTTGAGCTCCACCTGAATGTGCTTGTGGTCGACGTCAATGCGTTCGATGAGCGCGCGGGCGAGTTCTTTGCGTTGTAACGGTTGCAGGAGTTCCCAACCAACCTTGAATCGACCTGCTGCCTCCGCGGCGGAGGGGCGTGATGCCTGGTCGCTCGGCTCTTCCTCGGGTGCGTTCAGCTCGTCAACGTCCAGCTTGCATTCCGCTTGCTCGATTCGTTGAAGGCGTTGGCTCAATTCCTGAAGCGTGATAGTCGCCCGTTCATATGCATCCCACAAGCGCCTTTTTCTCGCCTCGAGCAAACTTCTGGCTCGGTCCACGTCGCGATTCTTTGTGCACGCATTCGCTATGGAAGCTGGCGGTGTGCCTCTGGTAAGCGATTCCCGGCTCATCTCGTCGAGCAACCCGATGATGACAGGTTCCATGACGTCGCAACGGACCATTTTGGCACGACACGTGTTCAGTCGGTGGTTTCCACATCGATAGTAGCGATATTTGCGCCCGTGATACCCTACCATTTTCCCGCCGCATTGCGAACAGTAGAGAACGCCAGTGAATGGAAACAAGCCGGTTCCGGCGCGTGGGGACGCACGCCTTCTGCGGCCGCGGGTCGCTTGTGCGAGTTGCCATGTCTCATCATCGATAATGGGTGGATGGTCTCCGTCTGTGATGATGACCTCCTGGTGACTCTTCGAACTTCTAAATCCCCAGCGCAATTTGCCAATGTACACGGGATTCTCCAGCATGTAGGCGATCGTGTGTGGATCAGCGATCCGGCCGCCCACATCCGTGCTTTGCAACCACTTTTGTAAACGGTGCAGGCCGTGTCCGGAGATGTATTTGCGAAATACCTCTCGGACGATTTCGGCTTCCGCTTCGTGAACGACCAGTGTGTCATCGCGTTTGATATATCCAAACGGGGCGCTCGCCGTGACGCGCTTTCCCTCTAGGGCCTTTTGAGCCATGCCCACCGAGACCCGCTCACCGATGGTCTCCCGCTCCCATTGAGCCATCGCTGCGACCATCGTGATAAAGAGCCGGCCAATCGCAGTCGTCGTGTCGAATACTTCCGTGGCCGATTTGAAGCCGACGTCGTACTTGTCAAACCAACGAAGCAGTTCGTATAGGTCGGAGACGGATCGCGTAAGGCGATCGAGTTTATACACGAGTACCACATCGATTTGCCGGTTCGAAATGTCCTGCATTAAACGCTGTAGGGATGGGCGTTCTGTGTCTTTTGCTGAAAATCCTTCGTCGGCGTATACATCTACGACGCGCCAGTCCTGACTCTCGCAATAGGCTCGCAATTTTTGTGTCTGTGCCGGCAAAGAGAATCCTTCGCTCGCTTGTTCCTGCGTGGACACGCGAATGTAAATGGCGGCTCGCATCGGATCACCCCTTTACTTGTCACATTATGGCGACGGACCCTGGCGGCATGCATCGGGTATCTGCATCACACATGGTTGGGCAAACGGACAAACCAACTGAGCATAGGGATAAGAGACGAATAGCTCAGCTTTCACGCGCTGTTGCGTGAAGGGTAGACGGGGCCTGAGGGGGGACACCATGGCGACACTGCAGCCGAAACCACCCAGCATCACGGTCGTTGGACGTTGGACGCAAGCACATACCAAGGTGTATCAGGACTTTGTCGTCCGCACATTGGGGGCGACGAAGAATGGGGAGCAGGCGAACAGAGCGTCGTCTGCGACGTGAGGTCAGTTCGGGTGCGGCACGTCCGCGCCCAAGATGGAAAGCAACTTCGGACAAGCGATGCACGCTGAAATTTCGAGAGGGTACCTCTGGTTGTCATCAGACGAGGATTTGAAAACATGCCAACACTTGTATGTCAATAGGAATATTTTTGGACATGGAGTCATATCTATTTGGTAGGAGACGTTGGGCCCCGAAACTGAGAGGGGAGACCACCGTGAAGGAGCTCGTATCTGCTCTAAAAATCACACTTTTGCTGCTTCAAGTGTCCGCAGCACTCGTCCAACTGCTTAAACAGTGGAAGCGCAAAAAACCGTGATATTACGTTGTGTAAGGTGAGGCTTACACATCGATTGAGCCAGTGACTTCTCGGGGCCCCGCCTTCCGGACTCGCGACAACCCGTCGCGGTCAGTCGTCGAGCGAGTTCTCCCTCCACTCTAATGTATGCTTGAGCTGCCCGCGATATCACTTCGTGCACTGACATTGGAAAACAAGTGGCAACGCCCATGTTTGTCGAAAATACGGCAGATTTGTGTGTAAATGATTAACAAAGTTTTACGCACCTGTGAATCATCTGATTTTCCCGTTTGGATGGCGGCGTTTCGCGCTATAATAGCGTCGAAAAAGGGTTGTTGAAGGCGATGTCGCGCTGTTGCAAGGGCATCATATTGCATGATCGCGGACATGAACAGATTAGGGTTTCCAGTGGGGAAGGATTGCCAATGATTTTTTGGATCATCGTCATACTGTTAGCCGTTCATATTGCCGCTGCATTTTTTATGAGTCCGCCAACGGCCTGGGCGAATTGGTTTTTCGACAAGTTCGCAACGCATCCCAAACTGCGTCCCGACGACGTGACTGACGTGTTTGTCGGTGAAGAGCGACTTGGTCCTGCGGATCGCGCGTCGTTTATCGAGGATTTCAATGGGGCTAATTTCCTCTATGAAGGTGGAGTCATCCCACAGTGGGAAGAGCAGCCGGTCGACGTAAAAATCGTCCAGGGGAAGGCCACATTCCTGTTCAAGATGTACCTATACGGGGACGAAATGGTCGAAGTGGTTCGATACCGTAAGAAAAAATATACACCGTATCGCGTGAGGTCTGGCCGTCTCGAACAATTTCTTCGTTCGTACCGCGCAGCGTAATTGGGCTTCGAGGCGGCCGTGCGTCGGTCGATGAGGCAAACTAGCGTCAGCGCTCGACCGGGATAACATGATTTGTCTGCATGGTTCGCCTCCCAGCACGTTATCCTAAGTTGTGGGGAGGCGAGAACCTATGCGAGCGGAAGACGGACAATCCCGTAGTCTAGATACCAGGACCAAGGTTGGTGCGACTGTGTTTGGGCTCATTGCCGCCCTCATCCTGTGCGCTTACTTGTATCGATTTTTAGTTCAACACTGGCTTTGACCGCCAGTGCGTAAAGCGATCAGCCGCGTATGAGGAAGCATCGCGTGCCGCGCCGAATACCCCAGGTGAGGTCGTCCGTGGTGACGGCCTCTTTCAGCGATAACAGGCGGTTATGCCGATACCAGTCCGTTTGCGGATTCTTTGGCCAACGCTTGTTGAAGCGTGCTTTCGACGGTCATTTGGCTAAAGTCCAACTCGGATTTCAGCATGACTTTGGCGGTCGCCGCACGGATGCCCGTCAACACGGTCGCACAGCCGAGCAGGGAGACGCCGTTGAACACTTTCCGGAACAACTCGACGATGTCGGCGTCCGCAATGACTGCGCCGGAGAGGTCGATGAACAGCTTTTGAATCCCCTTTGACTCGATATCGTCGAGCAGTCGTTCCTCGATTTTTTCGATCCGCTTGTCGTCGAAGACGCCGATCAGCGGCAGCACGGCGACGTGGTTGAATAGGGGGATGACTGGCACGGTGAGTTCATCGATGATCGTTTGCTGGGAGCGGACGATATTGTCGCGATAGCGCGTAAAGCTCACGTTGAAGTGAATGACAAAGTTGTCGAGCGTATCGCTGATGCGGTCGGCGATGTCAAATGCCTCCTCCGCTGTCACCTTTGCATTGATGTGGAAAAAGCGGAGAAATCTCCATATCACCTTACGCAGCGCGTAGAACCATTCCATTTTCGAAATGATGGGGATATCCGATTGCGCCCAAACGATCCCGCGCTCCTGCGCCAATGCGATCACTTCTTGCGTCAACCCGTCATGAATTAAATCGAGAATTTGGTTCGCATGCTCGAGTAGGTCACTCGTCGAGACAAGTTTCGACTGCGAAACGATTTCAAACGTGGTCTTGGCTTCAAATTTCATCGACTCATTGAATTGTTCCCGGTGGCGTCGAAAGAATTCCTTGACGGTCTCTCCTTCGACGTATGTAAGTTCGGCGACCGGCGAGCCGTCAAACCCTGTTGATACCGTGGGAAACGTGATCGTAAACACCGTCCCTTCGCTATTCGATTCGACCGTGATGTCGGCGTTATGTTCGTAGAACGTCGAGTATACTTGCGATAAACCCAACCCCGTTCCGGTCTCCTTCGTCGTGAAAAACGGAGTGCCAAGCAAGTGAAGCTTATCCTCAGGGATGCCAGACCCGGTGTCTCTGATGGTCAACACGACCGAATCGGACGACAGATGGTGTTCGATCACGATGGTTCCTTCGTTTTCAATGGCCTCGAATGCATTCTTCAACAAATTGAAAATCGCTCGTTTGACTTGATTTTGTTTCCCGTAAACCATCGCTTTCGTATGGTGAAACCGTTTATGCACCTTGACTCTATACATCTCTTTGTGAAACAGCGAAAGGATGTTTTCGACAATGGCGCACAGGCTGAATTGCGTTTTTGGTTCAGAGACTAGATTGGGTTTGGATACCGATAGCAGTTCGTGCACGGTCCCAATCGCCTGTTCTAATTCTGACTGGACCACACTCCAGTGCGGGCTGGGGTAATCTCGCTCCATCAACTGCAGAAACCCTTTGACCGCCGTGAGTGGATTTCGTATTTCATGTGCGATACCTGCGGAAACCTCTCCAATCGCTGCGAGGCGATTAAGCGTCGCGTTGTGGTTGTCGAGTGAATGCTCCGTGTCCTTGTTCACTATGTACACCGTCTCTTTCCACTCCTGAATAATGTCCGTAATTATCATAATAAGTATACGATTCCGTGTACAGGGTTGCGGGGGACGAGGGATGGGCGTCGGTGCCTGAGGCGATATGTTCAAAAGAGCAACGGAGGATGTGTTTTCGGGTAACACACCAAGCTCTGTGTTCTGACAGCTGAATTGGTTGAGAAGAAAGACGAGGATTTCTTCGAGGAAGAAAGCTTGCTGGAAGAGGTCGAAATTGAAGACTAAGGCCAAGACCTAAGGAGGGGCAGGGGCGACTCGTGCCCCTGCCCATTTTTCAGGGAGGTTCTCAACATGCGGATGTCTGTGGAAATCGCTCCGAATTTGCGAGGGAATCAAATCCAAGTGAGTGGATTTGGCGGCCAAACTCTGCCGAACAAGCTGCTGTTCGGAGGGCGGATGACCACCGTGAAGTGCACGAGGCGAACGAGCCAAGCAAAGACGTCTGCGGTGTATGTTTCGACGGCGCTGGCGAGCGCGCTATTTGGCGTCCAGCAAGGCTTCAAATTGCATGTGCAATCGCGTGGCGGCGTATGGAAACTCGGTCCCGTCGTGGGACTTTATGTAGATAGGGTGGACACGACGGATCGTCAGTTTGGCGAACAGACCCGCATGTTTGAAGAACTGAGTACATACGGACAGGCACTGGGCGCGTTCATCGCGGTTCAGACGCCGGGAGATGTCGGCGCCAAGTCGGCTCAGGTGTATAACGGCGCCGCGAAAAAATGGATGGTCGTGAATAGCTTGACGCCTGACCTCGTCCTGCGCCGGACAGGTACTTTCCACAAGTCGCGCGCTCAGCTGGCGAGGCGAGAATTACAGCAGTTGATGGTTCGAGGGCGCTTACACACGTTGCCGCAACAGTGTAGTAACAAGTGGATGCTGTATCAAGTATTGCGCTCGACGTCGGAATTACGAGGGCACTTGCCCACGTCCACGCTGTGCACGAACGGTACCCAACTGTTTCAAGAGGTGATGGCGCGATCGGACGTATATGTCAAGCCCCCCGGCGGCTCTCAGGGCGTTTCCGTGTACCACATGAAGCGTAAAGGCGCCGCTATTCAAGTCTCGTTTGAGCGGCGAGTCGTTCCGAGGCGTACGGAGCGGTATACCAAAGTATTCGAGCCACGTACCAACGTGGAGACGCTCTTGATTCGGACGCCGCAAGAGTGTGCAGCATTTTGGAAGCGGACGCGATTGGCGCGCGCCGTCGTCCAGGACACCATCGAGCTTCCGAAGTCGGATGGAAAACCGTACGACTTTCGCTGGCTCGTGCAATCCAGTGACCAACCGACCGTCGTGGCCCGCGTCGCCCGCGTCGGGCAATCGGGTGCCGTTACGACGAACATCCACACCGGCGGTGCGGCGCATGCGGCAGAAGACTTGGTCCAGAAAGTCGTCGGGAAGGATGGCGCCAAGGACAAGATCGCCAAGATGGATGAACTGGCGTCAGCCGTTGTGAAAACACTGGCCACTCGCTATGGACCATTTGCCGAATTAGGCGTCGATTTAGCGCTCACGCCGGACGGGCGCATCTTCATTTTTGAGGTCAATCCCACTCCAGGTCGACGCATGCTGCGTATGCTGTCACCGGACACCCGCCGTCTATCACTTGAGAGCCTGCTTGAATATGCTATCAGGGCAACTGGCTTTGGTGGTTAGGATGCATGAAGCGGTTGTCCGAAGGGGTTCACTGTGCGGCGTAACTCGCTCCTGTGAAACACTGGGCCTTTTCGGATTCGCATTGGAAGGGAGCCGTGAATCATGGAAGGGGAGCAACGACAGCTACGCGTAAAAACGTTCCAAAGCGCGGAACCACTCCTGCGTCTGAACCCCTCTGCCGGTCATCTGGCAGCAATCACACCATATCGTTCCATTGAATGTGTCCATGGAGGACGGAAGGTTACACTCCAGGCCGTGATCGACCCATCGCTGCCGAGTGACGCCCTATCGATGAGCAGCAGGGCGGCCGAACAACTTCGGTTGACCGAATACACCTGGCAGATGCCAGCTGGCGTTTCCAGAGGGCGTATTCAGTTCGGGCCACTCATCGGAATCCTTTCGAACCCGCGGTGGGATAAAGACGCAAAGACGCTCCGCAACACGAGCCAAACCCAGGCGCTGAAGCGTTTGGTGCAGGCAGGGCGGGAACACGGTGCCGTATGTTTTCTGTTCAACATTCTTGCGGTGAACCTGCGCAAGGGGACCGTCTCCGGATACGTCTTGCACGACGACAAGTGGTATCGGCGCGAACTGCCTCTGCCGGACGTCATTTACGACCAGCTTCATTCCCGCAAGTTGGAGAGGGACAAAGACGTGCAGGAAATTCGGGAAGCCCTCTCGAGGCGGTATGGCGACAAGCTATTCAACGACGGATTCTTCGACAAGTGGCAGGTATACGATTGGCTGAAGGACGACTCCGCGGTTCGCGACCACCTACCCACGACGCAGCGGCACACGACGTTTTCGTCCGCTGTCGCGTTTCTCAACGCGCATCCTGTCTCTTTTCTGAAACCTCTGCACGGGAGCCTGGGTCTTGGGATCGCACGGTTTGTGAAGCACCGGGACGGGTCGTTTACGTACGAGTTAAAGCAGAAGACATCCTCCATTTTGCGCGGAAAGGGAAGTTCCGCGAAAGAAGTCCTTAGCGCATTTCGCACAAGGTTGAAGAATCGACCGTATATCTGGCAAGAAGGGTTACCTCTTGCAACGTATCAGCAGCGACCCGTCGATTTTCGCATTTTGATGCAGCGAGATCAGACTGGGGACTGGAAGCGGACAAAAATGTTCGCTCGGGTCGCCAAAACGGGTGACTTCACATCGAATTTGAGCGGTGGCGGAGATGCGATGCCTGTCGACGACGCGCTCGTCGAATGCTTGCCGAAGGCGGAACACAGAACGAGGGCGAAGAACCAGATTCGCAGACTTTCTCGGCAGGTCGTCGACGCGCTTGAAAAAAATGCAGAACGGACGTTTGGCGAACTGGGTATCGATTTGGGTCTTGATACGTCGGGGAAAGTGTGGATCATCGAGGTGAACTCCAAACCAAGGAAGACGCCCAGTACGGAGAAAGGGCGTCAAGACCTGGTAGATCTTTCATTCGAACGGCCGATGCGATATGCCATCTACCTGGCGACGAAAACGGCGAAATAGAGCCTCGGAGAGAGGAGGACGTGGGGAATGGCGTACTACCTGCTGCATCGAAACCAGCCTTCTGCGAAGAGGTTGTTGGCGAAATTATCTCGATTATCTCGATATGTTGCGACAAATTCGGTATCGGACTCAGATGTCTTACTCCGCTGGGGCGCCGCTGAGGAGAGCGACCCACAGCAAGGTTCGGTACTCAACACCAAGGATGCGATTGCGAGAATTGCGTCTCGCGTGGAAATGGGCAAATTCCTTCGCCGCGTCGGCGTTCGCGTGGCCGCGCGAACGACCAAATCCGGTGGGGTCACGACGTTTAGTCGGCAGTATCGAATTCCGATGTTTGACTTAGTGCCAATTGGTTGTTTCCGATCCGACTCGGGCGCGAATTGGGCCAGTGCTCGGATATCGCGAGTCCATGCGTCGTTTGACGAGATCTCGGTGACCGAAGACAAGCAGACGCGCCGGGCTATTTTCCTCGCAACGAGAACCTTGCACGCGCTTGGACTCGATTTTGGAATGGTCAGTATCGGTGTCGGGCCAAAGGGCCTGCTGCAGGTGATGGATGTGACCGCCACACCTGTGCTCGAAGGGCGCATGCTCGAGATGTACAAAGATGCGATGACGGCCTTTATGGAGCGCGAGGAGCAGGCTCGCCGCGGAGCCTACACCGTGACGTTGGGCTCAGACGTAGAGATCATGCTGCGCAATCCACAGGGGAAGATGGTTCTCGCGAGCAACTACTTCGCCCGACGCGGTCGGGTGGGCTGTGACGATCGAAGTGTCAACTTTGACGGCAAGCGTTTGCCACTGATGGAACTTCGGCCTGCGCCTGACCCGACGCCGAACGGACTGTTGCAGAACCTAAAACGGACGATGCGAGAGGCGAGTGAACGAATTAACCGCCAGAATGTCGAATGGCGGGCTGGCAGTATGCCATTTCGACCGTATTGTACCGGCGGCCATATCCATTTCTCGGGAATTCCATTTTCCAGTCGCTTGGTCAAAGTACTGGACAACTACCTAGGATTGCCTCTTATGGCTGTCGAGGTGAGGCGGACTGCCGGTTGGCGGCGACCCAAGTACGGGTACCTCGGCGATATTCGCCACAAGGACTACGGTGGGTTTGAGTATCGCACGCCCGCTAGCTTCGTATGCAGTCAGACGGTTACGACTGCGGCGTTTCATTTGGCGCACATGCTGGCCACGCATTACCGGGATTTCAGCGTTCCCGACCTGTATACGCCAAACATGCAAAGCGCCTTTTACGAAGGGAATGTAGGTGTACTCCGACCGTTGATCCAGCGAAATATAGAGACCATTCGGCGGCACGCCGCATACAGTCAGTACCGTGAGTATATCGAGCCGCTCTTCGTCATGATCGAACAAGGACGAACGTGGAATGAAAACGCGGATGTCCGCGTCGAATGGGGCATCCCCACCCAGCGCACGAGCGCCAAATCGAGCGTGAAAACGCGTCGGGCAAAAGTCGTAGGGGCTCGATGAGGAAGAGGGGTCACATCTTTTGAGCCAAGAACAGAACGCAGAATTGGTGTGGTTGCGACAGGGCAACCACATCGCGCACGTCGTCCGGCCGTTGGCTGCTAAGGGGAAAAAGTGGCCCGCACACGCGCGGTTCGCAGGCGGCGGTACGCAGTTGCCGATCACAATCAACCTGCCCCGTGGCCAGATTTTGTACCGGTGCCCAATTTCTCTGAAGGAAACAGGATCCTTTGCCGAGGTGGGCCCTGTCTTCGCCATTCTCGCTGGCGAAGGGAAGAACGGTTTTATTGGTGCGCGGCTCAATTTCCGGGATGTCATCGCGACTGCCCGTGAAACGGGCGCGTTTATGTACGTCATCCCGACGAACGAAGTGCAGTTCGGCAATACATGGTACGGATACGTGCGGCTCGGCCAACAACGCTGGTTGCGAATTCCGTGTCCGCGGCCGCAAGCGGTTTACAACCGCATCCCGACGCGCGCGTTGGAGCGCCGTCCAAGCGCCGTGCGGGCGAGGCAGATTTTTAACCACATGGGAATACCGATGTTCAACCGAGAGTACTTCAACAAGGCGCGCATATACGAGTTGCTCATGCAGCAGGGGTTGAGTGGATTCTTGCCTGATACAGAGCCCGAACTCAATGAGGAGAAACTCGTCAGTATGCTGAAGAAACACAGTTCCGTGTACCTGAAACCAGCGGGTGGCAGCGTCGGGCACGGCATGATTCGCATCGACTCGACGAAAGGCGGCTGGAGCGTCTCAGTGCTCAAGCACGGCACGACGCAAAAGTACGTCTGTCATACGGCCGCTGGCGTCTGGCAAACGGTGCGTCGCGAGCGCGTGCCTGGGCGCTATGTCATACAGCAGGCGGTTCCGATGATCGAGTATCGGGGCCATCCCTGTGACTTTCGCGTCCTTCTCCAAAAACAGAATGGCGCCTGGCAAGTGGTGGGGCGGGGGGTTCGCGTCAGCGGCGCGGGCCGAATTACGACGCACGTCCCCAATGGCGGTTCCATCGCGAACGCCGACGCCGTGCTTGAAGAGCGGTTCGGAGAGCGTGCGTCACGAGTCAACGACGAGTTGGTGCAAGCGGTTGTGCAGGCGGCGCAAGTCATCGACCTCGGATATCAGGGCCAACTTGGAGAGATGTCCATGGATATCGGCATCGATCCACAGGGGCACCCCTGGTTTTTTGAAGCCAATTCGAAACCGATGAAGTTTGACGAACCAGATATACGGCGAAAATCGCTACTCGGCGTCATCGCCCAATTGCGGGACCTCTCTGGGACTTGAGCACGCGGTGTGAGCGATGGTTCACGTCGTGTCGAGGATGCGCGTAAGCAGGCACTCGCTCAGGCTTACGCGCTTTTGCGATCCGCTCAGACGAGCGGCCACGGGAGTGCAAAGCGGCGTTTGCCCTTGGTGATCAGACGAACTTGGTGAAACGGGATGTATCGCCAGGTGCTATCGTAGACGAGCAGCGCTTGGTGCGCGCGAACGATTTTGTCGATGTCCGGCAAGTCGCTTGCGAACGACTGCTTGTCTGGGGCGACTACCGCCCCGTCGTATGCTTCCTCCCTGTCCGTTACATAGACCTCGAAAGTCGGGATATTCAGCTTGTCCGACATGGCAGTTCACCTCCATTATTTCCACGTGAGACGCATCTGACATTATGGTATCATCAAGTGATAGATGTGCAATCACAAATCTTTTGAGCGGCACGAGGAGTTGTTGAGGTTGGAAAACCTGGTCAAACTAGCGCGTGAAGGGCGCTTGGAACAAGGCCTTGGACTGACCTTTGGCACACATCGCCCCAGTCAAGTGGAGCGAGTGGCTTACGATATAGATGCGTTGACGAAGGCCCACCGCGTTGGCAAGAAAGCGGACGGTTCCCCTTATCGTTTCGTCATCAAGACGTACGGGTGTCAGATGAACGAGCACGACACGGAAGTGATGTCGGGACTTCTCCTGGCAATGGGGTACGAACACGCCGACGATGATCTGGACGCGGATTTCATCTTGTTCAACACGTGTGCGGTGCGCGAAAATGCGGAGTCGAAAGTGTTTGGCGAGATCGGCCGACTGCGTCCGCTCAAGGCGAGGAATCCCGAGCTTTTGCTTGGCCTTTGCGGCTGCATGGCGCAGGAGCAAGGTGTACAGAAGATGGTACTCGAGAAATTCCCGTGGGTGGATGTGGTGTTTGGTACACACAACATTCATCGCCTCCCCACCATCCTGACGGCGGCCAAGCAGTCGCAGGAAACGGTGATGGAGGTGTGGGACAAAGCGGCCGAGACCGTCGAGGAGATCCCCAAGCTGCGCAAGGACAGCGTGCGGGCCTGGGTCAATATCCAGTACGGTTGCAACAAGTTTTGCACGTACTGCATCGTCCCGTATACGCGCGGGCGTGAACGCAGCCGGCAGCCGGAAGATATCTTGGCTGAAGTGCGGGAGTTGGTGCGAGCTGGCTATCGCGAAATCACCCTGCTCGGCCAGAACGTCAACGACTACGGGGTGGACTTGGGGAGCATCACGTTTGCTGAGCTGCTTCGACAGGTCAACGACGTCGAAGGAATTGACCGAATTCGGTTCACCACGTCGAATCCGTGGAATTTTACGGACGAGCTGATTCTGGCCATCGCCGAGTGCAGCCACGTCGTGGAACACGTGCACCTGCCCGTTCAATCGGGCAACAATGAGATCTTGAAGCGGATGAATCGCACGCATACGCGCGAGTACTACCTGCAGTTGGTAGACAAAATTCGCACGGCGATTCCAAACGTGAGCCTGACGACGGATATTATCGTCGGATTCCCCGGCGAGACGGAGGAAGCGTTCCAGGATACGCTGTCCCTGGTGCGAGAAGTCGGGTTCGACAACGCATTTACGTTTATTTATTCCCCGCGGGAGAATACTCCTGCGGCGAAATTCGCAGATGAAGCTACGTTTGCGGAGAAGAAGGATCGCTTGCGCCGGTTAAACGAGGCGCAGTATGAGATCAGTTTGAAACGCAACCAGTCGCTCGAAGGCAAGGTCGTCGACGTGCTGGTCGAAGGCGAGAGCAAGACCAATCGAGAGGTGCTCACTGGTAGAACGAGAACGAATCACCTCATTCTCTTCCCGGGCGACAGTTCGTTGCGGGGTGAACACGTCGACGTCGTGATTACACAGCCGCAGACGTTCCTCTTGAAGGGGCGCCTTGTGGATAGTGAGGAGGGTGTCTCGTGAGTATCTCGGATCCGACGGCACAACAGCTGTTTGCTAAAGTGGACGACATCGCCAACGGCATCGCGCAGTCGGAAGCCGCGGCCATGTACTGGCAGGCGCGCGATAAAATGATGCACCATCAGGAGGCGCAGGGACTGTTCGACGACTTGAAAAAGAAGACGAATGGGCTTCTCGTTCTCAAGGATCGATTAGGCGAGCAAAGCGAGAAATATCAGCGGATCAAGGAGGAAGCCGAGCGTATTGAGGCGCGTTTGGCGGAGATTCCTGTGGCACTTCAGTACAAGGCGGCGCAAGACGAGCTCAACGCCATGTTACAAGAAGTGATGCTCGTCCTGCTTGCAAACTTGAAAGCGGAGGTGCCGGTGGAACCCGGGCCGCGCAGTTGCGGGTCTGGCGGCAGTTGTTCCACGGGCGGCGGCTGTTCTTGTTCAGCACATTAAACATCACATGTTCGAAATAGGCATCGATGTCGTTCCGGAACGACGACGACCTTTACGGACATTCCCCATGGCGGTCGCCTCATTCGGCGGCCGCTTTGCGCATATGGCGATGCGGGGGGTGATCGTCGCTTTGGAAGTCATCTCTGCCGTGCTGGTGGGAGGAAGAGTGTATGGCACTGACGCCGATGATGCGTCAATACCAGGAAGTGAAGGCAGCTCATCAGGATGCGCTGTTAATGTTTCGACTAGGGGATTTCTACGAACTGTTCTTTGAGGACGCCGTGACGGCGAGTCGGGAGCTCGACATCACATTGACAGGGCGAGATGCCGGGGAAGCAGGGAGAATTCCCATGTGCGGCGTTCCCTTTCACGCCGTTGAGCAGTACCTAGAACGACTCATCGACCGCGGTTACCGAGTGGCTATCTGCGAGCAAGTCGAAGATCCGAAAGCGGCAAAAGGGCTGGTCCAACGCGAAGTCGTTCGGATTGTGACACCGGGAACCGCGCTCTCCAAAGAGACGGAGCAACGGTTTCTCGGTGCCATCGTCGAGTCTGACAAGCATTTCGGACTCGCCTTTGTCGACGTCGGAACAGGTGAGGTGCTCGTCGGGGAGGCGGCGGCAGTTGCTTGTCAGGATCAGTTGCGGTTGTTGCGCCCGATCGAAATCGTGGTCAGCACAGGCGCGAGCGTACCGAGTTGGCTCGATCACTTTGCGTCGAGTACGTCTACGCTGCTGACGGCGCGCAAGAGCGGTCCGAAGCGACTCCTCGAGGAGCAGTACAATGTGGCCAGTCTGACTTCGATTGGGCTCGAGGAGTCCAAAGCGTCGACCCTCGCGCTGCTGCTTGCGCTGACGTACATAGATGAGACGCAGAAGATGAAACTTCGTCACCTACAGGATCCGCGCCCCCTGTTTCGCAACACGCATTTAACCCTCAATCAGACCGCCATTCATCACCTCGAGATCACAGAGACAGCTCGGGACGGTCAGAAGAAGGGGTCGTTGCTCGGGCTGCTCGACGCCACGGTCACGGCGGCCGGGGCGCGGCTACTGCGATCCTGGTTGGAGCGCCCGCTCTGCCAGGAGACGGAGATCGTCCGCAGGCACGATGCGGTGGCATTCTTGGTCGACGACCTGATTCTGCGCGAAGAAGTGCGGGAAACGCTGCGCGGCATGCACGATCTCGCCCGTTTAGTCGCCCGCTTCGCGTTTGGCAGCGCCAACGCGCGCGACCTGTTGTCGCTGGCGCATTCGCTGGTGAAAGGACAAGCCGTGATCGAGACGTTGGAGGCGACCGACGCCCCGGACCTCATTTCCTCGCTCATCGAGCAGTTGCCTGATCTGATGCCACTCGCCCTACACATCGAGTCGAGCGTCGTCGAGGAACCTCCAGTTCTCACGCGGGATGGCGGCATGTTTCGAAGCGGCGTGGACGACGAGCTGGATCGACTTCGGAGCCTGCAGACGTCCGGTCGGACTTGGCTGCGCGACCTCGAGCAGAGAGAGCGTGAACGAACCGGCATCAAGTCGTTGAAAATCGGCTACAACAAAGTCTTCGGGTACTACATCGAGGTGTCCAAGGCCAATCTCGCGAGCGTCCCGGCTGAGTACGAGCGACGTCAGACGCTGACAGGAGCAGAACGCTTTATCCTGCCAGAGTTGAAGGAGCGAGAAGCGGAGATCCTCTCCGCTGAGGAGCGCGCCACGGCGAAGGAAGCGGAGCTGTTTCAATCGTTTCGCGACCGTGTGCTGGAACGGCGGACCGACATTCAAAGTTTCGCTGACGCCTTGGCTCAAATCGACGTCATCCAGTCGCTCGCGCACGTGGCCAATGAGCGCCGGTTCATTCGGCCGGAGATCACGAGTTCCAGCGGGATCGACATCAAGGGCGGTCGTCACCCAGTGGTCGAAGCGATGGCTCCGGGGCAGTTTGTGCCGAACGATACGAGACTCGTGCAAGGGGATCACATCATCGTTCTCACGGGTCCAAACATGGGCGGAAAAAGCACGTATATGCGTCAGACCGCGATCATCGTCATGATGGCGCAGATGGGGAGTTTTGTACCTGCACAGCGGGCACAAGTCGGCATCGTCGACCAGATTTTCGCGCGCATTGGCGCGGCGGACGACCTGGGTCGCGGTCAGAGTACGTTTATGGTCGAGATGATCGAACTGGCCGAAATCCTGCGCCAATCGACGTCGCGCAGCCTCGTCTTGCTCGATGAGATCGGACGCGGAACGTCGACCTACGACGGGTTGTCCATCGCCGAAGCGGTGCTCGAAGAGCTGGCGAGCCGACAGGAAAAGCCCTTGACTATGTTCGCGACGCACTATCACGAATTGATTCAGTTTTCGGAGCGGTTTCCGGCGGTGCGCAATTACTCGATGGCGGTTGAGGAGAAGGATGACGGCATCGCGTTTCTGCACACCGTCGTGACTCGCCCGTCGGATCGCAGTTATGGGATTCAGGTGGCCAAATTGGCTGGCCTCCCTCCACATGTCGTGCGCCGGGCGCAAGCGTTGCTCGAGGCCCGAGAATCCACTGGCGAGAGCAGCGCCTTGGACTTCGCAGCTGCCACGTTAGAAGTGCGAGAAGTACCCGTTGAAGAGACCGCTGATGCCGCCTCGCATGGGCAGGACAGGGCGGCCCCGTCGTCCGAGCTCGCACTCTTCGACGGGCCTTACCGGTCGTTCGCCGAGCTGGTGGCAGCGGAGAATCTGCTCGCCATGACGCCACTTCAGGCGATGAATCGCCTGAATGAGTTGATTGAGAAAGCGAGGGAACTCTTGTAATGGGGAACATTCAAACGATGTCGACCTCGCTCGCCAATCAGATCGCCGCAGGGGAAGTGGTGGTTCGACCGGCTTCGTGCGTCAAGGAGTTAATCGAAAACAGTCTGGATGCGGGAGCGAAGCAGATCTCCGTGACGCTTAGAGAGGGCGGCATCGCACAGATCGTCGTCCAGGACGACGGCGCGGGAATGGACGAAGCAGACGCGCAAATGGCGTTTCGCCGCCATGCGACGAGCAAATTGTTCCACGAGCGAGACCTCGTTCGCATTCACACGTTGGGGTTTCGCGGTGAAGCTCTGGCGTCCATTGCGGCCGTTTCGCGGGTGACCTTGACGACGCGCGAGGGGGGCTCTGAATACGGCGTCTGCGTCCGTGTGGAGGGCGGGGAGATGAGCCCCGTCGAGCACGTCGGTGCAACCTTTGGAACGCGAATTGAAGTGGCTGATTTATTCTACAACACGCCTGCAAGACTGAAGTATCTGCGGACAGTCCAGACCGAGCAGGCCAAGTCGGTCGAGACGGTGCAAAAGGCCGCCTTGTCCCGGCCAGACGTGGCGTTCACCTGTCAGACGGAGCATCACGTGCTCTTTCAAACGCCTGGCAACGGGGACGTGCGAGCGGTGCTCGCGGCGCTGTACGGCGTCGGCGAGGCCAAGCAACTACTCGCCATCGAAGAGGTGACACCCGATTACCGCGTCACGGGATTTATCGGACGACCGACACAAGGGCGCAACAGCCGAGCGCAAGCCCACTTGTTCGTCAACGGTCGACCGGTGCGCAACGTAGCTGTGCACCAGGCCGTTGTGCAAGGGTACAAAAACCGCTTGATGATCGGCAAACAGCCGGTGTATAGCATCGCGATCGCGATGGACCCGAGTCTCGTCGACGTGAATGTACACCCGCACAAGGCGGAAGTGCGGTTTAGTGAAGAGGCCGACGTGTGCCGGTGCGTGGCGGGCGCCGTGGCCAAGGCGCTCGACGAAACGCTGCTGGCGCCGACGCCGGAGGGGCACAGGCCGCGGGAAGTGTCGGAGGCACAGCCGTTTGCCCTCGATTTTCGGCCTAGACAGTCGGATGACGGGACGGGCCACGAGCAGAGGCGGGCGTCTCTTGGTGGAACTCGCCTCTCCTATCCGAGTGGTGCGCGCTCGCAGAGCCCGTCTGCGCGAGAGCTGGAGCTCGCCTACGGCAAGCCGGCGACTGGCCAAGAGCGCGAGAACGCCGTGGTGATGGAGGGCGATGGCACCTCGTCGAATGCGGCTGACGGACTGGCGCAGGAGTTGTTTGCGCAGGCCCGCAAAGAAAACTGGCAGCTGCGGCCAATCGGTCAGGCGCTTGGCATGTACGTCTTAGCGGACGACGGCGAATCGCTGTATATTATTGATCAACACGCCGCACACGAGCGCATCTTGTTCGAGGAGTTCTACAAGCGGTTATCTGGGCGCGAGGTTCATGCGATGCCGCTGCTCGCCCCGATTCAACTCACCTTGACGCCCTCGGTCCACGCGCGGGTGACGGAAGCTGCCGACCGCCTCGCTCAGTTGGGGCTGACCATCGAGCCGTTTGGCGGTTACGACGTGGTCGTCCGCACCGTACCAGACGTGTGGGAAGGACTCGACGTCCACGCGTTGGCGGAAGAGACGATTGCAGGCATTCCGAGTGCGGGCGCATCGAGTGAGGACTTCTTCCAGACGATGCACGACGTGATTGCGACAAGGGCGTGCAAGGCGGCGGTCAAGGCCAATTGGTATTTGTCGCAAGAGGAACTGGAGGCGCTGTGCCACGCGTTGACAGAGGTAGAAGACCCGTTTCACTGTCCACATGGTCGACCTATCTTCCTTCAGTGGACAGGGAAGCAGTTAGAGAAGGAGTTTAAGCGCATTGTCTGACATGACGACTCCTTTGCCGGCCATCGCCACGGCACCGCGCAACGCGACGGCGGAACAAATCGAGCTGGCGATTAGGCTCGCAAAGCACTTTAACGTGCGCTATGTCGAGCGCGGCGATCAAGGGCTCGAGCAGTTGTACGAGCGCTGTGGGGTACAGGCCATCATCGTCGCAGACGATCCTGTGAAATTGTGGAACCGCGCGGCAGCCACGCCGCTGTTTTTCCATCCGAGCATGGGGGCGCAGCGGATCGAGCGGATGGAGCGGGGCGAAACGGACAGGCTCTTGAAGGTGATGGGGCTAGGGCCAGGGCAGGTTGTGGTCGACGCGACGCTTGGGCTCGGCAGCGACGCGTTGGTCTTCGCCTATCACGTCGGGCCGAGCGGTCAGGTCGTCGGGTTGGAAGCGAGCCCTTATCTATATGGGGTCTTAACCGCGGTCAAGCAGTTCGGCGCCGCCCGCTATCCGGAGGCGACGCGGCTGTTGCGCGCGGTCGATATCCACTGCGTCCACCATTTGACATGGCTCCGAGATCAGCCGGACGACAGCGTCGACGCGATCTATTTCGATCCGATGTTTCGAACGCCTGAGGAGGAGTCATCCTCCATGGCGCCGCTGCGCAGTTTCGCCGAATCGTCCGCCTTGTTGCCGGAAGCGGTCGAAGAGGCGAAGCGCGTCGCTCGAAAGTGTGTAGTGGTGAAGGAACGGCCGACGTCCGGGGTGTTTTATCGCCTTGGCTTGACGCCAGATCTCCCTCGCCGAAAAATTGCCTACGGAGTGTGGAATAAGCAGGTATGAGCAAGCAATCAGTCATCTGCGTCGTCGGGCCGACCGCTGTCGGCAAGAGCGACGTCGCCATCGATATCGCGCTCGAGTACGGTGGGGAGGTCATCTCCGCCGACTCGATGCAAGTGTATCGCGGCATGGACATCGGAACTGCGAAATTGTCGCCTGAAGAACAGCGCGGGGTGGCGCATCACATGCTCGATGTCGCCGAGCCGACGGACTCATTTACGGTGGCCACCTGGAAAGCGGCGGTGGACGATCTCATTCACGAGATCGCACAGCGCGACATGCTGCCGATTGTCTGTGGCGGGACGGGACTTTACATCCGTGCCGTGACCGACGACTTGACGTTCGGCGACCGGCCGCAGGCGTCGCACATCCGCACTCGCTGGCAGGCTTACGCCGAGGCGCACGGGGCTCTGGCATTGCACCAGGAGCTTTCGCAGGTCGATCCAGCCAGCGCCGCCCGCCTTCACCCCAACGACGTCAAGCGCGTGATTCGCGCACTGGAGGTCGCACAGACGGCTCCGGCCCCGCTCTCGCAGGGCTACGACTTCACGGAGAAGACGGGGCGGTACGACGTGTTGCTCCTCGGGTTGTGGATGGAGCGCCAGGCGCTGTATCAGCGCGTGGAACTGCGCGTGGACAAGATGATTGAACAGGGGCTCGAGGCGGAGGTGCGGCGCCTCTTGGCCGCGGGGGCGAGCGCAGAGCTGCCCGCCTTGCAGGCTATCGGATACAAGGAAATAGTGCAGTATTTGCGCGGGGACTGCACATTTGATGAGGCCGTCGACGCCATCAAACGCAACACGAGGCGCTTCGTCAAGCGGCAACTTTCGTGGTTTCGCCGCGATGCGCGAATCCACTGGTTTGAGCGAACGGCCGACGGGGCGTTTGCAGATGGCGAGGCGGATCGAATGCGCTGTACGATTCGCGATTTCGTGGAAGGAAAATGCCACATCCGCCACGAATAGAAAAAGATAGGCGCAAAATGGGAGTGTGACAATCGGTCCATGAGCAAGCAGCAAATTAACATCCAAGATACGTTTTTGAATCAAGTACGCAAGGACCGTATACCGGTCATTGTATATCTGGTGAACGGCTTCCAAATTCGCGGTATCGTGCGCGCGTTCGACAATTTCACTATCGTCGTGGAAGCAGAAGGTAAGCAACAGATGATCTACAAGCATGCTATCTCCACGTTTATTCCGATGCGGCAAGTCAATCTCGCTTCTGAAACCACGTCGTCCGACACTGAGTCAGAAGCGTAAACCGTCCGGATTGGAGCGGTGCGTACAGGGTGAATGTCCTCGGCTGTCAAACCGTCACATGCGTAAAATTATGCGTTGACACAATAGCTTTGGATGTGTTAATTTAAATCCTGTCGCTAAGACGCCAGCGTAGCTCAGCAGGTAGAGCAACTGACTTGTAATCAGTAGGTCGCAGGTTCGATTCCTGTCGCTGGCTCCAGTCCGGAGGGGTACCAAAGTGGCCAAATGGGGCGGACTGTAAATCCGTTGCGGAAGCTTCGAAGGTTCGAATCCTTCCCCCTCCACCAATGATATAGGGGCGTAGTTCAGCTGGTAGAACGGCGGTCTCCAAAACCGCATGTCGTGGGTTCGAATCCTGCCGCCCCTGCCAGATTTATCCCGTGGGGGTATAGCTCAGCTGGGAGAGCACCTGCCTTGCAAGCAGGGGGTCGTCGGTTCGAATCCGTCTACCTCCACCACATTCCTCGATAGCTCAGCGGTAGAGCATCCGACTGTTAATCGGAGGGTCGTAGGTTCGAATCCTACTCGGGGAGCCACGTTTTTGCTCCCATAGCTCAGTTGGCAGAGCGCATCCATGGTAAGGATGAGGTCACCAGTTCAAGCCTGGTTGGGAGCTCCATTCGTGGGCGTTTAGCTCAGTTGGGAGAGCATCTGCCTTACAAGCAGAGGGTCGGCGGTTCGAGCCCGTCAACGCCCACCAATCACGATATGATCGAGACAAAAGGCCACTCGCGCGAGTGGCCTTTTTGCATGTCTCGGGCACATGTTTCGCCTAGTCCTCGCATGTTGTGTAAAAATTTTTTGGGATGTTTTACATAGCAGAAAGCTCGCCTCCCGACTCCTCCAAACGCGACTACAATCGAATCAGCAAGACGTGTCACGCTTTGAGAGGAGATGGAGAGATCATTGCTCAAGCCAGAGCTGAACGACCGCATTGCGAGAACAAATGCCGGGACCCCGATGGGTGAGGTCTTTCGCCGGTACTGGATCCCCGCATTGTTGTCCGAGGAACTTCCTGAGCCCGATTGTCCGCCAGTCCGAGTGCGCCTGTTAGGAGAGGACCTAGTCGCGTTTCGCGACCGTGACGGTCAAGTGGGACTGCTTGACGCCTATTGCCCACATCGCGGCGCACACCTGTTTTGGGGGCGCAATGAGGAATGCGGGTTGCGATGCGTATACCACGGTTGGAAGTTTGACGTGACGGGTCAATGCGTCGATATGCCGAATGAGCCCCAGGAAAGCAACTTCAAGGACAAGGTGAAGACCATCGCTTATCCGTGCTGGGAGGCTGGCGGCGTCGTTTGGACCTACATGGGGCCGCCTGACGAACGTCCTCCGCATCCGGATTACGAGTGGCTGCGAGCGCCAAAGACGCACTGCTTCGTGTCCAAAACGTTTGAAGATTGCAACTATTTGCAGGCGGTAGAGGGGGGCATCGACACATCCCACTCGTCGTTTGCCCACAATAACAACCTGCGGGATAAGAAAGCGCTTCGCTCTCGCGCCACCGCCCCCAAACTCGAGGTGCACAAACGAGCGCACGGCTTCACGTACGTAGGCATCCGAGATATTGGGGAAGATGGACTCTACGTTCGCGCCTATCAATTCGTCATGCCAGCTCAGCAGATGCGCGGATACATGACCAACTGGAGCACTGGTGAACCAGAAGAACACCCGTCAGTGAACGGACACATCTGGGTACCCGTCGACGACGAACACTGCGTCGTCTACAACTGGATGTACTCCGCTGACCCGAATCATCCGCTGCCGCGCGAATACTGCATCGAACACGAGACGCTGTTCGGGCGCGGGCCGTCGAACAGCTTGCCGGGGTACCGGTTGATTCGAAATAAGTCGAATGACTACCTTATTGATCGCGAAGTCCAGCGGACGATGACATTCACGGGGATCAGCGGCATCAACACTCAGGATTTTGCCCTCCAAGAGACGATGCTTCCGATTGTCGACCGTTCACGGGAGCGACTGGGGTCAACTGACGCGGCCATCATTGTCGCTCGACAACTGCTCTTGGAGGCTACACAGGACGTAGCAGCCGGGAGGGCACCGCGCGGTGTCGACCCAGCGACGCACCGCGACGTTCGCGGCTGCGATCGAATTTTACCGCGGGGCGTTGCGTGGCAGGACGGATTGGCAAATGAGCTGGCTACGCGGTTTTAGGGCTGTCTAAGCTAGGCGATTGGCGGTTTTTAGAATGCGAAGGAGGGAACACCCGTGCCAAAGGTGTCGGAAGAGCTTGCAAAACGGTTTGCCACAGAAAAGGGTTCAAAGTATCAGGACTGGGTGCAGAGCGAGGGACTGGACATTATCGCCGCACATTATGTCCCCAACTTGCACCATGTCGACGTGAAGCCGTGGCCGCGGCGGGGCGGAGCTGGCGTCTACATCAACCACGAGGCGTCGCGACACTCAAACGATTGTTACGTGTGCGACATTCCGGCGGGCGGGAAACTGGCTCCTCAACGGCAACTGTACGAAGAGATGATCTACGTTCTGGATGGGCACGGGTCGACGTCCGTGTGGAACGACGCGGGCCAGCGCGTGACGTTTGAGTGGAACGCTGGCTCACTGTTCGCCATCCCCCTCAACTGTTGGCACCAGCATTTCAATGGGTCTGGTCTGGAAAAGGCTCGTTACTTGGCCGTGACCAACGCGCCAATGGTCATCAACCTGTATGAGGAAGTCGATTTTGTGTTCAACACGCCGTATGACTTCACGAGCCGGTTCCACGGAGAACCCGAGTACTTCGCCAATGAGGGGACGCAAAACGGGTTCCTCTTGGAGACGAACTTTGTCGCCAATACGCGGTCGTTGCCCCTCATCAATGCGAAAGAACGAGGAGCTGGAGGTGGACATATTCGCTTTAACCTGGCGAAGGGATCGATGAACAGCCACATTTCCGAATTTCCCGTCGGCACGTATAAGAAGGCGCATTTACACGGTCCCGGCGCGCACGTGATCATCCTTGATGGCTCCGGATTCAGCTTCATGTGGCCCGAAAATTCTCCTTTGAATCGGTATGACTGGCAGGAGGGAAGCATGATTGTGCCGCCGGATCGGTGGTATCATCAGCACTTCAACACGGGTGCGACACCGGCTCGATATCTGGCCCTGAAGTACGAAGGAACGTCGATACGAAACGAGCAGGGCGTGCCCAAGGCGTGGATCAGCAAGCGCATCGGTGGAGACCAAATCGATTACGCGGACGAGGATGAAATGGTACGCCGCGTCTTTGAAGAAGAATTGTCGAAAAACGGGCTGGAATCGCAGATGAAGCGGGTGTACGAGGCAGAGCTGGCGGCTTTAGAAGCGTCAGGGTCGGCGCATGAATAGGGATTTCGGATTGGATGCGCAGCTATGGTTCACCGTCGAAGCCGACGGGCTCCCCATGTACCTTCACGACATTGGCGATGATCACTTCCACGAGGAGGACGGTGAGACGTCGCTCGAGACGAACGGTTTGTGGGTGTCCGACAACTTCCAATTGATGAGCGTCGGCGTCGACATTGGTTCCGCATCCACCCAGGTCGTATTTTCAAAACTGACGTTGGAGCGCATGGGCAGTGCACTTTCCAGCAGGTACCGCGTCATCGGACGGGAGTCCATCTATCGATCGCCCATAGCCTTAACGCCGTATCGAGACGTCCATCGAATCGATGCGGAAGCTTTGGGAAGCATCATTGAAAACGCTTACCAAGGAGCTCGGGTGTCACCGAATGATGTCGATACTGGGGCGGTGATCTTGACCGGCGAGGCGATTCGCCGGGAGAACGCACAGGCCATCAGTCACCTGTTATCCGTTCAGAGTGGTCGATTCGTCTGCGCGATTGCGGGACACAACATGGAGGCGCTGTTGGCCGCTTATGGTTCCGGGACAGTTTACCTTTCCTACCGGCACAAGGCGCGCATTTTAAACATCGACGTCGGCGGTGGAACGACGAAGTTCGCCGTCGCCGAACGTGGAAAGGTCGTTGACACGGCCGCCATTCACGTCGGTGGGCGCCTCATCGCAACCGATGCAAACGGGTGTATCACGCGGCTGGAACCAGGTGGTGAGGCGGCGGCCAGGGCGGTTGGCATCCATCTCGTGGAGGGCGAGCGACTCACCTCGCAGATGAAAGGGCGCATCGCGAAGTGGATGGCGGAGCAGGTGTACGAGGCAGTCGTTCGTCCGAACGCTGGCGCACACGGACACCGTCTGTTTCTGACCGATCCGCTGGCTCACCGAGCACCGTATGCCGGAATCGTCTTCTCTGGAGGCGTGGGCGAATACGTCTACGACCTGGAGTCATCGGATTTCGGGGACCTCGGTCCCTACCTCGGGCGGGAACTCCGCGCCCGGTTTATGCACCACTCGCAAGTCGGCCCGATGCTCGACGCTTCCGAGCGAATTCGCGCGACCGTCTTAGGAGCGTCCGAGTACAGTCTGCAAATCAGCGGCAACACGCTATTTCTCACGAGTTCAAAAGTCTTGCCCGTGCGCAACCTGCAAGTCGTACATGCGCCATGTGACTTGCATCACGACATTGATCCGCCGCGAATTTCAAAACAGATCGCCGATCACATCAAGCGGTTCGATCTCGTCGACGGGCAATCCGATTTCGCCCTTTCGTTTCACTGGGGCGGACCGCCCTCGTATCCGCGGTTGCGGGCGTTTTGTGAGGCGCTCGTCGGAGCCATTCCCGAGTCGTTCAAAGGAAAACGTCAGGTGTCACTCGTGCTGGATGGCGACATCGCTCAAAGTGTCGGGCGGATTTTAACAGGCGAACTTGGGGTGTCGAGTCCACTGCTGGTCCTGGACGGAATCCTGTTGCAGGACTTCGACTTCATCGACATCGGTCGCATGATTCAACCTGCTGGCGTCGTCCCGGTGACGGTCAAGTCTTTGGTTTTTGAGATGACACAGCGAGACCCGTCGGCGGCCCCACACGTTCACTGACGCCGGATTGAGCTTTTCGCCGTCAAGGGGGTGATGTTGCGAACGGGTACGTGCCGGGAGGTTGTGGTAACCCTATTCGACTCGATGCAATATGAACTGGTCTATTCGTTCCGAAACCGTAAGCCCTGAACATTACCGAAGGTCGGAGGGAGAGTATGAACTTTACTTTCAAACGTTTCGCAGTTGGAGCCGTTTCTGCTTTAACCTTGGCCGCGCTCGCGAGCGGGTGTGGGACCACGTCATCAGCGTCCACCTCGGGCTCGGCGGGGGACAGCGGCGCGACGGCAGGGTCCACGCAGGCGACTGGCCAGTCGGCCGCGGCGTTCTTCAAGGGGAAGACGATGCAACTCATCGTACCGTACGGGCCCGGCGGCGGCTACGACCAGTGGGCGCGCCTGATTGCACCGTATCTGCAAAAATACCTTGGCCTGAGACAGGTGGAAGTCGTTAATGCACCCGGTGGTGGCGGTTTGGTCGGAACGAATGAGGTGTATGCGGCGAAGCCCGACGGGCTCACCATCGGCGATACGAATGCGGGTGGCGACGTATTTGACCAAATGGTTGGCGCCAGTGGGATGACGTTCGACGTGACTAAGATGACGTGGTTAGCTCGGCCCGACGACGATCCGCACGTGATTGCTGTTCATCCGAGTGGCTCATATCAATCTTTCGCCGATTTAGAAAAGGCGAAGCAGCCGGTGAAGGCCCTGGCTACAGGAAAGGGAAGCTCTGATTACAACGCCGCCGTGATCGCGTTCAACGCATTTCACATCCCATTCGACATGGTGGCCGCCTTCAGCGGAAGCAGCGACGAAAAGGCTGCATTTCTGCGGGGGGACGGAGACACCACATCACTCTCCGCTTCCGACGTGGCTCAGGCGGGTGACAAAGCGAAGGTAGTCGTTTTGCAGTCTGATCAGTCCTTTGACAAGCTGCCGGGCGTCCCAACGATTGTCGATCTGGCACAGCAGGCTGGACTGAGCGCGAATACGATTGCGGGGTTAAAGGCGATGGCGAACATCATGGACCTCGGCCATGCCTTTATTGCGCCGCCCGGAGTTCCGGCGGACCGCATTCAAGCCATCGAGCATGCGATGTCAGAGTCCTTGCAAGACCCTAATTTTGTGGCAGAAGCACAAAAAGCACACTTATACGTCGGATATCTATCCGGATCACAACTCACCAACATGGTGCAGGAAGCGATGAACAACACGAACCTGTTAAAACCTCTGCTCGACGACCAGAAATAACCGCTGTGAGACCGTGTCGCTCGACCTCTACATGGAGGTGTCATCATGCTGCACCAGATGATACTAGGCTTTGACTCGCTGTTCACACTCGACGGAATGCTGATGATTCTCTTCGGCTCCGTGCTCGGTACTTTCGTCGGTGCCATTCCAGGTCTCGGCGGGGCCGTACTGATGACCATGTTGCTTCCGTTTATTTACGGAATGCCGGTGATTCCGGCGCTATGTCTGCTCTTGGCGGCACACTCTGGCATTTACTTCAGTGGTTCGGTCACGGCGATTCTTCTCAATACGCCAGGCGCACCAGAGTCTGCGGCCACCACGTTTGACGGGTATGCCATGACCAGGCGAGGGCAAGCGAAACGGGCGCTCGGCATCTCGGCGCTGTCGACGACGGTGGGCGGCTGGATCGGGGTAGGATTGCTGCTTATCGTGATTCCCTTCATGTTCCAACTGATTAAGTTATTCCAACCATCTGAGTACCTCGTACTGGCGATTTTAGCGATTGTGCTGATTGGTCAAATGCGTTCAGGCTCGATGACGAAAGGGCTTCTCTCCGGGTTGTTCGGCCTGATGATGTCCTTTGTCGGGTATGACCCAATTACCGGCGTTCAGCGCTTCACCTTTCACCAATTAGCCCTCTACAACGGGTTCAACATCACTGCCGTGGCACTTGGCATCTTTGCTTTCGCAGAGATGTTCCACTTGTACAGTCTCAAGCGGGCGCGCACAGATGCGGCCAATGTCAACCTGTTGGGGAGGACGCCAGGTTCCGGTGTCCTAGATGGCATCAAGGATGTCCTCGCACATCCCTGGTTGATGATTCGATCGGCCATTCTCGGCACCCTCCTCGGCGTCGTTCCAGGCATTGGAGGCGTGGCTGCCAATTTCATTTCGTATGGGCAGGCCATGAAGACGTCAAAGCACCCGGAAAAATTCGGGACCGGGATACCGGAGGGCATCATTGCACCAGAGTCTTCGTCGATTTCGAAAGAGGCGGGAAATCTCGTCCCTACAGTCGCCCTGGGGGTGCCCGGCGGCGTTGGAATGGCCGTCTTGATGAGCGGATTCACGATTCTCGGCATCGTGCCAGGTCCCAGCATGCTCAAGTCGAACTTGGATGCGGTCTTCGCCATGGCGTTTGTCATCGCCATCGGCAGCTTGTTGTCGAGTGCTATGGGGCTTGCCATCGTACCGCTCCTCGCCCGGATCAGTCGCGTGCGAAGCGCCATTCTGGTGCCGTTCATCTTCGCTCTCGCCGCACTCGGTTCGTATGCGGCGGATCAGAGCATGGGGCAAGTGATTGCCGTCTTTGGTTTTGGCATCGTCGGGCTGTTGATGAAGCGCTTCAATTACTCCGTTCCAGCGGCGATGATCGGATTCATCTTGGGATCTGTCGCGGAGCAGAATTTGTATCTCACCCAACAACTATTCGGCCTATCGATGTTTAAGCGTCCGCTGACAGACTTTATGATCCTGGTCATCTTGTTTGTCGTCCTAAACCCGTATCTGAAGCGATTCCGGCGGACGCCCGTCGGAGCGAAGGGGGAAATGAGTGCATGAGACGGTTGCGGCTAGAGATGTTCCTCGACATCGCCTGGATTGTCTTTGCGGCAGCCTACGTCGCGATGGCATCCCGGTATCCGCCGGCAGGTCGCTTAATTCCAATGGTGGTCGGCGTCGCGGCTCTCATCGCAGGCGTCACGCAGCTCATGGGGAACTTCATCCCCAAGATGCGCTTTTTGACGCACGACAGAAAACTCGGCGACAGGAAGGACCGCGCGGCAAGCCCTCCGAGTGCGATCGCGCCCGAGGTCACATCGGGCTCTGGGGAGGTCTCGCAAGTGGGTCAGTGGATCTCGATTCTATGGGCCGCGTCGCTTGTCCTTGGAATTTTATTGATTGGTTTCACGCCCGCCATCCCGCTGTTTTTCTTCGCCTATTTCCTCATTCAGAGGAGTCACCGCAATTGGAAATTGGCGATTGGATCCGCCGCGGTGATGGGGCTGGTGACGGCTGGTGTGTTCGGCAGAGTACTCGACTTGCATTTGTACGCGGGCGTTTTGTTTAGCTAACGATGCTTCGAAGGTCGATTGAGGAGGCGTGTTCATGGGAACGGAATCGCATTATCACAGCAAGAAGGATCGGGTTTTTGTCCGCGCCATCGCGGGGGAATACAACTTGAAGACGGAATTGGCGCGGCTGAGGTCCTTACCGCGCGTCCGAAGCGGAGATAACCTTCAGTTTCTCGACGGGCCGCAGACGTTTAGCAAGCACTATCTCGAGCCTGTCGACGGGTTGGGTCAGACCCTTCACATTCACCTTGAAGAATATGCTCCTGGTGGAAAATCGCAAAAACACGGCCACGTCAACGAAGCGGCGTTCTATATATTGGACGGTCGCGGTTACGAAATTCACGACGGCGAGCGCTACGACTGGGAGGCGGGGGACATCGCGATCGTTCACAACAACTGCGTACACCAGCACAACAACGCCGACCCAGAGAAACCGGCCCGCGCTTTGGTAATTAAGACCAAACCTATGTACATGTTCATGAACATGCTGTTTCAGAAAACGGTCGTGCCGCGGCCGACGGAACCGACGGAGCACGGGGTTGGCTTCGTTCCTCGACAGGATGACGACACACAAGTCTAATTGCGCAGAGATAGGAGGAATACGATATGGCGTGGGGAGAAGCGAAGACGTGGAATCAAGGGGACAAGAGTTTGGCGTTTTACCAGGATACGTTGACAGATGCGGTGGAAAAACCGATTCGGGACCAGGCGCGCAAGAAGATCATCAAGCCGTCTGAGATGCCGTGGGAACTGGCGCCCCAAGGAATTCTCAAGCACATGATCAACGATCAGATGAATACGCGAATGGAAACGGTCGACGCCTATATGCAGATCATCCCCCCGGGTAGCCGCTCCGGAAAGCATCGCCATCTCGCCGAGGAGTGTTTGTACGTCTTGGAAGGGTGGGGATACGATCTCCATCAGGACTGTGACGTCGAGATCACCGATACGTATCACTGGGTCCCACAGTCTGAAGTCAAACGCTTCGAATGGAAGACAGGGGACGTGATCTACATTCCGCCGAACACCATTCATCAACACTTCAACGCGGATCCCAAGCACCCAGTGCGGATGATTTCGGCGATCAACCGAATCTACAAATATTCGGGATTGAATGACTTGGAACAGTTGGAGAACGCACCTGATTACAGGCCGGATGTAGTGCTCAATGCCGAAGTCGTGGCCGAGATGTTAAAGGTGAAGACAAACGTCGAGTAGGGTCAGTTGCGGCGTCAGAAGGATGCGGTGAGTGCGACCAGCAGCTTCATACACGTGTGGGGCTGCCCGGCACACCGCGTCCTCTGGCCTGCGCACGGTTTCAGCCGACAGATGAGGTGACAGTGAGCAAGATTGTGAGTGCGTTTCATCGTTTGGATGACGTGCATCAACAGGTTTTCCTGGATTGCGAGGGGCACACGTGAAAACAAGAGCACATGGAACTGGGAAGCCTGGCTGGGTGGGATATGGGGTCGTCGTCGTCGTTCTCCACGTATTGGGCCTCGCTTTTGTGGTGACGTCGATTCCGCATCACCCGTCACTGCTAGGGCTCGCACTGTTAGCGTACACATTTGGTCTCCGTCACGCATTCGATGCTGACCACATTGCCGCCATTGACAACACAGTTCGGAAACTGAGACAGCAAAGGCGCCGTTCCATCGGGGTGGGATTTTATTTTTCGCTCGGTCACTCCACAGTGGTTTGTGTCATGGCGGTCGTTACCGCCTTTGCCGTTGAGTGGGCTCAACGACACATCCCGCAGTTACAGGCTGTGGGCGGGATCGTTGGGACACTCGTCTCTGCCTCCTTTCTCATGCTCATCGGCCTGCTGAACTGCGTCGTCCTCATCCAGATCTCGCGAATGTTCAACGAGATGAGGCAACACAGGATGAGTGAGGAAAAGTTGGAGGCATTGTTGCAATCGCGCGGACTTGTCAATCGATTGGTCGGACCGCTCTTTCGCTTCGTGAACAGAGATTATCACATCTACCCGATTGGCTTCCTGTTTGGACTCGGATTCGACACGGCGAGTGAGATTGCGCTGTTGGCGATCTCGGCTGGAGCGGCGAAGAATTCGCTGCCGGTTACAGGGGTTTTGTCTCTGCCTATTCTCTTCGCGTCCGGCATGAGCCTAATGGATACGGCGGACGGCGTCTTTATGAGTTCAGCCTATAACTGGGCGTTCGCAACGCCAGTCCGCAAAATGTATTACAACTTGACGGTGACCGGGTTGTCGGTTGTCTCAGCCCTGGTGATCGGAGTCGTGGAGGCACTCCAAATCATCATGCCACGCTTTGGCGCGAGCCAAGGTTTCTTCGCGTGGCTCGACAACCTGGATCTTGGTAACCTCGGGTTTGTCATCGTGTCTCTATTTGTCCTCTCCTGGGGACTGTCTTATGGTATCTGGAAGTTCTTCCGCATTGAACAGAGATGGTCATCCCCAAAATAGTCGCGTGCTGCGCGGGCGTTGATGCCGGCCCCTCAATGCGTTGACGCAAAGCGGGGGACTGTCTTGGGTGTCGGGATTTTACTGCCTGTCGGGAGGGAGGAAATTTACGTGGCCACTCACATCGAAAACGAATCCATCGCGTATCTGTCTGACGCAAGTCCGGCAAAAGCTCGTTGGCGTCTCGGGATCCTCAGTGCTGGACACGGCGTGACGCACATGCAGGGCGCGGTGATGCCTCTCATCTATCCGATTCTGATGAACAGCATGGGGTTTGGGTACGTGGAATTGGGCGGCATGTTGACATTTACGAGGCTCGTGAACGGATTCTTACAAGGTATCTGGGGTGCTGTAGCAAAATATCTATCCGGTCGAGATATCATCGTCATGGAAAATATCTGTGTGGGGATTGGAATCGGGTTATGTGGGCTTGCTCACAACTTTGCGGAACTCACCGGGTATGTGACGTTCGGCCAAATTGCCGCGAGTCCGCATCATCCCATTGGCAGTGCTATGTTAAGCAAGTGGTTTAGCAAGACCAAACGCGGGGCTGCTCAGGCGATTCACTTTGCAACGGCCAACGTGGCCACTGTGATCTGCCCGCTATTGGCAACGCTGCTTATTTCTCTGGTGGGATGGCGTGCCACACTGTACGTATTCACGCTGCCAGGTTTGGTCATCGGCGTGATCATTCTGTTTTCCATGCCGGCAGAAATGCTTGTGGCTAAGTCAAAAAACCGGCTGAGTTTCACGGCCGGATTTTTTGAACCTCTGAAGAGTCGATCTGTGAGAAGATTGATTGCGACGGCATCGATTACCGCCGGGGGAAAAGGGATCGGCATCATGCAGACGTTTCTTCCCCTGTTTTTCCTCAATCAGCTCCACTACAGCAAGTCGATCACCGGTGTGTTGTTCACGTTGTTTACGGTGACGAGTGTGGTCGGTCCAATGATCGCTGGTAAGCTATCTGACCATTTCCAGCGCCCGAAATTTCTGAGTTTTCTATTGTATGGGGCCTGCGCGATGTCGTTTGTGATGGTACTGTTTTCAACTTGGACGGTCAGCGTCTGGCTGCTTAGTCCCATTCTCGTCATCATGGGGCTCTTTGTGTACGGGTACAGTCCTGTCGAACAGACCATCATGTCGGATATTACAGCCAATGATTTGCAAGCGAGTGCGTATAGCCTGTTTTTTGGAATGACGTTTGCTGCGTCTTCGCTGTGGCCGCTCGTCTTGTCGATCGTCGTTAGTCACTTTGGATTTACGGCGTTCTTTGTTTTAGTTGGACTGTCGTACCTCGCGGGCGCACTGATCTATTGGCGCGGCAATTGGAGTGCCGGAGTTAGTGCCGACGTCGCGAATGCGTCAAGCTAGGCAGAAAATATCGATCAGGTGGGAGTGCGCGATGAACGAAAGAGTGAAGCTCGCAGAGACCGTTAGGCTGTTTGAGGCACTGGATTTATTCGACATGAACGGCCACGTCAGCCTGCGGACGGAGGGCGGTTTTTACACACATGGCCGACAGGCTGCACGGGCAACGCTCACGGTCAACGACATCATCAAGGTGGACTGGGACGCACGCGTATTGGAGGGAAACCAGGAGCCTCCAAATGAAGTCTACATTCATTCGGAAATTTATCGGGTGCGCCCCGACGTCAACGCCATCGCGCACTTTCATGCGCATTGGACAAACATTCTGAGTCTCGCAGGGGTTCCGATTCGCCCAGTCAGCTCTGTCACATGCGGGCTCGGCGCAGAGATTCCTGTCTATCACGATCCGGATTCCATCAGTACGCGCTCACGGGGCCAGGCGGTTGCTGCCTGTCTTGGTGATGCGAAAGTTGTCGTGTTGCGCGCTCACGGGGCGATCGTCACGGGGCCGACGCTGGAAGAAGTTCTTGTCGCCTCGAAGTACCTAGAAGTCAATTCCAATCGCCAACTGTTTGCGCGTCTTCTGAGTCCGGATGCTGGATTGAGCCTGGAGGAGATAGAACGGGTAGGAAAGTCGATTTGGATCCAGAAAAACATTGAAAAATCGTGGATGTACTATTATGAGCGAGTCAAACGTGATGGTCGCCTGTACGGTGTCTTTGAGGAGGAGAGATAGATAGGTCGACATGTCACGTGCCGGCCTGGTGCGCGCCCGAATTCCTTCGCCTATCTATCCTGTCGGTGTTGTCAGCGCGATGTCGCGTACGAAGGCCACGGCCCGTCGGTCGCGGCCTTCGTGCTTCGGTCGCGACCGGCGCCTGCGACGGAGGCTACTGGGTCCACGTGCGTTCGGTTTCCGTCAGGGATTTTCGCGGTAGCTCCCAGCCGTATCGGAGCGATATCATTCGCATGGCGGCAACGACGGCGAACAACGCGTATTGCATCCAGACTTCGCGGGCCAAGTTTAATCCGATGACGAGGCCAGCTAGAATACACCAGAGCGCATAAATTTCCGTCCGGAAGACGAGCGGCTTTCGACCGGCGAGGATGTCTCGGATGATCCCGCCGCCAATGCCTGTCATGAGCGCCGCGATAATCGTGGTGGTCAGCGTACTGTGCGCCGCATGGGCGTATGTCGCGCCTTCAATCGCAAACGAGGCGAGGCCCAATGCGTCGAAGAAACTCCCCATTCGATGCCAGTGGCGCAACCAACTGGAAGGCATGACGAAGACGAGAAAAATCGTAAATGTCGCGGTGAGGAACAGTCCAGGCTGGTGCCAGATGTTCGTCACAGGCAATCCGAGGACGAGGTTGCGGACCATCCCGCCACCAAATGCAGTTACGAAGCCAAGCACAAAGAGACCGAGCAAATCGAATCCCTCTTCCATCGCCACGATCGATCCGCTTACCGCAAAAGCAATCGTGCCGATGACATTCAACACTTGCCAGACCATCTGGTTCACCTCTTTAATTCCGACTGCCAGTGTAACGGCGTCCGGGCTCCTCTGCAACCTCAACATTTTGCCTTGTTTGCGAATCGTTTGGAAACGATTAGGGAATGAGTAATGGGGATAGCGGCTTCGGGAGGAATGCATGGTGGTCAAACAGATACCGGAAGTGAAAGAACAGGTCATAAGCCCGAAACTGGAGGAGAATGTTACGTACCTCAACAACCTCTTGGGCATTGGCACGACGTGGGACGTCATCGCCAAACCGTTCAAGTTTGGGCGATTGAACATGATGTCGTACGTGGCAAACGGATTTTTTCTGACGATGAACGTCGTCTTGATCCTCGAAAATCTTCAAGCGAGCATTGAAGCGTTCGAGAAAAAGCACGAGCGTGAAGATTATACGCTCGACCAACTCGTCGTCTACCTCAATACGAACGTCTCGTTTGTTCAGGTGCAAGTGTTCGATAAAATGTCCGACGCCGTGCGCTTTATATTGTCCGGTCCCTTGATGACGTTTATCGACGGCTACGATAAGGCATTGATGATTGACACTCGTATTTATCCGATGCGAAGTATTTCGGAACCGACGATGGAGCGGGTTGCAAGAGGCAATCACGACGGGTTCACAGAAACGATGTTGATGAACACGAGCCTGATTCGCCGTCGCCTTCGCGACCCTCGATTGCGCGTAGAACTCATGCAGATTGGCGGTCGCGGTCAGAATGATGTGAGTTTGTTGTATCTAAAAGATGTAGCCGAAGAGAATCTCGTGAAAGACATCCGCAGCAAGCTTCAGTCCATCGACTCAGGTGGGCTTGTACTTGGCGAGCAACAGGTCATGGACTACCTCGGCAAATTGAAGTGGAATCCCTATCCAATCGCCCGCTATACGGAACGGCCAGATGTGGCGAGCACGGCTTTGCTCGAGGGCCAAGTTGTCATCGTGGTGGACAATACGCCAGAGGTGATTATCGCGCCGACTACCTTCTGGCAACATATGCAGCATCCGCAAGAGTATCATTCCTATCCGATGATCGGGACGTACTTGCGATGGTTGATTGCCTTCGCTGTGTATATGAGCATTTTTTTGCCTGGCGTCTTCTTAGTGGTGAATGCTCACCCTCATTGGGTGCCAAAATGGGGCGCCTTCTTTATATCCAATCGGCATGATCCCCTACCGCTTTGGGCGCAGTTGATTGTCGCTGAAGTCTCGCTAGATATCTTGCGTCTGGCGGTGATTAACATCCCCTCTGTGATGGCCTCGGCCGTCGGCATTGTCGCGGCTTTGTTATTTGGCCAGTTTGCGACCACCATCCAGTTGTTGCAACCTGAGGTCCTTGTCTACATGGGATTTGTCATGATGGCCCAGTACGCCACTTCGTCCTACGAACTGGGTTCCGCGAATCAAATGGCGCGGTTCTGGATTATGGGCTGGAGCGCCGCCTTCGGGATCACAGGCTTCACCATTGGGGTCGTCTCTTGGTTCATCCTTCTCGCTACCATGAAGACGTTTGGCAAACCGTATTTGTGGCCGCTCATTCCGTTCAAGTGGAAGCATGGATTGACCGATACCTTGATTCGTCAGCCTAGCTACAAACTCGGAGGGGTTCCTGAGATCCTCCGAAGAAGGCGGGGGCGCGCGTAATTTCGCAAAGCACCCTGGGTCATGCCCAGGGTGCTTCATTTTGTTCTGGGCCATCACCCATATTTGCGCCCATGCATAGGTTGAGGTGTTAGCCGCTCGGGCAAATACGTCAAACGAGGGGTGGTTCCATGAAACCGGGCAAGCGAGATCGAATGACCCATACACCGCGAAAAGACATATCTCTACAGGTGATTCAGGATTATGAACAGGGTCAAATTGCCCTGACGGAAGCCTTGCAACAACTCTCTGGACATCACTCCGCGGCGTCCTCGGGACGTCCGCAAGTGGACAAATCACGACTGTTGTCGCTCCTTACAGAATTGGATGAACTGGTCGGGCTAGATGAAGTCAAACGCGTGGTACGCGAGATCTTCGCGTATGTATTCGTACAACAAACGCGCATACGTCATCACCTGAAAGCAGAGCCAGTCGTTCTGCATATGGTTTTCCTCGGCAACCCAGGCACAGGTAAAACCACAGTGGCCAGGATCTTAGCGCGGTTGTTCCACGAATGTGGGCTCTTGTCGCAGGGGCACTTGGTGGAAGTGGAGCGAGCGGACCTCGTCGGAGAATACATCGGACACACTGCACAAAAGACGCGGGAACTGATCAAAAAGGCGCTTGGTGGGGTGTTGTTCATCGACGAGGCATACTCACTGGCGAGAGGCGGGGAAAAGGACTTCGGTCGAGAAGCAATTGACTGTCTGGTCAAGGGGATGGAGGATTATAAAGACCAGTTCATCACGATTTTGGCCGGGTACGAATCGGAGATGGAGTGGTTTTTGAGCACGAATCCAGGACTGCCCAGCCGCTTTCCGATTCAGATTCACTTTCCGGATTACGACGCTGACTCGCTTTTGCACATCGCCAAGCGTGCCGTGGCGAATCGGCAATATCGTTTGAGCGTGGACGCAGAACTAAAATTGCGCAAGCAAATTCGGGAAGTGCTCGCACAGGTGCAAGGACGACAACCCTTTAGCAACGCTCGTTGGGTGCGCAATGTCGTGGAGCGGGCGGTCCGGCACCAGGCCGTTCGGCTGTTCGACGTCCAAAGTCCGAAGCGTGAGGACCTACTCACGCTGCAGGCGGCAGACTTCGTACAGGAGGCGAGAATATGAGTACAGACGGGTTGGTCATCGGCAGGACGAACGCCGGCAAGACGTCCTTTTGTCTTCGCCTCGCCAGGGCGTTGGGGCTGCGCGAGCTGAATTGGCTGGTCGAGCGCACGGACGGGCGTACTGAGCGCAGGCGCATGTTGCTCTCCGAGGCCCAGGAAATTCTCTCTTCAGGCGATGCGCACCAAACGCGTGAACTGCAGACACTCATTTTATCCGTGCCGCGAGGAAAGTCGGATCGCATCATTCGCGTGACTGACTCGACGGGCCTCGCTGACGGCCTGCATCACGACGCATCTGTGCGCCGGGCTATGGCGCAGACCTTGCGGTCGATGATCGAAGCCAAGGTCGTGTTTCACGTGATTGATGCCTCGGTCGTCGGGCAGGCATTACAGCGCGCCGGGGATATGAAAGGGTTTCGCTTAAACGATCTCGACGAGCAGATGTTCGCCCTCGGCCGTTCGCGATCGAGTTACATCGTGCTTGCGAACAAAATGGACCTTCCCGGTGCGCGCGAGGGCTATCGATGGCTGCGTCAGCACCTCGACAAAGACCGTATCCTCGCGATCTCTGCGCGCGAGGGGACCGGGTTTCAAGAGGTGAAGCGCCATGTTTGGCGATTGGCTTAACCTCTTCTCGACGTTTATCGCGATTCTGCTCGCAGGCGCGACTGTAAAGCAGATGGACGACGCACTGGATGTCGAGTACGACCTGTGTCGGGGCCGACGGACGCTGGCTGCTCGCCTGGGGCGAGCGTCGCTCCCGTATAGCCTTCTGACGTTCGGCCTCGCCATGATGGCCAACCGCGATGTGGCCCTGGCGGTGTTCCTCAGCAGTTATGCGGTCGGAATGTTTACGCGCGCCCAGGAGTTTCTGCCCAGCCGGGTCCCGGCCTACGTAGAAATCGTGGTCGCCGCGGGCCTGCTCGTGACTCTCGTCGGCTGGAAGCACGCGCTCTGGGGGATGGCTGCGATGAGTATGATCGATTGGCTGGATGACGTGATGGATCGGCGCAAAGACGTAGAGAGCGGCCAAGTGAACGTCGCGATTCGCTTCGGGCTGGTCGAGACGCTCGTTGCCATCCTCATCGTCTTTTGTCTGGCGCTGTACGCCGAGGTGTTTTGGACGATTTTAGCACTCATCGCGCTTGTCATCCTGAGCATCGTATTTGATGTCACGACGACCAAAGTGTTGGAACCGGAGGAGGAGTGGGAACCATGGTCGTAATGGTTTATATCGCCGCACTTCTATTTACCTTTCTCGTCGCGTATGGATGTGGACGAGTGGTTGGTCACAAACAGGGCAGGCGAAAGGCCCTGGCCGAGGTTCCAATGATGCTTCGTGCGGCGTATCAACTTGAAGAGCGTTGTCCGATTTGCGATGATGAACGAGAGTATCGTGTATGTGACGTGCAAAACCGGGGGTGAGGCCGTGCAGAAAGAGGAAAATACAGTCATCCTGGCGATGTGCCAAGTTGGTCAGGAGACGGATGATCGTGTCGCCTATCGAGAACAGGAATTGACAGGTCTGTGTGAAGCGGCCGGGGGAACCGTCATTGGCGTGGTCTCTCAAAAACGTGCGCAAGTGGATGGGCGGACGTTACTCGGCTCTGGTAAACTGGATGAATTGGCGAATTTGGCAGAGCAGAACGAGGCGGATCTCATCGTTGCGGACAGGGAACTGACGCCCGCTCAGGTGCGCAATCTGGAACGCCTGCTGCCGTGTCGAATCGTGGATCGCACGCAGTTGATTCTCGACATCTTCGCTCGGCGCGCACAGACGAGAGAAGGCCGAGTACAAGTCGAAATCGCGCAGTTGAACTACCTCATGCCGAGGCTGACGGGGCGCGGCGTGGAATTGTCGAGGCTCGGCGGCGGCATTGGCACCCGCGGGCCCGGTGAGACGCAGTTGGAGATGGATCGGCGCCGAATCCGCACGCGAATGACGCATCTGCGCAAGGAACTGGCTTCTGTCGAACGACAACGCGCTACGATGCGCGGGAGAAGGCGCCGGGACGTTCCAGTCGTCGCATTGGTCGGGTATACCAACGCGGGCAAGACGACCTTGCAATCGATGTGGGTGCGCGACAAGGCCAATGCGACTGCGCCGATGGGGCAAAATCGACTGTTTGATACACTCGATCCGACCGCGCGCCAAGTCCGAACCAAACTTGGCAACGAGTACGTGGTGATCGATACGGTGGGGTTTGTCGAGGATTTGCCCCACCATTTGGTCGATGCGTTTAAGGCTACTTTGGAGGAGACGAAGTACGCCGACGTCATCGTCGTCGTCGTCGATGCGGGACACGAGCCGATCGCGCACTTGGAAACCACGCGAAAGGTGCTCGACGACCTTGGCGCGCTTAGTAAGCCAATCGTCACCTTCTTCAATAAGATGGACGTCAGCCCGATTCAACCGGCTCCTGACGTGCACGCGGTGGAGACCTTGTACGGTGCCGCCGCCAAGGAATCACTCGAACCACTGTACGAGACCGTAGAGCGCCTGTTGTCGCTCGATGAAGTGCGGGTGACGTTGCACACGCATCCGAACGACTTCATCTGGGACAGGCTGCTGAAAAACGGTCGGATCGAATCTGCGGACCCTGTATCTTCGGAGGAGTGGCTCGTCACAGCAGTGACCAGTCGACGGGACGCACATCTATGGCAGCAACAGCGGCAAGACGGGAGTGCACATGAACCACAAAATCATTGACTATATCAGACGTTGTGAGGAACAAATTGCGCCGATGGCGCGCCAGATTCAGGATATTGCCCTCGTCAATCAGGAACGCGTGCTCGAAGCGTTTTGGACACATCGCGTGGCCCAGACGGACCTACTCGGGTCCACTGGCTACGGATTGTCCGATGTGGGACGCGAAAAATTGGAAGCCGCCTTCGCCGACGTGTTCGGTGCAGAGGCGGCTTTGGTGCGCCCGCAGATCGTCTCAGGTACGCACGCCTTGACACTCGGCTTTTTCGGCGTGTTGCGCCCCGGGGAAGAAATTATGTTCGCCACCGGTTCACCGTATGACACCTTGCACGGCGTCGTCGGTCTGCGTCCGGAAAAGGGCAGCCTCGCCGAGTGGGGCGTAACGTCCAACGTGGTGGACTTGGCGCCGGACGGATCGATCGATGTCCCTGCAGTGCTGGACGCGATTTCGGAGCGGACGAAGCTCGTGATGTTTCAGCGCTCCCGAGGTTACGGGACGCGGGAGGCCTTGTCCGTCGACGCATTGGACCGCGCGTTTACCATCATCAAACAACGTCATCCGAACGTCTTGATCGGCGTCGATAATTGCTACGGTGAATTCGTCGAGTCTAGAGAGCCGTCGCACGTCGGGGCCGACTTGGTGATGGGGTCGCTCATCAAGAACCCAGGGGCGGGCATCGCGCCGACTGGCGGTTATATCGTAGGTACGACGGACGTGATCGAGCAGGTAGCGGCGCGCCTTGTCGCGCCGGGGACCGGCGCCGAGTATGGGCCGACGGGCCCTTATCTGCAACTGTTTTATCAGGCCTTATTCCTTGCGCCGCACGTCGTATCGCAGGCCGTCCGCGGCTCCGTGCTGTTCGCAGAGGCTCTGCGAGGGCTTGGCTACGCGGTCTCACCGCTGCCGACGACGCCGCGAACGGATCTGATCTTGGCGGTGGAACTAGGCACGAAGGACAAGTTGTTGGCCTTTTGTCGGGCCGTTCAAAGCGCCGCTCCCATTGACGCCCACGTGCGCCCGGAAGCGGACGACATGGCAGGATATGAGGATGAAGTCGTCATGGCGGCGGGCACATTTATTCAGGGGGCATCCTTGGAGTTGTCCGCTGACGCCCCGATGCGCCCACCCTACACGGCGTACATCCAGGGCGGACTGACCTACGAACACGCTGTCGTCGCACTCAAGCGCGTATTGCAGCAACTGGCACCCGCAGAATTGTGCGGTGTGGAGTAATGTTCACCTGATGTCAGAAAAAATAACGTGATGCGTTGCCCCTTTCTCATCCACGTGCTAGGATGTTAAAGAAGCGCTACTGGGATGGGGGCAGCGCCATGGAATTAAATGACCGTCGTCAACTGCCACTGTTCTCTATCGGAACAGTCCAAAAATTGACGGGGCTGAGTGCCCGCCAAATCCGCTACTACGAAGAGCACGAGCTGGTGCAGCCTGCCCGTACCACGGGAAAGCAGCGGCAGTTCTCGTTTGCCGACGTCGAACGGCTGATGCTCATTCGCCAGTGGTTGGATGAGGGCCACAACATGGCTGGCGTCAAACGCAATTTCGAAGAGATGGAACGGCGTCGGGCGCATCCGAAGGATACGAACAAACAGGATTTGTCCGACGCGGAAGTCTACAAATGGTTGGAGCGTGAGATGCTCGGTAACCTGTCGAAATCCGAATCTCTGTTTCAAGGAGACCTCTCACGGTTCTATCGAAAACGTTAATTGGAGGATGACAGAATGCGGAAACAGTATACCAAGGAAGAGATCTTGCAAAACGCGGAATCCAGCAACGTCCGCTACGTGCGTCTGCAGTTTACCGACTTGCTGGGCATCGTGAAGAACGTGGAGATTCCGGTAGACCAATTGGCTAAGGCGCTCGACAACAAGATCATGTTCGACGGGTCTTCGATTGAAGGCTTTGTCCGCATCGAGGAGTCAGACATGTACCTCGTGCCCGACTTGGCTACGTGGTTGGTGTTCCCCTGGGATACTCCGCAGGGCAACATCGCTCGCCTGATTTGCGACATCCACCTACCGGACGGCTCTCCGTTCCCTGGAGACCCTCGTTCCGTGTTGAAAGGCGTGCTCGAGCGCGCTAAGAATCTCGGATTCACCTCCTTTAACGTCGGTCCGGAACCGGAGTTCTTCCTGTTCAAAATCGACGCGAACGGCAATCCAACCGATCAAGTCAACGATGAGGGTGGGTATTTCGACTGGGCACCCCTCGATCTCGGTGAAAACTGCCGCCGCGACATCGTCCTCACGCTCGAAAACATGGGCTTTGAAATCGAAGCATCGCACCACGAAGTCGCTCCAGGACAACACGAAATCGATTTTAAGTACGCCGACGCCGTCGAAGCGGCAGACAACATCGCGACCTTCCGCCTCGTCGTCAAGACCATTGCGCGCCAGCACGGACTGCATGCCACATTTATGGCCAAGCCGGTGTACGGCATCAACGGTTCCGGCATGCACTCGCACCTGTCGCTGTTCAAAGGTGACCAGAATGCGTTCTACGACGAGTCTGACGAACTCGGCCTCAGCGTAACGGCTCGTCACTTCCTTGCGGGCATTCTCGAGCACGCTGCTGGCTTCACGGCCATCTGCAACCCGACGGTCAACTCGTACAAGCGACTGGTTCCTGGCTATGAGGCTCCGAGTTACATCGCATGGAGCGGCAAGAACCGCTCGCCATTGGTTCGCGTACCGGCTGCACGCGGTCAAAGCACGCGCATTGAGGTCCGCAGCCCAGACCCGATGTGCAACCCATACTTGGCCATCGCAACGCTGTTCGCCTCTGGTCTCGACGGTATCGAGCGCAGCCTTCAGCTGGCACCGCCAGTGAACCGCAACATTTACATCATGTCTGATGCAGAGAAGGAAGAAGTCGGCATTCGCAGCCTTCCGGCGACGCTCAACGATGCGGTTGATGCTCTGTTGAAAGATTCGGTTCTCTGTGAGGCGCTCGGGCAACACGTGTTAGTACACTTCGTAGAAGCGAAGAAAATCGAATACAATATGTATCGCACACAAGTGACCGAGTGGGAAAAGGAACAATATCTCGGCCTTTACTAAGCGATGCTTTGCACTTACATTACGCGATCGAAGTGGGCGGCTATGGCCGCCCGCTTTTTTGTGTGAGGGGATGACCCGAGGGTACGGTCGTTCAGATCCACAGCCGTCTCGGAGCAGCACGCCCGCATTAGAGATGTGATATGGCCCGTGCAACGGTCATGTCAGACGACACAATAAGGGCTGGCCAGCACAAGTGCCGACACAGCCCAACCTGTCTATTGTAGTTGATTGACCGTAGAGTGTGCAGTATAGAGAAAAACTAGCGCAGACTGCGGAACACGCCGATGACCTTGCCGAGGATGCTGACGTCGTGATAAATCAGTGGCGCCATCTGGCTGTTTTCTGGCTGTAACCGAACCCGTCCGCCTTCCCGGAAAAAGCGTTTCACCGTGGCTTCGTCGTCCATGGTCATGGCGACGACTATATCGCCATTTACGGCGTTTGACTGCCGGCGGACAATGACCATATCGCCGTCTAAAATACCTGCCTCAATCATGCTATCGCCTGTTACGGTCAGCACGAACACCTCGTCCTCGCGCGTGAACTCGTTTGGCAACGGCAAGTATCCCTGGACATCTTCAAACGCGCTGATGGGCAGCCCTGCGGTGACTCGTCCGACGATGGGCGCCATGAACGCCTTCGGCAAAACACTCGGCGTTGAGGTATTGGCCTTTACATCGTCTGCTACGACGGCGCCAGCGAGCAGTTCAAGCGCGCGCGGCTTTGTCGGATCCCGGCGGATGAACCCCTTTTGCTGCAGCCGTTCCAAATGACCGTGGACGGTCGAACTAGATGCCAATCCGACCGCTTCGCCAATTTCCCGAACCGACGGGGGATATCCCTTTTCATGTACGTTTTTTCGGATAAATGCGAGAATCGCTTCTTGTCGGGCGGTGAGTTGGCTCACGGTTGACACATCCCTTGCCGTTATTTGTCACCATCGTATCACAATTTGGTCACACATGGCAAACATCTGTTCGCTCTCGGTGGAGAGAGTCGCCATTGGTCCGTTGGCGGCGGGGATTAGCCCGCTACCGCGTCGATCAGGCCGAGATCGTAGAGGGCTTTGGCGACGCCGTCGTCGAGCGCATCTGCCGTCACGCGCTTGGCTTCCCGCTTGACGTCCTGTTCGGCGTTGCCCATCGCGTACGAGTGGCCGAGCGTGCGAAACATGCCGATGTCGTTGCCGCCATCGCCGATGTGAACCGCATTTTCAGGTGAGATGCCGAGGTGCGTCAGCAGGTGCATGGCGCCGATCGATTTGTCCGACTTGCGGCGTTGGAAATCGACCGCGGTAGGATTCCAACGATAAATGTAGCAACCCGGAAAACGTCGCTCAAAATCCGCATCCCACTCGGGCGTCATGAAGGCGTTGATCTGGTAGACCGGTAGGGTGCGAAGCACATCGAGGCCGTTCTCTACGATTTCGATCTGCGGGAAATCGAACGAGCGCAAGACCGGCTCGTATCGTTCCGGGATGGACTCAAATGCGACCGCCTTCTCGTGGGTGTGGACGACGGTCGGGATGTCGAATTGGGCCGCGTAGTGCATAATCCCCAGCACGTCGTCGACGGGGAACGGAGCTTTGTAGAGCACGGTCGATCTCGACTTGACCAGGCCGCCGTTGAAGTAAATGCCGTAGGGTACGTTCAATTCGTCTTGCACGTGCTGTGCGTGGAGGACAGAGCGTCCGGTGCACAGTGCGACAGGGATGTCGCGTTTGAGTAACTGCTCGACGGCCAAAACGCCGCTTCGCACCAGGCCACCATCGGCGTACAGGGTGCCATCGATGTCGAGAAATACGATGTCTATGCTTGTCTCTGTCATCTCTCGGAAGCTCCTCTCCGGGATTGGACCATGTCTGTTTACCATTATTGTGCCGCTTGGCAGCTCAAAAACGCGAAATCGCTGATGGGACACGAAATCATTATACACACCGCGGTTGCCAAGGGGCACCACGGCGGCACGAATCGCGGGAAATCATTGCTTATCCAGCCACAATTCCGCTATGATAGCCGTATTCAAGCGTCACGGGAGGAACAACATGCAAACGACGATGGATCAACTGGTATCATTAGCAAAGCGCCGCGGATTTATTTTCCCGGGCTCGGAGATTTACGGTGGGTTGGCGAACACGTGGGATTACGGGCCGCTTGGCGCGCAGATGAAGCAAAATGTCAAGCGCGCGTGGTGGAAGCAATTTATCGAGCAAAACCCGTACAACGTCGGACTTGATTCCGCCATTTTGATGAACCGCAGCGTCTGGGTGGCATCTGGCCACGTTGGCAATTTTAACGATCCAATGGTGGATTGCCGCCAGTGCAAGTCGCGCTTTCGCGCGGACAAGCTGATTGAGGATGCTGCTGCTGCAGCCGGCGAGGAGATCATCGTCGATGGCCTTCCGTTCGACCAGATGGACGAGTTGCTCGTCAAGTATCAGGTCGCTTGTCCCGATTGTGGCGCCAAGGATTTCACGGCTATCCGCCAGTTCAACATGATGTTCAAGACGCATCAGGGCGTCACCGAAGAGGCGACGAACGAGGTCTACCTTCGCCCGGAGACGGCACAAGGCATCTTCGTGAACTTCAAGAACGTTCAGCGCGCGATGCGCAAAAAACTGCCGTTTGGGATTGGCCAGATCGGCAAGAGTTTCCGCAATGAGATCACGCCTGGCAACTTTACGTTCCGCACGCGTGAGTTCGAACAGATGGAGCTTGAATTTTTCTGTGCACCAGGCGAGGACCTCGAATGGTTCCGGCACTGGCGCCAGTTTTGTTACGACTTTTTATTGTCGATCGGCATGAAAGAGGAGAATTTGCGCCTTCGCGATCACGAGAAGGAACAACTTTCACACTACAGTGCCGCGACGACGGATGTGGAGTACAAGTTCCCATTCGGTTGGGGCGAACTGCTCGGCGTGGCGGATCGGACGGATTACGATTTGAAGGCACACGCGTCGCACTCGGGTGAAAACATGACGGTACAGGAAGAGGGGAAAGAGCCGTTTATCCCGTACTGCATCGAGCCGTCCATCGGCGTGGACAGGCTGTTCCTCGCCTTGTTTGCGGATGCGTACGAGGAAGAAGAAGTCGGCGAAAACGACACGCGCGTCGTGCTTCGCCTGCACCCGTCCATCGCGCCGTTCCACGCGGCTGTCTTCCCGCTCTCGAAGAAGTTGGCGGAGCCCGCGACGGAATTGTTTGCGACGCTGTCGAAACAGTTCAGTGTGGACTATGACGAATCGGGATCGATCGGCAAGCGATATCGCCGACACGACGAAATCGGTACGCCGTACTGTATCACGTATGACTTCGAATCAGAGACGGATGGTGCCGTGACGATTCGCCACCGGGACAGCATGGAACAGGAACGCGTCGCCATCGCGGACGTCGCCGGCTGGCTCGCTGCTCGCGTCTGATTGACCTGTACATGAGACGACCCGCTCTCGGGTAAACCAAGACGGGGGTGGCGAGGATGTCAGGTCAGCATACTGAGAACCACAACGAGAATTTTGCCTTCGTCGGTGCGTTGGAGCAGAATCGTCATTTTGAGTCGTTCGTTGCACGACGCAATCACATGATGAGCACCCGCCTGGAAGGGGTAGTTCCGTGGAAACAGTATCACCGTGTGAATATCGACCATGGACGTCGACATTCAAACGGTTGACACGACACATGATTCACACCTTCATGGGGCGCAGGAGGGGAGACCTTCCTGCGCCTTCTTGTGTTCCGCTCGCGACGCGTCTGTTATGCTGGGCAAGTGTCTAGTAAGTTGTGACAACGTCGTTTGGTCGAGGATGATGCGCATGAAACAGCGGTCGTGGTTACTGACATTGATGTTTGCGTCAGTGGTGGCGATGATGCCAAACGCAGTGCTCTTCCCAGCAGAGGCAGACCTAGCGGGACGATTGCACCAGTCGCTCGGGTTCGTCGGCTGGATGGTGACCGCGTATGCTATCGCGTACGTGTGTGCGACGCCGGTGCTCGGTATGCTATCGGATTTCTTCGGGCGCAAGGTGGTGCTGGTCGCAGGGCTTTGTCTCTTCGCGATTGGAGGCCTCGTACCCGTGTTTGTCGACAATTCGGTCTTGATCTTGGCTGGCCGGGCTGTGATGGGCGTAGGCTCCGCAGGGATTCAACCGATGGTCGACAGTCTCATCGGCGACGTTTACGAGCCTGGCCCGAAGCGCAGGCGCGCCTTCGCGTTTTTTGCCGGCGCTATTGCCATCGCCGAGGCGATGATGCCGTTTCTTGGCGGCCTGGTCGCCGTGTTGTGGTGGAAGGCGGTCTTCGTGCTCTACAGCAGTGCGCTGTTGGCGGCACTCTTGTGCAGTCGTCTGGATGTGCCTCGGCGGGGCCAGCATGCGGATGTCGAGATTCTGACGTTTGCGTCGTACGCAAGGTCCTTGAAGGTGGCGGCACGGATGCCTGTGCTTGGCGCGACGGTACTGGGTGCCATGCTCTTTGGAGTGGTCTACTTTGGCGTGTCAGCCATGCTGCCGATGGCGTTCGGCGGTGCGCACAACAGCTTCTTCAACGGCGTGTTGTTTTTGCCTTTAGGCTTCTTTTGGGTGCTCGGGGCGTTCGCCTTCGCGCGCGTGCCACACGTGAAAAACCTGCACGTCCTGATCAGCGTCGCACTTTTCGTTCTCGCCATCGCGACGTTGTGGCTCGGCTATGCAGGCTCGTTTACCACGATTGTGTCGATCAGCGCCTTGTGGGGCGTCGGCTCAGCTATCTGCACGACCTTGTTCACATGGGTCATCGGCGACGAGTCGCCAGATGTCGTGCGCGGTGCCATGAATGGGATTTACAACGCAGCGTACGTCTTGGGATTCGCCGTGGGGGCGCCCCTGTTTATCGAGCTCGCGCATCGGTTCGGCCTGCTGCGGACAGCCGAAATTGGTGCCATCCTCATGGCGCTGTTGGTGATTCCGCTCTACCTGACTTACCGTCAAGCGGTGAAGGTACATGCCAGCGACCCGACAGGCGCTCAGCGCGCTTAGATAATCTGTGTAGTCGGAGTATTCGGGCTGTGCTACAATATTTGAAATTAATTTGTCCTTGGAATGTGAGTGGAGAGCGTGACACAAGACATAGAGAATCTGATCAAAGAACGCATTCTCATTCTCGATGGCGCAATGGGCACCATGATCCAGCAGAGTGAGCTGACGGCTCAAGACTTTGGCGGCCCTGCCCTCGAAGGGTGCAACGAATATTTAAATGTGACTCGCCCGGATCTCATTCGGCACATTCACGAAGCCTATCTCGACGCGGGCGCCGACATCGTGGAAACCAACTCGTTTGGGAGTACGCCGCTCGTGCTGGCGGAATATGACCTCGCCGAGCGCGCGTTCGAAATCAGTCGCCTTTCCGCCGTGATCGCCCGCGAGGCGGCCGATAAGTTTACCACGGCAGACAGGCCTCGGTTTGTGGCGGGATCGATGGGGCCGACGACCAAGAGCCTGTCGGTGACAGGTGGGGCGACGTTCGACGAGCTCGCCGAGAGCTATGCTGTGCAAGCCGAAGGGCTGATGGTTGGCGGGGCCGATTTTTTAATGGTCGAGACGTCGCAGGACCTGCTCAACGTCAAGGCTTGTGGCATCGCCATCCAGCGCGTGGCGGAGAAGCTTTGCCGCAACATCCCGGTCATGGTCAGCGGCACCATCGAAGCGATGGGCACGACGCTGGCTGGGCAGAGCATCGACGCGTTTTACCTCTCCGTCGAGCACCTTCGCCCGTTTGCCGTCGGGATGAACTGTGCGACGGGACCAGAACTGATGCGCGATCACGTTCGCGCGCTCTCGTCTCTAGCAGAATGTGCAGTCAGTTGTCACCCGAATGCGGGCCTTCCCGACGAAGAGGGATGTTACCTCGAAACGCCCTACGCGTTCGCCAAGAAGATGTCCGACTTCGCGCGCGAAGGATGGTTGAACATCGCTGGCGGCTGTTGCGGGACGACACCCGAACACATCCGTGAACTCGCCAGGCAGATCGCGGGAATGCCACCGCGGAAGTACGCCGCTGTGCACCCGCACGCCGTCTCTGGCATGGAAGCGATGCTGCTCACGGACGACATCCGCCCGGTTCTCGTCGGCGAGCGGACGAACGTGATTGGCTCGCGCAAGTTCCGCCGCCTCATCGCGAGCGGCGACTTTGACGCGGCGGCGGAGGTGGCGCGCACGCAGGTGCGGGCCGGCGCGCAAGTCGTCGACGTGTGCCTCGCCGACCCGGACCGCGACGAGCTGTCCGATATGGGGCAATTGCTGCCGTTGGCGGTTCGGAAGGTGAAGGTCCCGATCATGATCGACTCGACCGATCCAGCGGTCGTGGAGGCCTCGCTGAAGCAGATTCAAGGGAAGTCCATCATCAATTCGACCAACCTCGAGGACGGCGAACCCCGGCTCGCGACCTACGCCAAATTGGCGCGCACGTACGGCGCGGCGCTTGTGGTGGGGACGATCGACGAGTCTGGCATGGCGGTCAGCCGCGATCGAAAAGTCGAGATCGCCGTGCGCATCGTGAACCTGCTGACAGAGAAATACGGCCTGCGAAAATCGGACATCTTGATCGATCCGCTGACGTTCCCTGTCGGCACCGGCGACGAGAAGTACATCGGATCAGCCATGGAGACGGTGGAGGCCATTCGCATGTTGCGCGAGCGCCTGCCGGAGTGCCCGACGATACTCGGCATTAGCAACGTCTCGTTCGGTCTGCCCCCAGCTGGGCGCGAGGTGTTGAATGCCGTCTTTCTCTACCACTGTACGAAGGCGGGATTGTCCTACGCCATCGTCAACAGCGAGCGCCTGGAACGGTACGCGTCGATTCCCGAGGAGGAGCGCGCGCTGTGCGACCGTCTGCTGTTTGCGACCACGGATCAACTGGTGGCCGAATTTACAGCGCACTATCGGGAACGGCGCGTCACGTCGACGGTCGCGGTCTCGGACTTGCCGCTCGAAGCGCGGCTGGCGAGATACGTCGTCGAAGGGACAAAGGACGGACTTATCGCCGATCTCGACGAGGCGCTCACCACCGCTAAACCGCTCGATATCATCAATGGGCCGCTCATGGACGGAATGTCGGAAGTGGGGCGACTGTTCAACAACAACGAGCTGATTGTCGCCGAGGTGTTGCAGTCGGCCGAGGTGATGAAGGCCGCGGTGGCCTATTTGGAACCGCATATGGAGCGCACCGATTCACACGCGAAGGGCCGATTGATCCTCGCCACCGTCAAGGGGGACGTCCACGACATCGGGAAGAACCTCGTGGAAATCATCCTGTCGAACAACGGTTTTGACGTGGTGAATCTCGGCATCAAGGTGGCACCAGAACAACTCATTCAGGCGGTCAGGGAGTATCAGCCGGATATGATCGGCCTCTCCGGCCTCCTCGTCAAGTCGGCGCAACAGATGGTGACGACGGCGGAGGATTTTCGCCACGCCGGCATCGAACTCCCGCTGTTGGTGGGTGGCGCCGCGCTGACGAAGAAGTTCACGCTGACGAAGATCGCCGACAAGTACGACGGGCCTGTGATCTACGCTAAGGACGCCATGGAAGGGCTCGATTTCGCCAACCAGTTGATGGGGGCAAAGAGCCGCGGCGAACTGCTGGCGCGAAACCAAGCTGACCGCGAAGGATTTGTGGCACAGAGTAAAGCGAACGCGGCCGCACCTGTGCTGACCAGTGTGCGATCGCGCTCCGAGATCAGTCGCGAGGCACCGGTGTTTTTGCCGCCGGACCTGGAACGTCACGTCTTGCGCGATTATCCCATCAAGATGATCCGGCCGTATCTGAATCTGCAGATGCTCCTCGGAAAACACCTTGGCCTTGCAGGCAACGTCGAGAAGCGCCTGGCCGAGGGGGACAAGCAAGCAGTCGAGCTCTTGGACATGGTGGAATTGCTCGTCGAAGAAGCGATTGAAAAACGTTGGCTTTTAGCGAACGCAGTCTATCAGTTCTTTCCGACTGCGGCCGATGGCGACGACCTGATCATCTATCAGGCCGACGGCTCGACCCAGCGCGCTCGCATTCCATTTCCGCGGCAGGCCAAAGCGCCTTATCTGTGCGTCGCTGATTTCGTGCGCCCGGTGGCCAGTGATAAGCGCGATTACATGGCGATGTTTGCCCTGACGACGGGCAGCCAAGTGCGCGAGGAGGCCGAGCGGCTGAAGGCGGCTGGGGAGTATCTCCGAGCGCACGCGCTGCAGGCCATCGCACTCGAGATGGCGGAGGCGTTCGCCGAACGCGTGCACCAGATGCTGCGCGACATGTGGGGGTTCCCGGACCCCTTGTCGATGACGATGCGCGAACGATTTATTGCGCGCTATCAGGGGATTCGCGTATCGTTTGGCTACCCGGCTTGCCCCGATTTAGATCAGCAAGCGACACTATTTTCTCTACTGCGCCCGGAGGATATAGGCTTGAGCCTCACCGACGGATTCATGATGGATCCAGAAGCGTCGGTCTCGGCATTGGCCTTTAGTCATCCAGAGGCAAAGTATTTTAACGTCGAGGCGATTTAACGCCATATGAGAGGATTCACGAGTGCGGCCCGCTTCACAGGGAGGGGGCACCAACGAGGAGGGGCAGGATGGACGCGACCACACAGGGCTATTGGCCTCGCGGTGTACAAGTGGGATCGACCTCGTTTGTCATCGGTGATGGTGCCATGGCTACGTATTTACACCAATGCGGCGTCCCCATTCGGGTATGTGCCGAAGAGTTGAATTTGTCGTCGCCGACGTTGGTTGAGGACGTGCATCAGGCCTACGTACAGGCTGGCGCGACGCTCATTCAAACGAACACGTTTGGTGCGAATCGCACCAGTTTAGAGCGGTATGGGCTCGCCGATCGGGTTTCGGACATCAACCGCGCCGCCGTGGTCATCGCCCGCCGGGCTGCTCTGCAAACGGCCCGGGTATACGGTACCATCGGTCCGATTCAAGGCGGATTGCGATATGGCAGTGCGCTCTCAGGAGAGGAGCGCGGGCAGCTCGAAGCGCTGTATCGTGAACAGGCCGAGGCGTTGCTTGCGGGCGGTATCGACGGGTGGGTACTTGAGACCTTTCCGGACCTCGAGGAGTTGCTTGTGGCGCTCGAAGTCGTTCGTGGTCTGTCGGCTTTGCCCATCGTCGCTAACTTGTCGCCAGAGGAGATTGGCGTGACGCGCGATGGCGTGCCGCTGGATGAGGCCTTTCGTCGACTGCGCGACGCGGGTGCCGACGTGACGGGGCTGAACTGTCGCTTAGGACCGTACGGCATTCTTCGGTCTTACGAGCAACTCGTTTCCTATGATGGGACATTCGCGGCGGTCCCGAACGGTGGTATGCTTCACCGCGCGGACGACGAGAGGCTCACGTATACAGGGGATGAGGACAACTTCGCAGATGTCATGGTCCAGATCGCCCGGTTGGGCGTGACCTGGCTCGGCGGGTGTTGTGGAACCACGCCCAATCACGTTCGGACGCTCGTCGAACGCCTGCAGTCGCTGTCGGGCGACGATTTGCAGCGACGGGAAGGGATGGTCGGCGAGTCGCCGAGGTCCCCTATCTACGTCGGCGACGACGGGAGACTCCCCTACGAGCGAATCCTGCCTTCCTCGGAGTCGCTCATCGACCGCGTGAAGACCAGAACGACGATCATCGTCGAACTCGATCCGCCGAAGACCCTCGACTGCGATCGCTTTTTGCAGGGCGCCCGCGCCCTGCGAGCGGCGGGGGCGGACATGATCACGATGGCCGACAACAGTTTAGGCACCGTCCGGGTGAGCAACATGGCCTTGGCGGGGATGCTCAAGCAGTTTGGTATTGAGCCTTTGGTGCACGTCACGTGTCGGGATCGAAATCTGATTGGACAGCAGTCGCATTTGATGGGGCTCCACGTCCTCGGCGTTCGCCACGTGCTCTTGATCACAGGTGACCCATCTCGTTATGGGGACCTCCCTGGTGCTACCTCGGTGTACGATGTGTCGTCGATCGACTTGACCAAGATGGTGAGGCGCCTGAACGAAGGCGTGGGTTTCTCGGGCAAACCGTTGAAACACCCGGCGGAGTTCGTCATCGGGACCGCGTTTAATCCGCACGTGCGCAACTTTGCGAAGGCGATTGAACGATTAAAGCGCAAAGTTGAAGCGGGTGCCGACTACGTGATGACGCAACCTGTGTACGACGAGGAGACGATGGAACAATTGGCCATCGCCACCCGGGATTTAGGGGTACCGGTCATGATCGGCGTCATGCCGCTTACGAGCTTGCGCAACGCCGAGTTCCTTCATCATCAAGTGCCCGGCATCACGATTCCAGAACACGTACTGCAGCGTATGCGGGACAGTTCCGCCGAGGAAGCCGCGGACGTCGGCTTCGAAATCGCGAAGGAGTTGTGCGACACGGCGAGTCGTCACTTCCGAGGCATTTATTTGGTGACGCCATTCCTCAAATACGATGTCACGGTTCGACTGACGCAGCACATCCGCGCTCGTGCGGCACAACCGGTTGTCTAGTTCGTCTGCGAGGACTTACAGCGACTAGGTATGCACCCACAGGCCTGTACAGACACTGTATGGGCCTGTGGGTGTTTTTGTGCGGTGGGAAGGCAACTCGCGGCTTGGCGTTCACACTTTCGTATCAATTGTCGCTCTAAATCTAATTGCCGGGCGTCCGCCGTTCGTTTATCTTGTGGGTAAGCTTGGCCTAGTGGCGACGGCTGTATTGGAATTTCTCTCCGCGTGATCGCGGATGACAGAAAGGCGGAAATAGACGTGAACCGTCTACCCATCGCCGTTTCTCTTCTCACATTTTGCGTGCTGATCAGTGGGTGTGCAACGATGCACCTTCCCTCGAATCAGTCCGCAGGAACGGCGTCCAAACAACTGGTATTCCAGAACAAGACGAAAGACATGGTGGTGACGCCTGACTCGAGGGTCGACCCAGTTCCTGTGACGAATGTAGCAGATACGCATCTCCAGGTCCTCGACGGCGATGGCAATCGCGTTGATTTGGATGTCGCGAAGACGCCGGTGCTCATTGTGGCGTACTGGTGCCCGCACTGTCAGCGGACCTTAGAGCTTCTTTCGACCCATCGTACGCAACTCGGGCAACTGCCCGTACTTGTCAACACCGGATTTCCCGCAGGTACCACCTTGGCCCAGGCCAAGCGGGTGGAGGCGGCGGAGATAAAAGATCTCAAGTTGCAAAACTTTACCTCCTATTACGCTTTGGACTCGAGTTTTGGGAATCAGTATGCGCCAAAGGGATATCCGACGCTGCTGTACCCTTCTGCCACAGGTGTACAATCGCTGAACGGCGAGCATGTCCTGAGCGTGTGGGCTCAAGTTCTCAGCGAGAAGTGAGGCCATATCGCCAACTACTGTATCCGCCGCCGGCTCACACATGTTCGTGAGCCGGTTGGGCGCCTGCAAATCGATAGGGACAAAAGTTATCCAGAGATCTGATCTCTTTTAGACTATAATGTGGCGGCGACAGGGATAATCTTGATTGGTGGGAAGATACAAACCCGAAACTTGTCGAATTTTGAGTACGGATCACGAAATCATCACTGTATTCGAATATCTATGGATCTACGTGCGCGGATCAACTCGCCGTTCGGCGAACCAGAAGCGCCCTTCCAGCCTCAATCCTGCTGGGTCGTGGAGGACGTTCGTTTCGCCGCGAACACGCGGCGCCCCTGCGCAGCTGTCGCTCATTCGCCTGGGCGGAGTCGCCAGTATACACTGTGCTCGCGCGTCATGAAGCGGTTTCCTATCAGCTCGCGCCGAAGCGTTGCGAAGTCTGGGTGGTGCCGTTTGATGATTTCGTTGACTTGAGCTTCCGGGTAGCGCTGGCCAGGTTCAAATTTTTCTGCGAGCCATGCTAATACAACTAGACGCTTCTTTCGACTGGCCGGAATTTCTTTCAGTTCTTCGCCATTCAGAAAGTCTCTTAACACTTTGCGCTCCCATTCGTCTCCAACGATATCATCCGCCATGTGTGCCAATTTTTCCGGTGTCAGGAGGTCGCGATTGAGATGGGCTAGCCCCTCCGCGACAAATCGGTACAAGTGTGTGTTGCCTTCCGATCTCATCGAAACGAGGCCGACCTCGCGCAGTTTGGCTAGGTGGTGTGAGACCGTGGGCGGTTTGAGGGAGAGATATGCCGCCAACTCCTCGACGCTGGATTCGCGGCCAGCGAGCACGCCAAGGATTCGCAATCGGCTTTCATCGGCGAGTACCTTCAGATAGACCACCAATTGATTCACATCGTTATCCGTCATATAAACACCTCGATCTACATCAATATTCATCACAAACAAATTAGATCATCATCGAACTAGTGTCAAGTGATTCAGCCCCGTACATCTACCTATAAGTGGTAGAATGGAATGTGGGAAGTTCTCGGAAAAATAGCTTTGCGAATTTGCATAGCCTTGGAAGTTTATCGAGGGGAGTCATGTCTGTGGACGATTTACTCGTCGAGGATATCGGCGCAATCCGAGTTCTCAAGCTGAACCGGCCGCATCGGCTGAATGCGTTTGACGCATCTATGAGTGATCATCTCATTGACGCACTAACGGGTGCTTCTCGTGACGATTCAGTGCGGGCTGTGGTGATCACCGGCTGTGGTCGGGGGTTTTGTAGCGGATTAGATTTGTCTCGCTTTACAGACGGAAGTTTATTTCCGAGTACACGACACGCTCGCCTCGACGATCTCGAGTGGGTAGGGAGACTCATCGAGTGCGTGGTGTACAACGATAAGCCTGTGATCGCGGCGATTAATGGGGCTGCTGCAGGTGCTGGGTTGTCGTTGGCCTTGGCGTGCGACTTCCGGTATGCGGCCCAAACGGCCACCCTGACGACCGGATACATCCGCAGGGCCTTGAGCCCGGACGCGGGGATGACCTATCTGTTGCCTCGTATCGTCGGCCACGCCGCAGCGACTGATTTGATCTTGACGGGCCGCGACGTGACGGCGGACGAGGCGTTTCGGATCGGCCTTGTCCATCAGGTGGTCGCGCCTGAACAACTCGAGGAGTCGGCGCTGGAACTTGCCGAGCGGCTGGCCGCGGGACCCCCGATCGCGACCACTTTATCGAAGCGGCTGCTGGTGTCGACTTATGAGGTATCACTCGTCCAACAGCTCAAAGCGGAATTGCGTGATTTGAAAGAGTGTCTTGCAACCGAAGATGTCCGAGAAGGAATCACCGCAATGATGGAGAAGAGAGTACCGAAATTCCAAGGCAAGTAGCCACTCATCGTCGCCGCGCACGCCCCGGTGTGCTAAGCCACGGCGCAGGCGACCACGGTAGAGAGAACGGCAGTGCAAGAGATAGCCTGTAACGAAATTATAGAACCTTCGAGGATGGATACTTGACGACATTGTCCTCGAAGATACCTTGCAGTTTGTAAGGTGGGGTATTGGGATGAATGCGGAGTTACTCAAGAAGTTCTTTTACCGCACGCGGGAATGGGCTCGTGCATCCCGTGGATTGGAACTTTTTCAATTGGCTTCTGAGGCATTGAGGGATTTGGCGGAGGTTGACTCCGGTTTCTTCATTTACCGCAAACGAGTCTTCGTGAACGGTGTAACGCCAAGCAAGCCACACGCGTACGCCGCCTGGGGAGTATTTGAGCATCAAGAAGAGGACCTGGCTTCCATTTTCGCCTCCGAGGAGAATCTCTACCAGACGTTCAAGGGCGCGTCGGAGCGCTGGATGTTGGCGGAAGACATCCCCTCCTCGCAACTGCAGGCGTACTTGAGCCGCTACCCCCTGCTCGATTTTGGATTTTGGCCATTGATGTCCAGGGAGCAGATGACGGGAGCCCTCGTCGTGGCGCGAACACACGCGGTGTCTGGCAGAATGACGACCGAAATGAGCAACGCACTGTTGGATTCGTGCGCCGCCCAGTTGTCTGTGGCGCTCGATCTCATCCTCACGGTCCGGATTGCCGAGGAGTCGAGTCGGCGCGATTTGCTCACCGGCACGTACAATCGTCGTGGCGTCTACGCACGACTGCCGGAGATGGTGGAGGAGGCTGCTTTGCAAGACAGGCAATTGATCATCGGCGTGATCGATCTCGACGACTTGAAAGCAGTCAATGACACCTTGGGTCATCCGGCAGGTGACACCCTCATTCGCGAAACGTCGAATGCGATTCAAGAGTGTGTCGGCGATGAGGCACTCGTTTCACGTCTTGGCGGCGACGAGTTTCTCATCGCCTTTTATGCGGATCTGGCACAGGCCATGGACGTGATGGAAGCGATTCAAAGTTCGGTGTTACAGGCGACTGGAGGGCACTCCGTCAGTGTCGGATTTGCCGTGTGGGGCGTCGACGGTGACACGCTAGATCGGTGTTATGAAGTCGCAGATGCCCGTTTGTATCAGCATAAACGCGAGCGGAAGTCGACGCTTTTGACGGAATGAGCGACAAAGCTAGGAAGTTTTGTTTGAAGGCGTGGAATCTTGAACCGGAGGACACGCCTCTCGCGAATTCCAGCCGCAATTTAGTTGACTGGTGTATGATGAACAGACAGAAGATTTCCGACTGTCGGAAGATACTATGTTCCCTCTGTAGAGTCTAGAGACGACGACTAGAAAGGTATGTGATCGCGTGAATATCACCGTATGGAATGAATTTCGGCACGAGCAGTCATCAGAGGAGATCGCGAAGGTGTATCCTGGCGGCATTCACGAGGCCATCGCAGCGCCCCTGCGCGCCGTTGGCCACGACGTCCATACCGCGACGCTCGACGAGCCAGAACACGGTTTGACACAGGAGGTTCTCGACAAGACCGAAGTGTTGTTGTGGTGGGGGCATACCGCCCATGGTGAAGTAGCGGACGAGGTGGTCGATCGAGTTGTCGCCCGCGTTCTCGACGGCATGGGCCTCATCGTGCTCCACTCAGGTCATTTTTCCAAGATGTTCAAGCGCTTAATGGGCACCTCGTGCGATTTAAAATGGCGTGAAGCGGGGGAACGCGAGCTCCTCTGGGTGGTCGACCCAACACATCCCATCGCTGAGGGCATCGGTCAGTATATCGAGTTGGAGCATGAGGAGATGTACGGAGAACATTTTGACATCCCCGTCCCGGACGAGTTGATTTTCGTCAGTTCGTTCACCGGCGGCGAGGTGTTTCGCAGCGGTTGCACGTACCGCCGCGGCCGTGGCAAAGTATTTTATTTCCGGCCAGGGCACGAGGAGTACCCAACCTATCACAACGAGGACGTTCAACGGGTTTTACAAAACGCGGTACAGTGGGCTCGGCCGTCCCAAGCAGCACAGCCAAAGTACGGCAATGCTCCATTCCTCGAGTTCTCCCGCTAACGTCGACAGACAGGCGATGAACAATGCTTACCCCCGTGCCGTACAGCTATGCAGTTCGACACGCGGGCACAGCGAGGAGGCCGAGTCAGGATGGCAGTGGAACGCGTATATTTGTTGCCAGCTGGTCATTGTTTGGTAGATCAGTCGGTGCTCAATGAGACTTTGGTCAGAGGCAAGTTAGTCAATCTGCCGATTTGGTCATATCTCATCGAAACGACGGAGGGCCCGATGCTCATCGATACAGGGATGCCCGAGGCATATGCCGTGGATACACTCGGCGACGAGCCGAAGGACGGCGACATCGTTCCTTGGATGACGCACGACGACGCCATTGTTCAGGTGCTGGCCCGGGCGGGCTATGCACCGGACGACCTCCTTTGTGTCATCAGTTCACACTGGCATTTCGATCACGCCGGCGGCAACTCGAAGTTCCCCAACACGCCGATCTACGTGCAGCGCGCCGAGTACGATGCGGCGATGGTGAGCGATGATTACCCAGCGGAGTGTCGCGTCGCAGGGTTGGACTACCGCCTGATTGAGGGGGATTACCAGTTGGCACCTGGCGTTGACCTGATCTTCACGCCGGGACACTCGGCGGGACATCAGTCGATTCTTCTGCACACACGACTTTCGGGTCCGATTTTACTGACTGTCGACGCGGCCTACACGCGGGAAAACTTTGAGGACGGAGTTCCGTTTGCCGGGGTGGATCCCCTTCAAATTGCCGCTTCCATCGCTCATCTGAAAGAGGTTGTGCAGGCCGTTCGACCACGCGTATTTTTTGGACACGATGTCGAGCAGGGGAACACGTGGCCTGTGTACCCGAAACCACTATAACGCGCCAAAACGTTTGAGATCCGAGATGACAAACTCCAAGGCCAAACCGTCGGGCAGGTTTGCAAGTGCAAATCAACCCGACGGTTATTTTTTGTCCCTTGAGGGGCGATTTTGCACCATTGTTCAAAACAAGGGCTGATTGTTATGGATTCTCCGTATACAATGGGGACATAAAGCAGCATGTTTATACGAATTTATGACGAGTGGAGATCTGTCGAAATGCGAGGGTTGCACAATGCGCACGTTAAGTGGATATGAAGCACTGGAGATTGCCGACCAATTTGGGATTTCATTATATGATCGCTATTACGAAAAGGAAATTACCTTGGAGGAAGCTCGTCAATTCGTCGAGAGCAAGCGAGACCCAGAGTCATTCGTCGTAAATCATTGGCCCGATAATGACGAAGAGGCTGAGAGAGTCGTGCTTGCCAACGCGCTCAAGCGCCTGAAAGAGCAGCGAGTGTCAGCGGGACGCATCGACGAGTTGGCGCATTTGGAAGGGAACGAAATCCACCCATTTGCGGCGGAGTTGGCGGCCGAGCGCTTGGCGGAACAAAACCGCATACAAATCGTCGACACGTTCGCGGATAGTTTGTCGTATAGCATCCCGCAGAGCGTGCAAATCAGCGACGAGTTCCTAGATCACCTTGCGGGTCTCGTTTGCGAGGAATGCGCGCATATGTCGTTTGAGCAACCGTTCCACGAAGCTTGTCTTGCGTCGTTGATCGACTTTATCCGCAGTGAGTCGTTCACCGTGTCGGACATTGCAGAGACGCGGACTGTCAAAAATCAGAACGGTAAGCTGACGAAGATGTTCCGGCCCAACTTCGGCCTGCTGACGAAAAAGGTTTCCGAGACGCGGTCGCGTTGGCAATCGGTGTTCAAGCCCATCCTCTCGCGCGATCACAACGAAGCTCCGTCCGAACCACCCCAAGCCGATGAACCGAGTGAGCCACCGGTGCAGGAGTTAGAGGCGACGCGGGTGTCGGCAAGAGCGACCTATCATCCTGAGCCCGAAGTCTCACTGAAACAACGGCCTGTAGTGAGCAAGGACGAATTGATCGAATACCTGCGGTCGATCGAAATTATCGATGATGAAGGTCATATCACTCAGCTTCACCAAGAGCGCAAGGCCTTGGAATCCCAGTTGCTGGCGCGAGATGAGGAGATTCGTCGGCTTCACAAGCAAGCGGAGTATTGGCAGAAACAGTGCGACGAGATCCAACGCGACATGGACACGTTGATTGAAGCGATGCAAATCGCCAAGCGACGCACTGCGTCGACAAGTACGAACACGCAAGTGGTGGATGCGACCTACGAAAGCAAACCGTGATCGAATTAAAGCCATGACGGCCGCCCTCGGCGACCGATGGTGCACGGTTTGGTTTGTCGCTGGAACCAGCCTCCTCATAGCGGGTACAGGCAAAAGCGCCCTGTGCCCGCTTCCCCATGATCGCTCATTCAACAGCCCACCGGACGTGTGAACCGCTGTTGTGCACGCTTTCTCCCCCTGGTACACATCAAATTCATAAAACCGCTCATTTTTGGGGATATTTTTCATAAATGACTGATTTGTGGGTGACATGCCATGTGTTTTACTGCGTGCAGGCCGACCCCTGTCAGGAGGCCCCGATGATTCTAAACAGTAACCAACTACGAGAACGGGCACGTGAATACGCCCTGACGAACGAATCGACAGGATATCCACAGCCGCGTAGACACTGGATGGTCTTTCAATCTGACATGCAGAGTCTTCACGAGTTTGCAAAGCGACTGTCGGCGAATCGAACACAATGCATGCAACCTGCAGAGGACTGGCTTCTTGACCACATTGCATTTTTGGAGACGCAATCCCAAGAAGTGATTCGCATGTTGCCACGTAAGGCACTTCATCAGTTGCCGACGTTGAAAGGGTCGGGGATACCGCGCATTTACGCCATTTGCGACGACTATCTGGAGCACGTGGACGGGCGTTACGACGTCCGCGCGTTTGAGACATACCTGGAAGCCTATCAAGAAGTATCCGTTCTGAAGACGTTCGAATGCTGGGCATTGCCCATCGCCATGCGCGTAGTCATCATTTGTCGCTTGGCCCAAGCTATGCGCGAGGTACGACATCGTCATGAGGTCTGTAATTGTACGGCGGCACTCCTCGAGCGCGTGAGTCATAAGGATCTGTCTGATGAACAGGTCCGCGCAGTCTTGGACAGCTACGCGCGCGGCCGAACCTTCACGCCTGTGGAGGTGGTGCATCTAGTGCGCCACTTGAGCGAGTGGGAGCCAAACATCCAATTGGTTCGAGAGTGGCTTGTCGGACATGTTGAAACCAGTGAGGCGAGCCTTGAGAATATGGTGTCGTTTGAGCACCAACTGCAAGCCGAGTTACAGGTGCTGTGCGGCAACCTCGTGACGAGCCTACACGTCCTTGAGCGGCAGCCGTGGCGCTCGACGTTTGTAAAAATCTCGCATGTTGAACAGATCCTGCTGTCCCATCAGAGCGGCGAGTATGAACGTTTGGACTCGGTCAGCAGAGATCTGCTCCGCGACCGAGTGGTCGAGTTAGCGCGCCGGATGAACGTGCCGGAAACGTTCGTTGCCCAAACCGCTGTTGAGGTAAGCTTAGCGTCGAGACAAGGAGCGTCCCCTCTTGCAGAGCCGCAGTCTCGTGAGGCCTGCCTCGCGTTTTACCTCCTCGAGACAAGGGGGGTAGCACAGCTGCGTCGAGCCTTGTCAGAGCGCACGAGCCCCCGGCGTTTGCCGAGCGTGGTGCTGCGCCGCCGCCCCATCGCCGCATATGTTCTGGGCTCGGCCATTCTGTTTATTTGTCTCATGCTGCTCGCCGGATATTGGTTGAGTGCTGGCACGAGCATTTCGAGGGCATCCTGGATTGCGCTTTGGGTGGCCCTCGCCGTTCCCGTTAGCGAGTGGGTGGTGACCTTAGTGCACGCCGCCATCATTCGTTGCTGTCGTCCGACGCCGCTTTTGCGCTACGATTTCGCGAAAGGTTTACCGACGGATGCCCGTACCATGGTCGTGATTCCAGTGATTTGGTCGCGAGTGGAAGAAGTCGACGATGTGCTGGATCGACTGTTGGTTCATTACCTCGCGAATCGACAGGAACACATCCATTTTGCCATCTTGGCGGATTTTGCAGACGCCGCAAGCGAGCGGGTAGCAGGGGATGATGAGCTCGTCGGCCACGCCGTCCGTCAGGTTAAGGCATTGCAGTCGAAGTACGGGAGAGAACGATTTTTCCTGTTTCACCGATCACGGCAATTGAACCCGGTCGACGGCGTGTATATGGGATGGGAGCGCAAGCGAGGGAAACTCGTCGAGTTCGTCGAGCTGTTGTCCGGTAGTGACACGACGAGTTTTACCACGGTTCATGGACAGATGGACGTGCTTCAGGATATTCGCTACATACTCACTGTCGATCACGACACGCAACTTCCGATCGGCGCGGTCAGCCGCCTCGTCGCGACGATGCATTACCCATACAATCGTCCGCGTCTCAACGCGGCAGGAACTCGCGTCGTCGAGGGCTTTGGCGTGTTGCAGCCGCGGATTACGGTGAGTTTCGACTCCGTCCAAAAGTCTCGCTTTGCCGCACTGTGGGCGGGCGAGCCTGGAATCGACCCGTATGCGTTCGCCGTATCGGACCCTTACCAGGATTGGTTCGGCAAAGCGGCGTTCGTCGGCAAAGGGCTGTTCGACGTCGAGTCGTTTCGCAAGACGGTCGTCGATCGGATACCAGACAACCGCGTACTGAGTCACGACTTGCTCGAAGGCGGATTCTTGCGAACAGGTCTCGCATCGGACATCGAAGTCGTGGAAGAGCACCCTAGCACCGTGTATGCCCATCAACGGCGCGCCCACCGATGGATCCGGGGAGATTGGCAACTGATCAAGTGGCTCGGGCGGATGTGTGCGGATCGGTATGGCACGGAGAAACCGATTGACGTGTGTGGCGTCACGCGCCTGCAAATCCTCGACAATTTGCGGCGGAGCTTACTTGCGCCGACATTGTTCATCGTGTCCTTGCTCGGTTTGCGCCTGCTGCCAGGAAGGGCGATGGTGTGGGAGCTTATCGTCGTGTTGACGCTCTTTTTGCCGTTTTGGCGAGCACTGCCGCGCGTGCTGGTCGGCCGTGCTCGCAAATCGATCCTTAGCGTGACGTTTTTGCAGAGCGCAGTGCGGCTTATGACGTTGCCGTTTGCCGCCGTAGTCACCGCGGACGCCATCGCGCGAGCCTTGTATCGGATGTATGTGAGCCAGCGCAATCTGCTGGAATGGGTTCCCGCCAATCAGATGGATCAGGCTGCCGGGAAGCGACCTGTCTTTGTCTATGAGCCGGTCGCGTACCTCGCAATGGCTCTCTTTGCCGTCGCAACGTGGTTCTCCACAAGTGGACAAACGTTCGTACTTGGCGCAGTTGGGATCGTGATTTGGCTGCTCGCTCGCCCGGTGGTCGTGTGGTTGAACAGGGCTCCCCGCGGTGACAAACGCGCGTGGCTAACTGCGGCTCGCCCGGAAATGGAGGATTGGGCCCGGCAGATCTGGTTGTTCTACGAGCGGTATGTGACGGCTGACGAGTCGTGGCTGCCACCCGACAATGTCCAGTACCATCCGACTGAGGTCATCGCCCACCGCACGTCTCCGACGAACATCGGTTTGTATCTGGCCAGTGTGGTTGCTGCTCGAGATCTTGGGTTCATCGACAGCGAGACGATGCTCTATCGCCTGCAGAAGTCCATCGAGACACTCAGGAGACTGGAGAAGTGGAACGGACACTTGTTGAATTGGTATGACACGCAGTCCGCAAAGCCACTTGCACCTCGATATGTGTCCACGGTCGATTCAGGAAACCTTGTGGCGTATCTCATGTTGATTCGCGAAGCACTTCGCGAGAATGGTGAACGCGAACCTGGCCTGACTGCTAGCTCTCGAGAGCTTATCGAGGAGATCGACCAGTTGGTCGAGGAGACTGATTTCTTGGCCTTGTATAATCCCGACGAGCGCCTATTCTGTTTGGGATTTCACGTGGAGGCACAGAAAAAGGAAGACATCTTGTACGACTTGCTCGCTTCGGAAGCGCGTCAGGCGAGCTTTGTCGCCATCGCGCTGGGGCAGGTTCCAGTTTCACACTGGTTTACCCTGAATCGGACGATGACGATTGCAGGTGGCCGTAAGACGCTCTTGTCGTGGTCGGGTACGATGTTTGAGTATATGATGCCGAGTCTCCTTATGCGGACGTATCGCAACACAGTCTGGGACTCCACGTATCAGGGAGTGGTCCATCGACAACAGGCGTACGCCAACCTGCGACGTGTTCCGTTTGGCATTTCGGAGAGCGGGTACTACGCGTTTGACTACCAACTGAACTATCAATATCGGGCGTTTGGCGTCCCTGGCCTCGGGCTGGATAGAGGGTTAGAGCGAAACCTCGTCGTTGCGCCGTACGCCACCATCCTCGCCTTGCCATATGCGGGGGAGAGCGCCATCTCTGCGTTGAAAAGCCTCGAACAGTTAGGGGCTGCCGGTGAATTCGGTTTCTATGAGGCAGTAGATTTCACAGTGCAACGCCTCCCAGAAGGCAGTCGACATCAGGTGATTCAAAGCTTCATGGCCCATCACCAAGGGATGAGTATGCTTACGATCGCAAATCTGTTGACGGATGACGTCATGATCGAGCGTTTCCACGCCAATTTGCACGTGCGTGCGGCCAATTTGCTGCTCCAGGAGCGAATTCCACAGAAGGCGGCGATCATCGAAGAGCCGATCGGGACAAATGCGAGCTTGCCGGCGATGGACGGTCAACTGGACGATACGGCACGGACATTTGAGGAGCCACCGGTCGTACCGGAAGTGAACGTGTTGTCGAACGGCCGCATGACGAGCATGAGCAGCACTGGAGGAACCGGTTTTCTCACGTGGAAAGACTTGGCCGTGACGAGGTGGCGAGAAGACCCTGTGGTGGATGCGTCCGGGCCGGTGGTCTACGTGCACGACGTGGCAACGGAAGAGACGTGGAGCACAGCGGCATTCCCTTGTCAGGCCTTGACCGATGACAGGGTGGTCTTTCGCCTCGATAAGACGGTATACGAAGGTCGCTGTCACGGCATTTCTTCGAGTCTCGAGACGATTGTCGTACCAGACGTCGACGCCGAGATACGACGGCTGCGCCTCTTCAATGATAGTTCCACGGCGCGTACGTTGGAGGTTACGTCTTTTCTGGAGCTCGCCATGGCCAGTCAATCTGCGGACAGCGCGCATCCCGCCTTTAGTAAATTGTTTGTACAGACAAGCCACGACGCGGATGAACAGTGTTTATTTGCCAAGCGCCGACCACGTGAAGAAGACGAAATGGAAACCTGGGCGGTGCACACGATGTATGTCGACGGCCGCGAGGCCGGGGAGTACGAGTTTGAAACCGACCGAGCCGCATTCATCGGTCGAGGTTATTCGTTGGCGCAGCCCAAATCGATCGGCAGCCGCCTTCGCGGATCTGTTGGATCCGTCGCCGACCCGGCGTTTGTCATGCGGCGCGCCATCTACCTGGCACCCGGTGAGACGGCCTCTGTGTACATGGTGACTGGCGTGGCGCAGAGTCGGGAAGAAGCTGTCGAAATCGTGCATCGCCTGAGTGAGCCTTCACAGGCAGACGGAGCGTTTCACCTGGCTTGGGTCAGGTCGCAAATCAATCTGCGCCAGCATCACCTGTCGCCGGCACAGATTGTTGCAGCGTTGCGTCTGGCGGGGCGTCTCTTGTATACGCCACCCCTGTCGCATGTGCGCCGGGATGCGATTGCGCGCAACGTGCTAGGGCAATCCGCCTTGTGGTCGCACGGCATCAGCGGCGATGCGCCAATTTTAGCCGTCGCATTGGCGCACCCAGCGGACTTGCCATTCGTCACGCTGCTGGCTCGGCAGCATCAGTACTTGTGCAACGTGGGTCTCGCCGTCGACATGGTCGTCGTCGACGAGACAATTGGGGGCTATCAGGACGAAATGCGGCACCGGTTGCACGAAGCGCTGGCAGCCCACGGCATCGCCAAGATGGAGCGGATGATCTCCCTCAAAGCTTCGCAACTGTCGGAGGACGAGCGGATGTTGCTGCGGGCCGTGGCGCGCGTTTGGCTGCGGGCTGGCGGCCCCAGCCTGACCGCCCAACTGCAAGTCGATGAGGTCAGGTCGCTTCCTGTCGCACGTGTGCCTTCGCCGCGCCAAGAGGCGCCAGAACGCGCACCACATGTTCCACCCGAGGGAGAATATTTCAACGGATGGGGTGGATTCGTCGAAGATGGAAAGGCATACCAAGTGCACGTGCAACGTGGGGCGTATCTACCACGGCCGTGGACCAACGTGTTGGCCAACCCCCAGTTTGGCTGCCTGCTTACAGAACTAGGAACTGGCTACAGCTGGTGGCGGAACTCCCGCGAGTGTAAGCTGACGCCATGGACGAACGATCCCGTCCTCGACCGCCCAGGTGAGTGTCTTTACCTGCGCGACTTGGATGCAGGCGACATTTGGTCTGCCGCACCTGAGCCGGCGGGCGGTGACAGATCATTCCGAGTGACGCATGGACGGGGATACAGCCGGATCGAACAGACCAGCGGCGAAGTTGTTCACGAGATGGAGATGGTCGTGCCACGCGAGGATCCACTGAAACTCATCCGCCTGCGATTGCATAACAGGAGTGACGAGGCCAAGCGGATCGCAGTGACGTACTACGCCGAATGGGTACTCGGTGTGACCCGGGAAGCGCAGGCGCCGTACATCGTGACGGAGTGGGACGACGAGCTTTCCACGCTGCTGGCACGCAATCACTATCAAGAGACGTTCCGGGATGCGGTTGGGTTTCTGCACATCTTCGGGGAACACGACAGGCGGCGCGCTGGGGTTTCGTTGTACTCCTGGACAGGTGACCGCGCGGAGTTCATCGGGCGAGGGGGGACACTGGCATGTCCGGCTGCGCTTGAAGCGGACAGGTTGTCTCAGCGAACGGGGACATTTGACAGTACGTGCGGAGCTGTGCAAACCGTGATCGAATTGCCAGCGCATGGCGACGCCTCGCTCACGATTTTGTTTGGATGTGCAGCGTCGAGGGAGGAAGTGTCGTCGCTCGTTCAGGCGTACGGCAAACACAGTGCCTATGCGGACACGTTGGCCGACGTCACTCGGCATTGGGAGCGGATCACCGGGCAGATTCGCGTCAAGACGCCGGATCGACCGATGGATCTGATGCTCAACGGGTGGCTATTGTATCAGACGCTCTGTTGCCGGATGTGGGCCCGCACCGCGTTCTACCAGGCCGGCGGCGCGTTTGGCTTCCGCGATCAACTGCAGGACGCACTGGCGCTGCTTCACGCCGACCCGGATATCACGAGGCGGCAGATCTTGCACAACGCCGCGCACCAGTACCGGGAAGGCGACGTTCAGCATTGGTGGCACGATGAAACGCGAAAGGGTATCCGCACGCGCTATTCGGACGATTTGTTGTGGCTTCCTTATGCCGTGTCTCGCTACATCGAGCAGACGGGCGACATGGAGATCTTGAACGAGGAAGTTCCGTTCCTTCACAGTGAGGTGTTGAAGGAGGACGAACTCGAACGCTACGAGGAGACAGTGGTCTCGGAGGAACGCGCTACCATTCTCGAGCACTGTCTGCGGGCGGTACGGCACGCCTCGCGGTTTGGCGAACACGGTATCCCGCTAATGGGGATTGGCGATTGGAACGACGGAATGAATCGCGTTGGAGCCAAAGGTCGAGGGGAGAGCGTCTGGCTCGGTTGGTTCCTGCTGGACGTCCTCAAGCGATGGATACGGCTGGGTAGGGACGTCTTATCGGATGCGGCCTTGGCTGAGCAGTTGGAAGGGCAAGTTCATGAACTAGAGGACAATTTAAATCGACATGCATGGGACGGCGCTTGGTTCCGCCGCGCGTTTACGGACGAAGGTCGATGGCTCGGCTCCATCGAGGACAGGGAGTGTCGCATAGACGCGATCGCTCAGTCCTGGTCTGTGATTTCACAGGGGGCGTCAGAGGAGCGGCAAGAGCGAGCAATGCGCTCGTTTGACCGCGAACTGGTAGATCGCGATCTCCGCCTTGCTCGATTGCTGACGAAGGCGTTTGACGAAACCAGGCCGAGCCCGGGATACATCCAGGGGTACCCGCCTGGCATTCGCGAGAACGGTGGGCAGTACACGCACGGTGTGATTTGGAGTATCGTCGCGTGGGCGATGCTTGGTCGCCGGGACAAGGCGTTTGAATTGTTCAGCACGTTGAACCCGATCTCGCACACGCAGACGGTGCGAGAAGTCCTGGAATACGGGAACGAGCCCTATGTGATGTCCGCCGACCTCTACACTGCCAAGCCCCACGAAGGGCGGGCGGGGTGGTCTTGGTACACAGGGGCAGCCGGGTGGATGTACCAGGCAGGGCTGGAGTATGTACTTGGTGTCACGCGTCGAAACGACAGGCTGTACATTCAACCCTGTGTACCTTCGGGGTGGGATTCATTTACCGTGGACTACCGATATGGCGAGTCGACGTATTCGATCGACGTTCACTGTGCGGGTAATGGTGGACCGCTCACGACTTGGGTCGTGGACGGCGAGGAGATGGAAAGTGACTATTTGCATCTCGTCGACGACGGGCAGTCACACCGCGTGACCGTGCGCCCGTCCTCGCAGCCGCTGTCCACAGTTGGATAAACGCGTGTAGCGGGCAAGTCGGCGTAGATGATGGACTCTCGTCTGCCCGCCAAGCGCCTTGCTGCGGTGTGAGCGCCGCAGCTGATGGCGCGAGTCGTGCTGCGACTTGATCGGCCACGGAGGCGAAGCGGGCGCAGCGTCCGCGTGCAGTTAAACCGGGACAGACACTTGAAGTTTGCGGGCGATTTTTAAGACGTCCTCGAGGATCCCACTGGCCGTCGGCAACGCTCCTGCACCTGGCCCCGATAGGGTGATGGTCCCGGACACATCGCCATCGATGCAAATCGCATTTTGTACATCGTCGATGGCGTATAGTGGGTCCTCCGGGGAGACGACTTGCGGTCCTACGTTCCAGGTCACGAAGCCGCTTTGAGGGTCCCACTCGGCGCAGACGACGTGTTTTACCTTTTGGTGTTGCCGTTTCGCTGCCGCGATCGACGCTTTGGACACGCCGCGAATTCCTTCGATGTCTGTCCCAACGCGTGCGCCTTGTGGAACGCCAATGCAGTCGAGGAGAATTTGAAGCTTACACCACGCGTCCACCCCGTCAACGTCCATCGCCGGGTCAGCCTCTGCGTAACCAAGCGCTTGCGCGAATGCGAGTGCGTCAGCAAACGCAAGATCCTCGTTGTGCATGCGCGTCAAAATGTAATTGGAAGTACCATTCATAATCCCGCGCAAACGGAGGATTTCACTCAACTGGAAGTATGTCTCCAATGTGTGCACGACAGGAATACCGGCGAGAACACTGGCCTCGAAGCGAATGTACGCGCCATGGTCACGCGCGACCTGGCGAATTTCCTGGCCATGCTTCGCCATCATTTCTTTGTTCGCCGTCACCACCGATTTGCCGTTCCGAAGGGCCGTAAGCACGGCATCGCGGGCCGTGTCAATGCCGCCCATCACTTCGATGACGACGTCGATCTCGTCGTCCGTGCATACAGATAGCCAGTCTGTGCGCAATTTGTCGAGATCGACCACAGCATCGCGCGTTCGATGCACGTCGCGAACGACGATCCCGCGAACGTCGAGCGCGAGGCCGTGTTCATTTGCGAGCAAAGCCCGCTTTTCGTCGATCACGCGCAAAATTCCAGTTCCCACTACGCCACATCCAAGTAAACCAATTCCAAGCTTCGCCATGTTACTTCCTCCTCGGGGCACTATGCTTTTGACGCCGTGGACACGGCGTATGTGGGAGAGTCGGACTGAGCAAAAAAGGACATCTCCCAGAGGGAGATGTCCTTTGTGGACGCATCCCTCTCATCTCCCAGGACATGCGTCCTGCAGGAATTAGCACCAATCCGAATCGATATTCGGTGGTTGCCGGGCTTCATCGGGCCAGTCCCTCCGCCGCTCTTGATAAGAAGACTTACGATATTCCGTTGTAGTTGTGGATAAAGATTACACTTCAGTCGTACCGTTGTCAAACATATTCGAGTTTAGAAACCGATAGACGCAATTGCCTTACATGGTCGCCGAGTGCTCGTCGTCGAGATTCAGCGCTCTGGTGTCTTCCTCTTCGCGCATTTCCGCTTCATAACCGGACTGAGCGCGCTCGAGATAAGGCGTCACCCAAGCGCTCTTGACGCCCCAGTAGAAAAAGGCGATGGATCCCAGGGCGACAATCAGTAAGTCCACGCCGTAGGGCAGGACGTCAATGCCACCAAACGGAGTACTGCCGAGGTAGGACACCAAGATCATAAACGCCAGGTATGCGATGACCCATAAACTAGACTTGATATGGCGAGAAAACCCGCGAAATCCTTCGTTGTGAAACTGGAAGTGCAGGTACACAGGCAGACCGATCAGCATGACGAAAATGACGCGGCCAGTACTCGGCCACTTTCCTGCGTACAAGATCAGGGACGCCATCGCAAAGGCGATCGGGGCTAGTACTTGCAGCCCTTTTATGCGTACACGCGAACCCATCCCGTCCGCGATCTTTCGAAAGGAAAGGGCAGACACTGGACCTGTGACGTAGGAAATGAGCGTCGCGATGGAAATGACGGTCGACAGTTGCCCCCACCCGCGGAACAGTACCAGGAACAGATACGCCACGCCGAGGTTCAACCACATCGCCCGACGCGGGATCCTCCACGTTGGGTGAATCTTGGACAGCGATTTCGCCAACCAACCATTTTCACTAATGCCGTAGATCATGCGCGCGGTCGTAGCCGTGTAGGTGATCCCGGTGCCAGATGGCGACACAAACGCATCCGCGAATAGAATGATGGCCAGCCAATTGAGTTCGAATGCCATTGCTAGATTTGCAAAAGGCGAATCAAAGTTTAAATGCTGAAATCCATTTGCCAGCATGTGAGGCGAAAGCGATCCGATGAATGCGACCTGCAACAACATGTAGACGATCGCTGCAAGGACGATCGATCCCACCACGGCGATCGGCACCGAACGATTGGGACGCTTGACTTCACCGGCCAGGTTGATGGGGCTCGTGAAACCGTTAAATGCGAACACGATGCCGGACGTGGCTACTGCCGTGAGCACACCGGACCATCCGAACGGGGCAAAGCCGCCGTGTTGAGTGAAGTTTCCACCGTGAAACGCACTGCACAACAAAGCGATGCCCGTAAGACCTGGAATCACGAATTTCAGGATGGTAATCAAGGTATTCACGCGGGCAAACAGCCGTACTGTCCAAAAGTTGATCAAAAAGTAGATGAACACGAGAATGGCCGCCAAAGATAGTCCAAGACCGCTCAGGCTTTGTGATTTGGCATTGAAGAGAGCATGCGCCCAAGCCACTGGCCAGGAACTCATATATTGAATAGATGCTTCCGCCTCAATTGGAATGACAGACACAATGGCGATCCAATTGGCCCACCCAGAAATGAATCCGGTTACCGAACCGTGTGAGTACTGCGCATAGCGAACCATACCGCCCGATTGTGGGAACCGTGCGCCGAGTTCCGCATACACAAGGCCAATGAACAGAACCATGACCATGCCGACAATCCATGCCAGTAGAGCAGCTGGTCCAGCGACGACGGCCGCTTTCTGGGCACCAAAGAGCCAGCCTGACCCAATGATTGAACCGACGCCAGTCATCATCAGGCTGAACGTGCCCATTTGTCGGTTTAACTTTTGCATCAGGATCCCTCCTTCATAAGTCCATGTACCGTGATTTTCATCACGAAACCCCTCACAAAATTACCTATTATTTTCTGCTTAACAAGAATAAAACGGGAAATTAACAATCTTAATCTAGTATAACACGGAGACCCATTCGCCTCCAACATATGTAATTAAATTCCTTTCGGTGATCCGAAACATTTCGGCGTTTGCACATCGCAGTGATCGCAGTTTATGCTGATTTCGTTACGTGAAAAAAACTGCGTTCATAGGGGAGAGCCAAATGACGGATCGAGGGATCGCGAGGTATCTGATCTTCACTGGAACATACGAACCACAAGACCGCCCAGGCATTTATACCTATATATTGGACGTTGCGCGGGAGAGAATCGAACCCAGTGCGGTGTACACCGGGATCGCACACCCTTCCTTTCTCACGGTCGACACGCGTTCAGAGCGACTCTTCGCCGTCAGTGAAACGGTGACAGAAGGGCATGTCGTCTCGTTCCACTACCACCCACACACCGGCGAATTATCGGAAATCAATCGCCAACCGACTGGCGGGTGCGAACCTTGTCACTTGTCTGTCGACGAGACCGGGCGTTGGCTGTTGGCGGTGAACTATCGCACGGGAAGTATCTGCTTGTATCCCATCGATTCAAATGGTGCCATTCAGCCGATGCAACAACAGATTCTCCACGACGGTAAGAGCGTTCATGTCGAGCGGCAAGAATCGTCGCATCCGCATGCGATTTTCCCGATTCCCGGAACGCCTCTGTGGTTGGTGCCAGATCTAGGGGCTGACCGGTTGTACGTCTATGAGCTGGACGCTGTGTTGGGCCAATTGTCTCGTAAGTCTATGACGACGACGGCCCCTGGTATGGGCCCCCGTCACGTTGCGTTTCATCCCGCATCTCCTTGGGTGTATGTCGTGAACGAACTGGCATCGTCGGTCACGCGCTATACAGTCGATCCATCGACTGGAGAACTCACGAGTCTAGAGACGATATCCGCCGTGCCGGACTCGTATCGCGGGGACAACACGACTGCAGACATTCATATTGCGGACGATGGCAGCTACCTGTACGTGTCGAATCGCGGGCACGATAGCATCGCCGAGTATCGCGTTGAAGAAGACGGAACACTCAGCCTACTCGGGTGGACGCCATCTGGCGGACAAGTGCCTCGCAATTTTGCACTCCTGAGCGGCACCCCGTGCCTCCTGGTCGCCAACCAAGCCTCGAATAACCTTGTGTTGATGCGTCAATCGGACGATGGGAGACTGAAGGCGTCGGGTATCGACATTACAGTGCCAAGCCCAGTCTGCATTCAGTCGATCCCGATGGCGAACGCGTTGGATCCACACTGATGCCACCCGTTTGTCCGATCGAGGGTCTGCCCCTTAGGTCGAGAGAGGAGTCAGGCATGACACGATTCAACACGCGCGTGGAGGACCACGGCACGTATGTGACGATTCACGCACCGGATCGATTTAGTTACGAAGAGGCGTTTTATTTACCTCAACCGCTCGGATAACGAGTGCCTCCATCGGATCGAAGGCGCGACGGTATACAAAGCCCTTCGCATCGAGACGGGGATTGCAGTTATGGAAGTGTCCAGTCTGACGCCAGGCCGGATCGAGATTCGCTTGTTGGAATTGGTTGGGTGTACAGCGACTGAGGCACTACTTGCGGCTGCGCACTATGTTTGGGAGTGGTTCGATCTCGATGCCAACTTAGCCCCGTTCTACCAATTAGCCATGGGGGACCCAGTGCTGACAGCACTGGGTTTCCAATTGACTGTCGCCATACCCATTCTGGCGGTGAGACAGCCAGATGCAAGCTTTTCCCGGCACACCGTCGGCACGTGTGATAAGGTTGAACGTGTGAGCGCGCAATTTCTATGATGAATGCACATTCACAAGCGGGTACATCGCTTTGAGATAACGAACGCCTTCGTCAAGTGAGGACTGTCAACTTGTACTGAAAGTTGATTCAGGAATGACACATGTTTCTTTCATTTGACTGATCATTCCTCGGCTTGAAATATGCTTCACCTGTAGCGAGAAGGTACTATCGTGATCAATGTCGAATGAAGTCGAATGTTGTCGGTAACATCACACGAAAAAAGGACATGAAGATGATCAATCACGAATCGTATTTACCTACGCTCGAATGTTTCATTCACACCTTACCGGATTTCATCAATGTGAAAGATGGGCAAGGTCGGTGGATTGAAGCGAATGCTGTGGCACTTGACGTGTTTCATCTTCCTAGAGATGTTGATTATAGAGGAAAACGGGATTCAGAATTGGCGGCATTTACACCCTTTTTCGCGGAATCCCTTCAATTTTGCGAAGTTACGGATGAACAGGTTTGGAAGGACGGCCAGGTGGTTCGAGGCAGGGAAGAGATTCCACAACCGGACGGTGGGGTTCGCGTCTTCGATACCATCAAAGTTCCGCTTTTTCACGAGGATGGTTCTCGAAAACTGCTGATTGTCATCGGTCGTGATATTACTGAGCATGACAGGGCACATCATGAGTTAGAAGAGAGCAAGCAACGCTATCGATCCCTGTTCTACAATAGCCCGAACGCCGTGTTTTCACTGGATCTCAATCGGAATTTCAGCTCGCTCAATTCCAAGATGGTGGCCTTGTGTGGATACGAGGCGGACGAGCTCATTGGGAAGCCATTTTCAACGATCGTGTCGGAAGAATGTCAATCTGACGCTGTCAAGTTGCACCGTGTCGCCCTCGAGGATCCCAGTCAGTCGATCGAATTGAGCATTCGTAGAAAAGATGCCAAGATTGTAGATATCAATCTCTATGAGATGCCTATCGTAGTAAATAGTGAAACCATTGGCGTCTACGGAGTGGCCAAGGACATTTCTGATCAAAAGAGAAGTGAACAAATTATCCATCACATGGCATTTTACGATACGCTCACGGGATTGGCGAATCGGGCCTTGCTCACCAAAACGATCGAGGATGCCATCGAAGATCTGCGCCATCATGATCGTTCACTTGCACTTCTTTTTTTGGATTTGGACAACTTTAAATCACTGAATGATACCAAGGGTCATTCGGTTGGGGATCAGTTTTTAAAACAGGTCGCTGAGCGGCTCCGAACATGTGTATCCTCTACGAAGGATTTGATCTGCCGTCTTGGTGGAGATGAATTTGTCGTTCTTCTCCCAACTGTAACCAATTGTACAGAAGTCCGCAATGTCGCATGCAAAATTCTTAATTCGTTTGAAAAGCCCTGGTATTTGGAAGATGAAAAACTCGTCTTCACAGCGAGTGTGGGTATCGCCATGACGAGTGACAGCCACCAGAGCGCTGAACGTCTCATTCGAAATGCGGATATCGCCATGTATGAGGCGAAGCGCAAAGGCAAAAACACGTACCAATATTTCGATCAAAAGTTAAACGAGAGAATTCATCGCCGTTTCGAAATTGAAAAGTCTTTACGGCGTGCGTTGGAATGCGAGGAATTTAAGCTGTTATTCCAACCTCAGATCGATACAGTTACGAAAGCTATCACGGGTGCCGAGGCCCTTATCAGGTGGGAACACCCGGAGTTGGGCTTGGTTTCACCGGGAGAGTTTATCGATGTCGCGGAGGATTCTGGTCTCATTGTACCGATTGGAAAATGGGTTATACGTGAAGTGTGTGCATACATCAAAAAATGGATAGACGCGGGAGTTCCTTTGGTTCGCGTGTCCTTAAACGTTTCGCCGCGACAATTCCAAGACGAAAATTTTGTCGACTATTTCACTCAGGTATTGTCTGAAACCCGCGTCAGCGGCAAGTGGATCGGCGTGGAGATCACCGAATGCGGCATCATCCAGGACGTCCAGTACGCGCAAAAAACCATTATGGAGTTGCGCAAAATGGGTATTGCTATCGATATCGATGATTTTGGCACAGGGTATTCGTCGTTTAGCTATCTCATGGACTTTCCAGTGGATAAAATCAAAATTGACCAGGCATTTGTGAAGGACATGCACATCGAGAAAGCAGGAGCTATCGTCAAGTCGGTGATATCCCTCGCTCACAACTTGAACATGTTATCGATCGCTGAAGGCGTGGAAACAGAAAAACAGAGCACGTTGCTGGCTTCGTACGGCTGCGACGAACAGCAGGGGTATTTTTTCCATGGACCAGTTGACGAAGTTGAATTCATTGGACTTTTAACGAGCGGCCTTTGAGATTTTTGGACGAAGCTGAGGCGGGGATGGTCCGAGTTAATCTGGAATCCGCAGGCGTTGAGTTCCAGGCTCCCTTTGGTGGTATGAAGAACTCCAGTTCACATAGTCGCGAACAGGGGCAAGCTGCTCTGGATTTCTACAGCCAGCTCAAGACATGCGCTGTTTGTTATGGATCATGATGGATGATGCGATCAGGCGTGAATGATGGAATCAATGAGAAAAACTCAACCCCGCATCCAGTGCGGGGCATTTCTGCTTTCCTTAATCTTTTAACATGAGGGCGATGACACGCGCGGGTCCATGCACGCCGATGCTTTGGTCGTTTTCAATGTCGGATGAACGACTTGGACCACTTACGAAATGCACGGACGCTGGCAATCCCGCCTGTCCGTTTTGTTCTGATAACCACGCGAGCACCTCGCCGAGCCGCAGTTTTATCTGAGACTCACGGAGGATGACGATGTGAACACTCGGCAGCACGTGAACCCCACGGCCCTGCACTTGGCTACTTGCAATTGCGATAGTCCCCGTATCAGCAATGGCGAACATGCAGCCAGTAATCGATACCTGGACATGAGCAAACTCGGCGGGGGTGGTCTCATCCCATCGTACTGCGTCCCATGAATTGAGAACCGATTCCACACTGAATGGCCAGCCTGCAGTTCTCCCCCAAGCTCCTACTGCACTTGCAGAAAGTTCACGGAGTAAGTCGTCCAGCCTATTCCTAACTTCATCTTCCGTCTCGAAGCTCTCCAATTCACCACCGAGCGCTTGAAAGGTGTCTACAAATCGCATCGATACTTCTGAAGGTTCAACCTTGCGTTCCGACCAGAACTGAGGGACACCTACGGCAGAGCGTTTGCTTGGGGACGCTCCTGGTGTTCGGCCAAGCCGTGTGGCGATGTTGCGTAAAAAATCATCCCTGTTCACGGTTATCCTCCTCCGAGTTGTTGGCCAGCTCTGGCCACAGGTCGCGAAATGATTTACTAGGTAGAGCAGGAAAGTCTCGGGTTGATGTCCATCCGGTCAGTGGGCCAATCCTTGCCGTTATTTTCCCATCGCGCGCAACGACTCCCTGCAAGGAACGCGCCATACGAACGGCAAATTTGTATCGTTTATACTTGCCAAAAAACCGCTGATAACCGTTGAATGCAATACGTTCCATGGGCTTGCCATGTCCTTGTTGAACTTGTCGCTGACGTTGGTGAACGAGCATGTCGTGAAGTGGAATGCGAACCGGACAAGCTTCGTAACAAGCGCCACATAGACTTGATGCGTAAGGTAAGTCGCGAAACGCCTCACCTTCATTTAAGAGGGGAGAGAGTACAGCGCCAATGGGTCCTGGGTAGACTGAACCATATGCGTGTCCGCCGATTTGACGATAGACCGGACAAACGTTCAGGCATGCCCCGCAGCGAATGCAGTTTAACAGGGATTGGAATTGTGGGTCGCCCAACTGTTTTGACCTGCCGTTATCGAGAATGATGACGTGCATCTCGGTGGCACCGTCGAGATCGTCGGTACGTTTCGGACCGGTTACCATGGACATATACGTAATCACGTTTTGGCCCGTTGCACTCTTTGGCAGTAGATGAGCCATCACTTCAAGGTCTGCGAGCGATGGCAGAATACGTTCCATCCCCATGATGACGATGTGTGTTTTGGGTAGATTCATGACCATATCTGCATTTCCTTCATTGGTGAACAGGACAATCGATCCCGTCTCTGCAATCGCAAAATTGCAGCCTGTAATGCCGATATCGGCAGACAGAAATTCCTCACGTAATTTCTGCCGCGCAAACGCGGTGAGTTGTGTTGTTTCGGTTGTGAGGTTGACAGCCCCGTCGGCCTCAAATAACTCCCGAATTTGCTCGCGATTTTTATGGATAGCCGGAATGATGATATGCGAAGGTGTTTCGTTCGCGAGTTGAATGATGTACTCACCGAGATCGGTCTCGACGACACGGACTCCAGACTCTTCGAGATGGTGGTTGATATGAATTTCCTCAGATACCATCGATTTGGATTTTACTACTTTGTGTGCCTCTTTGTTTTGCACAACCTCTTGTACGGCTATAACCGCTTCTTTGGCATCGGCTGCGAACTGAACTTTTGCTCCTAAAGTTTCGAGCTTATCCGTAAATTGTTGAAGGTACACGTCAAGATTTGCAATCGTATGTGCCCGTATTTGTTCTCCGCGTTCACGCCATTGTTCCCAGTTGCCGAAGGACTCCGTTACGGATTGTTTCTTATTGCGCAATCTATCGGTTGTAAATCGCACGGCCCCGCGCAAAAAGTCATCATGTAATGCGATTTGGGCCCTGTCTAGGACTTTGGAATGAGATCCAGTGGAGATACTCATGCGTTTACCTCCTCTGCATTTTGTATGCCTTCATAGAGTAGTTCCGCCAAATGCATGACTCTCGTCTGTGTTCCTACTCGACTCAAGCGCCCACCGATGTTCATTAAACATCCCATATCTGTTCCAACGAGTATGTCGGCCTTCGTCTCGCGTACGTGGGTAGCTTTTTCATCAGCCATTGCGCCGGAAATGTCACCCATTTTGACTGAGAACGTACCGCCGAAGCCGCAACAGTCTCGCGCGTACGGTAACTCCACGAGTTCTATGTCATGAATTTGATTCAGGAGCTTTAAGGGCTCCTCCTTTACTCCGAGCAATCTAGAGCCGTGACAAGACGGGTGAAAGGTAACCTTATGCGGAAAATGAGCGCCTAGGTCTTCAACATCTAGGACGTTGACAAGAAATTGAGAGAATTCGTAAGTTTTGTTGGCTAACTGTAATGCTTTGTCGTGTAACACATCGTCTCCTGAAAACAATTCAGGGTAGTAGTGCTTAATCATTCCGACGCAAGAACCGGAAGGGCTGACGACTACGTCTGCATCGTCGAACGCTTCTAACAGCGTCTTTCCAACAGCTTTCGATTCCTCAGTGTATCCACTATTAAACGACGGTTGCCCACAGCAGGTTTGCTCCGGGGGGAATATGACTGTACAACCGCATTTTTGTAAGATGCGAGTCATTGCGATACCTACGTTCGGAAATACGCTGTCTACTACACAGGTAATAAAAAGACTGACCTTCATAAAAACTCCCCTTTTGCAGAATGAATGATCGCGCATTGTTGGCAGGCGCTTCATTAGTCGAACGTGAAGAATGCGTTTTCTTTCCGTAGATTCCGTTTGTTATATAGACATTGTAATAGAAGTAGTCCACATCATTTCCTCGATCTTATGCCTTAATGCGTAATGATGTCAAACGTAAACAAACATCAAGATGAAATAAACAACACAATCAAAAATAAAGTTGGTACAAAAGTAAACATCAGCGTATAATGACCTCAACAACCGTCGAGCGTTTGGAGGTGAGGCATGTGCAAAATTTATTAGCTGTTGATTTGGGAGCATCTTCTGGGCGTGTGATGCGGGCGGCTTTCAATGGAGACACCTTAAGTTTGCAGGAGGTTCGTCGTTTCCAAAACAAGCCGCTATACATCAATAACCGAATGCACTGGAATATATACTCCATCTTTCAAGAAATAAAAGAGGGAATACTGGACGCTGTATCCTCCCACGGGGCAATTCGTTCGCTGGCTATAGACAGTTGGGCAGTGGACTTCGGTCTGGTGGATTCAAACGGGCATCTCCTTGATTTACCAAGGCACTACCGGGATGCAAGAAATGGAAAAGCGATGGAGAACGTCGTTTCTCAAGTTGGGAAATCGCGTCTATTCGGACGGACTGGGATACAGTTGCAGCCATTTAACACGCTTTATCAACTCTACGCTATGAAGCAGGAGAATGAAAATTTGTTAGAAGCAGCGGATACGCTGCTTTTAATTCCAGACTTGCTTAATTTCCTGCTTACAGGAGAAAAGTACGCTGAATTCTCCAATGCGACCACTACGCAATTCCTAAATGCGGAGTCCAGGGAATGGGATCACGAGTTATTGTCCCAATTACAACTCCCCTCCAGACTATTGCCGACGATCGTGAAACCGGGTACAGGTGCCGGATTGTTGAAAGATGACGAGCTTTTACGCACGCAGTTACTTGGAGCGTTGGAGGTCATTCATACGACTTCACACGACACAGCTTCGGCAGTGGTTTCCGTTCCGAGTCAAAGTGAGAACTACGCCTACATCAGTTCTGGCACTTGGTCTCTTGTCGGGACGGTTGTTCCAAAACCGATTATCAACGAAAAAACAGCAGCCTTTAATTTCACAAACGAAGGCGGTTTGGGCAATTATCGTCTTTTGAAGAATGTGATGGGGCTTTGGTTAGTTCAAGAAACGCAACGCACGTTTCAATCGCTTGGTGAACCATATGATATCGAGCGGCTTGTCCACCGGGCGAGGTTGGCGAGTCCTTTCCGATTTATGTTTGATCCGGATGACTCGCGACTTTTGCAGCCGGGAGATATCCCTGAAACCATTCGACAAATTTGCCGGGAGACAGGACAGCGCTTACCCGACAACTCAGGTTCTCTCATCCGAGGGATCTTTGAGTCGCTAGCGTTGAAGTATCGTTATGCGCTCGACCAACTTGAATTGATAACCGGTGAACGCTATGACGCGATTCACATCATCGGTGGCGGTTCACAAAACCAATTGCTGTCCCAGTTTACTGCCAACGCGACAAATCGGCCTGTCATTGTAGGACCGGTTGAAGCAAGTGCAATGGGGAACGTGCTGGTTCAGCTGTTGGCCTTAGGTGAGGTGGGTTCGACTTCTCAGATGAGTGAGCTGGTACAGCGTTCAGTTGAACAAGTGACGTATGTACCGCACGAAAACGGAGTTTGGGAATCTGCTTATGAAAAGTTTACGTCGATCATTGAAGCAAAGTAATGTTCTAAGGAATTCAACCGGAGTAGAGGAGAATGAAAGGTGACAAAACTCACAGGATTAAATGAGTTGGTTGAACGCTCCAATAAGCTGGGTTCTGATCGAAGCGTTTGCAATTGGGGGGGTGGCAATACCTCCGTGAAGGCTAAAGGTGTCGACCACATGGGGCGTGAAATAGATGTCTTGTGGGTGAAAGGCAGCGGGTCTGACCTTGCCCAAGCTACCGAGAAGAGTTTCACGGCATTGCGCCTATCGGAAGTGCTCCCTTTGTTTGAACGTGAAGCCATGGCCGACGAGGAGATGGTGGAATACTTAGCGCAATGTATGCTTGACCATAAGCACCCACGGTCGTCGATAGAGACCTTACTACACGCGTTTATTCCGTTCCCACATATCGATCATACGCATCCCGACAGCATTATTTCGCTTTGCTGCAGCGACAACGGGAAGGAATTGGCGAAGGAGATGTTCGGTGACAGAGCGGTTTGGGTCCCGTATATTCGCCCTGGCTTCGCGCTTTCCAAGCTCATTGGCGAGGCCGTGCGGAACAATCCAACCTGCGAATTGGTCTTAATGGAAAAGCACGGGCTGATCACCTGGGGGAGTACGTCCGAGGAGTGCTACGCAAACACCATTCGAATTATCAACGAGGCTGCAGAGTACATCCGCTCGCGTGTAAATGAAGAAACATTGTTCGGGGGAGCGAAATATCACACGTTGCCAGACGAACAGCGGGAATCCGTAGCGGCAGAAATCATGCCTCTTATTCGCGGAGTCGTTTCTGAGTTGAAACACACAATTCTCACCTATGATGCTGGTGAGGATATTCTTCAGTTTGTCAATAGCCAGGATGCGAGTTCCTTGTCGCAAGTTGGCGCGGCTTGCCCCGACCACCTGGTTCACACCAAGAGGACCCCGTTGTATCTCGATTGGAATCCGAACAATGGCGATGTCGAGGGACTTAAGCAACAACTGAAGCGTGGTCTTGCGGATTACAAGGCAAGTTATATCGCTTACTACGAAAAGAACATTGACCTCGATGTTCCCATGCACGATCCGTATCCACGTGTTATCTTAATCCCTGGAATCGGAGCAATTGGAACGGGTAAAACGAAAAAGATGGCGAATATCGCGATCGCACTTTATCGTCGAGCTGTATCTGTGATGAAGGGCTCGACTACGCTTGGCAAGTTCGTTTCTTTAAATGAAAAGGAATCATTTGATGTCGAGTATTGGCCGCTAGAACTTTATAAGCTGTCACTCGCACCTGCAGAACGAGAACTAGCTCGAAAAGTCGCTTATATCACTGGTGGTGCAGGTGGCATCGGAAGTGCGACGGCACGACGTATCGCAAAGGAAGGCGCGCATGTCGTGCTTGCCGATCTCGCGCTCGAAGCAGCCGTGAAGGCAGCTAGCCAACTCAACGAAGAGTTTGGAGAAGGCACGGCAGTTGCCGTACCTCTAGACGTTACCAACGAAGAAAAAGTCATCTCTTCGTTCAAACAGGCTGTGCTAGCATATGGCGGAGTTGACGTATTTGTCTCAAATGCAGGGCTGGCCAGTTCGTCGCCATTGATTGAAACAACCATCGGCGACTGGAATAAGAATATGAGTGTACTTGGCACTGGGTATTTCCTGACATCCCGGGAAGCATTCCGAGTCATGGTAGAACAAGGACGCGGGGGTTCCGTCATCTTCGTAACCTCGAAAAATGCGATTTATGCAGGGAAAGACGCCGCTGCTTACAGTTCTGCAAAGGCTTTGGAAGGACATCTCGCACGTTGTTTGGCGGTGGAAGGAGGACCACACGGTATTCGTGTTAATTCTGTCCTACCCGACGCAGTGCTTCAGGGATCGAACATTTGGAACTCCGCTTGGCGTGAAGAACGGGCTCGCGCTTATGGCATCGCACCTGAACAGTTAGAAGAGCATTACCGCAAGCGGACGATATTGAATGTAAATATCTCTACCTTTGATATCGCTGAGGGGATTCTCTTCTTTGCGTCGCCGCGATCGGAAAAGACGACTGGTTGTATGTTAACGATCGATGGCGGTGTAGCGGCTGCATTCCCACGATAAGTCCGAACAAATGACAAAGGATGGTGTGAACAAGTGAGTCAGCTATCTGATCGTGCCTATAGTTTGTTTGAAGAGCAGCAGAAGATTCGAGGAATCGATGTAGAGGTAGTCAAGCGTAAAATGAAGAGTCTCAAAATCGAAACGCCATCCTGGGGATACGGGGATTCAGGTACTCGGTTTAAGGTCTTTAAGAAAGTTGGAGTGCCGCGCGACCCCTACGAAAAATTTGAAGATGCTGCCGTTGTCAATCAGCTTACCGGGGCGTGTCCGACTGTAGCCATTCACATCCCTTGGGATAAAGTCGAAAACTTTGGGGCATTGAAGAGTCATGCGGAGTCTTTAGGATTGAAGATTGGCGCAGTCAATCCAAATGTCTTCCAAGAGGATGAGTATATGCTTGGAAGTGTGACGAATGCAGATCCGGAAATTCGCCGGAAAGCGTTGAATCATTTGATTGAATGCGTGGATATCATGAAAGAAGTAGGTTCGGACATTTTGAGCCTTTGGTTTGCGGATGGCACCAACTATCCAGGTCAAGGTCATATCCGTCAGCGCAAGCAATGGTTGCAAGAGGCGTTAGACCAGACCTATAAGAAGTTAACGCCTGAAATGCGGATGTTAATCGAATACAAGTTCTTTGAACCCGGCTTTTATCACACGGATCTTGCCGACTGGGGAATGTCCTTCAACGCAGCAAGCAAGTTAGGGCCACAGGCAGAAGTGTTAGTTGACACGGGACACCATGCTCAGGGCACGAACGTAGAGCATATTGTCGCGTATCTGTTAGACGAGGGGAAACTTGGAGGCTTTCACTTTAATAGCCGGAAATACGCAGATGACGACTTAATCGTGGGAACGACGAACCCGTATGAACTGTTCCTGATTTTTTATCAAATTCTAGATGCTCTTGCATACGGGGATGACCGGGCGAGACGTTCAGCCGAAAATATTGCCTACATGATCGATCAAAGTCATTCGATTGAGCCCAAAATACCGGCCATGATTCGATCCGTATTGAACATCCAAACTCAATACGCAAAAGCTCTGTTGATTAATCATGAGGAACTCCAAGAGGCGCAAAGGAAGAACGATGTTTTAGGAGCTGAACACGCGATTCGTAGTGCCTACGAGATCGATGTTACTCCATTGCTGGTTTCAATTCGAGAAGAGCAGGGTATTCCGCACGATCCGATGCGTGCCTACCTCGATAGCGACTATAGCAAAAAGATCGAAGCCCGGGGCGTTGGGGGAAGCAGTTGGTAAACGCACGGTTGCTCCAGGGGGCAACACGTCCCCTTGGAGCAAAGTTTATGATGACTACGTATAGTGGAGGGTCAATCACGATGATGGCAGTGGAGCGTCAGAGAAAAATAGCTGATCTCGTCAACGAGAAAGGGAGTATTCGTGTTCATGAGATTAGTCAATTGTTTGACGTGACTCCGGAGACTGCACGTCGAGACCTTGATTTGTTGGAAAGTGAAGGGAAACTGCGACGCACTCACGGTGGGGCTGTTCGAATGGATGACGGGCAAGGCGACGTACCCTACGTAGAAAGAGAGAGCACGAATTCGAAAGAAAAGTTAGAAGTCGCGAGGTTAGCCCTTTCCCACATCAGTGCAGGCGATAAAATTGCCCTCGACGCAAGTTCCACTGCGTGGTTTTTAGCTCGAGAGATTCCAGATATGCCGCTCACGGTACTAACGAATTCCGTCAGAGTGATCCAAGAACTTAGTTCTAAGGAAAGAATACAAGTGATCTCAACCGGCGGCATTCTTCGGTCACAGTCCATGTCGTTTGTCGGACCGCTTGCCGAGGAAACACTAAGCAAATACTACGTCAATAAAGCGTTTATTTCCTGTAAAGGTGTTCACCTTGAGTACGGGGTCAGTGAGGCTAACGAATGGCAAGCCATCGTTAAACGACGTATGACGTCGATCGCAGATGAAACATATCTTTTGGTAGACCACACAAAGTTTGGTCTCAGGGACTTCACGCATGTGCTCGATCTCGCTGACGTTGCGCACATCTTAACGGATTCACAGGTACCTGACGAAGTGAATGAGAAATTTCTTGAGCGTGGAACTCAAATCGAGAGATCATAAGGTACATCGATTGAGGAACACAAGAGGGGCTTATACACGACGTCTTAAAACCAGGAACCGGGGCTGTAGCAAATTCGGAGTTCCGCTCTTCGAACATCCCCGGTTTGTTTGCGTGGCCAAAATCGGTAGATGGCTCTTTAAATCACTGAAGATGGAAAACCTCTCTTAAGGGTGTTGCGACAGGGCTGTTGTCGGGGTTTGTCTTCATGAGCGCCATGACAAACTATTTAGAAGCGGGATCAATTGTAGCTGGAGCGAGCGGTTTATCGCTATGGGGTTCGTATCTTCATTTGCATAGTTTAGCTATTGGTATTCTGGGTGCTGTAAGCGCTAACGCTTTTGGTGGCGCAGTCGGTGCATTGCTTGGAGGCAGACTGTCAGATAAGTATGGCCGTAAATTTATTTATGCTTACGATGTGCTCGTATACATGGTAGGCGTTGCTCTCATTATGTTGTCAGTTAATCTGCCTATGCTCCTCGCAGGGTTTATCGTAACGGGGATTGCAGTTGGAGCTGGTGTCCCAGCTTCGTGGACCTACATCTCCGAGATTGCTTCCTCAGACGAACGTGCTAGACATGTAGGCGCTTCCCAGCTTGCATGGTCATTGGGGCCGCAGTGCTTTTCATTTTGGGCGTTATATTTGCGCCACTCGGCCTTTTAGGGAATCGAATCATTTTTCTAACGCTTCTAATTGTTGCATTCATTGCCTGGTTGCTTCAGCGCCAGTTGGGAGAATCGCAACGTTGGGAAGAAGAAAAACGCAAAGAGAAACAAGGAACGAAAGTTGCCGCCAGTCCCTACAAGACATTGTTCTCAAATATGACCAGTTTTAAGGTCCTCATTTTCCTGGTAGGCGTTTATCTCTTCTGGAATCTTGTGGCTGGTGAGATGTTCCCAACCATTCTGAGTGGATTAGGATTTAAGGTCGCGGGGACTTTCATGATTGTATTCTTGGTTCTGTCCTTGCTGATTGGTCTCATCTGGACACCGCGTACTCGAGGGAAATCGTTGGAACAAATTGAAAGTACTCTGAGCGTGAAATGAAGAATGTTGCTGAAAAGTCCTTGATTGCGAAGTTAGCAGTGCAGCACATTCGGCCAGGCGATAGAATTGCTCTTGATGCCAGTACCACTGCGTGGCAAGTGGCGTTGGAACTGCCAAATGTGCAACTGACAGTACTGACAAACTCTTTGCAAGTAGCGTATCTGCTTCGGGATCGCGAACAAGTGGAAGTCATTTCGACAGGGGGCATACTGCAGCCAAAGTCTTTGTCGTTTATCGGACCGTTGGCCGAAGAGACCATGTCAAGTTTTTATGTGAACAAAGCCTTCATATCGTGTGAAGGGTTTCATACAGAATACGGACTTAGCGAATCGAATCCACTTCAAGCACAAATCAAACAAAAGATGATCGAAATTGCAGAGGAAGTGTATCTGTTAGCGGATCACACAAAAATTCAGGTACGCAATTTTGTTCCAGTGGCTCCTCTCAGTCAGATTGATACGCTAATCACAGATTCACAGGTTAGTCATGAGTATGTAGATGAGTTGAGACGTCTTAACATCGAAGTATTACAGGCATCATTCTGCTGAAACTATTGTTCCCCGAGTAGCGGTTCAAACCAAGCACGATTTCATCGTTACGGTACTCGCTGGTCGCTGCGATGCGTCCGCCAGAACCACAGTGTCGACATCAGTTGCGCAGCCGCCGCGATGAAAAACGGCAAGATGAACTCTCCATCCTCTAGCATTTCACCAAATGTAGCTGGCCACGCACCGGTTGTTAGGAAGAGTAGAATGATGGCGCTCACCTTCGCCTGCCATGAGCGCTTTCTACGCTGACCCGAGGCGAGGACGGTGGAACGGCTACCGCGGCTGCCTAGGTTCAATGCCACGCAGCAAATGTTCAAGATGGCGGCAAGCCAAAACCACGGTGCAAACGGCAATGTGAGAACGAGGACGACTCCACACAACTGCAAACAGATAATCGATTGGACGGGCCGAATCCGGGGTGCCAATCGGATAGTGGCCAATGCCACCAATCCAGTCACTAGATAGGAAATCGCCATGACCAGTCCTATGTATTCGGTCGGTGTGCCGAAGCGGATCGAGAACCAGTAGGATGTCATCGTACTTGAGAGCGTAATTGCGACTCCATTCAACAGATTCACCAACTGCTTTACCGCTTGCATATTCGGTGGCTTTTCGTTCGACTCGGTTTCGCCAGACGCGCCGGCTGTACGAAACGAGCGTTTCCAAGCGGGAAGTGCAAGTCCCCATACATATTTCAGCCCGGTGATTACCATGACAATAGCGAACGGGATCAAAAGTCGCAGCTGTGGACTGTGAGGAAACCACCTTGTCCAGTATCTTATCAAGACTGCGACCATCACCGTGCACGTGAGGATCGAGCCAAGATGAGACCAAGCCGCTTTTTGAGCGTGCTGTCCATCCTGCAGTGAATCGGCATCCTTGACAGGGGATTCACTTTTCAGTGGATGAGCGGACGTCTTTCGCTTCCCGCCGCTCACGTTGACAATCAGCAATGAACAGGCAAGAGATAGTCCGGACATCGCGGCGAATAGCGGGCGATACGCAGATGGCCCGTGGAGCACACCGCCCCAAAGAGATGGCAGACCAGCCAGGGCACATCCGACGCCCATACCGATGTAACTCATCCCCGCATTCAGACCGAAGATGGCGTGTGACGTCGTCCCTCTGCTGCGCTGACCGTAGGCATTCAGCCAACTCCGTTCAATGGGCGAGATCGGCCCTCCCGATCCGCTGTGTCCACGTCCAAAACCAGAGACACTCACCGCACACCAGACGACGATTGCATTGTCCGTCAGGCTCATCCCGAGGGCGGCAAGTGTAGCCGTGAACTCGAAGAGAGCAATGTATCGTTTGGCGCCCAAATACGCGTTGATCTCACCGGCAAAGGTCATGAGCAAGCTTCGGATGATGCCTGATATTGCGAAGAGGGCACCGATGGCCGTGCCATTCCAGCCAAGTGCTTTCAAGTACAGGCTCACATCGACTACGGCGATCCCTTGACAGACGCTGCGCAATAGCGCCGCCAGCTGCAATAGACGAACAGTTTTATGTGGGCCAAGGCGTTCCCAGGCGGATCTCAAACATACCCCTCCATGCTCAGGCATCTACATGCGATTGAAACGGCTCTAGTCTACTATGGGAACCTTGACACCCTATGTCAGTGATTCATAATCATGACCGATTGTGTTGAATCGGAGGCGTGAGACGTGAAGGCTGAACGATTAATTACCATTATGATGTGTCTAGAACAAGAAAAGAGGATGACCGCTCGCGATTTGGCAAAGCGCCTTGAAGTGTCTGAGCGAACGGTCTATCGCGATATCGATGCACTCTGCAGAGCAGGCATACCCATTCGCGCAGATTTCGGCGTAGGAGGGGGATTTTCATTACCTGCAAATTACAGGGCTGGCCTGCACGAACTCGGGACCAAGGAAATCCAGGCTCTATTTCTCCATGTTTCAACCCGCCCGCTTCGCGAGCTAGGCATAGGTCAAGGGTTTGATACAGCGCTATGGAAGTTGCGGAGTGCTTTGACTGAACGCAATCAGCAGGAAGTCACGTGGATACAGGATAGGGTCTACCTAGATCACGAAGCGTGGAGCAAGAGCAAAGCGGGGACGCGTTACTTACCCACTTTGCAGGCAGCGATTTGGCGAGATACCCGAGTCCTCATCACTTACGAGCCGAGAACAGGTGGTACATTGACCGCTTCCATCGCTCCTTATGGATTGATCGCCAAGGCTGGAATGTGGTTCGTTGCAGCGGAGCACAATCACCAGGTTCGGGCCTTTCGACTGGCTAGAATACAGGAAGTACAAGCGACGAATACCCACTTCGTGCGGCCAGAGGATTTTCATCTGCAAGTCTTTTGGGACGAGTGGTCTCAAAGACATGAATCCATTCGGTCTCAGTACCGCGTCAAGTTGCGGGTCGCTAAGGAATTGTTTGCCACCTTACGGCGAGAATGCGACGAAATGACTGTGGAGGTCCCGGGTGAACATCGCGCCGATTCAGTCTCCAATACGTTTGAAGTAAGCATGACGTTTGAGAGCATGAACTCAGCCAAGGCGCGAATATTAGGGTGGGGGGCGGATGTACAGGTGATATCCCCCGTGGAATTGCGCGACAGCATTCGATCCTGTGTGGAGGCGGTTCTGCGCTCTTATGCTCGAAGCGCAGGGGAGAATTCTTGATGAAATTGACGCGCTCATCAAGCGCGCAAGCGAACAGTTGGCGTGCTTGATGGTGATGCTATCAGCCGCATATAAGATGTCGGAACCTGGAATGAAAATGTTTTCGTTTTTGTATTTTCATTTGCCACATGACCTGTTAATATAATTGTATGTTTAATAAACAAACTAATGAACGTTGATGAAGACGTCACGAATTTCTCTCTAACGCAGCACCATGAGTGCAGTTCTAATTTTTTGAAAGGTGATGACTATGACGTATTTTCCGGAAGTAAAGCGGATTCAGTATGAAGGACGTAAATCTACCAACCCTCTGGCGTTTAAACATTACAACCCGAGCGAAGTCGTGCTTGGCAAACCGATGGAAGAACACCTTCGCTTCGCAGTCAGCTACTGGCACACGTTTACGTTGTCCGGCAGCGATCCATTTGGTCTACCGAACATGATTCGCCCTTGGGATGGGTCCGCTGGAATGGATTTGGCCAAAAAGCGAGTCGAGGCGACTTTTGAGTTTCTCGATAAACTTGGCGTGATGTACTTTTGCTTCCACGATCGCGACATCGCCCCAGAGGGAGACACATTGCGTGAGACGAACGCAAACTTGGACGTGATCGTCTCCATGTTGAAGGACTACATGCAAACGAGCGGCAAAAAACTGTTGTGGAACACGCAAAACATGTTCTCCAATCCTCGCTTTGTACATGGTGCTGCGACGTCGCCGAACGCCGACGTGTTTGCATATGCGGCTGCGCAAGTGAAGAAGGGCCTCGAGGTGGCGCTTGAACTTGGCGCGGAAAACTACGTGTTCTGGGGTGGGCGTGAAGGTTACGAAACCTTGCTCAACACGGATCTGAAACTCGAGATGGACAATCTGGCGCGGCTGTTCCAGATGGCTATCAACTATGCGGACGAGATCGGGTTCAAGGGCCAGTTTTTAATCGAGCCCAAGCCGAAAGAACCGACGAAACACCAGTATGATTTTGATGCAGCAACGGCTATCGCATTCTTGAAGACATATGGGTTCGAAGATCGATTTAAGCTCAATCTCGAAGCGAACCACGCGACACTCGCCGGGCACACGTTTGAACACGAACTGTACGTCAGCCGGATCCACGGGATGCTCGGCTCGGTAGACGCCAACCAGGGCGATCCGTTGCTGGGCTGGGACACGGACGAGTTCCCAACCGATTTGTACAGTGCGACGCTTGCGATGTACCAAATTTTGAAGAATGGTGGTCTCCACTCCGGTGGTTTGAACTTCGACGCAAAGGTTCGCCGTGCATCGATGACACCGATCGATCTCTTCTACGGACACATCGTCGGCATGGACAGCTTCGCTCGCGGGCTTAAGGTTGCCGCTAAGCTCATCGAGGAGAGAGTATTCGATTCGTTTATCGAGGAGCGCTATCAGAGCTATCGGAGTGGCATTGGACAAGAGATCGTCAGTGGCAAGGCAACTTTACAGTCGCTCGAGGACTACATCGTTGATAAGAAGTTTGACGTAACGACTTCTGGACGTCAGGAATTGCTGCTCGCAAAGCTCAATCAATACTTATTAGAAGTGGAATGACGTTTCTATGCAAAACCGTCACGAAACAGGTTTAATCGGGATCGACGTTGGCACGTCAGGCGTCAAGGTCGTGTTGATCAGCGAATCTGGAACTAGGCTCGCTGAGGCAACAAGAGAGTATGGGTATCAGCAGAACAAGCCGCTGCACGTCGAACAGGATCCGGAAGTTTGGTGGGAAAACACTTGTTCGGCGGTGCGTGACGTCATAGCTGGTTCGGGGCTGTCTGCAGATTCTATCGCGGGCATCGGGCTGACTGGTCAAATGCATAGTCTGGTCCTCCTCGACCGGGATGGCAAGGTGATTCGGCCGGCGATTCTCTGGAGTGACCAACGCACACAGGCGCAATGTGAGTGGATTACACGCGAGGTGGGGCTGGACGAGACGATTCGCCTGGTTGCCAATCCACCGCTCACCAATTTTACGGCGACGAAGTTGTTGTGGGTCGCAGAGCATGAACCCGAGCATTATGCGCGGATCAACAAAGTATTGCTGCCAAAAGACTACATCCGATATCGGTTGACAGGCGTTTTTGCGTCAGACGTATCCGACGCGTCGGGAACCTTGTTGCTCGATGTGGCGAATCGCCGCTGGTCGAGGGAGATGTGCGACGCTTTGTCGATCCCGATGGATTGGCTGCCGGAAGTCTTTGAATCGGTGGAGGTCACTGGCGGTGTAACGGCAGCGGCAGCGGAAATGACAGGGCTTGCGCTAGGCACCAAGGTGGTTGCGGGTGCAGGGGATCAAGCTGCGGGTGCAGTCGGAAATGGCATTGTCCGCCCGGGTATTGTGTCGAGTACCATCGGGACCTCTGGCGTCGTGTTTGCGTACGCCGAGGGGGTTGTGAAAGATCCAGCCGGCCGGTTGCACACATTTTGTCACGCGGTGCCGGGCGCTTGGCACGTGATGGGCGTCACGCAAGCAGCTGGTGGCTCCCTGCAATGGTTCCGCAACGAGTTCGCCCAAGTGGAGCAGACGACAGCCAAACTCATCGGACGTGATACCTACGAGCTATTAAGCATGGAGGCAGCGCAGGTCGAAGCTACCAGCGACGGACTGATCTATCTGCCGTACCTGATGGGTGAACGCACCCCGCATCTCGATCCGCTCGCACGCGGCACGTTCTTCGGTATCACTGGTCGCCATCAGCGAGCGCACTTCATTCGAGCCATTCTCGAAGGCGTCACGTTTAGTTTACAAGATTGCCTCCAGTTGATTCGCGCACTGGATTTACCCATTGAACAGATTCGGGTGTCCGGTGGTGGAGCGCGCAGCGAACTGTGGAAAGCGATTCAAGCGGACGTATTCCAGCAGTCCGTTTGTGCAGTCGAGGCGAACGAAGGACCAGCTTTCGGTGCTGCCATTTTAGCAGGTGTTGGCGCAGGGCGTTTCACGGACGTTCAAACAGCCTGCGACACACTGATTCGAACGGATGAAGTCATTGCACCAACGCCTCGCAACGTTTCGGTATATGAGAAGGCGTATCGATTGTATGGCGCCTTGTATGAGTCTCTGAAGCCACATTTTCGTGAATTATCTACTTGGTAAACGGAATGGAATTGTTGTGTACGTGATGACCAAATGTCGGCCGCTCGGTGCGCCGGGCGGATCGTGTGGCCGACATTCAGGTTGTGAGGAAGCGGATGCAACCGTCCTACGCTTTGAACGGGTGGATGTCGTGTATGCGTATTCAGCCACGCCTATGATTCGACACGTGAAATTGGACAATCTCTTCACGAGGTTTGTCTCTAAATAGGCGTGACCGTAACCATTTCAACGATCAAAGTCAGTTTCCACTGTGATATAGAAGATAAAGTGACGAAGCGGAGTGAAGACAAATGAATCGCAAGATGAACAACAGCGTGATTTATTTTTTCGGCGCCCTAGGCGGTTTGCTTTTCGGCTATGACACCGGTGTCATCTCGGGTGCAATCTTGTTTATTAAGAAAGCCCTTCACTTGAATTCATACACAGAGGGCCTTGTTGTAAGCGGTATCCTCGTCGGTGCCATCATCGGATCGGCCATCAGTGGCCCGTTGATGGATAAGCTCGGCCGGAAAAAGGTCGTCATGATAGCAGCCGCCATTTTCTGTATTGGCGCAATCGGATCGGCGTTTTCCGCGAGTACGGCGATGCTCATTCTGTTCCGCGTCGTCCTCGGTCTGGCTGTCGGTGGTGCCTCGACGATGGTGCCCATGTATCTGTCTGAGATGGCTCCAACTGAGATCCGTGGCGCGTTGTCCAGTCTGAACCAGTTGATGATCGTGATCGGCATTCTGATCGCCTACATTATCAACTATGCGTTCAGTGGCATCGACGGCTGGCGGTGGATGCTCGGTCTTGCGTTTGTTCCTGGGGCAATTCTCTTCATTGGTATGCTCTTTTTGCCAGAGAGTCCGCGCTGGCTGATGAAAAGGGGAGACGAGTCGCAAGCTCGCCTAGTCCTCACACGGCTTCGTAATGGCGTTGGTGTTGATCAGGAGATCGCCGAGATCAAGGAGGCCAACCGCAAGGAACATGGTGGATGGAGCGATTTGAAGGCGCGCTGGGTACGGCCAGCCATCGGCGTCGGAATCGGCCTCGCTGTATTTCAACAATTCATCGGTTGCAACACCGTGATTTACTATGCACCTACGACGTTTACCGAGGTCGGATTAGGTGTCTCCGCGGCTATTTTGGGAACCATCGGAATCGGATCCGTCGAGGTCATCATGACGGTTGTCGCGATTCGCCTGATTGATAAGGTCGGACGTAAGCCCTTACTCATCATCGGCAACATCGGTATGTCTCTTTCACTGATTATCCTGGGTCTGGTCAATTCGATGGCACATGGAACGGCTGCAGCGGGGTGGACGACGCTGGTCTGCCTGGCGGCTTACATTTCGTTCTTCTCCATCAGTTGGGGACCTGTTGTGTGGGTGATGCTGTCCGAGATCTTCCCGCTCAGCATTCGTGGTGCTGGAATGGGTATTGGCGCCGTATTCAATTGGGCGGCTAACCTAGTGGTATCCTTGACATTCCCAGCTTTGCTGGCGAAATTCGGTATTAGTGCGCTGTTCATCAGCTACGGCTTGGTTGGCGTTTTATCTATCATCTTCGTCGGGAAATACGTGTCGGAGACGAAGGGAAGAAGCCTCGAACAAATTGAGATGGACTTGCGGAATCGCGAACAAAAAGGGTCCAAACTGCGCTACCAAGTTAGTGCCAAGAACTGACGACAGGTATTGATCTTGATATACGACCGTGGTTGAAGAGACCACGGTTTTTTCTTGTTCAAGAGACATATTGATTAAATTTCCAATTCATGCTATGGTTTCCGGCAAAGGCTTGGAAGGAGCTTCATCGATTCGAAGCTTCGTGGAACCATTTCGGAAATCCCGCAATTTTCCGGTGGTGTGGAGTGTGCAGACGCTATCTCAATTTGGAGATGGAGTTTAGTGGGTTGTCCTTCCACTGTCTGTTTACGCCATTAGCAATTCAACCTTGGACATGGGATGGATCATGGGGCTCCTTATGCTTCCGCAAGTCATCCTGCTCCCCTTTTCCGGCGTGATCGTCGACAAAGTCTCTCGTTCAACATTGATGATGATCACCGAGTCCATGCGGTGTTTACTGGTTGTGGCACTCGCCGCACTAAGTCTGTTAGATCACCTATCTATCGCAGCGATTCCGATTTTTGTCATTGCCTACGCTGTGATGGACGCTCTGTTTCAACCGGCATATGCGGCCGCACGCGTCAGATATTTACCGAAGACATTCGCAATGCCGCCTAGTCGTTCATGCAAGTCAGTCAGGAATTCGCTCGCTTAGTAGGACCAACGCTCGGGGGCATCACGGTCGGATATATTTCCATCGGGGCTGGATTGGGACTGGATGCAGTCATGCTATGTGTCTCAGCCATTATGCTGATGTTCTTGAAAATCCCAAGAGTTGATCATGAGCCACCGAACTCACATTCGATCCTTCGCGGTTTTCTACATGACCTGGTGGGGGGATTGCTTGAACTACGAAAACACTCGTGGTTATGGATTACGATCTCGGCATTCGCGTTGATCAATATTGCAAGTACAGGACTGACTGCGATTCTTCTGCCGTGGCTGATTACTGTCCATTTACATCTCCCGGATACAAGTTATGGGCTGGTCAATAGTGCGGCTGGGCTCGGGGCTATCGTTGTTGCGCCTTTTTTCGGCCGAAAAAAGGCGCATCGTCGTCGAGGATACACCGCATACGGTGGCATCATCCTCAATGCCGTTGCATTATTGTTTCTTGCGCTTGTTCATTCCACAATCGAGCTAATGCGGCTGATGGTGCTGGCGAACGGAGTAATCATGATATTCATGTTAGTTTGGGAGAGTAGTTTGCAAGAATTGGTCCCAGCCGAAACGTACGGCCGCGTAGCAAGTCTTGACCTTTTTGGGTCATGGACTTTGTTGCCATTCGGCAATGTGGTTAGTGGATGGCTCGCCACAAAGATCGGTGGCGTCCAAACCATGCTGATCGAGGGGACTTTCATGATCTGCGTAGCCATCGGGATCATGATGATTCCATCAATACGCAAGTTCGATTGAACATGTTTCAGGATAGGAGGGAAGGGCAAGCGTGAAAATTACTCGGACGACCGATTTTGAATTGATTGCACAACTAAATCAGCCCATACACGAATTACACGTTGCGTTATATCCGCAGTATTTTACGGAATATACCTTTGAAGCGATCCGCGATGCGTTTCAGGAATTGGTGCAGAATGAGTCCTTTGTTTTTCTTCTATTGGAAGACGATCAGGAAGCGTTGGGTTACGCATGGATTGAGATGAAGATGTATCCGCAAACCGCATTCACAAAACAACGAACCACGGCTTTTGTCCATCAATTATGCGTCGTGGGTCACCAAAGGCGACGTGGATACGGGACAGCTTTCATGAACCACATCTATGAGCTAGCACGGACTGAGGGAATGGATTCAGTAGAGTTGGACTACTGGGTGGAGAATGAAGTTGCTAGAAATTTTTACAGCAAAGAAGGTTTCTTAGGTTATCGTGAATTTGTCCACAAGAAAGTCTGAGCAGCGATCCTCGGGGTGATTTCCCAGGACCCGTTTGACGCGATGGTACAGCTTCTTTTGGAAGCTAAGCGTGGGGACCACCATCTAAACGTATTGAAAATTGCGCAAGACGAGACGGAGCCTCAAAAACGACAAGTCCCAGAATGAACTGCGAGCGTGTCATAACTTGTTGAATATGCACGAAGTAAACATCTTGAATCCACAGGGCTGTGGCCAAGAACCATTCTTGAACTGACGAGCATGCCCTCGATGGAAACGAGGATTTGGAGGTGTTGGCATGTATTCGAATTGGATCATTCGGAGGGCGACTCTCGACGATGCAACTGGAGTTGCAAGAGTTCACGTCGACAGTTGGAGGACCACCTATCGAGGAATCGTGAACGACGACTTTCTGGCAAGTTTGTCCTACGCTCAAAGCGAAGAGCGGTGGCAGAACCGACTTCAAGATCATTCATCTACATACGTTATGTTTGTCGCTGAAGATAACAAAGGGCAAATCATTGGCTTTGCAGACGGCGGTCCAGAACGTTCTGGCCACTCAGTGTACGATGGGGAACTGTATGCGATTTATCTCCTTGAAGCGTATCAACGAAAGGGAATTGGGAAACAACTCTTTCACAGCGTTGTCTCCCATCTGATTCACCATCACTTTCACGAGATGTTGATTTGGGTGCTCACCGACAACCCTGCATGCCGTTTTTACGAATCCATGGGCGGACAGATCGTAGACGAGAAGAGCAGTGAAATAGGAGCCCAGACCCTGAGTGAGGTCGCCTATGGATGGGAATTTTCCTTGCGTTAGGATTAGATCTTAGAGACGCTACTTATGCTCCGGCAGTGACGGAAGACGGATGCTGCGAAGGCCGTAAATGGGGTGTATGGCTCATACCGCATTCGTAACTTCGGATACATCCATCGAGTTGAACTGGGGTATGGTGTAATTTCCTGCGATTAAGGTTCCATGTGTCGTCAGTCCAATTACCACTCGACTAGATGCGATATGCTCGGTTTGACGATGTCGCGGAAGCCAGGGCGGTTGAGGACGCGTACGTGATGGTCACCGAGCGACATCTTGAGGAACCCGTTAAACTTACGGAACTCAGAGAGGCAAGCGGAGTGTCGGTTTCGCAAGGTGGCTCAGGCCCGTGAGGATCTGACTGTCTTCGAGGCGAGAAAGCGTCCCATCGACAATGCGTTGTAAAAATGCAGTTGCGGCATCCTGAGTGGGATGAGTTTCTGTGGAGTCGGTATGTGCAGGGGCAGAAATACAACGTGTGGGAGGCCCGCCGCAGAAGTGAGCAGACGTACCGAACGGTGCGGAAAAACACGCTTCATCAATTTGACAAATGGGCAGTCGGCTTATGCTGCCTGCTTGTTCATTACGTTTATGTATGGTTATTGGGCTGATCATCCATGTCGTTAATGTTTTCCCACGTCTCATTGCCTGCAACGCGACTGCTATGCTGGCGACGGTCACAATGGTGTTAATTACAGTAACTGAGTGTTCCGCTGGTTGACGAAGGTATTGATGCGCGTTACCGATGTATTGGTGTTTGCCTCGGTATTACCGTCCGTTTCATTCCGTGATTTACCATTTCGGGAGGGCTGTTTTGAACGGTGCGTTCGGTGTTTCGCCAAATATCCCACCCCCATACGTCATGACTGTTTCACCGATATGTATCGTATGTCAATCCGTGCATTTCGGAATGGGGCGAAGCGACCATAAGGACAAGGACGTTTGTTACCGATGAAGTGGCTCTATGGAATGTTCTTGTAATTTCGCCATTAATCCGAAACATAGCCATAAATATGTACGCTGAAAACGAATAGACGTATTCCCGCGACAAAGGATTGTATTGTACTCGCATAAATAATGGTTCGATTACAAATGCGAGCGCCATGGAAACGAACACCATTACAATAAAAATTGCAAAAATAAACGACTTCACGTCGAACAGTATTGAAACACTAACATGAAGACAATATATCCGAGACGTCAGCTACGAGAAGACCAGCAGCAACCACCAGAGAAATGAGAACAAGGCATGATGAAAGCTGGTGATTCATTCTTACGTCACAAAATCGCTTGGTGGCTTCATAAATATTCTTGTAATCCACTTGTGAGACATCCGCCCCCTAAAAGCATTAGAACATTTAAAACATGATTTCCTTTTCTCGGATGACGATATTCCCTAATTAACAAACTGACTGATTTGTTGGAGCCCGGTATTATGTTGCATGGATAATTTATGTTATTGCACGAAAGGGCAGTTCGACGATGATCTAAAAATTGTTTTTAGTGAAGGTTTTGCTTACCTTTGACGATAAGAATCTGGTAATAACGATACAGCATAGCCCAAAGACAAAATATTACCAGATAGATCGGCATGGAGTATTCAATTTTATAACCATGCCGATAATGAAAGACACCAAATAATGTGCCTATCCATTCAACGCTCATCGCAATCAACACCCAAATGAATAAATACAATGGAAGTGCTCTGGACTTAAGCCTCATGTAATCCCATACGTAAAAAAACAAGTAACTGATGGGTCCATATGCAAAGTACAATATATAATCCATCACCTGATACACTGATGTATCCATCGTGTCATAAAAGCTAACGGGTTGAATACTTAACGAGTTGTCGAAGAAGAAGCCACTGTACACACCACACATGAAAAATACGAAAGAAGCTCTTGTAGGAAACCGTTTTGGTAAAACAAAGACTAGAAACAGTCCAATACATAAACCAATCATGACGGACCACTCGTTATGGTTAAATGAATGATCATAAACAACCATTTTACAATGCCTCGCTCGGGGACGTTCTCGTGATTACCCAGGACATTACCCTGGAAAATGCTACAAATACACACATGTATATAGCGGAGTACAGGATGTTCCAATTATGAAAGATGAGCATCCCCTGCCAGACTAGAAACAATTGGACAACTAGTGTAAACAGGACAATGGCCGTAACGCCAGCCCACTTGACTATTTTGCTTGAATGCAGTAAGAGATTTGACGTCGCCACCAGCAATAAGGGAAGCTCAATATACCGAAACATTAGGTCCGCAACAGCATTGTCAACACCAGGGCTGACTTGGACGAGCTTCAAGTTTACGTGCAAGGGAGAAAACGTACCGAGCTCGAGCACCGTATCAGTAAAAAAGAGGAATATCATCCCGAACGGCGTAAGTTTCTTTGGAATAAGACAAAAAACTGTTACCGCAATCCAAGCGACAACAGTCCCAATAACGATTGCCAATTGTATCCCCCCAAAACGTTGAACCTTACGTTTATTATTTCCGGACTGTGCTCAAAGCAAACAGAACGTCCACTATATTCATCCTTCTCATTACTTACGGTGGAGGATACACAGGCAGCTGTGCTGGGTCATATTAATTCTGTAATGCAAACTGGAGGGTCATGCTTCTCGGTGAAAGTATCACGCCGGATTGGACACCCGACGTTGGTTTTCTGAGTGAGAGATAGTGGGAGCGGACTGTTCGATTCAGTTGCACAAGAAAATGCGGTCTGCAACTCGCATTTCATTCTCGAAGAATCAACGGCGGTGTTGAAACCAGCATTCCCGAAATGAGTAGTGCACCAGACTCGTTTCTGGTGTTGGGTCGCGTGCAAATCCATGGTTGAACACTGGCCGATTAGAAAACACCTAGATGTCATTCCTAATGTTATTGGATATGTTGGGATGCTAATCATTGTCAGGTATTTGTTGCGTTCGAAAAGCTTCGCAAGGACATTCGTTAGATAATCGGAAGTAAACTTCCTATATTTTTCAGAAGTCGCGAGATATGGAGCAGGTATTATTCATGGAATATCACGTACCCATATAAGGGGTGATATCATGTCAGATCGCGTTGAACGAATCAAAAGCTTGTTTAAGGGAATCGATCCGAAAAAGGATACGTTTTTAGGAGAGTCCTGTGTTCAAATCAGAGGTTTTGATGGATATCCGAGCGTTCATACAGTGCGTTCGTATCTTATAGACCTGGACCCGTTTACACAATACTTGTATCACATCTTCAGATATCACTGTGGTACATCTGTCGCGAATTACAATACAGCACAATATGACCAAGTAGCCAGGTTTATTGATGTATCAGACTATTGGGATATCTATTACGAAGATGATGAGATTGAGCCGTTCCTGGTAAACCCAGTGTATAGACGAAAATAACAGAAGTAGCCCGCTCCGGCGGGTTTTTGTTTTGCCTAAATGAGGTGATATAGTGCCGAGCAAACCATTGATGTTGTCAGTCTAATCTTCGATGTGCCGATATCGTTTTCGGAATTGAGAGGGAGACAATCCAACTTCTTTGCGGAAACAACTCGAGAAGTACTTGTAGTCCGTAAAGCCGCTTTCGTCTGAGATTTGGGTTAATGGTGAGTCCGTTTTTAGAAGCAATCGACGTGCTTGGTTAAGACGATACTTGGTCAAGTACTGTAGGGGTGTGCACTGGAAAACTTTCTTCATACTACGCGCTAAATAATTCTCATGTACGTGAAAGTGTTTGGATAACGTCTGGTTTGTAATGGTCTCTCGGAAATTTTGCTTAATATAGATTTCAACCAGCTCGGCGAGTCTAATACCACTGTCATGATACGCATTTCGTTGTTCAATGAACTGCAAAATCTCCATAAAATTCTGTTGTGTTTCCCAAAAGGAAAGCGAACGTGGCCTTGTTGTTGATCGGAGTAGAAATTCCATCTTTGAAAAGAGTTCCTCTGAGTCAGGGAAAGTTTGCCATTTCGGCAAGTGGATCGTGTAGTAATCTGAGTAAAAGTGTAGTCTTGGCACATTCGTTTCAGATTCGATTTCCAGAGATTGTGTTTGTTCACGCCATTCGTTTTTTGTGTGGAAATGCAGCCAATAAAAGGACGTTTGCTCCTCACATGCATGGACAGGATAATGGTGTTTGTTCGGCTCCAAGATAAGTACTTCCCCCGGGGTTAAGCTCCAAGTGTGGTTTTCCTCGCCCAAAAACAGGGTACCTTCTTTCACCATAATGATATCGAAATACTCAAGATTTCTACGATTGGGGTGTAAGTCACCTATATTGTATTGAGTCAGATTCCCCTCGACGAAATAGGGAAATGGAGGGGCTAAGAATGAGAGATAAGCGTGTTTGTTCATACATTCTGCACTCCTTCCAGTGTGAAATTTCGGGAAACATGGTTGTAAGCGACCCTATTTGAAGTCCGGTTCACGTGTTAACTTAATGTCAATATGAGTGATGTACACCGAAGATTTTATCATTTTCAAGATCGTTTGTAAGCGTTGTCCCAAGAAGTGTGGAAAAGTGGTAATCCTGGGGGGATGGTCATGAAGGTGTATGAACCGATTAAGCATGTGAAAGTGAAGGATCGATTTTGGGGCGGCTATAAAAAAGTGGTTGAATCGGAAGTCATCCCCTATCAGTGGCAAGCGCTAAATGATGAACTGGCGGACCTTGAACCAAGTCATGCTATTGAGAATTTTAGAATTGCAGCTGGGATCTCTAGTGGCGAATATTATGGTACTGTTTTTCAAGATAGTGACGTAGCCAAGTGGTTAGAAACGGTCGCCTATAGTCTACGCAACTTCCCGAATACAGAGCTCGAGCGAAGAGCTGACGAAGTGATTGAGCTCTTGGGAATGGCGCAGGCAAATGACGGCTACCTCAATACGTATTATCTCTTAAAGGGACCCCAAAATCGTTGGACCAATTTGCGCGATAATCACGAGCTTTATAGCGCAGGACATTTCATTGAAGCGGCGGTTGCCTATTACGAAGCGACAGGAAAGACGAAATTCCTGGATATCGTAAAGAAATATGCCGATTTAATCGAGTGCACGTTCGGCGCCGAGCCGAATAAGTTAAAAGGGTATCCTGGACATCAAGAGATAGAATTGGCGCTCGTTAAGTTATTTGATGTAACTCAGAATGAACGCTATTTAAAGTTGGCGGAATTTTTCATTAACCAACGCGGTGGTACACCCTGTTATTTTGAAGAGGAAAGAGTACGCCGAGCAACGATTGACACAGCCCTCACGTGGAATTCTGAGGAAAATGTCAACTTTGGTTTGGGTTACGAGTATCAGCAAGCTCATCGACCGGTGCGTGAGCAGACAGAAGCTGTGGGCCACGCGGTCAGAGCTATGTATATGTACATCGCCATGGCGGACTTGGCAGCCAGGAAAAATGACGAATCCCTTAAAGAAGCGTGTGAACGCCTGTGGGACGATGTTACGAATCGAAAAATGTATATCAGTGGTGGAATCGGATCGACGTTAAACGGTGAAGCCTTCACAGCGCCTTATGATCTGCCTAACGACTCCATGTATTGTGAAACATGCGCCTCCGTTGGGTTGGCGTTTTGGGCGAATCGAATGCTGCGACTCGAAGTGCATGGTAAATATGCTGACGTGTTAGAGCGCGCCATTTATAATGGAACGTTAAGTGGAATGGACTTAGATGGTAAGCGTTTTTTCTATGTAAATCCTTTAGAAATCAACCGGCATCAGAAGAGTCGAAAGGATCAGAGCCACGTGAAGAGCGAGCGTCAACAATGGTTTTCCTGCGCGTGCTGTCCGCCAAACCTAGCTCGAATGATCGCTTCCATTGAAGACCATGTGTATACACGGTCAAGCGACACCATTTTTATGCACCTCTATATTGCGAGCGAGATGGAGACGAAGATTGGGAACGAGACAATTCGGATCTCGCAACAGCACGATTACCCATGGCGGGGAGATATCCAAATTGACATTCAAACAACCGCTCTAACTAAGTTTGGATTAGGATTGCGTGTCCCTGGATGGTGTAAACGAGCCACATTACAGTTAAATGGCGAAGAATTGTCCATGGAGTCACTCTTCAATGGTTACGTAATTGTCGAGAGAACCTGGCAGGATGGGGATCAACTGAGACTACTGCTAGACATGCCCGTTGAAAAAATCAGGAGCAATCCGTTAGTGACAATGAATCAAGAGCAAATTGCGCTGCAACGTGGACCCATTGTGTATTGTATCGAAGAGGTGGACAACGGCTCCAATCTGGCAGCACTGAGGCTGTCTAAAGATGCTCAGTTTGCGATTGAATGGCAGGACAACTTATTGAACGGTGTGATGCAGATAAACACATCTGGCCATAGAATACAGCCATTCGACGGTCTCTACACGTCTGCTGTACCCAAGAAGCATGCCCAGACTGTTTACGCAATCCCTTATTACGCTTGGTGCAATCGTACCCCTGGCGAAATGAGAGTCTGGATTTATGAAGACTAACATTGCCTTCATGCATTTGATTCCAGAAAAGTAAGCAGGAAGAGAGGCACTTGTGATGAAAACGTTTGGCATGAACAAGCCATCCATAGAAGGCGTCCCGTTCCATCGGAGAATTAGTTACTCTTTGACGGACACGGCAGGAAACTTGCTGTATTGTGTGATTTCAAGCTACTTGTTGTACTTTTATACAGATGTTTTTGGACTTTCGATCACGGTCGCTGGAGCATTGTTATTTGCCACTCGGTTCGTTGATGCTGTTGATTCACCGGTGTGGGGTATCCTGATTGATCATACAAAGACAAAGTATGGGCAAAGTAGGCCGTATTTTCTGTGGATGTGTATTCCGTTCGCTTTATTCATGGTGCTGACTTTTACAACGCCACATGTAAGTTACGTCGAGAAGATTATCTATGCGGCAGTTACCTACGTTTTGGCAGGTATCTGCTACACTGGCATCAGCACGCCAATCACCTCGATTCTGCCGAATTTGACACCGAATTCAAAGGAACGAGTAGTTTTAAACTCATTTCGTATGGTCGGGGGCAATGTAGGGTTTTTCGTCGCTACGACGTTTACACTGCCGCTTGTTAGTCTATTCGGCGGAGGCAATGAGCAAAAAGGTTTTTCGCTTACCTTATTATTGTTCGCTATCATTGCTGTCATCATGTTTTTGATAGCGTTTTTGGATATGCGTGAAGTTTCAAGCGTACGAGTAAAAACAATCCCCATTCGTGAAAGCTTCGTTGCGATGAAACGAAATTGGCCGTGGGTCCTCATTGTCGCTGCAAACCTGTGTTATTGGATTGGATTGAATATTCGATCAGCAACGGTAATTTACTACTTCCAGTACAATCTTGACAGCAAAAGCTGGGTTCCTTTAATAAACGGATTAACATCTATTCAGTTGGTTTCCATGATCCTCATTCCGTTCCTAGTTCGTAAACTTCGAAAGAACAGTGTTATGATTCTAGGATTCATTCTTGCTGCGCTAGGACAATTGATCATTTGCGTGGCGCACGGTCAAATGCCTGTGATTATTGCCGGATGGATTGTCGGAGCGCTTGGTTCGGGATTTGCATGTTCTATGCCGTTTGCGATGCTGTCCGATGCGGTGGATTATGGGGAATGGAAAAATGGAGTTCGTGCGAGCGGTTTTTTAACAGCGATTGGTAGCGCTTTCTGTTTAAAAGCGGGAAGTGGCATTGGAGGATTGTTACCGGCTTGGGTGATGGGGTTTTACGGGTATAGAGCTGGGCATGTACAAACAGCTTCGGCGCTATATGGTATACAGTTTAGTTTTATCTGGCTACCCATGATCGTCTTCTTGCTTGGGATTCTACCGATGACTATTTATAAGAAATTTGAACGAAACGAACAAATGATTCGAGGCGAATTGGTGCGAGGAGGACATCACACACTGCTTTCGGCCAAAGAAATGTAATTGCGAATATGCTTCCTTCAAGCGGTTGATGTTCGGTGTGGAGGTCATTAGGACCTCCATTGTTTCACAGCCGTATTGGGGTATCTTAGGTGATCTAGGGTGGTGGGCTTTGGGATGCATGAGGAATTGAAGCGTTTATGCGACGAGGATCAATCAGACTTACGAGAACAAAGAAGTGGAAGACTCGAGAGACACAGGCTACGACGCAAACGCGTACTGGAAATTATCAATCAGGGTGGGGCGTTCGACGGAGAAGACTATATCCGGGCGGCAGTGATATTTCAGCAATGGACGAATGACCGCAACTTCTTCAACGTGGAGTTCAGCATTCACGATGTTCGACTTGAGGTCTTCGAGCAACAAGAATTTGTCTGGGGACATTTCAGGTACTTCAGACCACTGCATACCTGGCCACCGCTGTTATCTTTTGCATCGAAATGCTCATTCGGAGCTTATTAAACCGTACCTTTCTCACATTTCAACTGTCTTTCAGTGTAACCTAGTTAGCGTACGTTTACTTCAAAAAAATTAAATCCGATTTGTAAGCAAGTGCAAAAGGTTCTCAAAAGGGCTATTGATGAGAGAAGATTGTGTGGTGGGACCTCAGAGTAGCCCAGAATCTATGTTGAAGAACACCACGGCATTTTATATTTATGTAGAAGGATTGTGCTTACTGCAGTATTGCCCGCTTTAGTTTAAGAACGCTAATCTTAAAACCATTAAGTCCTCATCGAAATAATGTCCATCAAACTTCAAAGCATGTGGTTCTACACCGTAAACTTCAAATCCCAGCGAGGCATATAACCGTTTAGCTAAGTCATTATTAGACACTACCGTTAGATGAATCTGTTCCAACCCTTCGTATTCTTTTGTTGCCCTTTCGATGAGGGCTAATAGTAGGGCTTTACCTAACCCACGTCCTCGAAATTGAGGCTCTATGTACATACCGTAGATATTTCCTTTATGTGCCGTCTTCAGCCTGTTCTCACGTGCAAAATTGACAATGCCAACTAATGTGTTGCTGTCGTCAAAACATCCCAACGTAAATTGGTCTTTTGTATGTCGTATCCTCTCTGCAAAATTCTCCAAAGGTCTAGTTGCTTCTTGCTCATACGTTGATCCAAATGAACCGGGATCATTTTTCAATGCACGCAACCTAACTTCCTTATACACTGGGGCGTCAAGGTCGTCCAGCAGTCGAATGTTCATACGTCACTTCCAATCCATTATCAGAGTGTATTTTCAAATAATCTTTCAAATTGAATTAAATACTGCCCGTTCGGCGAGTATATATCGATTCTGTTAAATCCGTGCAGGTTGTACTCTCATAATAACCCATTATTTCCATATTACGATGTATAATCGTTGTAGAAAGGGTGACGTACATGCGATCGCACTTTACTTTTGCGGCTTCCGCCATTGCTAGTCTGTGCCTGCTGACTGCTGGTTGTAACACACCGACGGCTTCTGGTTTAACAAATAATAACAATAGCCAGAACTCTCATCAAGAAATCAGTGTGACTGAACACACCGATGGAAAGGTTATCTCACTGACACGAATTTCTGTTCCTCACACCAATTTGATATGAAAACATACAAGATGATGTATTGGAGTGACAATGTTAAAACCGAAGCATTTGTGGCAGTTCCCAAGTCCTCGGGGGGCTATCCATTGTTTGTGAGTTGTCATGGGGGATACGACACTTCCGTTGATGAAACACATGTCGCTAGTCCAACCAGTGCCATGGATTTAGAGTATGCACAGAGCGGCTTTATCACGCTTATCCCAGAATATCGAGGTTATGCCAATAGCGGTGGAACAGTGCCTGATTTCAATGGAATTACACTAGATACTAACAATGCAATAAAGGCGATTCAAAGCCATTTTCAAGTGGAGCCAAACCATATATACCTTGAAGGAGCTTCAATGGGTGGAGGCGTTGTTCTGAAACTTGCCACTGAGCGTAATGATATTCGTTCAGTCATCGCAATTAGTCCTTTTGTTGGTTGGGATGAAGAGGGTAAATGGGCAGTCAGTGCAAAAAAGCAAAATCCAAGAGCACTAAGCGAATACAACGCCATGGTTGATCATTATGGGCCATTTAAACCGAATAGCCCCACTTATGAAAAGGAGTCTATTGATTATACAAAGATACATGTTCCAGCATTGATACTACAGGGTACAGATGACGCTAATGTTGAGTGGCAGACAGTGCAACTCTTTTATAACGATCTGAAACCAACGGATTCTTATGCCAAATTAATCCTGTTTCCCGGCGGGCATCATGGACTTCACGGAAAGTATCAACAGGCTGTAAATAAAGACATCAGTGAATGGTACACGAAGTACGGAGAAGGGGCATCGTTCTAACGTATAAGTAGTTTAATTGAACTTCGACCTATTTATGTATTGGCGAGTCCAAGTCCTTCTTTAACATTCGCCCGCGTTAATTCAATAAGGGACTAATACGTTTCTATTTTCAGACACTTCATATTATTGACTGTAATGATTTACTCTCAGTGCTTCGACATATTGACCTTTCCACAAAACTGCAAGCTTTTGCGTAGGACTAGCGTTTGGGATTTTATAGAGAATTGCTCCTTTTAACAATACGTCAGACCAAACGCCACTCGTACTAGGAGGATTATCACCACTGATATTCGTATATTTTGCTCCGATTTTATCCACCTTCTGTGGGGTAATAATGTACCAACGGTCATAATCCTCGTTAATATTTGGTGAACCGATCCATGTATCTTCAATTGTTCCGACTATCTTAGTATTCGGGAAACTACTTAATTTTAGTGGAGGGTCTGGTGGGTTTTCACCCTTATACGTTCCGTTTGTAGCAGAAAGAACTGTCTTTCCATTCTGCAAAGCAAACCAATATTGAAAGTGGGGGAGTCGATCGAATACAATCTCGACCCCATATTCTGAAGTGACAAAATCATAATGGGCATATCCGATTTGATGAAACTTTTCATGTCCGTATTTCTGATTGAGTGATCTCATCAATTGTTTTTCAGCAGATGCTCTTCCCCAAAACGTCCCGTAAAATACCGTGTAGATAGCGGCTACTAGTGCAAACAGAACAACGAAGGTGATGATTAAGCGACTTACCCGTTTGTTTGTCATGTTTCCCTCCTATGTGATGATCAATGACTGATATATTCCACACAGAAAAAGCGGGATTCTGATATGGATGCTATTGCACACTTCTGCCCATTTGTTACACAATGGCAAACTTACTAAGTTGCAATTTTATACACTCCAGCATAATACCGGTATATACATAAGATATCATTTTGACGTCGAAGGGGAGAATACTCGATAGGAAAAGATTGCTGGATTTTGAAGCCGTCGATCATTTAAGCACAAGGCCCCTTCACTCACACCGAACGCAAGATTGGATACCTTCATCGTGGGAATGCTAGTTTACTAGAATATAAACTACATTCCTTGGAGGTTGGACTTATGAATCTGTCTCAGGCGTCTGAAGCATTTTTGGCTGTTCGAAGTTAGGAGGGATTCTCGCCGTTTACGGTCCGTGCCTATCGTCAGCAGCATAAATTATTGATGCGAGACAGCGGTTACATACAGGTGAAAGAAGTGACGCTGAGCATATTGCGAAATCATCTTAGTCATAACGAACACTTAAAGCCGTCCAGTCTCGGTCACAAAATTTGAGCCATCAAAAGCTTGTTCGGATGGTTGGTTGAAGAAAACGTGCTCGTAAGAAATTCTACGTTCAAGTTGAAGGACCCCAAGCGAGGTAAGCGAGTTCCGAAAGCATGACTATTGAAGAAATCGAAGGGCTTCGTGACTCGTGTATTTCCCCCTCGAGTGCATTGGTAGAGTTCTTTTCGCTACTGGTGGCAGAATATCCGAAATTCAGCGACTAGACCGAAATGAAATTGATTGGTATTGTGGCGCAGTAACGGTCCTTGGCAAGGGGGACAAGGACCGTTAGGCGTACTTTGGAGCAAAGGCGCGGATTGGGGTGAAGCGATACGAGAGCGGCTAACCCCGCACTGTTTGTTACTATGCGCCAGCCGCATCGAATGTCCGTGCATCAGATTCAATAGATTTTCAAACGAATTGCTGCACGATGTAATTTAAAGGAGCGAGTCAGTCCACACAAGATGAGGCATACGCTGCACTGTGCCGTTAAACCAGGGTGCCCCATTGGTGACCGAACAATCAATCCTTGGCCATGAAAAGCCAGAGACCAAGCAATTATACGCTACGTTGAGTGGAACATCTCGCCAGCAAGCAAGCGAACGTTACTTGGTTCAGTGACAATCCTAATGGCTTGGAGTGGGACGGTCTCCAAACCTGGCAACGTGGTAAAATAATGCATGAAAATACACTGATTGGGCTCACCAGCTTCTTCAACAAACGGGCAGTATAAGGCGATAACACGATGAAAATCAAATTGAGTTCAATCCATTACTGTGCATTTTTGTCCAGATGCAGTTCAGTAGAGTATGTTGACATGCGACGACTCCAATTCATCAATAAAAACAACAGTGCAATGACCGCGAGAACCCCTCCTAACCATTCGAATATCCCCGCGTTAAGACTATTTCTAAAGACAATGTCTAGTAATAACGAAGAGAGAATCGTCCCCAGATATCTTGATGTCTGAAATAAGCCGGAGGAGACGCCAATGATTTCCTTCGGTGTGCTTTTGAACAAAGCCGCTTGCATACCAACGTTGTTTAAACCATTTGAAATACCAAATACGGCTAGTGCTAAACACACACTGATAACCGGTGAAGTTTGCCGCAAGGTTACCATCCATACTGCCCCAAGCACCATCAGGATTCCGGACAAAAGCAACGCTGGCCGAGGTCCCAATTTATCTATCAACCGTCCCGCTATCGGCGAAGCGATCAGGGAACACAGACCTAAAGACAGCATGAGTATTCCCGTATCGAGTACGCTTAGGTGACGTCCCTCTTGCAAGTATGTCGGCAACCCGAAAAACAGGGAGTAGTATAAGACATTTACAAGTACGAATTGGAGATGTACCCAAGTCATTGTTGGATATTTACCAAAACTACGCAAGGGGATGAAAGGTGTCGTCGCCCTTAATTCACGCCATACGAATAGTCCCATTGCTATGAGGCCAGTCATACCGATGACGTAATTACCGATTGACTTTGATGATAATGCTGCGATAAGTATGCCGACCATTCCTACACAGAAGAGTACTATGCCCAAGCCATCCACCAAGTATAACAACGTGCGAAACGACGTCTTAATGGAAACATAATTTTCCAGATTGTCCCTCGGAATAGCCGACAATGCAAGAACAAAGCTTGTTACAATGAATGGAATATTCACGAAGAAAATTGCGGGCCAATTCCACCAGTGAATCAATAAGCCACCAACGGAAGGGCCAAACGCTGAAGCCCCGGACAAGAACACAGACAGAATCGACAATGCACCCGCTTGTTTCTCGGTGATGTAGATGCGAACCATGGCCATCCCGACCGCCCCAATCATACTTGTACCAATTGACTGAAGGACTCGAAATGCAATCAGCCAGCCAAAGTTAGGTGATAGTGGAGCTAGCAGCGATGCAAGGCAGACCACAATGAGCCCAGCCAGAAACACTTTCTTTCGACCAAAAATGTCGCCGGCTTTTCCCATGACCGGTTGAGCGATCGCACTCGAAATATAAAACGCGAAGATAATCCAGGACACGTCCGTAAAGTTTACTTTGTAGACGCTTTGTAGCCTAGCTATGGCTACAGAAATCATCGAAGAATTTAACGGGTTCAAGAGAATTCCAAGTCCGATGGAAGCCATGAACCATGTGCGTTGAACACGCATTGCTGGTTTCCTCCCTGCGTATGTTGACGTCATCGTAAATCAGATTCAAAATGTATTCCAACGCATTTGAATTGATGGATATATTGATTCAAGGGAATGAATGGTGGTATGGAATGGAACTTCTTCAGTTGCAGTATTTTCAGGTGGTTGCCAGACTGGAGCATATGACCGATGCCGCACGAAGTTTGCACGTGACTCAGTCTTCTCTAAGTAAAACGATCCAACGCTTGGAGGAGGATTTAGGAGTGCCTCTATTTGACCGAAGTGGACGATCGCTTCGATTGAATCAGTTTGGTCGTACCTTCCTTCATCGTGTGGAAAGAGCTCTCTTTGAATTGGAGCAGGGGAGGCAAGAGATTAGCGACCTGTCGAGTCCGGAAAGTGGGTCGGTCGAATTGGCGGTGAACACCGCCGGCATGTTACCGGAAATCTTGCGAAAATTCCGAGGTAAACAGCCTCACGTACATTTTCACGTCCAAATGTCAACCACAGATGAGATGCGTACACTTCTCCGTCGAGGTGAGGTGGATTTCTGCTTATCGTCTCCACCAGTCCGAGGTGACGATATTGAGTGTCAGGTGATGTTGCTTGATTCAATCCTTGTGGCCGTTCCGAAGGGGCACCGTTTGTCAGATGGGAGTAGCATCGCGGTTACAGAACTGAAGGATGAATGGTTTGTCGGCTTAAAAAGAGGTTATTCAACTCGCGACATAACCGACCGTATTTGCCAATCGGTTGGTTTTACACCTAAACACGTGTATGAAGGCGATGAACCGGCTAGGCTTCGCTCTCTAGTGGAAGCCGATATTGGCCTCGCTTTTGTTCCTGAGTCATCTACGTGGGGTTCTACCGAGGGCAATGTCCAATATCTTCGAATTGAGCATCGTGACTTTGTTCGAGAAATCGGCTTATCATGGCACAGAAGGCGGTACTTATCGAGGACTGCTCTGGAATTTCGCGAAATAGCAACAGATTACTTCAATAGGCTCCCCCACAGACAAGTACATTCCACTTCGTCTGCAATCTATTAATGAATCTGCTTGCACATTTGGGGGCGAATGTTCAAGAAGCCTTGCTACGAAACAAGCTTAAAATATGCGGTACGACGAATGTTGATACAGAACCCCAACATGACAGGGTGGGTTCTGTATTCTTCATTCCACTACAAAATCTGATTTACGGACCAAAGAACTGAAGCTTTCACAAAGGTGTTTTCCACCACAAAACCCGAATACCGATTTATTGTACGTTTGTTCAATCGGAGTACATGAGGGTTGCAAATACTCTAGACGGTCATGGTGTTCATTATATTGTTTGAAGAGCGGGCGGAGTAACCGCTATACAGGTCTGAGTGGAGCAATCTAGGAAATCCGACATAGTACAAATTTTACGTGACCACTGAAGACGAAGGTAAATTTACGTGACCACTGAAGACGAAGGTAAATCAGTACAAGCGATTCATCAAATATAGTCAGGGTGTTTTGTTACTACTTAGCAATGATGTTCCGATATAGTGTGCTCTTCATGACGCAAGTCAAGTCATGGCTGGGACATCGTCCCGATTTTGTATTTCCTGGGCCTGGTGGTTTTGGTCCTCAACGTGACTTTCGGCGGGATCCGCGATTTGGACCAGATAGGCGTACACTCCCTGGCTGGGGCTCATCTCAAGACTGGCTCGACCATATTGATGCCACCAATTTACTCGCCCTGAAACGTACCTTGCGCCACTTAGAAGCCTAGAAACTGGATTTGGAAGATGTCATTGCCGAACTCAGAAAGAAGATTGAGACCCATCCAGATTCCGATGAGGATTGAACTCTAACATAAGACGGGTATCCACGTCGCCGTTTGAAGGGTGAAGGTTGCTGTTGTTTCAGCAGCATTCGATGGACTCTTAACGGCGGCGTGATCAACTAGTTTGTATGAGTCATGCTGACAGGATATCCAGAACCCAATCATCGATTGGGCGGGGCAGGAGTCCAAGTGCTTGGAGTGCTGTCCCTACTTATGGCACCGGTGTGGTAGGCAAACGGGGTTCAGTTGGAGTTCTCCGATCATGATCGACCTTTTGCTCCTTTCCGACTTGCTGTTTGCCGTACTGACAGTAATCGCGTCGAACCCCCAAGGTAGCAATGATAGCTCTACATCTGTTCAAGACCACCCTCGATCATCGCCCTTCGATGATGAGTCTCAATCCGTCATCAAAAAGGTCATCGTTAGAGTGTCAGGTAGTGGTGTAAATTCGGAAGATGCATCTTGACGAAAAAGCCATCGAGTGCAATCTACTAAAAGTGACGAGCAATCAGTAGAGGAGGCACATCGATGGCTTATATGGATAAGATCGCACTTTTGGATTTGATTCGCAAGATCGGGTTAGAAGATGGGGATGTAGATTTTCTAAAAGAAGGACTGAAAATCCTCACCCAAGCCGTTATGGATGTTGAAGTCAGTTCACTCATCGGTGCAGAACGGTATGAACGTAGTGAAAAGCGCAGCAATAGTCGCAATGGACACAGAGAGCGAGAATGGGATACTCGCGTTGGAACGATTGACTTACAAATTCCAAAGCTTCGAAAGGGCAGCTACTTCCCCAGTATCCTGGAGCCTCGTCGGAAGGCGGAGAAGGCTCTGCTGGCCGTTGTCCAAGAAGCGTACGTGCATGGTGTAAGTACGCGTAAGGTGGATGAATTGGTTGAGTCACTTGGGATTCAGGGTATTAGCAAAAGTGAAGTCTCCCGCATCTGCAAAGAACTCGACGATGTGGTGCAATCGTTTAAGAATCGTCCTCTAGAAGGGGCGTATCCATATGTGTGGTTAGATGCAACGTTCCCAAAGGTTCGAGAAGGCGGAAGAGTTCAGAGTATGGCATTTGTGATTGCCATTGGCGTGCGAGATACCGGCGAGCGAGAAGTGCTGGGTTTTGATATTGGCACGAGCGAGGATGGCTCGTTCTGGCTCACATTTATTCGTAGCCTCGTTGCCCGTGGATTGAGCGGTGTACAGTTGGCGATTAGCGATGCACACGAAGGACTACGAAATGCAATTGGTTCTGCCTTGACAGGAGCGACGTGGCAACGTTGCCGTGTTCACACGATGCGTAACATCCTAAGCCAGGTGCCCAGGGCGTCGCAACAGATGGTCTCGTCTATTGTCCGGACGATTTTTGCTCAGCCAACGCAAGAAACAGCCAAGCAACAACTGGCTGTCGTCCTGGAGCAACTTCAGGCAAAGTTCCCCAAAGCGATGAACGTTTTGGAGCGGGCTGAGGAAGACGTTTTAGCATACATGGCATTCCCCAAGGAGCATTGGAAGCAAATCTGTTCGACCAATCCGCTGGAGCGATTGAATCGCGAACTACGGCGCCGATTCGATGTCGTTGGCATATTCCCGAATCGGGATTCTGTCGTACGTCTTGGAGGAGCCATTCTCCAGGAGCAGAACGATGAGTGGGTCGTCGCGAGACGCTACTTTAGCCGCGAGTCGATGGCTAAACTCACCGGAACGGATGAACAGCAACTACTGGCACCCACGTCAGTATTACATAAATAGCCGCACTATGTGGTTGCACTCGAATTTACACCACTTGACGGGACACTACCAGGTCATCTGCGGTGCGACCTGAATTAAAATACTCCTCTATGCCTGCAATTAGGGTGGGGTGGTCTCGGGTGAACCCCTCCATGTCAAACTTCTGGGCCATTTCCTCATCTGGAGGAGTCTGTTCTTCAACTACGTGTCCTAAAGTAAAATGAGTTGCTGTTAGGACAATTAAGCGGGACTCCCGTAAACCGACACCAGCGGTAAGCAGCGTTCTTACGGCGTTCTCCATTAAATCGGCCATGATGAGCGAGAAATGCGCTCCCGCAACGACTCGTGCGCCGTCCGTGTAGGAAAGCATAGCCTGTCGCAAGTGCCTAAATACATCCAACAGCCATTCTTGCCAAGGCTCATGAACTCCTCGTTTGCGCAGGTCACGAAGCGCGGGCTGAATGATAGAATCCGCCATTTCATTGATCAAGACTGCTTTATTCTTTACATGCCAATACAGGGTGGGAGGTTTGACGCCAAGTCTATTCGCCAACGAACGTAAACTCACGCCATCCATTCCAACCTCATTGAGCAGTTTGAGTGCCTCTTCCACCACAACTTCTTTGTTAAGTGCCATTGTTTTCTCCTTAACATGTACTGTTGACATTTTAACATGTGTAGAATATAAAATACACATGACTCTATACATGTTAGAGAAGACCGCTGATTTGTGACAAGTATGTGTAGAGTGTGAGGACGGCCGTATTGCATCAATTTAGTGGAGTTCCGAGGAGCGAGGATTTTCGAAATCGGATTCCAGATGACAATGAAGTTTTAATCCATGTCAAAGCAGTCGCGTTTGAGAATGTCGATAAGGAGATGGCAGCAGGTCGTCATTTCGCAAGTCACCAATTCTTTTCCATGTTTCCTGCAATCGTTGGATTCGACGGAATAGGAACACTTCCCAACGGGAAATTGGTTGGCTTTGGGGGAGTGAAGGCGCCTTGGCTGAAATGACTGTCGTGGATAAGGCATACACCATCGATATTCCGGAAGGAGTTGATGCCGTTACAGCGGCCGCAATGCCACATTCGGCGTTATCAGCGCTTCTACCGCTTCAGTGTGGTGCAAAGTTGAAATCCGGCGAAACGGTGTTTATTAACGGAGCGACAGGTGTCGCGGGGAAACTTGCAGTCCAATCGCCAAGCATCTTGGCGCGAGACGGATCGTTGCAACCGGGCGTAATGCAGAGTCATTGCGGCAAATTCAATCGCTTGGAGCAGACACGGTCATTAACCTTGAACAATCCGATGAGCAGCTTATTGAGACATGTAGGAAAGAGGCTGAAGAGGGCTGGGACGTCATTCTGGATTTCTTGTGGGGACGCGCCACTGAATTGTTGATTCGTTCTCTGGAGCCAGAGAAACTGAGTTTCGCAAAAAAGAGAATGCGACTTGTTCAGATTGGTGAGAAATCAGGAACAACGATTTCACTTTCTGCTGATGCCTTGCGAACGACTGGTCTCGAGATCATGGGAGCAAGCGCAGGTATAATGTCTGAACTACGCCAACAAAGCAGCAATCAAGTGTGGGATTGGATACGGAATGGCAAGCTTCGCATGGATATTGAACAAGTTGCTCTTCAAGACATTGAAGTCGCATGGGGACGTACTGATTTTCAAGGTAAGAGAGTCGTCGTTGACATTTGAGAGAGAGGTCGATTTGTATGTCGAATGATATGAAACGCTGGCATCGAGCAGTCGTTCGAAACATCGCTAGCACATTTGGGCTTTCAGAGGACTTGAGCCACCATCATCGGGCAAAGGCTCCACATCGACATCGTAACAAACCTTTTCATCATCGTAACCACGCGTTTCATCATCGTCATAACGAACGTGTCGCGAATTGGCACGCACAACATGCCGCCGATGTCATGACCGGAACAGGCTGGTTAAGTAGATGGGAAAGATTAGTTTACGGGATCGTACGTAACGTGATCAAAGTAGCCAAATGAGCTGAGCGTTGGACTGGGGAGCCCGGGAAGAGGGACTCCCCTAGGACAACGATATTACGGCTCAACCGCTTCGCGGACGTCATTTTGCAGGCTTTCATCTTTGCGGATGAAGTCATTGTACGCAGACGATAGGATTCTGAACCAGTTGGCGATACGATCCGCCACGGCGGCTGGATTAGTTCTGCCGAACCTGCCATTCACTTCGCAATATGGAATATGTACTTGAGGTCGAACGATTCGACCAGGTTGTCAAGTTGCTCCGAAGACACCTTTTGGTAGACGAAGTGCACTTCTGTGGATCGAATTCGTCTGCTACGAACTTCACCTGCAGACTGCGGTACGAAGTTCGTGATATCGAACTGGCGTGTTGTCAACAATTCATAGGCCAAGGCGAAGTCCGGCTGTGCCACAGTCTAAAATAGCGATTGACTTTTTCAATATGCACCCTCCCATTGTGACGATGACACTTGAAATATGATTGACCGCTTTTTCGATCACACTAAATATTACTTGAAATCATTGTGTATGTGGGGATACTAAGCTCTATACTCAAATCACTTCGAGAGTAATGTATGTGGGGCAGATTTCGGGTAACACTCCGCATTTGCATACCGTATGCTATTTGGTCCATCGAACGCGGGGGAGGAGTGTGTCGGAATGAATCGGCTTGTTGCTATTGCTTTTTCATCGGTCACCGTTGTAGGCACTTTGGTTGGGTGTGCGTCTGCCCCTAAATCGAGTGATGCATCATACCATCCAGCAAACACAGCCCAAACAAATGCAATGGGCAACACACGGCAACCGACGAAGTCGCCCTCAGGTTCTTCAAAAGATACCACCACTGACCATAAGATGAACTCGTCCGCACCTTCAAGTGGGTCCAATTCCGTGACATCGAAGACGGCGACAAACACCACAGGCGTGACAAGTCCACCACCGACCAACGCGGTTCAATTTTCAGCTTACATAGCTAGGGCGATGGATCAGGTGAAGCAGACAACAAAAGGCCCCGTTCTCTTTGCCCCGACTGCGCCAACCTTTCACCCAAGCGTACAATTCATTGGAGTGCAGGAATCCGCCTCTGAAGACGAGTACACGGTTCGATTGTTCTCGTCATCAAGTTCAGTTCCTTTAAATGACCCCACTCTGAATCATCTATCTGCGTCTTCGCTCCTTGGCATGTTTAGTGGAAGGTACTATCCGAGCCACAATACTGCCATGAATGAACTGAATGAACAGTTCGATGTAAAGAAGGTTGGAGCTCCAGTGGATACAAATGGGGTTATGAAGGAATACAGTACGGGGCAAAGCTACAGCACTGGTACGCTCGCTAACTCGGACTATCCACAACATGTCATGGAGTGGCAAGAAGGAAAATGGACGATTGATGTATTCGGCGCACCTTCACTTGATTTCTTACACGACGCAGAACAAGTGGACTCGTTCTTACAGTCCCATGCCTTACCTCCAACAGATGGTCGTGTACTCATCAATCCTGACGTAACAGGTACTCCAATCGCACAAATCGGTTGGGTATTTGGAAACACACTATATCAATGTGAAGCACCTTTGACGTCATCGACCCGCTGGAATGCGCTGCAGATGGCAGTGTCGATGCGAGAGTACGATAACTACAAGGTCGAGCCATAATTCAACGGGATCCGCAGTAAAGGTGAGTCCTTGTCTTCTGTTAAAAAGCCAGGGAGGCGTGTGACCAACAATCGCTGCCAGGACAAAGAAACCCAGTTGAACCAATGCGTAAAGGAACAGCCCCCCAACTACTCCGATCCCAATTTCACTAATCGATGTGACGCCGAAGGATGTCATAGAACCAAACGTCCCGGCCATCACCAATGCGCCAGAAAAGATTACGTTTCCCATCTGACTCATCGCTCGATACATGGCCTGTTTTGGTGGAAACTCCTTGTAGTCACCCGGGAAACGCGAGCAACGGAACCATAGCCACGATGGTCATCGCAACCGTCGTCAAGATCAGTACAGGGCGGAACTTGGAGATATCGTTCGCGTAACCGCGGAGCATAGCCCTTTGCGAACCTCCTATTGTGCTCGGTAAGGTTAGAATGACTAAAACGTGAGCTTATGCTCACGTTGGTGCGTGTGGTATTGTATGAGCAAAAGCTCGAGTTTACAAGAGGTGTGTCTGAGGTATGGAAAAAAGCACTGAGGCGATTTATGTACAACCAAAAACAAGACGCGGGCGACACCGTGTTGACCTCATATTAGACGCGGCGGCAGATCTGATCGTTGAGGAGGGCATTGACACCTTAACGACAAATGCTGTTGCGAAGCGTGCAAAAACATCAATCGGGTCACTGTATCAATTCTTCCCAAATAAGGAGAGCATACTGACAGCTTTGGCCGATCGCTATTGCAGTGCGCTACAAACCATTCTTGACGACGCACTTGAAACGGCCTCGTATTCCGTTGACTTTTCTGACCAAGTTGAGGGCATTGTTGACAATGTGATCCAGTTCCAACTCAACAACTTGGCGTTTGGAGTCATATTCCAGCCAACGATCGGTGTACCTGCTGACCCGCTTGTGAACGAAGTGATGTTCAGAATGATGAACTTATTATCGATATGGGCGCCTGAAATGTCCATAGAGGCAAAGAGTTTACACGCAGAAATATGCATACGTGTGATGGCAGCGTTACTTCCCGTAACCCATGTGGGTTCGCAAATTCGTCCAGAGGGAGTGGCGGAGTTGAAGCATATGCTCAAGAACTATTTAACTCCATTGGTTAATAAAGAAAAATTGTAATGAAGGCAGGCTGGGTAGGTACTAAGGCACGAAAAGAGATAGGGATTTGGCATCAGACAAAGCTATGAGGGTAGTCATTTCAGCATGAGTAACTTGAAGACCGGGTCATTGTATGTTATTTTAACAGCAACTTAATCAACGGTTTTTCGGAGGAGTCTGTCAAACGACAGGCTCCTTTTTGCTTTTTATTGCATTACGATGGGGAGGTCATATGATGAATTCGCCTGCAGTTGAAACCGCACAGGCGTTGTTTATGATGTTGCTTTTGGTGTTTCTGGTCGGTTCGCTCTTAACGAAAATTGCGGAGAAAATCCAAATTCCGGACGTGGTCTTATATTTGATTGTTGGTATGATTTTCGGTCACTCGGGACTGGGGTTCATTCACATCGGTACAAACACCACTCTTAACCAAGTTATTCTCCTGTTTGGTGCCTCATTTATTTTGTTTCACGGCGGAACCATTACGAGTTTCGGGGTCTTAAAGAGTGTTTGGGGAACCATAACATTGCTGTCGACACTCGGTGTGGTTGTGACCGCTTGCGTCGTGGGCGTGGGCGTGGCGGCACACTGGATTCTTGGCCTTCCGTTTGCCATCGCACTACTGTTAGGGGCACTATTGGCATCTACAGATCCCGCAGCGCTTGTTCCCATATTTCAGCGTCTGCCCATTAGGCAAAAGGTGGCCCAGACTGTGATCTCTGAATCAGCATTCACAGATGCGACGGGTGCGATTCTGACGACCCTCGTCTTTACCGCCATCACTGCACATTCAGCCTTTTCCATTGGTTCAACAGCCTTAGGTTTCATTCGATTGGCCTTTGGCGGCATTCTGATGGGTGCTGTTGTCGGACTGGTTGCAACGTTTCTCATATCAGAGCATGACAAGGCCATGTTCCGTGAATATGCACCTATGATCGTGGTAATCGCCGTTCTCGCTAGTTACACCATAGCGGAATGGCTAGGAGCAAGCGGTTTTATGAGCGCTTTCGTCGCAGGATTAATGATTGGCAATAGTAAAACCTTTAGATTACCAATTCGTAGGGCTGAACAAGAAGCGATTCACTCATTTATGGACGCGATTAGTTTAAAATTGCGGATGCTAATTTTTGTTTTACTTGGCAGTCAGATCAATTTCGCAGTATTGTTGAAGTACATCGGACCAGCAATTCTTGTCATCGTGGTATTCATGGTCATTGCTCGGCCACTCACCGTTCTTACCAGCTTGCTTCCAGATCGGCAGGCCCGGTGGAAGGGGACTGAGATTCTGTTCTTCTTCTGGGTGAGGGAGACGGGAGTGATTGCTGTGGCGCTCGTGGGTATGCTTGCTAGTACCAGCATTCCATACAGTGACGTCCTAGCCTCTGTCACATTCGTCGCCATACTTATGACACTAGTTATTCAGGCGAGTACTACACCTGCAGTAGCAAGAATCCTTAAGTTATTATCCGCAAAATAAGAATATCTAGGCAATCCAATCAAAGTATCACCAATAACTGCTGCATGATAGTTGCATGATCAAGTTGATGTGGGAGAAACGGAAAGGTGTTGTGTATATATGGCGGAGTTGGTTCGCGAGGGAGATACGCTTGTATTAAGGTTGACCTCGATAGAAAAAGTGGAGGCGTTGCACGGAGATATACACGTGCCCATTTCCTCAGTGCAGACAATTACGGTGATTGACGATGTCATTCACGCGGTTCACGGACTGAAGTTGCCAGGGAGCCGACTGCCCGGAGTCTTTGCGATGGGAACCTTCGTATCTCTAGAGGGAACGATTTTCGCCATAGTCCACCACCAGACAAAGCGAGGAGTAAAGGTGACATTGAATGGCGTTTCCTTTGACGGACTGATTGTCGGTGTGAATGATCCAGAGCAACTCATATCCTCACTGGGATTGGCAAACTAGTATGCATCAGAACAAGCAAATGGCAGATGGAGGTATGTGGGATGGTCGTTTTATTACTATGGCTAGCAGGTATTATCGTAATCATAGGTGCTATTGCGGCTATTATTCAAACACGGAATGCCACTCACAGGATGGAATCTATGTTAGAAGATATTCAAGTCATGCTTAAACAACAACACAAAGCAGTTGAACATGAGCGACTTTGAGACAATTGTCGAACGTAGGAAGGCATCCGTCAGCATGAACGAATGCCTTCCTGCACAAACGTTGATTTCGCCGTTTGCTTGCTGTAGACACTTTCTCAATCTTTATGCATACCGTTCGCCGATACTGCGATCTCGCTGTTTCAAGCCCCGATGATGGGTATCATGAAACGCGCAACCGATAAACCAAAAACCGTTCATACGCGTTATGAACGAACAAATCCGCTAGGGCAACTTCCGCTTGTAGTTCAAATGGGGTTTCATTGTCGAGGAAGAAAATGTAATCCTCTGACGGATAATATAAGAGAAGGTCCAATTCTCTAGGTGTCTTTTCAAAGGATTTTAAAATGTTACGAATCACCTTCATGAAGATTTGGACCGAAAACGGGTTGAAAAAATAAAAATGATTATCGGATGGATGAACACGATAATTCTCCGCTAGGCAGTGACAGAACTGAATTTGTCCATTGCTCACTCTGTTATTTTTAACGTAGCTTTTCAGATTCTCTTGTGCCGTCTGATAAAAAGTCTCGTTCATTTCTACACCCACAACCGATGTCTGAAACAGGTAGTGGACAAAAAAGGGCAACCGGCCTTTTCCACATCCAAAATCAACGAGGCGACTGCTGCTCTGTAGTCGATACTCGTCAAAAAGTCGTTCGAGTGCAATGTAGGGGGTAGGCTCGTACGGGTAATAGTGAAACCCAATAGGGGATTCCTGGTTTCCATTTGTCTTGATGTGCAGCAATTTATCATAGTACTTTTCTTTCATCTTCGAGCATGTCTCCTGTTCATCTATGCGCATCGTTCAGTACCCGAGTGCTCTATGGGTTGCCCCATTGTATTATGACTACAAACCAAGTCTTATCCAATACTTATCGAAGCCAAAACTCGTGTAAGTCCAACCTCGTGCAAGGGCGTCAATGCATGGTTTTAAACGGCAGTAAAGTCCGCTCTTATCGCTACTTCTACCTACTACCTCCTCCTCAGCTTGATGCTTTCGCTAATCAGGCGTTGCATATGGTATGAATTGGATGGCGGTTCCATCTTTTGTGCCTATGCTTCGTCGGCATACGTTTTTATCATCGCTCGAACATTGCTTGGACTTACAGGCGGCGCGGTCATTACATTGGTCTTATCCGCTTTGGCAGTGCTTTTCTTTGAACAAGAGCGGGCAAGGGCCGTTGGGATTTGGGGTGCGGGGAATTTTGTGGCTATGCCACTTGGACCTATTCTTGGAGGATGGATTCTGACCCATCACTGGTGGGGATGGGTGTTCCTGATGAACGTTCCGGTTGTTCTGATCGGCATGGCAGCCATCTTGTTTCTCATGCAGGAATCGAAGGCTTCCATTCGGCCGGACATTGATGCGTTTGGGATTGCTCTTTCCAGCGCTGGTCTCGTCGCGTTAACCTACGGTATTATTCAAGTGGGACAAAATGGTTGGAGCAATCTCCACGCCTGGCTGTATCTGTTCGCAGGTATCACAGTTCTGGTACTGTTTGCCGTGTGGGAACGCCGGTTAAGCAATAGTGGTGGTCAGCCCCTTGTCGATCTCGCCCTGTTTCGCTCGCGCGCCTTCGTCTCGGGTGTGCTCCTGATGACCGTCGGCTCTTTCCAATGGCTGGCGTATTATTTTTGCTTCCGCAGTATTTCCAAGGGGTTCTTGGATTGAACGCTGAAGGCTCTGGTGTTCGACTCCTGCCATTGGTTGCAGGACTCATTGTTGGCGCAGTTCCGATTGACAGACTGGTCCACAAGATTGGAGCGAAAATAACCATTACCATTGGATTTGTGGTGCTGGCGGCAGGGACTTGTATGGCATCCCGTATTGGTGTTTCTTCATCATCGGTATCTATCGTTTCGTGGATGGTCATCATCGGGATCGGTTCCAGTATGGTGATGGCCACGTCGGCGTCAGCCGCATTGATGGAGCTGTCCAATGAACGAAGTGGTGTGGGGACTGCGTTGATGCAGGCTATGAAGAATCTTGGATTGCCTTTTGGAACGGCGATTCTTGGCAGCGTCCTCAATCACGCGTGTCAGTCCAGGGTTAGTGTGCCCGCGCTCCCGGAGGCGGTGGCCCAGACAGTCCGTCAAAGTGTCTTTTCGGGCGTCGAGGCTGCACATCGGATCGGCATGGAAAACCTGTTACAATCAGTATATATGGCATTCAGTCATGGCATGGACGTATCATTTCTCATCGCGTCTGGCGTATCCGTTGCAGGGATCCTTTTGGCATTAGTATGTATGCCGCATCGCTCTAAATATAGGGACGGGACGAATCATTAAGCCAGTTGTGTTGGAGGGAAGGTTAGTGAGTCAGGACGAACAACGAAGGATCGGACTCCGCGAGCGGAAGAAAATGCGTACTCGGGTTGCGATTCAGCAACATGCTCTACGGCTGTTTCGAGAACAGGGATATCAAGAGACAACCGTGGAACAGATTGCCGAGGCCGCCGAGGTCTCACCAAGTACGTTCTTCCGCTACTTTCCCACCAAGGAAGATGTCGTCTTGAGTGACGAGACCGATCCACAGATTATTGCAGCGTTTCATGCACAATCTCCGGAAATAAACGTGGTTCGCGCCTTGCGAAACGCTTTTGCGACCGTGTTTGCAACACTGCCAAAGCACGAACAAGAGGCTATGTTTGAGCGAGGCAGGCTCATATTTACGATTCCCGAGCTCAGAGCAAGGTTTCTCGACAACCTCGCTCAATCGATTAATATGATGGCAGGCGCAGTGGCCGAGCGCACGCATCGTGAACCGTCCGATTTTATGGTGCGCACCTTGGCAGGAGCGCTTATGGGCGTTGGGATGTCTGCTGGCTTAATGTGGATGGAAAATCCCGACATGGACCTGATGTCCGCTGTGGATGAAGCGTTTAGTTATATTGAATCCGGATTTCCATTTAACAAATTGTTGGAACCCCATAAGTGAATCCGCCTCACCGTCTCCTAAGAGGTCAATTTGCCTGATCAATCACCTGCGCTTTAGGGTGAGGAGGATTTCATGAAACGTGCATATAGCATATCGGTAGGAATTCTTATAGGGGTGGTATTGACTGGCGCAGTATCATGTGTTCACCCATATCACCCATCATATTCCCAAACACCCCGTGATGAAGTTTTGCCACACGACAACTTCGATCAACAGACCATCAGCGAGATACGAGCTCATCTCGCTGATTATGATGTCGCCCAGACTCCACAGGATCACGAAGTCTATATGGTGACAGGAGGACTAGGCATCGCGAATCCGCGCATCATGGAATGGGATTCTAGCGGCAACATGGATTTTGGCGGCATTCAAAGCGGAGACCCAATCTTTCATTTTCAATTCCTTTCACAGTCTCCAGCGAATTGGAAAACTGATTATTACCAGAAGGGTAAAATGGAGTCGGTGCCCTGGATTCAGGAGCATACAAAATCAGGGGCTGTCTATTACGAGTGGAACACGGCTCGAGATCAAACCACTCAATTTTACTTTACAAAAGGCAGTACATACGTCGTTCTGACAGTGGACTATGGGCTAAACGCTGCCAAGCCGGCATTTCCAGAGGGACTGTTGTCACACCTCGTACCAGTCGGGAATCCGATTACGCAACAGCATCATTCGTCTGACGTGCAAACGATGACCTCGGATTGCTTTTAGCTTCAGTCTCCTTTGTCTTGGTTTGTGTCGCAAGGATACATGGAAGACTTGAAGACTAGGTTCTTGCCGGTCGTTCAAAACACATGTGCAAGTTAGCACAAATAGAACTGATTTGGAGGATTTTGTTTGGCTCCCACGAATGAATAGGTTATCCGACCGATTAAAAGCGAGGATTTACCCGTGCTTTGGGAACTGATGTTCAAGGAGGAGTCGCCACAGTGGAAAAAGTGGGATGCCCCTTATTACGAACATCAAGCGCTATCCTGGGAAGCGTTTTTTGAAGTGTGGAGTAATCGTGTTCACGAAGACGATCGATGGGTGATCGAGGTTCGCGGCAAAGTTGTTGGGACGGTGAGCTATTACTGGGAACATAGACCATCGTATTGGCTTGAAATGGGCATCGGCATATATGACCCCTTGTATTGGAGTGGCGGGTACGGAACACAAGCACTGGCGCTTTGGATTGACCACTTGTTTAATACACTCCCGCTAGTAAGGGTTGGGTTCACGACTTGGTCCGGTAATCTTCGCATGATCCGGGTTGGCGATAAATTGGGTATGCAAATGGAAGCTCGGTTGCGCAAATGCCGGTACTACAATGGTACATACTATGATTCCATTCGTATGGGACTTCTTCGCGAAGAATGGGAAGAGGTACGAGAACGAGTCTACGTCGATTATCAAGGAGTGTGAGAGCAATCTTGATCAATGCAGCACACATCATTCTCTATAGTACGAATGCAGAGGCCGACAGGGTCTTCATTCGAGATGTGCTGGGATTAACTAGCGTTGACGCAGGTGATGGATGGCTAATTTTCAAACTGCCTCCTGCTGAGGTCGCTGTGCATCCTACAGACACGCTGAGTCAACACGAGTTGTACTTGATGTGCGACGACATAGAGACAACGATCACGGAACTGGCCGCAAAAGACGTCACTATCGCGGAGCCGATTAGCGACAGGGGGTGGGGGAAGATTGCCTCGATCAAGCTTCCAAGCGGTGCTGGTCTCTCGATCTACGAACCCCGCCATCCTACCGCTTACAATCTACAGGAGTGAGTCCAGCGCGATTGTGTTCAATATTCATCGCACAATTGTTCTAAGAACTTGGACACGGTTGGGACAACATGTTGTCCATGCCTCCATACTGCATGTGTAGTGACGAACTGAAAGTATGGGTCAACGGGGTGTACCGTTACCTTTTCACGCAATGATGACTGCATCACGATGGATTTGGGCATTAGCGAGATGCCCAATCCTCCCGCAGTCAGTTGTAAAATCGTGTCAATGCTCGCGCTCTCCATGGTTTTGTATAGAGCAACTCCTCGATCCGCCAACCATCTTTCAAGTATTCGCCGATAAGTACATCCCTCACGAAACGTGATGACGACAGGTTGATCGATAAGCATGTTGTCAAGCGTGCTTCCATGCGCTGTGAGAATAGCTAATTCCTCGCTTACCAGCGCTTTCGAATCTAACTCGACGTGCTCGACTGTACCAGCCACTAGTGCTATATCCAATGTTCTGTCGACAACTCCACGGAGAAGGTCCCTGGTGGTTCCAGTTTGCAATGAAATCTCGATATTCGGGTTTTCTTTATGAAACTTTGCAATCCAGCCAGCTGTATGTAACGCTGCTGTCGTTTCGAGCGATCCGATGCGGAGTGAGCCGAATAGTTCACCTTGCTCTGAAAATACCCTTCGGGTTTCGTTCCATTGAACAAGGAGTGACTCTGCGTATGGATATAATTTCTTTCCTTCTGCTGTTAAAACAACGCCTGTCTTCAAGCGTTCAAACAGAGGGCGGTTTAACTCGTTCTCGACAAGACGGATTCGGCCAGTGATGTGTGATTGTACAAATCCAAGCTGTTTTGCGGCGCGGGTCATACTTCCCGTACGAGCCACTGTATAAAAAATCTCCAAGTCCTTGATATCCATCGTTGCACCCCATCAGTGATGGTGATGTTGACCATCGGTAAGAATCATTTTACGTGTTCATTAGTGCGTATTATGATCGGATCGAAGTGACATTGTCAAACCTAACGGATAAACGGAGAGACTTGAAAGGAAAATGACCTTTGGTTGCTCGAGCTTTTATCAGGTGCGGGAAGACGCGGCGATACCAATGGCAAGAGGGGGACATATCATGGCTGATGATCAAGAAATGTTGAGGTCGAGATCGAAGGCCAATTCCATTCTACCCGTGGTCGGTGGACTATTGGGCCTTGCGGTGGCCATGGGGATCGGGCGTTTCTCTTATACACCGTTGCTTCCGGCTATGCGGCAACAGACCCATTTTTCCACTTCGTTTGCAGGCGTTCTTGCATCTTGGAATTATTTCGGTTATCTCGTTGGAGCCATTCTTGTTGCAATTTTTCCGGCGCGTGTACAAACAGACATGAGGGTGCGATATCGAATCGTTGTGACAGGATTAATTGGGAGTGTGGTTAGCACAGCAGTGATGGGGCTAACAAGTTCCCATACATGGTGGTGTCTCCTTCGGGGATTCGGCGGTTTATTCAGTGCGGTTGTCCTTGTTGTGTCGTCGAGCCTTGTGATGGATTGGCTGGCTAGGAGAGGAACTGGTCAACAAGCGGGGATTTTATACTCTGGGGTTGGAATCGGTATCGTCTGTACCGGTGTACTCGTACCGTACCTTACCCGCCGTGGTGGGTGGCAGCTTGGATGGCTGGGCCTTGGGTGTTTAGGTGCTGGACTCACGATTTTGGCATCGGTGTTTCTGCGAACGGTTGGAGACGGAAATTCGGCGTATCATGCGACAAACAAATCTCAACCAGATTTGAAAGCACCATTCCCACTTTGGAGCATTACACTCGTGTACGGGCTAGAGGGATTAGGATATATCGTGATGGCAACTTTTATAACGGACTTTTTTCACGACGAAACGTCCGTTGCGTGGTTGGGGGCGGTAAGTTGGATCTTCGTGGGATTGGCTGGAGCCCCCTCGACATGGCTCTGGACGAAAGGCGCTCGCGTCTGGGGAGGGGGGAGAGCTACGGTAACGGCCTTTTTGGCACAAGCGGTGGGCATTTTGCTGCCTGTCATCCACCCTGGGATTTGGGAAGCCATGGTTGGTTCTGTCTTATTTGGCGGTACGTTTATGGGGATTACCTCGCTGGCTTTGTCCATTGGTCGAACGTGTTCTCCTGAACGAACGGGAACCGTAATTGGTATGATGACGACGATGTTTAGCATTGGTCAGGTGATAGGTCCGATTTTGGCCGGAATCATTACCACAGAGACGCACACTTTCCGTTTAGCGATGATGTTGTCAGGTTTGATCATCCTTGCAGCGGCCCTACTTCTTAGGTGCACGCAAAAAAGAGTGACGACGGTTTGACCTGTTGAGGCAAAAGCGTTGCTCAATCAATTAAGGTTTTGTTAAGGTGCTGTTTCTCGGCTTGTAAGTTTGGTCCTGTACAGTATGGACCGAGGTGAGGAACAGTGAGTGAAATGGTGATCGAAACGAGCGGACTTACGCGTCGATATGGCGCAAAGTTATCGGTCGACAACTTGAATCTTCGAGTGCAACAAGGCAGCATTTTTGGGTTCCTTGGTCCCAATGGCGCTGGCAAGACGACGACCATTCGGATGTTGCTCGGACTGATTCGACCAACGGCAGGAACGATTCACATCTTCAATCAGGAACTCTCCAAGCATCGCAAGGCCATTCTCCGTCGCACGGGTGCATTGGTAGAGAGTCCATCTTATTACGGCCATCTCTCTGGGTACGAAAATTTGGACGTGATCGCTAGACTCCTTCAGGTTCCCGCTAAACGCGTTGACGAGGTACTCGCTATTGTCCGCCTGACATCCGTCGCGAAACAGGCGGTGAAGGGCTACTCACTTGGAATGAAGCAACGCTTGGGCATCGCAGCCGCGCTTCTCGGCAACCCCGATTTGTTGATTCTCGACGAGCCGACTAACGGCCTCGATCCCGCCGGGATCCACGAGATTCGCGCACTGATCAAGGAGATGCCCGCACAGAACGGCATCACAGTCGTCGTTTCTAGCCATTTGCTTAGCGAGATCGATCAGATGGCGACACACGTTGGCATTATTGATCACGGTAAGCTCGTATTCCAGGATTCCATCGAGAAACTCCGTGCACGCGGACACAATCGTTCGCTGGAAGACATCTTCCTCGATTTCGTGGACAAGGGGGGGAGTCTGTGATGAACGGGGCACTCATGTCTGATTGGCTCAAATTGCGAAAGACGTGGATTCCACTTTTAACCATACTGGGGCCGCTCGGTGTAGTCGGCTTGAACGCCATGCGGTATGTGCTGAGTCATGGCGCTATTGTCATACCGGGGGACGATACACATAACTGGGCCTTGCTGATTCAGAACACCGACCATCTACTTATGCCGACGTTGATTCTTGGCGTGACGCTGTTCGTCTCTATGCTGTCGGGTTTGGAGCATCGCGGTCATACTTGGAAGCAGTTGCTTGCGCTCCCCGTGTCGCGAGCTCAAATTTATCTTAGCAAGTTCATTTGGATTGCTGGATTATTAGCCGTTTCGTCGACGCTTTGTGCGGCTCTAACGCTCTGCATCGGCTTTGCGTTCGGATTTTCTACACATGTTGCTTGGCTTCCCGTTCTTCGGGAATGTTACTATCCGTACTTGGCGGCTTACGGCATGATCGCCATTCAATTGCTGATCTCTATGGTGTTTGCAAACCAGGCGTTCGCCGTTACGCTTGGCGTTCTGGGGATGATTATGAGCGGGCTGACCGACGCCATAACCCCTGACTCGTTAACTCATGCCTGGCATTTCGCACTGTTTGTGCCGTGGGTTTATCCGTCCCTGTCGGCTGTCACGCACGGGGCTGTTCAGTATCTTGACGTTCGATATGTTGTTTGCGGACTCGTTGTAGGCTCAGCGATGGTAGGCTTGGGCAGCGTGCTCTTCGCGACAAAGGAAGTGAGATAGGACGTTGATCTTCCGTGTGTTACTATGCGAGTGGAAAAAACTTCGAATGTCTAGCATCTGGGTCCCTGTCATTGCAGCACCCGTTTTAGCGATCGGCGTCGGAGCACTGATGTCGAGGATGGATTTGGGGCCCATGGCAGGGGACATGACGTGGAGCTTCATATACGGCGAGATCGTCCGAGTCCATGCCAGCCTGTTCCTGCCGCTGTTGGCTGGCATCCTAGCGTCCATCGTCTGCCGAACCGAACATCTGGCGGGGGGATGGAAACACCTTTTGGCATTGCCGGTCAGTCGTACGGCGGTGTACGTGGCAAAGTTCTGTTACGTCCTGCTGTTTCTGGCGCTCATCCAAGTGTTGGTCATGATCGGCGTGCTTGTGGATGGTCGATGGTTCTTGCATTTGCAAGAGCCTATTCCCTGGAGCGTGCTGGCTAAAGGGGCCATCGGTGGTTGGATTGCGACGATCCCGCTAGCCGCCCTGCAGTTCTGGGCATCCACGTGGTGGAAAAGCTTTGCCGCGCCTTTTGCGCTGAACGTCATATGTACCATTCCGGCGAGCGCCGTCGAGGGGTCGAATCTCTATGCGCCGATGTACCCTTGGGCGCAGCCGATGCTCGCCATGTTACCGGATTCTAGTGGACTACTGTATGTGACCAAGGAGACTGCGATCACGATTGCGATTGCAGGGATCGTCTTCATCGTCGGCGGTTGGATACATTTTCGGACGCAGGATATCTGTGCTTAAAGAGGGTGTCTCTGGTTCATTCGCACATACATCGAACAGGAAACAACGCAAAACAAGACTCTACCGATTGTGGCGGTGCAAGGGTCGCTCTCTTCGCCCATCGCGAAGTACATTGAAAAATCCGGTAATAATGGAAGCCTGTTTGCATTGGGATCGAAATGACGATTGTCGATCGCGCTCGGACATGAGATTACACCTGGTCTCTGGGTGTTTGAATATCCTGCAGCGGTTTATACAGATGGACCCATGATGTGGGAATATCTCCCACGTCGGAACAGTACACAGTTTCAATATAGCGATGCAGCGAGGAAACCGAATTATGGATCAGGATTTCGTGAATCTCCGATGGGATGCGAGGAATCAGAGCGTGATCATGTGCGCGAAACTCACTCAACGGTAAAAACATGCGGAGTGTTTTTCGGTAAGAAGTTCGTTGCGGATATCGTGGCATGCTTCCGGCGTCGTACTTGGAAAGGCGAACCTGATGGTAATGATCAAACAAAAGAGGGTAGGCAGCCAATTGCAGTACGGCAAACTTCTCAAACGGTTCCCTTCGCGAATACATTTGAAGCATCTGTTGGCACAGTCGGAGCGTTGGCCACAGAAACACATGCTGGTCGAGGAACGAGCGAAACTGGCGCACAGTCGTATCAGTATCCATGATTTCCGTCGAGATATGGAGATGTGCATTCAGGAGTACTTTATTGCCATTCAGTTGGTGTACTTCTTTCTCCGTGCGCCGATTGCCCTGTGGGTTTGGATGCACTATATCGCTGGCGTAGAGTGCATCCGAACTGACGATTGCGGGCAAGTTATCGACTCTGGTGAAATGATACAGGGATTTTCGTTTCGGAGTATGGGTCATGCGATGTATTATGTCTGTACGCATAGAAGTCCCCTATCTGACTGCCTAAGAATTATTCTGAATTAATTGAGGGTATACTGCCCTTTTTACCGTCAACGTATTTATGCAGTTTCCCTGAACAGATTCCTACCAATGGATCGTTTCCTGCTTGCATCTGACTTCCTCGATCGTACCAGATGCAACTGCTTGACTGCGCACGTCATCCGCGTCATCAACGCCCAACTTGATTCGTCCGTCATGAAACCTGCTAAATTGGCGGACCGGGTGTGCCGAAAGCGGGGGGACTCAGTAGCGAGCAACAATTCAGCGCCCTAGGTGCATACATAGTTCCCGTATGAGACGCTCTCTACCGACAACAAAACGCCTCGACTGGCGGTAAGCAAATCGAGGCTCGAGAGACTATAGAGATAAAATGCGGTTATCCAAAGCTATCTTCGCTTAGGAATAATCACTTTTTCTTTAAAATCCGCCCACCCTTTACAGCCGGTTTACAGCATTGCTTGTTTGCGGTTGAGGTTTTACTAGTAGTACGTTTCGTCCTTACTCGAGTCGGTTTCATCGTTTTTAATTTGGCAGCAATGGACTTGTTGAGTTTCCTAGCGGTTACAGGATCCTTCTTCTTACGTGCAGTGCTTGCGTTGTTCCGGGAGGTACTTGCTACGGTTTCCATGACTATTCTACTGTCTCGGGCTATCGTGCACTGCGTGGCGTTAATGATTGGATCGCTTGAAGGCACGATAGGATACATGAGGTTTTTTGGATTACTGCTGTGAGCACTTCCAGGATTTGAAGGATCATTAATCGTGAAACTGGTCGTATCAATGGTGCTTGTGAAACGACCAAATAGACAATGCCCAGCCTCATGAGCAAATGCATACGTATCAAGGGCTCTATCAGATAATGAAGCACGCCCGTACAGTCCATAATCTGTCGGACTTCGGAAAAATTTAAATGCGGGTCCACCATTTCCGATGGCGCCAGTCGAGAATGTGAGTCCGCTTAAATAGACGGTGTAAATGGCAGTTGCATCGTTGAGGGCCTTTCTAGCGTCGTTAATAAGGCTGTCCACCCTCGGGTCGTCCACGCTCGTTACTGAACCCGCGTTTATGGTTACGTCTGAGCGATAAAACTCCCTCAGGGAGACAAAACTAAGTTCGCACCTCACTCCTCCAGGAAAGCCACTTCCCCATGCTTCATTTGCGCGAGCCAAATCGCCTAAAAATCTTGCACGACGAAGCTCAGGCGTGGCACTCGAAAGTGCACCGTTCGTGAAAATTGCCACCACAGGAACAGTAAACGCCATTTTGACATCTCCCTTTAATTTCGACCTTGTACCATAGGAGATGTGAGTGGACCTGAAACGGCTTGGACCAATGAACTAGGACAAGTTATTCAATTTTGCTCGAAATACATAAACGGCATAGGGGCATTCAAGACCTATCCGCTGCAGATACGGCGCGTATTTTAGGATGGAGGTCAAACATATAGCTCGAATTTAAGTGTTCCAGCAGACAAGAAACCAGCTCGGATCAACAGACACACCGTAACTCCATAAGACAATGTTCCCCTGAACCCGCTAAATGATTGTATCGGATCGGGATGAAGGTTTTGCAATGAAGTATTGAGCGATCTTGAGAAAAAGCTAGATATTAGCACGAATAAAGGTAATCTGAAGAAAGTCGATGCATCCGTTGAACGACACGCGGGAGGACGAAACTCTGGGCGTTGTTATTCCGACGAGCGATCCTGCTGATTGCAAAGAACACGGAGTTTCCGATCGTGATTCAAAGATCGGATTGGATGATTTCCTAGTCAAACCACCGCACGACTTACTCAGAAGGTCGAAGCTTTAATAAAGAATTGGCTTTGTCTGGGTCATTCATCAATGCCATCCTGTATTCCAACATCCAGTTCAGAGTTTCAAGCGTCTGATCCAATTCCTCCTTCTTACGTTCGATCTCACTCATCTTGTGGCGAATCCATTCAATGACTTGTAGATGGGTGCGCGCATTTGTATCATGATCCTGCAAGATTTCCCTCAGTTCGGCCAGCGAACAACCCAACCCTTGAAACTTCTTGACGAGTCTCAGACGTTCGATAGCCTCGTCTGAATAGTTACGATAGTTGTTGTTCTCTCTCCGGACATGCCGACCGTCTAACAGACCTTCCTTTTCATAAAAACGAATGGTGTAGGCTGTTAAACCCGTCTTTTCAGCTAGCTCTTGAATTTTCATGGAAATCTCTCCTTAAGCTGACTTGCATTAGAGTTCACTCTATAGTTTAGACTCCAATTGTTCAAGTAGAGCTACAACTGAACAGCTTGAGGAGGATATCATGATGCGGGTTTTCGTAACAGGAGCAACAGGCTACATCGGTTCCGCCGTCGTCCGCGAACTGATCGATGCCGGTCATCAGGTCGTCGGCCTAGTCCGCTCAGACAATGGCGCCGCGGTACTGAAGGAAGCTGGGGCTGAGGTGCATCACGGTGCCCTTGACGATCTCGACAGCCTTCACAGCGGCGTCGCCGCTGCGGATGGCGTGATTCACCTAGCGTTTAAGCACGACTTCTCGGACTTCTCCGGCGCACTCACAACCGATCTGCGCGCCGTCGAGACGATGGGGGTTGCGCTTGAGGGATCCCACAAGCCGTTCGTCATCACCGCTCACTTTAACGGGGAGGCATCGGAGAACGCGGCGCTCGCGCTGGCTGAGCGCGGGGTTCGGACATCGATCGTCAGTCTCGCACCGTCTGTGCACGGCGAGGGAGACAAGGCCTTCGTGCCGAGACTAATCAACATCGCCCGCACGAAGGGCGTCTCTGCCTTTGTGGGAGACGGATCCAACCGCTGGCCGGCTGTGCACCGCTTTGATGCAGCGCACCTCTACCGCCTCGCGTTGGAAAAGGCACCAGCCGGTTCACGACTGCACGGTCGTGCAGAAGAAGGCGTTCCATTCCGCGACATTGCCGGCGTCATCGGAAAGCACCTGAACCTGCCGGTGGTCAGTATTTCACGCGAAGAGGCAGACGCCCACTTCGGCTTTCTCGGAACCATTGCGGCGCTCGACATCCCGAGTATATTACCAGGGTCAAGCGTAGAGACTCAGAAACTCTTGGGATGGCGACCAGTGCATTCCGGACTTGTCGCGGATCTCGAACAAGGTCACTACTTCAACAGTTGAGAGGCTTGGGGTCACTACTCAGGAATAATCATCTGTGTGGGTAGGATCATAAAGAAGGTGGATTGTTGGACCGTCCACTAACCTAGCAATAACTGAATCAACTCACCTAAGCTCAGGTCTCGCGAATATGCGAGGCCTGATATATTCATATCAACCTAATACAAAATGTCCTTTTCAAGCTTGGCCTTGCTTGACACGACCCTAAATGGCGACTCATAATTAAAGTGTCACTAAATGGTGTCGAATTAAGAGTTAGCCGTACTGGAAAGTTTGGAACCCGATTAGGTTTTATTTGAAAGATATTCTTCTTGGATTTTCGGTTCACGACATCGATCGAGCAGGTTGTGGTCGAGCCTCAACCGATTCGAGCAAGCTTGCCAAGTGAGTTATGGAAAATTGATTCAAGGTTGATGAGAATTCAAGAAAGCACAAAAAATGACAAAACGAATTGGTCAATGGTCATTCTCGGCTGATCGAAAACTCAAGAAGGGTGTTTCTTGGTGACAAATCGTAGGACGAATCCTAAAGTGGATGAATTTATAAGTAAGTCTAAGAAATGGAAATCGGAATATGAGAAGTTGAGAAATATTGTTCTTGACTGTGATCTGACCGAAGAATTTAAGTGGATGCATCCTTGTTACACGTTTGAGAAAAAAAACATCGTTTTAATTCATGGATTTAAAGAATATTGTGCGCTTCTGTTTCACAAAGGTGCCTTGTTGCAGGATGCCCATGGGGTTTTAATCCAACAAACGGAGAATGTACAGGCCGCGCGCCAAATTCGATTCACCAATGTTCAAGAGATAGTTGGGTTGGAGACCATCTTGAAAGACTATATCTATGAAGCTATTGAGGTTGAAAAATCGGGTTTGGAAGTGAATTTCAAAAAGCATTCAGACTTCATAATCCCTGAAGAACTTCAAAATAAATTCGATGAAATCCCTGCTTTGAAAACTGCCTTTGATGCATTGACCCCGGGACGGCAAAGAGCATACATTCTTCATTTTTCTGCACCCAAACAATCCAAAACTCGAGAGTCAAGGGTTGAGAAATATATGCAGCAAATCCTCAGCGGGAAGGGATTAAATGACTAGGATATTTGATGAGTAAACAAATGATCAAGCTTTAAGATAATAACGTCACTTTGTGATCATGCGAACTCCTTTTTGGAACGGAGGTACCACTGAATCAAATAAATCAAACTGGAAGAAAACAAATAGTGATCCGTGATTATAAGCAAACTTCCGTGTCACAGAAGTGCGCATTACCAGCTAAGAAAAGAAAAATACTGCACAGAAAAGTGTATCCTTTAGCTTGTGCTGAAAGGTACGCTTTTCTTAAATTAACGCTGGTTCAGTTCAAGAAGCTCGCCAATGACCCTCAGTATAAACATACGTAATATAGTATAGAAACTCCATGATTATCACACGTATCCGGCTATCACTTCGAGGCAGTAGCCTGCAGTCATATTTTCAACTGTGGTGTCTCCCATGCTTCTTACCCTGGCGTTCCTTGTGGCGGGTCCAAACTATGATTCGCTTGATCGCGCTTGAGCTCACAGCGGGCCTGATCCTTCCTTTAGATTGTCGTTTTTTTCCTCACTACAAATATCATAGCAATTCTTTAATGAATTTTTACAAAACTCACAATGCATCTTAATTAAACCGGTTTAATATCGCGGTGAGAATAGGAGAATGAGCATGGCAAACATTGATGATGTCGCACGCTTATCTGGGGTATCGAAGGGAACTGTCTCCAACGTCTTCACACAAAATCGGCGTGTGCGCAAGGAGGTTGCGGAAAGAGTATTAAAAGCGGCACAGGAGTTAAATTTTAAACCGAATTATTGGGCTCGAACACTCTCCGTAAAAAAGACGAACATTGTCGGTTTGAGTATGCCTGGAGAGAACACGAAATTCAGTAAGTTCCACATGTCGTTGATCAACGGTGTATTGCAAGTTTGTTACGAACACGGGTATCGGCTGCTGATCAATACGATGTCTACCGCTTATCAAGGGCAAGCAAAGTATATGACGACGAATCCGGTGGACGGAGAAATATTCCTGGATCCGGAACAGGATGACACTCGGTTGACGCAGAGAACACAGTCAGATCCCCCTGCGGTAGTTGTTGGGAAGCCACCAGAACGATTGCGCGCTCAGCTGTGTTATGTCGATAACGACAACGAAATGACGGCAGAACAGGTGACCCAGTATCTGATCCGCCTCGGTCATCGCGACATTTTATTTTTGAATACTTCTGAGGAGCGGACAGTTTCCATCGACCGTCAACGCGGGTACGAGGCAGCTTTAGGACAAGCTGGCATCTCGGTCCGACCTGAACTTCACGTGTTCAAAGATGCGTCCGTGCTGTCGCTCGACTACGGCTGGGAGAGTATGCACCGACTGATTGCGCAAGGTGTTTCGTTCTCTGCTGTGGTTGCGGATACCGATAAGGTGGCACTCGGTGTGTACCGGGCGGCGGGGGAGTTGGGGCTTTCGATCCCAGGTGATATTTCGGTATTTGCTTTTAGCGATGACTCGGTCTTTGCACCGGAATTCCGTCCGCCGCTGTCCGGTGTGTCGTTGAATGCAGAAGATCTTGGACGCGAAGCGGCCGCTTTGCTGATTCGTCGGATCGAGGACGATTCTGCGCCAATTGTTCATCAAACCATTCGTTCGAACTTGGTAGTCCGTGAATCATGTCAGCGTATCCCGTAACGAAACTAAATGTGTAGAGGAGCATTCCTACGATGAAAACAACTCGTCGCGTCCTAACTGTTCTGTCCACATCGGTTTTGACTGTCTCTACGTTGGTTGGCTGCGGTACGTCTCAGTCTAACAATACGACAAACGCCGCAGCGTCGACTACGAATGAACCGACCTTAACCATTGCGACCGGGGTCATTGGTGGCAAAAATCCGCAGGAGAACACTGCGTTTGCCAACGCCATTGGGCAGGCTTTGCACTGCAAAGTGCAGTTGATTAGCACGACAGGAGACTATGATCAAAAATTGACGGCCATGTTGGCGGCGGGGCAGAAGATCGACGTTGTCTACACCGAAGGAAGCACGTTGGCGACATTGGCCAAGGCTGGAGAAGTAACCAACTTGCAAAGTCAAATTGAGAAGTCTTCTGTGCTTGGAGACCCGAAGGTTGTACCGCAGTATGAATGGAACGACATTAAGCTTTCCAGCCCTAACGACCAAGGGATCTACGGTGTTCCCGTCAAGTATCAGGGTGCGTTGATGCCGATCGTCCGCGAGGATTGGTTGAAGCAGTTGGGGCTGTCGCAGCCAAAGACGCTCAACGATTTCTATCAAGTCTTCCAAGCGTTCAAAACCAAGGAGCATGCCTACGGCCTAACTCTGTCCTCCTTGTACGATATCGAGCCATTTATGAGTGCTGTGGGGCTCAAGAATGGATATGTCGAGACCGATGGTAAGCTGTCCATTCCGTATGCAACCTCCGCTGCAGTGCCTGTCTATGCATGGCTGCACAAGCTTTACGCCAATGGCCTACTCGATCCCAATTTCGTAACGAATAGTACGGCTGACGAGCGAAACCTCTTCCTCTCCAATCGCGTTGGCATGTTCGTCTACTGGGATGCCTGGGTTCCCATGTTGAATAACTTGGCGAAAACGCAGGGCGCCAGTGCATCGTTTGATGCAGAGGCTCTACCGGGAGCCGTTGGCCCGAATGGCAAATCGCTTGTGTCGATGGGGGATACGAGCCTCTTCGCGATTCCTTCCAATGCACCGGATAAGGCGTTGGCGTTCAAATTCTTGGAGTGGTGGAATACGCAGTCCGGTGAAGTTCTCGGGTCCCTGGGTGTAAAGGGCATTGATTACACCGTTAACAATGGAAAATATCAACTGACGTCGGTTGGTACGGATGAAAACATGGATCACGGGGATCCAGAACCAATCAGTTCGTACTGGCAAAATCCATTTCCACAACTCCAGAAGGGGTATGCAAATGCACGACAAATCGGCATTGAGGATGGGTATCAGCCGCTCATCAACGCGAACTGGACCAATGCTCAAAATATCATTTGGAAATACGGTGATGAAGCAATTCTAGGTAAGCTATCTCCGCAAGCTGCAGTACAGCAAATGCACGCAGAATTACTGCGAGACCACTACATCGACCAGTAAGGAACGACATTTGGCAAGGAGAGGAGTTTTATCTTGGCTAGCACGGGGTTGCTCCATCAACAGACGAATCCGTCGATCGTGTATCGGACCCGCCGTTTGAGCAAATGGAAGCGAGCGATACCACTGTACGTCATGTTGTTGCCGACGATTGCCTACTTCATGGCCCTTACGTACTATCCACTAGTGCATTCGGTGCTGATCAGTATGCAAGATTTCAATTTGATTGGAAATCGTCCGTTTGTCGGGATCGAGAATTTTAGAAATGTGCTAACGGATCCAACCTTTTGGGTCGACTTTCGCAACACGTTAGTACTTGGCGTCAGTATGCTGGCGATCGGCTTTGTAGCGCCGATCGTCATCGCCCTATCGCTGAACGAGCTGATGCAGCAGTGGTTGAAGCGCAGCGTGCAGATGATCATCTACCTTCCGCATCTATTCTCGTGGGTGGTCGTCGGCGGGTTGTGGATTCAATTGCTGAACCCAGATGGCGGATTGGTCAATGCTGTGTTGAATGCATTCGGTATTTCCTCTGTCCAGTTTATGTCGGATCCCAATGTGGCGCGGTGGGTCATCATTTTGGTGAGTGTTTGGAAGGACGTTGGGTTCAACTGTGTGATTTATTTAGCGGCGCTCGTTGGCATCAATCCCGAGCTTTACGCATCGGCGCAGGTTGACGGTGCAAATCGCTGGCAGGAGACCTGGTATGTCACCATCCCATGTCTTGCGAGAACGATGCAGATTGTCGGCCTTCTGTCCATCATGGGTGTTCTGCGAATGTTCGACCAGATTTACGTGATGCGTAATGCAGTCATCGATCCGACCGTCAACGTGTTGATGACCTACGTGTATGACCAGGGATTTACACAGATGAACATTGGGCAAGCGACTGCCAGCGCGCTCATTATCCTGCTATTTTCGCTATTGTTAACGGTTTTCACACGACGGCTGGTCCGATACGAAATTTGAAGGGGGCGTATCCCGATGCAACGTAAAATGACTGGCGGACGTCGGGTTTTTACCATCGTGAACGTATTGTTTCTCGCGCTCATCGCTTCCACAATGATCGTCCCGTTGTGGAACGCGCTGGCTGAATCGTTCAGTTCTAACCTCGGATCGATGCAGCCAGGCATCCTGATGTGGCCCCGTCACTTCAGTTTGTCTGGGTACCAAACGGTTTGGACGGTCTTAGATCTCTGGAAGCCATTTGAAAACAGCGTGTTGGTCTCCGTGTCGGGGACTTTGCTTCACGTGCTGTTGTCGACGTTGGCTGGCTATGCATTAGCCCAGCCATCATTGCCGGGACGGCGCGTTATTTCGGGTCTCATTTTGGTCACCATGATGATTCCGTTTGAAGCTATCATGATCCCGTTTTACGTGACCATCCAGCAATTTGGACTGCTCAATACCTTAATCGCATTGATCCTGTCGGGTGCCGTCTCAGGGTTTAGTATCATCTTGATGAAAAATTTCTTTCAGTCTATTCCCACAGACATATTGGACGCCGCCAAAATCGATGGCGCGGGCCACTTTCGCTGTTTGTGGCGCGTGTATATTCCTCTCTCCAAAGCTGGGTTGGCCACGGTCACATTATTCGAGTTTGTCTCGCGTTGGAACAATCTTTTGACCACTGTGTTGCTAATCAACGACTCGAGTAAGAATACGCTTCAAGTGGCCCTCAACGGTCTGGTGAATGAAGGCTCTGCCACTTCAAGTGGCAATCTGGTCACCACTAACGTCAAAATGGCCGGGATCATCATCGCCGTCCTGCCCTTGATGCTGGCTTATCCGTTTGTTCAAAAGTACTTTGTCAAAGGCATTTTTCTAGGTGCAAGCAAAGAATAGGAGAGAGGCGGATGATGAGCGTGCTCCATCTATCAACGGATGTCACAGAGCAGGATACAGGTGGGTTTCTTGAACTTCCCTTTGATGTCCCGAACGATATCTACGAGATTTGCATCACCATCAACGTCACGCCACAGGCGAAGGAACCGTGCATCATCGACGTGGGTCTTTGCGATCCGGCTCAAGTTCGCGGCTGGAGCGGGAGTACGAAGTACGACTTGAGAATAAGCCTAGATGACGCGACGCCTGGTTACCTCGCCGGCGACTTGCCAACGGGCAGGTGGGCCATCTTGCTTGGTTTGTACGTCATTGGGAAAAGTGGAGCGCACGTCGATGCTACGGTGACGTTGGTGAAAGCTAGCCGCCAATGGCTTCAGGGTGACCTTCATGTCCATACGCTGCACAGTGACGGGGCGTATACCCTCAGTGAGCTGGACGAGATCGCAATGCGCAATGGCCTAGATTTTATCGGTTTAACCGATCACAACACGACAAGCCAAAATTACCTGTATCCCAGGGATTCATCAGTCACCTACATCCCCGCCATGGAGCTGACGACCTATCGGGGCCACGCCAATTTGTTCGGGATTCCGACTCCCTGTGACGATTTTCGCGTGCAGGTGCCGGCGGATGTCATCGGACTCTTGCAAGAGGCAAAGCGGCGCGGCGCCCGAATATCTGTGAACCATCCGTATGACGACGGGGGTCCGAGTTGTCAGTGGCAGTGGGGGTACGATGTGCCATTTGACTGGCTGGAAGTTTGGAACGGTCCATGGCGTCCTTCGAACGAGCAGAGTGTCGCGCTGTGGCAAATCATGTTGGCACAAGGCAGGCGGGTCATCGCCGTCGCTGGAAGTGATACGCATCGCGAGCATCCGTACGTCCGCCATGGATATCCCACCACGTACGTGTATGCCTCGTCCAAACGGGCATCGGATATTCTTTCAGCGATTGACGCTGGACATGCCAGTTTCAGCTACTGTCCGAATGGCCCGCGCATCGAACTATCGTGCGGCCTAGCACTCATGGGTGACGAGGTTGGTGCTTCGGATGCAGCGATCAACGTACATATTGAAGGCGTTGAACCGAAGGATGTCGTCGTTGTGATCACGGAAGATGGTGAGGTTGAGAGGCACGAAGTCATCGAACGAGGTGATTGGACGACAGAAGTGAGAAAAGCTCCAACGCGCTTTGTCCGGGCAGAATTGTGGAGATATTTCGCCGAAGTGGACGGGTTGCGGATGGCCGCTTTGTCGAACCCGATCTTCTTCACTGGCGCGTAGTGGTGTCAGGTTCAGTCAGTGGCAGTCACAGGAAGCAAAGACCTCACTCCGTGGACGGAGTGAGGTTTTTGCGCGTTGCATCGAATCCACCGTAGGCGTGTATCAAGCGGTTGGCTTTGGGTGATAACCATAAACAAGAACTATCGCCCTATCGTCGTTTGAAAGAATGGTTGTTATGTCATCACGAAGAAGGGTCGGGGACTGTGCTGTCATTACTTGTGGCGATGAGCGAAAATCACGTCATCGGAAAAGAGGGTAAACTTCCATGGCATTTACCTTCCGATTTGAAATTTTTTAGGGACCTGACGATGGGACAGACCATTGTCATGGGCCGTAAGACCTACCTGGCAATTGGGAGGCCACTTCCGGGGAGAAGGAATATAGTTCTCACAAGGGACCGCACATTTTCTGCTGATGGGTGCGAGGTCATTCGCAGTCTCCAGGAATTACAGCCATTTGTTCGGTCTGAAGAAGAGGTATTTGTCATTGGGGGAGCAGAAGTGTTTTCGCAGGTTATGCGCGACGCAACGAAGCTCTACCTAACCGTGATATGGCATACGTTTGAGGGAGATGTGAAGTTTGAGTTCGATTTGGCTGATTGGGAATTGGTGAGCCGATCCAAAGGACGAGTGGACGAAAAAAACCAGTATCCACACGACTTTTTTACATACATCAGGAGAACTGGCCCCTGCTCGGATTTGGATGCTGTGCGCTTGGAAAGTTAGATGCCTTTTGTAATTTCAGGCGACGTGCACCATCGCGGCAAACGCTGACGCACAAATGGTCGTTGCTCGTTACTCCTTTAAAAACGGGGTAACATCTTTAAGCAATTTATCTAATGTGTCCGCACCTTGGGTGTATGACTCTTTCGCGTGCGGGTTGTTCGTTTCCAAGGCAAATGACATCATATCAGCTTGCAATTTTTTTAACGATGCAGCGAGCAGTGGCTTTTCTTTAATTCGCGGTTCTTGTATTGAATCGTGATAAAGATCGACATAGACTGATCCGTTTGAATCAATTTGAGCGATAAATACATCTTTTACATCGGATGCCCCTTGTTTCATAATTTCTCCGAGTAACCATTCACGTGAGTAGCCCGTTTGTTGAAGGGCTCTCTCCATCACGTGACCGTCGATGATGACCAATCGAGGTTCTCGTTCGCCGATGACCTGAATACCTGCATCTTTAGGTGTGACGGGCTGCAACTCTGTCTTCTTCATGGCACTTAACGAACCATTCGTTTCCAACACAGCAAATTCGACGTCTGATAACTTGAAAATGTCTTTTTGGCGGAGCAGAAGCATAAGTTCCTCGATATTCAAGTTCGACTTCTTCAAATTTCTTTCTAAGATTTGTCCGTTCTTAACCAGAGTCTGTTGTTTTCCATCTAGTAGTATTCGACCTCTGTACGACTTTCGCTGAACGAACGCCACAATCAGAGGAACGATGGTCCAAACCAACAGAGATGCGATAGCATGAATGCTTTTTACCTCATCCAAGGACCAACTTGCGGCGATGTTCCCGATCGTGATGCCGACAATATAATCAAAAAAGTTTAATTGAGCCACTTGGCGCTTTCCCATAATGCGAGCCAAGATAAACAGAACAATAAATGAAACAAGGGATTGGATTAGAATTTCCCAGGTGGTCATGGTGTTTTCCCTCACGGTGTTGAGACTTGTTTGCCACTCCAGTATTTCCAGAAGTGATCCAATCCATAAACCAATGAGGCATCAATCGGGGGATGAACACCGTGGCGACTTCGTCGCATCTTGGCGCGGGTCCGGTGGTTAGCTGGAGGACGTGGCTTCTACGCTCGCGTCCTCCAGGCCGCTTGTGTGCCCACAAAGGACATCACATGCCTGCGCGCTCGACCCGATTCAGCGTTACTTTGGAATGTTTATCCACAGTGTCTAATGCTGCCGGCGGGGACATTCTGTGCTTTTCAAGGCGATCGATCTGTGTAATTTTCCCATCGTGTACAGTGATATTGACCGAACCGTACATCAAACCATCCAATGATTTCAAAATCACGTCAACTAGACGCATTTGACTGTCGTAAATCGAATCCACAAAAAACCCTCCTGTCTGGCTGCGCACGTATGATTTGATGTTCAGTATATCGCTTGGTGATGGGGAATTGACACGAAATCCAATTAATCCTATTGGTTTTATCGAATGTGGTTATAACATTATATAGTGTCCAAACCCACAGAGAGAGTTGAACCACCCTTAAAGGCGATGGGATGGCAGGGCAGTTGACTTCGGGAGAGAGGTTGGCGGCGTGGCTTGTCAAACTGGCTGGCAAGGTTACCTGTCTCGTGGCACTGCCTCAAGCGCCTCTTACTCGCCGACGCGGATGAGAGGCGCGGTTGGTGGGTCTTTTTCATTCCATCGTGAAGTCGCTTCTGTTCTGCAAATCCATCGATTTACGGTCTTGTGCGGTTGTGGCAATTTGGATGATGATCATTACTAGATTAATGACGATGAGCGTACAAACAGTCGTCCTAAAGCTGTTGCTAACACCGTGAATCCAGCCCAGTATGATTGGGCCAAACGCACCAATTACATAACCAACAGACTGGGCTTTCGCTGACCACGCGGCCGCCTCATGGTGGTGATTTGTCGCATCGATTGGTAGAAGCAGGTTTAAAGAAAATAGTCCGCCTGCGCCGATTCCGATGAATGCTGAAGCCAACAATGGATCAACATTGAACACAAGCATGGTCATACCGAGTAGCTCGAACAAGGATTCGACAACTAACCACAAGCGTCGAGAGGGAAATTTGTGCAACACGGTAGGGAGCACTAGACTGACAGGAATTTGGATGGCGACAAAAATGGTTAAAGAAGTGCTGGCGTACGATTTCGAGTACCCCATGCCTTGGATAATTTGCGGGAGCCAAGCGGTAAACGAATAGAACAATATGGCCATCAGACCAAAAGACAAGGTGATTAGCCACGCTTTGCCGTTGCTCCATGGCAATTTTGCTTTCATACTTGCTGATTCCGCGTGAGTTGCTTTTGTAAACTGGAGATTGATACATAACCACCAGATCAAAGCGGCGATGAACGCGAGGATGGCCCAGAATGCAAGAGAGCCTTGCCAGGAGTGGAAGCTTTTCTGCAAGGGTATCGACAGAGAAGTGCTGATAGCAGCACCCAGCGTGAGCGCCACTGTGTACACCGCAATCATGATCGGAATGTGCTTTGGAAAATGCTGTTTGATGAAACCGGATAGCAGTGGGCCGATCATGGCAATACCGACGCCCGCGATCAAAGCGGTAATCAGTAGAAAGGTCACCGAATGAGTCACTAAACGTAAGCCAGTACCGATGCCGATCACGACTAGGGACAACCCAATCATGCGTTCAATCGTCCATTTATCGCTCGCTCTTACGGCGACTGGCGTAAAAACGCCCATGCATAGCACGGGAATGGAAGTTAACAAACTACTGACGCCTGCACTCATTCCAAGTTCTGCGCTAATGTTACCGAGTAATGGAGCGACTGAGTTAATGGCTGGTCGTAAATTAAGTGAGGCCATAAATAATGCGATCGCGATTAGAAGTGCGTTTCGTTTCATGTTGGTGGTTAACTCCTCTTGCAGCATAATGTCGTTTCTACGATTACGGGACGACTCCAGACAGAGTGGAAAGTTTGCGCTGGTTTTGCGCCGTGCACATCGACTCGAAGCGTCACCGGATCGACTGAGAGAATCGTACTTGGAGACTGATCATTTATCAATTACATTGAATTTATAATAATGATTTGTTTTGCAAATGATTCTGTGCGTGGGGGTAGGACTGAATGGAACTTCGACAACTGGAGTACTTTGCCGCAGTGTGCAAAGAGCTACATTTTACCAAGGCTGCTGAAAGGGTCGGTATATCTCAGCCGAATTTGAGCCTGCAAGTGAAATCGCTCGAGGAGGAAATCGGGACGCCTTTATTCGACCGTATCGGGAAGCGAATTGCCCTGACCGAAGCGGGATCCATCCTCTTTCGACACACGCAGAGCATGTTCCAAAACCTCCAAAATGCACTTCATGAGATAGAGGAGCTTCACAGTCAAAAGGGAGGAAGTCTTAGCGTTGGGGCGCTGCCATCCGAGCTTGATTTCCGTTTGACCCCAATGTTTATCAGTTTTTTTCAGCAATATCCGAACGTAAGGTTGAAAATCGTTTCGGAGGTCGATCTAGCGGAACTGGTGCTGAGTAATGAAATTGATATCGGTATTTCCGTGAAGCCTTTATTCGACCGTCGGTTGGTCATACGCCCGTTGAGTCGAGAAGAGTATGGGGTAGTTGCTTCAAAGGATCATGAGTTGTCCAGCAAAGAGTCGATTTCCTTGAGTGAGCTCAAAGGGTTGCCAATCGTAATCTATCCGAAAGACTTCTGGGGAAGGGGATTCGTGGAGAACTGGTGTCAACAACACGGTTTCAACCTGAACGTGGTCGTAGAAACGAGTTCCAACCCGTCGCTTTTCTACTTTGTGAAAGAAAATATAGGGGTGGCCATCCACGCGTATTCACTGCTTGAATCGATGGATCATCTGAATTTGCGGTTTATCCCGATCCACGATTATCCGCCTGTGAGGGAGATGAGTATCATTTACAGGGCGGATAAATATCTCAGTCATGCCGCACTAGCGTTTATTCATTTTGTGGAAGAACGCTTGAAGGACTATGGGTCACCGAGGAATCGAATGGCACGTGAAGACGGTATTGACGTCGATTCGTAGGTACCGATGGGCGGCACGCACTGGATGCATTGAACAAGGGGGCTCGATGCCCCCGTTGTCGTCAAATCTTGTACAGCTGTCAAATCACATGTGAGGAATCTTTGGCAAATTGGTTTGGAGACCGGGAGAGGCCTAGGTTTTCGCGCAACGTGTTTCCTTCGTAGTCGGTACGGAACAGTCCCCGATTCTGGAGCTCCGGTATGACGAGTTCGACAAAATCCTCGAGTCCTCCCGGAAAGTAGGGGGGCATGATGTTGAATCCATCTGCTGCTCCGGCATGAAACCAGGCTTCTAACTGGTCGGCAATTTGCGTAGGCGTGCCGAGAATCTCCCGATGTCCACGGGCACCGGCGATTCTTTGATACAACTGCCTAATCGTAAGACCTTCGCGTTTTGCCAAGTTCTTGAGCAAGCTGTGTCTACTTTTCCCGCCATTGATGGCGTCCTCGCTCGGGAGTTCTGGCAACGGTTCGTCAAGCGGGTATTTCGATAAATCGACCCCGATCATCCTGGACAACAATCCGACACCTGCTGCAGGAGGGATTAGGTTTCGAAGTAACTCCGCTTTTTGCTTCGCCTCTGCTTCTGTCTGACCAATGATCGGGAACACTCCGGGCATAATCTTTAGGCTCTCTGGCGAGCGGCCGTATTGTTTTAGACGGCCCTTGAGGTCGTCATAAAATCCCTTGGCTTCTTCAAGCGTTTGCCACGCTGTGAACACGACATCTGCAGTTCGTGCAGCGAGTTCTTTTCCATCCTCCGACGATCCCGCCTGCACGACGACGGGATGACCTTGCGGCGGCCTGGCGACGTTGAGCGGGCCCCGGACGGCAAAATGTGTTCCCTTGTAGTCTAAAACGTGCAGTTTCTCCTTCTCCGCAAAGATTCCGGACTCCTTATCCATGACAAGTGCGTCATCTTCCCAACTGTCCCAGAGGCCGGTTACGACGTCGACAAACTCCCCGGCGCGCTGGTAGCGCAATTCGTGAAGCAAGTGATTGTCTTTACTGAAGTTAAATGCTTCGTCTTCATTTGAAGAGGTGACCAGATTCCACGCTGCTCGTCCTTTGCTGATGTGATCGAGGGTCGAGAACTTGCGCGCCACGTGGTACGGTTCGTTGTATGTCGTAGACACTGTGGCGGCAAGTCCAATTTTGTCTGTGGCAGCCGCCATGGCAGGCAATAGCGTCATCGGATCAAAGCGCGTATTCACCATATGCGTGATCTGGGCGTCGTTTTTCGCGGCCGCTGCCAGAATATCGGCAAAGAATACCATGTCAAACTTGCCGCGTTCAGCTATCTGTGCGATCCGCTTATATAGTTCGAAATCTAGCAATTGGTCGGTTGCGGCGTCCGGATACCTCCAGGATGCCACGTGATGCCCCGGTACGGATAGGAATGCACCTAATCTCATCTTCTCTCCCGATCTGACCATTCACGTTCCCTCCTTGTCATGGTCGAGCGCTTTGGTGAAACGGAATGGCTGTTCCCGCTTTGAATTCACCCGAGGCGGTGAGCTCTCTCTGTTGCTCGATGGGCAACAGTGGAAATACGAGTTCGGCAAAGCGATAGGCCTCTTCCAAGTGGGGATATCCTGACAGCACAAACGTCTCAATGCCTACGTCCGCGTATTCCTGCATCCGCTGTGCGACAATTTCGGGGCTTCCAACTAATGCAGTGCCCGCACCGCCACGAACGAGTCCGATCCCAGTCCACAGGTTTGGACTGATTTCGAGGTTTTGCAGCGAATCTCCATGGAGCTCGAGCATGCGCTGTTGACCTATCGAATCCATTTGCTTCATGCGGCGCTGCGCGGCTTGAATGGTGTCTGCGTCCAAATATTTGATCAATTCATTCGCAGCTTGCCATGCAGTCTGCTCCGTTTCGCGAACGATCACGTGGAGTCGGATGCCAAACCGCACTTCACGCCCGTTCTCCTCTGCTAGCGCCCGAACTTGTTCAATCTTTTCACGGACTTGGTCAACTGGTTCGCCCCAGGTCAGATAGACGTCGACGTGCTCTGCCGCCACATTCTGTGCCGCGTCAGATGAACCGCCGAAATAGAGGGGGGGATACGGCTTCTGATTGGGGGCAAAGTTTAGCTTTGCCGCTTCAACCTGGATATGCTTACCGGCCAGGGTGGTTTCCTTGCCCTGCAAGAGACTTCGCCACACAGTAAGGAACTCATCGGTGATTTCATAGCGCGTGTCGTGGTCGGCGAATAGACCATCGCCGGCGAGTTCTACGCGATTTCCGCCAGTGACGACGTTGATCAGTAGGCGCCCCTCGGATAGACGATCAAACGTGGCGGCCATTCTCGCCGCGAGTGTTGGCGACATCAACCCGGGCCGTACGGCGACGAGAAATTTGAGGTTTTTGGTCGATGAAATCAGTGAAGATGCGACAATCCATGCATCCTCACAGGTTGCGCCGGTAGGAAGAAGAGCTCCTTTGTAGCCGAGTTTGTCTACGGCCTGCGCGACTTGTTGGGCATAGCCGAAATCCAAGGGGCGAAATCCCTTTTTTGTCCCTAAGTAGTGGCCGTCACCATGTGTCGGAATAAACCAAAACACGTTCATGAACATTCCTCCCGATCTCGCGTATGTCCTGATTTGTACATCACTGATGGAACGCTTGAGCCGGTTACCTTTTCAAAATGGCTAGAGTAGCAATCCAATCACCGATCGAAAAAAGAGAGGTAACCGGCTCTTCTCCCACCGGTTGCCTCTCTTCGTAGAGTCAGCAATGTGGAACCTCAATATCGAGTGTTCCAATGGATTTTACCGAAATTGTATGTTGAATTCAGAATGACTGTCAACCGCTTATCAAAAAATGGGTGAAAGGATGTTGACAGGGTATAGCGTGCGTGTTAGTGTTAACCTCACTAATCCGATAAGGATTAGCAAAATCGAATCTGTTACAACATGGTTAACCGACCAGATAACTGGAGGCCCATTACCCCTGTCGTGCACAGGTGGTATTGGGCCTTTTGTTATACAACGGGTGTCTAGGAGTGGTGAGTGTGACAAACATCAGTACGAATGTCGAGTTTGGGTGGTTCATCCCAACGACAGGTGATGGCCCCTATATCGGCGTGCAGCCTGAGCGCGAGTCGACGCTGGACTACATGGTTCAGATCGCAAAGGCTGCTGAGGATGGAGGGTTTTCATTCGCATTAATTCCCACAGGTGGGATTTGTACGGATGCTTGGGTTGTTGGATCGGCGATCGTTGCCCATACGAAGTACCTAAAACCATTGGTGGCGATGAGGCCCGGATTAATCGCGCCTGTTCTTGCAGCGCGAATGGCTGCTTCTTTAGACCAGATATCGAATGGTCGGGCGCTGATCAATGTCGTCACAGGTGGATCGCCAGACGACTTGATCGCAACGGGCGACCCACTCGCCCACGAGCACGACAAACGCTATGAACGAACGCTTGAATTCTTGCAAATCGTGAAAGGGGTATGGACCAATTCAGCAAGAGCGACTCAGGGTCAATCCAAAGCCCAGATGGCGACTTATGCGAGTACGGAGCGATTGGGTTATTCCGGAAACTACTACGTACTAGAAGGTGCTATCAGTTATCCGGCACCTGTTCAGCGTCCACATCCACCCCTCTATTTTGGCGGGATTCACCGTCCGGCAAACGGGTAGCAGCCGAGGCAGCTGATGTGTACTTAATGTGGGCGGAGCCCCTTGAGTGGATCAAGGAGCAAATTCGAGAAGTTGAAGCCTATCGACGTGAGGTACACGACCAAACTAACGGTTCCGGGTTGAGGTACGGACTGAGGGCTCAAGTCGTCGTGCGCGATACCGAAGAAGAGGCTTGGGAGGCAGCGAGAAAGATCATCAGCAAAGTCAGCCCGGCTGACTTGGAAACCGCGAAACAGCGAGTGACGAGAACGGATGCGATCAATCAGACGCGCCAGAACGAATTGTGGCAGCAATCTCAGTCTGATGATTTTGTCATTGGGCCGAATCTGTGGGCTGGGTTGTCAGCCATCCGTGGAGGCGGGGCCGTGGCCTTCGTGGGAACACCAGAACAAATATCCGATAGGCTGCTGGAATTCGTCGAAATTGGCGTTTCGTCGTTCGTGCTCTCAGGTTACCCGCACTTGGAAGAGGCGACGCGTTTTGGAGAGACGGTTTTACCGCTCATCAAGGAGAAATTAGCAAGCAGCCGGATCCATCACATCTGACAAGGGAGGTGCTCGGAATGGTGGATAGCGAGCCGTTAGTCATCCATGGACTGAATAAGACGTTTCACAATGGTCAGACGTCGCTGAAAGTTTTATCCAATATCAATCTGCGCGTTGAGCAAGGCGAATTGATTACTGTCATTGGTCCTAGCGGGTGTGGCAAAAGTACTTTGCTAAAAGTCATCGCAGGACTCGACGCAGAGTACGACGGAGTTGTCAAAATCGACCGGGAGCAGATTCATCAACCGGGCGTTGACAAGGGATTTATCTTTCAAGAACACCGGCTGTTTCCTTGGCTTACGGTCGAGGGCAACATTGCAGCAGATTTGTCTTTGAAAAATCCCGAGGTTCGTGCGAAAGTTCGAGATTTGATCCGCCTGGTACATCTCGAGGGCTTTGAAAAATCGTTTCCAAGGCAGTTGTCGGGGGGGATGGCACAACGCGTGGCGATTGCTAGAGCTCTGCTTCGAGATCCCAAAGTGCTCTTGATGGATGAACCTTTTGCCGCGCTCGATGCATTCACCCGAGCTCATATGCAAGATGTGCTTCTAGATATTTGGGAACAAAACAAAACGACGATGATCCTAGTGACGCACGACATCGACGAGGCGGTTGTTTTAGCGCAAAGAGTCGTGATCATGAGCGCCAAGCCAGGAACGATTCACAGCGTGGTCCCTGTCGACATCCCTCACCCGAGGAAGCGCTCTAGCAACGAATTCTTAGAGGTAAGACGAAATGTACTGGCTCAGTTGGAGGCTCATATGTTGCAGCACACTGAGCAATAGGGTGTTCAAACTTAAGAGAATGTGAGGGAAGTCTGATGAAATTGGGGATGAAATCAAAGATTCTGCTTGCCATTACACCTTTTATTGCGACTATAGCGCTCGCAGGGTGTGGCACGGCGAGTTCGTCAACAGGCGCTGCGGCTGGCACTTCGAGTGCCAACGCAACCGGTGGCCAAAGTGATCAAGGCGTGGTCGTCAACATCGGCACACAGGCACTGACGGGCCCGATGTATCTAGCCCAGAAAAAGGGATGGTTTGAACAGGCGTTTGCCAAAGTGGGCGCCAAGGTGAATTTCGTTCAATTCACCAGCGGGCCACCGTTCTTCCCAGCCATCGCCTCCAATCACATCGATTTTGGTCAAGTGGGAAATGCACCCGTGCTCGTCGGGCAAGCGGCGAATGTAAACTTTGAGGAAATCGCGGTGGATAGCGACGGCAAGAAGGGTGACGCCATTTTGGTCCCGAAGGGCAGCCCGATCACAAGTCTTCAGGACTTAAAAGGCAAGAAAGTAGCCGTGGCCCAAGGGAGTTCAGCCTACAATTTGTTATATCAGGCGCTTGCGCACGCTGGACTGAGTGCTTCGGATATTCATATTGTTCAGTTGCAACCCAATCAGGCGCAACCGGCGTTTGACTCGCACGCCGTGGATGCATGGGCAACTTGGGACCCCTATATTACGGAGGAAGTCTCGGAGCACGGCGCTGTAGAACTCACAAACGAACAAGACTTGGGAACTGCCAGCCCTGGATTTACCATCGTGCGTACAAAGTTTGCACAAGAGCACCCGGACTTGGTGGTCCTCTTCCTCAAAGTTTATCAACAAGCATTGGACTGGCAAAACCAACATCTGGACAGCGCTGTGCAGCTATATGCTCAATCCACACATTTAAGCCCGCAAATTGTGAAGCAGATGATTTTGAACTCTGATGAGGAAAATGCAGAAATCACCAACCAGGTGATCCAGGAGCAGCAGACTACTGCGGATTTCTTGTACAGCCACGGCGGACTGAGCGCGAAAGTGGACGTCTCCAAGGTAGTCGATAATTCGTATATCGAACAGGCTCTAAAAGAATCTGAAAAATAGGAGGGATGTACATGCAAAACCTCGAACCGCCGATGTCGAATCACATCGAAGCGAATCTTGGGGAACCTTCCGCCGTCACCCATTCCGTTGCGACAAACCGTAGACCGAGAGGCAGATCCAAGAGAAGGAGTATTCCGTTGATAGGTGCTTACTTACCTATCAGTGTGGTCATCATCTGGCAAGTGATTTGCAGTTTCAACTGGGTGACTCCGGAAATCCTGCCTTCTCCGCTACAAATTGTGGATGCCTTCGTTCGTTTGACCAGCACTGGCGAACTAGTGAATGACGTCGGAATTAGTTTGCTGCGCATGGTGATCGGGTTTCTATTGGGGGCCAGTATTGGCCTAATCACGGGGTTGTTTGCTGGGCTGTACAGGCGATTCGAAGAGGTGGTCGACCCGTCGGTACAAATGCTGCGCACGGTTCCACATTTGGCGATCACGCCGCTGTTCATCTTATGGCTCGGCCTGGGCGAGTGGTCGAAGGACATTCTAATCGCGACAGGCGCGTTTTTTCCAATGTACATTAACACTTTTATGGGTATCAGAAATGTCGATAGCAAACTGTTTGACGTCGCACGCATATTGGAGTTCAGCCGTGTGAAGCAGTTGACCAAACTCGTACTACCTGCTGCATTGCCGAACATCTTGTTAGGGCTGCGTTTGGCACTGGGCGTATCCTGGTTGGGACTGGTCGTCGCGGAGATGCTCGGTTCGAGTTCCGGCGTGGGGTACTTGATTTTAAATGCCCAACAATTTTCTGAAACCGACATCGTGTTTGTCGGGATCATTATCTTTGCGGTCGTTGGAAAGCTCTCAGACTCCATCGTCCGTCTCTTAGAACGCCGGTGGTTGCGCTGGCGGGATAGTTACACCGGTTAAGTTTGCCCGTTTCATCAGTTATCGATCGAAAAGGAGTGGTGGTCCCTGTGGCACAGGTATTGCTCATATCGGGTAGTCCGTCGAAGGTGTCAAAAACATCGAAAGTTCTGGGATATGTGGCAGAACAGCTGGGGCGACATGGTGTATCAACAGAAACGATATCCATCCGCGATTTACCGCCTGAGGATTTGGTGTACGCGAGATTCGATAGTTCGACCATCAAAGGTACCATCGCGTCGATTGAAGAAGCTGATGTGGTGATCGTCGCCACACCGGTGTACAAGGCGTCATACGCAGGATTGTTAAAGAGTTACATCGACTTGCTTCCACAGACGATCTTGTCTGGGAAAGTCGTAGTGCCGATAGCGTTGGGAGGGAGTCTCGCACACTTACTGGTTATCGAATACGCGCTTAAGCCGATCTTAAGCGCTGTTGGTGCGCAGACGATTCTAAACGGAGTATACGGCTTAGATACAGAGGTGGTGACCAATGCCGATGGACGTGTCAGCTTGGGCGACGACGTACGAAATCGCTTCGACAACGTAGTACAACAGGTCGTCGAATCGCTTCGCGTGAAGGTCACATCCTCATGAGTAGAAGCCGATGATCGCCGTGAGGCCCGCTTATCAAGAGAGGCGACTGACATCATACCGTCGCCTCTTTGATGATGGCCTGGCACGTTGCACGATTGCGGCGTGTGCCGTGTCACAAGTCATCGGCGCTCATATTTTGAAACAATACAGCGAAATGCCATGCTTCCATATTACGGTTGTCCACGACAAAGAGGCGATTTTGAACATGCGTGTCCTTGTGGTTTCTCCTGAGGGGCTCCCCATCCCCCCTCGACACGGCGGGAGTGTACAGATATACCTTTCAAACTTGTTTCGAGAACTAGCGAAGCGGCCAGATGTTGACGTAATACTGCTCAGTCCTGGTCAACGCTCGGAGAGGAAACGGATTTCCTCACATGCCACGCATCTGACGATGCGTGCTTCAAAAGAGCAGTATTGGCGCAACGTTCACAAAGTCATTCACTCTTACCATCCAGACGTGATCCAAATCGATAACCGTCCTGCCCAAGCCCTAGAGATTGCCAAGGGTTTTCCAACCAAGCGCGTGATCTTAAATCTTCATTCACTCACTTTTCTAAGTCGGAGGCACATATCTGAGAGTCATGCGCGGGAGATATTGAATCGGGCAGTGGTCGTTTGCAACAGCGCAGATTTAGCCCGCACCATACGATCCCGATTTCGACTCAAATCTACTTGGCACCCGCACGTGATCTATCCTGGAGTCACACAAAACCAACGCGGGATCGCAGTTGCTCGCAGTGGGCCTCACACTCCGCTTCGCGTGCTGTTCGTGGGCCGCGTGATCGAGCAGAAAGGGGTTCATGTACTCATCCGGGCCGTCCGTGCTCTTCGTGACTCCACCCCGGTGAAGCTGACGGTCGTCGGGGGGACACACCCTTGGGAGCGAGCTTACCGTACACGGCTTAAGCGCATGGCACGTGGTTTGGATGTCAAATTCGCAGGATTTGTGCAACCACAGAAACTCTCCTCGTACTATGAATCACACGATATCCTCGTGTGTCCTTCGCAGAAACATGAAGCGTTCGGATTAGTGAATCTCGAGGCGATGTCCTATGGGCTTCCCGTAGTGGCCAGTAACATCGGGGGCGTACCAGAAGCAGTAGGAGGTAAGGGTGGCGTCCTGATTCACAGTTTTCAAAGTCCCAGTCAATTCGCAGCTGCTATACGTTCATTTGCTTCCAGCGAGCGATATCTCAAATATAGTCAAGCTGCAAGACGTCACGCTCGGCGCTTTACATGGAGTAGAACTGCACGAGGATTCGCGGAGTTGTATCGGCAGAACAGTTGACGCTGACGAAGCAGGGGGCGGGAGCCCCCCGAACGTTTGAACTCTTTACGTCGTGAACGTTGCTGAAACGTGCTATACAACGGTGCGGGTCAGTTGCGTGCACGTATCTCAGGCGCCGATTGATGGCGTATCACTTGACATGTGAACTCGATCGCACTCGCCGTCTCGCTAGGTAGCTTGCGAATCCTGCTGTATATTGCGTCACAAGCTCCAACATCTCGGGTGTTAACAAATCTCTACCTGGACGAGGGTTAATGTCCAGTACATAAATTTCCCCATCCTCACATACGGCCACGTCGATCCCTAAATGGCTAAGGTAAGGGCGAAATGCGGTTAACCGCTCAGCTACAGTGATCGCTGCGTTTTCTAACGCGGTTTTTTCCGGCAAATGGAGCCCTTCTTGCCGACTCCATTGGGACAATTGATTCCATGTGGTTTTGTGGCCGCCGGCGTGACTGTTTGTGACGATCGATCCCGCTTTCCCCAACTTCGGCCGAACCCCGACGGACTTCCACACTCCTGCATGATCGCGATGCACGACAATCCGAAAATCGATTTTTTGTTTACCTCGATGAATCAGCTTCAGGCCCTTTTGGGCTAGGTACTTCCGTTTTGCTAACTGGCCCGTGATAAAATGCTGAAATTGAGTTACCGTAAAATGTTTGGTAAACCTCTGATTGTTCGTGAACCGTTCGGATTGAACTTTGATCTGGTCCGGTCCCAAGCGTTTGACCTCAAGTATTCCTGCTCCACCGCTTCCATTAACAGGCTTCAGGTACACTGTCTTGTGCGTGTTGAGAAACGACAATACGTCGGATGTTTTCCGGATCAGGCTGGATGGCGGCATCCATTTCCTTGTCGAGTCGCTCGCGCTCAAAATGCGATGAAGTGCCGCTTTATTAAATAGGGTGGGGTTAAATACAGGCGTGCCTCTTCGAACCAATTCGCGTTTCACCTTCAATAGGCGAGGGTCGGACCCAACCAGATTTAGATAGTAATTTTCATATACGACATCTGGCAGCGGGTGATAGCTCCTCGACCAACCAGACAACCCGTCCTTGGACGTCGAGGCCCATGCGTGTACGCGCTTCTTTGGAAAGTCTATGTCCTCGGCCCTAAAAAATAGCACTTTCATTTGGTGCTGATATCCAGCCGTGTGAAATAACCTCCAGGTCTTTCTTGGTACATAATGACGATGATGTGCCTTTTTCGAATCTCTTGCAGGGAGAGCCGTCGTAAGAATTCCAAACCGAAGCATGATTATCACCTCTGAACGGGCAATTTTCTTTGCAGGTATGAATGACCCCCATCAGCAGGTAAGCACCAAACATGTTTCATACGCCGCCCCTTATTGTGCGCGTGATTCATGGCCCGGAACAAAAAAGAGACGCGCAGCGCAGCCGTTGCGCTGATACGTCTCCGGTGGTCCGGTCGACATCCCCCCAGGGAACCATCGCGATTCTACTCAGCAACAACGTATCACACGTAATGGTCCATGTATGTAGGCGATCGCACCAATTTGGATTAGGCAGATCGAATGTGTTCATGGCGTTTGAGTTGACAAAATGATTTCTTTAAAATAAACTGATAATATCGACTGGAAAAATCGGAATAAATCGAATGGCCGACTTTACATGAAGAGGCGACGGAACTGTTTCCGTCGCCTCTTGTGTTATACCCGTTCAGCTCTTGCGGATCAACAAATGAGGTGAGCGCGCTTGGAAATATCTGATGAGTTTGAAATGGTCATCTTATCCAAGGAACATATTCCTGAAATGCATGTACAAATGGAATGGATCAAGTCTCAAATTCAAAAGGACGAAATTAAGGTCCTCAATGTGAGTAGAAGTTCACAAAACGAATTGGTGATCGTGTTCCGGAAACGAAATAGACCTTCATGAGGATTCGCTTCGGTGCACAGGAATAGGAGGAGGGATCATATGAAATTGGAGGTAGATCATATTATCCAAGTAGTAGATGACCCTGAACAGGTTTCGCGGACACTAGATTCACTTGCGATTCAACCAGTGGTGCAAGTTGGCAATGGACGTGCGGCTACTGTATTGCATGTGTGTACGAACGCCTATGTCGAGTACTGTACGCCGTTAACCCTGTTATTGAATGGAGGTGCATCTGAGACAGTTATCCAGGATGACAACGCTCGAACGCGTACGTGGATCGCTTTGGGTGTAGATGATATTGATTCCTGTGCCGAGCTGTTAAGGAATGAAGAATATGTCGTCGAAGGTCCAACTCGTGAACTGGTGCAATTGCCGACGGGAGACGTCGTCGAATCAGTCGTGCTGGTTCCAAAAGTGAGATCAAGGTCAGATATCCCGCTGCCTATTTTCATAAAGCGCGTACCGACTGACTTTGATGGCCTGTCCACTGTGAATGAACAAACCGGTTCAGTGCAATCCCTTGACGCCAATCTTCGTCTTCGGAACATCGCTATTGCGACGGATGATGTATCTACTGTCGTTGAGACATGGGCGACGATGTTGGGACGGCGTCCGACCGAGTGCTGGATTCAAACCGACATCGCTGCTTATTGTGTCCGAATTCCGCTGGACGATGAAGTACATATCATTTTCTGTTCACCGGTCGGCGAAGGTATCGTCGCGAACGTTTTGAGGGAACATGGCGACCAAGTATTTCTCTTGAATTTCACGGGCAGTGCATATCAAGTGGACCGCTGCGTATGCGGTACGGTCTATCGCCTGATGTAACGAGCATCGTACGTAAAAAGTCGCTTTTATCCGATGTCCTAACAGGTGCCGCATTAAATGGGTGTCTGGTTAGAAGGTGTCCGCTACGCGTAGCGGATGTCTTTATGTGCTCATGAAATATTCCGTATGTTCAAGCAAGAACAATTCGTTTTCTTTTGCGGTATATCGAATTACAATTTATAAATGGGACATGGGTCTCGTTTGATGACCTAGGTTGTACTCTATACATAGTCAGGTGAAGATGCATGGCCACGAAAACGACAGCATGTCGTATTCTAGAGAATCTGAGAATTTCATATCAACTACACGAGTATGAATGGGACGAACAGACGCTCGATGCAGTAACGGTAGCCGAGAAGGTCGGGATCTCTCCTTCACAGATTTTTAAGACGCTTGTGCTGCGAGGAGATAAAACAGGGGTGCTTATGGCATGCATCCCCGGGAATACGGAATTGGATTTGAAATCTACTGCGGCCGTCAGTGGGAACAAGAAGGTGGAAATGGTTCCTGTCAAGGACTTACAAACGTTGACGGGTTACATTCGGGGTGGGGTCTCTCCACTTGGAGTAAGAAAAAAGTATCCACTCTACATCGACAAATCCGTCCAAGACCTTGATCCTGTCAGTATCAGTGCCGGCAGGCGGGGCATTCAGATTTTCTTGAACGGGATGGACCTAGTTCGCGCGTGTGAAGCGACCTTAAGTGCCATAGCTCGATGATCTCGTTATCTAAATCCTACATTACACCGACTTGGATGCGACCACTTAGGTGGCTATGTCTGATGCGGACCTTTGGGAGGGACTACTTTTGCCGAGAGAGCTCAAAGAAAGCGCTCAACGAGTACAAAGCTGGCTATCGGATTTAGGATACAGCAACGAAGTAGTTGAATTACCAGACAGCACACGAACTGCCGAAGAAGCTGCAAATGCTATTGGCTGTGAAGTTGCACAGATTGCAAAGTCGATCATCTTTCGCTTGAAGCACTCGGGCCACCCTTTATTGGTTGTGGCCAGCGGGGTGAACCGTGTCAACGAAAAACAACTTTCCCATCAGTTAAACGATAAACTCGGAAAGGCGGATGCCGACTTTGTACGTGAATGTACGGGTTTTGTGATTGGGGGAGTTCCCCCAATCGGTCACGTCAAGTCAATCACGACGCTGATTGACGAAGACCTTTTTCAGTTCACGACCATCTGGGCTGCGGCAGGGCATCCTAAAGCGGTATTTGCATTGACGCCTGACCAATTAGTTGAAATGACTCAAGGGCAAGTAATGGCGATCAAATAGAATCAGAAATTTTTATCGGAAGGGAATGACGAGCGTACCATCGTGCTGGCGAGGGTCAGTGGGTGAGTAGAGGGAACGATGCGCTGGGGGAGGAACGGACAGAGTGGGGGATGCATTCCTGTATACTACGTAGTTCCCCGCACTCTATTCGACGCTAAAACCGGACCGTTTTATCCCATACTGGGGTATGTCTTCTCGTCCTTATCTGTTTCAGGGTAGCCCACAAGAGCAGTGAAACCCATAGTTGTGCATACGTAAAGTACATGAGCGCGACCATGAGCATGTTTTTTCCATTTATCAATCCATCTAAATTCGACGCTGTCATCAACTGAATGATGTAGATGACGAGAGATTCGAACCATATCAATAGTAGTGGGATCGTGTAATGCACATGGACGACGCCGAGGACACCCAGGACGAACCAGACGTCCGAAATGAGCAAGAACACCACGAAACCGATGTACAGACAGTAGCTGTACCGTGTGAAACAGGGATCGTCCCTTTAGCCAGGTTGGTTCTTGAAACGTCTTTTGAATGAGATAAAGATTGCCTTGCATCCATCGAGTACGCTGTCGAAACCAGACTCGAAAGTTTTCGGGTTCTTGTTCCCACGTTCGGGATTGCGATACCACAGGAATCACTCCACCAGCTGCCGTAAGTTTCATGGTGAGGTCAGCGTCTTCGGCCAACGCATACTCATCCCAGCCGTTCACTCGAAGTAGCGCTTGCCGGGATACGATCATATTTGTACCTGTGAACGATCCCAAATTCATGAGTAACGAGCGGCCACATTGCATCAATAGTTGGAACACAGAGAACTCAATCGCGATCATGCGCGTGAGCCAGTTGCGGCTTTCATTGAGGGTTTTGACGTATCCGACTGCCCCCACTGCGCCTGGAGTCGTCATGGCTGCTTCGACTAAGGGCATTAAATCCCCGCATTCAGGTTGATTGTCTGCATCGTATACAGCGATGTACTCCGTGTTGACGAACGATAGGCCATAATTGAGCACGCGGGCTTTGCCCTTTAGAAAACCAACTGGGATACGTATGTGTTTCAGCATAGGAAATGCATTTGCGTATTCATCGGCAATTTCACCCGTGTTGTCTGTGGAGTTGTCGTTGAGTACATAAATATGTAAGTCCCCAGGGTACTCCCAGGCCTGGAACACGATGAAGAAGCCGACGGCAAGAACTTCCGTCACTGCGATCGCAAGACTGTACCCGGAGTTGAGCATGGAAAACAAGCCGTACGACATGACTACAAGCATACCAGTGATGACAAATTCCCAATGAGACAGCACGTGATTTAAATAAAACGATTCCACGAAAATCAACATCAGTGAGAGGACATTCAATACGTATCTAGTCATGTTTTCACAATTCCTCGAAGCCGTTAGGTTAGAGCACGGTGTCTTAACTGATTGTAAAATGCGTAAGTTCGCATGGAAATTATATATGGTTACCAAGTTCAAGTTATTTTACATAAATAGACAGATTTTGATAGACATGAACGAACGCTTCAGATGAAGGTCGATAGGGCACTGTACGTGAGCATCAGCGCCATGACGAGATTGAACAAGGGGCGGTATTTGGTCAGAAATCGTTGAAATGCAACACCGAACGCAGCCCAACAAGATGTTGCGAGAAATCCTACGAATGCAAGTACGAGTGAAAAGAAGATAAACATCAACGTGGAATTGTACAGTGGAATGATAAATGTTGAAATTACGGTGAGTCCATAGATGATGACTTTCGGGTTGATGAATTGCAGGAAGAGTCCCGAGACGAATGAAGTTGAAGTCTCGTTCCGGCTCTGGTCGGCCGTCCGGGCACTATTTACAATTTTAAAGGCGAGATACAGCATGTAGATGGCACCTAGAGTACTGGTCAAAAATTCAATTTTGGGTATGAAATGAAATAGCAGCAGATTAAAATAACAACTTAAGAGCAGGATCACAAAAAATCCCACAGCCACGCCAAGGATGAATTTCAGCGTGTTGGAAAAACCGTTTCGGCTGGCGCTAGACATCGACATGATGTTATTGGGGCCAGGCGTGAAGGTTGTAACAAACACGTAAGTCAAAAATGGGATGATGTGCATGGACCATGCCCTCCGTTCTGTATGTTATGGTGTAACGTATGTGCGTTGTAACGTTTGTGCGTTTTGATTATATTATCGTGCGTTATGTAATACAAGAGGGGCGTTTGAAGTGGAAGACATTAATGCAGTGCTTGGGCAGAATTTGAGAACGTTTCGTGAAGAAAAAAAACTGAGTCTAGATAAGGTCGCTGAGATGACGGGTGTCAGCAAGGCCATGCTGGGGCAGATTGAACGCGGTGAATCGAGTCCGACCATTACGACGGTGTGGAAAATCGCCAATGGACTCAAGATTTCCTTTACCTCGCTGCTTCAAAAGCCACAAATCGATACGACGGTAATTCCGAAGAGTGAGATTCAGCCGCTTGTCGAAGATGACGGGAGATATCGTATTTATCCGTTTTTCCCGATTGAATCGGATCGGCGTTTCGAAATGTATGCGGTAGAAATGGATAGGGGGGCCGTTCTTCATGCAGAACCGCACATGGAGGGCACGCAAGAGTTTGTGACGGTCTTCGACGGCGAACTGACGATTTGCCTCGATGAACACGAGTATACCGTGCAGCCTGGGGATTCGATTCGCTTTCGTGCAGACGTACCCCATGCGTACGAAAATCGGGGAACTACGTTGATTCGAGTGAGCATGGTCATTCACTATCCAGCATCTTCCCACGCGTCGCGGTGATATGCCCTTCGTAGAAAACGACCATGCGATCCGTCGCGCGGGGGCCCATCAAGGCAAATTCACGCTAGACCATCCTTATTCAGCGATGCTACTGTCATCCACAGGGTGGTCCGGACTTCCCAGTTCTAATATCTGCGACGCCGATTGCAACAGCGTCTCGCAAAGGAGATTCAACTGTCGGTGGTTGAAGTTGTGGAGAGATCCTAACAGAACGTCTTCGACCATCTGTACGTGGGCTTTGACATGTGGGACATGCACAGTGACATCTTCAAGCGCCTCGCGAACCGTCGCCTTGGCCGCAGCAAGACGGGTGTCGTGCGCGATCCACTGCGCGGACCTGCGCCGAATCGAGACCAGTTCGATGGTCAACCGCTGGACTTCTGCCTGAAGCCGTTCTAGCTCGGCTTGCTCAGGTCTCCTCGAGCGGATAAACGCGAGGACGCTCTCCCGAGGTACGCGCCATCCTTCCTTGCGGTTGCGAGCCCCCTTCGGCATCATTCCACCGGGAATTTTCCCTTCGCGAACCCACGTGCGCGTCATTTGAACCGACGAGGTGACACCCGCCTTGTTGAGCAAGGTGAAGACTTCGTCGATCGTCAGCAAGTCTTCCATCATTGTCCCTTCTTTCTTCATATCGAGGACGACAATCCATCTGTAATATTAGTGTTATAACATTAATTGTTCTGTTCGCCAACGCACTGTTGGTATGCGTGATCCGGGTGGCGACCATACTGCTTGTGAAGCCTTGTGGGGCAACCAGGGAAGGAAGGATGACGTTGTTCGATAGATTTCAAAACGTGAATATCAGCATTACAGATCACTCATTTCTTCGCACGATTCCGCTCGCAAATGTGGACGCCTTTTTGCGATCCCGCGGCTGGAAAGTGAGCGCCGAGGAAAATCTCATGCTCTATCACGATCCTATTTCGCGACGAACGATTGAACTGTCGCACAACGACGATTTCGATTATTCCGGTCGTCTTCAGGCTGCACTTGAAACGATGCAGGAGGTATTTCAATATAACCAACTGGTTTTGGTGGAAAAAATACTGGGGACGCAATCGTGGTAAGACTCACCCAGCCGGTTTCAAGCGAATGATGAGATTTACCTCCATCGATACACCTCATGTGGTTGTTCACGAGCGGACAAATTGGAATTCTGGCCCCGTCATGATGACCGATTTTTCGCTGACTTCATCGAGAATCCGACTGAGATCCGACAGTACAGCGCCCATGTCGCGAACCTGTGTGAGCACTTTCGTCTCCTGAAGTTGAAACAGGCAGAGAGATTGCTTCGTTCGCGCTTGTGCCACAGCCACGGCGAGTTTTTGCTGCAAGTTGCCGTCTGGTATCGAGAGTGTTTCGCCATACAGACTGATACATTCGGAAGTGGCCCGCATGGCTTCTGTGAAGTAAGTGGGGCGCTCGGTGGGCGTCCCGAGATCCATCATGCCGCGTGCGATCCCACGGATTTGCACCGCAATGTGCTCCAAGTGGTTAATTCCTTTCGCCAACTGCTCAAATCTGCTCCGTCGCGTACGAAGATGAGGACTAAAGAGTAAATTCTGTTCTACTAAGCGAACCGCCTCGAAACTTTCCAGTGTCTGTTGTACGACTTGTTTGACAGTCGAAAGTTCATCTGGCAGTCGATTTTGTTCAAACGCGGTTGCCAAATGCTGTAGGGCAAAGGCAGCCGCCTTACTCACTTGCGAAACTCGTCGCTCAGCGGCTGGGAGCGGATTAGGTGGGATGATGATCGCGTTGACGAGAATGGCGGTCGCACAACCGATGAGGGTATCCAGGATGCGTCCGACTGCATATCCGGGGGAACGACCGAAGGCCAAAATAAGCAAAGTAGTCACGGCTACCTGCGAAGTGATTTGCGCGTTGAAGCGAAGCGCGGTGGAAACAGCCATACCTACTAAAATTGCCAACGTGATCGAAAGGGCGTCGATGTGCAACCAATGGACCACCAACATGCCGGTGATCACGCCGCCGATAATGCCGATGATCCGCTGCACCCCTTTTTGGATGGATTCAGAGATCGTCGCCTGCATCGTCAAGATGGCCGCCATGGGAGCGAAGTACGGATACGGGTTGTGGGAAATCGCCGACGAGGCGACCCAAGATATGCCGGATGCGACAGCCGTTTTCATGACTTGAAGGGTAAATCCGAAACGCAGGAGAATTTTATAGCTTAACTTGTCATTCAATGTATATCTCTCCCACTGTGGGATTAAGACGATTGCCCCATTGGCGCTCGAAATCGCGTATGCGCTATTGTGTGCTGAGGGTGTCAAATATACTCATGCAGCTGGATCGTCGCTGCTTGGGAGGGAGTATGGAAGGGTCACGGCAGCGTTGTCAGGGGGGATGCCGCCTTGTGTAAACCTAGGCGCGTAAAGACGAGGAAGCCGACCAGTGACAGCGTGCCGATTCCTGCGGTCACGAAGTAGAGGTTAGAGGGTCCGACGTGCTGCAGCAGGAATCCTCCTAGGCTAGACCCGACGATGTTGCTGAGACTCCCGGCAATCGCACCATACAAAGTTTGAGCGGTAGCTGTTCGACGTGGCGGCGCCAAAGCGGCGACGAGCTGGACACCGGTGCTCCAATACAGCGCGTAGGCAGTGCCATCGAGGACCTGGATGACGATCACTGCGACAGCACCTGGGGCAAATGCCATGATGACGTATTTGACTGTATACAAGAGGCTCGCGAGTATGACCACGCGCATCGGACCTACGCGCGCCAAAATCTTTCCTGAGAGGTAGAAGAACGGCACCTCGACGAGGGCGGCGACCGTAAAGTTAAGGCCCACCCAACCCATTGGGTAGTGCAGGTCTTGGTAATATAGCGGCAGGAAGCTGAAATTGATCGAAATGGACGTGGATAAGACGAAGCAAATGGCGATAAAGAAGAGTAGAGATGGATTGGATAACACCTTCCAGATGCCTCGAAACAGGTTCTCTTGCGGGCGGGACAGCGCCGTTGACCTCGGCAGATAAAACGTCGTCCAGACCAGAATGAGAGAGAGGGCGCCATAGACGAAAAAGAAGGATGAAGTGCCGACGATGTTGTACACGTAGCCTGCGACCATCGTGGTTAGCGCGAAACTCAGCGCTCCCCAAAGCCGAATTTGCCCATAGGAGAAGCCTGACCGAGTCCCTTCTTGGACAGCCATGGCGTCTAGAATTGGGGCTGCGGATTGCGCGACGGCCAGTAATACCGATACGGCAAACAGCGGCCAGAACCTGTGCCACAATCCGTAACCCGCGAACATGACAGGCGAAAAGATGACGGATAAGAGAAGGATGCGCCGCGAGTCGTGGGCGAGATCGTTCACATAGCCCAAGATAGGCTGTGCCACGATCCCAGCGCCGGACCCGACGGCGAGCAGGAACCCGATATCAGTGCTGTTAATACCCTTGCTATTTAAGTAGAGCGTCACGAATGGCTGAGTTGCCGCCATTGCAACGAAATAGACGAAGTAGTAAAAGCTGAATATTCGCTGCCCCCATCTCACCTCACGCCATATATTAAGATACGCAACCTTTCGTGTATATACATTTTTCACACAGAACTCGTACCTCACTTGTTAGTTCGTTTTCCGAGCGAACATGCGATCGATTTGGCTTTCAAGTTGATTGAAACGGCCAGCGGATCGGCAACGGGCCTTTGTACGAGCGACGGGGATCACCAAGTGGCCTGCGATGTTGCACAGTGGTAGATTAAAGGAAAATGGTAGGGGACGAGGAACCTAAACAATAGACTCAACGAGCGAGGAGACAGGTGACTGTGCAGGTGGAGAAGAGGACTCCGTCAACGATCGGACGGGCCAACAAAGCGAATGTACTTCATTTGATCAAAGAGCATGGCCCCATGTCTCGAGCGTCCGTCGCAAGGACGTTAAATATGAGTAGGTCGACCATTTCTTCCCTCGTCGATCAACTGATCAACGAGGGCAGGATCCGCGAAGGCGCGACGGGCCAATCGACGTCCGCTGGGGGGCGCCGCCCGGTTTATTTGAATTACGTCGCAAGCGCCAAATATGCGCTAGGCATCGACATCGGCGGAAGCAAAACGATTGCCATGATCACCGATTTGGACGGGAACGTCGTGGTGCGAAGGAAATTTCAGTCGCACGCGTCGGAGATGAATTCGATGGATCACATCTTGCGCGAGGTCCAAGACGTCATCCGATCGTCAGGCATCAGTCCGATTCAGATCATCGGAACGGGCATCGGATTTCCTGGTGTGACGTCCGCCGACGAGGGCGTGGTGGTGCAGGCGCCTGGGCTGCACTTGGACCAGTTTCCGGCCACGAGCTTTTTTCGAAGTTTACCTGGCGACGTTTGGGTGGACAACGATGTCAATATGGGTGTGATTGGCGAACGCTGGAAGGGCGCGGCTCAAGGGCAGGATAACGTGGTGTTGATCGCGGTAGGCACTGGAATAGGCGCCGGTCTCATCCTTGGAGGAAAAGTCTACCGCGGAGGGCGAGGGTATGCCGGCGAGATCGGTCACCTTCATATCGATCCGTTTACGACAGCGCCGAAGCTGAGCCTCGGCGATTACGGACCGTTGGAACAAATGGCGTCCGGCCAGGGGATGGAGCAACTCGCACTCGCGAAGATGAAGGACTTTCCGGACACGAGTCTCACGCCAGAAGACGTCAGCGTCCCGCTTCTGTTCGAAGCGGCCAAGCGCGGAGATACACTGGCGCGTGACGTATTGCAACAGGCGACCACATATTTAGCATTCTCGATTGCGAATATCGTGACCTTATTAAATCCTGATATCGTCATCCTCGGTGGTGGCGTATCGCGCGTCGGTCGTCCACTCATCGATGAGTTGGCGACGGGAGTTGCGCGGCTGTCTCCGGTCCCATGTAAAATTGTGCTCGCAGGGCTTGGGGAGGATGCGGCGGCGTTTGGGGGCGCGGCGACCGTACTCTTGCAAGCCGGCGAACTGAGACTCACTGGGTTTGACGACGCACTGGTGGAGCGAGGGACGTAAAGAGGAACCGAAAGAGGTAGGGCTAGGCAATTCGTCATCTGTTCGACCAAATCAGATGTGGGGTGACTGAATGTGAGTACTCGTTCGACGGCTGTGATCATCGGTGGCGGTATTATTGGTGCTTCGATCGCTTGGGCGTTGACCAAGCGAGGAATCGACTGCACAGTCCTCGATAAAGGAGCATTCTGCGCAGAGGCTTCCACCGCGTCTGCAGGCATGCTGTGTCCGCAGGCGGAGATGTTGGACAACGTGCAACATTTGCAGGTATTCGCAAAGAGTCAAGCTATGCATCGGCCCTGGACAGAGGAGTTGGAGCAGCAGAGTCAGATTCCCGTTCAATATATTCAGGAGGGGATGTATCGTGTGGTGTTCACGGAAGCGGAGGAACGGACAGCGCGAGCAGCACTGGCGCACGCTCCAGCGACTGTGGAGTGGTTATCAGCGGCAGAGGTCCTAGGCGACGAACCGGACATCTCACACGACATCCGCGGCGCGATTTCCTTTCCTCTCGACGGACAACTGCATCCAGTGTATCTCGCAAAGTCATTCAAGGCGGCGCTCATCCGAGTGGGGTGCAAGCTGGTGGAGTGGACGCCTGTCCTCGGTCTGTTGGTAAATGGTGGCAGGGTGTATGGCGCCAGGACGGCCGCGGGCGAGTTTCACGCTGACTACACCGTCATCGCATCTGGGGCGTGGAGTTCACAGTTCTTGGCACCGTTTGACTTCTCGTTGCCCATCTTTCCGGTCAAGGGACAGATGCTTGCTGTGCGCCATCCAGGCCTCTCGCTTCGTCATACCGTTCAAGGGCCGGGTGGGATGATCATCCCGCGATCGGACGGAACTTTTACCATCGGCGTGACGCATGAGGAAACAGGGTACGACAAGCGGGCTACGGTCGAAGGTTTGGTGCAGAGCTACCAAAGTGTCAGCCGATTCATCCCTAAGGTCAGCGAAGCAACTTTCGCGAAAACTTGGGCCGGATTGCGCCCTGGAACGCCCGATGGACTTCCATTCATCGGGCCGATCGCAGGGATTGAAGGTTTGTTGGTCGCAGCGGGTCACTATACGGTCGGGATTTTGCTGGCGCCGATCACGGGTGAAGTGATTGCACAGATGATCACACAAGAGCCGTTGTGTGTCGATGTGGACGCCTTCCGACCGGATCGGTTTCACGACGCGACCGCTTACCACTAGGTGATATATGCAGTACACATGACCAGACGACCTTGCGACCCTGGGGGATGGCCCTCGCTGCCGGGCACGTGCTTCGCCCTTTCGTCAATTTTGGGTGTGTAGCAAAAGTCGGTCTTCTAATTGGAGGACTAATAGATTATAATATTTTGTGAAATCGTTCCCGCATTATTGCGATTTCGGTTTAGCATCCTATTCTGTCCACATACGAGAGGGGCGGTCTTGTGATCAGTGCCAAACAATCCGAAGTGATTCGCGGCCGTTCGAGGGAGATCTTGCAAAGCGCAGGTGTTGTGATCACCGATGAGGAAGCGGCCTCGATGGAAGTCGCCGATTTTGGTCTAGATGACATCGAGTGCAATGGGCTTCAACTCGTCATTTACAAAAACACCCCCAGATATTGTGCCAAAGAGCTCGTTTTACTGCCGGGACAAACGTGTCCTGAACATCGGCATCCACCTCTATCAGACGGGAACCCAGGCAAAGAAGAGACGTTTCGGTGTCGTTTCGGGCAAGTGTACCTATATGTCGAAGGAACGCCAACGCCAGAGAGGCAGTGTACTCCGCCTGAAGTCGGCAAGGCGTATTTTACGGTGTGGCATGAAATTGCCCTGAAGCCTGGAGAGCAGTATACCATCGCACCAAACACCAAGCATTGGTTCCAGGCGGGGAACGATGGAGCAGTAGTCACCGAATTTTCCTCGCAAAGCTTTGACGAATACGACATTTTTACCAATCCGAACATCCATCGCGTGCCCTAGGTGAAACATGTTCACTCCTCTCGTCGTCTTCGGAAATAGAAAAGTAGAGTATTGACTTTTACTGCAACCTTTGAGAGCATAGCCATATGTTAAGAATAGATGAAGAATTGTAAATTGGAGTTCACGGTATGTACTCTTGCCCGCTGTACTCCTGCCGCCGGTAAGCGATTTCAATACCATGTTTTAATTTGGGAACGTTCCCGTTTTCCGGCGTGGTGTCTCGTTCGAAGCTGCCGATGAGTGAGGATGTCCGCAGGAAAATATAGTTCCAGGAGGAGTAATGAGCATGACTGCCGGAAATGTGAAGCGGAATCGAATTGGCTATTATTTCATTGTCCCATATTTCGTAGCGTTTCTAATATTTGGACTATATCCAATCTTGTACTCGCTGTATATCAGCTTTACAAATTGGAACGGTTTCAGTAGTCCGGTCTTTGTGGGGTTGCAAAATTATGTGCGTCTGATTCACGATACGGCGTTTTACCAGTCCATTCTTACGACACTCATCATTTGGATCATCTCGATCGTGCCTCAACTCATTCTCGCACTTGGATTAGCCATTCTCCTGAATGAGAAGTTTATCCGGGGCAAGCACTTCTTCCGAGCGGTGTTTTACCTGCCAAACATTGTGACGCCGGTCACGATCGGTGTTTTGGCTGCGTTGATGTTCGATTGGAAAACCGGCAGCGTGAACAAAATTCTCGTCGCTTTGCACATCATTCACGTACCTGTAAATTGGTTGGGTCATCCGTTCTTGGCGCAGGTGATTGTTGGGGGGATCATGTGTTGGCAGTATTTTGGGTACAACATGTTGATCTTTACTGCGGGTTTGCAGTCTATCCCCAATGAGGTGTATGAGGCAGCAGAAATGGATGGAGCCACCCGTTTTCAGATTGCACTCAGAATCACGATGCCGATGATTCGCCCTGTTATCCTCTTCACGGCAGTGACTTCGGTCATTGGTGGGATGCAGATCTTCGACGTGCCTCTCATGTTGGGAAATACCGCAGGAAACTCCACGCAAACGATGGTTTCGTATCTCTATACCACAGGTTTTAAACGTTTTGACTATGGGTACGCATCTGCCATTGCGTATGGTATTTTCATTCTCATTATGGTGATGTCTCTCGTGACGATGAAATTGTCTTCTCGGAAAAATCAAACCGTTGTCAGCGACAGAGTGGCCCCAGTTCGGGCGTAGGAGGGATGGTTCATGGCGATGGCCCAATCAGATCAGTTCGAAAGCAGACAGCCGTCCAGCGTTGAAGAGATTCGAAAATTGGACCGTTCCTACTTTGTGAAGCGCATGGTGGGTCGTGTAATCGTTTATGCAATCCTGATTTTTCTCACGATGGTGTGTCTACTGCCGTTTTACAGCATGATAATTTCGGCTACTCACTCCAACAGCGATATTGCCACCAAGTTGTTGTTGTTGCCTGGCGGACAGCTGTTAGCTAATTACCACCGACTGATGCAGACCGTGAATGTGTGGAGGGGATTTGGCAACAGCATCGTCATCGCTGTATCGTCGACCGTCTTATCGCTATATTTTTCGGCATTGACCGCATATGGGTTCGCCAAATATCGGTTCAAAGGGTCGAAACTCCTGTTTGGTTCCGTGCTCGCTTCGATGATGGTCCCAGGACAGTTGGGTATCATTGGGTTCTTCCAGTTGATGCATGGATTCCACATGTTAAATACGTATTGGCCATTGATTCTTCCGTCGATTGCCAATGCGTTCGGCGTCTTCTTTCTCAAGCAAATTTGTGATGAGTCCATTACCGACGAACTTATCGAGGCGGCGAGAATTGACGGCGCAAGCGAAGTGCGTATCTTCCACAGATTGGCCTTGCCGTTGCTCATGCCAGGGATGTCAGCGCTTGCAATATTTTTCTTCATCGGCAATTGGAACAGCTTCCTGAATCCGCTCATCATCTTGTTTGACAACAATCTGCAGCCGTTGCCAGTGATGATCGCAATGACACAGGGGTCGAACTTTACGGATTACGGCGCGCAGTACGTCGGCGTGGCTATCTCTGTCGTACCGATCATCATCGTGTTTGCAATCCTTTCCAAGCGGATTATCGGCGGGCTGTCCGTGGGATCGTTAAAAGGGTGACCTTCTCCCACCGTGAAAGGGGTGATGCACGCAGGTGCAGTTTCGCGGCACGGTAACGAAGTCCTTGCTTCACGGAGAGTGTGAAAATGATGGGGGTGTATCAAATGAAGATTAAAAATACCATGGTATGCGGCATGATGGCGACCGCTCTGGTAGTGGGGGCGGTTGGTTGCGGGCAGTCGCAGTCTACGTCGGGATCGAATGCGTCCGGATCCGATTCATCGAAGCAGATCACCTTGACCCAGTGGACGTATTACGCGCCAGCGAAACTCGCGGCTCAAGCGTTCGAGAAGGAACATCCAAACATCCATATCAACGTGAAGGTGTTCCCTGGAAACGATTATGAGACCAAGCTCCAAACCGCTCTGTCGACGGGTACGGATGTGCCGGACATCTTCGATATGGACATGGGGTACATTGGGCAATTCATCAACACACCGTATTTAGCGAACTTGTCGTCGATGGGGGCCAACCAACTGGTGTCCGGTCAGATTCCGTACGTGGCAGCTGGCGGGAAGGACAGCCAGGGCAACGTGAAAGCGATCACCGATACGTCGTCACCGGGCGGTTTTTGGTTTAGGAAGGCAGCTGCAAAAAAATGGCTGGGAACGGATGATCCAAACAAGGTCTCGCAAATGGTGAGTAGTTGGCCGAAAATTATTCAATTGGGTGAAAAGATCAACAAGGAGAGCGGTGGCAAGGTACATCTGCTCGATACCGACGGAGATGTCATGGCGGTCGAAGAGTACCACATGCAGCACTTTGTGCAAAACGGAAAGCTCGTCATCGATCCAGGCTGGACGAACGTGCTGGACACCATGCGCGAGATTTACCAAAACAATGTGGAAGCGGACCTCGCGTCATTTTCTCCAGGGTGGGGTTCAGCTCTGAATGACCACTCGCAAAACGGCAGCGCGATTCTGTTCGCGGCGCCTTCATGGGCTGGATTCATGATCAATACGAAGAACAATGCGGCCAACGGACAGTATGGTCTTGCCCAAGCGCCGGAGGGCTACTATGAAGGTGGTCGTTACGCCGCCATCTATGCCAAATCGCCAAATGAACAAGCAGCTTACGAGTTCCTGAAGTTCCTGGCGAGTGACGATTGGCAAAAACAAAACCTCTCGACAGGGAACATGCCTGCCAACAAGAGCGTCTATCAGAAAAACATGAATACCTATACCATTCCGTTTTACGGCGATGAAAAGGTGCTCAAGCCGTACTACAACATCTCGATGAATGTACCTGCACAGGCACCAGATGCGTATAACGAAGATATTATCTCGATGTTTGGCAAATTGGCCACCACTATGTTGAGTGAGAAGAAGTCAGATCAGTGGGTGTTCGACCAATTGAAACAACAGGTGAAACAAGCCTACCCTGAGGTGCAAGTGAACTAACAAGGGGTGGCGTCGCTGGGAGGCGCGGTTCCATCGAGCCAGGTGGGACCGTTCCCATTTTGTTGTAGACACAAAGGAGTGGACAGAAATATGGTACGTCTCATCGGAGATTTGCATGTGGTGGCAGGCAGTTCCTTAACGCACCCGTGGGATGCAAGCGCCTATTTTATCGCAGGCGACGAACCAGTATTGATCGATTGTGGGAGCGTTCGCGGATATCCGAAGCTCAAGGAGAACTTGCGGCAATTGGGATACGAGCCCAAGGATATTCGAAAGGTGATTGCCACACACGGGCATTGGGACCATGTTTCGGGTCTCGCCGAGCTGCGCAAGGAGAGCGACGCACAGTTCTACATTCATGCAGATGACAAACAGGCTGTCGAGACAGGGGATTTCGATCTCACGGCAGCGTTTTTATACAATGAGTCATTTCCGCCAATCAAGTTTGATCAGACATTGGCAGACGGAGACACGCTCAAGCTCGGGCGTTATGAATTTCAAGTGATGCATACACCGGGCCACTCACCTGGAAGCATTTGTTTATATGGGTTGGTCGAAGGTATGCGTTTGTTGATCGCAGGGGACACGCTGTGGGGCGGTTTTCATCCACGTGTTCATTCGAGTTTAGAGGCGTGGGCCGTTTCGCTGGACAGATTGTTGGAGTTGGACTTTGAGGTGACGACGTGGGGGCACGGGGCGCCGAGCCTCATTTATGAAGCGAAGGAGAAAGCCTTTGAAGCGCGCCAACAGTTAGGGGTCTACTTCAACCCATGGTTCAAACCGTTTCACACCCAATTTAAATATTGAATGACTTCCTAAATATAAGGTTGATATAAGGGTCACATTGAATTCGAATCTTGCATGATGGGATGGATTTCGCGTGGGTGCCACCCGAATTTTGCTAAACGGTACGGATTGGGAGATGAAGGGGTTCATTGGCCTCGATTGGTTATCACGCAGGGTTCACATGCTGGACAACCAAGATACGCGAGGTTGGAAACAGGCGACCGTGCCAGGGTCAGTCCACTATGACCTCTGGCAGAACGGTGAGATCCCTGACCCGTATTTCGGGCAGAATAGCCTCCTCATGGAATGGGTTCCAGAACGGACATGGGTATATCGGAAGACATTTCGGATGAATCCCGTCGAACGAGATCATCGCGTGTTTCTTCATTTTGAAGGGATCGATTACTCAGCTCAACTCTTCCTCAATGGCAAAGACCTGGGGGTGCACGAGGGGGTGTTCGTTCCCATCCACGTCGATGTGACGGATGAGCTTTACTACGGTGAGGACAACTACCTCGCCATCATCATCATGCCCGCCCCTGACGAGCAGCCACAGGTGGGAAGGACGAGTCTGGTTCACACGCATAAGAGCAGAATGACCTACTGGTGGGACTTCTGTCCACGTATGATCCATGTCGGGGTTTGGGACCAGGTGTATTTAGAGGTCACTGGCCCCTTGCAGTTGACCGATGTGTGGGTAAACCCGACGTATGACGTGAAAGCGGATCGCGCTAGGATCGCTGTTCGTGCCGAGGTCGCTGGTCATGTGCCGCACGTCGCTAAAGTGCAGGTAAAGATGTCGTATCAGGGCGAAGTCGTTTGGCAATCGATCGAGTCGTTTAGCTCGTCACCTCAAACGCGCTCGATAGACCTGTCCACGGAGCTCTCGCAACCTGCGTTGTGGTGGCCAAACGGTTATGGTGAGCCAGCGCTCTACGACGTTGAAGTCACCCTGTACGCAGGCTCGGTTCAATCAGATGTTCGCAACGTGTCAATCGGCATTCGTGACATCCAACTGATTCCGAACGAAGGAGTGGACGAGTCGGCTCGGCCGTATACGTTTGTCGTCAACGGCGTGAAGGTCTATATCCAAGGGTGGAACTGGTGCCCGATGGATGTCCTGTACGGTGTTGAACGGCCAAACAAGTTGAACCACCTTCTGAACCTGGTGAAGAACGCTAACGTCAATTTGTTGCGGGTCTGGGGTGGAGGTCTCATCGAGAAAGAAGCGTTTTATCGATGGTGTGACAGCCACGGAATTATGGTCTGGCAAGAATGGATTCAGTCGAGTTCTGGGGTGGAGAACAAACCGTCCGACCTGCCGGAGTTTATCGACATGATGGTCGACCAGGCGCAGCGTATCGTGCCTAGGCGCCGCAACCACCCATCGCTCGTGTTGTGGTGCGGCGGGAACGAGTTACAGGATCTGAACGGTATTCCACTGTCGGATGACGAACCAGTCCTGGGTGCGCTGCGAGACGTCGTTCGCACGTTGGACCCAACGCGCCAATGGTTGCCAACGTCGCCAACGGGTCCGCGATTTATGAATAGCCTTGATAATATCCGGGAATGTCCAGAGGGATTGCACGATGTGCATGGCCCTTGGGAACACCAGGGACTCACCGCGCAGTACACCTTGTACAACCAGGGGACTTCGCTGTTTCACAGTGAATTCGGCGTGGAAGGAATTGCAAACCGGCGGACGATCGACAGAACGATTGCGAAGCAGGACCAATGGCCAGCGAATCGAGATAATCCCGTCTTTGACCACCGTGGGTCCTGGTGGATCAACGAGCCGTTTGTCCAAGCGTGTTTTGGCTCGATTGGGGACCTTCGCCAGCTCACGTTTGCCAGTCAATTTCTTCAGGCTGAAGGGCTTCGCTATGCGCTTGAGTCGAATCGGCGGCGGGCGTTTCGAAACAGTGGCTCGATCCCATGGCAATTTAATGAATCCTATCCGAACGCGTTTTGCACAGCCGCAGTGGATTATTTTGGCGTGCCAAAACCGGCGTACTATGCTGTCGCTCGGGCGTATCGGCCAATTCAGATCAGCGCGAAGTTCGCGTCTCAAGTGTTGGCGGAGTATGACCGGTTTGAAGCCGATGTCTGGCTGACCAATTCCACAGGATCAGCTACTGAGCCGTGTCGGGTCGAAGTCAGAGTAGTGGGGGTGGATGGCCACTGCTATGGTTCCGAGGCTTACGACGTTCTTGTCGACGGACGCTACGTCCAGCAACTGCGTTCACTTCGCATGCCGATGTCTGAGATTTTAGCAGATGTATTCTTTCTCGATCTCGCCGTCATAGCGAATGACTCGACGACGCTTGCAACGAATCGCTATGTATTCAGCAAGACGACGACGCTTGCACCGCTCCAAGCGCTTCGCGATACGACACTCGCCGTGCAGCGAGTGGAAGACGGTTTGCATGCGTACTGTGTCCGGGTGGAGAACACAGGGGAGACAGCCGCACTCATGGTTGTGCTGGACCACCAGTTGCCGCTTGGTACGGATCAATTTGTACGTTTTCAGGACAATGCGTTTCATTTGTTGCCAGGCGAAACGAGGGTCGTTGCGATGGACAAAGACGTCGGCCTAGACGGTTTGAATATCCGCGTGGAAGCCTGGAACGTCAACGCGTTGTCCGTCCAACTCGAGCCATCGCTCGCGACTGCTCCTAGAGGAGGTTCCTATGTTTCGAGTCGTTGAAGAACAGGGCACACTCACGGTGTTGCACCACGACCGTCCGCTGCTTCGCAAAATGACTGTTTGGACGACGTCAGATGGAGATGGCAGTGGGCAGTTGACGCTGCAGGCGGTAAGCCTCGAGCAAGGCGCGGGCCGACTCGGTGAAGAGGCTTCGTACACGTGTGCCTATGCGGATTCTACTGGTCAGTCGGTTGTCACATTGACCTTCCATTCGAGTGCGAATACCCTTTCTGCACGCGTTGACGCAGTACTACCCAGTGAGTCTGCGATTAAGCGACACAAGCATTACGATGCGTGGCGGGCGATTGTCATTCGGGTGGGGGACATTGGCGAAGTATCCGGGCTCGTCGCGAGCTATCAGCACAAGGATTGGTGGACGCGCCCAAGCTTTCATCCGGATATTCGCAAATTGCCGCCGCGGACGCAGTCTCTTTTGTGGCAGGCAAGGCACGGTAATGCCTATCTGCTGCCTGTGTGCGATGACGTGTACCGCACCGACTTGTCTGGAACAAATGATGGCCTTGAAATCCGGCTTTTTTCCGCGGACGGTGGGCATAACGCGTGTCATTCGTTGGCGTTCGTCCTCGGTGCTGGCGACGACCCCTTTCAACTCGTCGAGGACACGACGAGAACGGCGGCGAAGCGCCTGAATGTCCCCGTCCCTCACCGGCTGGAGAAGCGCTATCCTGAGGTCTTTGAGTACCTTGGCTGGTGTAGTTGGGATGCGTTTTACCACGAAGTGAACCAAACAGGCGTCCTGGCCAAAGTGCAGGAGCTCATCAGCTTCGGGGTACCTGTGAAATGGTTGATGATCGACGATGGATGGTTGAGTGTTCGGCGCGAAAGGCTGCATGCGCTTGTGCCAGATGAGCACAAATTCCCAAATGGGTTCGGGGAGCTCACTGAGCAGTTGAAAGGACAATACGGGATCTCTTGGGTTGGCGTTTGGCACACGCTCTTCGGTTATTGGGGCGGCATCGACGAAGAGAGCCCGCTGGCGAGAGACGCGCAACCCTATTTATACGCCACCGACAACGGCCATACCGTCCCCTACCCCGATCCGGTCAAGGGATTTGGCTTTTGGAACATGTGGCACAAGCGACTGAGAGAGCAGGGGATCGACTTCGTCAAGGTCGACGGCCAGAGTGGGGTGCAGAACTTTTTTGCGCACAGCATGGCGGTGGGGAAGGCTGCTGCCCATAGCCACGCAGCATTAGAGGCGTCTGTTGCCACGCACTTTTGCACCACCGTGATCAACTGCATGGGCATGGCGGCCGAGAACTTCTGGCACCGTCCGATATCCGCCGTGTCGCGCAGCAGCGATGACTTTGTCCCGAACGAAGAGGGCAGCTTTGTCGAACATGTGCTTCAAAATGTGTATAACTCCGTCTACCACGGTCAACTGTATTGGGGCGACTGGGACATGTTTTGGACAGTTCATCCACAAAGTGTGCACCACGCCGTGCTTCGGGCGGTGAGCGGAGGGCCAATCTACGTGAGCGATCCGGTCGGTAAAACGGATCCCCAAAACATTTGGCCGCTGATCCTGAATGACGGACGCATCCTTCGTTGTGACCAGCCTGGTCTGCCTACGGCGGATTGCTTATTCACAGACCCGCGCGACAGTGGCAGGCCGCTGAAAGTGTGGAACACGGCAAACGGCAGCGGGGTTGTTGCCGCGTTTCATCTCGGTGAACAGGATGCCGTTGTGTCTGGTCAAGTAGGTCCGCAGGACATCTCGGGGCTGTCGGGGCAGCGCTTTGCGATTTACGACCATTTCCAACGCACTGTACAGTTCGTCGACAGAGATCAAAGGATCGATTTTGCGCTCGCGGCCGATGAGTTTGCACTCTACCTCGTCGTTCCCGTGGAACACACATGCGAGCCGCTGGGTCTTATCGATAAGTACATCTCGTCTGCCGCCATCAGCTACACCCATCACGCGAGCGACAGGACTTTGGTTTGTCTCGCCGGCGGCGGCACGTTCGCATTTCTTTCGCAATCAGTACCAAAGGCGGTTCGCGTCAATGGATGCGAGCAGGAGGTCACCTTGCTAGGACCTGACTCTGGACTCTATGTTGTCGATTGCCAGAAGGCGAGTGGTCAGGTGGAGGTGGAAGTCCTCTATCCTGCGGGTGGTGAGTCGTGATTGCAATCGTGCGGTCGATGTGAAGGTTTGTTCACGGGTGGGGACTTCGGCACGCATCGAGACTCCGTTGGTCCGAGTCACACAAATGATTGACGTCTTTCTCATCTGTCACTACGATAGAACGAGTGGGAACGATTTTATAATAAGTAAATTGCATTTCTTTAGGGATCTTCAAGGATGAGAGGGTATGACCGTGATGATGCCCACAATCAAGGATGTCGCGAGACTGGCGAATACCTCCAAGAGTACGGTGTCCCGCTTCTTGAACGGGAAGCCTGTCAAGAAAGATACAGAGCTGGCTTTGCGCAAGGCGATTGAGGAACTGAATTACCACCCGAATATGAATGCCCGCCGTCTCGTGTTGAATCGAACGCAAGTGGTCGGCATTGTCGTCGAGGACATTTCAAACAACTTTTTTACGCCGATTCTGAAAGGGATTCGTGACGAGTTCGACCGTAAGGGCTATGAGTGCGTGTTCTACACCTGGAATTTAAATCGCCGCCGCGAAGTCGACTTTATGAAGCTCTTGTACGAAGAACAGGTGGATGGGCTGATTTTTGTGAGTTTCACCCGACGCAGCAGGGAAGACGTGCGCCTGATGTGCGATGCTCCGTTTCCAGTCGTCTTGATTGGCGATCATGCGGGCGTAAACGAGATCTACTCGATCGACGTGGACAATGCCAATGGCGTGCATGAGGTCGTCAATTACCTGTATCGAATTGGGCACAGAAAAATTGCACACATTGCGGGTCCAGAACACGCTGGCGCAGGGTTGGAGCGTGAACACGGATTTCGCGAGGCAATGTTGAATCATGGCATCTCGGCCGATCTCGCATTGATTGTGCAGTCTGACTGGACGCACCAAGGCGGGTACAATGCGATGAAGGCCTTGCTCGAAGTAGGCGGATTTACGGCAGTCGTGGCGTCCAACGACGAATCGGCGATAGGCGCCATTGGCGCAGCGCACGAACATGGGTACAGCATCCCTCGGGATTTTTCCATCGTCGGGTTTGACGACATCGGGATCTCACAATGGATCTACCCACCGTTGACGACCGTTCGCCAACCGTTTCAGGAAACTGGGCGCCGTGCGGCAGAGGTGTTGTACCGGGCAATGGTGGACGAAGAGGCGACCGCTGCGCCGCGCATATTGTTGAAGCCGGAATTGGTGATTCGCAACTCGTGTTTGCACGTCCAGACGGATGGGTAAGCAACAATGCCGCAGGCGTCGCCGCCGTGGCAATGGTTTGTTTGACAGGTGCACGAGAGGGTCTATCGTAGATGCACGACGATGGGCCCTGTCGTTTCGCCGCAAAATGGGAACGTTCCAATTCTTCTCCTTGGTTGTACGGAGAACCTGACGAGGGGGCTCTTTCATGGCAGTGCAGTTTTGTTCTGAGAGGTCTGGTGAAGGAAATCAAGCGTTGCGATGGTCCGTGGGTGCAAGCGATGGTCGTGCCTATGTGAGGCAGGCGTCGCTCATGGACGTGCTGTCCGCAGAGGGGACGACGTCCATCCCGATCGATCACGTCGAGGTCGACGAAAGTGGGCGCAAACTCGCTCGAGGCACTCGCGGCGCGTTTGCGGTCGAAGCCATCTGGACCCCAGTGGTCGGCGAATGCGACTATTTTGACGTCAGCATGGAGATCACTTACGACGGACTGGAGCCGATGGATATTGGGCTTCAGATTCGGCTCGACTTACTGGGCAATGGACGGCCGCGATGGCTGATACCGGGCGCCTTTTATAAGGAGAATCGGTTTCGACACAACACGCGAAAGTATCCCCGATATTCCTATGACGAGACAGAGCCAGAGGACATGGTCTCGGATTTCTGGGCATTTCGGGCGGACAGGTCCGCACTACCTGCGGTGTTCGCGTGGAATGACGGAGTGTGTGCGGCACTTTGTGTGAGCGAATATTCGGCCTTGGGAATGAACGGGATTGGCTTTGCCGGCAACCGACAAGGCACCTCCATCTGGGTTAACTTCCCTTATCGGGAGGAACCTGTGGTGTTCGACGGCGAACCGCGCCCCCAGCCTGCCGATATCCAGATGTATTGCGTAAAACCAGGTGAACGGATCAAAGTGCACTATCTGCTCTACGTCTCACTGCCAGATCTCCACGCGTACGATCCGTTCGTGCGGGCGGTGTACGATATCGATCGCCAGCACCATCGCTTGCATCCGTGGATGGATCTCGCCACCGCGGCCGACCTGACAGCACATGGCCTGTTTACGTGGCATTATAGCGACACACATCACATCCTGTACGAGACGGCAGCGTTTGACAGGGAACTGAACAACAACGTGAAAGGTCTCGGCGACAGAGCGCACATGCACGTGGCTTGGGTGAGCGGCGTACCATACGCCTACGCGCTGTTGACGTATGGAAGAGTGCACAAACACGCCGATTACGTCGATGCGGCCTGCAAGGTCATCGACAAAGTCGCTTCTGGCATCGCGCCGAACGGTACCTTTTGGGCCGAGTGGACGCTCGAACGAGGATGGGGCTGCGGTTGGAACCCGAACCGCGAATGGCTGCAGGCGAGGACCATCGCAGAAGCCACATTGTTCATGGTTCGAGCACTGGCCTTCGAAAGACCTCACCAGTCGCACGAAACGTGGATTCAAGCGGTCAAATCGAATCTGGATTTCGCCGTGCGCATCCAGCGGGAAGATGGCAATTTCGGGTCGTATTATCACGGTCAAAGCGGCGAAGTCGTGGAGTGGGACGGAGCCGGCGGAATGCTTTGGATAGCGGCGCTGGCGGAGGCGGCCAAGCTGTTCTCCGACCGACGCTACAGTGCAGCCGCAGAGCGGGCGGGGAGGTACTACGAGCGATTCGTCCTGGACGAGTTCATCTACGGTGCGCCCGAAGACGTTCATCTCACACCGACTTCTGAGGACGCGTATAACGCCGTGGTCGCTTACGTGTTGCTGTACGAACAGGACGGCGATAAAACCTGGTTGGAGCTTGCGAAGCGAAGCGCGGACTGGATGATGACATTTCGTTGGACCTACAACTTGCACTTTCCGGAGCACTCGCTCTTGGCGCAGTACGACTTCCGTTCGCGCGGGGCGGATCAGGCATCGCCGTCCAATCAGCACCTTCACAACTACGGGCTCTTTTGCGTACCGGAGATGCTGCGCTTGTGGAGGTATACAGAGGACGATTACTATCTCCATCGGACAACAGATCACATCGCGTGTTTCTTGCAGTTCATCGCGCGAGAAGACGGCGACTTCAACGCGTACAAGGGCATGGTGACCGAACGCTACTACAACACGCACTGTTTTCAACCAAAAGGGATGATGGTGACACTCTCACACGCTTGGTGCGTCGGCGTCACATTATACGCTTGCCAAGCGGCGGAGGAATTTCAGCCATACCTAGATTTTGAAGACCACCCAACCACTTTGGCGTACATCCGCTGAATGTTTCTGAAGGTGTCGCCGTAGGCATAAATGGGAACGTTCCAATTAGGCGATACTGACACGACGCTCGTGGCGGCAGTAGACGTCCCACCGAATGCCTACGACGACATTGCCGATCGAGAGGAGAGAATCGAGCATGGGGACAGCAGCTTCTGTTCGCGGCGTGATCGAGGGATTCTATGGCACCTATTACACATCGCCGGAGCGCGACGACTTGATCCGCTTTGCAGGCGAGCAAGGGTTTAATGCGTACTTCTACGGGCCGAAACAGGATCGCTACCATCGCGCTCTGTGGCGTGAGCGCTATCCAGCATCTACCATCGGGCAGTTTGCAAGGACGGTGGCGCAAGCGAAGGAGATCGGGGTGGATTTTTGGTACGTCATCAGTCCAACGTCGATCGCCTACAGCAGCGATGACGACTTTCGCTGCCTCACAGCTAAACTCTACGGCTTCTACGAGCTGGGCGTCCGGCACTTTGGCGTGTTTCTCGACGATATTCGGCATGAATTCGAGCACCCAATCGACAGGGAGCACTTTGGCACGTACGCGAGTGCGCACGTTCATCTGTGTAACCGCTTGTACGCGTGGTTAGGTGACTTGCAGGAGCCGTGTCAGTTGGCGATGTGCCCGACCGACTACCACGGTGTAGCGCCGTTTAGCGAGTACATCCAGGAACTGGGGCTGGGTTTGCACGAGGGTATTCAAGTCTTCTACACCGGGCCGGAGATTTGTTCGCGGACGATCTCCTTAGAAGACGTTCAGGCGTTTGCGACAGTTGCCAGGCGCAAGCCAATCGTCTGGGACAACTACCCTGTCAACGATTTGGCGATGCGCAGCGATCTTCATCTTGGGCCAATTCTCGGCCGCGACGCTCGCTTGGCCGAGTCCGTCGCAGGTTATGCGGCTAACGCGATGAACGAGGCGGAAGCGTCGAAGATTCCGCTGCTCACGGTTGCGGACTATTTACGCGATCCAGCGGACTACGACCCGCGCACAGCACTCGACAGGGCACTCCGCTGGATGGTAGGGGAAACCGGGGCTTTACACTTCAAGCGCATTGCTGAAAATGCTTCGCGCTCTTGTCTCGCTGACGAGGAGGCCCCCTATTTGGATCACCTGGTCGAGCGCGCCCTCTGCGACATCCAGGCAGGAGGTGGCGGGGAACTGCCGGCTGTGGCAGAACTCAGGCGATATCTAGGTGACCTCGACGAAGCGGCGCACTACGTGAAAAACGTCTGCCAGCATTACGCATTGCGGCGCGACGTGCTGCCGTGGATCGAATTGCTCGAGTTTTGGAGCGCAGCTGGCCAGCGCGCATTGGACGTGATCCGGTGCGTCGACGCGGGCGAACCGTATCGCGTGCCGCTTTTCCGCCTGCGCGAGGCGACCCAGGAGATTCAAAAGCATTCGAAGCGCATTTGTGGCCAAAGCCTCTTGGCGATCGTCGAGCACGCCAATCGCCTCGTCGATGCGGCTTGGCAACCACAAATCTAAACATCACACAAATTCGTCTTACGAGGTGGTAACCGTGACAAAACCTACTTTGCACATGATTGGGAACGCGCATATCGATCCGGTTTGGCTATGGCAATGGCAAGAAGGTTTTCAGGAGGTTAAGGCGACTTTTCGTTCCGTACTCGACCGCATGAACGAATTCGACGACTTCGTGTTTGTGTCGAGTTCCGCGGCGTTTTACGAGTGGATCGAACAAAATCACCCGGCGATGTTCGAAGAGATCCAACAGCGCATCCGCGAAGGTCGGTGGGAGGTGGTCGGCGGCTGGTGGATTCAACCTGACTGCAATCTGCCGTCTGGGGAGTCGTTTGTTCGCCAAGGCCTCTATGGCCAGCGCTACTTCCACGACAAGTTTGGCGTCATCGCGTCAGTCGGCTACAACGTGGACAGTTTTGGCCACCATGGTATGCTGCCGCAGATTCTCAAGAAGAGCGGGATGGACAACTACGTATTCATGCGCCCGGGTCCCCATGAAAAGGGCCTGCCAGGGCATGTGTTCACGTGGGAGTCGGACGACGGCTCGCAGGTTACGGCGGCCCGCATTCTCTTTGAGTACTGCACGTGGGGCAAGGAACTGGATAAGCACGTCCACAACTGTGCGGAGCAACTGGGCAATCCTGTCGATCAGCTGATGTGTTTCTATGGCGTCGGCAATCACGGCGGTGGCCCAACCAAGGAGAATTTAAGGAGTATTCGCCGTCTTAACGAGGATCCGAATACCCCTGAATTGGTACAGAGTACGCCGAATCGATACTTCGCTGCGATCGCGCATCTGAAGGATTCGCTGCCGGTCGTACACGACGACCTCCAACATCACGCAAGTGGTTGCTATGCGGCGCACTCTGGGGTGAAGAAGTGGAATCGCACCGCGGAGAATCTGTTGTTGACGGCTGAAAAGTGGTCCGCCGTCGCCAAGTGGGTGACGGGGCAGCCATACCCAGCCGACTTTCGGCAAGCGTGGAAGGGCGTCTTGTTCAATCAATTCCACGACATCATGGCGGGCACGAGCTTGGAAGCCGCATACGACGACGCGCGCGACTTGTATGGGGAAGCGATGGCCATAGCCAGCCGCGGGCTGAATCTCGCCGTTCAATCGCTGTCCTGGCAAGTGGATATTCCCGAAGAGACCGGAATGAAGCCCATTGTCGTTTTCAACCCGCACGCCTGGGAGAGCCGAGTCAACGTCGAACTCGAACTGGGTGGCCTTCCCGACTCCGCCGTATTGGTCGACGACGCGGACCGACAGGTGCCGTTTCAACTCGTCCAATCGCAAGCCACGGCGAACGGTCGGCACCGCCTCTGTTTTGTCGCCCAATTGCCGTCGCTTGGCTATCGCGTCTACCGGCTGAAATCGCTTGATGGCCTACAACGCGCACAGCCGGATCGCGTGCTGCGTGCATCGTCTACCACGCTGGAGAACGAGTGGATCCGCCTTTCTATCAATCCGGACACAGGTTTTCTCGACAGCCTATTCGACAAGGAGGCGGACGTCGAGCTTCTCAGCGGTCCGGCGGCTCGCCCTGTCGTGCTGGAGGACGAGAGTGACACGTGGAGCCACGGGGTGTTGCAGTACCACACGGAAATCGGACATTTTGCGGCGCGCAGTGTTCAATTGGTTGAACACGGGGACGTCAAATCGGTCATTCGCGTCGTCAGTGCGTACGGTGGTTCGGTCTTGGTTCAGGACTTTACGATGTATCGCGACTTCAAGCGCATCGATGTCCACGTCACCGTGAATTGGCACGAGTCGATGAAGATGCTGAAATTGCGCTTTCCGCTCAATTTAAACAATACCAAGGCGACTTACGAGATCCCATATGGACACATCGTCAGACCGGTCAACGGCGAGGAAGAGCCTGGACAAAGTTGGATCGACGTCACGGGCATCCATCGCGAATTTGGCAAATTGGTCGGAGTGAGCCTGTTGAACGACGGGAAGTACAGCTTCGACGTGTTGAATAAAGAGCTGGGGTTGACGGTGTTGCGCAGTCCGATTTATGCCCATCACGATCCGCTCGTCCCGGAAGCAGACGGACACTATTCGTATATCGATCAAGGGATCCAGCGCTTCTCGTACGCCGTTCTACCGCATCTCGGCGGTTGGGAGGATGCGAACACCGTCAAGCGCGCGGCGGAACTGAATCAAAAGCCGGTTGTCGTCGTCGAGACTTATCACAAGGGCGAACTTCCGCAATGCAATAGTTTTCTGTCGGTCACCGCCGACAACGTCGTCGCTAGCGTCGTCAAGCAGGCTGAGGACGATGAGGATATCGTCATCCGCTTGTACGAGACGGCGAAGAAGCCGACAGCAGCAACGATCTCCTTGCCCAATTGGGGCCGCGAGTTCTCGCTGCAGTTCGAGCCCTGTGAAATCAAGACGATCAAGATTCCGCAGGATGCACGCAAGCCGGTTGAGGAGACAAATCTCTTGGAGTGGACCTGTTAACTTGTGCTTGATTTCGCGAGGAGGTGCGCAAGATGTCTGACGCGATTGCTCAATTGATTGCGAAATACCCCGATTTGGCGCCTGTTCAGAAAGATATCTACGACGCCTATGTGAAGATGAAAGAGAGTTTTGAAGTGGGCGGAAAGCTGTTGGTCTGCGGCAATGGCGGAAGTTCCTCGGACAGCGATCACATCGTCGGTGAATTGATGAAGGGCTTTCTGTCGAAACGTCCGCTTCCCGCCAATGAGCGCGAACGGTTTTCGGAACGCTTTGGCGAGGAAGGCGCGGATCTTGCGAATCTCCTGCAAGGGAGTCTCCCGACCATCGGGTTGTCGAGTCACGCGGCGCTCGTGAGCGCCGTGGCCAATGACACCGACCCGTCGATGGTGTACGCGCAACAGGTTTACGGCTATGGCAAGGCCAATGACATCCTCTTTGGCATCAGCACGTCGGGAAACTCGCAAAACGTCATTCGAGCGATTCAGGTCGCAAAGGTGAAGGGGCTCGCGACCATTGGGCTCACGGGCGCCACAGGGGGGCGGATGAAGGCGTTGTGCGATATTGCCATCTGCGTTCCTTACGTCAGCACGCCAGACGTACAGGAACGCCATCTTCCCATTTACCATGCGCTGTGCATTGCCATTGAGGAGGCGTTGTTTGCGTCGTGAAGGTATTAGGCGGTGTGGATATCGGTGGAACAAAGTGCGCTGTCGTCCTTGGGCGAACGAGCGAGTCAGGCGTCGAGTTGTTAGATAAAATTCGCTTCCCGACGCCGGCCTCCCCCGGTGAGACGTTAGACCTCTGTGTACGCCATCTGGAGTCACTCGTCGTGCGCGCAGGTGTCGATCGGTTGGAGGCAGTGGGGATCAGCTGCGGCGGCCCGTTGGACAGTCAGAAAGGCTTGATTTGCAGCCCTCCGAACCTGCCGGCGTGGGATCGGGTGGATGTGTGTACGCCGTTTGCGGATCGCTTTCACGCACCTGTTGGCTTGCAGAACGACGCCAACGCATGTGCGCTCGCCGAGTGGAAGTGGGGTGCGGGAAGAGGAACGAGAAACATGGTGTTTCTGACCTTCGGGACCGGCATGGGTGCGGGTTTGATCCTCGATGGTCGCCTCTATTCGGGCAGCAATGATATGGCTGGCGAGGTCGGGCATCTGCGCCTCGAGCAGGAGGGGCCAATTGGGTATGGCAAATTGGGTTCTTTCGAAGGTTTCTGCAGTGGCGGTGGCATCGCTCGACTCGCACGGGCCTACGCGCAGGAGCGGTTGGCGAGCGGGGAGCAGGTGGCGTTTTGCAAAACACTTGCTGACTTGGATGACATCACCGCCGAAAAGGTGGGGCTGGCCGCGCAGGCTGGCGACGAGGACGCACGGCGGGTGTGGGAAGTCGTCGGAAGGCAATTGGGCCGGGGGCTGGCGCTTGTCGTCGATATCTTGAACCCGGAGCGAATTGTCATCGGGAGTATCTACGCGCGGCAACAACAGCTGTTGGAACCCATTGCGATGGGCGAATTGCAGCGAGAGGCCCTTGCGACATCGTTGGCCGTGTGCAGCGTGGTGCCATCGGAACTCGGCGAGCGCGTCGGCGACTTTGCCAGTTTGTCGGTGGCGATGTACGCGCTTGAAAGATAACTGATCCGGAGGTGCTGACGCAGATGGAACACGACATATCTAACTTGCAACCGATGCTTACGGTCGACGCGCTGGTGGTCGGTGGAGGTTTTGCCGGCCTTGCGGCTGCAGTGGCATTAGCCAAGGCCGGAAAACGGGTTTGTCTCGTCGAAGCTCGGTCGTATCTCGGCACTGAACTGTTTGCGCCGCTCTGCCCCTGGCTTCGCATGAAGGACCTGGACGCCATCGAGCGACGTTTTGGCGATAGTGACGAAGCGTTTGTGAAGCGAGTCGGGGAAAACGTGCTCGCCGTCGTGCCGGATCGACTCAAAATCTACTTGGAAGACGCCGTACTCGAGTCTGGTATCCACTTGTTGTATCAGTTGTCTCCGCTGTACTGGGAACGTCAGGACCACCTGTTTCGTTTGTATGTGGCTGGAAAAGCTGGACCCGTCTTGCTGCAGGCGTCGCAGCTCGTCGATGCGACAAGCGAAGGCTTGCTCGTGCGGATGCTCCCAGGTTCGAAGCGGCGGCCGGTCGAGGCAGCGTGGCGAACCATTGAGTTTACGGGCGTTCACGCGAAGCTCCTCGAGACGCATCGCATCGACCTCCCGACCGACTTGACGGAGGGCTTCCGCCTGCATGCAGGGCACCTAGGGGGTGACCACGTGCTGTTGGAGCACGCGGTCAGATACGATTCGTCTCTGTCCGTTGTCGAGATGGAGGTCTTTGCGAGATTGCAATCGATGTCCATCGCCAAGTGGCTGTTTGACCATCATCCGGCGTTCGCCAAGGCGTGGGTCGGATCGACGTCGAGCGAACTCGCGGTCGTGCCGCGCCATCGCGTTGTGAGCACAGAATCGCACCAGGACGGCCTGCTTCAGGTCGCGGAAAGCATCTATCCAGTCGCTGCCTTCCAGCCTGTAGATGGACTGTGGATCGCTAGCGGATGCGCCGATGTCGACGACGAGATGAGTCAGCGCTTCGACACCGATATTCCGTCGGCGATGTCGCTCGGACAGACGATTGGCGAGGCTTGTGCCGCACACTCGCGCAATGTCGAGGCGAATGCCATTTCGTCCCACTGCACGAGTGACATCCGGGATGTGGACGTCGACGTGCTCGTCGTCGGCGGTGGTACGAGTGGCGCCTCGGCGGCGATTTCAGCCGGGCAGCGCGGCTGCCGCACATATCTCCTCGAACAGAACGCAGGTTTAGGTGGAACGGGGACGGTGGGCGGCGTCAACAGTTATTGGTACGGCAGGCGAATGGCCTTTAGTCAAACGGTGTCCAGGTGGGTCGCCGACGAGCACCGCTGGATGGGGATAAAGGAAAATCAAGGGCGTTGGAATATCGAGGCAAAGATGCTGGCCTTGCTCAAAGCCGCCATCCGCGCGAATGTACAAGTAGCTCTGAACTCGATCTTGGTCGACGTGCTGACAGATGGCAGTGGTAGAGTTACCGGTGCTGTCGCGCTGACGCCCGACGGGCTCGTTCGCGTCCGGGCGAACGTCACCATTGATGCCACAGGTGACGGCGATGTGGCGGTCAGGGCGGGGGCGAAGTACGTGTACGGGGCGGATCGAGAGCACGTGACGATGTGGTATTCCTTGGCCCCGCGCACAAAGCCTGGCTCCCCCCGCAACAACTGGACGAGCACGGTCGATATCGATCACCCATTGGATATCACGCGCGCCATTCTCTCTGCGCGACGGAGGTACCAGGGGCACGATCACAGCGCCTACATCGCCCCCCGCGAAACGAGGCACATCGTAGGCGACGTCCGTTTGACGCTCACCGATCAACTGCGGATGAAAATGTGGCCGGACGTCGTGAATATCGCATTCAGCAATCACGATATCAAAGGGCAGAGCACATCAGACTGGATCCGCCTCGGGCTCATTCCACCGAATTTGGAAGTTGAGATTCCGCTTCGGGCATTGACACCGCAGGGAATTGACGGCCTACTGGTCACGGGTAAGGCCATTTCTGCGACCCACGACGCGCTCCCGGCGATTCGCATGCAGGCGGATTTGGAAAACTTGGGTTGCGTCTGCGGTGTGACGGCCGCATTGGCCGTCCAGCGAGGGACGTCGCCCCGCCGTGTTCCGCTTCAGGAATTGCAAAGTGAGCTTGTAGAGATAGGGATCCTGCCAGCTCACGTCGTTGGGCGCACCATGTCCGAGGCCGCCTTGACGAAAGAAGAGATGCAGGCGTGGATTTGGGCACTTGATGACTCCGTCCATCTATACGATTATTCTGATATGGAGTTTGACGAGGTCAGGCGGGAGCCGATACCCATCGTGATGGTTTGTACCGCTGGCAGGGATATCGTGCCCATGTTGCGGGAAGAGCTCGCGAGGCCCGATTCAAGGCGCCGTTTGATGGTATCGAGGGCGCTCGCGTGGTATGGCGACAAGGCCGCCACCTCCGTCTTGTTGGAGGAGATTGCAGGGCACTTGCGCGCCGAGGTATTGCCGATGCGCGATTCCAACATTCGCCATACGCAGGCGTCTCCCGACCAAGGTGCGATGCCGGATCTCGCCTATCTCCTACACACCATCGCGATGGTCAAAGATGAGCGAGCGATTCCTGTCTTGGAAGAAATCGTCGCGAAAATCGATCCGACGCTGGAGCGGTTTCACGACAACCGAAGCGGAATCTTTCACTATGTCGACAGCGTCTGCGAGATTGCGGAGGGAATCGGGTCGGCCGCGTGTCTACCTGCGCTGCAGCGATTGCACAGCATACCGCTGTTTCACGGCCACGTTTGCACGAACCTGGTTCAGCCCGACTTTTTTGAGGAGCGCTTAGCTTATTTAGAAATTACCGTCGCGCGGGCTTTGGCGCGATGTGGGTGCGGCCTTGGACTGAACGTTTTAGTCGACTACCTATCTGATTGTCGACATACGCTTGTTCGGTATGCCCACCATGAACTCGTCGACATCACAGGCCAGACGCTTGACGAAGATGTAGACGCGTGGCGAACGCATGTAGCAGCGATGCGCGAAGTGCCCGCGCGGCCCTGGCAGAGTCCCCGCGGCGTTTCCTAATTGGACGGATATCAGACTGGATGAGGTGCATGTGAGATGACGTACCTGAGTGAAATTCTCGAGCAGCCGATGGCTCTTTCCCGATTGTACGATTCGTGGCGCAGTTGTGAGACGCTGTCGCGACTGGCGCAGGCGTATGCCCGCTGTCCGCGCCCGCTTATCTTTGTCGGCATGGGCAGCTCGCACTACGCGCCCATCGTCATCCGCGCGAGGCTCGCGCGCGCTGGCATTCCGTACCGCATCGAAGAAGCTGGGGAGGTCCTTCACTACGAGCGCGATACCATCGCGCGGGACTCCTGGGTCATCGCCATTTCGCAGTCGGGTGAAAGCTATGAGACGCGGGAACTCGCGAAATTTTTGCAGGGGCGCGTCGAGCGCGTCGTCGCCATCACCAACGAGTCTGCGAGCACTTTGGCCACCGTGGCCGACGACGTGCTATTGCTTGGCGCGGGGGTGGAGGAGGGATCGACCACGAAGACGTTTATGAGCACGTGCTTCGGACTCCACATGTTCGTCGATGCACTGACGGGAGAAGAAGTGGCGACGCGGGAGGCCGTGATGGAATTACAGCGGGTACTCGAGACCAAGCACGAGGAAATCGCACGACAGGCAGAGAACGTGATCGAGATTCTTGACGTGTCAAAGGACCGGGTCCCTCATCCGATTCATCTGATTGCCCGCGGCCCGATGCTGGCGACGGCCCTTCAATCTGCGCTCATCTTGGCGGAGACGACCGATTTATTTGCTTGTGCACTGCCCGGGGGAAGTTTTCGCCACGGCCCATTTGAATTGGCAGGCTCGGGCCATCGAGCGATTTTTTTTGCCCCAAAAGGGGCTACGCAAGACCTCGTCATCAAGATGGCGCTCGAAGTTCACAGGCGAGGGTCGAAAGTGGTCGTCGTCGGCGATTTTGCGGGCGACCTGCCTTTTCTGCAGATCCAGGTGCCCAGTGTTTCGGAGGAATGGGCGCCTTTATTGTACTTCTTGCCGATGGAGCTATTTGGTTACGCGGTCGCGCGCTGGCGCGATCGAATTCCTGGTATGATGACGCAGATGGGAAAAGTGACCGCAGTAGAATAAGCGGCGCCGCTAATACCTGTTCACCGAAACGATGGCTGCTGTCACCTGGCTACGCAAGGAGGATGTACCTGTGCACTTTCAGGATCAACCGATCATACCAGCCGTGCGACACATGAAGGACTTCGAGGAAGCGATGACCCGCGACTTTCGCTATGTCGTGCTGTTGGAGAGCCATCTCGCGCAACTACCTAGCCTTGTGCGACTGGCCAGACAACACGATAAAAAGTTGATCCTGCACGCCGATCTCATTCAGGGGCTCAAACACGACGAGGCAGCCGCGCAATTCCTGTGTCAAATGGTGAGGCCGGCCGGACTCATCTCCACTCACTCGACGGTCATCGCGACCGCCAAGAAGAACCGGGTTCTCGGGATCCAGCGGGTCTTTTTGATCGATTCGCACAGCCTTGAAACCAGTTACCGCGTACTTGCGAGCTCCAAGCCGGATTATATCGAGGTGCTGCCAGGGGTCCTCCCAGATGTCATTCGCGAGGTGAAGCAAGGGACAAAGTTGCCCATTCTAGCTGGCGGATTTATCCGAACGCCGGAGGACATACACGCTATTCTCGAGTCGGGCGCTACGGCCGTTACGACGTCGCACCGCGACTTGTGGTCGTTCGGAGAACAACTGCAACAGGGGAATTGACGGAGCTCTAGCAGAGTGTGTAGAATTTTTGGTAAACGTCGAATGAATCCGTTTTCCACAAGTTAAACTTGGTTTGAGACTTGGAGAACCGCGAGACTGTTGAGTTGCACTGTCAACTCGGACGTCTTGCTTTTTTTGTGTCCCTGACCCTCACCAGTGAAAGAAGGAGGCCGCACGCGATGACACAGAAATACGTTTTGGCCATCGATCAAGGTACGACCAGTTCGAGAGCCATCCTATTTGACGCAGCGGGCCACATCGTCGGCGTTTCGCAAAAGGAATTCCATCAGATCTTTCCGCAGAGCGGATGGGTCGAGCACGACGCGATGGAGATCTGGGGCTCGGTGCAAAGTGTCATCTCGGAGTTGCTCGCCACTCACCAAGTCACCGCCGACGAAATTGCCGCCATCGGGATCACGAACCAACGAGAGACGGCCGTCGTCTGGGATAGACACACGGGTACGCCAGTCTACCATGCGATTGTCTGGCAGTCACGGCAAACGGCCGATATTTGTGAGGACTTGAGGCAGCAGGGACACGAAGAACTGTTCCGCCGCAAGACCGGGCTGTTGCTCGACGCGTACTTTTCTGGAACGAAAGTGAAATGGATTCTCGATCACGTCGAGGGAGCACGCGAGAGAGCGAACAACGGGGATCTGCTGTTTGGCACCATCGACACGTGGCTCGTATGGAAGCTCTCAGGCGGCAAAGAGCACGTCACGGACTACACGAACGCGTCACGCACGTTGATGTATAACATTTTTGATTTGAAGTGGGATGAAGAACTCCTCGACATTTTGACGATTCCCGCAGTGATGTTGCCAGATGTTCGTTCGTCCTCGGAGGTCTACGCGCATACGGCCCGGGAGCTGTTTTTTGGCGAGACCATTCCGATTTCCGGCATCGCGGGGGACCAACAGGCGGCACTGTTCGGCCAGGCGTGTTTTGAGCCAGGCATGGCCAAGAACACGTACGGTACAGGGTGCTTCATGTTGATGAACACCGGGAAAAAAGCGGTTCGCTCGGAACACGGTCTCCTCACGACCATCGCTTGGGGTATCGACGGTGGCGTCGACTATGCGCTGGAGGGCAGTATTTTTGTCGCTGGCTCAGCTGTCCAATGGCTTCGGGACGGGTTGCGGATGATCCGAAACGCCTCGGAAAGCGAGTCGTACGCGTCGAAAGTGGATTCGACGGACGGGGTGTACCTAGTCCCGGCGTTTGTCGGTCTTGGTACGCCGTACTGGGACAGCGATGCCCGCGGGGCCGTCTTTGGCTTAACTCGCGGGACGCAAAAGGAACACTTCGTTCGCGCTGCGCTCGAATCGTTGGCGTATCAGACGAAGGACGTGTTAGACGCCATGGAGGCGGATTCGGCTGTGCGCCTGAAAAAACTGCGTGTAGATGGCGGTGCGGCTGCGAATCACTTCTTGATGCAATTTCAAAGCGACATGTTGGGCGTGCCGGTGGAGCGACCCGTGGTGTTGGAGACGACAGCGCTGGGGGCCGCCTATCTAGCAGGTCTCGCGGTTGGTTTTTGGGAGAGTAAGGAGCAGATCTCTGAAAACTGGAATGTCGACAGAGTATTCGACGTACACATGGATGACGCCAAGCGTAAGTCGCTGTATAATGGCTGGGTAAAGGCAGTGCATGCCACACGGTCGTTTAGATAATACCTGTTTCCGCTAGGAACGGGTGACAAGTTAAAAGTTCTGGTTGTGAGACGAGGAGAAAACCACAGGTTGTATGGACCACAATGGTTCATACAGCACTGTGGTTTTTTCTGTTGGGGGCGATGTGCGATGGCGGATGGATTTTCGATGCAGACGCGGTCTGCGATGGCGAAACAGCTTCAAAGCTCGGAGTTGGATGTCCTCGTCATTGGTGGGGGCATTACGGGTGCAGGCATCCTGCTTGACGCCCACGTTCGGGGGATGCGTTCGGCCCTGGTGGAGATGCAGGACTTCGCCGCAGGCACGTCCAACCGATCGACAAAACTTGTCCACGGGGGCCTTCGGTATCTAAAGCAGTTCGAGGTGGGGCTTGTGGCGGAGGTCGGTAAGGAGCGCGCTATCGTCTACGAAAATGGACCCCATATCACAACACCTTTGTGGATGCTCCTCCCGATTGTCAAAGGTGGCACGTACGGAAGATTGGCTAGCTCATTCGGGACCTTCGTCTACGACAGATTAGCTGGTGTCAAGCGCAGTGAACGCCGCAAGATGTTGAACTTCGAGGAGACGCTTGGCAAGGAACCGTTGCTCAGACGCGATGGGCTCAAGGGCGCGGGTTACTACGTGGAGTATCGAACGGACGACGCCCGTTTGACGCTCGAGATCATCAAAGAGGCAGTCGCGCGAGGCGGGATGGCACTGAATTACACGAAGGTGAAAAGCCTACTTTATCGCGACCAGCGCGTCGTCGGAGCGGTCGTGACCGACGTGTTGAATGGCGAGATGTACGAGATCCGGGCGAAGAAGGTGATCAATGCGACGGGGCCTTGGGTGGACTTCATACGCGAGCTCGACGGCTCCAAGGCGGGTAAGACTCTCCATCATACTAAGGGCGTCCACATCGTCGTCGATGGGCGGCGATTCCCGCTGCACAACGCCGTCTATTTCGATGTTCCAGACGGGCGGATGGTGTTTGCGATCCCGCGCGAGGGCAAGACCTACGTGGGGACGACAGACACCAACTATCGAGGCGATCTCGTCTGTCCCCGGATGACACGGGCGGATCGCGACTATTTGATCGAGTGCGTCAATTTCATGTTTCCGACCGTCCAGTTGGGGGCTGACGACGTGGAATCGAGTTGGACTGGAATTCGGCCGCTCATCCACGAAGAGGGTAAAGACCCTTCGGAAATTTCGCGGCGAGATGAAGTTTTTCGATCCGACACGGGCCTGTTCACCATCGCCGGTGGAAAGCTCACCGGTTATCGCAAGATGGCCGATAAGGTCGTCTCGATGGTCGCCGCAGAATTGAGTGAGGAGACGGGACGAACGTTTGGCCAGTGTACCACGGAGAAGCTCGAGTACTCGGGCGGGAAGTTCGGCGGATCGAAATACTTGGCCCCATTTCTCGAGCAGAAGGCGCAGGAGGGCATTGAGTTGGGCCTTGCGCCTGAAGAGGCGTCGCGCCTGGCCCATCGGTACGGGACGAATGTGGATATCGTCTACGACATCGTCCGCAGCCGTGCGGAGGAGGCCCGAGTACACGGCCTGTCGTTGGAGGTATTTGCGGCCCTTGTCTACGGGATCGAGCACGAGGCTGTCTTAACGCCGTCCGACTTTTTCATTCGCCGCACAGGGAGCCTGTATTTCGACATCCACTGGCTCCGCCGTTGGCAGGACCCCGTCATCGACGCGATGTCGACATGGCTTCAATGGGACCCTGAACGGCGCACGGGCTTACAGGAAGAACTGGCGTCGCGCGTCGCCGAAGCTACCGAGGCGATATAGCCGTTAGGGACAAGTGAATACCTTATCTGCTAAGCGTTTCCAGGGACGTGAAAGAATACTCCGATGGTCACGGAGCGCTTTGTGACGAGACTGCGTGCACAGATGCGGGGTTCCTTCGCGGCAACGCGAGGTGAGGCAGGTGACGTGTGCTCGAAACTGTTATATCGTAAGTTTTATCGCTGTGGGCGTGTTTGCGGAACGTCCCGCCCGGCGACGGGATTGTGAATGGTAGGGGTGAGGTTCTGTGCAGTATCGCGAATTTTTGACCGACGCTGTGGGTGCGTCGTTACAATACGAGGCTCCTGGCGGCTGGATCCCGGCCGCGCCGCCAGAATGCATTCGACTACATACGGGTTATCCAGCACCTTCGTTGGTCCCAGTCGATCAACTCGCCAAGACCATGGCCGATGTACTAGAAGGCGAGCGAGATTTACCACTGCAATATCTCGGTAGCCCGAGCGCGGCTCGGTTGCGTGGGTGCATTGAGCATCTGATGGGACTGCGAGGCATCGATGTGTCAAAGGACCTGACGCTCGTCACCTCCGGCAGCGCCGAGGCGATCGATCTGATCTCCCGAACGTGTTTGGATGCTGCGTCCGTGGTAGCCGTCGAGTCGCCGACGTACATGGAAGCCATCGAGACGTTTCACAACTACACCGACCAGGTTTTATCGATCCCGATCGATGCCGAGGGACTGCGCACAGACCTGTTCGAAAACCTGTTAGTTGAACGTAAGTCACGACAGCTGCAGCTTCCGAAGCTCGTGTATACCATCCCGTCCTTCCACAATCCGACTGGGGTTACGATGTCTGTCGAGCGGCGAAAACACCTATTGCAATTGGCTAGCCGTTTTCACTTTTTGATCGTCGAAGACGATGCGTATGGTGAACTCTACTTTGCGAACCGGCCGATTACGCTTAAGGAGTTGGACAGGGAAGGGTATGTCTTGTATCTCGGTTCGCTCTCGAAGGTCATCGCACCGGGTCTGCGAATTGGTTGGGTGACGGGGCCGTCCACGCTCATTTCCACGTTTGACCGCTTTAAAAAGGACCTCGGTCACCCGCTGGTCGAAGCAGCGGTGGCTCGTTATCTAGAGCTTGGCGATTGGAATCTGCGCATAACGCGTTTGCGGGAAGCGTATCGACGCCGACGAGACGTGTTGCTAGGCGCGCTGACCGAGTACATGCCCGCTGATGTGACGTGGGTCGAGCCGCAAGGCGGCTATTTCACGTGGCTCTACATACCAGGTGTCAACACGTTGTCAATGCTCCCACTGGCACTTGCAGCCGGGGTGTCTTACGTCGCTGGCGAGCACTTTTGTGTCCATCCGAAGGACGGTATACAAAACTTGCGGCTCTCGTTCAGCTATGTTGACGAACAAGACTTAATTCGGGGCGTGCAGCGGTTGAGTGATGTGATCAAAGCCGCGAGGCGCCTGCCTTAGTCATCCTCCCATTTTCGGAGTATTGGAGGCTTCGTCGACTCACTGCGAGTTCGTCCAATCCGTTCACCTTTCGACGCATGTGCCTCGGAAGGTGGACCAGTTCGCTGGACTGGTCGTCGTCGGATACTCCTTGTACCTGCATGTTAAACAAGAAGCCGTACTTCTGGATGAAGTGGTCCGTGAGGCTCACGATAGGCATGATGTGATTGATGGTTCCATCTCATTGCCTTTCAGATGGAAGTACGTCTGTTTGACGTTCATCGTCTTCCTCGTCGCATCCACCCCATGTATCCCTTCGTCCAACTGGTCGACGAGGAACTCCTACCACCGAACGACATCCTCTCGATTCGTGTTCGCGGTTGGCATGCTCAATCGATTCACCTCATGTTGGGGGTTCGCACATGCTAACCCATATCAAAGAATTGACCGCCAATGGAAATCAGAGTGCAAACTGGGTTTGCACCTGCAACACATGAAGGCACTTGCGATCAGCAAACATGTTTTGCATGATGGATTTGGGAATGAAATCGCTTTGTTGGCAACAGGTCACCTGCTGCGTCGTGGTGGTGCAGTGTGCCAAAGCGGGGTTCGGTAAGGCAGGCAGAATGTCATGTAAGCAACCAAGACGCCGTTTAGAGGTCGAAAAAGGTGTGGTCCGTTCGACCACAGAGGAGGAAGTCACGATGTCGAATGCGGTTCCGATGCGACTCGAACAGCAATATGGGGCAAACAACTATCATCCGCTGCCAATCGTACTGGCAAAGGGTGAGGGTGTCTGGGTGGAAGATCAAGAGGGCAATCGCTATATGGATATGCTCAGCGCCTATTCCGCGCTCAACCAAGGCCACAGGCATCCAAAGATCATTTCCGCCTTAAAGGACCAAGCAGACAAAATTACGCTGACGTCCAGGGCATTTCACAACGACAAGCTCGGCCTGTTGTACGAGCGCCTTGCGAAGCTGACACAAAAGAATATGATCCTGCCGATGAACACGGGAGCGGAAGCGGTGGAGACGGCCATCAAGGCCATTCGCAGGTGGGCCTACGACGTGAAGAAAGTCGCCCATGACCAGGCGGAGATCATCGTCGCTTCTGGGAATTTCCACGGCCGCACGACGACCATTATCTCGTTTACCTCCGACGCGGAGTATCAGCGTGGGTTCGGCCCGCTAACCCCTGGCTTTCGCATCGTTCCGTATGGCGATCTAGAGGCTTTGGAGCAGGCCATTACGCCAAATACCGCAGCGTTTCTGGTCGAACCGATTCAAGGTGAGGCAGGTATCGTCATACCGCCGGACGGATACTTGAGTTCCGCCTATGCGCTGTGCAAACAACATCAGGTCCTGTTTGTCGCCGACGAAATTCAGACAGGGTTGGGCCGCACCGGGAAAATGTTCGCGTGCGAGTGGGAGGACGTCGTCCCGGATGTGTACATCATTGGCAAAGCCCTGGGTGGCGGTGTATTTCCGGTCTCAGCGGTGGCCGCCGACAGGGAGATTCTCGGTGTGTTTGAACCGGGATCGCATGGGTCGACGTTTGGCGGGAACCCACTTGGCAGTGCAGTCGCCGTGGCGGCGCTCGACGTCATTGAGGAAGAGGGATTGGCTCTGCGCTCGCGCGAGTTAGGTACGTATTTTCTCAACAAGTTGTTGACTATCGAAAGTCCGATCATCAAGGAGGTGCGGGGGCGCGGTCTATTTATCGGCGTCGAGCTGACGACGAAGGCTCGCCCGTACTGTGAAAAGCTCAAGGACCTGGGGCTGCTCTGTAAGGAGACGCACGAGAATACCATTCGTTTTGCGCCGCCGCTGGTCATCACGACGGAGGAACTCGACTGGGCCTTTGCGCGAATTGCGTCCGTGTTTGAGCAAGCATGACCGTCGACGGTTTGTTGTCGCGCTGAACCACGGCGGTGGAAGGAGAGAACTCACGTGAAAGAGCTGCGAATTATTGGCGTGCCGTCCGACTTGGGGCAGGGGCGGCGCGGGGTGGATATGGGACCAAGTGCGATTCGCTACGCAGGACTCAGCGCCGCACTGGAACGACTTGGCTACAAGGTCGAAGACCTCGGGAATATCAATGTGCCGACGCCAGAGATGAAAGAGCAAAATCAGAACACGAAGCTGAGGTATCTGCACGAGGTGACCGAGGTAGCCAACAATCTCTGCGTTATCGTCAGTCAGGTCGTCAACGACGGGCACCTGCCGATCATCCTCGGCGGCGACCACAGCATCGCCATCGGCAGTCTGGCCGGGATGGCGCAAGCGAAGACCAATTTCGGCGTCATCTGGTTTGATGCGCACGGCGACATGAACACGGAAAAGACTACGCCGTCGGGCAACATTCATGGCATGCCGCTGGCGATCAGCCTCGGCTATGGCCATGACGAGCTCGTGAAGATAGGCGGGCTTCACCCTAAGGTGAAGCCGGAGAACGTGGTGCTCGTCGGCATTCGTTCGATTGATGCAGACGAGGCGCGGCTGATTCGCGAGGCGGGGGTTCGCTGTTACACGATGGCTGAGATCGACCGTCGCGGCATGGCCGAGGTGATGGCGGAGGCTATCGACATTGCAACGGATGGGACGGACGGCATCCACCTGAGCCTCGATCTCGACTCGCTCGATCCGATGTTCGCACCTGGCGTCGGTACGCCGGTACACGGCGGCGTCACCTACCGCGAGGGCCACTTGGCGATGGAGATGTTGGCGGCGTCTGATGCGCTCGTGTCTGTGGACGTGGTGGAAGTCAACCCAATTCTCGACGAGCACAATCGCACAGCGATCATGGCGGTGGAGTTGGTGGAGTCGTTGTTTGGCAAGACAGTTCTCTAACCATCGCGTGATGTGACCTTCGCGCGAGGAAGCGGCGTAAACGCTTCGCAGACAGCAAGGCATGAGCCTAACTTCCGTCACGGCAGACGTGATGTGGAGATAGGCTCTTTGTACGTCTTGGGAATTCTTTCTGCGGCAGTATCGGGATCGTGTTATCGTTAGCCTAGGAGGTGTGTAGTTTGGGGCGATTAGAACAACGCGTAGCACTGATCACCGGCTCGGGCAGCGGCATAGGCCGTGCCGCCGCCATCATGTTTGCCAAGGAGGGCGCAAAGGTTGCCGTTGTCGATCTCGATTTGCTCGCAGCGCAGGAAACAGCCCGACGGATCACGTCAGGGGGCGGACAGGCGGTCGCCATTCGCTGTGATGTATCCGACGCACAAGACGTCGAGTCAGCTGTAAAGCAGGCGGTTGAGCACTATGGCAAGATGGACATTCTGTTCAACAATGCAGGCGTCGTCCTGCCGAAATACCTGGAAGCGGTCGAAGAAGCGGAGTGGGATCATCTCTTCGACGTCAATGTCAAGGGATGTTTCCTGTTTGTCAAGTATTCCCTTGCGCACATTCGCGCCACCAAAGGTACCATCCTCAACATGGGTTCCATGACGGGCCTTGCGGGGCAGCGAAAAAATCCGGTGTACAGCGCCACCAAAGGTGCGGTTATCGCGCTGACGAGAAGCTTGGCGGTCGACTTGGCGCCAGAGGGGGTGCGCGTGAACGCCATCTGTCCAGCCGGCGTGCTCACACCACTGCTGGAAAATTGGTTTTCACAACAAGCGAATCCCGATGAATTTCGCCGCGGTCAGGATCTGTCGCATTTGCTTGGACGAACCGCTACGCCGGATGAGATCGCCAGTGTGGCTGTGTTTCTCGCGAGCGATGAGGCGTCTTTCATCACGGGTCAGGCCATCCCCGTCGAAGGTGGGGCAACCCTTGGCTATGGCGTAGGGCCAAAGGCGGAATGGTATGAGGATTGATGCACACCAACACTTTTGGAAGCTGTGCCGCGGTGACTACGCGTGGTTACAACCGGACAACGTCCGCCTGTATCGCGATTTCTTGCCGGATGATGTGCTGCCTCATCTAGCGGCACGAGGCATTGACCAGACGATTGTCGTGCAAGCGGCGCCGACGGTGGCCGAGACGGAGTTCTTGCTCGAGTTGGCGTCGCATCAGCCGTTCATCGCCGGCGTGGTCGGTTGGTTGGACCTTGCATCTCGAGAGTTTGAAGCTTCGTATCACCGGCTGTGCCAATTCGAAAAGTTCGTCGGCGTGCGCCCGATGCTCCAGGATCTGCAAGAAGACGACTGGGTGTTACAGGACGTCGTGATCGAAAACATCTCGCTCTTGGCGAAGGATTCGTTCCCCATTGATCTCCTGGTTGTGCCCAGACACCTCCCCTATGTGCGCGAACTGTTGCAACGCGTTCCGACACTTCGTGCCGTCATCGACCATTTGGCGAAACCGCCGATCAAGGACCAAGTGTTCGAACCGTGGCGAGGCGATATGGCTGAAATCGCGAAATATCCGTTTGTGATGTGCAAATTATCAGGTATGGTGACAGAGGCAGACCCAATGGCATGGCGTCTCGACGATTTGCGCCCTTATGTCTTTGAAATCGTTTCCAAATTCGGCCCGAAGCGCGTCATGTTCGGCAGTGATTGGCCAGTTTGCACGGAAGTAGCAAGCTACGAAGAGGTGTACGACGCGTTGACGGCCATTCTCCGGCCACGGCTATCAGATGAACAGATGCGCTCTGTGTTTGGGGAGAACGCCAAGGAATTCTATCGATTGGCGCCGCTGCGCTGACAGATAGGGGCGCATGCAGGTGGAATCGCAAGAGCAGGTTGACTAGCAGATCGACCAAAATGGACTCGACCGAGTCGTCGGTGAGCGGCGACACGATGGGACTCATGTCTCATGCCGTCGCTCACCGCGCCCCTTTGGTCGGATGGAATTGTCACTTGTACCTCTTCAGGACGATTACCATGAATACGACTACCACAGCCACAAACAACGTGCATAGCCCAGCCATTGATACCTCGCTGCGCAAAGCCTTCACCCACCATTCCAAATCACGAATATCGGAGGACGCGGCGCCACTCCACAGGATCTCCAAACGATCTCCAAATCGCATTCAATCTTGTTGATTATAATGCAAATCGTTGATCTTCGTTTGAGTGCGTCTTTCACGCGCGATGACGCGGAGATGAAACAACTCTGACCAGGGGGATTACATTGGAAACGTTGCGCAGAGGCGTCAGAGATTTGGATTTTACAGTGCTCGGAGTTCTGTTGTTGCTCGCAGTTTGTGGCTGTGTGGCCGTGGCCGCTGCCACGCACAGTCCGACCGACCCTTATATTCCCAAACACACGATGGAGAAGCAGATGCTTTGGGAGGTTGTCGGCGTCGTCCTCATGTTTGTGGCCACGACCTTTGACTATCGTTCACTGAAGTCGATACGGTGGTGGTTGTACGGTGGCTCGACGCTGTTGTTGCTCGCCGTGTTTGGATTTCCGTCCGTTCAAGGTGCGCACTCGTGGATCAATCTGAAGGTGATCAGCGTTCAGCCATCGGAGTTGGCGAAGTTGACGCTCATCATCTGGTTGGCAGGCTATATGGCGGATCGTGAACAGGCAGGAGAGCCAATGAATCGCCTTCGCGACGTGTGGCCGATCATTCCGATAACCGTGGTGCCATTCCTGCTCATTTTTAAGGAGCCGGCCCTCGGTCAGGCCTTGGTCGTTGTCGCTATCGCTATGACGATGTTTACCGTGTTTGCAAAGAACACGCATTTCGTGATGTTGATGTTGTTCGTCGTGATCATTGTCGTCGGGTTTTCGCTCGTGGCCCTGAAGTTTCCGGAGCAATCTACTTCGTTTATCAACAACGTGCTCGTCAAACATCACATTTTGAAGGCGTACCAGGTCAACCGCATCACGACGTGGTTAAATCCGAATTACAGCACGAACAACTACGGGTACAACATCCACATGAGTCAAATTGCGGTCGGCAGCGGCCAGTTGTTCGGCGAGGGGTTGTTCAGTGGCATCGAGACGAATGGCGGCTGGGTACCTAATCAGTGGGATGATTATATTTACACGGCGATTGGCGAGGAATTTGGTTTCGTCGGCACCGCCGTCCTCGTGTTGTTGTTTCTCATGTTAATGCATCGCTTCATCAAAATTTCGAAGACGACGGAAGATGCGTTTGGCACGTATATCGTGATCGGGATCACAGGCATGTTTTCCTTTCAGGTCTTTGAAAATATCGGCATGGACATGTACCTCAGTCCATCGACCGGCATCACGCTGCCTTTTATCAGCTACGGCGGAACATCTCTGGCCATTGACTACTTAGCTGTCGGCCTCATCTTGAGTGTCGGGTTGCGCCGGCGAAGTATTCGATTTGAGTAGGTCCCGCATCTAAGTCGTGCGCCGATGGGCACATCCAAAAAAAGCAGCCACGACTTTTCTGCATAGCGGAAACGTTCGGTCGTGGGCTTTGTGTTTCTCGCTACAATACACATGAGAGGTGGTTTGAGCGCGCTATATCGCACCCATCTACAGTGTGTTCGAGTCCGCGACCCGACGGTGAGTGAGGTGACAGGAGTGCACAATGAACTGATTGCGGAAACGAGTGGAAAGATCGTCGCGATTTTTGGATACCGCGAGGACGGTCGAAGGCATGCGGCGCACCTCAGGCAAGTGGGCGTGCGCGTGATCTTTGGCATTCGCGAAGACAGAGACGAGTGGAGCGAAGCGATGCGAGATGGAGAATACGTAGTCTCTCCTGAAGAGGCGGCGGCCCAAGCGGACGTTATCCAGGTGTGGTAACCTCGCACTGCAGACATTCGTCGACGCGCTCCATGGTCAGATGGCAAGCGCGTCGCCCTCTTCGCAAGCCGTTCTCTGCACCTCTATTCGATCCCGTCTAGTTGCTCTGTGATCAGTCGACTGAACATGCGTAATGTGCCTAGAAACTCCTGTACTTGGGTGGGTAAAAACTGTGATTTCGAGCCAGTGATGCTCAGGGCGGCAGTCACCTGTTGAGATTCGTCATAGACGGGAACCGCAAGCGAGCACACGTCGTATCTCGACTCCTCCCAGGTGAGTGCGTAGCGGACTGCCCTGATATGCTGTAACTGCTCAAGCAACTCGTCCTTGTCCGTTATGGTATTGCTGGTTCGCGCTTTCAGGGGGAGACTGAGCACGCGCATGATCTCTTCGCTGCTCTGAAAGGCGAGCAGCAGTTTACCCACCGCGGTACAGTGACACGGCACGCGTGTACCGATGCTGCTGAACGTCCGCGTCTCTTTGTCCTCTGGGAGTTTACATAAATATACAACCGAGCCGTAGTCGTAGATCCCTAACCGTACGATGCGCCGCACGCGCTGCATCAAATCTACTAATATCGGAAACGCCTTGACGCGAAGCTCCGCACTTCGGTAGAACACGGAGCCGATGACAAACATGCCAATACCTAAGCGATACTTGTGTGAGTGACCGTCCTGCCTGACGAGTCCCGTTTCTCGCAACGTGCACAAGAGGCGATGAACCGTGCTCTTGGCGAGGCCCAATCGCTCGCTGAGCTCGCTCACGCCCATCATTGGGCGCTCGTCGGAGAACTCTTGGAGAATGCGAATTGCATTATGTACAGACGACAATGGTTGTTCCTTTGCCACACGAGTTCCTCCCAGGCGCAGAAGTGTCAAATGAGAATGCGAGACCCCATCATCTACCTGATCCCACGATCGCGGTTGGCGACCGTCATCCTCCTACGATATACACCGGGAGCATAAGTGAGTTGGTAGCAGGCAGACGCCGATACCGTGATTGTACGTCGCGCTATTGACCGTCGAATTGTGAGTTTCCTTCATGTGGAACGCGGAAGGAACAATTTTGTGGTGCCCTAGAGGTGTCCGTAGGCAGGTAGGCCGGCTAACCACCCTTACTCTATAAACTCCAGTGAAATTTAGACAGAAGATTCTGCTATGTGGAAACAGCCGCTTCGGCAGGTCGAAAGAACATTATAAGATTACAACCAAGAACTGAATCCGCTTTCACACCTCGCATAGACATGGGGGTTATCAGAGACAAAGAGGTGATGAAAGTCAGAGGGGGATATGGTTGTGAATGTGAAAGCCTGGAAGAGAGCGAGAAGGATTTGTGCTACGACTGCAGTTACATTCGGTTTGGCGGTGGGGATGGTGGGGTGTGGAACCCAGTCGACCGCAGCAGGTGGGGCGAGTGATAGCGCCAAGAGTGGGACGAGCTCTGCGGGAAAGGACGACTTTCCGAATAAAACCATCAGCCTCGTGGTGCCGTATGCGCCTGGTGGCGACTTTGACACCACCGCTCGACTGTTGGCGCCGTTTTTGACCAAGTACCTGCCGAACAAGCCGGCGGTTATCGTCAAAAACGTACCAGGGGGCAACAGTGAAATCGGCGATATGCAAGTGATCGACGCGGATCCCGACGGATATACCATCGGTTACTTTACATTGCCGGGAATCGCGCTTGGACCGCTGATCGGCCAGGGAAATTACGATTTGACAAAGGTGTCTTGGATCGGCCAAGTATTCTCGATGCCGTATGTCGCAGCCGTCTCGAAGAAATCGGGGCTGAAGGATATCGCGGCCGTCAAGGCTGACCCGCACCTCAAAATCGGGACGACCGGTATTACGACGACGGCCGGTTTAGCAAGCTTTATCACGACGAAGGTGCTTGGCCTTCAGAATTCGTCGACGGTGCCGAGTGGAGGCAGCTCGATGAGCATTCTCGCGGCGTCGCAAGGCGCGGTCGACTTTGTTCAGTTTCCCTATTCAGCGCTTCAGCAGCAGATCAAAGCTGGGCTGATTGCGCCGTTGTGGGTCAACTCGAGCAAGCGGTTGCCGGAACTGCCTCAGGTGCCCACGATTGCAGAGCTCGGCTATCCGCAGTTGGCGTCGGTCGTCAGCCTCAGTGGCGCGCTTGGCACGGCGCCGGGCGTCCCGCCGCAGGATGTCGCCATCCTCCAAGACGCGTTGCGCAAAGCGCTCAGCGACCCTGACTTCATTGCGAAGATGAAGGCCGCCAATGAATCTCCCGCATACTTGAACGGCGCCGACACGCTAACGGAAGTCAAGAACGACATTCAGGTCATGAAGACGTACGCACCACAAATCAAAGCCGCCATCAACAAGTAAAGTCACGAAAGGGTGTCCAACTTTGTTTCAGCACCTTTTGCCCGCGATGAATACCTTCTTCACGTGGCCAGCACCTCTGTTTCTGCTCATCGGTGTACTCGTAGGGATGCTGTTCGGGGTTCTCCCCGGTCTCGGAGGGCCGCAGGTACTGGCGCTACTGACGCCGCTAACCTATAAAATGGACCACACGTCCGCCATCGTCATGATGATTGGGGCGATGAGCGCCATTCCCTTATCCGGGTCCCTTGCGGCGATTTTGTTGAACTTACCCGGGCACGCACCCAGTGTCGCATCGACGTTCGATGGGTATCCGCTCACTCGCCAGGGCAAAGGTGGATACGCAGTTGGCGCTTCTGCGATGAGCGCGATTCTAGCAGCCTTCATCGGAGCCATCATTCTGACCTTAGTTCTTCCGATCGGCGAGAAAGTGGTACTTGCGTTCTCGTTTCCGGAGTTTTTTATGATGGCTGTCGCGGGGCTGAGTATGGTCGCTATCATCTCCCGGAAAGGGTCGGTCTGGAAGGGAGTCGTGACGGTAGCCCTCGGACTGATGATCGCGTTCATCGGGTCCGATCCGGTCACCGGATCGACTCGCTTCACATTCGGAAACATGTACCTGTACAGCGGCATCGACATCGTGCCTGCTCTCATTGGTCTCTTTGCCATCAGTGAAGCCATCTCGATGCTCCTCAAAGGCGGCAAGCTCACAGAGGATACGGAATCGAGTACCCGCCTTTCCGGGGTGGTCGACGGCATGAAAGCCGTGTTCACAAATTTCGGCGTCTTTATTCGAAGCAATCTAATCGGAACGTTCATGGGGATGATCCCAGGGGTCGGGGGATCGATTACCACCATTGTCGCATACGGTCAGGCGGTACAGACGAGTAAGCATCCCGAGTCGTTCGGGACTGGCGACATCGCCGGCGTCATTGCCCCGGAGACCGCAAACAATTCGAAGGACGCAAGTGGGTTTATTCCGACCCTGTTGTTTGGAATACCAAGCCATATCGAAATGGCCGTCCTTCTCGGTACGTTGACTGTTCTCGGCATCAATCCCGGGCCGCAGTTGGTCCAAACAGACCCGGATAAAGTACTGACTGTCATCTACGCGCTCGTGATCGGGAATATCGTGACGGCAGTCGTGATCCTGTTGTTCGGAGGATACGTAACGCGCTTGGCGCTTGTATCCAAGCAACTGCTCGCGCCGATTATTTTCGCCTTGTCGATTGTGGGCGCATATGCGATCAACAACGAGCTTGGGGACGTCATCGTCGCGCTCGTGTTTGGGGTGTTGGGCTTTGTCATGGATCGGTTTCAATTCCCGAAGATCAACCTCGTGATTCCGCTCATGATCGGCGCACTGATGGAGACGTCTTTCAGCCAAACGCTCCTCGCGATGGGGCCAAAAGGGTTCGTCACAAGACCGATTTCCGTCGGGATTCTGCTCGTGATCGTAGTGATCCTCTTCTTGGCATTTCGGCCGAAACATAGACGACGCGTTCTGAATCAAACGACCGATGAAGGTGGGATTCAGTGAACATCCGAAAGAGTGTAGACCATGTGATTTTTGATTTTGTGCTGTTGGCGGTGTTCATCGCGTTCATCATCATTGGAGCTGGTTACCAGCCGATGGCGAGGCAGCTCCCGCTTCCAATTTCGATTATTGGTGGATTGTTTATTTTTGTCTTAGTCCTATCCGATTTGTTTCCGGTCGTGGAGAGGGTAATCCCCTTAGTCGGTCGGCAGGGGATAGGTGGCCAGGTGCGCGAAACGCAGACGGACGCAAATGGGGACGGTAACACGGAGTCGATGAGCCCAAAAGCTTGGTTGCGGCTGCTGCGTATCGTCTGCTGGCTGATTGTCCTGATTGTGGCCATGAAGTACATCAGTTACTTGCTGGCGACCGGCTGTTTCGTTTTCCTTTTGACTTGGGTAGAAGGGCGTGTGACGTGGTGGAAATCTCTGATTTCGGCCGTCGGCACGGTGGTCTTCTTTTATATTGTGTTTAATCTCTTCCTACATGTCGCATTTTAGTTGCCACACGCACTGGTTAGGATGTCGGAAACTACACCCGGCGGCCGCCTGCGGTCATTGCGATCGACCAGGCGGCCGACAGCGAGATCGCATGCACCTTTACGTCAAAGACGGTTCCGTTGGGTATGCGCCGCCAAAGCATGCGATGCAACGGTTGGGAAGTTCGTCGAGATCGACATCAACTGCGTCGAGTAGACCTCGTTCGCTCAGGAACGCCAGTGAATCTGCACCAATCGCATGACCCATGGCCTCTTCTTCGTCCCATTTGTTGGCCAACAACTCCTCTTTTGTGGGCATGTCGATTCCATAAAAACAAGGGTTGCGGACTTTTGGGGAACTAATCCGTACGTGCACCTCGCGCGCGCCGGCTTGGCGGATCAGTTTGACAATTCGACGACTGGTTGTCCCTCGAATGATGGAATCGTCGACGAGCACCACGCGCTTGCCTTCCAACACGTCTCCCACGGCACTCAATTTTAACCGCACAGCCAGTTCGCGCAGGTCTTGGGTAGGTTCAATGAAGGATCGACCTACATACGAGTTTTTGATCAGCCCCATTTCGTACGGAATACCGGATTCTTCTGCATAGCCCAACGCGGCCGGCAGGCTTGAATCGGGAACGCCAATGACCACATCCGCGTTGACTGCATGCTCCTTGGCTAAATTGCGGCCCAGGTCTTTGCGGGTGGCGAGAACACTTTTTCCATGGATCACGCTATCCGGTCTGGCGAAATAGACAAATTCGAAGGAACAGAGAGAAAGTTTGTTGCGAGGGGCAAACCTACCGGTTTGGATCCCGTTTTGATCGATCACTAACCACTCGCCAGGCTCCACCTCTCTCCAGACTTTGGCGTCTACGGCCGCAAGTGCGCAGGTTTCGGAGGCGGCGATATAGGCATCGTGTAACTTTCCGATGGTCAGCGGGCGCAGGCCATGGCGGTCAAGTGCGATGAGCATTTTTTTCTCCGTCATGATCAGCAACGCGAACGCACCCTGGATACGGGCGAGAACCTCGACGGCAGCGTCTTCAAATTTCTCCCGCGACGAACGCGCCAACAGGTGAGCGATCACCTCGGTGTCGGTCGTCGTTTGGAAGATGCCGCCTTGGTCATGGAGCAACTTTCGTTCGAGTTCGGCATTGACCAAGTTTCCATTATGAGCGATTGCCAGATTGCCTTCGCGATATCGAAAGACGAGCGGTTGAGCATTTTGCAACAGGCTCTCGCCGGAAGTGGAGTATCTGACGTGACCGATCGCCATTTCACCTTGTAGAGCATCGAGCGTTTCTTTTGTAAATACCTGTGTAACTAGACCCATGTCCCGGTGATGGTGAAATTTATCCCCTGTACTTGTGACGATGCCTGCGCTTTCCTGCCCACGATGTTGCAACGCGTGTAATCCGTAATACGTCAACTCGGCTGCTCGCGGGTGATTATATACACCAAATACACCGCATTTTTCCTGTATAGACACACACAATGCCCCCCGAGCGTTCCAATGTCTCGAGACTATTGTCGGCGATTCGGAGGATTTTATCCTGGGCACACCGATTTTCACGACTATACGCTATTTGTTATTTTTGATAAAATATCCGCATAACCGCATAAATATACGATCTAATCATGATGAGACTTCTTTGTGAAGGACGCGGATGAACCGCTCGGTCGTCGTTTGCTCGAACGTGTAGACAGGAGAGGGGCAGTAGAATGAGCGCAACATTGCAGCAGATACCAGACGGAGGTGTTACGTCTCCGAATGGTTTTCACGCTGGCACAGCACAGGCGGGAATCAAGGATGGTCTGCTCGAGAAGAAGGACGTCGCGCTTTTGTACTCCGAGGTTCCAGCCGCTGTGGCTGCGGTTTATACGACAAATCTAGTGAAGGCTGCACCGCTGGTCGTAACGAAGGAATCACTGGCAACGGGACGTTGCCAGGCAGTCGTCGTCAACTCTGGGAACGCCAATGCGTGTACGGGAACACAGGGGGCAGCCGATGCCGCTGAAATGCAGGCGCTTGCGGCGGAATCGCTCGGCGTGGCTAAAGATCTGGTCGCTGTCGCTTCGACAGGCGTGATCGGTGTGACGTTGCCAATGGACCGCGTGAAGAAAGGGATCTTAACTGCTGCCGAAACGTTGACTGCCACAGGTTCCGACTTTGCCGAAGCCATCATGACAACGGACCTTGTGAAAAAGCAGGCGGCCGTAACGATCGACATTGGTGGTACCGTGGTGACGGTCGGGGGCGTTGCGAAGGGTTCTGGGATGATTCATCCCAACATGGCTACCATGTTGGCGTTCATCACGACGGATGCCGCGGTTGAGCAATCCGCTCTCCAACAGGCGTTGTGCGAGATCACCAGCAGAACATTCAATCGCATTACCGTTGACGGCGATACGAGTACCAATGATATGGCTCTGCTCCTCGCCAACGGGTTAGCTGGCAACGATCCGCTTCGTGAACATCATCCAGACTGGCCTGTATTCGTACAGGCGGTGGAAAGCGTTGCTCTCCATTTAGCAAAGACGATGGCTCGAGATGGAGAAGGGGCCACCCGCCTGATCGAAGTCACCGTCACAGGTGCACTGCATGAAGCGGACGCAGAGAAGGCGGCCAAGGCCGTTGTCGGCTCAAGTTTGGTGAAGACGGCGGTCTTTGGTGCTGACGCAAACTGGGGACGTGTCATGATGGCATTGGGACGGTCAGGCGCACAAGTGGATGCCACTAAGGTGGACATCTGGATTGGCGGCGTGCAAGTGGCTGAACGTGGGTTGGGTCTACCATTTGACGAAATGGCCGCTAAACGAGAGCTGGAACAAGATCCAGTCGTCATTCGCGCCAACTTGAACATCGGGGAGGGTGCTGTTACGGCTTATGGCTGCGACCTCACCTACGAATACGTGAAAATCAACGGCAGCTACCGTACGTGATCGGATGCGAAGAACACATCACGAAATAGAAGAGGATGGAAGGATGGGGATCGTGAACATGGCGAAACAAAAAATTGTACTCGCGTACTCAGGTGGGTTGGATACATCTGTGATCTTGGCGTGGTTGAAAGAGCACTATGACGCTGAAATCATCGCCTTTACAGCAGATATCGGACAGAAGGACGAGTTGGAAGGTCTCGAGGAGAAAGCATTGCGGACAGGGGCAAGTAAAGTCTACATCGACGACTTGCGCGAGGAGTTCGCACGGGATTTCATTTTCCCGATGTTTCAAGCAGGTGCGCTCTACGAGGGCCAATACCTCTTGGGTACCAGTATCGCTCGTCCACTCATTGCCAAACGTATGGTCGAGATCGCGCGGGCGGAAGGTGCGACGGCCATCGCGCACGGTGCGACCGGAAAGGGGAACGACCAGGTTCGGTTTGAGCTCGGGGTCGCTGCCTTGGCACCTGAGCTCGAAGTGATTGCGCCGTGGCGACTGGAGGAGTTTCGTGCGGAGTTTCCTGGGCGGGCAGAGATGATCGCGTATGCTGAACAACATGGGATTCAGGTACAGGCAACCGCTCAAAAACCGTATTCCACGGACCGTAATTTGCTACATATCAGTTTTGAGAGCGGAATTCTCGAGGATCCGTGGTTTGATGCTGCCAACGCTGAGAATAAAGACATGTTCGTGTTGACTGTAGCGCCGGAGGATGCGCCGGATCAACCGGAATATCTGGAGTTGGAGTTTGAACAGGGCCAATGCGTCGGATTGAACGGTGAACGCATGCGACCTTTGGACGTCATGGAGAAGTTGAATGAACTGGGTGGGAAACACGGGATCGGACGTGTCGATATGGTGGAAAATCGCTTTGTCGGCATGAAGAGTCGCGGTGTCTACGAAACGCCTGGTGGGACCATACTGTTTGCGGCTCATCGGCGGATGGAATCTCTGACGATGGATCGGGAAGTGATGTTGCTCCGGGATTCTTTGATTCCACGATACAGTTCCATCGTCTATAATGGTTTCTGGTTTGCACCTGAGCGCTTGGCTCTGCAGGCGCTGGTGACGGAGAGTCAAAAACATGTAACGGGTATCGTTCGCGTGAAGTTATATAAAGGAAATGTCGTGGCTGCTGGCGTAAAGAGTCCGGTTAGCTTGTATAACCCGAATATCGCCACGATGGAGGCGGATCCTACACAAGCTTACAATCAGTCGGATGCCCATGGCTTTATTCGCTTGAATGCGCTGCGACTGAAAGTGGCTTCTGGCGTAGGGCAAAACGCGGAGTGATCGGGGATTTTACTCATCGTTCGGATTTCGAGCTCGGTGATTCAAAGCCACGGATGCCGTAGATCCGTGGCTTTGATTTTGATGGGGATTGATCGCGTCATCGCCCGGCATCGGTACACGAACAGCTAGAAAGGTTGATACTTTTGCATGAATCCAAATTGGCGACGTTGCTCTTGATCGATGACCACGAACCGATGGCTTTTGTCTTGAAACTGATGTTTGAGGATCTAGAGAGCGTCGGATCTATCCATCACGTGAGTTCTGGACAAGAGGCTCTAGCGTGGGTGCGCATCGAACAGCCGACCATTGCCATCATGGATTTGTGGCTACCGGATATCCACGGGGTGCAGCTAGCTCGGAAAATCAAAGATGAGAGTCCGCACACGCATGTGATCGTATACACCGGTGAGGAGAATATCGATCACTACCTGAATGACTTACTGGAAATCGGGATCAGCGGTATTGTGCACAAAGGGAGATCGATGGACTATGTGCGAACCTCGGTCGAGTGTGTGATGCAAGGCGCCACAGTGCTGCCGATAGAGCACTTTACCAGGTTGCGGTTACCTACTTCTAAGTGAATGTAAAGTATCTGATAGAATTTGACAGGGAGTAGCTGGATGGGGCAATATCTAGCATTGGGGTTTCGTTGCTTTTCGACATCGTTCGTGTCGGTGTATAAGATTCCTCGCATATAAGTGAAGAGGAAGAAAATAGTCATGATGAAAAATCTCCGTTTTACGTTGCGTGCTAAGGTATTGGCCATCTTTATGTCGTGCGTGTTCCTCGTAGTGGGTATTACAACCGTCCTATATGATTATGCCTCTCGTCATACGTTGATCGACAAAGAGCTGGCAGACACTGAGTCCTACGCAAAGTTAGTCAATCAGCAGATTCAAGCCTCGCAAGACAGCGAAGCCTATGTGGACCAATTGCTTGGGAACGAGTTAAAGATAGCTAGTATTGCTATCGAACAACAGCTTCCACATGATGCGCAACAAGTGACCAATCAGCAGCTGAAGAATTTATCGAAAAAACTAGGAATCGCTGATATCACGTTGCTTCAACCGAATCAAGCCGGGACCGATATCGTTGGGGTGAAGTCGTCCGATCCCCATGAAATCGGCATGAGTACGAAGTCGTGGGGAAGCTGGTACACCGCTTTCCAACAACTCTGGAAATACCACAAGGTCACCATCGATTTCGGCGTTGGCTCCTCGAACTACTGGGCAGGACCCTGGTCAGACGAACAGTATAATCCGAAAGTGTATGACAAATGGGGATATTACTACGATGGGACCACAAATTACATCATTGATCCCTACGTCACAAGCGACTATATCCAATCGTTCTCGAATCTCACTGGTCCTTCAGCTATCACAAAGAATATCATGGCTCAGAATCACTCGATTCTAAACGTCGTTGGGTTTAATCCGCAAACCTTTAAGCAAAAGGCGTCTAATTTTTTGGGTGCAAAGCGGCTTACGTACGCGGAAAACAACGACTGGGCGAGTGTTCATAACCATCCAATCGCCTTTGGAACCTACAAGTATGTCGATAATTCCCGCGATTTGAACGCGATCGAGGATGTATATCACAAGGGCAAATCGACCCATTTTATCGAGACCGTGAACCATCAGAAAGTGATCAAGACGTTTATTCCGATTCACGTCGCCGGCAGTGGTACATTTGCGAAAGATAGCGAATACGTCGTCGAGTTTGTAACGGATTACGGTGTGATTCAATCGGTTTTGAACGTCCAGATCCGCAATGGCATCTTGATATCGCTAATCATGTTGCTGTTGACAGGCGTGATTAGCGTTCTCGTCAGCGCCTACATTGTTCGACCGTTGGTTCGCATCACACGCCAGGTTGAACAGCTCGCAGATCATCAATTTTACGAAAATATTATTGAGCGAAATGACGAGATTGGCGATTTGGCCAGAACCGTGAACACGATGTCGCAAAGCCTTCGGCAGTATTCCGAACAGATGCTGCAGCAGGTGTCGCGAGAACGAAGCTTTGGTATGTCTTTCCTCGGGATGGTTGCATCAGGGCTCATTCATGAGTTAAGAAGTCCCATATCTGTGATTCACAATCTTCTCCGTGTGTTTCCGCGTGTACAGCCCCTGCAGCCGAAAGGGGAGGAAATGGTCGGCCATATGCGCACTGCAAGTAAACATGTAAACACTATCGTCGATGACTTCTCGGACTTTATCACGAACGGCAAACTCAGTATCGACTATCTGGATGGACGTGAACTGGTAGGGAACGCGGTGTCGTTGATCAAGACGCTTACGCATGACAAGGACGTTGAGATTGTTGTAGAGGATTGCACCGAGCGCGACACCACCGTTCGAGTCGATGGAGACAAAGTTACACAGATCCTTGTCAATCTGCTGAAGAATGGCATCGATGCACTTTCCGATGTCGGTCCTCGCAAGGTTGCGATTCGGATGAGTCACGACAATGGTATGTTTGTGGTCGATGTGATCGACACCGGGCACGGTATCCCTAAAGAAGAATGGGATCATTTGTTTGTTCCATTCAAATCGTCAAAAGGCAGCTTTGGGATCGGTCTGGCATGGAGCAAATATATTGCTCTCGCGTGTGGGGGTACGTTGGACGTCATCGAGAGTGCTGCGTCAGGCACGACCATGCGGATTGCGTTACCTATGTGGCAGAGCCGTGGAAAGCAATGATGCCGACTCGTCGATGGAGTGAAGACGGATCCATCGTAAACAGTTCACACCCGAATGCTGCAGCACGATCACGCTCACCAGCCTTGAGATGATGTTTGTCATACGCCTATATAACCTGTGTAAAAAACAGGTATCATGAAGAACGGATTCTAGGATAAGATGGGGTTATATGTCACTCCACAGCCGGAAGCCACGGTGATCCTGTGGCTGTACTCGATGAGACTGGATACAGAGAGGTTGGGTACTGAATGCTGAATGTCTTGAAGCAGCAATACGGAATGATCCGGTCGACGAGGGAGATTTTGTTTGCGTTTTTGGAAGAGATTCCGCTGCTCAAATTGCACACCAAGATACCCGACTTCGGCAGCGGCAGCATCATCCGGACTCACATTCACGTGGCTGATTGCTATCGGTACTGGCTAGGTTCATTTGCATGTAACCAGAAGCGCAGTGATTTTACATTCGCTACAGACGAAGAGATTGACCAGGCGAATGTAAACTGGGTGCGCGAGCGATTTGCCTCGGTAGACGACATCGTCCATCGATTCTTGGATGAATTCGACGATCGTTGGGGTGAAACGGTCAAGAATGAAGTGAAATGGCAAGAGGAGCCGTGGGGTACGACACCACTGTGGCTCTTGACCCACACGGAGACACATGAGTTTCATCATAAGGGTCAAATCGTGTCGATGGCACGTCACTTGGGTTACCAACCTCCGAACACGGACCTGGACTGAGCGGTCAGAACGACCAAAGCAGGGGAATATGGCTGGAGATGCGCGTAGGCCGTTGCGGTGTACCGAACATCCAATTCGGCCCCTCGTTCACTATGAAGAATTGGCAGGTTATTCGTGGTGTTTCGTTGGGGTTTGATATCGGGCAATCGCCGTACGGCGTATGAGGAGGGGCGACCACACATGTTTGTCCATACGGTAAACTCTGATACCTCGTTAAAATTGTTCGAGATTCGGGATGCCGACGCGCTGTTCCGACTAACTGATGCGTCTAGAGCGTATCTGCGGGAATGGCTGCCATGGGTGGATGGCACGCGGACCGCGGAGGACTCGCGTATGTTTATCCAGTTGACTTTAGAGCAATTTGCTTCCAATAACGGATTCCAATCGGGCATTTGGTGGAAAGGGCAGCTCGTTGGCGGTATTGGGTTTCATAACATCGATTGGTCCAATCGTAAGACAAGTATTGGATACTGGATCGGTCAGGGCTTTCAGGGAAACGGAATCATGACGAGTGCGACAAGAGCGTTAGTTGATGTCGCGTTTGATTACTATGGGCTCAATCGAGTAGAAATCAGGGCCGCAAAGGAGAATCACAGGAGCAGAGCGATCCCCGAACGATTAGGTTTTCTCAATGAAGGGTGTGTACGACAAGCAGAATGGTTGTATGACCATTTTGTCGATCACGTCATCTACGGCATGGTGTCGGCAGAGTGGACTACGTGATTGGACTGGAGAGGGCGTCGGCAACCGCCCCGTGGTAGACCGAAGCAGGTATTCGCCGTGCGGGAGAACATGCCGTGCTGTAGACGATGGAAACCGCCCTCGCGACATTGGGAGAGCGGTTCGGGTGAAGTGAGAGGCTAGGTTTCTTCGTCAATGCTCGGCAGCCAGTCGGACGTCCAGGAGATTGAAGGCGCGGTCTAATGTCTCTTTTGGAATGCTCCCGTACTGGTCGCCAATGCTGACTTCGAAGTAACACGATTGGTCGTCGATCTCTCTTACGCTGCTTGTAAGCCCAATACCTGTGGATTCGTATAGCTCAAGGAACAGCGCTTCAACTTTCTCCTTCGGAAGCTCCATATGGACATGGAACATGTTGCTCATAGGGATGACAGGTTTGGTAGAAACGGCGTGACACCGGTTGAACATCCCTGCAAGTTCTTTCGCCTCCACATAATATTGTTCCATCTTATTGATGCGAAGGTGAAAATAGTAATCGGCACTGAGGATATATGGATAAAGACTGATTAAATCTCCACCGTGACGCCTCTTCCACACGATAGATTCTTGTATGAAAGCAGTGTCGCCTGCGAGAATTGCGCCTGCGATGCCGCCTAGTCCCTTGTAAAAGGAGACGTAGACGCTATCGAACAAATCGCAAATCTCGGCGGCCGTCTTTTGATAATGCGGTAGTATTTCGAATAGTCTAGCGCCATCTAAGTGCAGTTTGATGCCTTTCTCTCGGCACAATGCGGAAATCGACTCTAAGGTTTCGTAGTCCGGCAATTGGCCGCCGATCTCGCGTTGGGGGAGTTCCAGCAACAAGCAGCTAACATCCTCGTCCATCTCTAGGACATCCTCGAATTCGATCAATCGATCTCTATCCGCCAGTAGAACCGATTCGATGCTGTGTAACGTCTTCAAGCCGTCTTCTTCGTGGATTTCCAAGTGACACAAGGGGTGATAGGCCACTTTCCCAATTCCCTTTTGATCACACCAGATTCTCAAGGCAATCTGTTGAGCCATCGTCCCACTTGGGAAAAATACCGCGTCTTCTTTACCTAGAAACTGCGCAATCTTAGTTTGGAAGCCCTCGATGATGGCACCTTTCCCATAGACATCGCTATCTTGTTGCCCATCTACTGTCTGCAGGGAGTCTATCAGGGTCTGAACATTTCTGCTGCCATGACCGATCACCTGATATTTTGTTTGTTTAAACGCATCTAATAAACGATTTTGTTTTGCCATGATAGGCTCCTTCCCGACACGAGTCGTCTCCATTATATCGTATCGGCTCGTCCTGAACGCTGCATGCCATTTCGGCACACAGGGGGATGTACCATTGCCCGTGAACGTGCTAGTCCATGAATATGAAAATCTACTCATGGGGAAGTTTAAGAACGTTGGATTGTGATTCACTTCGGAGGGAGTCAATGGCTTTTTCGATATTCTTGTCCATCACCGTGATCGCAATGATTTCCTTTATCGTAACGAAAAAGAACTTGCATTTATTTGAAATCATGTTCATCTGGATGATAGCCATCATCATCGATCATAACTTCATGACCGTGGTTGCGGCCAATTTAGGGATGTACGAGTTTGCGCACAATCCTTCGCGGTATTGGGCATTGTCGCTTGTGAGAATTATTCTATTTCCGCTGCTCATCGTGTGGTATTTCGATAAAACAGCGGCCAGAAAGTACACAAAGTGGATCTGTTTACCCTTTGGGATTGGACTTCTGATTGGGCTTGAATATCTCTGTGATGTACTGAACGTATTCAACCACACCCACTGGAAATTGTGGTGGTCTCTGATTGAGTGGTTCATCGTCTTTTTGGTGCTCAACTATGCTTGGCTTTGGTATCGCAATACCCTGAGAAGGGAAATGAACTAAGTGCTTCCACCTCCGTTAGATTTCGATGCAAACGAGTGGTTTATCATCTTGACGATTGTGTGCGGGTATACTTTAGTGGCACTTCTACCGAAGCGCTATCCTACGGCCGTATCTATATTGGTTGTCCTGTTCTGCGTCTCTGTTGCCATCATACTCGACCATTCCATCGCCACGCCGCCATTGGACATGTACGACATCAACGACCAAAAGAAGTATGAGCTCATGGACGTCATCACGTACTTCATGTACAGCCCGTTTGCTGTATTGTCGGTGTACATCTATGACCGATTGAATCCCACGGGGCTTTACTTCACCGCTTATGTAATCGGCTGGTCCGGTTTAGCGGTCTTGTTTGAATGGGCAGCTGTCAAGTGTCACGTATTCACGTACCACGAGTGGCATTTGCTCTACTCGTTCTCGGTTTACTTGATAGCGACCGTGCTACAGATCAGTTTGTTCCGATTGCTGTTAAGATACAGTGGACGAGCGAACCATTGACGTGGACGATCCGAGGGCGGATAATCGCATTAACCTGATTGGAGAGGTTGGTGATATTGTGATCGTTCCGAATTCAATTCCTCGGCCATTGGTGCGCACCAATCAATGGATGATTGTCTTAAGTGTACTTGCGTCCTGGATCAGCGGGCTAACGTGGCTCATGTTGATCCCGTTCATGGCTGGTATGTCTGGGGTGCTATTCAACTTCAACCCGATTATGAGGTTGGCGAAGGTGTTCTTGAAAAAGCCAATGTCATCTTACATTCCGGAAGACAAGCAGCAACAACAGTTCAATCAGTGGATAGCTATCATCTGCTTATTTGTCAGCATGGTCGGATTTGCGTTGCACTGGAGGGTGATCGGCTTCGTATTCTCGGCGCTCGTCTTTCTGTCGGCGCTGATCGCCATCTGTGGCTTTTGTATAGGCTGCTTTATCCGGTTTCAGTGGCTTCGCTTTCGACAACGAAGACAGGCACACCGATAACATCGGGCACTCGCTGCAAGGCGGGTGCTTTTTCTCAGGCTCAAGTATGAGTTACTCGTTGTGCAACCTGGCAATGCCCAGGGCGGTGTTATCCCACAAAATGTCTTCTACATGTTTGTTTTGGTCATGCGTGCATCGGATGACAAGAAATACCTCCGTCGTGTGTTGTTGCTTCGTCTTTTTGTTTTGCCTTTTCACAAACAAAATCTTGAACAGGAACCCCAATAGCAATCCAACACACAATCCGATTAGTCCCCACAAAATGGGCCCCCATTGTAGCACCATGCCGTAAATTGCACCTAACAGCATGCCGCACGTACCAAGGACTGCCGCCACATCAAACAGGCTAAATCCGTCGGCGCGGTGGATTGTGTCAAACAGTTTTCGATCTTCTGTTCGCTTATCGAGTGGGACTGCGAGTATTTGATGCTTTGGAATCCCACTTTGCTCCAATGCAGTGATGGCTAGTTCTAGGAAAATGGACTGTTCAAACGATGCGATCACGTACATGCTGTCACCCTCGACGTTTCAAAGTGGCATTTTGAAATTGGGCAATTGATAATTGTCTCGTAGCCATTTGGATTGTTCTTTTTCAAACAGTTTGTTGTACTCTACTGCCGAAACATAACAGTCGTAAATGTTGAAGACGTAGATGGCAGGAAGATATAAGAACCATTGTAGGTCTATAATTTGCCTCGCCTGTTCAAAGTGACCGGTCAGGGTGTAGTGTATCGCTTGTAAAGTATGCGACATATACATTACAGAAATTGTCCAGCCAATAAAGAAAAGTCCTTGAATGATTTTGTGTAAATACAACGCGCCGAGTCCGGGTGTCAAAGCTGACCAGACGGCTGCAAGCCAGGGATGTCGCTTGTCCAAGAAGTTCACATCGAGCGTCTTAATCACGAAAGGACGAATCGGGGCATCTTCCCGGTCTGCTAACACATATAGTTTATTTACATCAACCGTCCCACGATAAGCGTCCCAGAGTCCGAACACATAAACCGCTACATAAAGTAATAGCCATCGTGTATCTACCACTTGTTTCGCGATATCGAAATGTCCGATCAGGGAAAAGGCGAGGGCAGTATTGATGTGGGCCGACGTATTGACAATAATGCCCCAAATGATCAGAATTAGTCCTCTGATTTTTCGATCCTGCCGCAAATTCCCGAGCCCAGGAGACAATAAGGACCAGACGGCGGTAATCCATGGGTTGCGCAGATGAATCTGATTGATGGAGAACTCCGACACATACGCTCTTTCTCGACGTGTATCGCGATTTTGATTCAAACGCTACACCCCTTTACAACGGCATTTTGAAGTTCGACGGCTGATAATTGTCCCGTAGAAATTTGGACTGTTCCTTCTCGGCAAGCTTGTTGAGCTCCACTGCTGCCACGCAGGCATCGTGCAGCACAAAGCCGTAAATGGAAGGCAGATACATCAGCCACTGCATGTTCACAATGCGTATTGCTTGGTCGTAGTGCCCGAGCATCGTTGCTTGAACTGCCGGCAGCGCGTGGGAAAAGTACATGACGACAATCGTCCAAGCGATGAAGAACATACCGGAAATCAGCTTGTTTACATACAGATGACCCAGTCCCGGGGCTAGCAGGGATAGTGCCGACGCCAGCAGTGGATTGCGTGTGTCGAGTGGATTTTGTTCATACGTCTTCAGGACGAACGGCCGGATGGACGCGTCTTCTCGATCTGCTAGAATGTACTGCTGATTTAAAGCCACTGACCCGCGGTAACTATCCCAGATGGCATATACGTAGAGTGAAGCGTAGAGCAGAAACCACCTTTCATTGATCACCTGTTTCGCCATTTCGAATTTCCCAAGCAGTGAATACATGATGGCGAGATTGACCTTTGCGCTGCCATTGACGGTAAGTTCCCAAATGATTAAAATGAGTCCTTTTAATAACCTACCCTGAGCAAGCGTCCCACATCCTGGGAACGCGAAAGACCAAAACGCTGAGATCAAGGGATTTCTTAAGTGGATCTGGGCTGTACCAAACTGGGTTGAATAAGCTCTCAAACGCCTCGGTCTCGTACCGGAAATTACACTCAAATTTGACACGCTCCGCACCCACAAGATGGTAGAAGTGTTTACAAATGTGTAACGCAGTATGTAGATTAGAGACGCTTTCGAGATTTTGTTTGCAACAGGTAGGGATTTGACGAATCGATGTAATTTCACCAGGGGACAGCTGGATGACGCCAAATTTGTAGTAAACTGGGTTGGGAAGATGCGAAAATGGTACGATAATTGGCTTTACACCGAAGTACAATGATGCTCCTTTCGCGAACATGAGCCTGGAGGGTGACTTGAGTGCTGTCAGCGATTCATATTTTCCCGGCGTTTCGAAATCATCGCTCCGTTGACTTGTTACGCGCCAAGTACGATCCTCTCTTCAGTCTAATTCCTCCGCATATCACATTGGTGTTTCCATTTGAAAGTACGATGACGCTTGATGATCTCACAGAGCACATCAGAACATGCATCGTCGGGATGAAGCCGTTTCGCATTGCAATGACAGGTATCACCGGGGCAGACGGTGCGTATTTGTTCTTGAATGTTAAGGTTGGAAACGATCCAATGATCGAATTACATGATAGGTTGTATACGGGTATCTTGAGAAAGTACCTGAATCGCTCGTTTACGTATTCTCCCCATCTCACGGTGGGGCACATTCACGATAAACAGCTGTACGAGTCTGCTTTGCTGGAGACTGCGCAGTTCAACGAGGCTTTTGAAACTGTGGTGCATGAGATTGCTCTTGAACGAATCGATGAAACGGGGAGGTCGACCGTGGAACGAAAGATTCCGCTTCTACCTAGGAATCCAATTGGGTAGCGAGCTTGACTCGTCTGCGCCTTATATGCTCACTCCTGGTCTCAACGGACAGGAATCAGATATTAGGGTGCCGAAGGCTAGAGAGGAGCAAATGACGTTGAGACAGACCGTTGTATTCGATTTTGATGGCACCGTCGCGGACACACTGCCCATTTGTTACTATGCCTTTCAGCAGGTTTTTCGAGCGTTTGACGGACGCCAACTTCAGGAAGCAGAGATACAGCGGATGTTTGGGCCGTCTGAGGCCGGCATCATCCGACAAAACTTAGCGAATCAAGCACAAGTGGCAGACGCGATTTCGCAATATTATCGACATTATGAAGAAAAACACAAGGACTACGTGCCTGTCTTCGCCCCGATACGTGAACTGCTAAGGGATATGAAGGGTGTAGGTTTCCATATCGCAATTTGGACAGGAAAGGGTCGCCAGAGCTTAGACATCTCGCTCAGGGAATTGGCCCTGAACGATTTGTTTGATCAAATCGTGACCGGGGATGACGTGATTTTTCCCAAGCCACATCCCGAAGGGCTTCACTTCATCATGCAGCAACTAAAGTGTCGATCAGAGGATGTCACTATGGTCGGAGATAGTGATGCAGACATTGAGGCGGGAAACCGGGCTAATGTCCGGTCGGTACGGGTTGAGTGGTTCCCACATGCCTCTCCAAGGGAGTTTCGGGCGACACCAGATCATGTGTTCCAAGAAGTCGATCAGTTGCGGCGACTTCTTGGGCTCGATTGATGTTGCGGATGGGCAACGTTCCTCGCCTTGACGGCCAATCTGCGGTGTGCAGGAGTGAGACGTATTGTTCGTGAACGGATGGAAGAACAACGTTGTCGCGTTGCTAAGCCATGTTTGCATTGCGGTTGTGTTGAGTGGAATTTATATCTTCGACCATTTTCAGTGGTTTGTGAAAAATAACTTTGTGACAAACATGGTCGTTACATCCACGGTGATTGGGCTTCTGCTGTACATTTTCATTGGCTACGTGTACTTACAAAGCCAGCGGTCCTCGTTGGAGGATTTTATATCCGTCATCAGTGCGGGTGTCTTTGGATGGGTCGTCGCAACCCCCATACTGCTCGAGTTCCACCGAGTATATCTCGATGTGAACGTCGAAGACGTGCTGCGGTTAGCCTGGAATTTCTCCGATGTGATGGGCATTGCGTGGGTGATGAGAGTGATTCTTGGATCCACGATGACTGTGCAAATCGCATCGTTTACAGTCGCATCGTTCATACCGTCGCTCTTGATGTGGTCTGGCATGTTTCTCAAACGCAAAACAACCTCCGGTCAAGATGACTAGAGGTTGTTTTGCCGCGTAGCGAGGAAGGGCGACACTCCTAGGCGGATGAAGCCCCCTCGGGGGGAGTGGTCCGTTTAGGGAAGTATATTGCCTGCCGCACGGTAAATTTCATACCATTCTTCACGGGTCAGACGAACGTCGCTTGCCTTACAGCAATCTCTTAGGCGATTGACGTTCATCGTTCCGGTCACTGGCTGCATGTTGGCGGGATGGCGCAAAAGCCACGCAATGGCGATGGTCGTGTTGGTCACGTCGTATTTTTCTGCGATCTCGTCGATCTTCTGATTCAATTCCGGGAACTTGTCGTTGTCGAGGAAGACGCCCTCGAAGAATCCGTATTGGAACGGTGACCAAGGCTGCACGGTGATGTCGTTCAGTCGACAATAATCGAGTATGCTCCCGTCCCGGTCGACGGCGGGATCGTTTTCCATATTAACGTTGATTCCGTTGGAAATCATCGTCGCGTTCGTAATGCTCAATTGCAACTGGTTGGCCACCAGAGGCTGCTTCACGAACTTCTTGAGTAACTCTATTTGCATCGGCTTCTGGTTGGACACCCCGAAATATCGTACTTTTCCGGAGCTTTCCAAGCTATCAAATGCCTCAGCGACCTCTTCGGGCTCGACCAGCGCATCTGGGCGATGCAGCAGCAGTACGTCTAAATAATCGGTCCCAAGACGCTTCAGGATGCCGTCTACCGAGGCTAGGATATGCTCCTTGGAAAAGTCGAACATCCCTTTGCGAATCCCACACTTCGACTGCAGGATGACCTTTTCCCGCAGATCGTCGTTCATCTGAATGGCGTCGGAGAAGATTTCCTCACATGTGCCGCCGCCGTAAATGTCGGCGTGATCGAAGAAGTTTGCACCTTCTTCCAGTGCGGTCTTGACAAAGCGCTCAGCCTCGGATTTTTCGATGGAATTGATCCGCATGCAGCCGACGGCAATGACTGGCACCTCTAGCGTGCTGGTTCCCAACTTGATTGTCCTCATCAGTGAAGTCCTCCTTCTCGTGGAGCGATGGTGAATTTGCGCAGGACGAAGCCCGCCCCGTGCGCGTATGGCCTTGTCAAACATGGGCCATACGCGCTTGGGTACTTACCACGCGTACGCCTGTGGTGCAGGTTTACCTGGACCAGGGAAAATTTCATCTAGTTTGGTGAGGACGTCGTCCGTCAACTTCAGTTCGACGACTCGCAGAGAATCTTCGAATTGCGCTAAGGTGCGGGGGCCGATAATCGGTGCGGTCACCGCAGGATTTGCGAGTAGCCATGCAAGCGCAATGGTGTCTTGGTGTTCACCTAGTTCCTTGGCCAAAGCTGCAAACTGTTCTAATTGCGACCGATGGCGCTCAACCTCGTCATGGGCGCGCGCACTGCGGGACCCCGACCGATTGAGGGCATTTCTTCCTAGTAAACCACCTGCAAGCGGACTCCAGGGAATCACGCCGATGCCAAAGGCCTGTGCGGCGGGGAGCACCTCCAGCTCAGGTTCTCGGCAAAGCAAGTGATATTTGTGCTGTTCAGACACCAGTCCCAGGAAATGGCGCTCTTTGGCAGCTGCCTGCGCCACAGCGATGTGCCATGCAGCAAAGTTGCTCGATCCGATGTAGCCTAATTTTCCTTGGTTCACAGCGACTTCAAATGCACCCCACAATTCGTCCCAACCGACCTCAAGGTCGACATGGTGCATTTGGTACAGTTCGATGTGGTCTGTCTGTAAGCGTTTGAGAGACCCCTCGAGGTGGCGGCGAATTTTATACGCCGACAAACCACGCCCCTGATTGGGGCCGTCCATAGGGTCATCCATGCCGCCATACACTTTCGTCGCCAAAACGACGCGCTCGCGGCGGTCTCCACCTTGGGCAAACCAGCGCCCGATGATCTCCTCTGTCCAGCCGTGGTGTTCCGCACCTCCGTAGACATTGGCGGTATCAAAAAAATTGATGCCGGCGTCAAGCGCTGCATCCATGATGCGAAAGGCGTCTTTCTCTTCTGTTTCTGGCCCAAAATTCATTGTACCAAGACATAATCGACTAACTTTGAGACCTGTCCGTCCTAAATTTGTATACTGCATCTGTGCATCTCCTTACGTGTGATTTAGACGAAATTTCAACTAGAAACGGCGTACAACACATGTAGATGCAAAACGCGTTGTCCTTCGGAAGGACAAGTGTAATCGGTTCCAAGTCTCTGTGGGCTTTTCTGTTCACCTCTCGCATGAAGGATGTCGCGATAATTTTTGTGTCTTTGCCAGTATAGAAAAGATTGTTTAAACTCGGAAGTAGTGAATTATTATGCCTATAATATTCTCGAGGATACTAACTAACAATTCGAAAGTGGGATGACGATGGAAAGAGTAGACGCAAATCGAATCAGTTCCTTAGAGACTATCCCATGTTCTATCGAAAAGGCACTCGATGTGATAGGCGGCAAGTGGTCGTTTCTCGTGTTAAAAGAGTTGTACGATGGTACGCGGCGTTTTAGCGAGTTGCAGAGAAGCGTGGTGGGCGCCAGTCCGAAAGCGCTCACCAATACTTTGAGACATCTCGAAGAAAGAGGTGTTATCTCACGCGAGGTGTTTGCGACTGTGCCGGTGACAGTCGAATATTCGCTCACGAAAAAGGGTGTAGCTTTTCATAGCGTGCTCCACGAAATGAAGCGCTGGGGAGCAGAGTGGTGTTAATGTTTAATCCGTTCTGGATGATAGACGTTTGCTGATTGGCATCGTCGTGACAGGAGTTCGGGGGCATTTCAAGTGAAAGCAATGGTTCTTGGCATTTTCGCGTCTTTCTTTTTTGCCGTTACGTTTGTTTTGAACCAGTTGATGAGTGACGGTGGGGGCAGTTGGATTTGGAGTGCATCCTTGCGATATCTATTCATGCTTCCGCTGCTACTGATCATCGTGTGTACCCGAAGGAGATTCGTGCCGCTACTCAAAGAAATGCGGCAACATCCGTGGCAGTGGGCGTGGTGGAGTTTCATCGGATTTGGGCTATTTTATGCTCCGCTGTGTTTCGCTGCAACTTACAGTCCAGCGTGGTTGGTGGCTGGGACTTGGCAATTTACGATCATCGCAGGTTCACTTCTCGTGCCTCTCTTTCACGTGTCAATTGACTCGAAGGATGGGTTAACAAAGGTCAGGAAACGTATTCCATTTCGAAATATGGGTATGTCTTGTGTCATTCTAGCAGGCATTGTCCTGATGGAATGGTCCCAGGCGACTGAGGTTCCGATACGTGCTCTGTTATTTGGGATGCTTCCTGTCCTCGTGGCTACATTCGCGTATCCGCTAGGGAATCGAAAGATGATGGAACTCTGTGCAGAAAGGATAGACGCCTACGAAAGGACGCTCGGAATGACAATAGCCAGCCTGCCCCTGTGGTTGATCTTGTCAACGTATCAGCTCGCCACAAGCGGGTTTCCGAGCGGCGAACAGTCCCTTCAGTCATTGATTGTGGCCGTGTTTTCAGGTGTCATCGCCACCGTGTTATTTTTCACGGCGACCGATATGGCACGGCACAGTGTGCATCAGTTGGCGACTGTCGAAGCGACCCAGTCCGGAGAAGTTGTGTTTACGCTGATCGGAGAGGTGCTTCTGATAGCAGGGACCAACATTTCGCTCGCTGGGCTTATCGGACTTGTTCTCGTGGTGGTCGGTATGATTTTGCATAGTTTCATGGCGTCCATCCAACGCCCATCTGCCGACGAGGACACGCAGGCGGCGATGCATTGACGGGACGATTGCGTTTGGTTGACGATAGAGCGTGAATTTCGATCATAATTTACGGGCTCGGTACAACCTGTCCGTTTGGAATATTTCGTAATCTACCGAGTGAGGGGGCAGGCGCATGCGTAAATTTAAGGTACTCGATGCCGTTTCGCGGCTCGCGCCACCCGATGCGGTGAAGGGGGCGACGACGGACGAGATCGCGAAAACCGCAAATGTGCGGCGGCAGAACGCGAGTTCCGACCTGAACGAACTTTGGCGCGATGGGTTGGTCCGAAAGAGTGTGGGGCGTCCAGTTCAATACTGGGCGACTGCCGTGGGGACCAATGGGGCGCCTGGCACTGATCACCAACCGGGCAGAGCGGTGTCGGCCTTCGTCGAGATGATCGGGAGGCAAGGGAGCCTCAGGATGGCTGTGGAACAGGCACAGGCTGCGATGCTGTATCCACCACGAGGTCTTCCGACGCTGATTGTGGGACCTACCGGCTCTGGTAAGAGCCACCTTGCTGAAATGATGTATTTCTACGCCGTTCAGTCCGGCCGGCTGCGGCAGGACGCACCGTTTCATGTGTTCAATTGCGCGGACTACGCGCATAACCCACAGCTTCTGTTGGCGCAGTTGTTTGGGTACGTCAAGGGAAGTTTTACAGGTGCGACTCAAACTACGCCCGGCCTCATCGCCCAGACCGAACACGGGGTGTTATTTCTTGACGAGATCCACCGCTTGCCGCCAGAGGGACAAGAAATGTTGTTTTTGCTTATGGACAAAGGGGAATACCGCATGCTCGGCGATGGCGCCGTTCAACGCAAGGCGTCCATCACGTTGCTCGCAGCGACGTCGGAAGATCCCTACTCCGCTCTGTTGAGCACTTTGTTGCGTCGGTTTCCGGTTGTCATCTCAATCCCTGAATTGAACCAACGCCCGCTTGAAGAACGTCTCGCGTTAGTTGAATTATTTCTCCACGATGAAGCGACTCGAGTAGGGATTCCAATTTCCGTAAGCCCATTTGTCCTTGTGGCGCTGTTGACCTTCCACGCCACGGGTCACGTCGGTGCATTGCGGAGCGCCATTTTACTCGGCTGTGCCAAGGCGTTTCTGAGCTATATTGGCGCGGGTAGCCGGGCGACGTCGATGCCGCTCTATTTAACTCATCTGTCCCCGGAGATCCAATTGGATTACCTACGCAACCATTTGGATACGTTGAAGGCGGAGCAACTCGTTGGCGTGGAGGACAGGCTATATGACCCCGGGGAATCCGATCCTTCGACAGTCCGACGAAGAGATGGCAGTGCGGCAAGTATGGATTTGTACAGCGAGTTGCGGAGTCGCATGACGGGGTATTTGGACAGCGGCTTGGACGATGGCGAGGTCCAGAAACTGATTCAAATTGACGTCGACTACTATTTGCGCAGGTTACAAGGGCGCAAGGTCGCTGCGCCAGTTGTGCCCACTCGGTTTCTCGAAGTCGTTGCCGACTTTATCGGTGAGGCAGGCAGACAATTGGGGTATACGTTTGGAACGGAAGCGGTGACTGGTTTGGCGCTCCACTTCGCGACGGCGACAAGGGTCGATGCGGGAGATCAGGAACGGACGTTCGCGCTCGTGGCGCATTGTCCGCGGGAGTACACGGTTGTGCGAGCGTTGGCACACAGGCTGGAAAGTGGGTTGGATGTCGAGGTGACAGCCGAAGAGATGAGCTTCCTTGCACTGTTTCTCGCCGCTCACCGAAAGTCGACACATTCACCTGGCATTGCGGTCGTGGTCATTTGCCACGGCGATCGGACAGCGTCGAGTATGGCCGACGTAGCGAACCAGTTGCTTGGAACAGATGTCGTATTGGGCGTCGACATGCCATTAGATCAGAGCCTTGACGACACGCTTCAAGTTACTATTTCGCGCATGCAGGACTCAGCGAACATGGATGGGGCTTTGCTGCTCGTAGATATGGGGTCTCTGACCGGATTTGGCGTTACGATTGAGCGCGCCATCGGAATTCCGGTTGCTGTTATCCCGCTTGTCACCACGGCGGCTGTGATTGAAGCTGGTCGGCTTGCCAGCGAGGGAGACATGGATCTGCCGTCGATGGTCAAGGCAGTTAAGCAGGTTTATTCGATGGATCCGGAAACCGCGATTCCCGCTGTCGGAAAACGGGTGATCATCACGACGTGTCTGACGGGACAAGGGACTGCTCGCAAGTTGGCATTGTTTCTTACGGAGGCTTTGCCTGTGGCGCTTCGCGAAGAGGTCATCGTGCAGTCGGTTGATTTGGAGAGCGGATCGGATATACCAGGCCTCTTGGTGGAGGGGTGGCGAGGATCCGTCGTGGCAGCGGCTGGCACGGTTGACCCGCATTTGCCTGGAGTCCCATTTGTAGGGATGGAACAGATTCTCTTTGGACAGGGAATTCAGACCCTCATCTCACTCGCCGAGCAGGAGGGTCAAGGCGTTGATGGAGAGCCCATCCAATCGATTGGCCGAGCAGAGGCTGTAGGGCTTGCCAGCCGTTTTGTCACGGAGGCGATTGAGCAACTGGACGGGCAAAGGTTTTCGGTGGAGGCCGAGCGCGTGTTGCAGAGGGTGGAGCAACTGAACAGGATGACGGTGACACCGAGTCAAGCTGCACGGTGGATCATTCATTGTTCGTTTGCTTTGGAACGGTTGTGCCAAGAGGGACTGGTCGCCGAGTGCAACGAGATAGATTTTCTCAGGGAGAACCACCAGACACTTCTGGACACGATTGATCTGGCTGTACAACCGTTGGTCCAATCGTATCATGTGGAATTTCCCGAAGGAGAAATCGGCTATCTAGCGTTGATTATCTTGTCTTGAAAGCCAGGCTAGAACGCCATACAAGACACTAATCTCTAGTGTCTTGTGATAGTGTCTGATTTTTCGAACAACAAACTGTGTTTCACCGCTAACTTCAGAACTAAGCGTGCTAAGTGTCTTGGCACGCTTTTTGCTGTAGTACAAGTAGGCGTCCTTTCTGACTTTGTTCTACAGACGTTCAACTACGAGATCGACGAAATGGGGGAGTAGACATGGAAGTTGTACTAGTGCGCGTCGATGATCGATTGATTCACGGTCAAGTCGCCATGGGGTGGACTAGAACCGTTCGAGCCAATCATATCCTGGTGGCCAATGATCAGGTTGCGAGTGACAAGACGCAACAGATGCTCTTGAAAATGGCGACGCCTGTCGGGGTGAAGTCGACCATCGTCTCCGTGGCGAACGCAGCCACAATCTTGCGGGAGAACAAGTTGGGCAGGGACAGAGTGATCGTTCTCGTTCGCGATCCCCAGTCTCTGCTCGGACTGATCGAAGCCGGATGCACGATTGAAAAAGTCAATATTGGCAACGTCCGCATGACAGATGGGCGTGAGCGACTGACGAAAGAGGTCGCCGCGACACCAGAGGAAATCAAGGCGTGGAAGCAATTGGACCAATCCGGTGTCCAGTTGGAGGCCATCTGGCTCCCTGGTGGCCCGGCGACCAACTTCAATCAGGTGATTCGAGCACACGAATAAGGAGAGACAGGCATTGATAGGGATACTCATTGTCACACACGGACATCTAAGCGAAGCGTTCATGGAATCTGTCGCGATGCTTGTCAGCGACACCGCACTCACTCGTGCCGTGACATTCACAACCGGGGAAGGGATTGAAGATTTAGACCGTTCGGTTCGCGTAGCTATTGATGACCTCCGTTCTAGTGATGGGGTTTTGGCGCTCGTTGACCTGCCGGGTGGAAGCCCCGCTCGAATTGTCGGGACCATCTTGCTTGAACATGAACGAATGGAATTAGTCACTGGGGTCAATCTTCCAATGCTCGTGGAAGTTTTGATGATGCGAAACAGTTTAAGCCTTTCTGACTTGGTCGATCACGCCGTCGCCTGCGGGGCCGAGGGGATTGTGAACGTCGGAAAGCTGATGAAATCGACCGGATAGACAGATCATCACATGTGTTTGAGGGGGATGCCAACTTATGTCCATCGGTACGGCAATCATGTTGTCGATACTAGCCGGTTTTGCGTATTGGACACGCCGATTTCTCGGAGACTGGTTTCTTGACCGGCCGATCGTCGTCGCTCCCATCACGGGGCTCATCATGGGAGATTTCCACCTTGGGCTCATCGTCGGTGGGACACTGGAACTGATCTTTATGGGCGCGACGGATATCGGCGGCTCAGTTCCGCCGAATTACAACATCGGAAGCATTCTGGGCGCAGCCTTCGCCATTTCGTCCGGACAAGGGATCTCAACTGCGGTGTTAATCGCCGTCCCGGCGGCGTTGCTTGGGTCATTTGCAGAACTTTTGGCCAAAACGGTCAGCGTGTTTTTTATTCACGCGGCGGACAGAATGGCAGACGACGGAAATTACAAAGGGATTGCGAGGATGCTTCACCTCGGCAACCTCGTGCACTTTCTGGCCGATGCGATTCCAACCTTCATTGCGTTGACACTGGGTGCAAACGCGGTGAAAGCGATCATGAACGACATCCCGCACTGGTTGCAAAACGGCATCACGGCAACCGGTGATCTGCTCCCTGCGCTTGGTTTTGCTCTCTTGTTGAGCACCTTGGCTTCACCAGCCATGTTCCCTTTCTATTTTATCGGCTTCTTGCTAGCAGCCTACACGAAGATGGGCGTTCTCGGCGTAGCGGTGATGGCCTTGCTTGTCGCCATCGTGCTGCAATCTCGCAAGCCAGACGATGACCATTTCGACGCGGAGACGGAGATTGCGGCCACGGCAACGACGGGGCACGGCGGAGTGCTCGACAAAAAGGACCTCCGCCTCTTGTGGTTGCGCTCGTTCGGTCTGCAGTCTGCGTTTAGTTTTGACCGTATGCAGGCCATTGGGTTCGCGTGGGCAATGACACCGCTACTTCGGAAAATTTATCGCAACCAGCCTCAAGAGTTCAGTTTAGCCTTGAAGAGACACCTTATGTTTATCAATACCAACCCGTGGGTCTCGGGGCCGATTTTCGCCATGACCGCGGACTTGGAAATACGCAAGGCGCTCGGTGAACAAGACATCGAAGAACAGGCCATTCAGGGGTTAAAATCCGGGCTGATGGGCCCGTTGGCTGGTGTCGGCGACTCCATGTTCCAGGGGACGCTTCGGCCGGTGGTCGCAGGGGTCATGGCCGGGCTTGCACTTCAAGGAAATCCTCTGGCGCCGTTCCTCTTTATCGCGATCGTCAATGCTGTGCATATTTTTGTCTCTTGGTACACGTTCAAGAAGGGCTTTGACATGGGGGACCAGTTCCTTGGCGTCTTGGCGTCAGGAAGAATTCGCAAGGTCATGGAAGGTGCGACAATGACTGGACTGATGGCTGTAGGAGCCCTGACTGCCACTTGGTTGACCGTCTCTACGCCACTGACCTATCACGTGCAAAAAGCGACCGTCTCCTTGCAGACGATGTTGGACGGCATCATGCCTGACATTCTGCCGCTCGCCGCGACCATGCTCGTGTTTTGGCTGGTTCGCCGGCGGTTCAATACGACGCGCATTATGCTTGGGATGATCGTCGTGGGACTGGTGTTAGGATCGTTCAATATCATCAAGTGACTTGGACGAGGCTTCTCGGGAGGATGCTTACAGGAAGATTTGGCACAGGGGAGGAATACGCATGACCATCACGATTCCGGCGTCCATTCGCGCGGCATTCGAACGGACGGATCATCCGTTTTACATGTGGGAGGAGCTTTGGAAGACACCTGCCGCACTGCAGAGCATCTTGACGGAGCCAAACAAAGAGACCATCCGCCAGGCGGCGAACTCCATGTTGGCAACCGACCTGGTGCACCTAGTCGGTTGCGGTACCTCGTACTTCTCGTCCATCGCTGGCATGTATGCCTTTCATCAATTCTCGGCTATGCGCGCGCAAGCGCATAACGCCTTTGAATTCTCGGCTTACCCCAGTGTCGGGTTAGGCGGGACGACCGTGATCGCGACTTCCCACACGGGCACGACTTCGGCGGTTTTGGATTCTGTCGCATTGGCGAAGCGAGAAGGAGCGTTCACCATCGCCATTACGGACGTCGACGATTCGGCCCTCGCGAGCGCAGTAGGGCGTGTCATCGAAGGTGGGGGCGGGCGCGAGAAACAGTTGCCAAAGACGAGAAGTTATGTGTCCTCCTTGCTGAAAACCTATCTTTTAGCCGCTGCGGTGGCAGAGCAACAAGGGCGGGACGTAGCCGATTTGGCTGATCGCTTGGCCGACGCGCCGGCTACGGCTCAAACCGTACTCGATGAAAACCACGAGTTGACGCGAATCATCGCAGAGGACGTCGCAACGACCGCACAGGTGTATTTGTTTGGCGGCGGGCCACACGTGGCGAGTGCCGCGGAAGGTACGTTGAAATTACAGGAAACCGTGCAGGTGCGCGCCTTTGGATTTGAGCTGGAAGAGGGGATGCATGGACCCTGGGTGACGATGCAGCCATCTGATCTCGTCATCGTCTTCGCGGTGCGTGGACCGAGCTTCGAGAAGGCGAAACGATTCGTCCAAGCCATCTCGAAGCTCGGCGTCAAGCTGTGGGTCTTGTCGGACGATCCCGATGGCGTGCCCGAAGCCACCTACCGTACTCGTTTGCCGAATGTGCCAGAGGTGACAAGCCCTCTGTTTGCGACCTTACCGTTGTACGAGTTCGCGTATCAGCTCGCCATCTTGCGCGGGATTCGACCTGACGTCATGCGCTTGACAGAAGAGGCCTACTTGACAGCCAGGTTGCAGTTGCCTAGATAGCGGGACGCCATCTAGGCAGATGGGATGATAGCCAACCGTGCCGACGCGAAGCGACGATTACGATCCCACCGTCGACTTGGGGGAAGCTACCGAACTGAGTCTCAGACTGAGGTCGAGTAAGAACAAATCGTCCGGGTCGACGAGGGAGCGGTTGGTCAGCGATTCGATTTTGTGGATTCGATAGATCAGGGTTTGTCTGTGAATATTCATGTCTCGCGAGGTTTGGCTGACGTTGCACTGGTTTCGCAAGTACGTGCGAAGCGTCTCGACGAGATCCATGCTTTTCATTCGATCGTATTCAAACAGCCGTCCGAGTACCGAGTCGGTGACGTTTTGCATCTCTGGGTCATCGGCCAAGCGAACAAATGCTTCGTTTAAGCTGACTTCTGTGTAGTGGGTTCGCTGGCCACGGCCCTTCTTGCGATAACCTAAGTCAATCGCCAACCGGGCTTGTGTGTAGCTTTGCTGGAATGCGTCGGCTCCCTCATGAAAGTTGCCAATTCCCCAGGAGAACAAGAGCCCCTCGATCCGCTCACTGATACACGCCTCGAGGATATCGATGAGGGCGTTCAGCGGCGTGTCCGGCCCGCCATCCTCGGGACGTCCGTAAAAGATGATCAGCTCATCGTCGTGATAGGTGACCAATAGGTTGTAATGGTCCGCTTCACCTGCGTCTCGGACGCATTCCTCAAGTTGGGTGAGCGTCGTTTCTACCCAATTGTCGAACGAGACATCGCGAACCGATTGATGAAAGACGCGCTGCAAGTTTTCGATGTGCGCGATGAGGCAAACGTGTGACTCAGCGATGTTGTACCCAAATGACTCAGCTTGCGAGAGAATGACATCCCATGACCGAATCTCTCCGTTGGCCAGATTCCAGATGAAGTTGGTACGCAGTCTGGATTCTGTCGATTGAATCATGTGCGACCTGAGGAAGGTGAGAGCTGCTGCGGTCGACGCGTGTTCGAGAATGTACGCCTTCTCGATGGGAAAGAACGTGTTCAAGGGCATTCCGCGCGGGATCGAAGTGATAAAGTAGCCGAGGACTTCACTCGAGGATCGAATGGAGACCTTCAGGAAGCGATGGGTTCCGACGCGATGCACTAGCTGTTGGTTGGAAGCTGGGAAGTCCCTGTCTGACGTGACGTGAAAAGGATGAAATCGAAATTTGTCGCTTTGCTTCCATTCTGTATACAAGGATTCAGAATGGTTGCTTCGCGCGATCAGTTTACCTTGTCGATCGATGATGAGAATCGGGTATGTCAGTTTGTCGTAGATGAAGTTCGCGATGTCCGCCAAATCGGAGCTGTTTAGGATCAAGCTCAACAGTTGCCCCTGAATTTCTTCCGACTCTTTCAATATCGATTCACGAGTGTTGTTCAGTGCCGCGAGAACGTCACTCGTGATGTCGGCAAACCGGGTTTCCCAGGGGACTTCAATGAGCGGGAACTGGTGTTTCGCGGCGAGACTTACCACCTCGTCCGGGATTTCGAGAATGTGTCGTCCGGTGGCGATGGCTAAGGCGGCCGCTCCACAGTTGATCACGTCCGACACGAACTCGAGGGCCAGACGGGGATTTTCACTGCAACCCACACCCGTGGTGAGCACGAATTCGTGTTCACGCACGAAATCTTCCACTGGAATCTCGATCACAGACACAGATTTGACTGCGCGTTGGTCGAGCAAAGCACTATCTGTGAGCACGCGGGCGGCGTTCATGACTTCTAGATCCATGACATTACGTACGGTTAAATGCATAAAAGCCTCCTCGAAAAGATCATGGTGTTGTGTTGTTACCCTCGTACAAGTCGTTGGAGGACACCTTCATCCACATTTTTCCCGCTGATAATGACAACGGCATGTTTACCGAAGTTTCGGATTTGTTTGTTCAGAATGGCCCCGATGCCAGTTGCGGCGGCTCCTTCTACTACCATACCATGTTCTTTCAACATGAACTGCATGCCGTGGCGAATTTCTGCTTCTGGTACGAGGACAATTTCGTCCACGAGCGATTGAACCATCGGAAATGTATATCGATTGTCGAGACCGATCCCACCGCGAAGGCTATCGGCTAATGTCTCTGTCTCTTCGACGAGTGTGGGCTCGCCGAGGCGAATGCTTTCGTACATCGCCGCACCGCGTTCCATCGAAACGCCGACGACCCGGATATCGCGACCAGAGGACTTCATGACGAGGGCGATGCCGGCAATTAATCCCCCTCCAGACAGCGGGACGACCACCGTATCTAGCTGCGGCACGTCTTCTAGCAGTTCCAGCCCGATGGTCCCCTGTCCGGCGATGACGTGCGGGTGGTCGAACGGCTTAATGATGGTGAGACCTTGCTGTTCGTTCAGTTGTCGACACAGCGCTTCAGCTTCGTCTTGGCTGTGGCCGACGCGCTTGATTTCAGCACCAGTCCGCAGGATGGCTGCGACCTTCGAGCTTGGGACGTCGTTCGAGATGCAGATGACGGCTCGAATGCCCATTCGCTTGGCGACATAGGCGACAGCCAACCCGTGGTTGCCAGTCGAGAACGTCGTGACGCCTTTCTTCCTATCCTCGTCGGAGAGTGACTGAATAGCGTGAGCGGCTCCACGTACTTTAAACGCGCCAATCTCTTGCAGGTTCTCTAGTTTCAAATGAACGGATGTGCCCTCCATGAATTCGTTGGACAGGCGTTCGGAATAGATGATGGGGGTCCGTCTGGCGTACGAATAGATTCGCTCGCTGGCGAGGACGACGTCATTCAGTTGGACGTCGCTTGCCGATTCCGTATTTGCCAATGCGCACATGGTTATTTTCCTCCCGAATCTTCTTTATAGGCCAGCTTACCCTGAGAAGGTGGTGCGGCGTCAACGTATAAAGTGACGAAATCTAGCGAGCGAATTCATACAGGTTGTGAAATAGACAAGTCATGGAACGGTGCTCTCATCGAAACGGCGAATTTTTGTTAGACAAACTAGATGACGAATGGTGTGATTTTTTAGACAATTTAGCGAATAGCCGGCGGTTGCTTGTCGCATATATGATCATTTTGATCGCGGGGAGACCGCCATCCTGATGACTCGGGGGGATTCAAATGCCTCTTTTTTCAAAAGACGAGTATGGAAATCGATTGAAAAAAACAAAGGAAACTATGGAGAAGTTGGGGATCGACGTGTTGCTTGTCACGGATCCGGCCAACATGAACTACTTGTCCGGGTATGACGGCTGGTCGTTTTATGTTCACCAAACGCTGGTTGTACTGTTGGACGAAGAGCAGCCGTATTGGATCGGCAGGGCTCAAGACGCCAGCGGCGCCAAGCACACGGCGTTCATCGACACGGAGCACATCGCCCCCTACCCGGAAGACCACATTCATTCAGATGAGCGTCATCCAATGGATTTTGTCGCCTCGTTTTTAAGGGACAAGCAAAAGGAGCATTGCCGGATTGGCATCGAGAAGGATGCCTATTACTTTACGGCCAAATGCGCGGAACGCCTCGAGTTTGGGTTACCGGATGCCTCGTTTGTCGACGCGACGCTGCTTGTCAATCGCGTGCGAATCGTCAAGTCGGACCAGGAAATCGCGTATATGCGCCAGGCGGGTTTGTTAGTCTCACAGGCCATGCGCGTGGCGATGGATTCGATCGCGGTCGGTGTGCGGGAATGCGACGTAGCGGCGAAAATCTACCACGCACAGATCAGCGGCACGCCGGAATTCGGTGGCGACTATCCCGCCATCGTTCCCTTGATGCCGCGCGGGGAAATGACTTCGGCGCCACACATTACGTGGTCCGACGACCGCTATTGTGAAGGGGATGCGGTCATCATCGAGTTGGCGGGATGTGTGCGGCGATACCATGCTCCGCTGGCGAGAACGCTCGTCTTAAGTCCGACCTCGCCAAACATGTCGGACTTGGCGAAGGTGGTCGTCGAGGGAATGGAGAGCGCACTCGCCGCTGTGAAACCGGGCGTCCGATTGGAGGAAGTTGAACAGGCCTGGCGGAACGTCATCGAACACTATGGATTTAAGAAGGAGTCGCGGTTGGGCTATTCGATGGGCCTCAACTATCCCCCTGATTGGGGCGAACACACGGCCAGCATCCGCCGCGGAGACCAAACGGTGTTGGAACCGAACATGACTTTCCACATGATTCCTGGGATGTGGATGGACGACTTCGGTGTGGAGATCAGTGAGTCGTTTCGGGTCACGGAAACTGGCTACGAGTTGTTTGCCGACGTTGAACGGCGGTTGTTTATCAAGTAGAGCGAGTGCAGATAGGGGAGAGCCAGCGTGTACATCTTCACGGAGCGAGACATTCGCGCGTGTGTGCAACTAGACTTGGACGTGATCGGCGTGATCGAGCGCGCATTTGTCGATCTCGCCGAGGGCAAAGTGACCACTCCGCCGATTATGCGCGTCGATATTCCAGAGTCGCATGGAGAAGTCGACGTGAAGTCAGCGTACGTCCACGGGCAGGAAACGTTTGCGATCAAAATCTCGTCCGGGTTCTTCCATAATCACGCGCTCGGGTTGCCGACAGGCAACGGTATGATGACGCTGATCAGCGCGAAGACGGGGGTCCCTATTGCACTACTCCTCGACAACGGGTATTTGACGGACGTTCGGACAGCTGCCGCTGGAGCCGTCGCCGCGAAGCATTTGGCAAATCCGCACGTCCGCACGGCGGGTGTGATTGGTACAGGACTGCAGGCGAGGTATCAAGCGCAAGCTCTGCGCCTGGTAAGACACTACGACGAGTTGTTGGTATACGGGAGGTCGCCGTCGCGTGCTGAGGAGTTTGCTCACGAGATGTGTGAATCCCTTGGCGTTCCCGTGAAGGTTGCGCACAGTGCACAAGCGGTCGTCTCGCAGTGCGACGTCCTCGTCACGACGACGCCGGCGCGGACACCTGTGGTCGACTGGGCGTGGATTCACAGAGGGCAGCATATCACTGCGATGGGGTCAGATGCCGAGCACAAGCATGAACTCGATCCCGCAGTGCTTGGCAACGCGGATTTGGTCGTGTGCGATTTGAAGTCACAGTGTTTGCGTTTGGGTGAGCTCCATCACGCTGTGGAGCAGAAGGGGATAGCTGAAGACGGCGTGATCGAGCTCGGCGACGTCGTCGCCGGCAAGCACCCTGGCAGAGTAGCTGAAGCGCAAGTTTCGATTTGTGATTTGACCGGGACCGGCGTTCAAGACACCGCGATTGCGCAATTGGCATTTTCGCGATTGCGGGAGCGTGGCTTCGGCATCCAACTGGATAGTGCCAAGGAGTGAGTGGAGTGCTTAGGCAGACGAGTCCTGTGGTCGAACAGGCGGAACAGCTGGCTGTTCAGTTGAGTCACTGGCGAAGGAATCTGCACGCGTATCCGGAGTTGAGTTTTTGCGAACACAGAACGGCTGCGTACGTTGTCAATGAACTGCAAAATGTGGAAGGTATATCCATTCAAACTGGTGTTGCCGGGACCGGTGTCGTGGCGTCACTTGGTCGTGGCAGCGGTCCAGTGATCGCCCTGCGCGCGGACATGGATGCTCTACCCATTTGCGAAGAGAATACCCATGCGTATCGTTCGCGCAATCCTGGCGTCATGCATGCTTGTGGCCACGATGCACATACGGCCATCCTGCTTGGGACGGCCCACTTGCTCGCGAGACGGTTTGCCGACGGTGAGTTGACAGGGACCGTGCGGTTCATCTTTCAACCTGCCGAGGAGGCAGCTGACGAACAAGGTAGGACGGGTGCTCCCTACATGATTGAAGCGGGTGCATTCGACGAAGTGACGACGGCTATCGCCTTGCACGTGAATCCGGAAAGGCCAGTCGGAGAAATCTGGGTGCACGATGGCTACAGCATGGCCAACGTCGACAACTTCTTTGCCGTCATCAAAGGATCCGGGGGGCACGCCGCCTATCCTCACTTGACGACGGATCCGACGTGGATTCTAGTACCCGTGTTGCAGGCTTTACACGGAATTGTCTCCAGGCGTGTATCACCGCTTGAGGAGGCGGTCGTGAGCGTCGGCCAAATTCACGCTGGAACGAGTGCGAACGTCATCCCCACCGAAGTTGCGTTAGAAGGGACGCTTCGCAGTTATCATCCGGACGTGCGAGAGTCGCTCATCAGTGAACTCGAGCGGGCACTGTCTGTCGCTCGCGCCATGGGTGGCGATTATGAACTTCGGATCGTTCGTGGCGAGCCGGCCCTCAACAATCATCCCAAGGTCAACGAGGCCATTAAGAGATCCATTGCGGATCTATATCCTCAATCGGTGGTAACCGATATCCCGTTTGGTTTAGGAGGCGAGGACTTCGGTCACGTGTCCGCGCAAGTGCCATCTGCCATGTTCTTCCTTGGGTGCGGGATAAAGGGTGGTGCGGTTCGAGGCTTGCATACACCACAATTTGACGTGGATGAGCGCTGTTTGTCGATGGGGAGTGCGTTGCTTGTAGAGACAGCCTGTCGGCTGCTTCGCGGTGATGTCGTCATACAACCTGACGACAAATTCAGTCCGAATTTATACAATGTTTAGAATTGTTGACTGAAAGACGTCTAGGTACGATTGAGAAGCAATCGATCGTTGGTTGAATGAGAGAAAATGTAACTTCTAGTCAGTCTTGAATCTCTGTTGGAGGGGACGAGAAATATGCGTGGCAACGTAGAAAACATCGATTTAGGGACGCAGACAGTCTGGGGCGGCGAAGATGAATATCTCATTCAGGGCGCCACACAAGTGCCAGTTGTGCACAGCGTAGGTTTTGGCTATCGCGATTTGGATGAGTGGCTGGATGTCGCACTTGGCAAGCGCGAAGGTCACATCTATGGGCGCAATACCAATCCCACCGTGCACGTCTTTGAGGAAAAGGTGCGGTTGTTGGAAGGCGCAGAGGCGGCGACAAGTTTCTCTACCGGCATGGCGGCGATTAGCGGAACGCTGTTCACCTTGTTAAAACCGGGAGATAGGGTTGTGTCGGTCAAGGATTCCTACGGCGGGACGAACAAGATTTTTACCGAGTTCTTGCCTCGCTTCCAAATCGACGTGGCACTGTGTGACACGAGTGACTACGAGCAGATTGAGCGCGAGACACAAAAGGGCTGTACGGTTTTGTACCTCGAGAGCCCGACCAATCCGACGCTCAAGGTCGTGGACATCGAGCGCCTGGCTAAGGTCGGACGTGAAGTGGGGGCCACCGTGGTCGTCGACAACACATTCGCGACGCCCATCAATCAAAATCCACTGCAGTTGGGTGCGGATTTGGTGGTTCACAGCGCGACGAAGTTTCTCGGCGGGCACGCCGACGCGCTTGGCGGCATCGTCTGCGGCTCCAAGAAACTCGTCGAGGAAATCTATCACTATCGCGAAATCAACGGTGCAACATTGGCACCGATGGAAGCCTATCTCCTGCTGCGCGGAATGAAGACGTTGAAACTTCGGGTGGAGCGACAGTCGGAGAACGCGGCCCAGATTGCGAGCTTCTTACACACGCATCCACTCGTCGACGAGGTATTTTACCCCGGCCTCGAAACGCATCTTCACCACGATGTGGCGAAGAAGCAAATGCGCCGTTTCGGCGGCATGTTGAGCTTTTCCCTCAAGGGCGGCTTCGACACGGTGAAAGTATTCCTGCCACGCCTGCGTTTTGCACACTTGGCCGCCAACCTCGGCGCTGTCGAGACGACTGCGGGCCCGCCGAGAACGACCAGCCACGTCGAATGTACGCCAGAGGAGCGGCAAGCCATGGGCATTCCGGAGAATTTGATCCGGTATTCGGCCGGGATCGAGGATGTCGATGATTTGATTCGGGACTTACAGCAGGCGCTAGCGTACGCAGAAGCGGCTACCCAGGTGAGTTCGAGTCAGCGGTGAGGAGCAAAACCGACGAGAGGTGATGATTCGAATGGCGCATAAGTTGGCCTTCATTGGGTTTGGGACGGTGGGTCAGGGCCTCGCGGAGATCTTGCTTAGGAAACAGCAACTAGTGCGTCAGGAGATGGGAGAGGACGTCCAAGTCGTGGCGATATCGGACGCGATCAAGGGGTCTGTTTACAACCCTGACGGGTTGGATCTAGCGCTCGTTCTGGACGTAGTGAAGAGGACGGGCAGTTTGGAGAGCTATCCTGACGAACGAAGTACACAAAAGGGTTGGGACAGCCTGAAGACGATCCGGGAGACGAACGCGGACACGATTGTGGAAGTCACCTTTACCAACGTGCGCACCGGACAGCCAGCGATCGACCACTGTCGGGCCGCGTTCGCCGCTGGAAAAAACGTGGTGACCTCCAACAAGGGGCCCGCGGCACTCCAGTACGCCGAACTCTCGGCCCTGGCACAGGAGCACGGCGCCTATTTCGGCATCGAGGGCACGGTGATGAGTGGGACGCCGACGCTGCGGATGCCCTTATTGACGCTCCCAGGGAACGACATCACAGAGATTCGCGGCATCTTCAATGGGACGACAAACTATATCTTGACGTGCATGGAACGAGGTATGACCTATCACGAGGCTCTGGCGCGTGCGCAGCAGTTGGGTTACGCGGAGGCGGATCCGACGAGTGACATCGAGGGGTACGACGCCATGTATAAGGTGATCATCTTGGCGAATGTCGTCATGGGCGTCCCTCTGCAGCCGCATGACGTGACGTGCCGCGGGATCGCCGACATCACCCCTGCCGACATCCAGCGCGCCGGTGCCCAAGGAAAGCGCTGGAAGCTCGTATCTCGCCTCGTCAAGCGAGGTGCTGACGTGATAGCCTCGGTGGCACCGGAAATGATCTCGCTCGACGATCCGCTCGCAAGCGTTTCCGGGACGACAAACGCCATCACGTATGAATGTGACCTCATCGGCCCTGTGACCGTCATGGGGGCCGGGGCAGGCCGAACGGAAACGGGATTTTCGCTGCTCAGCGACCTCATCTACATCGCTCACCAAGCGAAACGCGGGCACGGGATGTTGGTTTAGCTTCATCGATGCGCCTTACCAACCGATTGCATGTAAAAGGAGGACAACTGCGTATGACCGTTCAAGTTCTCGGCAGAAAGATGTATATACGCGGAATGTGGGTCGAGCGAGAGAACATGATCGATGTTCGCGACCCGCAGGATGATAGCTTGATCGACCTCGTTCCCGCCGCGACGCCGCAGGACGTCGAGGTGGCGGTCGAGGCAGCCAAGGACGGGGCGATGATCGCCGCCTCGATGCGGACGCATCAGCGCATGAGCATCTTGCACAAAACGGCCGATTACATTCGGACGCACTGCGAAGAGTACGCCGTCACCATCGCCCGCGAAGGAAGCAAGACGATTCGCGAGGCGCGGCGGGAAGTTCAGCGCGCTATTCAGACGCTCGAGCTCAGCGCGGAAGAGGCGCGGCGTCTGCACGGTGAGGTAATCCCATTCGACCAGTCGCCGGCAGGCGAGAAGCGGGTGGGTTACTACTATCGCTTTCCAATCGGGATCGTGGTAGCGATTACGCCATTCAACGACCCGCTGAACCTCGTCGCTCACAAAGTCGGCCCAGCGATTGCGACGGGCAATGCGGTCATCGTCAAGCCGTCGATGGAGACACCGCTTAGCGCATTGATGCTTGCCAAGGCATTTTCAGAGGCTGGTTTGCCGCCGAAAGTGTTGTCCGTAATCACAGGGCATGCAGAAGATATTGGCGATCGGCTCGTGACGCATCCCGCGGTACGGGGGGTGAGTTTCACAGGCGGTCTGGCGACGGGTGAACGGATCTCTAAGCAGGCAGGATTGAAGAAACTCAGCATGGAGCTTGGGTCGAACTCGCCTGTGATCGTCTTAAGCGACGCCGACCTTGACAAGGCGGTGGAGTCGACGGTGCAAGGAGCGTTTGGCGCGGCGGGGCAAAATTGTCTGGGCGTTCAACGCGTGTTCATTGAGCAATCCATCTACGGCGCGTTTGTCGAACAAATTACGAGACGCACCAGGACCCTGGTCGTCGGCGACAAGTTGTCCGAGGAGACGGACATCGGTCCGCTCATCTCGGAAAAGGAGGCCATCCGCGTCGAATCGTGGGTAGATGAAGCTGTCTCGATGGGCGCGGTGATCGAAACAGGTGGACAAAGAGATGGCGCATTCTATCAACCGACTGTTCTCACGAACGTACCGTTGCACTGCAAAGTCGTTCGAGAGGAAGTGTTTGGCCCGGTCGTCTCGCTGTTTTCTGTCTCGGGATTAGAGGAAGCCTTGGACCTGGCGAACGGTGTCGATTACGGACTGCAGGCCGGGATTTTTACCCAGAACATCGACCGTGCGTACGCTGCCATCCAACGTCTGCAGGTAGGCGGGGTGATGATCAACGACAGCAGCGATTTCCGGGTCGATGCGATGCCGTTTGGCGGCGTCAAAGGGTCCGGAATTGGAAGAGAGGGTGTCCAGTTTTCCATACGGGAATTCTCGGAATTAAAAGTCGTCTGTTTCAACCTCAACTAATCTTACAAGACCTTGGCACTTGGTCATCGATCACGAGAAAAGATCCGATTATCGCCGGTCGCGGGAGCGCCCTTCAGCGGAATCGGATCTTTTCCCACACCGAAAAAGAGACTGAATTTTGAACTAATGGAGTGGAAGGAAATGACGTGGAGCCTGTGGATGTGGGGTGCCGCCCTATCAAAACAACGTGAAAGAAGGAGTTTTCTATGGCACAGGACAAAAACTTTCTCCTTGAAACGCGAAGTATTGATTTTATTCCGACGCATTTGCGGCACGGCAAAGCCTCAGACTTGTTTTTCTTCTGGTTTGGCGCAAACGCCCAGATGGCGGTCATTGCGACCGGACTCATCGCGCTTGTACCAGGCTTTAGTCTCTGGTGGGCAGTCGTAGGTATTGTCCTTGGAACGGTCGTCGGGTCGATATTTATGGCCTATCATTCCGCGCAAGGGCCGAATTTGGGTGTCCCGCAGATGATTCAAAGTAGGGCTCAGTTTGGTTACTACGGGGCTGTGGTCCCGCTGATTATGGTGGTGGTGATGTACCTTGGCTTTTACGCCTCTGGTGCGGTCATCGGGGCTGAGGCCATCGCGAAACTGTGTCACGTCTCTGTGTCCGTCGGGATCCTCCTTAGCTCTCTAGCCGTGATGTTGCTCGTCCTTGCCGGGTATAATCTCATGCACAAGTTCAATCGCGTGATGTCGTATTTTTTCAGTATTGTCTTCCTGATCGTCACTTGTCTACTACTATTTGTCCCGAAGGATTCCGTCGCGCAAACCCATACTCATCTCAGTGCGACCAGCTTTCAAATAGGCCCATTTTTGTTGGCTATTTCCCTGGCGGTTATCAATACACTGGGATATGCGCCGTATGTGGCTGATTACTCTCGATATCTACCCCAGAATACGTCCAACGCCAAGACGTTCTGGTTCTCCTATACAGGTGTCCTCATCTCGAACATCTGGATGATGGTCCTCGGGGCTGTCGTTCAATCGAGGACGCCGAACCCGGATCCGATCACCGGATTTCTCATCATTGGGCACACCGTTGGACCGTGGTTCTCCGTCTTCATTTTGCTCGCCTCCGCGCTAGGGATTGTCAGTATCAATGCGCTGAATATCTACGGTGGATTTATGTCGTCCTTGACGATCGCCAATACGTTCTTCAACAAATGGAAACCGACATTTGCGTTGCGCGTCTGGTTCATCATTCCGATCACCATCGTGGGAACGTATCTCGCTTTTTTGGAGAAAGGTAATCTCCTCGGCAGTTTCGAAGCGTTTCTAGGGCTCCTCATCGACTTCCTCGTACCATGGACAGCAATCAACTTAAGCGACTATTATTTTTTACGACGTGGAAAGTACGTCATCGACGATTTCTTCAATCCGCACGGGCGTTATGGGAGCGTAAATTGGGTCTCGATGACCGCCTACTTTCTAGGTATTGTGGTTGGTGTCCCGTTTATCAACACCTCGTTCTACGAAGGTCCTATCGCCAAGCTGATGCACGGCGGGGATATCTCGTGGATGGTGGAAGTCGTGGTGGCAGGCATTTTGTATCTAGTCTTGTTCCGCAGGTTTCAGGCGGACAAGGAACCGTCTGTTGGCCGGGACTTTAGTGAAGTACAGACGGGATAAATGGACGTGATGAGGAGGGTTTCGCATGCGCGTGGTGGTCATTGGGGCAACAGGGCATATCGGTACGTACTTGGTTCCGCGTTTAGTGGAAGATGGGCACGAAGTGGTAGCGGTGAGTCGTGGCAATCGTGAACCGTATCGACAGAGCGGCATCTGGAGATTCGTGAACACAGCCACTTTGGATCGAACGAAATTGGAAGCGGACGGAACGTTTGGTGAAGCAGTGCGGGCCTTACGGCCCGACGCTGTGATCGATCTCGTTTGTTTTTCTCTTCCAAGCGCACAGCAGTTGGTCGAGGCCTTGTGCGGCCAAGTCGAGCACTTGCTTCACTGTGGCACCATCTGGGTTCACGGACCTAGCGTGGAAGTGCCTGCTCTCGAGAGCCAGCCGCGTCGACCGTTTGGCGATTACGGAATTCAAAAGGCGCAGATTGAGGCCTATCTCTTGCACGCGGCCCACATGGGGAACATCCCTGCAACGGTGCTGCACCCTGGTCATATTGTGGGACCAGGCTGGTCCCCGTTGAACCCAGCTGGCCATTTCAATCCAGACGTCTTTGGCCGATTAGCGCGTGGCGAAGAGCTGGCACTGCCCAATTTGGGACTGGAAACCGTGCACCACGTCCACGCAGACGATGTGGCACAGGCTTTTGTGCAGGCGTTGCGCCACCGGAGTATCGCGGTTGGCGAGAGCTATCACGTCGTATCTCCAGCCGCCATCTCACTGCGAGGGTATGCAGAATGTGTCGCACGGTGGTTTGGCCGCGATGCAAGGCTCAAATTCTTGCCGTGGGACGAATTTAAGACGACGGTCACCGAAGAGGAAGCCGCAGCGACCTGGGATCACATTGCGCACAGTCCGAACGCGAGCATTGCGAAGGCTCGAACGGAATTGGGCTATTGTCCGCGCTATTCCTCCATGGAAGCCGTCAAAGAGGCTGTCGAGTGGTTGATGGAACAAGGGATCGTCGAGATCTGAAAACTCGCCATTTGACGATCTAGCACGCTCCAGCGCAGTGACTGTGGCAGCCGCCGTTGCTCTTGGCCGCGCGGTGATTCAAAGGTACAAAGGGGTGTCTCGTTAGTGCCTACGTCGCGCTCGGGACACCCTTTTTGTCATGGTCGTCGCCACAACTACTGTCTAAATCCAACATGCAGATGGCGTGAACGACCATGACTTATGCAGCCAAATCGCCGAAACTATTCGTAAGCGCTTCCATAGGAAGCTGGTGTAACGGTCTACGAGGCGAGTAGGAGGATGGAAGATGACGTTGAATGTCGGTGTGGTTGGTGTCGGCAATATCGGAAGTATCCATGCATCGGTCTATGACGGGCATCCACAGACGCGATTGGCGGCGGTTTGCGACATTGACCGTGCGAAAGCGGATTTGGCCGCAGAGAAATATGGCGCCACGGCGTTTTATAGCGTGGAGCAGATGCTTGCATCCGGCATCCAACTGGATGCTTGTAGTGTGGCCACGAAAGGCGAGGAGAACGGCAGCGAGCACTTTGCTCCAACGATGGCGTTACTTGCAGCTGGCGTTCCAGTGCTCGGGGAAAAGCCGATCTCGAATCAAATTGGCGAAGCGACGCAAATGGTCGAACTGGCGCGGCAAAAGCAAATTCCTTACGGAGTCAATTTAAATCATCGCTTTACGCCTGCAGCAAAACTGGCGAGGGACTGGATTGACGAGGGGCGCCTCGGCGCGTTGCACATGATCAATATGCGCATGTGGATCAACAATCCGGTCGAATCGTCCCCGTGGTTTCATCTACGTGCGCTCCATCCCCATTCGTTTGACGTCATGCGTTACTTCTGTGGTGATGTCACGCGCGTGGCCGCGTTCATGATGAAGGGAGAGGGGCGTTCGATTTGGTCGAACACCCAGATCATTTTACAGTTCGAGAACGGCGTCATCGGCAATTTGACGGGCAGCTACGACGCAGGTCCCAGTTACGGGTTGGAAAGGTGCGAGGTGGTTGGTTCGAAGGGGCGCTTTGTCCTCGAGGACGCCTGCGAACATTTGACGTTCTCCCCGCGCGATAGCATCGCGGCCGAGACGTACCACTATCTTGGTGGCATGAGGGAGTTTAGCGAGACGTTCGCGAGCCGCATCGGGGCGTGGATCGATCAGTTGTCGGCAGAGGTGCCATACGATCAGGTAGACGGATCGGGCCAAGACGCGTTGGAGGCTCAACTCATCATTGAAGCGGCCATTGAGTCATGGGAGTCAGGGCGTATCGTCGAGTTGAGCGAGCTGCGCGACAAAGCGGCTGTTCAGTGACAGGCGCACCACCTCTAGTCTTGCAATCACAAGTTTCGGAGGGAAGATTGCCGTGAAGAAAAAACCTAATGTGTTGCTGCTGGGGATCGATAGTTTGCGTCGAGATCACATGAGTCTCTATGGGTACCCTCGATTGACGACACCGCACATCGATAAGTTCGCACAAACTGGTACGGTGTTCGAACAGCACTTCAGCCCAAACATACCGACGACGCCAGGTTATGCGTCGATGCTGACAGGCATGGACTGCTTTGGGACGGATGTCGTCGCGCTGCGCCACCAAGGAGAACTGGGACCGCACGTCCAGACATTGGCCGAAGTGCTGTTGGACGAAGGATACAACACGACGTGCGTCGGCTTTAGCGGCAATCCATCAGCACGTGGTTTTCAGAATTATTTGGACTTTGACGGGTGGGCGCCTGAGCAAAACGGGCGTAGTCCGAAGGCTGAGCGCCTCAATCAGGTCGCTATCCCAGAGTTAAAGCGTTTAGCGGCACAAGATGAGCCGTTCTTCCTGTTTGTCCGTCACATGGACCCACATTCTCCGTATTTGCCACCTGGTCCGTTTGAACGGATGTTTTACGATGGCGATGAGTGCGCGCCGGACAATCCGTCACTGCGGGACGTGTACGCGTTCAAGCCGTTTGCAGACTTTTTCCGCTCGTGGTTTCCAGACGGGTGTACGGACAAAGCGTACATCAATGCACAGTATGACGGCGCGATCGCGTATATGGATGCATGTATTCAAAATATCTTTGAGTGTGTGGATAGCTTGGGTATTGCCGACGAGACCATCGTGGTCGTCACGTCGGACCACGGGGAGACACTGGACGAACACGATTGTTACTACGATCACCACGGGTTGTACGAGTGCACACTGGTCGTTCCACTCATCGTACGCTATCCGGGACGCGTCCCAGCTGGCAAACGCCATTCGGGTACTACGCTCATCCGCGATATTATGCCAACCATTCTGGATTTGGCGGAAATTCGCACCGAAATATCATTCGATGGCCGCAGTTTGGCGCCCGTTCTCGCAGGAGGTGAACGCACGCCGGAGTCGGAATTCTACATTACCGAATGTACGTGGATGCGAAAGCACGGCTGGCGGACGCCGGAATGGAAACTGATTCGCGCCTTGGAGCCTGACTTTCACTTCAAAGACGAAGTCGAGCTCTACCATCTCACGGAGGATCCCTTGGAAAGGACCAACTTAGCTGAAGTGAGACCGGACGTAGTCGAGGAGTTGACAGCTCGAATGAACGCTTTCATCGCACGGCGGGAGCAGGAAACCGGTCGCACTAATCCAATGTATACGAATTTAAATTGGCATGGCTTGGGGACAGGTCCTTTCAAGACATCGCAAGAGGCGTACGACGCACTGCACATCGGTTCCATTCGGCACGCCGTGTCGCTGCAGTCGAAGGACTAGGGGGAAACCTGCCTAGTCTCGCTGCAACTTGTTATGTCGATATGTCAACTGAGGGGATGGAGGTTCGCGTTTGCAACTCTGTAGCGAGAGCTTCATGAAGGAGAAGTTTCCGTTTTGTATCATGTCGATGGTCCACGACGCCGATCACATCCCCGGCGTTCACGGACACGACTTCATCGAACTGGTGTATGTTGTGAGCGGTCAGGCGAGGCACATGTTTCAGCACGAGTCATACCAGTTGAACGCGGGCGACGTGTTCATCATCAACCCTGGGGAAGTGCACAACTACAGCGTCGACCCTGGCCACCAGTTAGAGATCATAAACTGCCTGTTTCTTCCACATCTGATCAAGGATTCTTTACTGAGCGAACTGGAAATCTCGAATTCGATGGATTACTTTTACGTGCACCCCTTCCTCAACACAAACGATCGCTTCCATCATCGCCTCAATCTATCTGGCGATGAAGCGGTGCGGGTATTGAGCATTCTGCAGAACATGATGCACGAAATGGACGCGAAGCAGATTGGCTATCCGACCTTGATTCGCATGCAGATGGTCGAACTATTGGTCATTTTATCGCGCTATTACCAACTCTCGCGTGAGCAGAAGACCAGTTGTCACGCGCGGGAGAACGCGCTGATAGCGGCGCGCATTTGCGGATACCTGGAACGCCACTACGACCAGAAAATTACCTTGAGCCAGCTCTCGGACCTATTTCACATCAGCACGCGCCAACTAAACAGGGTGTTCAAACAGGAAACTGGTATGAGCGTGATCGAAAAAGTCCATCAAATTCGCTTGACGCGGGCCAAAGCCCTGTTGTCGGAGACGACGGAAAAAGTCATCTCGATTGCTGCTTTGGTGGGGTACGAAGACCCAGCATTCTTCAGTCGGCTCTTCAGCCGGCACATGGGGTGCTCACCAAGTCATTATCGGTCTCGAATCAGCAGTCAGCCATCGTGAAAGGATGAGTGTCGATGGATGTGGGGATTGTGACCCGTAGCTTTCCGGAACTGACGAACGCAGAAGCGGCCGAACTGATCGCCAGTGCGGGGTTTCGTTGGATTGAGCTGTGCTTTTCGCAAACGGATTCGAATTACTGGGTATATAACGGCCGTTCGGACCTAACTGACCTGTCCGACGCGAAGAGTAAAGCGATCGTTTCAGAGTACCGGAATCGCGGGTTGGAAATTACGTCACTCGGGGTGTTTACAAATCTTTTGGAGCCAGACGACGTGCAGTGGAAAGAAAATCTCGCCTACTTTGACCGGTTGATGGAAATCGCCGCGGTCAACGAGATTCCAGTCGTCGCGACTGAGTGTGGATTTATTCCTGGCCACCGCGGAATCAATGCCGATTTTTTCGAAAGCCGCTTCGCGAGATTGTGTAGTGCTCTACAGTGGTTGACAGAGCGCGCCAGTCAATACGATCTCGACGTGGCCCTCGAACCTTGTGTATTAGATGTGGTACCTAGTGCAAAACGAGCGGTGGACTTGATTCAGCAAGTCGGATCCAAGCGTCTGAAAATTTTGTTAGACCCGGCAAACTTCATCGCAAACAACACCGAGGAAGAGATGTTTCTGCACTTATCTCCCTACGTCGCGTACTTCCACGGCAAGGATCGGGACGTGAACGCGGCAAAGGGATGTGCTGTAGGGGACGGCCACATCGACTGGCACAAGTTTATCGAATGCTATCAGCGGTGTACGCCGGGTGTGCCGTTCATTTTGGAGTATGTCACACGTGACAATTTCTGTGATATTCGGGACCGCGTGTTGGCGCTCGAGCGGGAAGTAACCACCTCGATGCCTCAGTAGTCCTCGTCGCAATCGCCATCACCAGACTGAAAACGCTTGCGGTGGTTCCGCTTTCGTTCGGAGCATATCGGAGGGGACTTCTAGCCGGGGTTCTCTGCGTTGGATTCTCACATGCCCTTTGTCGGTGTAAAACACGGTCGACCTATTCGAGGAATAGAGGTGTTGTATATGGCGGGTTCTGGGACAGTCGAATATACCACGGAACTGCGACCTTCAAAGTCGCAGTGGAAATGGACCTTCTTATCGTCGATGGCCAATTACATCGACGCAGGTTCGATCGTCGCGGGAGCCTCTGGTCTCAGTCTATGGCAAACCTTCTTTCATATGAGCAACTCGTTCGTCGGGATTTTAGCGGCCTTTAGTTCGAATGCTATTTCGGCTGGTGTGGGCGCATTAATAGGTGGCAGAATCTGCGACCTGTTCGGCCGCAAACGAATTTATTCCTGGGACCTGCTCGTGTACGCTTTCGGAATTCTCTGGATCATCTTTGCGATGAACGCGTGGATGCTCGTGGTTGGGTATGTCATCGTCGGGCTCGCCGTGGGTGCGGACGTGCCAGCGTCATGGACGATTATCGCGGAAATCGCGCCGAATAAATCACGCGGCAAGATGAGTGGCATGGCGCAGGCGTTGTGGAATACCGGGCCGATTGTGTGTCTGCTGCTCGCTTTCGCATTCTCTCACCTTGGCGTACTTGGGACTCGACTGGTATTTGCTCATTTGTTCATCTTGGCGATGGTCACCTGGTTCATGCGTCGGGGCATGGTTGAATCGGCTCGCTGGAAATCCGCTGTGGAACGCAAAGACGAGAAGGTTAAGAGTGGCTCGGGCACCACTGCCCGGCAGCCGGAGAACGCCGCGCTATCCGCTCAATCTGACGTTGGTTTCAAAGCCTTTTTGAGAAAGCCGCACTTCGGCGCCATCGTATTTTGCATCGGTATGTATGGCATTTGGAACCTGAATGCGGGGACCAACGGTTTCTTCTTCCCATACATTCTCCGAACGGTTGGTGCGGAGAGTCAATCGACGAGTGTGCTGATGCAGTGTTTAGGATTCTTCCTCGGGCTACTCAGCACCTTGTTCATCTTTATGCCGTTTAGCGATCGTGTCAATCGCCGGTTATTTTTCGGAATCAGTGCCTTGATGCAGGTGGTAGCCATGATTCTCTTCGCCGTCTTTCCCCTGACGATGGGCGTGGCACTCGCATATCTGCTATTGGGCAACATCTGTGGAGGATTTGGTCAACAGGCCTTCTTCCAACTATGGTCTGCAGAATTGTTCCCGACTAGGCTGCGAAGTACAAGCTCAAGGTATCGCCTTTGCCGTGGTCCGGGTCGGCCTTGGAATCTGGAGCTTCTTCGTTCCTATCCTGACGGCGACCGGATTTCACAAACTGGCCTGGATCTTGACTGGCTTTCTCTTTATCAGTGGACTGATTGGCGTTATTTGGACGCCGAAAACCAGAGGCAAGTCACTGGAAGAGATCGAGGCCGAACGCATCAATCTCTCATTTACAGCATCGACCGTATCAGAGTCGTCGAATTATCCACAGGCCTAAGTGACAGCCGCGAATGTATGAGGACGTGATCAGATGAACGCGGATGCTAGTATCCGAACCGCTCAGTGGAAGTGGACGTTTTTGGCGTCGATGGCCAATTACATCGATGCCGGATCGATCGTTGCAGGCGCAGCGGGTCTTAGTCTCTGGCAGACGTATTTTCACATGTCGACCACGTGGGTTGGTCTCCTCGCAGCGTTCAGCTCGAACGGCATATCCGCAGGTGTCGGCGCATTGCTCGGCGGGCGCATCTGCGACCTGTTTGGGCGGAAGCGAATTTATTCGTGGGATCTGCTGGTGTACGCGTTTGGCCTGTTGTGGATCATCTGTGCGGTTGCTCCTTGGATGTTGGTTGTCGGGTACGTGATCGTCGGGCTCGCCGTCGGGGCGGACATTCCGGCGTCCTGGACGATTATCGCAGAGTTGGCGCCTAGTCAATCTCGCGGTAAACACAGCGGCATGGCCATCATCCTCTGGAACACAGGGCCAATCGTCTGTCTCTTGATGGCGTTTGCGCTGTCGTCGCTGGGGGTCCTTGGCACCCGACTGGTGTTTATCCAATTGTTTGTCGTCGCCATCGTCACGTGGATGATGCGCCGCGGCATGGTGGAATCGTCGCGGTGGAAGGAGGCCACCCGGCAAGAGCGCTCGCTGGCTGGTCGGGGCGAAAGTCAGTCCTTGTCCGTCTATGGTTTTCGATCCTTCTTCAAACGCCCCCATTTCGGTGCACTCGTCTTTTGTATCGGATTCTTTGGCATCTGGAACCTGGAAGCGGGGACGAATGGGTTCTTCTTTCCATATATCCTGAAAACGGTAGGCTCGCAGACGCAGTCGACGAGTGTACTCATGCAGTCACTTGGGTTCTTGTTAGGTCTTGTCAGCACGGCGTGTTTCTTTATGCCGCTCAACGACCGCGTCAATCGCCGGTGGTTGTTCGCAATCGGGGGAGTCCTACAAATCGTCGGTATGATGTTGTTCGCTGTCTTCCCGTTGACCATTCTCGTCGCGTTCGGGTACGTGCTGTTGAACAACGTCGGAGGCGGCGTCGGGCAACGCCCGTTTTTCCAAGTCTGGTCGGCGGAGCTGTTTCCCACGAAGCTGCGCAGTACTGCACAGGGGCTCGCATACGGCCTTGTGCGCATTGGCGTCGGTCTATGGAGTTTCTTCGTGCCCGTCCTAACGGCGACAGGATTTCACGTTCTGGCCTGGATGCTCACTGGCTTCTTGCTGGTCAGTGCCTGCATCGGCGTGATTTGGGCGCCCGATACGCGTGGGAAATCGCTTGAGCAGATCGCCGTCGAGCGCGGGTACGACACAGATCTGCAGGTCGGGCAGCCATCGTGACGGAGGACTTCCGAAACGCCTTCCTCGGCAGGTGGGCGAACGCGGAGTTGGCGCTATGCGTCGTCGCGTAAACGAGTCTGCGTCCTTATCCAACATGTTTGTGGCCGAATCAGCCATGATTTATCGCGAGAAAACCCTGAAACTATCAGTAAGCGCTTGCAGTTTTCGTAGTGTCTAGCCAGCAAACGGCGTCATACGAACGCAAAATGTCACAAAGGGGTGCGTCAGGTGAGCCAACAGCCCAATCTCTTGCTTGTAGTCGTCGATCAGCAACGATATGACTGCATTGGCTTTGCCGGTCGCTATCCGGTGCGGACACCCAATATTGATAAGTTGGCCCGAGACGGCGTGTGGTTTACGCACGCATTCAGCCACATTCCGCTCTGTAGTCCTGCCAGACAATCGCTCCTCAACGGCCGGAGACCTGAGACGTTTGGCGCGTTGTGGAACTATGACAATGGACTTCAGGTGTCGGCGCTCCACCCGGCGTCCTATGCTTGGCCAAGGGAGTTGCAAGAAGCTGGATACCAGATGGGGTATGTCGGAAAATGGAACGTCCATCCGTCTTTCGATCCCACCGCGTACGGCTATGACCATTACGTGAGCCATCAGGGTTACCTCGCGTTTCAGGCGGCAAAGTATCCCGACATTCACTTTTCAGGCGGCTTTTTCGGAGAGCGAAACCCGATCGCAGTTTGTGATTCACAGACGCATTGGCTGGCGAACAGGGCTGTGCAGATGATGGAGGAGTACGCCGAGCGTGGTAGGCCGTGGCACGTTCGAGTGGATTTTCCGGAACCGCATCTGCCTTGTCGCCCGTCGGCGCCATTCTCTGATCTCTATGCGCCGAGCGGTGTACCGATCTGGCACAATTTCCAGGAGACATTTGAACACAAGCCATACATTCAACGACAGCAACTTTTGAACTGGGGAATCGAGGACTTCACTTGGGATGACTGGGCGCCGATCGTGTCGAGGTATTACGGTATGGTCAGTCAGGTGGATGACGCGATCGGAACCATCGTAAACGCCGTCGAGCAGTTGGGGAGCGCCGACAATACGATCGTGATCTTCACGGCCGATCACGGCGACTTATGTGGCGCACACAAAATGATGGATAAACACTACGTGCTCTATGACGACGTCGTCCACGTACCGTTTGTCATCAAGTGGCCTAGGAACATTGCCCTTGGCCAGACGTGCCATTCATTCGTCTACAACCTACTCGACTTGCCGCCGACGATTTGCGACTTGTTGGGACTGAAAAAGCACGATGCACTACAGGGCCGTTCCTTGCACCCGCTCTTATTCAGTCAGCCGGCCGTCAATTGGCGAGACCACGTCGTGTCGACTTACAACGGTCAGCAATTTGGTCTTTATACGCAGCGGATGTTGCGCACTACTCGCTACAAATACGTTTGGAATACGACGGACGTCGACGAATTTTACGACCTTGACACGGACCCAGGAGAACTTGTCAACGCCATCTATGAACCTGAGTATCAGGCCGTGATCAACGACTATCGAGGCCAATTGTACGATGAGTTGTACGCGAGTGGAGATGGACTTGTGAATAACCCTTGGATGAAACGGCAGTTACTGGATGGCCGAAAGTTATAAGGAGATCGAGGAGGCGTGGATATGTTGAAACTTGGTGTGAACACGGTTTTGTTTGGTGGGTACGACTTGCGCACTGCGGCAAAGTACATCCGGTTTACCGGGTATCAAGGCATCGAATTGGCGTCGATTGTCGGCATGGCCGAGCACCTCACAGACACTGCGTCGGAGGCGGACCTAAAGGAAATTCGGACGATTGTCGACGAGAACGGGTTGGAACTGTACGCCATTGAAGCGGCGACAGATATCCTGGTCGAGGCCAATCGGGAAAGGTCTAAGCGAGTATTTGAACGCGCGGCAACATTGGGCGTTCCAATTGTGACGATTGGCAGCAGTGGTGTGTCGGACGACGAGGAGAAGACAGAGGCCTCCATCCGCGCGATTGAAAAACTGGCCCAGGCTGCAGGCGATTGTGGCATAAAATTCGCGCTCAAAATCCACTATGGACAAAGTATTTACAACACCCGCACAGCCCTTCGTCTGATGGCGGAAGTTCAGCATCCGGCACTCGGGTTGAATTATGACGCCACACATGTCGGGCGCGTCGGTGACGACCCTGTTGAGGCGATTGAAGCGCTCAAAGACCACATCATCCACATGCATATTCGCGACACGTTGATTGAGCAGCTCAAAATTGCCGCCCCTCCGCTGCAAACGGCGGGCAGGGGCACGACGCCGTTGCCTGAGATCGTCCGCAAGACGGTGGAAATCGGTTACGACGGAGCGATTGACCTCGAGATCATCGGTGCAAATCACATGGAGTTGCCTGAAGTTGTCGCCATCGCAGCGGAGAGTCACGGGTACCTGAGCAGACTGTTTCAAGAGTCGCAACTCCCGGAAAAGGCGGGTACTTCGGTTTTACGGTAGCCCTGTATATCCGTAAATCGGTGGCCGGCGAGGAGCGATTGGATACGGAGGGTGGGCGTTATGGTTCGAGTAGCCGTAGTCGGCGTGAACAATATTGGAAGGCGACATTGTGCCATCTACGACCAGTGTCCAGACACCGAGTTAGTGGCCGTGTGCGACCTCGTGGAGACTCGGGTCGCACAGGCGGCGGCCGAATTCCAAACGAAAGCTTACACAGATTTGGGCACGCTACTCCGCGAGGAAGACGTCGATGTGGTGAGTATCGCGACAAGTGGCGTAGAGGGCGGAAGTCATCACTATGCGCCAGCGATGCTAGCCATTGAGGCAGGCAAGGACGTGCTCGTAGAAAAACCTCTGTCCAACGATCTCGACGAAGCTGTGACAATGGTCCAACGCGCACGGGAGAAAGGTGTGCGACTGGCGTGTGACTTGAATCATCGGTTTGTGCCAGCCGCATACAAGGGGAAGGAATTGATCGACAAGGGGAACCTTGGGGAGCTTTTGTTCGTGAACATGAGACTCACCATTCGCAATCCGAACGAATCCAGCCCCTGGTTTCACATGCGAGCGCTACACCAGCACTCGATCGACGTCATGCGCTACTTTGCTGGCGATATCGCCCGCGTCCAAGCGTTTATGGTGAAGGCACCTGGACGCAGTGTGTGGTCGACGTGTTCCATCAACATGCAATTTACCTCGGGGGCGGTTGGACACCTCACGGGAAGCTATGACATGTCCATGCGCCACCCGATCGAATTTTGTGAAGTCGCGGGCAATCGGGGACGATTCGTCATCGACAACGTGTACGAGAATTTTTGCTTTTATCCACATGACCAAGATGAGTTATTGGTGCAGAGAAACCCTCTGTTTGGGGGAATCGGGAACTTTCACGAGACGATGGCCAATCGAATTCATCACTTTATCCATCAGATTCAGGAGAATGTGGCACCGGATCGAATCGAGGGTTCAGGCAAAGACGCACTCGCGGCCCAAAGGGTGATTGAGGCGGCTATCCAATCGCAGTTGCAAAACGGAGCCGTCATCGACGTGGAAAACATGCGTTAGGGGGGATGATCTGTGAAAGTCGTCTTCGTCTCGTTGGACACCTTGCGCGCAGATAGACTTGGTTGCTACGGGTACACCCAGGCCACGAGTCCGTATTTGGACCAGATAGCCAGTGAGGGCGTCCTGTTCGCGCAGGCGTTTGCTGCAGATATCCCCACGGAGGTCGCCCACACGGGGATTTTTACCGGCAAGGTCGGCTTGCGCACCGGCGTTGTATCTCACGGTTCCCCGATGAGTCAGTTGCCAAAACACGTGGATTGGCTGCCTGAGATCCTGCGAAAGGCAGGATTTGTGACTGGAGCGGTCGATAACCTGTATCAACTCAAAGAGTGGTTCGCGCGCGGATACCGCTACTATATCAACTCGGTTGGTCGCGAGCGGTGGATTGATGGGCGAACGGTAAATGATCTCGCGATCCCTTGGATTCGCGACCACAAAGACGAGGATTTCTTTCTGTTTTTGCATTATTGGGACTGCCATACACCTTATCTGCCCCCGAAGGATTACGTCCCATCGTTCTACGACGAGCACAACAATCCGTACGATCCGTCCAATCACAGTATGGAGCGCGCGTACAACCATCCTGCGTACCCCTTTTTCAAGTACCATCACTATCGTTTGTTGGGGGATGTGACGGATGCTAGCTATTTACATGCTCTGTACGATGCCGAGGTCCGTTACCTGGACGACCGCCTTTGCGAACTCGACGCATGCCTTCGCGAGCAGGGGATTTATGACGATACGCTGTTGATTCTCTTTGGCGATCACGGCGAGAGTCTCACCGAGCACGATATCTACTGGGATCACTGTGGACTCTACGACACCACGGTACACGTGCCGATGATTATGCGTTGGCCGGGCCGAATTCCGCCGCGCAGGCGGGTCCGTGGGTTGGTCCAACAGGTGGATCTGATGCCGACTGTGTTGGAGGCTGCCTGCTTGAACGCACCGCCTGATCTCGACGGCAAGAGTTTATGGCCGGCGATCGAGGGACGGTGTGAGCAGACGCACTCCACAATATACCTCAGTGAGTGTGCGTGGCAGGCCAGTCGTGGGGTCAGGACGAGCGACTACAAATTTATCCAGACAATCGATTCCGGGCCATTCGTTCGACCGCCGTGTGAGTTGTACGACTTGCGGTTGGATCCAAATGAAACGATCAATGTAGTCGACTCGCTGCCTGAACAGGCACTCGCGATGGCGCAATCGTTGCACGATTGGATCACGTACACGCTGGACGGGCGCGAGGACCCGATGATCGAGGTACTTCGATGTCATGGATTGCCCTTTCGCCGACGAATCGAGCAAATTTTGGGTCAAGTTGGTCTCACGTGGGACGATTGGCTCGCACATCCTTCCAAAGAGCGGTTTGACGAACTGTATGATATGAATCGAGTTTTGGCCAACGAATCTTGAGAGCATGGGGGTGTCACACCTTGATGGGGAAGATGACTTGGGTGATTCCAGATGGCTTTCTACCCACGAAGAGTCTCGGTGAACAGCCGAGCCACGAAGCGGTATGTGTCCTGAACCTGACGGATGCAGATGCGAAGATCGATCTGACGTTTTACTTTGAAGATAAAGAGCCTCTGGTAGGATTTCAGGCGACATGTGGGGCGCGTAGGACCCACCACATTCGCCTTGACAAACTGCGGAGTGACTCTGGTAAAGAGGTGCCCAGGGGCGTGCCATACGCCATCAAGGTGGAGAGCAGTGTGCCCGTCGTCGTTCAGCATAGTCGGCTGGATTCGTCACAGGAAGCACTCGCACTGTTTACGACGATCGCCTATTCAGGATGACGGAAGGGGAATGGATCCCCTTCCTGAGATGGCAAGCAAGCGCACCCCGATCATGACGATGCAAACAACTTTCTTTCATTCCCCTGCTGTGCACGACTACGTCAAATTGCCGGTACCATGACCTCTCGATTCGTACTCCTAAACTCTCATGCGACTTTCACGCCGTGTAAGCGTCAAAAAGCGTTGAAAAGAACGAAAACTTCATTTTCGTTCCCTATTGGGAACGAAATAGTTTATAATTAAGAACAACACCTCCCACAGGGGGGAATTTGTATCCTCCTTTTGGTGGGGAATAAGCCGTTTGTTCCTGGAGAGGTGAGTCGGATTGAATCTTGATGCGCGCAACTTCATAGGTCACATTCCAGGATTTAGTACACAACTGGGTCATTTGGTCTCGATGATGAATTGTACGCGTCGCAAAACGGTTGAATTGGTCTGTGGATTGAGTGTCGAGGAATTGGATTATGTGCACGACGAACAGAGCAATTCCATCGGATCGCTCCTATTCCATCTGGCGGCGATCGAAACAGCGCAACAGATTTGGAGCTTCCAAAACCGTGAACTCACGGCGAGCGAAGTTCAGCAATGGGGTGCTGGGCTGCAACTCGGTATGCGTGCACGAACAGAAATTCACGGGAACTCTGCACAGATGTATCTCGATTGCCTGAATGAAGTTCGGAGTAAAACCATCGCTGCGTTCCACCAATGTGACGACGCCTGGCTGAACGAAACCGTTTCGGGAAGGCAGGAAAATCAATATTATCGATGGTTTCACGTCATGGAGGACGAAATCAGCCATCGTGGGCAAATGAAATGGTTACTCAGTCGTGTGCTGCAGCGGGGGAGCGATTCATACGCTCGTACCTAAGCATTCGCTGAGGGCGGATAGCGTGATGAGAATCCATCCATACGCAGGGAGGGTATATGTATGAAAACAGCGCTTGTCACGGGGATCACTGGTCAAGACGGAGCGTATTTGGCAGAACTGCTCTTAGAGAAAGGATATCAGGTTGTTGGAACGTATCGCCGGACAAGCACGCTGGATCTGTGGCGTCTGCGCTATCTTGGGATTGAGTCCAAAGTCATTCTTGAAAGTATGGATGTGGAGGATCTTGGGTGCCAGGTTCGACTTTTGAAAAAATACATGCCAGACGAGGTGTACAATTTCGCGGCACAGAGTTTTGTTGGGGTCTCGTTTGAACAACCACTGTTGACGAGTACCATCACGGGCTTGGGCGTCACGAATCTATTAGAAGCGATTCGCATCACAAAGCCAGATACGCGATTTTATCAAGCGAGTACGGCTGAAATGTTCGGCAAGACGAAAACCACCCGTCAAAATGAGGAGACGTCGTTTCATCCGTGTAGTCCATACGGTGTCGCCAAGTTATACGGACATTGGATGACCGTCAACTACCGCGAATCGTATGGACTTTTTGCCTGTTCCGGAATCATGTTCAATCACGAGTCTCCACTTCGTGGAATCGAGTTTGTCACCCGGAAAATCACCGACGCGGTGGCTCAAATCAAACTCGGGAAATCAGACAAGTTGATGTTAGGCAATCTGGATGCGAAAAGGGATTGGGGTTACGCGAAAGAGTACGTCGAAGCGATGTGGCTGATGCTTCAGCAGGACATCCCGCAGGACTTCGTCCTATCGACTGGCGTCACCCAATCGGTTCAGGAGCTCGTCGACTTCGCCTTTCAAGCAGCAGGGTTGGGACCTTGGACGGACTATGTCGAAACTGATCCTAAGTTCGTACGCCCGGTCGACATTGGGGTATTGGTCGGCGATTCGACAAAAGCGAAGCGCGTGCTTGGATGGGAACCTCGTACACAATTTAAACAGCTTGTATCGATGATGGTCGAGGCTGACATCCGGCGCCATAGCCAGCATGAAGCGCGGGCGATGTTGACCATCTAGTCCAAACTGGATTTTGGTATGGTCGTGGAAACCTTGGAGGTTCAAAAACGGATGCACAAATTGGTAGCTGTGTTTGCACACCCCGACGATGAGACGTTTATCTGTGGAGGCACGTTGGCCAAAGTTGCGAAATCTGGGGTTCAGGTCGTCCTGATCTGTGCAACCAAAGGTGAAATGGGACGACGCATGGGCATTCCACCGACAGCTACACGCGAAAGCATTGCGACGACCCGAGAACGAGAGTTGCGAAATGCCTGCAAGGCACTCGGGGTACAACGCGTACATTTGCTCGGACTTCGCGACAAGACGCTGGAAATCCAGCCGATCGAGACTCTGACGAACACGCTTCTTCGGTATCTGCAGGATGAGAAGCCGGACGCTGTGCTCACCTTTCATGAAAGGTGGGGTGGACACCCAGACCACTGTGTGATTGGGGCTGCAGCGTCCCGTGCCTACGCAGAATACTCAGCGTTCGTTGAGGGGACACATTTGTATCACGTCTGCAGCGGACACATGATCCGGCATCCTGAACAGTGTGGTCTTGTTGGAAGACTGCTAGAAATTGACGTGACGGACTGCCTACAGGAAAAGTTGGCCGCATATCGGGCACATCTCACGCAATCCCAGATGGAGGCGTGGCTGTGGCAGGACGACGAAGCGAGTGCCGCGAAACTGTGGTCGGTTGAATATCTGGCAACCACTACATCGGAAAGGTGGGAGCAGACCTTTGATCTATGATTTCAATCAAAAAATCGACCGCTTGCGAACTTCATCTCTCAAATGGGACGGACTGGATCACGTGTTTGGCGTGCCCGACGCCATACCGATGTGGGTAGCAGACATGGACTTTCCATCGCCAAGGCCTGTCATCGACGCTCTGCGTCGGCGGGTTGAACACGGCGTGTTCGGATACGTGCTGCGCGAGGCCTATTTCGACGCACTCGTAACGTGGTTCCGTGAACGGCACAACTGGACTCTCGATTCCCAATGGCTTGTCAATAGTCCCGGTGTCGTCCCGGCCCTTGGGCTCGTCATCGAGTCCTTTACGAACCCAGGAGACAAAGTGCTCATTCAAAGACCTGTATACTATCCGTTTGCAAATCTCATTCAGAATAACGGACGTATGCTGGTCACGAATTCGCTTCGCTTACACGAGGGCCGGTACACCATGGATTTCGAGCGTCTCGAAGAGCAGTTGAAAGACGGAGTTCAGTTGCTGATTCTGTGCAATCCGCATAATCCAGTGGGAAGAGTATGGCGTGTGGAAGAGCTCAGAACGCTCGGCAGACTCTGCCAAACATACAATGTGCTCGTGGTGTCGGATGAGATTCATTGCGATCTCGCTCTACCCGGACACATCTACACACCGTTTGCCTCCATTTGCGACGAATTTGCAGAAAACTCAATCACCTGTGTCGCTCCCAGCAAGACCTTCAATCTTGCTGGGTTGCAAACAGCTGCCGTCATCATTCGCAACGATGACCTTCGCCGCGAATACCAAGCGACACTGGGGCGGTTTGGGCTGGGAGCGGGCAACGTGCTTGGCGTGACAGCTGCAGATAGCGCCTATCGCTACGGCGCGGAATGGCTGGAACAATTGCTCACCTATCTACAGGGGAATGTCGACTTTGCCACTGACTATCTCGAATCTCACTTGCCTGAGCTAAGCGTGACACCGCTTGAGGGGACATATCTCATGTGGATAGATTGTCGGGAACTGAAAATGAGTCATGAGAGATTGCAACACATCCTGCTGCATGAGGCCAAATTGGCTCTTGACATGGGGCACATGTTCGGGCGTGAGGGAGAGGGATTTGTCCGCATGAATATCGCTTGTCCTCGGTTGACCATCGAGAAAGCACTGAGGCAAATGGATGTGGCGCTCACGCAGTTGAGTCATTAATCACTCTTCACAACGTCGAAAAAGTCTATTTTGGAGAATGGCCATGTCATTTCAAAAAGACGTCATCCAACTTTGCAAGGATCGCAGCACGTCCAATCTCTGGACGAGGATGCCACTCCTTGCGCTCTTCTGCGCAGCTGTCGTCGGTTATGCCGCCATACACCATTACGCCGCGCACCCCGGCGCCCACGTCGCTGGGGCGGTGTTGTTGCTCGACCTCTTGGTTTGGCGCGAAACGCGACGTTTCAACGTAGCACGAATCCTTGGCATCGGCTTATTGAATGCCATTGGGGCATGGATCATCCACAAGGCGCCAGATGCGATTGAACTCTCCTATGCCGCGTTCATTGGACTTTATTGTCTCCTGATTGTTGGTGTGAAATTGTTCTTTAAACAGAACTTATATTGACTTTATTAAGAACGATATGTATTCTAGTGGTAATTGGGGTCGAGGAGGATATTAGATGAATGATGTAAAGTTTAGGCCACCAGCCGTTTTATCCCATCAACCGTTTGGGTTTGAGACTGGGATCTCTGGTGGCACTTCGTGCGGAAGTACCACGAGTACGACATCCACCGGATCGACAACGTCAACGGGATCGACTTCATCTTGTAGTTCAACATCTTCGACAACATCCACGGTGTCGACCTCGTCGACTAGTTCTACAAGTTCCTGCGGCGGCTGGTTTTAGTAGTCCGCTGAGCGGCACCTAGTCGAGTCTGACGACCGTCGTGAAAGGTATGTACTAGGTTCGGGGGATCCTCGTCTGTACTACGGCTTTGGTCGGCGTGCGGCGCTGGATCCTTCTGTTTGTCGAAGGTGAAGGGGGAGACATGTTGTTGCTCAGGCATGCACTGGACGAACATGAAGTGTACGACCGTAGGTTGACGAAGGACACAAAGGACGTTGTCATCCTGCACGAAGGATCGACCTTGGGGGAGCACATCGTTCACACTTGGCGCCACAAACACGGAGAACATGCGGGCGTTCATCTGACGGAGGATTGTTCGCTCTCTGATTTGGAACAACTCCGTCCGATACTGGTCATTTTGGCTTCGGACATGCCGTCGTCCACATTTGAGCAAACCGCCTTGGCCAAGTGCCGCGATTTACAGCTGCGAGTCTTACCTGTAGTTGGCAGAGCCTCAACGATTCTACTCGGGCCGCTCGAGATACCAGGTACGCCTGGATGCGCAACGTGCTTACAATTGCGGTTCGAACACACGATCCAGCGCAGCCGCCTAAAGGTGATGTTGAAGCAACAAGTTGGGCGTAGTGTAGAATCTGCTCAGATGCCCTTGATGATGTCGCAGGCAGACCTCGTGACAGTGTCGGACATCGTCAGCGATGAGCTAGCGGGCATTCTCCTCAAAGAAGAGAACCCGGCGAATTGTGAAGGGAAAGTAGGCGTGTATAGCACAGCGGAACTTCTCGAGTGGGTACCCGTCCTGCCGAGTCACGATTGCCCTCGCTGTCGTCTACTGCCGGATGACGATCCCGCTCACGCCCATGTGCAATTCCAGTCCCATCGCTTGGGCGACCTCGACGCGTTGCGGGTCGGGGCAGTCGATTTCAATCGGTTAGAAGCGCTGTATGTGCATCCAAAGGTCGGCTACATATCCGCTGTCCACGAGCTGTGGAACGGTGACCATTACGTTCGGGCGAGTGCGCAAATCTGCACACCGACGGGGGCAGAACACGTGGGGTATGGCTCTGGTTTGACCATCGTCGATGCCAAGCGATCCGCGATGCTCGAAGTTTTGGAGCGCAGCTGCGGATTTCAGGCGTCGAAGCGACGGCCCGTCGTGTTTGGACATTACGCAGAGTTCCAAGACATCGCGGTCCATCCGTCGCGATTTGGTCTCCACGGCGACGAGTTGCTGCAGATGTCCAACCACATGCTTGAACCGTTTTCCGAAGAAAAGAAATACTCTTGGGTTTGGGCCTATTCGACGATGTCGAAGAAAACTGTTCTGGTTCCAGAACAAACAGCCTACTACGGTTGGACAAACGATGAGAAACGGTTCATCAAGGAAACGTCGAACGGATGCGCATTGGGCGGAACCGTGGAAGAGGCTGTTCTACATGGGATTTTTGAGGTGCTCGAGCGCGATGGCATTCTGAACATGTGGTATGCAAGGTTGCCGATCCCGGAGCTTAAACTCGACAAGCATTGTCCTTCACGGGTCTCGAGGGTGATCGAGTTGCTAGAAAACGAAGGCTATGAAATCCGACTATTCAACGCGTCGCACGACCTGTGTATACCCGTAGTGTTTGCTGTGGCCGTGCGGGCCGGGGAACATGCCTATCCCAAGGTGGTCAGCGGATCAGCGTGTCATCTGAACCCATATGAGGCCGTGTATGGAGCACTCCGCGAACTGACCGTGCAGGTGTTTCACCTTCAGGGCACGTCGGAAATAAGACGCACAGAGGCCTTGTCCATGCTACTGAGCCCGACAAGCATTCAGGAGATTCTCGACCACGTCGTTGTTGGTGGCTTACCGGAAGCCTATCCTCGCTGGGAATTTCTCCTTAGCGGAGAGAGACGAACTCCGATTCATTCCGTACAAGACGTGTACGCCGATGCGGTTCGACCACTCCAGTCTGAATCACTGGACATTCGCTCCGTTTTAAATGCGGTACTGGATGACTTGCATTCGCGGGGATTTGACGTGCTAGTGGTGGACCAAACCAGTTCAGAAGTAGCTTGCGGAGAGTTACATGCGGTGAAGGTCTTGATCCCGGGCATGACGCCAATCGCATTTGGATACGGTTTTCGAAGGGTGCGAGGACTCTCGCGCGTCTTTGAGTTACCCTATCAGATGGGCTATTCAACACATGTATTGACGGAGAGCGACTTAAATGAGGATTGCCATCCATTTTCCTAGTGGATATCTGGGTTCAGTTTCTTTTTCGTGGGACACGAGAGCTGGTCATACCGTGATGTGGATGACCAGGCTGCACGCTCGATTCGCGAGGTGTTGCTCGTCCATTCAGTGAACTAGGGCAATGATCCCCCTGTCCGCCATCATTGCTCCCCATTCTTTAAACGCCATTTTTGAAATTCGAGGTATTCACGAAATTGTTCCTTGGTGATGCCAGAATTCATGGCCTCTTGTGCTAATTTCATCCATTCAGGATCGAGCACTTCGTTCTCATCTGCGTCCACATCGTCTGGAAGTAATAGGGTCGGAACAGATACGTCGAGCACGGAAGCGAGTTTCTCAATGATTTGAATGGAGGGATTCCCCTGAAGTGAGCGTTCAATAGCACTCAGATAGGATTTCGCGACGCCAGATGACTCCGCGAGTTCAGACAGTGAAAGCCCTTTAGCAAGTCGTAGTTGCTTGATGCGTTCGCCAATCAATGAGTCTGCCTCCCGAAGTAAATTAGACTGATTTCATTTCGATGTCAAAGGTATTATATCAATGTTGTTCTGGATTGGAAACAAAAATTGACGACGTATTGTCTACGCCGTCATGATACGTTGATAGGGTCGGTCGATCACACAGAATGTTCGATCTTCTGTTGTAAAAAGAGTCTGACTTCTTCAGTGCTGAGTCCAATCTCTCGGGCCATCAAGACAAGTTGCAGCCACTCAATATCAAGCGTGGGCTCGTTCTGTTCTCGTTTCTCGGCATCCAATAGCATGTCCTTACCCTCCGAACCCACTTTGGATGCTTTCTTCGGCAGTCCGGCCGTCATAGCCTCTGTTTCAAACCGTAGACCCGTGACTTTGCGCACCCATTCTTTCAAATGGGATAGCCCGTTCGGAAAGCAAGTCTGATTGAGTTTTCTAATTGAATTGTATTTGCAAGTCTGTGACTTCAGCAAGAAATACTTTTCAACAGATTTCCAGATGGTTCTACAGCTTGAATCTAGGTTTGACATAGGCGGACATATTTCGTCTAGGATTACGCCTTCTTCCGCTTGTTTGGGCGATATTCCGCAACGCCGCCGAGAGCAGGGATCCCTAAATATTTGACAATGTCAGTTTCTGACTTGAACCGAAGATCTAGATATTCAAGTAGGAAAGCTATACCCAAGCCGACGAGGAATGCGATGCCCGTTGCCAAAGTCACGTCCTGCTTTTTATGCAAAGGCACAGGGGAGGACGTAGCAGGGTTGAGCACGCCAGCGCTATGCAAACCAGGGATGATTCCAGGCCCTTTATCAATCACGGTTTCTGCCACAGCGTCTGCAGCTTTCGAGGCAAACTCCGGATCACCCGAGGTTATCATGATATTCATCAATTGGCCGTTGAAGGTGAGTCCAATGATCGATTTCGAAACGGACAAGTTCGACTGGGCGTCGACCATCTGGGTGAAATAATCGCTTTGAATGACGCCTGAGTAAGTCGCGGTGTCAGGAGTACCGCCTAGTTGATCACTCGTCTGACTCAACAGTAGAGTCGTCGTCGCGGTATACAGCGGCGTCTTTTTCATCACGTAGTAACCCGAGACCGCACCTGCAACAATCGGGATAAACAGAATCAACAACAGCCGTTTTTTGATAACCCGCCAATACTCCCTCAGTTCCATAAATCAGGATCTCCTTTCGATTGGTTGCAATTCGCCGAGCGTCTCTATGTGATAGTCATACTGACCCTTCGGTTTACGGTTCAGCACACCGCCGATAATCCGGCCGTTGACATGGCGCAGGGCGGAGATTGCTCTGCGTGCACTCGCGCGACTCGTCCTTTTCCCGTCGATGACGAATACGATGCCGCCCACAGAGGGGGCGAGGATGATTGCGTCGCTAACTTCCAGTACCGGGGGGCTGTCAATGATGACTAGATCAAATTGACGACAGCAGTGTTCAAGGAAATTCGTGAACTCACGTGAATATAGAATCATATTTGGGTTTTCATGAGCAGGTCCGCTGGGCATCAAGTATAAACGGGGAGTCTCAGACTTGATGATGCACTCACTCCACTTTTCTCCTCCGACGATACCGCTCAATCCGATGTCGTTCTCGATGTAGAACATTTGGTGCAACTGCGGGCGCCTTAAGTTGGCATCGACGACCAGGACGTTCCGTCCAGTTTGAGCCGCTACAATTCCCAGATGGTATACGGTAGACGTTTTTCCTTCTCCACTTGTCGCACTCGTTACAAGAATTACATTCGAGTCGAGATTGTCACCGCCCAAAAACATATTCGCTCCGATAGTCTGGTACGATTCAGTGACAGAGGAGCTAACATTGCGTGACGTATGTGACTTGCGACGCCTTCTCGCGGCCATTCGACCATCCCTTCCAACTCCAGCTGTGTTGTTCTTTATACAGAACGATAATGCCATTATATATGAGTGAACCAATTGGTCAAACCCAGGTGTTGGTTCATCGTTCGCCGTTTCTTGTGTTGAACTACACATGGATAAAGAGAATTACATGATATACGGATCAGTGCGTTGGTAAGTATGTATTCGTGGATTCGCCAATTGTGGATCCAACGTCATTCTTCCTGACCATCTACAGTCGACTCGCCAAGCAAGGTTTGAATTTGAACATTCAGTACCTTTGAAATCCGTTCGAGAACGTGAAGTGATGGATTGACCTGGATGTGTCGTTCAATCGCACTGAGGTACGACTTGGCAACGTTCGATCGCTTCGCCAGTTCAGACAGTGATAAGTTGCGCTCGCGTCGAAGTTCGTAAAGACGTTTTCCAATCATTCAGACACCTCTTTACAGCAGCCATCTAGTTATCCACTGCTCAAGTATTAAATCATAAACATCATACCTATTTTAATGTTCTTAATCAAACACAAAATTAGGATATTTACAGTCCGAAATCGCGAAAAACCGACTGTTGTGTTCGTTATAAAGAATTTTAGGGAAAATTGTTCGTTTTAAAGCAAGAAATGTTCTGTATAATGAACAGTGTGGTGATCGCTCTAAATATGATGATCGATAGGTGTGGGGTGTGTACGATGCAGCATCTTTCGCGCAACGCGAAAACGATTAGTTTCGTGGTAGACCTGGTAACCATCGTCGCTGTCTTCTTTCTTACTTCTTCTGTGGCAGGCGCTATCGCCGGTCACCAAATCTCGTTACTCGGGTCACGCAGGTACATTGAGACGGAGATTCTCTGTTTTACCGCTTGGTCGCTTGCTCTAGCATTGCTCGCGGAATACCCGAGTCGGCGTACACCTGGGATGTTTCGAGACCTTGAGGTTGTTGTCAAACTCAATGTCCTCGCAGTCTTCTTGTTTTTATGTACATCCTTCGTGATCAAGGCGGTCGACGTCAGCCGCATCTTCATGGGGACTTACGTCTGCCTGGTGATTGTGTCCATGTTCTTCAATCGCTATATCGTTCGATTTGTTCTTTATTTACTTCGGCGATCGGGATGGGATCTTCGCAGCCGTATACTGGTCGGAACCAATGAAAACGTGATTCGCTATCTCAATGAGGTTGCCGGTGACAGAAAACTGGGCCTTCGTGTCACGGGTTACATCGGACGCGAGATCAATCGGAGTTTACCGATTCCATATTTAGGGTCGATCGAGGAAATGGGTGAAATTCTTTCGCGATACACGCCTGATGGAGTGGTGATCGCACTTCGAATCACCGATCCGAATCTTGAACACGTCATCCGCGCCTGTGAAGAGCAGGGCGTTTCGATGGAACTGTTATTGGACGGATTGTCGACACAGATTGCAAATAGTTCCATCTACCATGGGCCTACCATCTCCAGCCTATTGCTGTCATCGATTCCGCACACACCCATCTCGTTATTTCTCAAACGCGTAACGGACGTAGTCGTCAGCCTACTAGCGATATGTCTTCTCTCTCCCATCATGATTGTCGTCGCATTGGCGATCAAATTGGAAGACGGTGGACCTGTGTTCTTTCGGCAACAGCGGGTTGGTTTGCGAAACCTACCGTTCGCTATGTACAAATTCCGCAGCATGCGTGTAGACGCGGAAGCGTTAAAGGAACGCATTCTTCACTTAAATGAAATGTCAGGGCCAGTCTTCAAATTGCACAACGATCCGCGGGTGACCAAGGTAGGGGCCTTTATCCGAAGGACCAGCATTGATGAAATTCCTCAATTTTTCAACGTACTAGTTGGCAATATGAGTCTCGTCGGTCCAAGACCTCCGCTTCCGAGTGAAGTCAATGAGTACGAACACGTATATCGGCGACGTCTGAGTGTGCGGCCAGGCATGACTTGTCTATGGCAAATCAGCGGAAGAAACGAGATCGACTTCGAACAGTGGATGAGCCTAGACCTTAGATACATCGACAATTGGTCGTACCTGCAGGACTGGAAGATACTCGCAATGACCATTCCGGCCGTCCTCAAAAGGAACGGGGCGCGATAGGCGACATGTGGTGCAGATTGCACACTGCGTCACTCTACATCTGTTTGGAGGTCAATCCGTGAAGATTGCGATTGTTCATGACTACCTGAACCAGCGGGGTGGCGCGGAACGCGTCGTCGGCGTGTTACACGAGATGTTCCCGCAAGCACCGATTTATACGCTATTTGTTGACCGCCGAAAACTCTGGCCCTCGTTAGAGGGAGCTACATTCATCCCGAGTTTTTTACAGCGGTACAGGTTGGTTATAAAGCATTTTAAATTGTTTTTTTGGCTCTACCCGCTGGCCATTCGAACCATTCGATTGGCTCATTATGACGTCGTTCTCACGTCCAGCAGCGCCTATGCAAAGGGCGTGCGCATCGTGGGCAGCGAAGATCGCCGCCCTGTTCACATTTGTTACTGCCACACACCAATGCGTTTTGCTTGGGACTTTGACGGATACATTGCCAATGAAACGAAGAATCAAGTCCTGGTGTCTCTGGCGAGGTTGCTTGTCCCGATGCTCAAATTATGGGACGTCTGGTCTGCGCGCAAGGTGGATTATTTCATTGCCAACTCCACCGCAGTACAGGAACGGATCGCTCGTTATTACGGGCGGGAATGTGGCGTCATTCACCCTCCCGTCGAAGCGCGACAGAGCACGGTTTTACCTGTCGATACAAGAGACTACTTCCTCGTTGTATCGAGGTTGGTGTCCTATAAACGAATTGACTTGGCGGTGGAGGCGTGTACGCGCTTGGGTAAACCATTGATCGTCATTGGCCAGGGACCGGATAGGCAACGTCTAGAGTCGCTCGCTGGGCCGACCGTCACGTTTCTCGGGTGGCGCTCGGATGAAGAGGTCGAGCAGTATCTGGTAGCGTGTAATGCGTTTATTTTTCCGGGTGAGGAGGATTTCGGCATTGCACCAGTCGAGGCGAATATGTTGGGCAAACCCGTTGTCGCTTATCAGAGCGGAGGAGCACTTGACACGGTGTCCGACGGTGTCAACGGAGTGTTTTTTGCAGAGCAAACAACCGAGTCATTGGTGCGCGCGATAGAGCGAGCACAGACCATCCAGTGGGATCCAGAGCGGATTCAAAACGCAGCCGAGAAATTTAGCAGAAGGGTCTTCGAAGACAAGATTCGGCGAGCGGTGCAAGATGCGGTTTCGGCACCGATGGCGACGGTCACAACAGAAGTCAATTTTGGAAACGGAGAGGGCGTATCGCAATGAAGGTGTTGGTTGTAGGGACTGGGTACGTGGGGCTAGTGACTGGGGTGTGTTTGGCCAGTTTTGGTCACGATGTCGTGTGTGTGGATCAGGACTGGCAGAAGATTGCCAGGCTGAACATGGGTGAGTGCCCCATCTATGAGGACGGACTGGAACCGCTATTACGTGAGCAACTCCTCGCCAATCGATTGTCGTTTGACACAGCGATCTCGGACTCCACAGATTGTGATATCGCCTTGATCGCGGTAGGCACGCCGCCTCGTAACGACGGTTCCGCCGATCTCGCAAGCGTGTTTGAGGTCGTATCAGAACTCGGCCACAAGTTAAAACAAGGGGCTTTTATTGGGACCAAAAGCACAGTTCCAGTGGGAACGGCACACAGCATCGAGACGTTCCTAGAGAGCATGGGGCGCCAAGACATCAGGGTTGTGTCGATTCCAGAGTTTTTGCGTGAGGGTAGTGCGCTGTCCGATACATTGCAACCCAGTCGGTTGATTTTCGGTGTCCCTGACGAGGAGTCTTTGCGCGTGTTGGAAGAGCTTCACCGTCCGCTCGAAGTACCGGTTGTGGCGTGTAATCGTGCGACAGCAGAGATGATCAAGTACGCATCCAACGCGTTTCTCGCGACAAAGATCTCCTTTATTAACGAGATTGCAAATATCTGTGAACGGGTAGGAGCTGATGTACAGCAGGTGTCGCAAGGAATGGGGCTGGATCCTCGGATTGGTTCTTCGTTTTTACGGGCTGGCCTCGGCTATGGAGGGTCTTGTTTTCCAAAGGACACCCGCGCACTGGTCAACATCGCAGGAGATGTAGCTTATGACTTTAAACTGCTCAAAGCCGTCGTCGAAGTCAACCAGCGTCAACGCACAGAACCGATTCGACGCCTTCGTCAGTGGTTTGGCGATCTGAGCCACATCCGCGTGACGCTCTTGGGCGTCGCCTTTAAGCCAGGAACCAACGATATTCGGGAGTCGCCAGCCCTGGAAATTGGCGAACGGTTGCGCAGTCAGGGGGCGCAGGTTCAGTTTTACGATCCGGTCGTCACGCGGTTTCAACTGCAAAGCCAAGAGTTTGTGCGCGTTCTCGACGATCCGTACATGGCGCTGGAACATGCGGATGCGGCAATCATTGTCACGGAATGGCCGGAAATTGTCGATCTCGATTGGGCGCGCGTCGGCGCCGTCATGCGCAGGCGGCTCGTCTTCGATGGTCGCAACGTACTAGATCCAGCGGCGCTTGAGGAAGCTGGATTTTTGATCGAAAACTTCGGATTTCATCCGGCCCTTTTGCTCGCATCTGCTCGAGACAGCGCGGTGCAGGCCTAGTCTGACAAGAGTTTGGAGGAATGGTCGATGCACATATTGGCAACCGGTATGGGCTGGTTCAGTGAACAACCAGGCGGTTTGAACCGATACTTTGCAGACTACCTGGCGGCGTGGAATTCCACGGAATCCTCCGCGGCCCTGGTAAGAGTCAACAAGGCGCACCCGCGCGACTTGCCAAGTTACGTCCGGGCAGTGAATGGACGGGGAGCCAATCTATTTCAGGTTCGGCAGGAATGGAAGAGGGCTTTGCAATCGGAGGTGAAGCGCGCCAAATTCGACGTGTACAACCCACATTTCGCTTACTACGCATGGGGCGGTGCTGCAGTTCTCACGGAACAGCCGATCGTCACCCATTTCCACGGACCGTGGGCCTACGAGGCGAAGGTGGAACACGGAACCGATTTATCCCTCTCGGCCCAATTTCGATTTCAAGTGCAGCGTGCCATTGAAAAGCGGGTGTATCGGCAATCGGATCGATTTATCGTCCTGAGCCAGTATTTTCGCGACGAACTGGTCGATCATTACGGTGTGCCTGAAAACCGGATTCACATCGTCCCAGGTGCGGTCGATACCGAGCGGTTTCACGATGCGGCCGATCGCGAGGCGTTGCGCCATCAATTGAAGTTGCCTGCTAATCGATTGATTTTGCTCACGGTTCGCCGCTTGGCGAGAAGAATGGGCCTCGACAATCTGATTCGGGCACTCGACGCATTGCGTCACGACTTTCCGAATGTCCTGCTCGTCATCGTCGGTGGTGGGGAGATGTACGAGGAGTTGCAGCAACTGACTTGTGAGCTTCACTTGGAGAACCATGTCCTGTTGACCAATCGACTGCCGGACGAACAGCTGCCTTCCTACTACCGTGTCGCGGATTTGCTGGTTGTTCCGAGTATCGCTCTGGAGGGATTTGGACTCGTGACATTGGAGGCGATGGCGTCCGGAACGCCTGTCGTGGGTACACCTGTCGGCGGGACGAAGGAGATCCTGGAGAAGTTTGATGAAAGGCTGCTGTTTAGCGGTTCGTCTGTTCGCGATTTGCAGGAGGGGTTGGGAAACGTTTTGTCGCATCCAGAGTGGCTGCCAGACAGAGAACAAACACGGCTACACGTCCTGCAACACTATTCCTGGGACGCTGTGATCCCACAGATTCACCACGTCTTTGACCTGGCCATTGGCAAGCGACGGGGACAACCCTCGGATACGTCCGTTTGGGAGACGCGCCGTTATGGATAAGTCGACGGGTTCACCTAGCCTCGTTGTGTTTTACAATCACTCGGGTGAGATCAGCGGTGCGGAGATCAGTCTCTTACTGACGATGTCCCAGATGCGAGATATGAAGACCATTCTTGTTGCCCCGGAAGGGGAATTGTTACAACGCGCCAGATCTGCAGGCATTTGCGTGAGCCCGATTCGCAGCTATCGGGCTAGAATGACGAAAAACCCCATCCATATTCTACGCGGCATCTGCGGCACCGCGTTGGCTGGAATTGAGTTCAGGCGCGTCCTGAAGACACTTCGCCCGGATATCGTGCACGCCAATTCGGTTCGCGCGGGTCTTATTGCCACGGTGGCAGTTGTTGGGCAAGCTGTGAAACTGGTCTGGCACATTCGCGATACCCTGCCACACAACGCGATTGGAAGGGCGATTCGCAAGGTCGCTGCGAACCGCGTGGACGCGGTATTCACCATTTCCAAGGCGATTCGCAACAACTTCGCGAGCACGGCGCACCTCGCGCGGAAGTCGACGCTTGTGTACAACGGGATCGACACGAGCGATAGCCAATGGACCTCTATTCGCCCTGAATTCGGCACGTCAGAAGACGCGTTTATCGTCGGCGTCGTCGGCCAGATCGCGCCTTGGAAACGGCAGCACGACGCCATTCTGGCATTCTCACAAATGACAGGCATCCGGGAAGGCAGTGAGCTGTGGATTGTCGGTCAGCCGAAATTTCGCCAGGAGAATGTCGACTACGAAGCGCACTTGAAAGAGCAGGTCATTGCACTTGGTGTGCAGGATCGCGTGCGCTTTTTAGGATTTCGCGAGGACATCATGAACGTGATGGGGACGATCGATGTTCTGTTGATCCCTTCCGAGAACGAACCATTCGGCAGGGTGGTCATCGAGGCCATGCTCGCAGGTAAGCCGGTGATCGGTACGAACGACGGAGGCATTTCGGAAATTGTTGTGCACGGCGAAACAGGGTTTCTCACGGACGTCGGCGATACCGACTCGATGTCAAAATACCTGCGAGAGATGTATGAGCATGTTGAACTGCGCGAGGGCCTCGGGGAGCAGGGGAGACGAAGGTCCCTGCTGCAATTTTCGATTGAGCGTACGGCGCAAACCATAGAGCGTTCCTACGCCGCGCTCCTGGGCGATGGCACTCGAAGTACTCCAGGTGGTCAAGCCGTCGCAGCCAGTGCACGACGAAGATCCGAACAGAGATGGAAGGGAGTAAGCGAGTGAAGAATCGGCATATTGTCCTGATAGCGAATGACGTGGGCGGAATTGGCGGAATGGAAAAACACCTGACAGAATTGATCACGCGCGCCAAAAACGATTTTTCGATCACGGTGATGGCGTCGAGCATGAAGTTGCCAGAAGCCGATGGGGTACGATTTATTCGCATCCCGACCCTGCGTAAGCCATTCCCGGTGATGATTGTTCTGTTTTCCGTGTTCGCCTCCATTCGTCTGCTCTTCTTGAAGCAGAATTTGATTCACACCACAGGCGCGATTGTGTTCAACCGCGTCGACGTGTCGACGATTCACTTTTGTCACCGAGGATATTTACTATCAGGTGTCCAGGACAGGGATGTGTCGAAGTCGCTCTTCCATCGAATCAATTCGGCGATCAGCATGAAGATGAAGTTGTGGTTGGAGAATCATTGCTATCGTCCCGTTCGCACCCGCAGATTGGTCGCTGTATCCAATCGCATCAAGCAGGAGTTGACAACTGCGTATAGTCGTCCTGAATCCACGGTCGCCGTGATTACCAATGGAGTGGACATCACGAAGTTTCGCCCCGCAGGGCCTCGTGAACGAAGAAACCTTCGCGACATTCACGGATTGCCGGAAGACGGTACGATTTTGTTGTTCATGGGCGGCGATTGGGGAAGGAAGGGGCTGCAGTTTGCTTTGCAAGCCTTTGAGGAGGTTGCAAAACTGTACCCGGACGTCTATATGGTCGTTGTCGGATCTGGCAACGCCGACGCGTTTCTTCATTTAATTTCTGACGAAGTCCGCCATCGAGTGATTTTTGCAGGGCGACAAGCCAATCCCGAAAACTGGTATCAAATGAGTGACGTATTTCTTTTTCCTTCCAGCTATGAGGCTTGCTCGCTCGCTGTTTTAGAAGCCGCCGCAAGTGGGTTAGCCATGGTCCTAACGAATGTAGGCGGCGCAAACGATGTCGTGGAGGACGGCGTATCGGGGTATCTCGTGCGACAGGATGTTGCACAGATTGTCAGTCGACTAGACACGCTTTTGCGAAGTCCCGCGCACATGACTCAAATGCGCACAGCCGTGCGCGAGCGGGTAGAACGAATGACCTGGGATGTGATGTACGATCGATTCCGGACGTTGTACGAAGAAATCCTCGCCGAGTCGTCCCAGACAAAGTCACGGTTGGAAACACCGAAGGCAGGGGTGCAGAATGTCTAACGCGCATGGTTTGAACAAGCAGGCGGCAATTTTGGCCTTTGCAACGCAAGGAGCCCTGAGCGAGGACGCGCGGCGCCTTTCTACACTTTGTCGAGATCTCTCGGTCACTCACTACCAGTTCCAGAAACAACATAAGGTTCGAGCCGCTTATTCGCTCTTTCGTCATTTGATGCACTATAAGCCAAGGCTAGTGGTAATGGAAGGCACCGGGATCGGCGGTGGTCTCGCGGTCATCCTAGCTAGAATCGCAGGCCATGTCCCTTACGTCGTCAGTAGTGGCGACGCTGTTGGTCCGTATGTAGGTAAATTTCACCCCCTGCTCCAGCCATTCTTCACGTTCTACGAACGGACTCTTTGCAAATTGTCCTCAGGTTACGTCGGATGGACGCCGTACTTGGCCGGCCGAGCGCTGACCTTCGGGGCCCCGAGGGCAATGACCGTTCCGGGGTGGGCGCCGTTCCTGAGAACCGAGGTACAGATTCAATCCGCGCGGACGGCCATTCGAAAGCGGCTTGGAATCCGCGAGGAGGACATCGTCATTGGCATTGTCGGGTCCCTGAGTTGGAATCGTAAGGTCGGATTCTGTTATGGGTACGAATTGGCGAAGGCGATTCAGAAAGTCGACCGCTCCGACATCAAAGTACTCATCATCGGAGATGGAGACGGAAAAGCGCACTTGGAGGCAATGGCCCGGCGGGACCCACATACACGGGTGATCCTCCCAGGAAGAGTTCCGAGAGAACAGGTACCTGACTATTTAGCGGCCATGGATCTCGCCAGCCTTCCTCAGTCGATGGATCAAGTTGGGAATTTTCGCTATACCACAAAAATTAGTGAATATTTGTCCGTAAGACTTCCGGTGGTGAGTGGACAATTACCGTTGGCGTACGACTTGAACGGGGACTTTATCTGGCGTTTACGAGGCAGGTACCCGTGGGCGGACGAGTATGTTCAATCTCTGGCGCAACTTCTTTCGCGGATCACGCGCGAAGACATTGCAGACAAGCGTTCAAGTATCGACGACGCTCAGGATGTGTTTAACCAACAAGGGCAGATCCAACGGTTTACCAAATTTATCGAAGATCTATTGGCGGAGCAGCGACCTCCCATAGATTACTCGTCCGTCTCGACAAGCACTACTTGATTATGCACTTGTGTTCTATATAATGAACATAACGTTCTTGATAGGAGGCTCCGACAAGTGAGGATTGCGTGGATCGGACCGATGCCGAATGAAACGGGAGGAGCGACTGGAGTCGCAACCCAGTTGCTGTTGGAACTCGCCAATTACAATATAGAGATCGACTGTTTTTTTCCGGGCTCAGCCTCTCAGTTGCCACCCAGTTTAACCCACCTATCCAATGTCAACTTCTATTGTCAGCCGTCTTCGTGGGAGTGGGACCGCTGGTATAGCCGAAATCGTCTGATGTGTTTTGTCACAGGTCAAATCGCGAATTATCGATGCGAAGACAGACTGGCCAAGCGTCTTCTCGCATTACATCAGGAGCGCCCTTACGATTTGGTCTATCAATTTTCTCATATTGAACTGTCGATTTTGCGGAAATTTGTCAAGCAACTTCCCCCGATCATCTTACACCCATCTGTGCACGCAGCTGGCGAACTCAGGTGGCATCGACGGGAGACGGCGATTTCGAGACAGTCGGAATCGTCGTTTCGACGCATCGGTGCTCGCCTCATGTTGACCATGCGCAGCGCGATTCAGAGGAGGCACATTCGCTATCCACGGCACGTCATCAGTATCAGTAAGAATTTCCGTGACGACTTGGCTGTAGACTACAGGGTTCCAGCGCAAAAGATGACTGTGATTCCCAATCCAATCGATACGGCGAGATTTGCGCCAGGGCCAAGCGTAGATACTCACAAGCGCGAGCGCCTCGTGTTTCTGTTTGTCTCTCGCATTGCGGTTCGAAAAGGCGTCGAAATGATGGTTGAATTGTCTCATCGACTGGACGACATATCAGACCGGGTTCAAATTCAAGTGATTGGCGACAAATCCCTTTGGTCTGATTACACCGCTTTGCTGCGCCAGTTAAATCCAAATGTGGCGGTATTTATCGGGAAAGTGCAAGGGGCAGGCGCCAACATGGTGGACCGGTATCATTGTGCAGACGCGCTCATTCAGCCAAGCCACTATGAGCCTTTTGGACTGACCGTAGGGGAGGCGCTGGCCTGCGGCCTACCGGTCATCACAAGTGACAAAGTGGGCGCTGCTGAAGAGGTAAATCCAGATTGTTGCCGAGTATTCGCAATGGGCAATTTGGACGAAATGGAACGCAGGGTGCGTACGCTTGTACAGGAGCTTCAGAATCCAACGAGACAGCGGCAGCTTGGAGAGCTTGCCCGCCATGAAGCGGAGCGCCTGTTTCACTGCTCCGTCGTGGCGGCAGATCTGGTAGCATGTTTCCAACGAATCGCAGGACATGCGCCCACGTATCCATCAACGCACCAACAAGCGCAGGCTCGCATGAATATTGGCGTGTGAACACTGCTAGCCTGTTTCCGCAAGTGAAAATCCCCCGTGCGAGTGACTGCTCGTAACGGGGGATTTTCTCGTACAAGGAAGGGGCAGGGCGAACGGCCAACGAAAGCCTGTATTAGATTGGCATATTCCTCGAAAACTCCTCAAATACAAAGAGCGACTTCGATACACGATTGTGTGGCAGTCTTCCAAAATGCAAAAGCCGCTGCTTCAAATGCACGGGTTTCGCCGCCCGGATCACTTCTGAGTGGCGCGATGGGGCGATACGGATCACGTCCCTCTGCGATTGGTGTTTACTGAGCATCTTGGTTTTGAGCGAAAGTTCATCTTCCGTCAGATCAATCCGTGTATACGCTGAGTCGTTTAAGAAGGGGTCGTTTGGAAAGTGAATCTGTGGCGCTCCGAGAGGTGCTTCCCGATTATACTCCGCCCACTCATAGACGTCCGGCAGGTGCAACTGCTGGCACAAGAATTGAACGACAAAGCTGGTGACATCGTGATCGATATGGCCTCCCTCGATGGCGTGAACGTAAATACGAGCTGGGCGAACGGTTTGGAACAGGTGTAGTAAATCGGAGGTAAGAGGTTGGATATAGCGATGCAATCCCCCATCGGGGAAGCCGAGGCTGATGACGTTCGACGGAGGGATGTCGAGAAGCGCGAGACCTTCGCATGCCTCTGCATATCGCAAGTCAGCATAGGCACGTTGTTCAGCAACCGAGCTTTTCCAATCGCCACCCGCGCCATTGGTGGTGAATACAATCGTGATCGGATCCCCGCTTTTGGCATGCCGGATGAGCGTCGTAGCCACACCTAGCACGTCGTCATCCGGGTGTGCGGCAATCACCAATATTCCCCCTCTGTGGAGATGGTCGCCGGGGAAATTCTGTCTTCCGATGATGGAGTCTGGATAGCGGCAAACGCCATCCCTGTATTCGCGGCGTTTGATGAACTCATCCTTCCATACTGTGCGATCGATTGCATGTGTCAGCTTGGTTTTCAATCGTCCAAACACGTTTGTGATCCTCCTCTGGTGACGAGTGGCATCGTAATAAATGAAGATTTATATCGAACAAAGACATTCTTAATATAGAATACCACGGTGTTGTGCGCTATTACTAACACTATCGTAGGAACCCGGAAGTTGATTTTTTCGTTATATGGCTGAATATAGCCATCGCGTTCATGATTTTCACTTTCCTAAACTGTTCTATATAGCGTATACTGTGGTTGGTTGTTCTTTATATAGAACAAGGCAGCGTGTATGTTTATCCATCTATAGAATTGTGTTTCAACCACATATTTCGAAAAAGGTGAATGGGATGAATGTGTTAGTCGTGATGCCTCTTGGAGAATTTGGGGGCGGGGCAGAACAGATGCTCTACACGTATCTTGCCTCGCGCAAAGGCGACACCAAGGTCAAACTACATGTGCTTTTCTTGAGCCCGGGAGGACTGGTGGAAGCCATCAGGCAGATGGGCTATCCCGTCGCCGTCATCTCTGCTGGACGAGTGAGGGAAGTTCGTCGTCTTGTGCAAGTTCAATCTGAGGTCGGAAAATTGTTGGATACGTGGCAGATTGAGCGCGTTCTTGCCTGGATGCCAAAAGCGGGCATCTATGTCTCGCTTCCGACCAAGCAGAGGAGAATCCCGTTGTTCGTGTGGCGCCACGATATCCCCTCGTTCTTAAGCCGTCTTGACAGGTGGGTGTTACAGTTCAACCGACCTGCAGGCCTTGCTTGTTCGAGTGAGCTTGCGTGCCGCGCGCTGCAACGGACGCTGCGGAACTCCGTTGAAGCCACCTCCATCCATCCCGGCACCCCTCCATTGTCTTACCGACCTAGTGAAGTGATGAATATCCGTCGGAGCGTGCTCCAGGGTGAACCTGGGATTATCGTAGGGACGGTCGCTAGATTGCAGCCTTGGAAGCGGATCGATCTGTTTTTACAGTCCATCGCACTCCTGCATCGAACCTTTCCAGAAGTTCGTGCACTGGTGGTGGGCGGGGAAAGTCATGGGCTGTCAAAAGGATATTCCAGCGAACTTCATGCACTGGGGAAAGAGCTTTTGGGGGATGCCGTCGTGTTTGCAGGTGAGCAAAGAAACGTTGGGGACTGGCTGCAGGCCATGGATGTCTTCGTCTTGGCAAGCCAAGGGGAGCCATTTGGGATTTCGCTCGTCGAAGCACTGCTGGCAGGTAAGCCAGTGGTCGCGTGCGCCGGCGGCGGACCCGAGGAGATCATCGACCACCACACCGTCGGCACCGTCGTTTCACGTGATCCTGGGCCGGAGGAAATGGCCAAGGCGATTGGACCATTTTTGCAGCCGGAGGTGCGTGAACGGGCCAAGCAACAGAACCCGATCAGAGGAGGAGCCTTTTCACCGCATGCGATGGCCAATCGGATCGACAACTGGGTGAGTAAAGTGCTCTAGTAATGGAGGATTTCTATGGTTGAGAGATTTTGGTCGATACCTCTGGTTCGCGTGCTGATTGGAGGAGTGTTCGCCACGGTCGGGGCATATGGCATAGGACATGAGATTCTCGACCCGAGTCGAATAAAGCTCTTGATTTTTGTCGGGTTAATCCTCTTGTTGATCGGGTTAGGGACGGGCAATCCAGCCCTGAGCATGTACTTACTCACCTTGTACTTGCCTATGATGGCGTTTCTTCGCCGGGCTTTAATTCCGCTGGCAGGGTGGGGCGCCCTAGATCCGCTCGTCATTGTCGCACCTGGTGTGATCCTGTTCCTCGGATCGTTTTGGTTCTATAAGCGTTTCGTCATGAGAGAACCAATCACCGACGATACGAGAATATTTCGATTGGTTCGTTGGATGATCCTCATTGATTTCTTGCAGGCAGCTAATCCGAAACAGGGTGGTTTGTCCGTCGGATTAGGCGGGGTCATCTTTTATGTGGTGCCCCTATTTTGGTTGATTCTCGGTCGGCAATACGTGAACGACCGCTGGTTGAGGCGAATCATGGGCACCGTGTTCACGATGGGCGTCCTTGTGTCATTGTACGGTTTGAAGCAGACCTTTTACGGATTTTTTCCGTTTGAGCAGCAATGGGTGGACATTGTGAATATCACGTCACTCGACGTAAATGGATTGATTCGTGCGTTTTCCACGTTCTCGAGTGGACAGGAGTACAGTCAATACCTTGCCATCGGGATTGCAATTGGCTGGCTATACGTCCTCAAGGGGCGCATCTCGATGAAGATAATCGGGCTCGTCGGTACGGGGGTGATGGGGTATGCCATTGTGATGGCTTCGGCGCGAGGAGCCATTGTGACTGCGGCAACGGCCATTGTCATCATGACGATCATGCACGCTGAAACCGTGCGTGGTCGAGTCGTGATGGGGTTTATATTAGGTGCAGTGCTGACGTTCGTATACATGAAAATTGCGCACATGCATACGAGCAATCCGTTGGTCACGCACGTCGTTTCTGGTCTCGCCAATCCGCTGAATTCGAAAGATTCAAGCCTGGCTGGTCACTCTGGGAGTCTGTTCTCTGGTATCTTAGACGGCTTCAAAATGCCCATCGGTCATGGGTTAGGGAGTACAACGACCGCAGGAAGCAAGTTTGGCTCCTCGAATGGAGGCACCGAAGTCGACGTGAGTAACATGTTTGTGTCCGATGGTGCGGTCGGAGGCGTGATCTATGTGATTCTTCTCATCTACGTGGTGATTGAAGCATTCCGCCAGGCTCACTTACGAAAGCCATTGGCCCTTGGCGTACTCGGAATCTTCGTCGCGAACGCAGGACAATGGGTCAATGGAGAACTGTATTCCACAGCTTCTCTGGTCTGGTTATTCGTCAGTTACCTAGAGCGCCAGGCGCCAAGAATACCTCACATCAGCCATCGGGAGGTATTCGTCAAGTCGCCAACCCTGGTCCCGTCGTCTACCAATACCACCAAAATTCAAAAACGTTGAAAGTTTATGCGAAGCCATGAGTGATGCCTACGTACAGTCAGGCATCTGGTCTTTACAACGAACTATCTGTTCTTTATAATGAACAATAAGAATAAATAGGGACGTTGTTTAGGTCATGGAGTACAGACGTTGGAACTAGAATGAGGTTAAAACATGCAGACTCGGTTAGTGATTGTGACGAGGTATTTCCCACCGATCGAAAACGGGCTTGCGCATCATTCCGCCTATCTAGAAGACTTACTCAAGGAGTCTTACGACGAAGTCGTGATCGTCTGCCAGACAAACGAGAAACGGACGCGCGCTGCTCATCATGCGAAGAGCAAGCTGGTCGAGTTTCAGTCGCTCTGGGAGCTATTCGGAATTTTGAACACCATTTGTCGCGAATCAACGAAACGACACGTCATTGTGTTTCAATACGTCCCGCATATGTGGGGGCGAAGCGGAGTGGCCGTGCTTCCGTCGATGCTGCCGTTGTGGGTGCGGTTGAGACATCGAACGTCAGTAGTTTCCTTTTTGCACGAGTTGAAGTATGACTGGAGTTTACACCCTAAAAGACTCTTGCCAGGATTGGTTCATCGGGTCCAATTATCACTCATCGGGGTTGGCAGTAACCAGGTGATTGTCACGAATGACCTTCGATATAGGGCTCTGACCAGACGATGGCGTTGGTTCTTTGCGAACAAGGTATCGAGAATTCCAGCTGGATGTATCAGTGGGCGAAGTCGTCATACAGTGTCGGATCGACCGAATTACCCCTATATCACTTGGTTTGGAACATTGTCAGATGACCAAAAATTGGAAGAACTGGTGTCGGCCTTTTGCAGTGCATCTAAGGACGTTCCTGACTTGCGCCTGGTCATCATGGGGGCATTCGACTGGCAGGCGCATCGCATACGAGATATTCAATCAAATATTGCGAAGTGGAAGCTGGGCAATCGGGTGCTCATTCGAGGTTTTGTCGATGAGGAAGAGCTGGGTCCAACGCTGGCAGGGAGTTTTGCGAATTTTCACATGGCTGGAAGCGGACCTTCAGGTCGAAGGACGGTTGTTGCCGCATACCTGAAAAGCGGTCGAGCACTCGTCGCGGTGGATGGGCACGAGACGGATCCGGAGTTTATCCATGGAAAGAACGTCTATTTTGTGGAACCAGACGCCAGTGCCATTCGAGATGTCATCATCCGACTTTGGCGGGACCCGAACCTGCGAAATAAATTGGCGTCGGGAAGCAGACGTCTCTACGACCAGATGTATTCAGACGAGACCATCAGGCACAAGTTATTACGTGTCTTGGCAGGTATCGCTCAGTCTCGAACTCTGGATAGTGAACAAGAACGTCTGAATGTGAGGGGGGAGACTCTGTGAGAGTGGCAATACTGATGCCGACCAATCACGAGGGACATGTCCGAGGCGGTCATGTTCAGATGAACCAGACGATTCTAAGTCTGCGCGACTTGGGCGTGGATGTCTTAGTTGCTAGTTCAGCAGAGCAACTGGAAGAACGAGTTGACATTTGCCACATCGTGGGCATCCAGGATGACCAATTTGCCCTGTCGGAAGTTCTGCGAGCCAAGCGGTTAGGTGCCAAAGTCGTGTTATCTCCAATCTGGTGGGATTTTGACAAACTGATGTTGCAGGAAGGCTGGCTGTCGACGTTGGAAAGACGACAGCCGCGCTGGTCCACCTTGGCGCGCATCAACCCGACTATGGCTCGCGCGACATTTATGTACTGGTACCGCATGAGAATCTACCGGGCCAACCGCAGGCGTGCCGTCGTCTGTCGAATGGCAGATTTGACTTTGCCCAACTCGCCTGGGGAGGCAGAACAAATCAATCGCTTGGCCGGGAAAAAAATCCCGTATGTGGCCGTGAGAAACGGAATCGATGAAAACCTGTTTCGAATGACGAACCTAACTGGTGAGCGGGATATCCCCATTCTGTTTGTAGGCATCGTAGATCGAACGAAGAATGTGCATCGATTGATTCAATCTGTTCAGCAACTGGAAACGCCGCTCGTCGTGGTTGGCCAATCGCCTGACGGACCCTATCAAGCCTACTGTAACTCCTTAGACAAGAAAGGCCTGGTTGAGTGGAAGGGAAAACTGACGCACGAAGAGCTTGTCAGTCACTATAATCGGACTCGTGTCGTAGTTCTTAGCAGTATGCGTGAGACGCCTGGGCTGGCGCTTTTGGAGGGGGCCGCGTGTGGAGCCAACGTCGTCGTGACGAACATTGGTTCCGCCATCGAGTATTTCGATGACTTGGCTGAGTACTGCAACCCATTTTCCGTCGACAGCATTGTTGAGGCGCTGCAGCGTGCCTTTTCCAGACCGTGTCCCAATCATGAACTGAGTGACTATGTAAGGAGTACATTCACTTGGTCCTTGGCAGCTCACGATACCCTAGCAGGATACGAGTGGGTCATGAAGAGCCGATCGACGATGGTGAATTCAATCAGGATTGGGGCCTTTCAACATGATGCTAGGCATATTTAAAAGGCGCCAGCAAAGCTTATTCACGAGTATTTTCGATGTCACGGTGATGAATTACGCCATCCTATGCATGAACCTAGTGACAGGTATACTCACAGCTAGATTTCTCGGACCTTCGCAAAAAGGGATCTACTACGCGATGAGTTCATGGGTGGATATGGTTGGATATTTGGCGGGACTTGGGATCAATCAAGCGTTTGTCTGGTATTACCATGGCAACGTGAATCGGCAAAGGCTGTTCCGCCGAACACTCATGATTGGGCTTTGCTCCATCCTTGGCTCGAGTGTGATGGGTGGTGTCCTGATTTGGTATCCGATGCATCGGTTAGGGCACATCGCATTGCTCTGGGCTGGTATCGGATTGGCGATGCTGCCAATCGGCACCCTCTACGGCATTTCAACTACATATTTAATGGCGAGTGGAAACGTGTCCGCGTATAACCGACTTCGTCTCATCCAATCCGTATCCGCAACGCTCTGCATTGTGATTCTCGCAAGTTGCAAGTTCTTAAATCTAAGTTCTTACCTCACTTGTCTCAATGGTACGAGTCTGGTGACATCGCTTCTCTGTGTCGCGGTGACATTCCAGGAACTGCGAAAGGAGACCCCTGCGATGACGGAGGAAGTACCGGCGGTTCCGCAGTTTATGTCCAAGTCGTTGTCCTACTTCCTACCGTCGCTTTCGAGCCTATTTAATGAACGGTTAGACCAAATGATCTGCACCTTGTGGCTCAGCCAACGCGAGATTGGCTTATACGGAGTCTCCAATTCCTCATTAGGTGTTCTTGGTTCTTTAATCGGTGGTTTTTCGACGGTGTTCTTTCCAGCTATGGCCCAGTCAGACTCGGCGGAAATTACGAGCAAAGGAAATAAGGCATTTCGTGTATATACGTTGATGGCTCTAGTTGCAATCGTCTGTGTGATCACTCTATCTCCTGAAGTTCTTCGGGTGATGTACGGACAGAATTATGCCGCCGCGTACCCAATTGTGGTTGGACTGGCACCAGTCTCCGTGTTTTCAGGATTGATTGGGATACTCTATCAAGGTTTCTTTTCCGCAGGCAAACCTTCGTACGCCCTGATCAGCGAGATCGTGGGCGCTGTATCCGGAGCGCTGCTGATCTGGTGGCTGGCACCGCGACACGGTGCAGTCGGTGTTTCCATTGCAAACAGCATATCTTATGTCCTCGACTTTGGGGTTTGCGTATGCTTTTGGATGAAGTTGGGTGGTAAATTCAAGGATCTCATTCCGATGTGGACGGATGTCACGGGTCTCTGGTCTGCAAGCAAAGGCAGGTTGCAGGCATTCTTCGCATAAGACGAAGTGCGATGAGTGGAGGTGAGAATAGGTTGAAGATACTCGTAGTGCTAGGCTGGGCAACGGGCTTCGGCGGGGTCGAAAAAGTCGTGCGATTGTTCACGGAAGAGATGAGAGCAAGGGGGCATGAAGTGGTGATCGCCCTCGATCAAACGGGCGTTCAAAGTACCGAGTGGCTTCAGGGACAAACATGGTCGTCGATCGATCTTGGCATGGAATCGCATGGGCGTATGTGGAAGGTTCGGAGGGTTGGAGTTTGCGTGGATTTGCTGATGCGCGTGCGTCCAGACATCGTCTTGGTGGACATCCCCTACTGGTTGAAATCTATGCGGTTTGCTAAAGCCTTGCTTTGGCGGAGAAAGAAGCCGCTCCTTGCAAGTTGGGTGCATACCCACATCGATGACTCCGCCGCAAAATGGTTGCAGTATGCTGATTGTCATCTCGCGATATCAAAGGTCAATTCCGAGCGACTGGTACGAACAATGAGTGAAGAGAAGATCCGTATCGTGCACAATCCCGTCGTTCTTCCCGAGCAGCCGGTCCCTCGTGCGCGGCTCGGTGCGCCACACTTCGTATTCATCGGTCGACTTGCTCGGGAAAAACGAGTCGACGTCTTACTCACAGCCGTATCGAAACTATCCTCTGACATCGACTGGCGCCTAAGTATTATTGGCGATGGTCCACATCGAACTGAGTTACGGCGGCTCCAGAGCACACTTGATATCCCTTCAGAGCGGATCACGTGGCATGGTTGGCAGGCAGATCCTTGGGCTTGCATCGACGATGCTTCAGCGCTGGTTCTGCCTTCTCCGCACGAAGGGTTTGGCTTGGTCCTCGTCGAGGCGTTGGCGAGAGGCGTTCCGGTGATTATCAGCGACACGCAGACCGCGCTACAGGATGTGGTCGTCGGTCGAGGAGCCGGATGGAACTTTCGTTCGAATGACCCACTCGCACTTTCGCGTATTCTGCAAGGCTTAGGCAGCGGGGCTTTGCGACTGAGTGACGCTGCCTATTTAGCTTCGCTCTCCAAACCGTATGGTGTTGCCTCCTGGATTGCGAATTTTGAGCAGGCCCTACAAGAATTACTGCATGACCACCGTATGACTCAACGGACAAACGGATGAGGGGGAATGGCTTATGAGGGTAGGGCACTTGACATCTGACGACTTTGGCGGCGTGAGCACGATGCTGTATCACCTCGTTACGTGTTCGCGCCAATGCGGCCGACACCAACACGATGTCATCATCGCCGATGTGAATCAGGAACGGACTCAGACACTCAGCAACCGACTAGGAACAGGAAACTACCAGTCGGTGGAGCAAGCCCGACTGTCGCGCCTTCGCTGGTTAGCTCGTTATGCACATCAGTACGACGTGTTAGTCGCCCATAAAACCTCGTGGTATTTCTGGGTGGGGATCTACAAATTGTTGTTCGCCTGGCGATTCCGGCCCAGTTTTGTCGCGGTCATTCACGATGGAACACTTTTTCTACCAAGTATTCAGTTACGGGAGAGAATAACCAATTTATTGATTACAACGTTCTCGAAGAAAATTATCGTGGTGAGAGAAAACTTCAAGTCCCAGATCGAGCAGTCGCTTAGGAGATCGAGAGGTGTGCACTATATCGGCAATGGACTGCCGTCGGCGTTTGCCTCCGGTCGGGAGCGAAGCTCGACAACGGGCGGGCAACAGATGATTTTAAGTCTTTCCCGCTTGGATGACGTGTCAAAAGACGTAGGCACGATTCTCCAGGCGGTACACCTCATCGATGATTGCAACCATCAAGTCATCGTCGGCGGAGAAGGGAGATTTCGAAGTCATTGGGAGCAGTTGAAAGATGATTTGAACTTAGGGCCTCAAGTCCAATTTGTGGGCGAAGTCAGCGACGTCCAAGGGTTTTTTCAGCAGGGTACTCTCTTTGTCCTATCGAGCACCTTTTACGAAGGGACGCCCATGGTTCTCTTGGAGGCGATGCTAAGTGGGATACCGGTCCTAGCATCCAGGTCTGCCCTTCCGGATTGGGCCTTCGAACATCGACTTTGTCTCCATTTTGAACCGGGGAATGGAAGCGATTTGGCCGAGATGATTGGACACTTTTCTTCGCTTCCCCCGTCGGAGATCGAGAGCATGACTCGTCGCGCTCGACACTATGTAACCGAACATTTTGATGTACGGCAACAGTTACTGGCGTACGAGAACGTGATCGAACAGGTTACTGCATAACGCGATACTTGGTTGCTGCTCCCGGGGGACCGGTCAACATTCAAAATTGGAGGGATTTCCACATGAAAAATGCGCTGATCACGGGGATTACAGGACAAGACGGTTCGTACTTAGCTGAATTGTTGCTGGCGAAAGGGTATAAGGTGTATGGCTTGAAGCGGCGGACCAGTCTGCCAAACCTCGAGAATGTACAACACATTGAAAAAGGAAATTGAATGGGTATTTGGGGATTTAACGGATCCCGGTTCCTTGATCGAGGCTGTGATGAGATCGAAACCGGATGAAGTGTACAACCTGGCTGCGCAGTCGTATGTAGCGACTTCTTGGGATCAGCCGACGCTGACTGGCAACATTACGGCCATTGGCGTCACCCACCTATTGGAGGCTGTCCGCCGCGTGAAACCGGACACTCGCTTTTATCAAGCTTCCAGCAGTGAGATGTTTGGCAAAGTCCAAGAAGTCCCGCAGCTGGAGACGACGTCTTTTTATCCAAGAAGTCCTTACGCGGTAGCGAAGGTGTATGGACATTGGATCACAGTTAACTTCCGAGAGAGTTACGGCATGTACGCGTGCTCTGGCATTTTGTTCAATCATGAGTCACCACGACGCGGGGTGGAATTTGTAACGCGCAAGGTGACTCGTGCGGTCGCACGAATCAAGGCAGGACTTCAAGACCAGCTCGCGATGGGCAATTTGGACGCGAAGCGGGACTGGGGATTTGCAGGGGATTACGTAGATGCGATGTGGCGGATGCTTCAACAGTCTAATCCGGAAGACTACGTTGTCGCAACCGGTGAGACCCACTCGGTTCGCGAACTTTTGGAAATCGCCTTTGATCACGTTGGACTCGACTATCAGGACTACGTACATGTCGATCCAGCCCTCATCCGCCCGGCAGAGGTGGACGTCTTGTTGGGAGATGCGACAAAGGTTAGGAAACTCGGGTGGAAACCAAGAGTTTCATTCCCAGATTTGGTCACGATGATGGTCGATGCTGATTTGGCCTCGATTCAGGGACGAGTGCTCAACGCTACGGCATTGTAGCACCTCGTGCTCTGCAGCGCACTATCCTCGGGCTTGCGATGGCCAAGTCTAGCGCTGTCGACACATATAGGGGAGAGAAGAAAAGGTGCTCGGATTTTCGGGCACCTTCGTTGTCATGCACTGCTCCATTAGCAAATCAACCACTGATGGCGCCGAATGTTTTGAACACTGCAAGCGCACTCACATATTGCCATCTGACCTGATTGTCTTGAATGGAGGAACTCGTTCCAGATGGTGGAGTACTTCCTGACAAGCCGCTACCCGTGACAGCGGCACATTGATAAACGTTTCCGTTGGCATTCACCAGTTGCCCAACCGCATAAGCCGTATTTGCTTTCCACGGTGTGTTATTCGCAGTGCCCGCGGTCGTACATATCCATCCCACATATCCTGTCCCAGGAACTGGGTTTGTTTGATAAATCACACTTCCTAATGTCCAAGTGCCCGAAGAAGGGGGTTGGGGGCTGAATGTTGGGAGCGGATTCACTCCTTTGTTGTAAGATATGCGGTTGTTGTTTCCTAAATCCTGAATCGCGGGAACGCCGCTTCGGACATTCGTGAAACTGTTATCGTATATCTCGCAGAGCGAAGTGGCGCTTTGCAAACGGATGGCACACTGTGTCACGTTCGACATGTTGAACGTGTTATCCACAATTCGAACTTGAGACGGATTTGCTAGGTCGACATTGATATTGAGCGACGACGTCGGATTGAATTGGTTATTAGCAATCGTGGAAGCACTTAGCCCACTATACGCGACAATACTTCCATTGATGATATTGTCACTCATTGTGACAGTGTTCCCGTCATAAAACTGTACGTTGCCCATGATACGGTTGGACGAGATGACGAAGTTACTTCCAGAACCTCCGGGGAAGAAGATCTCCCCACACGTGTTTCCAGTCAGGACAATGTCCGATCCGGCGATCCGGCAACTATTCAACGTATTTCCAGACACGGTACAGAACGTTCCTTCCACATCACACCCCACAGATCCACGTGGATCAGAAGTATTTCCAGTGACCGTGCCGTAACTTCCTTGTAAGGTTATCGCCGCTGGAACATTTGACGATAAAGTGTTTCCTGAAATCGATCCATAATTACCCATGAGTTGGATGCCGCCTACGACAACCGTGTTATTCGAGACTGTCACATTTGTTCCACCGGCCACTTGAATTCCACCCACGGTATAGGTCTGTCCATCAACTTGAGATACCGAGGTACTCCCAATTAGCACGTTGCTATCAATCGTCATATTATTGGCCAGCGCTTTGATCATCGTTCCTGACCCTATGGACTTCAATACGTTTCCACTAATCACGATGTTATTGGCATTTCCATTCCCGCCAAGACCAATCAGGCCGCCGCCAAGTGCAAGCACTGCAACGTTGACGCTCATCTCCAAGTGATTTCCGATGATTTGGATATCGTTGAGCGGGGAGTTTTGTTGGTCCACCAGTGAGATAGGACCCCAATTCAGGATGCGATTGTTTGCGATGATGCCTAGTGAGGCACCAGAACCTCCTATGATCGATTCGCACATGCCAGTTCCATCATGGTTCGGCTGCGTCGACAGGAGCGTCGTATCAAACAAATTATCTCGGATGAGAAAATTAGATCCGCCCACCCCAATCGCGTTGCTATTCAAATGGTGCACGTAGTTGCCGCTAAATTCCCAATTGCTAACGTCCGTGCCGGAGCAGTCGAGGGACTTTGAGTACAGGTACCTAAATTCACAGTTTTTCACCTGCCAGTTGTTACACGTCCCGCGAAATGCGATGCCACCATATGGATACTCTCCGTAATCCACGACACATCCTGCATCGAAGGCAATGCCTTCAAACGTCCAACCCGATGCACCGTCACTAAGCACGATCGATCCGCCATCAAACCCGGGACTCAACCAGGTTTGTAACGTTGGTTTCGGCTCTATCGCTCCCAACCAATGGACATTACTTCCAATCGTTAACGCTCTCTGCGATGTGGGGTCTACCGTGACGTTATATTGCGGACTTCTCAATTCGAGAACGCCGCCTTCTGACAAGAAATTGTTCGCGTTTTGCAATGCTTGAGTGTCATCGTGGACAATCAATGCGGAAGACAAGGTGTTCCCGCAATTTTGATCGATGGTAATGACGGTAGTTCCTTCTCCACCCGTTACAGTCGCAACCAGCGTCGTGTAGCTCAGTGAATTATCTGCCGGTGGCGTAGACGGGATCCACTGCACAGCGTTGGCTGTCACGCTGCCTCTACCGGAATCGATGTAGGTCGTATTCGAACCGTTCATCCAGTACAGAACTCCTTGACTAGATGACGGATTCGTCTGTGCGCCATACACCACGATGGAGTTATACGGATATGCACCCGTGCTGGGCGCATTTGAAAAATCAATCTTCACTTCGTGTTCCAAGTCTAACGAAGGAGGGCCGCCGTTGAATATGCTTAGCGGACTCGCCCCCGTAATTGCACCTGTTTTCGTCACCAAACAATACTGATACTCATAAGTAGTCGATCCATTCGCAGCAAGCGGATTTCCGTTGATATCCTGAAAGGTCAATACAGGTGGCGCGGACGGAATTGGGAGATTGACGAGAGATCCGCCATGCATGATCCGGATGACCTGTCCCACTTTCAAATCGGGAACTGACGAAAATTGGACTTGGTTCGATCCGCTCTTGATCGCGGCAGTGTACTGATTGCCACTGCCAGCTGCACCAAACCACTCGGGCAAGACGTGGTATTTCGGGTGCACACTCGTTGTAAATGTCCCGTTGCCTGCAAAAATCTGAAACGGGCCCGCGGTGATGAGGCTGTTAATCGTGACCGTGACACCGGCGTCCGCAACCAAATCGGCGCCCACTGCGAACGCGAGCTGAATCCCATCAGGAAACGTCATATTTGATGCAATTCGGTATCTACCTGCCGGGAATACCATCGATTTCACAGATCCAGTTAGGCATGCCTGAATGATGGTATTCAAGACAACTGAATCATCCGTTATTCCATCCGTCGCCGCGTTATATGGTGGTGCAGTTACGACGTAAGACCCGTCGCCGCCTCCTCCTGAGGATGGGGAAGTGGGTGGCCAAAGATTCACCTGCTCGCCTGTATTCAATATAGCGAACAAGCCGTTTGATGATAGTTGTTCAGACATCTATCCATCTCCATTCTCCGCGTCTCTATATGAGCAAATGAGCCAGCGCACTTTGTGCTAATCTATGCCAACCTCTGGTATGTGGTACGAGGCATCTTCATCAATAGACAGTGGCTATTTCTCATGGCTTTTCCAAAAGAACGCTCAATTTGGGGACTTCGCTGCTTTGTGGCGTTGTTTTGTGAATGGTTGTTCGTTATAATGAACAATAAGTCTCTATGAAGAGGGCGGTGAGATGGATGGACAAAGTAAAACTCCGACTAGCGAGGCGACTCAAGGGCTTTATCGATTACTGGTCGATACGTTACAACAATAACCACATTGGGATCCACCAATCAGCGACAGTAGGCAGCGAATGTGAACTCGGACCTGATATCTCTCTCGGTCGAAATAGCTTCCTAGGTTCGAAGTGCCTTTTTCGGTCAGGCACGATAGGCTCGTTCTGCTCCATCGGGCCGAGTGTGATCATTGGAATGGACGAACATCCTGTACATACGGTTTCATCTCACCTGTTCTGGTGCAGCGTAACAGACGAACATCCGTGGCCACAGGAGAAGAACCCGCCGGTGATTGGAAACGACGTATGGATTGGCGCCGGAGCAACGATTCTAAAAGGTTCAATCATCGAAGACGGAGCCGTCATCGCAGCGGGTGCCGTGGTACGTGGCCACGTGCCCGCGTACGCGATTGTCGGTGGCGTTCCTGCCCGCGTCATTCGATATCGATTTGACGAAGAAGTACGGGAGGCGCTACGGGGTACGCGCTGGTGGGATTGGCCAGATGAAAAGTTGAAGGAAATGGCACCCTCGTTTAGGGAGCCAGCAGAATTCTTACACTCGATAGGCGTGGTGCATTCGATAGATCCTGCGACAGGAGACAACGCTTCTGGGGCTGAGTCGCACGCTACGTAGGTGAAGCCCTCATGACAAGTGGGGCTTGATTGTTGTTCTTCAATGGCCTCAAAACTTTCTATCGAATCTCGAACATTTCCTATTTTCTTTCCGCCTACTCAGTGCATAGGTGTAGCGGATGAGTCGATGATGTGTTGCCCCTTTGCAAAGCTCATTCCGTATACATAGACAGTAGGCTGCCAGCCAGACGTTGTAACGAAAACGTCTCGGCTTGTCTGCGACCACGCTCGATAAGGGGGGATACGATGGAAGACTTGGTCACTACTCGAATTCCCCACGCGATGTCATCTACGTTCCAAGGATTCACAAAGACAGCGGCATCGTCTGCCACTTCCCGAATCACTTCAATATTGGATGTAAGCACTGGACAGCCGCGAGCCATTGCCTCCACCACGGGATACCCAAACCCTTCAAACAAAGACGGGAATAGGAGAGCGGTGGCGTGATCGTAGAGCGCAAGCAGCGTCTCCTCAGCTACATGACCCAGATACCTGACGGGTACCTGTACACCCTGCAGATACGGAGCAGGATCATCAGGACCGACGACGACGAGCGGAATATCGAGACCGGATTCCGCTAACGCGAGTATGAGCCGGTTGAAATTTTTGTTCGGAGAACCACAGGAGCCTACAAACAGGAAGAAGTCGCCCGCAACACTTACAGGGCGTGGCCGTTTGGCAGCCTCCAGGTAGATAGGCTCAATGGCTGGGTAGATCTGTCTGATGCGCGACTCGGGCACTCCCCATGTCAACGCGTCCTGTTTCGTGCATTGGCTGACCGCTAGCACGATATCCGCATGTTGAAGCGAGCTTTCAATCGTCGGACGCAGACCCTCGGCATGGCTGGCTCCGCGTATCCAAGGCAAATCAAATAGAGAATAGATGGACCTCGATCCGGCGAGTTGTACCAACCGGAACTCTACTGTGTGAACCACGTCGGGCAGCCCAATGAAGCGGGAGCCCAGCGGCCCGAGTCTCCATTTCGTCCCCTTGTCCCACAATGCACGCTTCACAGGTCCTGGCAATCTAGACAGACGCACTGGGGCTCCGCCTTCATCCGCTTTGCGTTGCCAGTGGACTAAGTCAAATTTCACCACGTCGATTGTGTGGTTGAAAATTGCGTTACTGCAAAGCAGATCGACCGCCGCTTCGACCGCTCGCGCGAAGCGATTTCCGCCTCGTCCGAGCTGACCTCGCGATAAGCTGCAATCCAGTGCAACACGAACACTTGTCGTCAAGAGTCCACCTTCTCACGTGATATAAAGAACGCAATGTTCATTATATAGAACAATAGGGTTTCCGGCAATCGCAATGTTCTTGATGAAGAACGTAATGTTCTGTAGAATGAATATCATGAAGATCCGACGACAACTAGATACAGACAATACAAAATGCCATATCAGAAGGAAGAAATCTGATGCGAGAAGCGTGGAAACAAAGCGGAATTGGACTGGACAAGTCGGACGGAGATGAGACGGCCAGCATCTCGGTCGTTATTCCCTCCTATCAGAGGCCGCAGAGCCTTCGGAAGTGCCTGAAGGCTCTGGACCGACAAACCTGGCTTCCGAAAGAGGTCATTGTGGTTTGTCGCACAACGGATACCCTTTCCATCGAAGTGGTTCGGAAGTGGGAACTGGATGCGCGATGCTATCAAAAGAGCTTGGCACTCGTCGAGGAACCGGGTCAGGTCGCCGCGCTTCGCATAGGAACACAAGCTGTTACGAGTGAGCTTGTCGCCTATACGGACGACGACACGGTACCAGAACCGGATTGGCTCGAGCGAATCGCCTCGTACTACAAAGACCGATCGGTTGGTGGTGTGGGAGGGCGGGATGTCATTGACGGCGTTCGTTCTCTGCGGACGGCTTCGCGGGTGGGGGTATTGACCTGGTATGGCAAGCTCATTGGCAACCATCATGTAGGATGCGTTGGCGTTCGGAGTGTGGACGTTCTGAAAGGTGCAAACGCCTCTTTTCGTACATCCTTGGTTCAATTCCCTGACTTCTTGCGTGGAGACGGGGCACAGGTCCACAACGAGGTGTATGTCTGTCTACGAATTCGGAGCATGGGATATTCCTTGATTTACGATCCGGCCATACAGGTGTTGCACTACCCGGGGCCGCGCTTCGACCGGGGAGGTAGAGGGGGAGTCGTGCGGAGTGCCATTCGCGATGCAGCGTTCAACGGTCATGTCTCGATGCTTCTTTACCTACCGTGGCCGATGAAGGTCGTTCGCTCTGTCTATAGCGTGGTACTCGGTCACCGTGGATCGCCAGGGTTGTTCCGCTGGCTCCTCGGCTGTATCCGAGGAGAGAGGGATATCCGGCTGAGTTTCATCCCTACGCAGTTGGGGCATCTCGATGGGACGAAATTCTACTTTCATCATCACGTCCTCCATCGATTGTTCAAGGCAACGACTTCTTCGTTGCCAAAGACAGGGGAACGTCTAAAGGAGTTATGATGATGAACCGGGTGTTGAACGCGTTTGGCATACATGGGTATGGTGTGTCCCTGCGTGAGGTCAGGCGGTACTACCGATTTCTCATCCCGTACTTTCGCCCGTATTGGAAAGGATACGCCGGTCTCATCGCGATCATGGTTGCCAATATCGGGATGACGCTATTTGTCGCTGGTTTTCTGAAAAACATTACGGAAGCGGCGCTGCAGCACCATTTGCAGACGGTCTGGAGGCTGCTTGCGCTGGGAGCGACATTGTTCGGGGCGGCAGGTGTGATGGGGTTCTGCAATACCTACTTGAGTACATCGATCACGAATCAAGTAAAGCGGGACGTAACGGCCGATTTATTTGATAAGCTCTTGCACTTGCCGGTTTCGTCGATGACGTCGTTTCACTCTGGAGATGCGGTGTCAAGGCTGACCAACGACGTGGGAACCGCGACAGGCGGGGTTGGGACGAACCTGATCAATATCTTGTATTTGCCGATCATGGCTGCCTCGTCGTTCCTCTATTTGTTTCATCTGAACCGCCAATTGTCCATTCTGTGTATCTCCTTTGGTCCCGTCGCGCTGATCGCGGTGGTGTTGTTCAGCAAGTACATGCGGACAAACGGGAAAGCCATGCAGAAGCAGTTAGGGATCATCTACAGTTTGATCAATGAATCCCTAGTTGGGCATATGGTCATTCGATCCTTTGTCCTTGAACACATCTTTTCGAAAAAGTACCGCAAGGCAAATAACGCCTTCGTCTCGCTTGAACTCAAGGGTGCCATCTTGCGAGGAGGGTTCTTCTTGTGTACGCAATTCGTCGGTGCGGCTGCCTTTCTTCTAAGCCTAGGTTTAGGTGCTGCCGACGTTGCGAGAGGCACGATGTCGGTCGGATCTCTACTGGCGTTTACAAGTTTACTTCAACACTTGGTATCACCTTTTACAGGTATGGCTCATCAAGTGGGAGGATTACAGAGGTCCCTCGCAGCGGCCGAACGGATCTGGGAGGTATTTGACGTGCCAACGGAGCGTGAAGGGGGAGAGGCTCGCATGCGGAGAGCCGGTCACTCTCTTTGCTTTCGGAACGTCTCGCTGGATTATGATGGTTCGAGAAATGCCATTTCAAATGTGTCATGTAGTATTCCGGCGGGAGCGGTGGTTGCACTGGTGGGACCGAGCGGAGCTGGGAAAAGTACGCTGTTTCACCTGCTTTTGCGCTTCTATGAGCCGACATCTGGCCGCATCCTGCTTGACGAAACACCGATTGATCAGTTTTCTGTTCGCGATTTGCGATACCTGATTTCGTTTGTACCGCAGGAAACCCATCTGTTCAGCGGTACCATTCGCGAAAATTTGCGGTATGGGCGACCGTCAGCCAGTGATTCCGACATTCTGCGCGCAGCGAAAGATGCGAATATCCACGAATTTATCGTTTCCTTGCCAAAGGGATACGACACAGAGATCGGCGAGCGGGGTCTGCGGCTCTCGGGTGGACAGAGGCAACGGATTTCGATTGCGAGAGCCATTTTGAAAGACGCACCCATCCTCTTGCTGGATGAGGCGACGTCTGCCCTTGATTCCGAGACGGAACAGCTGATCCAGGATGCCTTAGATAAATTAATGAGACATCGAACGACAATTGTGATTGCCCATCGACTGTCGACCGTCCGGAATGCGGATGCGATTTTCGTCATGGACGACGGTCACCTTGTGGAAAAAGGGACCCACCATGACTTAATTCACCAAAACGGCTTGTATTCGCACCTGTATCGACTGCAGTTTCGGGAGGAGCAAGTCGGCGTGGTGGAGCGGGATCCAAACGCGGAGATTATTTAGAACAGCTATCTTGATCAAGTACTTGTTGTTCTTTATAATGAACAATATAGACGGCGTGGTGTGAGTCGTTAACACCGGATAAGTGGTTGAGCTTACGTGTGTAAGATTGATTTCTGCAATCTTCGTTCGTTATTTAGAACATTGAAGGGGGCCGTCGGATGGACCACATACGCAAAGTCGTGATTCCGGCAGCAGGGCTGGGAACGCGCTTTTTGCCTGCAACTAAAGCAATGCCAAAGGAAATGCTGCCACTGGTCGACAAGCCGACGATTCAGTACATCGTCGAGGAAGCGGTCGCCTCGGGTATCGAGGATATCATCATCGTAACAGGTAAGGGTAAGCGAGCCATCGAGGATCATTTTGACCGCTCCGTGGAACTGGAAGAGCTGTTGACTCACAAAGGGAAGCAAACGCAGCTCAATGAGTTGGGCGACATCGTCAACTTAGCGAATATTCACTACATTCGTCAAAAGGTTCCACTTGGCTTGGGGCACGCGGTTTGGTGTGCGAGACGGTTCATCGGCGATGAGCCGTTTGCAGTTCTTCTTGGGGACGACATCGTTCAGGGAGAGCGGCCAGGGTTGCGCCAGTTGATCGATGTGTACGAAACGTACGGCAAATCGGTCGTCGGCGTCAAGCGTGTACCGAAAGAACACGTGTCGCGCTATGGGATTGTCGACGTGGATTCGCTTGGGCCGCGGCTGTCCCGCGTGAAGAGCCTAGTGGAAAAGCCCTGGCCGGCGCTCGCACCATCTACGTTAGCGATCATCGGACGATACGTTTTAACGCCGGATATTTTCGACTATTTGGCAAGTGGTCACATAGGGGCGGGCGGCGAGATTCAACTCACCGATGCGCTGGAGTACGTGAATTCGCTACAGGGGATGTTGGCGTATGAAATTGACGGACGGCGCTACGACGTGGGTGAAAAACTCGGATTTATTGAGGCTACACTCGAGTTGGCGCTAGGTCGATCGGATTTACAATCGGACGTTCGAAACCTCATGAAAAGGCTGCTGTTGGAGGAAGAAGTAACGGTTGGATAGGGGGCGAGACGGTGAGAGTTGTCTTACTGTCCGGTGGATCAGGGAAGCGGCTGTGGCCAATGTCAAACGAGGCGAGATCGAAACAATTTCTGAAGGTCCTCCACGATAGAGATGGGAACCGGGTTTCTATGTTGCAGCGCATCTGGGAACAGTTGGGTCAAGTAGGATTGCAAACGAGCGCGTACCTATGTGCTTCCAAGGCACAGAGAGATACGATTGAGAATCAGATTGGCCGTGTCCCATTCATCGAGGAGCCCTCGCGCAAAGACACATTTCCAGCTATTGCGCTTTCCGTTTTGTATTTGGCCGATGTCGAAGGCTGCACAGATGAGGAAGTGGTCGCGGTTCTCCCAGTCGATCACGACGTCGATGAACAATACTTTCGCTTCGTTCAACAGTTGGACGTGCGATTGGACGAGTCTGGGGCCGATTTACTGTTGATGGGTGTAACGCCGTCTGCTCCCGTTTCCAAGTTTGGGTACATTCGAATCGCGGAAGCGTATGCACCTCAAAGTTCCATGTACAAGGTGCACTCATTTACGGAGAAGCCGACCAAAGAGGTGGCAGAATCTCTCATTGCGAATGGCGCGTTATGGAACTGCGGCGTGTTTTGCTTCCGCATCGGATTTCTCAAGCGGGCTTTGGCTGCATTGGGTTACCCTGAGAACTATCAAGAATTGGTCATGCTTTATCCGCTGTTGCCCAAGCGAAGCTTTGATTACGAGGTAGTGGAACAAACGTCGAACATCGCCGTCGCCACCTTTACTGGAAAGTGGGCCGACATGGGGACTTGGGGTACTTTGTCGGAAAAGATTCGCGAGGAGTTCGTCGGTCTCGGAACGTCGGTCGACTGCGACAATACCCACGTCATTAACGAGTTTGGGATACCGGTTGTCACCATGGGGCTGAAAGATGCCATTGTCGTGGCCACGCCTGATGGCATTTTAGCAGCCGACAAAGAGTGTGCTTCTGAGATCAAAAACGTCATCGATCACTACTCAACCCGGCCAATGTTTGAGGAACGTCGATGGGGCACCTATCGAGTGCTGGACTATCAAAAGCTAACGGATGGCACGGAAGTGCTCAGTAAACACATCGAATTGCATGCTGGGAAGAATATCAGCTATCAGAAGCACGCGAAGCGAAGCGAGGTTTGGACGGTTGTACAAGGGCGCGGGGAAGTCGTGTTGGATTCGCGCGTGATTCAAGTCGAATCAGGTGATGTCATCCACATTCACCCTGAGCAGTGGCACGCCATCCGCAGTCTGGGAGCGCAAAAGCTGGTCTTTATCGAAGTACAGTTTGGTTCTGAGCTTTCCGAAGAAGACATCGCACGCAGGTACGTGGACTGGGCGCACATCCTCAATCATCTAGGCATTCTCGTAGGTTAGGTGACAGGTTGTCTTTCTCCAGGCGCTGATCGATTTGTCAATGTAGACAGGTTCACATGGCGTTCCGTCCACGGTACCACGCTTTTGAGGAGGAGACCGCATGATTGCCGACTTGATGAAGAGTTTATATCACCTTCGGACTCCTCCGATCGCGGGCTCTGCATTCTTCGAAGGCTGCATCGAGGAAATCGAGACATATTCGATTGCAGCACAAGTCTACCAACTGCTCCGAGATACTGACACGCTGGATCGTGTACCGGAGTTTTTCCGAAACTATGTGTCCCGAAAACACGAGAAGACGATGTTCCAAAATCTCTACATCAAGCATCAACAGGAAGTTATCTTCGATGCCCTGGAACGCGCGGATATCGGGGTCATTCCCTTAAAGGGCATCTTGTTCGCCGAACGCTACTTTGGACACTGGTCGGCAAGAGGTTCATCGGACATCGATCTTCTTGTCGCGAAGGAAGACGTCGATCGAACGATCGAATGCCTGCGATCCCTCGGGTATAGCGGACCGGCACGTTACAATCCAATTCACTTCCACTGCGTTCTTTGGAAGGAGACCAATCATCGAGAAATGCCATTGAACGTGGAAGTTCATTGGGGGCTGGTCAAAGAACGCGACTCACGCATGAACGTCAAGGACTTATGGAAGCATTCTGTGCCCGTTCACGAATACCAGTGTATTCGCGAACTGTCGGTGCAAAATGCCTTCTATGCCATCTGTCTGCACGGTGCGAATCATCGAATGGATTCATATAAGTACGTACTCGACATCGTTCAGATGGTCCATCGGCGTGGTCAGGACATTGACTATCCGAAACTTTTTACACAGGCAGGCGACGACGGTACGGCAAGGCGGATAGCTGCCGTTTTAGCTTACGTGTACCAACAGTTTCCGCACCTTCACCAGATCAAGCCGCTAGATGCTAGGAAGTGGTCCTTGATCCCGCCCGGTGCCATCTTTTCAAGCTGGCCGATCCTCTTACTCGATCGTTGGAGCGATCGCTTTCGCCTGCTCTACGACGTTGTCGTGCCCGCGCGAGAAGTGGCCCTATGGCATCTGAAGGATGACTCGAACGTCACAGCTTCCAACGTGTATATCCGGTTTTACCTGAGGCGGATGCTCAGGCCCGTACGCAAACTCGTGGGCGGGCGCGGCGGCAGAGACCAATCGGCCTGGTCGACCACGGAAAGTGGGCAAAACAACGGTTAATTTTAGCGTGACATTGTACGCTTTTCAAACAGGAATGGAGGCGTTTCTCTTGGCTGACCAGTTTAAGATCTCCCCGCATTTAGAAGTCGTTGAAGCGGATGATGAATGGATCGTCCTGAATGCGAGCAATTATACGATTACCAAGTTGAACAAGTCTGGCGGACAAATCTTGTCGCTGTTAAAGAACCCGGCGTCGTTGCGTGGAATGGTCGATCACTTGCGTGACCAGTATGCCAACGTGGACCAACATACCGAATCCGAAATTTCTGCGTTTCTTCAGGAATTGCTGGAGATCGGGCTGGTCGAACCGGTAAACAGTTGATTTCGAATCGAGACGGTGAAACGATGAGACGCCCCTCTTCCTCGAAGGACCAGCGGACTACCCGATGGCGGATGCTGAGGTTGCTGCCGTATGTCGTTCGCCATTGGACAGTCTACCTCCCGCTCTTGTGCTTAATGGTCGTCGAAGCGTTCACAGGCATTTTCTTTGCGTGGTTTTTGAAGAATAGCACGGAGGCCGCTATCCACCATGAGACCGCGACACTGGAGTGGACACTGGCTGCTGGAATGGGCTTTATCGTGCTCACAGCGGCCGTGAGTTATCTAACAACATACCTCGGGGCCAAGGCGATCAGCCTGGTCAAACGCGATTTAAAAACAGACCTATTCAATCACATCTTGCGTTTGCCAACCGAGCACTACACGAAGTATCACTCAGGTGACTTGGTGTCGCGGTTGACCCACGATGTAGGCAATATCAGCGGGGCAGTTGGGGAGAGCCTGCTCAATTTGATTCGCTTGGTGCTGATCTCGGGCTTTTCCCTGATTTACATATTTACGATGAATCGAGTCCTGGCCGTCTCCTGTTTGCTGTTCGGGCCCGTTGCAGTCGCGATTGGATCCGCCTTTAGCAAGGCTATGCGCAAAAACAACAGTTCACTCTATCACTACCTCGGCCAAGTAAATAGCTTTCTCAACGAGGCGTTTGCGGGGCATTTGGTCGTGCGGGCCTTCACGTTGGAAAGCGTCTTTGCCAAGCGGTTTTTGGACGATAGCCACCGCGTATCTTCATTGGAAGTAAAGTCCGCCCAATACATGGGGACTTTGCGAGCCGGATCGAGTGCTGTGGGTGCGGCCGCACTTCTATTCAGTGTCGGGCTTGGAACCATTTACGTGTCAAAAGGTTATATCACAGTTGGCGCGTTGATGGCATTCGTGTCACTCGTTCAGCAGGTGGTACAACCGATTCGCGGCGTTTCCGGGCAATTGGGCAATTTTCAACGTTCGCTTGCGGCGTCGGAACGCTTGTGGAAGATATTTGCGGAGCCCGTTGAACTGGATCGGCTACACGAGTACCGAGGGAGCATGGATGTGCGGGAGGGACTTGTGACACGCGGCCTCACGTTCAGTTACGACGGCGTTGCGAAGGCCTTGCTCAACGTCACCATGCGCGCTCCAGTGGGGCAGAAAATCGCTATTGTTGGTCAAAGTGGCGCCGGAAAAAGCACCTTGTTCAAGTTGCTGTTGGGATTGTACAAACCGAGCTCGGGGCAAATATGGATCGATGGCAAGGCAGTCGATCAGATGGCCGTTGACGAGCTGCGGAGCTACATTGCGTACGTGCCGCAAGAGACCATCCTATTTGGAGGAACTGTACGCGAGAATCTATTACTTGGTCGACCGGATGCGAGTGAGGTGGAGATGATCGCGGCAGCCACCGATGCAAACGCACACGATTTTATCCTGGCTCTGCCGAAAGGCTATGACACGGACATCGGCGAGCTCGGTGTGAGGCTCTCAGGAGGGCAGCGACAGAGGTTGGCCATCGCCCGCGCTATGCTGAGAAATGCGCCAATTCTCCTGCTCGACGAAGCGACCTCGGCGATGGATGCGGAAACTGAACTGTTTGTCAAAGAGGCATTAGAACGACTGGTCCACAAGAGAACGACCTTGGTGATCGCCCACCGTCTATCCACAGTGCGCGATGCGGATATGATCGTGGTTCTCAAACAGGGGCAGGTTGTGGAACAAGGGAAGCACGATGATTTATTAGCGAGGGGAGGTGAGTATTCACGTCTCTACCGCCTTCAATTTCAAAATCGGGGCACTGCTCGCAAGTCGATAGATGACGCTGTATGACGCTACTTGAACCCTTTCCATTCTTTTGAACGAACGATCTTGACTTGTATTAAGAACGAATGATAAGCTTGATGTACTCAGTAGAAATTAGGTGAGACAAGTGGACACGACGAATTACGTATCACCCAGCGTCCTCTCTGTACAGCCGCTCTCCTTTGAGCACAAAGTCTCCAGCACCCATCACGGGGCGGGCACAGACAGTGATAAGACATCCGGGACCTCGCATGAAGCAGGGAGTTGGCAGCCGTCCGACAGCGCCTTTTGGGGTGCAAATGGCACGTCCAACAGCGATGCGTCGTCAGACAGCGGTACACCGACCGACAGCGGTACATCGACCGACGGCAGTGCGTCGACCGACAGCGGTACATCGACCGATAGCAGTGCGTCGACCGACAGCGGTACATCGACCGACAGCGGTACATCGACCGATAGTGGTACATCGACCGATAGTGGTACATCGACCGATAGTGGTACATCGACCGATAGTGGCACATCGACCGATAGTGGCACATCGACCGACAGCGGTGCATCGACCGATAGTGGCACGTCGGCAGACGATCCTGCTTCAACCGGTGACGGTGCCGCAGAGGCCAATAGTTCCTTGGTCAACGGCAATTCGACGAGCAATTGACCCAACCAGAAGTGCTGCGAGTGGACAGAGTACCCTGAACATCTTAAGTCAATGTGGTTTTTTCATGTCCACGGTGGAACCGTTGAGCATGTGTCGAACCAACGTGCATATGAGCGCTTTGCAGAATCCAAAAACCGATATTTCGGAATTCTGCGAAGCGCTCACTTCGTAATGTCTTGATCAAAGAATGAGAATTTGACAGGCGGTGAATCCGCCAACTTATAGAGGAGTACAGAGTATGGATAATTTGTTATGCTTTGAAATTGGTGAGCACACATTACAGGTTTCAACTCCCTCGCAGCGGATTGCGCATTGGTTTGCAACCGCCTTTCCCGCGCCACTTTCGCCCGCAATGCTTAGAGCACGGGTAGACCTGAACGTGTCCGTGGAAGACGGATATGGACGGCCGTTTGAGAACTTTCACGTGGACATATCGAGGACATTTGATACCATCGAGTATCGTCGCTCGGACTATCTGCTCCGCGTAGATCAGTCCTATACCACTGCAACCATTTCGGTCTATGACGAAATTGCATTAAAACATGCCATCATGAACCTTTATAGCGCATTTCTCGTACATACGGAAACAGGACTCCTGGTTCATTCCTCTTGTGTGGTCGATCGTGGCAAAGCGTTCCTCTTTTCCGGTTACTCAGGTGTGGGCAAGTCAACCGTTGCATGGCTATCCAGGCCCCGTCCACTGCTCTCGAATGAGGCGACGATCGTCAAAATAGGGGACAGCGAAGCCTCCGCCATCAATTCGTTTCCCTTTCGAAGTGAAGAAGGTTTGTTTACAGGCGGTCAATATCCCCTCGAGGCTATCCACTTGCTCCATCAATCTGCCAATGTCATGAGGCTGCCGATCTCACCCTCCGCTGCGCTGCTTCAGTTGATGGATAAGGTGTTTTTTTGGCCCCACGATCCGGCGGAGACAGCCAAAGTCCTAAGCCTGACGACTAGACTCGTGCACCAAGTTCGTACCTATGAATTGCACTTTCAAAAGAACGACTCATTTTGGCGCGAGATATCTTGAGGGTCTGAGGGACGAGGTACGTAGAGCATGCAATACAGTGCTGATTCTGTAGAATTACTCAGATTACGCATCCGTCAACAGGGGTGGATCGAAATTCCATCCAGTGGGACGAGTATGTATCCGTTGATCACGGAAGGGAATTTGTGTAGATTTCACCCTGCTATTCCAGGTCAAATCAAAGAGGGAGATATCATACTCTTTTCGACCGCTCAGGGGCGTTTGCTCGGTCATCGAGTCTTCAAAATGAGTCGACAGAATGGGCAGTTTGAGTATCTCTGTAAGGGGGACACAAATCGATTCCCGGACGATCCCGTCACAGAGACACAGATCGTCGGGAGGCTGTTCATCGTCCGCAAGCGGTGGTGCTCGTTGCGTACAGATGGGTTCATCGGGCGTTTTTGGACGAAGCTGATGGTCCTGTTTCCGACAGGCGGGTTGTGGATTCGCTGGTGTTTGAATCGCAGATCCACGTTGCTTACAAAAATTCGTGGATCGATGCGCCACTTCCCTTGAAACGAGCGAATTGGCCTGAACATTGGGGTGAAGTAGTTGCGAAGGAATTTCGTGCATGCATACGGGTCTGATCATCGCGGTAGCCGACCAGTGGTACGCATCACTCTCGTGGTGTGTTGGGGGATAGGTTTAATCATCTGCGTATGTGCGGGAAGCATGCGGGCGTTGCTCGAGCTGTCATCGCTCACTTTTCGGCTTGTGCCGCACCCTGACTGGTCTGCATTCTTCACCTTGGACTTTCAGCTGGGCAATCCGCAGTGGGTGATCACCAAACTCGGCCATTTTTCCGGGTTCGCGATCATGGATTTATTGTTCCTGAATTGTTTAAAACGAGGCAAGTTGGCCGTTGCTTGTTCCGTTGTGTTCGCGATTGGTACAGAGATCCTGCAGGTGCCATTCGGTAGGGATGGAAGACTCTACGATGTGGGTATCGATACGCTTGGTATCTTATGCGCCGGAACGCTCGTAGCGTTGGACCAGGCAATGACGAAGAGGAAATGAAGTATATCAAGGCTCTGCATCAGTTAACATGCCAGTTGTTGATGCCGACGAAATGAAAAAAGCCATCGAGAAAGACAGTTACTCCTCTTGGATGATGACTGCCTATCACTTCAAACATCACGAGAATGGCGGTGATCATCCCCACGACAATCCAGTCTCTTCGTTCCATCGTAGCCCTCGTTGTCGGCAATTTTTGAATCGCAATATCGGCCTTTGCGCAAGTCTACGCTTGCAATTATCCATGTTTAAGATGGAAGTGCATCGTTCAAGTTCTATTCTTTATTATGAACGATTTTGTTCTTCATTGCAATCGAATGGGACTGAAACAGATTGGCCTGAGGTCAAACTCGCCCTCTACCAGACGCATAGATATAGGTGTTTCATAATAGTTTTGAACTGTGCACTACTTGAGCCTCGGGATTCCGTTCTCCTCACTCAACAAAATTGTTAACAATAATGTTGACTGAATTGCGGCTATTCAAGTACAATTCAATCAATGGGAAATGCAATGAGCTTCGAGTCTTACTAGGCAGTGATAATCGGTCGTTTGCAAGTCGACAAGTAAATGAGGTGGCTGAGTTGAATCGTCGCAAGAGTCTGGAAATCGAAGGCGTTACGCACGGAAAGACACCTATTCCACAAGGGGCGAAAATAGGGCCTTTTGTATTCTCCTCTGCTATTGCCGGAGTCGATCCATCCACAGGAACGATCCCGGAGGATCCTAGGCAGCAGGTTCAACTTGTTTTCCAACACGTTCGCCGATTTATGGAGGGCGCGGGTGGCACCCCGGAAGACATCGGTAGAATGACCGTATATCTCGAGAACGAGGAACTGCGCAACTTGGTGAATGAAGAATGGGTGAAGATGTTTCCTGATCCACAAAGTCGGCCGGCAAGACATTCTACGGTGACGCACTTACGTAATGGGGCAGTGGTGCAAGTTGAAATGATTGCCGTAGTGCCGGAGTAAGTAGAGCGCTTTCGGGGCTGATCTACAGGTACCAGCCATATCAAGTCTAGTTAGAAAGCGCATTCACAGTGCGAGAGTTCGAAACAGATACGTGATCAGGGGGATACATCGTGGCGAAAATCGTGCTAGGTATTGGCTCGTCTCATAGCCCACAAGTCAGCAGTCCGTCGGATGTCTGGGCCATGCATGCCCAGCGGGATCGCGAAAATCCGGATACGCAATATGAGGCGCGCGAGCGTGAACTCGCGCACGTTCTTCAGGACCAGTTGTCACCCGAGTTGTGGCAGCAGAAGTACGAACAATGTCAGGTCGCTGTCGCGCATCTGAACAAGGTGATTGAAGACGTGAAACCAGATGTGTTAGTCGTGGTCGGAGATGATCAAGAAGAGCTGTTTTGGGATGAGGTGAAGCCGACATTCGCCGTATTTTGGGGCTCGGAAATTAAGGATTTACCCCACAACCTAGAAGAGCTACACCCATCGTTGAGGCCGGTGATCTGGGCGTGGCATACCACGGATGAACCTGTTCACTATCCAACCGAGGGCGATCTCGGCAGACATATCCTTGAGTGCATGGTGACAGAGGGATTTGATGTCGCTCAAAGTAAAACGCAACTGGAAAATCGCTCTTTGGGTCACGCGTATACATTCGTCAAGCGCCGTTTGGCACCCCAGCAAGACATCCCGACAGTTCCGGTGTTTGTCAATTGTTTCTATCCTCCCAATCAACCCACGCCTGCTCGCTGCTATGAGTTCGGTCGAGCGTTGAGACGAGCCATCGAGTCGTGGGACCAAGACAAGACGGTCGCCATTGTTGGATCCGGCGGCTTAAGCCACTTCAAACTGGATGAGAAGCTGGATGAACTGGTCATCCAGGGACTTAAGGATCAGGATGCCGAAATTCTGAAGAACTTGCCGAGGGAAAAGTTGGAAGGTGCCTCTGGGGAAATTTTAAACTGGATCGTCGCTGCGGGCGCATTGGAGCACTTGAGTTTGCAGTATCTGGAGTACGTCTCGGGCTATCGTTCACCTGCCGGAACCGGTGTTGGCATGACGTTTGCCGTCTGGCAGTAAAAGGACTACGAGTGAGTAGGGAGGAGAATGTCCGTGGGACTTTCTTCAGTTCAGGAACGCCAAACCACGCTTAGTCATGGCGTGACTCACTATTTAGAGGCAGGAGAGGGAGAACCTCTTATCTTGCTTCACGGCGTCGGGTTCTGGACGGGCGGGGATTATTGGCTCGCCAATATCGTCGAACTCAGCCGACACTTTCATGTATTTTCTCCTGACTTCGTTGGATGGGGGAATGGTGATCGACTGCGTGTCGAGTACTCGTTTGCTTACCTTGTGGACTTTGTTCGGGAGTTTCAGGATACGCTCGGGATTTCCTCCGCCCACATTGTCGGCCACTCGATGGGCGGTTGGGTGGCGGCGCTTCTGGCCTATGAAAGTCCACAGCGGGTGCGCACGTTGACCTTAGTAGGCAGCGGTGGCATGTCGACGCGTACGTTGTCGACCATGACCAAGTTTCAACCTCCAACCCGGGAGGACATTTTGGCTCACGCAACCAAGACCTTACACGCGGAGCTTCCTATCGCAGAGCTGGTAGACACTTGGTATCGACGAACCTTGCTGGCAGGCGCAGTGGAATCCTATCAGCTGATTTTGAACCATATGAACAACTCGGTGCATCGTGCAAGATATCATTTGGGCCGCAGACTGCAACACATCCAATGTCCGACGCTCGTGGTCTGGGGCGCAGAGGATCAGACGAACCCTGTGAGCCTCGGCCAAGAGATGCACGCATTGCTTCCCAATTCACAAATGGTCGTAATCCCGGGCGGGCACGATTGTGCGAGCGAAAACCCTGAACAGTTTAATCAGCAGGTCATTCAATTCATTCGGACCCATGCACGCAGTTCGATGGAAATGGACGTTTAGCAGCTAAGGAGGAATCAGACGATGACGAACAACCCAAAAGGAACGATCACTGTAGTGAGCGCCCATTCTGCGGATTTTGTCTGGAGAGCTGGCGGTGCTATAGCCCTGTATCACGATCTCGGCTATCAGGTTCGCGTACTGTGTTTGTCCTACGGGGAACGAGGGGAATCCGCTCGCCTCTGGAAACAAGGTAGGACGTTGGACGAAATCAAAGCCATTCGACGGTTCGAGGCTGAACAGGCCGCAGAAATTCTCGGGGCACAAGTCCGGTTCTTCGATGCAGGGGACTATCCATTGGAGACGACGAAGGAGTTGCAAGACGAAATCGTACAAGAATTTCGCGAGCATCGTCCCGAGTTCATCCTCACGCATTCATTGACCGATCCGTACAATGCAGACCATCCTCGGACGACGGAATTCGTGCTTGAGTGCAGGATCCTCGCGCAGGCGCACGGATATCCTTCCGATTTTCCGGTGATTGGTGCGCCACCGGTATTTCTATACGAACCCCATCAACCTGAGCAATGTAATTTTCAGGTTGATGTCCTGCTGAACATTACCCCTGTGTTTGAGCGCAAGCGCAAGGCGATGGAGTGCATGGCGGCGCAGGAGCATCTGTGGGCGTATTACACGGACGTCGCGAAGCGACGCGGCGTTCAGGCAGGTCGCAACTCCGGCGGATCGATTCAATACGGCGAGGCATATCAACGCGTCTATCCATATGTCGGGGAGGTATTGGTGTGAGCTCTGTGATCGTGCGAAACGTGGAGCGTGCCAACGAGGCAGACGTTCGGGCCCTAAGCGCTTTTGGGAGCGCAACGATTCACGAAGCCATGGAGCGCACTGGGCTTATGAATCCATACCTTCGTCCCATCTACGACTGTGCATCAGTTTGCGGGACGGCGGTGACAGTGTCCTGCCATCCTGGCGATAATCTAATGATTCATGCTGCCATCGAGGTATGCCAAAAAGGTGATGTTCTCGTCGTGACCGTGACGTCGCCATCGACCGATGGGATGTTCGGGGAGCTGCTGGGGGAGTCAGCACGAGCGCACGGAACCCTGGGGTTGGTGATTGATGCCGGGGTGCGCGACACGGCAGAGTTGACGGAGATGGGCTTCCCGGTCTGGGCCAAGGCTATTTCTGCTAAGGGGACCGTCAAGGCTACACCAGGTTCTGTCAATGTTCCCGTCGTCTGTGCGGGTTGCGTCGTAAATCCCGGGGATATTGTCGTCGGGGACAGAGACGGCGTCGTCGTCGTACCCAAAGCGGATGCCGCGCGCGTGGTGCAAGCTGCGCAGGCGCGAACGGAACGGGAGGCGAGGGTGAGAGAACGACTGGCTCAGGGAGAACTTGGGTTGGATATCTACCACCTGCGGGAGAAGTTGCAGGCGTTAGGTGTAAAGTACCTCTGATGTAGGTGGGTCAACGCAATTCATCGGTGTAAACTGCTGGTTCCACGCGATGGCTGGAATCGGGACGACACAGCGGATATCTCCGAATATTGCGATTGGCCCGACCCTTGAAAATCGCGGTGTTGGAGAGGACACGGAGGACGATGTGCCGAGGTTATGAAAGCGAGTTCTTGGCGTGGAGGCAATTCTGTGAGGACTAGTTGAGCTCTACCGACACCCTGTCTTTACCCATTGCGAGCTCAGGTCTGTATAGATGAAAACTCGTTTTGCTTGAGAGGTATACGAGGAGGGTGAGGTATGAAAGAGAGATCGCAGATATGGTCGTACCAGAATGGGATTATTCTTATGATGTTTTTCGCATTTGGACTCGTCTTCATGGATCGCCAAAGTATCACCTTTCTGTCGCCGTTTGTCATTCCAGCTCTGCACCTCAATAACGCACAAGTTGGCATGTTCGCCTCTGCGCTGTCGGTCTGTTGGGGCGTATCCGCGTGGTTGTTCTCCAGCTTTTCAGATTTGATCGGAAATCGCAAAAAAATATTGGTTGTTTTCATCGTAGTTTTTGCACTGGCATCGGTCCTGTCAGGCGTCGTCGGCTCATTTATGAGCATGGTTCTCGTCAGGGCTTTGATGGGCTTATCTGAAGGGCCGGTGTTCCCGATTGGAGCGAGCGCGGTGAAAGCAACGTCGACGCCCAGTCGTCAAGGGTTCAACATTGGGTTTGTTCAAAGTGCAAGTGGCTTGCTTGGCAGTGCGGTTGCACCGCTGATTATCGTATCCCTCGCAGAGGCATTCAACTGGCGTGCGGCATTCTACTTGTTGGCGATTCCTGCCCTCATTCTCGCGGTCATCGTGGCAAAGTACATGCGGGAGCCGAAGATCACCACTGAGCTGTCGCACAGAAAGCTCAGTTGGTCGGATTATAAGGTCATCTTTCAAAACCGCAACACCTGGTTGTGCCTCATTTGCTCGATCGGTTTTATTACGTGGCTGATTACGTTTACGACGTTCGCTCCGATTCTGATGACAGAGGTAGATAAAATCAGCCCTACGCAGATGAGTTGGGCTATGAGCGCATTTGGCTTTGGGTCTTGGATTTGGGGATTTGTCGTACCGTTGGTGTCTGACCGCATCGGGCGCAAACCGTCGCTCATCATCTCTGGCCTACTCGCCACCTTAGCTCCCTTGGTATTAGCCAAGGTACACACAGGGATTGTGCCTATCATCACCCTCCTGTTTGTACTAGCGATAGGGCAGGGGTACTCCCCGATTGCGATGTCCATCATTCCAAGTGAGTCTGTGCCAGCGGTATTTGCTGCTTCGACGATCGGCATCATGATGATGATCGGCGAGATATTCGGCGGCACTACTGTGCCGACGATCGCGGGTATCGCAGCCGACCACCACGGTCTCGTGGCGCCCATGCTTATTTCCGCCGCTGGTTCATTTCTCGTATTCCTCGTCGGTTTTGGCATTAAGGAGACCGCGCCAAGAAGGGTAGCCATCCCAGTACGCAAAGAGGGAGCAGTTTCGGTCGACTAATCCGGGTTCCTGAAGCATGGAGGTTGATGAAGTTGGCGAATCGAATCGCATTCGACAAGACGATTCTCAGAGGTGTAAAGGAAAAGGTCCAACGCGGTCTACTGCCACAATGGGCGTTTACCGATGAGGACATCTATCGAGCAGAAGTGGCGAACATTTTCTCCAAGACGTGGAATTTCCTAGGTCATGAGTCGGAAATCGAAAAGCCAGGCGATTATGTGACGCGGTGGATCGTCCATGATCCAGTGCTGCTTCTGCGGGATGAGAACGGTCAAATTCAAGCGTATCTAAACTCGTGTACACACCGCGGCACGAAATTGTGTACAGCTGATTTTGGTCAAAAAAAGACGTTTACCTGTCCCTATCATGGTTGGACGTTTAATCTGGCCGGCGACTTAATTGGGATTGTGGCTGGCAACCGAGTATACGGTGAGGAAATGGATCGCACACAATGGTCTCTGCGAAAAATCCCAAAAGTATCGAGCTACTGCGGCATGATTTTTGGTTCTTTAGATGAACATGCCGAGCCGCTGGAGGACTTTCTCGGGGACATGAAGTGGTACTTCGACATTATGCTCGGCCGCAGTGACGCGGGCATGGAAGTTCGTGGCGTTCCCCAGAAGTGGATCATCAATACCAACTGGAAAATCAGTGCGGATAACTTCGGTGGAGATCCGTATCATACGGCGATGAGTCATCGGTCCACGGTAGAGTTGGGCATTAGTCCGAAGGATCCGATGTACGCCAGTTACGGCCACCAGGTTGTGCTCGACAATGGACACGGCATCAACATGTGTACAGCGGCCAAGGATCGAGCTGACGTGCCGCCGTACCAAGGATTGCCGCCGGAAATGTGGCCGATGTTCAAACGGAATTTGAGCGCTGAACAACTCGATGTATTCGAAAAGACGATGATCATGGTCGGGAATTGCTTTCCCAATCTGTCATTCGTGAGCCCCATGCACGGTACCGGTGGTCCAGATGAACCTTTGACTTCGTTTGTCAATTTTCGCGTGTGGCGCCCCGTCGGACCCACGAAAATCGAGGTTACGTCGTGGTTCATGGTCGATAAGGAGGCGCCTGAATCGTTTAAACAGGCGTCATATCTCAGCTACATTGGCTCGTTTGGACCTGCAGGAACGCTCGAGCAGGATGATGCGGAAATTTGGACGAGAGTTGCAGAAACAACGCACGGGACGATGGCACAAGATAAAGACGTTCATTACAACAACGCCCTGAACTATCTCATGGGTCTCGATCGAGTGGAACCGGATTTGACGTGGCCGGGCCCCGGAACCGCTTATCCAACATGTTATCTGGACGCCATATCGCGTGCGTTTTACGAACACTGGGTGGATTCTCTGTTACAAGATGCAGATGTTCCAACAGGCGTCCTATAAGTCGTTTCCGGGAAGGGGATAAGATGATGACATACGAGGAGATCTGTCGGTTTCTCTACACAGAGGCAGCACTCTTGGACCGTCGGGAATTTGAAGAGTGGCTCGAGCTGTTAGATGACAACTTGAGTTATCGCATGCCTGTGCGGGTCACCAGAGATTTTGGCGAATCGAATGATATCGTCGATGACATGACGTTTTTCGACGAAAACAAGCGCAGCTTGACCACGCGCGTAGAGCGTTTTCGAACCACCTCCGCATGGGCGGAAAATCCACATACGCGAACTCGGCACTTTGTCTCGAACGTGCTCGTGGAAGTCAATGCGTCGGAAGACGAGGCTCAGGTGCATAGCAACTTTCTCATTTTGAGAAGTATTCGCGACAGACCTGAAGTCGAGCAGATGTTTGGTGAGCGCGTGGATGTGATTCGGCGAGTCGACAACCGCTTAAAACTCGTTTCGCGAACGATTTATCCGGACCAAACGGTTCTCTCGATGTTGAATTTGAGTATCTTCATCTAGGTAAGGAAAGGGGAGAGTACGTTGGCAGGTAATCGAGCAGTGGTGTATAAAGGTCGGGGTCGCGTCGCGGTGGAAGCGACGGAATACCCAGAGTTGGTCCTCAAGGACGGACCGGGTGTCAATCCATTGAATGTGGGTCGAAAATGTGAACACGGTGTGATTCTCAAGGTCGTGTCGACAAATATCTGCGGCAGCGACCAACACATGGTCCGCGGTCGCACGACGGCCCCGGAAGGTCTCGTTCTGGGGCACGAAATCACCGGTGAAGTGATCGAAGTCGGGCGCGATGTTGAGTTTATAGAAAAGGGAGATTTGGTGTCGGTACCGTTTAACATCGCGTGCGGGCGCTGTACGAATTGCAAGCGCGGCGACACCCATATTTGTCTCCATGTGAATCCGGATCGGCCGGGGTCCGCCTATGGGTATGTCGACATGGGCGGCTGGGTTGGTGGCCAGGCTGAATACGTGATGGTCCCTTATGCAGATTTTCAACTATTAAAGTTTCCCGATAAAGAACAAGCGATGGAAAAGATCCTCGATTTGACGATGCTCTCTGACATATTTCCAACTGGGTTCCATGGGGCGGTGACGGCAGGTGTAACGATCGGCTCCACGGTGTACGTCGCCGGGGCGGGGCCGGTCGGACTCGCTGCAGCACACTCTGCTCAATTGTTAGGGGCCTCGGTGGTGATCGTTGGAGATTTAAATGAACAGCGCTTGGCTCAAGCTCGCAGTTTTGGCTGTGAAACGGTGAACTTGGGTCAAGATGGCGATTTGGGTGAGCAAATCGAGCAGATTTTGGGTCTTCCAGAGGTGGATTGTGCCATTGATTGCGTCGGATTTGAAGCACATGGTCACGGGCACGCACACACAGACGCGCCTGCCACTGTGTTAAACACGATGATGCAAGTCACGCGAGCTGGCGGCAAAGTAGGGATACCCGGACTGTATGTCACCGGAGATCCTGGGGCGACAGATGAGGACGCGAAAATCGGATCGTTAAAAATCCGCATTGGCCTGGGCTGGGCGAAAGCGCATTCTTTCACGACAGGTCAAACGCCGGTTATGCGCTATCACCGGCAACTGATGAACGCCATCCTCAGTGGCAGGGCGGAGATCGCAAAGGCCGTCAACGCGACCGTCATCACGTTAGACGAAGCCCCCACTGGGTACCAGGCGTTTAACGACGGGGTCGCCCGAAAGTTTGTTTTAGACCCACACGGTCTCATCGGTCGGTAATGTGTCTCTCACCCAACTGTTCACCGAACTGAGTGAACAGTTGGGCATGAGGCCACATGACCAGCATATTCTGTGTCAGGAGACCTCAAGGGGTGATGGGTCGTGAACGGCGTGAGAAAATTAAATCCCGACGATATTGTTGTGCCTGCAGGCTATCGAGTGGACGTTTTCGCAGAGAAGTTGAATGTTCCTATCAACTTACTGATTGCGGATACAGGTGAGATGTTCGTGGCCGATGCGGGCGTAACAGACGGGAACGGCAAAGTTCTGAAGTACACAGGCAGTGGGTTTGCCGTCGTGGCGGACGGGTTTCTCCCGCCGTTAACCGGGATCAATAGTCATGACGGCAATCTGTACGTGTCGCACCGAGGCGCGATCACCGTGGTCGGGCCCAACGGGGCGAAGGAAGATATTCTGGCAGGATTACCGAGTTGGGGGGACCACCACAACAATCGGGTGGTCTTTGGACCGGATGGCAGAATGTACTTCGGTCAGGGGACGGCGACGAATTCAGGGGTCGTCGGCGCAGATAACCGTTGGGTACAGAAATACCCGTTTTTTCACGACTACCCCGGAACTCGTGTTCGTTTGGTGGGGCAAAATTTTTTGTCCAACAACTTTCTGACCCTATCGTCTGAGGACGAAGCGTGCACTGGTGCCTTTTCGCCATTTGGCGTGGCGACGAAACCAGGAGAAAAGGTAAAAGGGATCACAGCTGCAAGTGGAAGTATTCTACGAGCCAATCCGGATGGTTCTAACCTGGAATTGGTGGCGTGGGGGTTACGCAACCCGTTTCGAATCAAATTTGACCGCGAGCATCGACTATTTGCCACCAACCACGGTATGGACGAGCGAGGAAGCCGCCCAATCGCAAACTCACCGGACGAGTTCCAGCGTATCCGGCATGGAGCTTGGTATGGGTGGCCGGATTACACAGGGGGCTATCCAGTTACGCTCCCTCGTTTCAAGTCAGAAGGACAGGACCAGCCTCGTTTCTTGCTCTCACTGCACCCCATGCAGCCGCCGTTCCCGATCGCGGCTTTCACGCCCCACTCAGCAGCGATGGGTTTTGACTTCAACTACAATCCAGACTTTGGCCCAGTAGGGCACGTGTTTGTTGCCGAATTTGGAAGCGGCGCGCGGACAACCGGAGGCAAACCGTTGCCACAGGTAGGGCACCGGGTATCTCACATTGACTTGAAAACGGGCAGGCTGAAGAACTTTGCCATCAATCGCTCCCGGTACGCTGCCAGTGACACTGGAGATGGCGGATTTGAGCGGCCGATCGACATCGTATTTGGGTCGTCAGGTGAGATGTTTGTGTTGGATATGGGTGTCAGTAAGCCTGATGGTGGGTTCATACCAAATACAGGTGTAATCTGGAGAATCATCAAAAAGTAGGGTTTTTCGACCGCCAGCCTTGCTTTGTCAACATCCAGTTTTTTACGAGTGAAAGTACGCTCGACGGTTTCGTAAGAGGGGGTGTACGTATGAAGTTATATCTGTAGAATGATCACAAAGGGGATGAAACAGTGACCATACGATACGAGACTATTCCGACTGAGCGTGTTGAATGCTGCAGAGACTTGTGCAATGAACTCATGGCCTTTCAAAAGTCTAAAGCACGAATTAGACCCGAGTTATTTGACAGCATGAATTTTGAGACCCGAATGATTCCGTCCCTCAAAAGTGCCTTACACAATCACGTCGTCGTCGTGAAAGATGATGACATACCGGTTGGCTACGTATATTCGAACATCTCTCCCAAAGAAACATACTCCAACGATTTTGCCACGTTTTTTGATCTCTCGTCTGTACATAGAGTCCAAGTGGGTTGTTTGTCTCAATTTTTTATTCGAGAGGAGTACCGTAAAAGCGGCATCGGATCTCGACTATTCGATCTGTCCATGAACTGGTTGCAGCAATTTGATGATATCGACGACTACTTTATCTTCGTGTCTAACGGCAATGACGACGCTTTGGCGTTTTACCAGCGAAAAGGCTTTGTGATCAGTCACGAAATCCTAGATGGATTTATCACCGTTTTGCGCAATCAGTAAGCCGTTCTCACGACGAAAGGGTTAGCCTCGATACATGATACAATTGTGCAAAAAGTACAGAAGAGGAACCAAATGAACTCAGCCAGGATACTGCTTATTGATGATGAACAAGCCATTTTAGATATGATTCTCCTCGTTCTGCGAAAAGAGGGATTCGAACATATTCACACTGCCACGTCGGGTGTAGATGGAATTCAGAAGTGCAGACAATTTCACCCCGATGTGATCGTTTTGGATGTCATGTTGCCCGACATGGAGGGATTTGAAGTCTGTCGTCAGTGCCGCGAGATCACGCAGGCACCCATTTTGTTTTTAACAGCGCGATCGACCGATTTGGACAAGTTGATGGGCTTTGGGGTTGGCGGTGATGACTACATCACCAAGCCGTTTAACCCCTTGGAGGTGGCTGCGCGGATCAAGGCGCAAGTGCGGCGCTTGCAGCCCCAGTTTCATGCGGCAAAGGCAAACCAACGCGTGTACGATTTCGGGAGGTTTCAGGTGGATGAGGCATCTGCGGAACTTGTCGTTGACGGCGAGCAGGTCATTTGCCCTGCCCGGGAATTTCAATTGCTTCGGTTCTTCTGCCAGCACCCAAATCGCGTCTTTAGTCGGAATCAACTGTACGAGCAGGTGTGGGGAGAGGCTAGCCTCGGCGACGACAACACCGTGATGGTTCATATGCGGCGACTACGGGAAAAGATCGAGGTGGACCCAGGGGAACCGAGATATCTTGTCACCGTACGAGGATTGGGATACAAACTGGTCAGTCCGCAGACGGAGGGCTGACCATGAACTTGAATACGCGGATCACGATGAAATTTCTCCTTCAAATTGGGCTCTTGCTGCTTGCTGTGTGGTCTATCATCGGCGTCGCCTTGGGCTTTTATTTCGTCAGCAAACGATCTTCGGCGGCGCAGACACCAGGTCTCGACCCTGCAGTGCTGCTTAAGCAAATGGCCACGGCGACGAGTGTTGATGGCGGTCGTATTCAAGTCTCCGGTCGCGTGTTGGCCGAGGTCAAAGAGGGAGGTGGATGGATCGAAATTCTCGACGACAATGGTCGGGCCATCTACCATTTCAATCTCCCGAGGGACGTTCCAAAAAAGTACGCGCCGGGTCTGTTGGTGTATGACAAATTAAACCCTCAGACGTTTGGCTACCAACTCTCCACTTGGTATGGCACCGTCGATCATCAGTCCCTTACCTGGCTTTACGGATTACCGCCCAGTGACTCTACACGCGCACATAGTCATCAGCCATTCCTCTATATCGCGTTGCTGTTCGGGGGAAGTCTGTGCGCTACCATCGTGGCTGCCTATCTGTTTGGTCGACGCATGGGTGCACCGGTTTTGCACATGATGAATTGGCTGCAGAACTTGGCGGCTCAGTCCTATACGGAGCCAACGGACGCCCGTGGACTGCCGAAGAGTAAACGTAGTGCGAATGGGGAGCTGCGCAGGCCCTACAGAATGTATCGGGATGTCCTCGCGACACTCGATCGTCTGTCCACTGCACTGCAACAAAGTGACGCAGACAGACAACGATTGGAGCAGACGCGCGAGGAATGGATTGCCGGGATCACACACGACCTCCGAACCCCGCTGTCCTCTGTCAAAGGTTACGCAGATTTGTGTGCGGCTCCAGATTACGCGTGGACGGCGAGTGAGGTCCGTGAATTCGGCCGCGTAATTTCGGAAAAGGCGACGTATATCGATGGCCTCATCGACGATCTTGGGCTGACCTTTCGGCTGCGGAACCACGCCTTGCCACTACAGCGAAAACCGGAGAATGTCACGGAGCTTGTGCGTCACGCGGTGATCGACCTAGTGAACCACGGGCAAGCGGAAGGGAAGACCGTGCAATTTGACAGCGAAGCGGGGGAGACCATCTATCCGTTGGACGCCAAGTGGTTTACGCGGGCATTCGATAATCTACTGAACAACGCATTGCAACACAATCCGAACGGTACCACCGTTTCCATCGATGTTCAACGGATGAACATAGACGGGGATCGATATTCCGGTGTACGAATCGAGATTCGGGATGACGGCGCGGGTATGGATGAGGACACCGTGGCACATCTGTTCGACAGGTATTTTCGCGGGACGAACACAGCGGAACATCAGGTGAAGGGATCCGGCCTAGGGACGGCAATCGCCAAGCAGTTAATCGAAGCTCATGGTGGGCATATCTCGGTCGAGAGCACATTGGGGCACGGTACGACCTTGGTCGTGGAATTGCCCCCGCTGCATCGAGGTTCTCTCTAGGGAGCAAAGATACGTGCGATGGTAAACAGTAAAACGGTACCAACATTCCTCGTCGACGGTCAGCCTATTATGGGTTTCAATGTCAGTCAGATTCGTTCCATGATCGGTTCGGTCAAATGATATACGCGGACGGTACATAACTGAAGGTACGAATGTGGTACCTTTAAACGCATGTGAGGACAATGTTCGTGGAATCTCCAGTTGGAGAAATGCTGTTTTGTGACATTTATTTACGGTGCATAAGCGTGTCTTCGATGTGTTATGTTGGTAGAAGGAACAGTGTATCCATGAAACCCACTCCAGTCGCATGACAAAGTAGATAGGGGAATCGTGTCATAGTTAAACTTATGAAATGGATATCCTCTTGGAGGAGTTTCGCTGTACTCATGATTGTCGCCGTTCTGTGTTTAGCATCGGCTCGCTTTATCAACGTGAATGCTGTCGTCATGTCAAGTCCATCGCCAGTTCTCCAACATAAGTCGGAGAACCCCGGTGTGACGGATGGTGTTTATGACGGGGTACTTATGAAGATGACGGATATCTCTTATTCGAATCTGGATGCCTATGTCGGTGATACTCTCGGACAGATCGGTGTTTTCACTGAAAGTGGGACAGGTCCCTCTGGGATATACCAGCAGATTAGGAAAGTGAACGGCTTGGACTGGCATTTGTCGTCTGGGCAGGCGGACCAAAAGTTCTTTTCGGATTTAAATAATTGGAAAATTGTTGACGTGGAAAACAGGGAACCAAGCGATGGATTTTATGCAGTTGCATTCGAGCAGGGGAATACAGTCGTCATTGCGTACCGCGGTACGGATGATGTGCAAGACTTAGTGTCTGACGCGGGTATATATCTCGATATTCAAAGTTCTGTGGCTCAACTCAGACTTGCGCAGCAATTCGCGTCTAACGTGAGGAAGTCACTACCGAGCGGTTCGTATCATGTGATTTTCACGGGGCACTCCATCGGAGGATGGATGGCTCAACAACTGTATCTGGATGAAGTCGGGAATACAAATTCGTGGCAGGCAGTAAGTGCTACTGTATTTAACTCGATTGGAACGGGGTTTCGACCTAACTCGATCGATGGATTTAATGTCAAGGATTATCATTTACAGGGAGATATCTTTAGTCACTTCGGTACTTCGCTTGGTCAAGAGATCGACGTCCCGAACAAGCTGGCTAATGAGTCCGTCTACGACAAGCATCAAATGTACAACTTTTACGGATACTTTTATCCGGTACAACAAAATTGAGCCAATCTCTTTACACACATGCCGCGACGTGTTGGATCGATCTCTCGATGTGATGAGTAGGGGTCTTTTTTGCACATGCAATGCATACGATCATCTTCACCGATCTCACGAACTGCACCATGGCACCTGAGTGAGCCGTGGTGCATAGTTTGACGACAGATCAGTGAGGTTGGGTGGTGAACGTATGCATGTATCTCCACTGCTTGAGATAGTCTGGATTGGTCTTGCATCCAATTTAGACAACGGTGGTGTAGGTGTGGCATATGGGGTTCGCCAGGTCCGAATTCCCTGGCTTCCCAATTTAGTCATTGCCATTATTTCCTTTGCAGGGACGTTATTTGCAGGTTTGTTTGGCAACGTCATCACCCATTGGGTGGCGCCGTTTATTGACAACCTAGTTGGTGCTATCGTCATTATTTGTGTGGGGATAGGTGTGCTGCTTCAACCCTTTTTAAAGCTCCATCCGCAAAGCCGCAGTAAAATTGTTAGAATCATTTTCAGCCCAGAGGAAGCGGACTTTAACAAGAACAACCATATTAGTTTGACTGAGTCGATTGTTTTGGGAATTGCCCTGTCGATGAATGCGCTAGCTGGTGGTTTTGACGCTGGAATCACTCAATTGAATATTCTATATACGTCAATTTTTGTCGGTGTTTTTAGTTTTCTGTTGCTTTGGGTGGGTACATTCATCGGAAAAAAATTTGCGGCCAATCGGCTGGGTGATCATGCCACAATTGTTGCAGGAATCTTGCTTATTCTTATTGGAATAGAACAATTTTTCTAAAGCTGCGTTATCCTTGTCACGCGAGAGGAGGCAGCTTGACAATGAAATACTCGAAATCTACTACTTTCATTTTAGGTGTGTCATATATTCTGTTTGGAATGTTCGACGTGGTTCATTGCGTATTTAAATGATCCCTTAACAACATTTGTTAGGTGATGCGGGCTGCGATAAAGTCGTCGTTTGAAATCTTTTGTCGTTGCACGATTGTGAAATCGGGGCTAATCATATGCATCAGAAAAAAGGGCCCGCAACTCCGCGCTAACATTGGTGTTGCAGGCCCTTTCAGCGGCTGATGTGTGTGACGGTCACTGTTCGGTGGTAACCGCACTGTAACTTACTTTTTAACGCTAAACTGTCGGCTGAATGTCCCGGCTTGCAGCGTAACCGATTGACCTGGCCGCAGCGTCACCGTTCGCTGAAAAAACAACCCGTTTGGAGCAGCACCTACAATGATTTCCGGTTCGCGCGTATTACCCTGAAGCACAACCCGAACAAATGAGTTTGCACGGATCACAATATTGGCTGCAGTCGTTGGATTGGCCTTCAGAATTGGAGCGTTCGCCGTGTTGGTTGGATTTTGAATGGTCACCTTGTGTGTTGTCCCAAGGCCAACTAAAAAGTTCGTCGGAGGTGCATCAAGTTTACGTTTTGTCATCGCAGCAACCCTCTTTACCTCTAAGATACAATATTAATGAATGCACGACCGTTCAGAAGCGAAATGGACAAGTGGAGTAAGTCATATGTTGACATTTTCATAGGGCCATCGGTAAAGAAGGCATAGAAAAACTCCGAATCTGTAAAGTAGTCTGTGATCCGTCCTTGTTGACGTCGTGAAACTCCATCAGGTGGAACTCCAGGGGACCACATCCATTCAAGGGGATGACCGCATGTATATACCGAAATCATTCGAAATGAACGACCCGACTGACATTTCGAACTTCATCCAGGCGAACAGTTTCGGCATCTTAGTGAGTACCGTTGACGGAATCCCTCTCGCCACTCATCTGCCGTTTGTTTATGACCCCACTCGCAATATCCTGTTGGCCCACATGGCCAAGGCGAATCCACAGTGGCAGAACCTGGACGGACAAACGGTGTTGGTTGTGTTTTCCGGACCACATGCCTACATCTCACCTGCTTGGTACGATGTGCCCGCCTCCGTGCCGACGTGGAACTATGTGGCCGCTCACGTGTACGGAACCTGTACCGTGATCGACGGTGGAGAGCCCTTGGCTGAGCTGTTAGAGGGTGTTGTGCGATTCTATGAGCCAGACTCAACCTTAACATCACAAGCTGACCAACCGTTTTATCGAAATATGATGAACGCCATTGTCGGGTTTCGCATTGATATCACAAGTATTCAGGCAGCGGCAAAGCTGAGTCAGAACAAGCCAGTTGCGGTTCAAGAACGGGTCATTGCCAACCTATGTCAAGCGCAGGACGCAGGAGCCACATGTGTCGCACAAGCCATGCGGGAACAGTTGAACAAACGTGCTAAGTAGGTGACGTATTTGTTCTTCCGGAACACCGGGGAAGGGGATTGTCTAAGGGACTGATGGAATGCATGTCTAATCACCCGAACCTACAAGGGTTGAGGCGTTTCTATCTCGTGACTCAAGATGCGCACGGATTGTATGCTTGGAGATGCGAAATGCGGTTCTAGCGGTGTCACGGTGCAGAGTTGGAAACGAACAACCGCAGCGAATCAGGGCAGGACAGCTACAGTGTGACCGTCATTGGCGCGGGTCTGCAAGGGGAAATTCAACGAAAAGTTCTTTTCACGTGCTATACGTTTGTTCCAATTGCCTAACCTTGGATTCGTCTGAGTAGTGAAGTCGAACTCTTTGATAAATGACCTTTAACTCACCGTTCACTTTGTTGCTTCGATCCAGCAGATTTCGCGTGTCATTGAGGAGCTTTGCGTTCGTCCAGTTCGTACGGTTGATTACGTGGTCCCCAAAATTGCTATTCACCGCTTGTAACCAGGTTGATGGAAGAACAGGGCCCATGTATCCACCGGTTCCAACAGCAATTGTAGGGACACCACACGCTAATGCTTCGATGGCAGTACGACCTGAAGCGATAATGACGTCGCACGAATTGTAGAAGGCCGTCATGTCATCGACATGTCCGAGGACTCGACAGCGTACCGAATTCCTTACTGATGTCTGGGAGCCTCGGCCTGCCACTAACACACATACGTCTCGTCGATTTCTCGATATCCCAGCCAAGATCCGAACAATCCGTTGTCCAAGCAATCGTTTTTGTAGTGTAAATCTACCGACATACCCTATTACTTTCATATGGTTTGGGATTCCGTATCGGGCTGAACGGTATTGATTGGTGGTCACTTTGAAGTTCGTCATGGAGACACCGTTTTTGATTAGTTTTACTTTCGAAGAGGGGATGCCTAGATGCGTGACATATGCCCTCAACGCAGGTGAAACAACAATCACGTGACTTGTTTTCGTGAGACAGCGCCGAATCAACGAGCCATCGATATACATACCGTGGATTGTCATAAACACTCGTTTCTTAGCTGGAATTTGTGTATGTTCGATGAGTCGTAAGCTTGGACTGTCGTGGGCATGTATCACATGGTAGGCGTGACGAACAATGACTTGGCTCAATGCTTGCGATGTGAACCGATAGTGATGTACAGGTATGCCAAGGCTTCTGACTTTATGCATCCACAAACCTCCAGACGTAAAGATACCTACATGATGTCCCTTACGACGAAGTTGCTTCGCCAAATTCATTACGTGCGTTTCGGTTCCACCACCTTGAAGAAGTTTGTGAATCATCAGTAAAATGCGCAAGTCGGTCAACTCCACCCTGAATACAAAATAAAAATCATCGGCCCGGGAAGGTAGCTAGTAGCCATTTGTAAACATTCGTAAATCGAAAATGTTATTTCTTGTTGTGGAGCGCGTTTGCGTATATCTGTTCAATCCTGCGCCCGACCTGGCCGGCGCCAAAGCGGTTGACAATCAACCTTCTACTTGAGGTGCCCAATCTCCTCATGTAGCCAGGGGAATGCTTCATGCAGCGTTTCATATCTCGAGCCAACATTTCTGGTGTACTCGCATAGGGCGCAGAATGGTCGCCAAAATTGCCGTCGACAGCGCGGTGCATGCTTTTCTCATCGATCACGCCAACATATCCAGCATTCCCCATTGCAATGACGGGTTTTCCACTCGCCATTGCCTCCATAGCAACTCTTCCAGATCCTATGACTAGATCAGCTGCACGATAAGTTGTCAGTACCAATTGCGTCGTTGGCACGAAACGAATATATTGGCGTCCTAGCCGCTGATTTGCTCGATTTGCATGACGAATTAACTGCGATCGCGCAGGGCCCACCCCGTGCATAATCAGCTTAAAGGCAGGGCAGTTGTGCGCGATGAGCGTACTCGCGGTGATCACCCTTTTTGCAACAGTCGCCTTAAACCCTTCAAAGCGGCCCACGTAGGCGACCACAAATTCACTTGTACTGTTCGCTAGCGATTTACGGTTCCCTTTTTCAGGCGGGGCATAGAGTGCTGTCTCAATTCCGTTCGGTAGCATCTCTAACCGTTTATGTTTTACCCCAATCCGTTGTACCCATCTATAAACACTAGGTGATACAGCAATTACACGGTTCGCGGACGCTGCAGCGCGTTTTAACGAAGGGATCGAGTGGTATCGTCCATGAACTGTGATGACGCATGGCACACGAATTAACTTTTGACCCATTCCCACTACATCGAAGGATTCCTCGTCGTGGGCGTGTACGATTTCATATGCTCCGACCTGGACGATGTTCCGAATGGCCCGCGCCATACTGTGGAGGTTTGCGTGTTTAGGGATACGATGAACGGATACCCCAGAAGCTTTGAATTTTTCTTCAAAGGGTCCTCCCGTAGTCGCAATCCCCACGGTATGGCCCATTCTTTTAAGCGATCGCGCCAAAGACAACACGTGTGTTTCAGTTCCCCCCACATTCAAGTAGGTCACGACCATCAAAACCTTCACCAATATCCCTCCTTACATCAACCCTTGTATCCCTATTCGCAGGGAATGACTGTTGAAACAGGCACTTATCTATGCGACGTTAGCCTGTTTACGACGTCATGCAAACACATTCAGCATGTGCCTTGACACCGAACGCACGCGGGCAATACCTATGGGGGATAAGGGGGAATCTCTATGGCAAACAAATTAATGGTGGTTGCTCATCCAGACGACGAAAGTATCTTTGGAGGTGCGCAACTCATTCAGGGAACGGGCTGGAAGGTTGTCTGTGTAACCAATGGTGACAATCGCTTGCGCTCGAAAGAATTTGCAAGAGCGATGAATTTTGTGGGGGCTGATTATGAAATGTGGTCATATAAAGATGCGTGGGACGGAAACTTTAACATCGTCAAACTGAAGAGCGACCTCGAAAAACTTCTAGCTAGCGGGAACTACACGAAGGTCGTTACCCATAATTTACGAGGCGAGTATGGACACACACAGCACAAATGTTTAGCAAAAATTTTACGCCAGCTCGTTACGAAAAACCTTTATGCATTTTCGCTGAGAAAAGCAGGATTGCCGAAAGAAGTATCAGATAAGAAGAGAAGGCTAATTAACATCTATAAGAGCCAAGCAAAAACAATTCAGGAACTAGATTTGGAAAGGCATATAACGCATGAACTTGTTGTTCGTGTTAATTAGTTCCACGTGACTGGCACGAGCTTCGCGAAACCTCCCTACGCGTAGACAATATGAGGTAGAATATGGTTACCGAGGTATCACGTGAACTGCGTTGAATTTGTGGATGACAGCGGAACTCATGGCATTCAATCGGTGAGTCCCGTGAGTTTTTGTTTAGGCTGAGGGGACTTTTGACGAATTCGCACTCGACTATACGTGGATAGCCGGAAGGGGGACTCATGATGAAATTTGGGGCGGAGTTTGCTCATTGGAGGTCGCTTCTGAAATTTTGTGTTTATCCCATATTATCGATCGCGCTTTATTTACTGTTCATTCAAACTGTTTGGCACACAATAGGGGATAATCCGGCCTTTGGTTTGGTTACTTGGACCTTTATCTATTGGATTTTTCCATACTGGTTCGCGAAGTTAAGCAACTCCGTGAAATGTACGAAACAGAAACGAATTGCGGCATTTGTTGTCTACGCGCTTCTCATCTTGATCACTGTGTACTTCGGGGAATGGATCAATGTACACGCGACTGGGTATCTTGACAGGTATCTGAAAAATCCTGAGGCTCCCGAGGCAAACGAGTCCATAGGTATCATACCCCTGATCAGAACGTTTGAATGTGCAATAGCATTCATTTTATACATTGTCTATTATATCCGTCGACGTCGACTTCTAATAGACTCAGACCACTAACGGGACATCGAAGCGGGCTTGGGCGTGTACCTTACTCGAACACAAAACGAGTCCCCGAAGGGACTCGTGATCGAACGACGATTAACTCGTACGCATTAACTGCTGTGGTTTTGGTCGATCCAGATATACTGGAACGGATCAAACATCACAGGGCTGGTGTAAAAACCATGCACCCATGGCTGTACTGTATAGTAACCCGTGAACTGATAAACGGGCACCCAAGTTGCATCCGCCATCACTTGGTTCGTGACCTTGGCGTAGAGGGCATTGCGCTGTGATTGATTGGTCATGAACTGAGCTTCATTTAACCACGCATCCACCTGTGCATTATCATACATGGTGTTGTTGTTCTGTGGCCGCTGGTTCGAGTTGAACAGCGTGTTTAAAAAGTCCGATGGGTCGGGGAAGTCCTGCGACCAACCACCCCAAAACATCTGCGCGTCACCCGACATCTCCTTAGCCAGGAAATCGCTCCAGGATACTTCGTTGATTTTCACCGTGATGCCGATCTGCTGCATCATGGCCTGGAAGGCCTGGTCCATCTTTCTCGCATCCGGCGTATTTTGATCCCACAGGGTTAACGTGAGTCCATGTGCGTAACCAGCTTGTTTCAATAGTTGTTTTGCCTTCGCGAGATTAAAGGTATACGTCGCGTTAGGACTCAAGTGCTGAACGTATCCAGGCATACCGCTTGGCAACGGCTGATTCAACGGCAAAACAGCACCATTGTTCAATTTCACAATTTGTTGATCGTTAAATGCATACTCAATGGCTTTGCGGACGTCGATGTTGCTGAGCGGATTCGCTTTACCACCAAGCGTTTTGCTGACATTCAAACCGATGTAAGCCACCGAGTTTTCTGCCTGCTTCTGAACTAACTTGCTGTACTGCGGATTAGCCATAATGGATGGAAAGGCCGACGTTGGAATTCCGTTCCCGCCAGTTACCCACGGGCTTAGGAAGGCGGTCTCGCCTTGTTCCCAATGCATCACATCGAGCTGCGTATTCGCATTCACATTGAAGGTGATTTGGTTCAAGTACGGCAATTGGTTTCCATATTGATCCTTTTGCCAGTAGTTTGGATTCCGCTTCAACACAACCTGACTTTGATTGTTGGTCACGAGCTCGAATGGACCGGTCCCCATTGCCTGCGTCGTGTTGAACGCAGCATTTCCGACCTTGTTGACGAAGTTCGGATCAACCGCTGACAAGAACGGGAGTGCCAACACCTGTAAGAAAAATGATTCTGGTTTAACCAGTTTAATGACCAGTGTGTGATCATCCGGTGTGCTCACACCGCTGATAGTCTTTGCCTGTCCGTTGTAATATGCCTGCGCACCAGCGATGTCCATGAAGAACGAACTTCCTGGTGATGGATTTGGTTTCATGTTGGGATTGAGAATCCGTTCTAATTCAAACACAAAGTCCTTGGAAGTCATCGGGTCGTTGTTCCAGAACTTCACGCCTTGGCGGAGATGAAACGTGTAGGTTAAACCATCTGCAGACACGTTGTACGATTTTGCGAGGTCGCCCACGATTTGATAAGTGTTTTTCTTATATGTGACCAATGGCTCGTAGAGCTGATACAAAATCTCTGAAGAAGTAGTATCGTAGCCAATCGCCGGATCTACATCTGGGACTGCCTGACTTAAATCGAGTGTTAAATTGCCACCGGGTTGCGGCTTTTGATTGTCCGTAATAGTGGATGCATCACCAGTTCCAGCATTGTTGCCTGTGGATGTGCCACAGCCGGTAAGCATCAGTCCGATGGCACCCATTGAAAGTAGGCCAGTTAGGCCGCTCTTCCATGCTGATTTCATCTCGTAAATCCCCCGTCCTATATCTATCGCCTAGCTCTAGGCTCTTGTGCATAAACATGAGTCAGCACGGATAAAAATTATATACTCGTAAACTCATTAATTCAACTTCAATTATTAACTTGAATACTTTTACATATATATTTGAGCATTTGGATTTGCACGTCTTTTGCGGAAAGAGACAGTCTTTGTGCAAAAAAATAATACGAGCCTCGATAGGGGCCCGTATCACTAGAACCGACTGCACAGGTTGTGTTTGTACCACAGGCAGTTTTCGCAATCGCGCTTTTCAACGTTGTCGTCTGCCATTGGACAATACACCAATGCATTATTCATGTCGATAAATGACTTTACATCGGGATGAATGCTTAGTACTTGGGGCTTTATTCGATTCGAAAATTGTATTTCTGAATCCAAGTTCTCATCTTCCTACCTTCGATCGTTCACCCCTCACACTATATCTCAAGTGCGAAGGCATAACAAAAACAGGCAATTCATAATAAACTGCCTACTTTTGTTGATCAATGAGAAGAAGATTTCTATTTCCAAGCTTGCAGAGGTACTTGGCCAGATTGAGTATGGCTAAGAATGGTACCGCTCGGCGCAACGATGTACGTCCAACGATGTTGCTTCGTTCCATGATGCCAAACCTCGATGAACGTCACCTTACGGTTCGCTCCCTCCTGATCAACTAAGCTCTCGACTGTTCCGGGTATCGGTTTGATGGTACTTCCGGATTTCGCTGTCGATGGGCCCGGTTCTAACGCACGCTTATTGATACCAGGAATAGCGGGGAAGATGTTCGTCAAGTGTCCTCCCCACTTAGAGGCTTTCGCATCATGGATTGCCTTCTGATCGGCGTCCGTATAGGCTTCCATCCTGTATTGCGATCCCCAATCGTCATCGTGCCCTAACCACTGAAACAACCTTGGACAATTTAAATACTGAACATGATTCCCATCTTTATACACAACCACATTTTTGATCAGGGCTGGGTAGTATCCATGACTATCGTGTGCGATATAGAAGGCTGGATAGACCACGATTTGATGACTGTTTTGGTCAGTGAAATAGAGTTCTGCAGGGCCGATATAATCTTCGAATTGTGCATGATTCGTTGTAGGTATTTGAACAGTGGTGACTGTAGCGCTGGACAGCCACTTGTAAATATTCAGGATAACCGTGGCCGGATCGTTCGGAAAGTTCCAAGACTGCCCAGGTGAATCGCTCGCAATCGTGGGCGCTTGAATCACCGTGGGTGCTTGAAACGGACCATCTGGGTGACTGGCCGCTACGACCGACGGGGCAGCACAGCCGGTGGCGAAAAGCGCTAAAGCTACACTCACAAACAACTCCATCCTCATTGTGAACCACCTCAAGAATGCAGACGTCGTGTCGGTGCAAACCGTTACAAGTGAATCCCACTTTTATTGCCTATCTTGACAATGAGTTGGTTAAGGTCGGAAGGATGATCTAAATCAGGGGAGTTGCAAGCAACATGTGCGGAGGAGCACTTACAGAGAGGAGATAATCCTCTCTGCTTCAATGACAGTTCGTTTAGTCATTAAAAACTTGTAGATAGTTCACCACTTGCGATACATTCATGACATCCGCGTATCGACCGTTGAGATCGAGTAAGGTCGTGGTCTGCAAGCTCTGATTGCGATCCCCGACCGCTTCTTGTGGGATGATGACACGAAAACCACGTTGGATGGCGTCCACGGCAGTTGCCCGGATACTTCCGCTGGTCGTGACGCCGGCCAGAATGACTGTATCCACCTGGCGAGCGGCCAGAAATTTATCCATTGGCGACTTGAAGAAATCCGTGACATAGGGCGTGTCGATGACCATTGTAAACGGATAAGATGCCAGTTCAGGGTGGATGTCTATCCACCTTCTTTCATTCAAGACATTTAATGAAGTGAATTTTTTCGCCCACATCTCTGAAGCCGCGTTACCAGGTTCATAGACGGTACGCGTAAAGACCACTGGAATGTCTTTTTGCATACAAAGATCGATGAGCTCTTTACAGGCTTCAATCTGTCCCTCCTGTTCAATCGCCAATCTGGAGTTTGGATCCATAAATGCGATCACCAGATCCCGCAGTAATAGCGCAGGCTTCTTCCCAAACCCTAGTCGTCCAGAGAAACCTTCACGGGTGAAGAGCTGCTGGATTTCATCAAGGAGATAGCGCCGCTGTCCCCCTGGAGTATAAATCACCTTCAGGCCATAGCCTTCAACGATACCGTCTTGTTCGAGCCGTCGTAAGGTACTTGATGATACGCCGAGTAGTTTGGCTGCCTGAGATATATTCAGCAGTCGCTGAACCATTTTCACTCACTCCACTGGTCGAACTACCTTTGGTCGACGTGTTATCGGCGTCCCCCTTAGTAAAAAGGGCGCGTTCACTATATTTCCAGTTCTTTAAATGCACTATAAAGGCTTACGCGCGCAATTGCAATGTAGTTACTAAACCTATTTATTCTTGTCAAACAAAGCTAAATCTGAACTTGAAAAGGGCTTAGACATCGCAGGACTCACCCGTCTACCTGGATTGTCCGCCACCGATTTATTGTTATATGTCATTTTTTATCACATATCCATCTTGACAGCTTAAAAACTTGTCATAAAATAAGTTTAATCAAATATTAATTTATTTAAGCAGCTTTGGTTTCGAGTGGTATCGTATCGAACCAAGAGAACCGACTGTAGTTTTTCATTGAAAGAGGTGAAACGACTCACGAAGAATGATCGTGTCGCTTCATTGTCCCGGGTTCGAATCTCACTATGGAAACGCACACTTCTCAAATGTTGCCATGGCGGACGCAGTTCATTCCGGGGGAGAGATTTACATTTCATTCTAGTCGGCTGCGCATGCAGTAAGGTGATCCAACTTCAACTGTATTTCGAAGAGTGAAAACACTGAACTTTCACGTTTGTGTTCCGGGTACTGTGAGGCTATTGCTTGGGCGTATTGAAGGTGAGAGGTAGAAAAACTGACATAATGCATTAGATTTCACATCGAATGCTACAAAATAGTTGATAGTTTTGTAAATGTTTATGTCAGTATATTCGGTTCATTGCGTCATTTTCGCTGAATCGATACCTAAGGAGACAATCGATGAGAACAGATGAAACGGCACAAGAGCTTCTTTTGCAACGTGGCTTTGGTGGTGAGTTGGAGCTGGGCAAACAGCCAGCCGTCATTGTGGTAGATATGATTGTCGGCTTTACAGACCCGAATTACCCGTTGGGATCCGACCTCACGCCAGAGATTACCCGGATCAATCAATTGCTAGACTTCGCGCACGCTCACGATATGCCCGTTTATTTTACAACAATCGCATATGACGACAAGTCGTTGGCCGATTCAGGTATCTGGGTCAATAAGATGCAAGGTCTTGAGACCCTCATCAAGGGAACCCGTGCGGTGGAAGTTGATGCGCGTTTGCATGTTGAGGTTGGAGATGCACTGTTGGTTAAGAAATATGCTTCTGCATTTTTTGGAACCGATTTGGTCTCGCGACTCATTCACAATCATGTCGATACCCTACTGGTCACCGGGTGCACCACGAGCGGCTGTGTTCGCGCCACGGTGGTTGACGCGTTACAGTACGGCTTTGCACCCATTGTCGTTGAGGATGCGGTCGGTGACCGCTGGTCGGAGTCGCATGCGATAAGTTTGTTTGATATGCGGCAGAAATACGCGGACGTCTTCACGTGCGAAACGGTTTTGCAGAAGCTAGATGGCTACCTAGTATGAACAGTAGATGATGCTTGAGGAATCAGAGGGGGCTTTTTGATGGATACAGCGATGAAACTACTTCCACTCTTTCGGCGTGAGCTAGAGTTGTGTCGAGTTCACCCCAACGAAACGGTGGGCATTCTTACACAAGGACTCGAGCGCTTGGAGTACGCACAGGCCTTTAGCGCCGCTGCGGTTGAACTAGGGGCTAAAGTATTCCACGTCGATTTGCCATCTTACCAAGGAGCTGGCGCAGAATTGGCGGGGCGTGTTGGGCAGACGGGGTTGGGCGACCACCCGCTGGTGGTAGAGGCATTTAAACAGTGCGATTTGCTGATCGATCTTGTTTTCCTCCTGTTCTCCAAGGAACAGTTAGCCATCCAGGCGGCAAACACAAGAATTCTTCTGTGTGTCGAGCCTCCAGAAACTTTGGCGAGGATGTTCCCTAAAGAGAGCGACAAACGACGCGTAATGGAACAAAAACAAATGTTGGAACGGGCGAAAACGCTGCGTTTTACCAATGACGCAGGAACAGATGTTACGTATGAGTTGGGACAGTACCCGGCTGTAGCAGAATACGGGTTTGCAGACGACCCGGGTCACTGGGACCACTTTACAAGCGGGTTCGCTTTCACCGGGGGCAACGACGACGGCGTCAACGGCGTCGTTGTTCTGCAGCCGGGGGATATCGTGTTTCCGTTTAAACGTTATGTACAAGAACCGGTTCGATTCACGATCCACAAGGGTCGTGTAGAAAGTATAGAGGGTGGATTGGACGCCACTATCATTTCTCAATACATGAAAAGCTTTGACGATCCCAATGCGTACGGCATCTCCCATATTGGCTTTGGTTTGAATGAGCGTGCCAGATGGGATGCCCTGGTGACCGAGACTCGTGGAATAGGGATGGATGGCCGGGCCTTCTTCGGCAATGTGCTATTTTCCACCGGTCCAAACGCGGAAATTGGGGGAACGAATGACACCGCTTGTCACCTAGACATTCCGATGTGTAATTGTTCCCTGTGGTTGGATGATGTGCTTGTCGTCAAAAGAGGAGAAATCTTGGTACCGTCCTTGCTGCCGAACGAGTTGGCGAGGTCCGCGAAGTAGTACACGACCAGCCATTTGACGGCAAACCCGACGGTTACAAGTTGCCGATGCTACACAATAGACACTTATCGGGGGGAACAACGTTGTCAGTAAAGAAAATGGAAAGCATCCTGCTGAATACCGGTGAAGTAGAGTTGCACCTGCAGACATCAGGTCCCCGTGACGGCGTTCCGGTGGTGTTTTTGCCGGGGATAACGAGTCTTGCAAAGTCATTCAATGACGTGATCGAACGAATGCCGGAGTTCTACTACTGCGTATCGGTGGATATGCGAGGGCGGGGTCGTTCTACGCAGGTAAACCTCTCGTATCGGATGAGCGACTATGTAGCCGATGTCTTGGCTGTGGTCAATTCAATGATCAGCAACCCAATTTCTCCGGTTCTGGTAGGGCACTCCATGGGCGCTCGAGTGGCAGCCGCATTTGCTGCGACGTATCCCAAATTGGTGCGTGGAATCGTCGCGGTCGATCCGCCTGTCAACGGCCCAGGGCAACGGGATGACTATCCAACGCCCCTGCACACTTTCCTGTATCAGAAACTTCTGGCTGACACTGGCCGACAAGAGGAGTTTAAGGCGCAATTCCCCGGACTCTCGGAACAGTTGGTTAGATTGCGGGAGGAAGAGTACCTGAATGTTTCCCTAGAGGCCATTGTCGAATCATACCGTGGATTTTTTACAGAGCCATTTCACGTTTACTACAAGTCGCTTGTTTGTCCCACACTTCTGCTCGCAGCAGAGTTTGGCAATACGATCTTGGATGACGAGTTTCGTTTGTTGCAGCGCCTTAACCCGGACGCGAAATCGGTGCGGGTTTCTGGCGTCGGTCACATGATTTACAAGGACGATCCCGTGCGTTTTACCCAATACGTTACGGACTTTGTCGAGCAGTTGAATGGCCAGTTTGCTTAATCCGCAACGGTTTCGCCAGGCATGAACCTGCAGTGCGACATCACGTAGTAAAGGAAGGATTGACATGAATCATTCTCTGAGTGTCGGGATCATCGGTGGAGGAATTGGCGGCACAGCCCTGGCCCGCGCATTATGGCAGCGCGGGATTGCTTTCCACTTGTTTGAACAGGCTGCGGAGTTTCGAGAAGTCGGCGCGGGAATTCAAATGACGCCGAATGCGGTCAAAGTTCTGAAGGCATTGGGTCTGCAGGAAGAAATACGTCAGGTAGGTTTCTTACCAGAGGCGATGGTAGGGCGAGACTGGCACACCGGGAACGAGTTGTTCCGCACGCCGCTGAAAGACGCCTGCCCAGAATTGTATGGAGCCGAGTATTATCATGTACATCGCGCGGACTTGCACACAATCCTCACGGACGGACTACCTGAAGAATGCATTACGTTTAACGTTAAGTGTGTCGGCGTCGAGTGGAACGAGAACGGGGCAGTGGCGTTGTTCGACGATGGTAGCCGCTTTGAGACCGATCTCATCGTAGGGGCCGACGGCATTCATTCGGTGGTGCGCGATGCATTGTGGGGCCAAAACCAGCCTGCTTTTACCGGCCACATGTGTTGGCGGGCACTTGTACCTGTCGATGAATATCCGCTGCCTTTTGTCCAACCCGCTGCGTCGTTCTGGATGGGCCCAAAGGCCCACGTCGTAACTTACTATGTCAAAGGCGGTCATGCGGTCAATATCGTCGCATGCAAGGAGACTGAAGAGTGGATTAAAGAATCATGGTTCGAAAATAGTTCGACTCAAGAATTGCTTGATGCTTACGAGGGGTGGAACTCTGATTTAATCCAGCTCTTCGAGCGCACCGACGACGCCCAGGTTTTCAAGTGGGGTCTGTATGACCGCGATCCGATGGAAAAGTGGTCCCGCACACGCGCAACACTTCTGGGAGACGCGGCCCATCCGATGCTTCCTTACCTGTCCCAGGGAGCTGCTATGGCTATCGAGGACGCGTATGTGTTGTCGGAAGCACTGGAGTATTTCGGCAACGACGTATCGGCGGCCTTGGGCGCGTACGAGTCGGAACGGCGCCCGAGAACCGGCGACGTCCAACTGCAGGCTCGCGAAAGAGGTCGCACCTACCATTTGAGTTCACCGGATGAGCAAAGAAAGCGGGATCTGGTGATGCAGGAGGAGCAAGCGAAAAACCCGAATGCCGTTGGCATTAAAGCGGAATGGGTGTATGAATACGACGCTACGAAGTGCAAGGAACGCTTTGCGGCGGCTGCAACGAACGACATATAACAAGCGAAGGATGCCGTAACGCGGATATTCAACTCGGGAGAACAACAAGAAAGTACACGGCCGTTTGTGCGGCCCGTCCCCGTTTCGGTTTTGCCCAATTTAAATCCTAACACTCCTACGCATTACCCTGGTTGTATTTCGAAGGCGAGAGAGGGGTCTCAAAATGGAGGGCAAAGAACAGAGTTACGGAGAAAATGATGCTTTTGTCATTGAACCACGGGGTATTGAACACATTCCCGAGGATCAGCGTTACGGGAAAGTTAGGAAGCTGTTTAATGTTTGGTTCGCGTCGAATTTGCACTTGTCTGTATGGACCATTGGGGCACTCGGAATCACCTTGGGATTAAATTTCATAGGAGCGCTTACATCCATCTTAACCGGAACCTTTTTGGGCGCGGTGGTTGTGGGACTGTCTGTGGCTATGGGTCCGAAATTAGGCATGCCGCAGATGCCTCAGAGCCGAGCCTCGTTTGGCTACCACGGCAACTTCGTGCCTGCGATACTGTCTTGGCTTAACTTTCTAGGCTGGTTCACTGTCAATAACATTCTCGGTGGCCTCGCAATGAAGGAAGCTTTGCACGTTCCATACCTCGTCTCCATGCTGATTATCTCGTTGGTCACTATCGTTTTGGCACTGTACGGACACAATTTGATTCACGGATTTGAACGGATTATGACGTGGGTGGTCGGCCTTATTTTCCTCGTGATGACCTTCGTGATGCTAGCTCACCACGGTCAAACCGGGGCGATTCCCCACCATAACTCACCCGTTGTTTGGCTCACTGAATTTACCGTTATGTTCTCCTATGCTGTTGGGTGGTCGCCGTATGGCGCGGACTACGGGCGTTACTTGCCTCAGACTACGCGCATTCGAGGTCCCGTATGGATCACAACATTTGGCCTTTTCATTTCGATCGCGTGGGTCAGTGTGGTCGGCGCAGCCTTGGCAGCAGGATTTAACGGAGCGGCACCGATTACGCTCATAGGTAAGACCATGGGCTGGTTCTCTGTCGTGGCTTATGTTGGCCTCGCCCTCGGGTCTATGAGTTCCAACGTATTAAACATTTATAGTGGCAGTTTGGCAGCTTTAACGTTCGGCTTGCCACTTAAACGCTGGACCTCTGCCATATTGATTGGCGGCGTCAGCATCGTCCTGTCGCTGATTTTTAGCTCCGAGGGCAAAGCGGTGGACTTTCTCCAGAACTTCTTACTGTTCCTGGTCTACTGGGTCACACCGTGGTTCGGCGTCCAGGCCGTGGAGTTCTACATCAACAAACGAACTCGCATCGACAACGTGTTGGACTTTTACCGTCCCCGCGGCCCGATGGCCGGTATCAGGTGGAAAGGGCTGGGGAGTTTTATCATCGGGTTTGTCGTTTCTATTCCGTTCATGGCATCCGCAATCTACACGGGGCCCATTGGGCACGCGCTCAAAGGTGCTGATATAAGCTACTTTGTCAGTGGCATCGTTGCGGGAGGATTATATTACCTGTTCACGATTTCGGAACGAAGATCGAGGAGGGCTTCTTTGCACCTTGCACGGCCCACAGTTGATCAGTGATTGACTCCAAGTAAGGTTGAATACGCGGTTCTCAGATTGTTTGAGATGTTGTTGAACAAGAAAGAAGTCATCATTTGCGGATACTACGTGACCTACGTAAGGAGCGGAGAATCGGTATGGGGGAAAGGTTAAAAGAAAACCGAGCAGCAGTCGAACAACACGGAATTGGTCACGTGTCTGATGAAGAACGACATGGCAGCCCTAAGAACCTATTTGGAATCTGGTGGTCCACCAATATGACCATTGCAGCGTTTGCAACCGGGGCCATTTCAATTCAACTAGGATTAGGCTTTTGGCCTGCTATTATCGCAATGGTGCTAGGTATCTTAATGGGCGCCATCATCATTCCTGTCATGTCTGCAATGGGGTGGAAACTCGGCGTTCCTCAGATGCTGATGACCCGCCCGACCTTTGGTAGGGTTGGAGCGATTTTCCCGGTCATCATCGCATGGTTAAACTTCTTAGGCTGGTTCACCATTCTTACAGTGTTGGGCGCCCAAGCTCTCAACGCAGCCTTTCAGTTGCCCCTGAATGCGGGGATTGTGATTTTGGCATTGGTCTCGATTTCTCTAGGGGTATTCGGAAACGATATCGTGCAGTCTGCGGAGCGGTGGATAGCCATTGTTGTAGGCATCGTCTTTCTAATCGTGATCATTCTAGCGATTCCCCACATTCACTGGGGCTACAGAGGCGACCCCAAACTGGTTGGCGCTGACTGGTGGGGCACCTTTGTGCTCATGGTCGCAATTGCCTATTCCTATGCGGGTCCTGGCTACACACCATATGCTTCAGATTACACTCGTTATATACCGAAAATTTTTAAATTTCGGACCATATTTGGCCCGGCATTCGGGGGCATGGCCATTTCCTGCACCATTATTTTCTCCTTAGGTGCGGCAGTTCTCACTGGGAATCCGACAGGAGATCCGATCAAGAGTCTGAACAACATGGTCGGCGGCTTTGCTCCAGTTGTGATGCTGGCGCTAGCGTTGGGGAGCGTTGCGGCAAACGCCATGAATGTATATAGCGGCGGTTTGACGGCATTAGTCTCTGGAATAAAAATGAAACGTTGGACTTCAGCCTTGGTGATCGGCGTGATCGGCGTCATCTTAGCGCTTTGGGCCAAGGAACAATTTCAAGTCAAGTACGAGAACTATCTATTGCTCGTGTTGTACTTGGTTCCCCCAATGGACGCTATTTTTATCGCCGACTTCTTCTTTATACGAAAAGGGCGTTATAGATATACAGATTTTTACGGGAACACTGCAGGTCTATTTAATCGCTCCGGGTGGATAGCTTATATCATCGGAATTCTTGTCTCCATTCCCTTCATGTCTGCCGCTGTGTACGAAGGACCTTTTGCTAAGGATTTCCACGGCGCTGACGTTAGCTACTTAGTCAGTATGGTTATATCAGGACTAGTTTACTGGGGCATTCGCAGGGGAACGGGGCACAACCTTGTTTTCACAGAGCACAACATGACGATTGAATAAGGTGCTGTTTTCGGGAGGTTTATAGCATGAAAGCAAGTGCTGCGGTGGTATTGGAGAAGAGTGGGGACATTCGGTTCACCGAAGTCGAGGTCAAGGAACCTCACCTGAACGAGGTATTGGTACGAATAGTATCCACCGGGATATGTCACACGGACCTTGGGGTTTGCGATCAGCATATTCACACACCCATTCCGATCGCGCTTGGCCATGAAGGATCCGGGATCGTTGAGCGGGTCGGCCCTGGGGTGACATCTTTTAAACCCGGGGATCACGTTGTGATGTCATTCTCTTATTGCGGCGAATGTGAGAACTGCTTAAGAGGCAAACCGAATGCTTGCGACAGGTTTTTTGACTTGAATTTCGGCGGGGTTATGCTCGACGGTACGACGCGGTTATCTATCGGTGAACAAGCCGTAGGGACATTATTTGGTCAGTCGTCGCTGGCAACCTATGCGACGGTGCACGTGAACAACCTTGTGCGGGTGGACAAGGAATTGGACCTTCAATTGCTCGGGCCGCTGGCTTGTGGGATTCAGACAGGCGCTGGTACTGTCTTCAACACCCTCAAGCCGGGATTTGGAGAAAGTATTGCTATCTTCGGGTGCGGCGGCGTCGGACTCAGTGCTGTGATGGCTGCCAAGTTAACTAGTTGCCACCGGATCATCGCGGTAGATATCAACGAGGAACGCTTGAATTTGGCGTTCGAGTTAGGGGCAACTGACGTGATTAATGCCCTTCATGTGAATCCTAGTGAAGAGATTACTAGGATTACGAATGGTGGAGCGCATTATGCCATTGAGTCTTCTGGTGTTGCTTCCCTTGTAGCCGAAGGGGTTCGCTCCTTGCGCGTGCGGGGTACTTTGGCCGTGGTCGGCGTCTCTGGAGAAGTGACGCTCCATATCCACGACGATTTGATTCCACCCAATCGCACGGTCATCGGAGTCACACAAGGGAATTCTATTCCGAAACTGTTTATCCCGCAGCTGATTCAATATTATAAGGAGAATCGCTTCCCGTTCGACCGTCTCATTCGAGTCTATCCACATACGCAACTCAATGAAGCCATCACGGATATGAAGACTGGCAAGACAATTAAGCCAGTTATATCGTTTGTGTAATTTAGGAAAAAGGGGAGCAGGGAATATGTTGCGCTATGAAGACTTAAACAAGAGTTTTATCAATGGCGACTGGGTCGTTGGGGCCAGCCCACAAACATTTGAGATACGTAACCCCTTCGACAACGAGGTCATCACATCCGTACCGTTGGCGACGGCGCAACAACTTGAAGCATCGTTTCATGCGGCAAATACCGCGCAGCTTACCTGGTCCAAGACTTCGCCGGAAGAACGAAAAGAGGTGCTCTCCAGGGCAAGTGCGTATTTGAGGGAAAACCAGGCGGCCATTGTTGACTTAATCGGACGTGAAACCGGAGGGACTGTGTTAAAAGCCAACCTAGAACTTCACTTGGCTCTTGAGGTTTTGGAAGAGTCTATCCATATGGTAGATGAATTGCACGCAATCAGGGAAGTTCCGTCTCATATGGAAGGCAAGACAAATTACATTCATCGCGTCCCGATCGGGGTAATTTCGTCCATTTCGCCGTTTAACTTCCCCGTGAATCTATCAATGCGGACCATTGCTCCCGCATTGGCGTTGGGAAACGCTGTGGTTCATAAGCCGGACATTCAGGTAGGTCTTTCCGGCGGATCGATGATCGCGAAAGCTTTTCAAGAAGCGGGACTTCCAAAAGGCGTCTTAAATGTTCTATTGACAGACATCTCGGAAATCGGCGACGGGATGATCAATCATTCATATGTAAACTTCGTCAGTTTCACAGGTTCCACACCAGTTGGTCGACACATTGGAGAGATTGCGGGTAAGCACTTGAAGCGGGTTGCGTTGGAACTCGGCGGCAACAGTCCCTTCGTCGTACTCTCGGACGCGGATGTCGATCGTGCAGTGGATGCAGCTATTTTTGGCAAATTCTTTCACCAAGGTCAGATTTGCATGGCTATTAACCGTTTTATCGTCCATCAGGATGTGTTTGACGAATTTGTGCAGAAGTTCGCGTCGCGTGCGAAGGAATTGCCATGCGGAAATCCGCGTGACCCGCAAACCGTGATCGGTCCGATCATCAACGAACAGCAAATGAATAGAGCGCTTGACGTGATCGAAGAAGCAAAACGGTCAGGGGCGCGTGTCGTGCTGGAAGGCTGTCGTACTGGCAACGTGTTGACACCGTTTATTTTTGCTGATGTAGACAACGCAAGTGCACTTGCACAGACCGAGCTGTTTGCACCAATTGCAGCGGTAATCAGGGCGAATACGGACGAAGAAGCTGTACAACTTGCGAACCAGACTGATTATGGGCTAAGTGCCTCTATCTTTACTCGGGACTTATCAAAGGGTCAATCATTAGCGCTGCAGATCGACAGCGGTATGACCCATATCAACGATCAAACAGTCAACGACGCGCCTACAGTTCCGGTTGGCGGGACAAAAGCGAGTGGGATCGGTCGATTTGGAAACCCTTGGATTGTCGATGAGTTCACCACGACAAAGTGGGTTTCCGTCCAACAGACGTACCGTGACTTCCCGTTGTGATGGATTGTTGACTCGCAGAATTCCTGTAAACTTCAAAGAACAAACAAGAGCCGCCCAACTGTGGGGGCTCTTGTTTGATAAACAGCACGATAATGGTCGGGTGACATGAAAATAGCCCCTCAATCGGATGGGGCTCAAAGAAGGAATAGGAGTTCAATGGGGTTGGAGAATTTATAGTTCAGTCTAATGAGTTTCCTGAAGTAGAGAGCTCCCGTTGGAACAACCCAGATACCCTGTAAGTAACGAGCACCAAATGATGCCGAACACGGGGCTTGCTGCGTAGCAACGTATGTTGGAGAGGATCAAACATCTACATTGGCACGTGCGATATGGCGAGTTACTCCGACAACATGCAATGATATGGCTAAATGATATTTCGAGTTTATGGAGGCAGTTATGAATACAAATTTAATCATTGTTGAAGGGATTCCTGGTTCGGGTAAAAGCTCAACGGCCAGTTTCATTGCAGAATATCTTCAGAGCCAAGGAGTGCAATGTGAATTGTATGATGAAGGGGATCTCGATCACCCCGCTGACTGCGAGTCAATGGCTTACTTCACTCGTGAACAATTTGATGAGCTAGTTGTAACATATGTTGAGTACGAGGACACTCTTCGTTCCGCATTGTTAGCAAATGGAAAACACATCTTTTTGTCCTACGGAAAATTAGCAACAGACTCTGATCTGCCAGAGGAGCTCATAACAGCAATCAGTAAGTTCGATGTTTACGAACTCCCATCAGATGAATATTGTGATGTAATTCTGCAGAGGTGGGAGCAATTTTCTGCAAAGCAAGCCAACAGAAACACTGTTGTAATTTTTGAATGCTGTTATCTACAAAATGCTTTAACTCAGCTATTTGTTAGAAATGGTGAGGATCCGGAATACATTTCGCGTCACATCCTCAATGTAAGCCGAGCGATTGAAAGACTTGACCCTATTTTGGTTTACCTCAATCCATTAGACGTCAACGAAACGATAAACAAGGTAAGCAAGGAACGGTTACATGAGTGGCTAGATTTTGTCGTTTGCTCCCATACCGAACAAGGGTATGGGAGGACACGTGGATTAAATGGTACAGATGGGTATGTCGAGGTGTTGGAGGCAAGGCGGTCACTTGAACTAGATATATTGCAGACTCTACCGATTAACGTCGTTAAAATCGACAATCCTCAGAGTAATTGGTCGGAGTCACATCGGAAAATAACAGAACATATCCAAGCATAATCCCTATCGCTTGCGCTAAAGAAGGTATTCGTTCAAGAAGTCAGATATTATCTGAGTGTTCGTGATGGCCACATAATAACCAATTGCTTACTGCCCACAACTCATGGCAGAGTGAGCACCTCGGAACCTATTCTGACATGCTTGGGATGTGAGGAGCACGGCCAATTTTTCATGTTGGTTAAGGAATGATATTGGAGCGTGATAACTTATGAACATTCGAAATGCAACAGAAGAGGACTACGCTTCCGTTATCAGTGTGATCGACGACTGGTGGGGCGGTCGCCACATGGCCGACATGCTTCCGAAGCTTTTCTTCCAACACTTTCAGGAAACGAGCCTTGTCGTCACTGAAAATGACCAAATCGTCGCCTTTCTGGTCGGGCTCGTATCACAAACCCATCAGGAGCAAGCTTACATACATTTCGTTGGTGTCCACCCGGATTATCGTAAACGTGCACTGGGTCAAGAGCTATATGAGAGGTTTTTCGAAACGGTTCATGAACGGGGTTGCACAGAGGTGCATGCCGTGACATCGCCAGTGAACAAAGGATCGATAGCGTTTCATACCAGGATGGGATTCGAGATTGAGCCGGGTGATGGAGAAGTCGATGGAGTACCGGTCAAGACGGATTATGATGGCCGTGGTCAGAGTCGGGTACGGTTTGTACGGAAACTGGGACCGACATCGCTTGACCCTGAATAAGGCCCGCGCTTTCTCAGATGAATGGCGTGAGGAAATTCGTCTGGTTCTTGAATCGTGGAATCCGGTAAGGGACTTGGACACAGTCCAAGCTCCTGGAGACCTGGAGAAACGATGACGGCAGTGGAGATTGTACGACACGTTATTGTCCATGAAATTCACCATATCGGACAATTATCGGTACGGGCAGGGAAGTCGGCAGGGAGCCTGTGTCTGCGAATCTGATTGGTCGAGACCTATGATGATATCGTTGATGACTGTCATCAACGCCGGAGTCCTCGTTCTATACATAGTAGTACGTGAATATTTTGACTTACAATATGGTAACACGAAAATAAAGTGACTGATGCTTAATTGCGGGGGATATGATGAATATTGTGATATTTCACAATGGATCCATATTGGGTAAACAAATCATTGACACCTGGTGTGAAAAGTACGGTCAAACTACTGAATTTCAGATGGTGCACAACTGTTCACTTGATGATCTAGAGGAATACCGCCCAAAACTTGTCATTTTGGCATCGGATATGCCTTGTGAATTCGAGGACTTGGTATTGGGGAAGTGTAGGGATTTAAAACTTAGCATCTTATCTGTGCTTGGCAGGGGATCGACGGTTCTAGTGGGGCCGCTGGAGACTCCAGAAATACCTGGCTGCGTGACTTGTCTACAATTGCGTTGGGAAAATACCTTCGATCGCAGTCTTCTGTATTCTATTTTCAACCAACAAGTCGGCAGTATCGCGGAACCCCTGCAGATGTCTCAATCAGACCTTTTAACGTTGGGAGACATCGTAACCGATGAGATACAATCTGTCATTTTGGAATCCCAGACCTCTCCAAACTCCAAAGGGAAAGTCGGTGTGTACGAGCAAGCGGAACACATCGAGTGGGTGCCAGTTGTCCCAAGTCACGATTGTCCTCGATGTAACCTTATGCCAGATGACGATCCCGCTCTTGCCCAATTACAATTCACTTCTCATATTATGAACGATGTCGACACGTTGAGAATTGGAACTGTGGATTTCAAGCGTTTAGAAGAGTTGTTCATGCATACGAAGGTAGGTTATATTTCGAACGCTCATGCGTTTTCGAATGGAGACCGTTATGTTGAGGCAGGTGCGTATATTTACACGCCTGCTGGTACTGAAATTGCTGGGTATGGCTCGGGTTTGTCCATCACCGATGCGAAGCAATCCGCAATGCTCGAAGTGTTGGAGCGAAGTTGCGGATTTCAGGCTGTGAACCGCCGCCCTGTCGTCTTTGGCAAGTATTCGGAATTGAACGACATCGCCATACACCCACCACAATTCGGGTTGCACAGCCATGAGTTGTTGCAGTCGTCCAATCATATCTTTGAACCCTTTGATGAAGAGACGAAGTATTCATGGGTTTGGGCACACTCGACCAAGTATAATACGTCTGTCCTCATTCCGGAGCAGATTGCCTTTTATGGACCAACCGCTGATGAGAAGCGGTTCATCAAAGAAACGTCGAATGGATGCGCATTAGGTGGGACTTTGGAAGAAGCTGTCCTGCATGGAACTTTCGAAGTTCTTGAGCGGGATGGGTTTCTGAACATGTGGTACGCAAAGATGCCGCTACCTGAGCTCAGACTGGGTAATTACTGCCCAGCTCACACATCAGAAGTTTTTAATTATTTGGAGGAAAGTGGCTTTGAAGTTCGCCTATTTAATATGTCCCATGACCTCAGCATACCGGCAATTTGTGCTGTGGCAATTAACGAAGAGAACGATTATCCGAAAGTGGTAAGCGGTTCCGCGTGCCATTTAAATCCCTATCAGGCTGTCAATGGTGCGCTCCGCGAATTAACTGTTCAGGTGCTGAACCTTCAGCGAACGTCGGAGGAGAGGCGCAAAGAGGCAGCTTCGATGTTCTTGGATCCGAAAAAAATCAGGGATATTCTCGATCACGTTGCGGTCGCTGCTTTGCCCGAAGCTTATCCACGTTGGGAATTTCTTTTGAGGAAGGAGAATCGAGGGCAGATTCAGGCAGTCGAAGAAGTATACACCGATGTAGCTCGGCGATACCAGGTCGAATCACGAGACATTCGGCTGATTCTCAATTCAGTGTTTGACGATTTACACGGTCGAGGATTTGACGTTATCGTGTTGGATCAAACTAGTGTGGAAGTATCTCACGGTGGACTGCATGCTGTGAAAGTTTTAATACCTGGAATGACTCCTATAACTTTTGGATATGGCTCTCAAAGAGTTCGAGGACTCTCAAGACTATTTGAATTGCCATATCGACTGGGATATTCCTCGCGGGTGCTGACGGAAAACGACCTAAATCCGGATTGCCATCCGTTTTCGTAACTTAACCATCATTTTCCTCATTTTGCAGTTTCCATTTTAAAACTGCAGGTATTCACTGAACGTGTAATTAAAGTTCTACCTGCTATGTAACAGGCGTCCTTATAGGACGCCTGTGTTCGACTTATCGATTATTATTAGTATCCTCCCGCACAGCTGCTACCTGCACCATAGCCAACGGCTGGTACAAACAAGAAGAACAGAACAAAGATAATCAAGAACACTACAGCCCATTGAGTATATCCACCAAAAGCACCATACATGGACAATTCCTCCTTATTATTGGTTTCCTGTGGGGAGTCGTTCTGCAACAGGTTTGTGTTGGCACACAACTAACAACGAGTTATTAGTATGCTCCCGCACAGCTGGTACCTGCGCCATAACCAACGGCTGGCACAAGCAAGAAGAACAGAACAAAGATAATTAAGAACACGACCGCCCAACGGGTATAGCCACCAAATGCTCCGTACATAAATTTTCCTCCTTATGGTTGGTGTCTGTTTAGATTTATGTCTAGAGGATTGTCCTGTCGAAGGGCACATGCCCAAGAAAATCCGCCCATTTTGAACTGAATTTCAGAGCATTGGGCAGTTTGATTGAAACTTGCCCAACGATTACGCGGGAAGGGTCATGTGCTGTAAAATGCGCCGCCTTGGGAAATTAACGATCTTCGCGTTCTGTGGGCCTTGATGATTAGCGTCTAGGATTTCCGTTGCGTGAACATGCGTTTAAATTTTAAAGATGGTATCGGTATATTGTTCAAGACAAGCATTTTGCAGGTTGGAGGGTGGGTTTACCACAACCTTTTCTGATCTGCTGACCGGCGAGGTCGACGTCCTCAGTGGCAAATCGTGGTCCGACAATGGTGGAGGGACCATTGAAACGAAGGAGTTCCTCAACCGCCGAAGAAACCAAACTGAGGTCAGCTTTGAGTCTCTCCAATTGCTTCGGATGATCCAATAACATCAAAGCACCGGTTTAAATCAGGTTCGATGTCGTCTCGTGCCCAGCGAAAATCAGAAGCGGTATCATTGACATGAATTCATCTTGGTTCAGTTGATCGCCTTCATCTTCGCTGGCAATCAACTGGCTGATCAAGTCATCTGCAGGATACCGCCGCTTTTCCGCCACTAGTTGTGCAGTGTATTCACCCAAGGCTCTCATACTCTCTACAACTTCCGGTGATGGTTTGCCCAGACCAAGACCACGGGACAATGCCCCAGACCAGAGATGGATCTTTGGCGAATCTGCTTTTGGAACCCCCTAGCATTTCCGAAATCACATTAATCGGTAATGGATACGCATAATCCTCAACGAGATCCATACTGCCTTTATCTTGCACAGCATCGAGTAGCTCATCGGCGATTTCCTGAACGCGCGGACGCAAGCTTTCCATGTATGTTGGTGTGAAGCCCTCGGAAACGAGATTGCGCAGTCGACGGTGATCGATTTATTGTTTAGTCGTAATCGCAGCAAGAAGGTTGAACTGCTTGCCAGGGTTTACGACCATGCCTCTCAAAAGTTTGTTCGAGGGTTTCGAACAAATGTTTGCTCATACAACCATCGTCTTCGCAAGGTATATCATGTTGGCGACAGCGGCACGCGATGAGCAGGATCCGAGGACGATTGGAGCTCTGTTCTTCGATTGCTGTGATGAGCTGGCTCCCTAGGGTGCGAAACTTGAGTTACTTATTGAATCGTATTGGAGTTTATCTAATATCTTCAAATTCTGATCCGCTCGGTTTTGACCCTGGTTTAGGATACGGGAACAACTCACTGAGCCGAACCGTCCGTCCGTATTCATTTTTAAACACCACATGCTCCCTGGTAAAATGACGTGGGCTATCCAGGCCGCAGGCAGCAGCCAATGCAAATAGTCCCTCTCGTAACTGGAGCACGTAGTTCATCACACGCCACTGTTTCTCCTCAGGTACAAGGGATATCTGATATTTCGGATCGGTCGTTGTTATGCCCGTCGGACATTTTCCCGTGTGGCATTGCATCGCCATGATGCAACCATTCGCCATCATAAACCCGCGTGCGGAATTGACACAATCCGCCCCGAGCGCTAATGCGATCGCGACTTTGTCAGGCGTGATTAACTTCCCGGAAGCGAAAATTTTGAAGCGATCACGCACACCATAACGGCGAGCAGTGTCATCAAGGATGATTAGCGCTGGATACAGGGGCAAGCCCATACCATCGGCCATCGCCTTGAAGGTCGCGCCGGAACCACCTTCACTGCCATCTACCGTGATGAAGTCTGGATAGATATCCAAATTAATCATCGTCTGAAAGAACGAATCCAACTTTGTCTGATCCCCGATAACAATCTTGATTCCAACTGGCTTACCACCTGCATCTTGCAGCTTCTGTACGAAACGGAATGTATCTTTGTCGTTCTTCAAAAACGGAAAACGGTTTGGTGAATTGACAGTTTTTCCGAGCGGAACTTTACGGATGGCTGCAATCTTCGCGTTTACTTTAGAACCTTCCAAGTGTCCACCGCGGATTTTAGCACCCTGCGCGAATTTCAGTTCGAACGCCTTGATGTTCGGCTCGGCTGCTTTCTGCCTAAATTCGTCGAATGAGAAGCTGCCATTACTATCGCGATAGCCGAACATACCCGGACCAATTTGCGCAACAACATCCGCACCGCTTTCCAAGTGATCCGGTGCTACACCGCCTTCGCCAGTGTTAATCCAGGAACCACCGGCCATCCTCGCACCATTGCCGGTGGATTGTATATAATGCTCTCCAACGGCACCGTACGATGTTGCGGAAGCGCCGAACATCCCTTTTAAACGCCAGGGGTTTGCCCGTTCTTTGCCTATCACAATCATATCCTCGTCATGATAAAGCCATTTCTTGACTTCGTCGTCCGTCATGTGTTCCTTGCGAGTGAAAAGACCCTCCTTCAGAATCTCGTACTTCTTCGCATGGGCTATCTCGGAATTGTCCACTTTCAATTCTTCGACTAATTTGGGGTACATATCGTTTGAAATGTAAAAACCAGTATTCTCGTAATCCCTCTTCGATCCGAAACTTATGAGATCAGTTCGGTATTTCGAGGCAAAGACTACACCAATAAAGTCACTTCTCGAAAAGGGTTTACCTTGCGTATCGTTGTCAAACCAGTACTGTCGAAATTCAGGCCCCATTTTTTCTAATAGGTAACGTAGCCATCCCATATACGGATGGGCTCGAATAATTGAGTGCTGGGGCTTCTTCGAAAGAAAGTACATGTAGGCAAAAAAAGCAGTTGGTGTTAAAACCAATATTGCAATTGTAACGAGTACTAAAACAAGAATCGTGAGTTGCATAGCCTTGCTCCTTCCACATTGGGTTCAGACGCATGTGCTATGATTAGTGTAACAGATACACCAAGGCAACCGTTTCACACGGAGGGAAGAGGCAGAATAATCCAACATCGTCTTTATCATAAAATCATCTACAACGGTTCCGGTCCACATGCGCGGCTAGGCCGACAAATGCAGGTAAGACTGATACAAGTTTTGTTGCTCCAATCCGGGACGAGTTTTTAATTGACAGTAAAGAGGAACTTATTTTCAAATATGGTTTCACCCCTGAGCAAGAGTGGAGACTGTTGGGGCAAAAAACTATGTAAAACAATAAAATACAGCTGGACGAGATACCGATTTCTGTTCTGGATCTTTCGCCAATTGTAGCCGGAAGCACGCCCTCTGAGTCTTTTGTTCAAAACACCTTGGACCTAGCCCGCCATGCTGAGAAGTGGGGTTATCATCGTTACTGGATCGCGGAGCACCATAACATGCCTTTTATCGCCAGTTTCGCGACGTCTTTGGTCATCGGTCAGGTGGCAGCTGCCACCTCAAAAATCAGGGTAGGATCAGGCAGTATCATGTTGCCAGACCAGGCACCATTGGTCATCCATTATGCATTTGGATTCGTGAATTTGTTTGCCCGGTCTGTGACGGAGTCTATTGTACCTGTTCATTTTCTTGTTTCGGCTCACCAAGTGACTGGATAATTTGTACTCTTTTCATCAACATACGCGTATCCAATTATTCTATAACGGGGTAATGGGCGAATGGAACAAAATAAACAGCGTCAGAGCCATATGGTTGACTCTCATCTAAATCAACAGCTTGATCGCCTTGAGTCAAAAAATGACGACAAAAAACAGAGGGTAGTTAAATTCAGCCGATGGTAACGGACGAGGGGCTATCACAATAATTCTAATCATTATGCCCATAAACTAAAATCCCGACGTCCAAGCCGGGGGGTTGCTAGCTTGCCGGATCTTTCTGTATTACTAATGCGCATACGTGTACGACTTTATTCCATTTCCAACAAATGATTTCCAGATGATGAGATTGTATGGATAGTTCCAGTCAATGGTTTGAGGTTTATCGAACATTTGGTGGAGTTTGTTGCTGTTAAAGACGATGGATCCCTTCTGGTCAAACGCGACACCGTCGACCCATAACATTCGGTCGTCAGACAGCAGCTTATGAAAACGATGGGTCTTCGGCGTGTAGACCCCAACCCCTTTCCCTTCCAACATGGTGTAAAACACATTTCCTTGGTTGTCTGCATGCATCCCGTCGGTGGTGGTGCCTTTGCTGCCGACGGCTCTCACTGACTCACTTATTTGTGTCAAAGGCGTATTAAAATTTCTAAGCAGCGCTGTGTCTACGCTATACAAATTCCGTCCAGTAACTTGGCAATAGTATAAAGTCGAGCGGTCAGCAGACAATGCGATGCCGTCGGCTCCAATTCGGATGGGCCTGTCGTGGAACACTAGCTGATTGTCTATATCGAAATGGAATTGAGGAAAGTCTTGTGTACTGTAATGCCTGTCCAGAACACGGCGGAATGTTTTTGTTTTCATATTGTACACGATGATGCCCCCTTCCAGCTGATGGCCTGGCCAACCATTTCCGGAGTCGGTGATATAAACAAACCCGTGCCGGTTGTCTACAACCAAATCGTTGAGGAAAGAGGTACGGTACGGTGCAATTTCGTAGGGTATTTTAATCGACTCAAGCAACGTGTTCGTGTTTAAATCCCACAGAACCAGCTTCTGTGAACCATCCGGAGACGGTGCATATGCGATTTTCCCCTGATCGAGAATCCACATGCGGTTACGCTCGTCGATTTCGTACCCAAGGACTGATTGGAGGACGGAAACGTTCCCGGCCTTATTCCATTGCCAGCTTGGGAACGCTTCGAGCAATGGCCTTCCATTCTTGCAGACGATACGGTTCATCGTCGCAGGAATGCCGGGAGTCCAGCGCGGGACAGAAACGTAGGTATTTCCCTGTTGGTCCACCTTTATTCCGCCTGGCATTGCATGCTTCCAGTTTTGTTTCGCTTCAAAATCCTGCTTCATGTTAAAGTCAGGGAAATTCCAATCTAAGTGATTCCAGTGGTACACCATCTGATACTGACCAATTTTGTGTGGCTTTTCTGGCGTTGAGATCTGTGCGGTCGCATGTTCCGGACTCAAAGCAAAAGTGCATACCCCAGTAAGAAATGTCGCCAACAACAGGTGAGTCGACCGCTTCATCGTGTATGACCTCCTACTAATTACTTCTAATTTCATCCACAATTGAACAGTAAGGTTCCCTGCATCTCTTCCATCGATTCCCCGACCTGGTGGAACGCGTTCGACACCGCCAAGATACATGGGAAGTGTGGGTGTTGGGCAGCGTTACCACTAGAAAGGCTGTTTAATTCGAGGTAGGTAGGTGAGCCCATTCCGAAGGCGGTCAAGAGTGCGGTATGCGCCGCAGGACATGATTCCGATACCTAAACAGTCACAAGAATGGACCTCAGTTCAACAAAGAGATCCGCTGAGTACGAGCCTAGCAACAACGAGCAAATCCTGAGAGACATTTGGGGAAACTGTTCCGATGTGGTGTTTCGTTCGATTCACGTACACGATCAGCCTCGAATTTTGATCGTGTACGTAGATGGCATGATAGATACCAAGGTTTTCGAGGAAAATTTCTTAAGGCCATGGATAGCAGGCGAACTGCCAGTTTCACGTGGTAGACGTGCAAGACTGAGAGATGATTGACAGCAAAGGCAGTCCTACTGATGGGATGTACGCAGACAACCGAGGAAATCTGTTTTGTACCCTCGTGGAGGGGAAAGGAATTGGAGTCTACACATCGAGGGACCAACAGTTTCACAAGTTCGTTTCCGACGACCGAATGTTATGGGTAGGCGGTGTCGCGTTCGATCAGAATGGGGCAATCATCTTTAATAGCAACAGATTACACCAAATGTTCGACAATCCTCAAACCATTGACTGGAGCTACCCATAAAATCTCGCTCCCACGCATCAGGCCACAGAGGAAGCAATTTTGAAAACAGGCATTCCTTATTCTTTCTTGTGCAACAACTGGTACTTGAAGAATGAAATACCGACCATTCAAGGTGTCCTAGCAGGAGCTCCTTGGGTGACATCGGCTGGAAACGGCAAGGTTGGATGGGCACCGCAACAGGATTATGTAGAGGCTGCGGCTACGGTACTATCTGCGAACGGACATGAGAATTCAATCTACGAACTTTCTGGTAAACTTCTGACGCAGGAAGAACTGGCAGCCGCCGTTGGCAAGGTAGTAGGCAAAGAAGTGCACGTGCGGCAGGTGGATGACGCTACTTACGCCGAAAAAATTCGATATCCTGCCAAGGGAGAGCAGCATGTCGCTTATGAAGTAGAGACCATGTTTGCCGGAAATGGAATTCCATTCAGCGTAGAAACAGAGCGTGGACTCGGCGCTTGGATTGTCTTGCGTCTGCTTTATCCGTAGGCGGATATTCCGGTCATCTCAATGTCCGTAAATCCACGTCTATCCCCCAAAGAGCAGTACGAAATTGGACAGGCCGGATGAAAACGAGTATAAAAAATCGGCCATTTCAAGGACAGTGGGGCAGTGATCGCTCCCAATAATGCGAGAATCTATGCGAGCCTCGACGATGAAGGGACGCAGGGTGGAGGAAACGAGAAAGTAATCAAAGTGCCAGATGGACGATCACAGTTGGAAGACCCGCGAGGAGATCTCCCCGCGGGTTTGTGACTACGAAAGGGGAGTAGAGGGCACTACGCTGGCGTCGCGAATGTACACAGTTGGTGACCCTACAGACTCACGAATCTGAAGTTGGGGAGCAGATCCATCTTGTCCTCCGGGTGCATTGTTAGGAATAGTCCCTGTCCAAGTTAGTGTTTGGAACCCGCTAGTTAGTTTGACGGGTATGGTCTGTATGTCCTGTGTTCCATCCCAAACATCCATAAAGGCCTGACCTGATCCTGCTACTTGTACGGAGAACGTATATGTCTTTCCGTTTTGAACAGGTGGATAATATGACACCCAATCCTCGCTGCCTGTATTATCGTTAATTTTCCATTCAAGAGCGGAAGAACCATTATACGATGTACTTGTTAGGGTAGAATATTGCCCATCATAAGCCACGACCCAGCCCGTGGTCCCATTCTCTCCACTTGGATTTGAGATGATATTACCAGGCGGATTGTATGGAGCATCCCCTGAAGGTGAGCAAGCACTATGAGTGCTGTAATAATTCTTCATCGTCGAGGACAATTGACTTGGGGTCAAAAAAACATATTTTTTACCTGTCTGTTGTCCACTTTCAGTTAATTCCTGCGCAACATTGTATATATCGGTGGGGGTTAAATTCCATGCATCAATTAAGGGCTCAAGGAACAATGGACTACCTTGTTGCTCAGTCGCAGCTTGTTGCTCAATTGTATTTAATAAATCATTTGGATCCGAAATGTAACCGCTGGTTTGCTCATTAATCACAGTGTGTCCAACGGTTTCGTAAGCCAGCGGCGCGTCAAAAGAAATGTTCGACACGCCAGAGGCTTTCGCAAATGTGTCCAGAGCCGTCGGCGAACCCCAATAATCCACTGTACTCATATCATCACGTCGCATAATGTCTCCGGTTAGACTTGCAAATTGCTCCAGGTTTGAACCGGTTTCGGCAGTCGCATAGCCAATTCCCGAGGGACCTGGAAGCAATTCGCTGTTTTTAGGTAGATGTTTGTAGTAGTAGGAAATGATTGTTGGCGCGAAATTAATCATGCCTGGTGCAATCGTCCATCCAACAGGTACCTTACCCAAATCTGGGTCTTGCCAGAGATTCTGCATGCGATGTTGGACGTATTGCGCGTTGTCCCCATCGCTGACCAAAAAGGCTACATACACAGTGTTGGACTTTGCATTAACGGCTGGAAGCTTAGGTTGCTTGAGACTCGGAGGACTTGGCATCGAAGCCCACACCGACTCATTGTCCAGGTAGTCAGAGGCGTTTAGAAAATGACCCTGGCTACTAAGTTCCGCGACGTCGGGGCCCTCATTTGGGATATAACCAAGGATTGGGGTGTTTGATGGCGTGTATTTTAATATTTCGTCCATCAATGCCTTCTGGTCAGGATCCGTTGAGGTCAAATAAAACACAAATGATTTCGTAGCAATCGCGTAATCTCGAATGTACCCTTGAATGCTCGGGTCGAGCATGACTAAGTCTTTGTTGGTGGTCTGAGGAAGTAAATGTTGGACCGCCCACTGATACGTAGCCACAGTACCCGTTAGGTGATCGTCTCGAAAATCGTGAAGGATTTTGATACCGTAGCTCTCAACCAACGTCTCTTGGCTGGGCGTAATGACCATTGCATCGTCGATGCCAGCCATGGTCGTGGCGACATTCACTGTGTCCGGATTGTTCGGATCAGTAATAATTGCACCTTTCACATCCTTACCAAACTGAGTTAGTAAGGCTTTCAGTACTCCATTGGGGTCACTATTCGAGTAAGACAACTGTTTGACTTCGATATCCTTCGGCACAGCATTTTTTAGCCAGAATTCGTCTTCGGGCCGCTGGAAAAGATAAATTCGACTTGAACGTTGTTGCTGGTTATATGCACCCTGCAGGGTGGTGGCCGCCAGTTGCACGTCTGGACTGGAGTTCTGGATATCCGCTGTCAGCAAAGTCTTGGCCTTCGAGAACTTAATCCAAAGGTTTTGGGTTGCCGGCGTAGTTTGATTTACTTGTTGACTGGGTTCCACCCCTGCCGCAGCCAGTGTTGGACACAATGTGATGAGCCCCGTAGTCAAGGCAGCGCTAATAGCTAACGTAGATTTAACTGAGTGTTTCGTCATTTGTAAATCCTCCTGTCTTGTGTAAGGCTAGTTAAACTAGGTATAGCAATTTTACGGTTATGTTTTCATCACCCCCCTAACGTAAGCGCTAACATACGGTGCGATGTCCCAAGATAACTCGTTGAATGTGGCACGCGTTTCGTTCAATCAACGTGACTGGTTAATTTCTCCCAATTGTCTTTCAACAGTTTGATAAAAAGTCCCCCGACTACACTGCGGTGTTGAAAGCCGATCCATCGACCTGTAACTGTGTCATACCAATCTGTAAACGGAACCCTGTCAGGTGATTCATTGACAAAGTCCCACAGCGGATCGATCAACCGTTCAAAATCTTCCTCGTTGTCGCTGAGCGAGGCCACCCACACAAGCCAATCCGACTTGGTGTACGGCCTTCTATTATCGAGCGGAATACCATATTGATTCTGCATTTTGAAGTACCACTGAACTTCCTTCTGGCGAACTCCTGGGTCAAACACGTTCGTGTCAAAAATCACGTCCCAAATGAGATTGTATTTGAGACTCCAGGTACCAGGCTGGTCAAATGCCAGACGGTAGTGCTCTCCCTCTCTTGCCATTTCTTCCCACGCACTTGTCATCTGGCGGGCCGTACTGAGCAACGCTTGTTCCTTGTCCTTATCCCCCATCATGCCGCACAGCAGCCCATAACTGACGATTCCCATGATGGCCTTTATGGAGAGGTTTGCGTTGTGAGCCAAGTGTCCAGCAAAATCGTCTGTACAGAGTTGATGGTCAGGGTCTAATCCGTGGGTCAACAGGTATTCGGCCCACGTAGAGATGAGGGACCAATTCTCATTGGCAAATGAAACGTCACCTTCGACTAGGCAGACAGCCGCCATCATCACGAGCATGTTGCCACATTCCTCGACAGGCATTTGTCCCTCGATGCGGGTACCTGAGTAAACCTGTCCATTGGCTAGTGGGTACTGGCCGACATCATGAGGCGCAAAGTTAAACGGCCAGGCGTCGCTCGCAGCGTACTTGAATATAGGCCGCATCATTCCTTTAACAAGCTCCGGATTGTATAGGAGGAAGAGGGGAATGGAGGGATAACTGACATCGACTGTTGCAATGCATCCATTACTGAAGCATTCTTTTGAGAGAAATAGCACAGCCCCGTTTTCGTCTAAGACAAGCTTGTGGGCTGCAATGGCCTGGCGGTACGCAAGAGATAGTAAGTCGGCGTACTTCTGACCGCCCGATTGAATCGCATTCGACACCAAGTCGCGATTAAACGTTCGGCAAGCGCGCATGACTTCGTCGTATTCATGCACGACGGCCGACAGCAAGTCCTGGGTTGTGCTGAATTGGTACGTCCATAAGGCTTTAAGCTTCACGTGAAAGTATTCGATACTGTAGACGTCGTCATAGGCCAACACGATGAATTGAGAAGCCGCCAATTTACCCACCAATCCGCAATCCAACACGCAACTCATCACTGGATGGTCGTGGTTGACTGGTCCAAATGAGAAGTCCCCAGCGTATGGCTCCCAAGCGATGGATTTGGCGAACTCCTTGCGCTGTGTAACAGGGCCAATCTGAGTCATGGCGGTCGGTTGGTCCTGTACAACCAAGTACAAGTACCCCCAATCAATACGTAGATCGTCACCGGAACGATTGAGGTAATCCTGTTGCTCGTGACCGATTGCCATCACGCGAAGGCCATTATCTGTCATCTGTTGAGCAACAACGGCCTGATTAGCGGAATCGACGCACCATTCTGCGGATACATCAAAGTAAATCTTCACATCGTGATCTCGTCCATCCTTGGACTGTACCTCAAACGTGACATACGAAGCCGGGCGTGAGAGAAGGCTGAGATTGTGCGCCAATTGCGGCGTGGTAAAGTCGACGCGCAAGCGGATACCAGCTGCCTCGAACGTATAAACAGATGATACAGGGGCAATTTCAACCGAAATCTGCGTCATAGCAGGCGGTTCTGCGTAGTAGTGCTCCGGATTCGGTTCAACTCGTCCGAGAAACCGCCAAACAGTGTCATCAATCACAACCAGCCCGGTCATCGAGTGACGTCTACCCGTCCAATGCCGTGTAAAATCACCGTGCAGTTCGTCAGACATGGACCAAACGCTGAAATAGGGATCGACTGTGGTGAGGGGAACAGCAGGTGCGCGAAATTGACGAGACATCGTACATTCTCCTCTTATTTAGGGTATCCTTGAACTTTGTGCGCCCAACCACGCGCAACATTGATTTTGCTTTGATTCCGTCGATTGTTAACCATGGCCAACACTTCAATATCAAATTTGGATTCAGATGGGTCACTGTGTTTCCCTAAATTCCCTCGCTAACGTTTCAGTCGTTCAAAGTCCTCTCAGTAAGATTTGAAATGAGCTATCGCACAATATTGACAGTGGATATTGTATGAATTATCTTTCTGTTATCAATATTAAACATAATATATATCATATTTCAATTGGAGGGCGTCACTGTAATCCGTACAGTTCTATATATATTTTCCGAAATATGCTTGCTGTGTTGGAATGCGAGAACGTATATTGTTAGGCATGATAAATATTATAATATCAATCGTTAGAATTTTCTAAATTATTGAACCTTACACTTGCACCGAGTGACTAAGGTGTCAATGAAAATTAAAAGGTAAGGTAATTTTGGGAGAGGGGGATGGCAGGCAGATTCGTGCGACGAGGGTCGAGATCACGATTGAGGATAAAGTGAGAATCTGCCAAGCATGAAACGTGGCGGCGAGGAGAGTTCATTTCGGTGGTCGGTGAAAGCGGCTGCGGCAAGAGCACGCTCGCGAAGGTCATTGCAGGGCTGACGGATGCATCGGAAGGAGCCATCACTCTAGATAGGGAGCCCGTTCATTTGCGTTCGCAAAAGGAGCGTACAAAATGGGCGAAAACGGTTCAGGTTGTGCCGCAGGATCCCTATGCTGCTTTAAACCCGGTTCGCAAAATCCGTTCATCTTTAGCGGATGCATTTCTCTATCATAAGCTTGTGTCGCGTCATGAATTGACTCATAAGATGGAGGAACTGTTGGAGTTTGTTGGCTTAAATGCTCGGGAGACATTGGATAAATATCCACACCAATTGTCAGGTGGGCAGCGCCAAAGACTCGTCATTGCGCGCGCACTTTCGGTAAACCCCGATTTTCTCATTGCCGATGAATCAGTCTCGATGATGGATGTCTCTTTACGCGTTGAAATTCTCGATTATCTCAAGCGGGTATCCAAGGAGCGGAATTTGGGTCTCCTTTTTATCACGCATGACTTCCGTGTGGCACGTTACATTTCCATTACGGGTAAAATCGCAGTGATGTATTTAGGCCATATTGTGGAGTTTGGGCAGACTGATGAAATTTTAAGGAACCCCATGCATCCTTATACACAATCACTGATTTCAGCGGTACCGTTGATTGCTGGACGGGAGCGGCGGGTTGAAGAAGTAATGCCAAAATCCTTCGAGATTGGCACACTTGACGAGCGGTCTATAGGATGTCCATTTGCTTCCAGATGTCCATTTGCCCAGGCAGATTGTCTCGAACAACGTCCCAAGTTGGAGTCAGTCACGAGCTATCATCAAGTGGCCTGCCACCACGCTACGGCCCGGAAGATGCTTGTGAATGAGTAGGCCGTTTTATGCGAGGGCGCAGGTAGCGGGTAATTGACGCGTTAGAGATTGTTTTAAAAACTTCGCATTTTCATGGACACAGCTGGTCTCTATCGTTCACAGTCAGGATATCTTGTGAAAAGGGAGATAATCATTCCAGTTGCAAGGTGGTCAACTTTTCGATTGACAACAACTTATGTGTCAATTTTGTTGGTTAATCGCGGTAATCTGTCTCAAGGAGTTGCTGGTTAAGATATACTCAAATTGAACACCCTAAAACTAGGGGGCAAGTTCACGGAAGACCCGGTAAATTCGGTTTTAAGGAACCTGTTGCCGAATCCGGAGGGAGCGGTGATTGGCGTATCTGGGATGCAGGGAGCAACGCAAACCAAAAAGTGCGGTGCTCCGTTACTCCCGTACTCCTAATATTAAAAATTCGAGATAAGGTTGGAGAATTTAAATGCCTAAGGGTGCACTATATTTGCAAGTTTATCATGCAATAAAAAATGCCATAGAAAATGGACAATTCCAAGAGGGTGAAATTCTTCCCACGGAATCAGAACTTATGGAGAAGTTCGGCGTCAGTAGGATTACGACTAATCGTGCTTTACAAATTCTAGCGTCGGAGGGAATTGTTACTCGCAAGACGGGTGTTGGTACATTTGTTGGTAAAACTAGACCCGTGTCGGATGCGTTACGTTCACCTGACAATACAAGTTCTAATAGAGATGAGGATAATTTTCCCACACCGGGAGGATTACCTCTCGTAGGCATTGTCGTACCGTTCCTCACAGGTACTTTTGGTCAGATCATCGTATCTACCACAGAACAAATCTTGAATAAACGAGGAATGTCTATCGTTTTGGCCGCAAGTTATGGCAGTCAACAAAATGAGCAAGCATGCATTCATCGATTGGTTGAATGTGGCGTCAAGGGGCTGATTGTTCTGCCGGTCAATGGACCGTATTATAACGATGCAATTTTAAGCTTGCGCGTTGATCGATTTCCCGTCGTTCTTGTTGACAAGTCGCTCCCGGGAATTCCGCTTCCTTACGTCACCAGTGATAACTATGGTGCGGCTAAGGAACTGACCGACTATCTCATTTCTCTTGGACACAAGAATATTGCCTTTTATACTTTACCGCTCCATGGGACTTCGACACTAATGGATCGGTTAGATGGCTTTACAGATAGTCTGAAGAGCCATGGGATCACAGCCGAATCCGAATATCATCTGACGTTAAGTGAAGGCCGTATCAGTAATGGAAAAGGTCAACAAGTGAATGGGATTTCAGACTTTTTAAACAAACACCCAGAAGTCACCGCAGTCTTCGCCGTGGAGGATAGCCTTGCTCAGAATGTTTACGACGCGAGCTTAAACATAGGCAGAAAAGTTCCTGATGAGCTTTCCATTGTTTGTTTTGATGGCGGCCCAGTCAAGAATGGTTTTTGGGACTTTACGCATGTGATTCAGGATGAAGCTGAAATGGCTCGCCACTGTGTTCGAATATTGGATGACCTATGGTCATCTGACAAAGAGAAGGCTTTGGAACCAGTCGTACTTCCCTGTCGAATTCAAGTTGCTCAATCGACGGCTTCCGTCCCGTTGGTGAATGCTGCACGTCATTGATGGAGTCACTTTACACATACCATCAAGTTAGAGTTTTGCGGAACCTTGAAAGTATTACAGTGCCTCTTGACAGGTCCGACTCACCCTATGCAGCGAATTAATGTAAATGGTCCCGTGTGACTTTCATAATTGATTGTTGTCTTTCCTCTCCTTTTAGTTGCAGCAAGCAAGTCCCTCCTTTGTTTGCTCGGAAATGAGATCGCTCAAGAGGAGCGATACCAGCAAACACGGGAAAGTGCATCTTTTCATGCATAGAAGTGGTATCCAGCCAAAAGTTTTTAAGGCTTTTGTAAGGAGTAATTTCTATCAATAGCGTACAATGCGTCCCGCGCAGTCCGGCGGTACCCCGGAAATGATCGCTGTGGGAGATAACATAGACGTAGAATGCCAAAGCGTACTCTTACCCGAAGATAAGCGCCACCAGGATGATACCTGTGCGTGTGTAAAATTACTTTAGGATTGAATCGTTCGTTGGACTTACGGAATCACAAGGGAGGAACATGGTGTGCGTATCGGTGCTATTGAAGCAGGAGGTACAAAATTTGTTTGCGGCTACGGAAATGAAGACGGATTCATCGAGGATCGAATCAGCTTACCGACCGGACAACCGGATCAGACACTCGATGAAGTGATCGCGTATTTCCAAGATAAAAGAGTAGATTGCATCGGAATCGGGACGTTCGGGCCGATTAACATTGACCCCGCTAGTCCCTTATACGGATACGTGACAACAACTCCAAAGGAAGGTTGGGCGAGGTATCCCTTTTTAAAGAAATTAAAAAAGGAATTTCATGTTCCGTTTGGATGGGATACAGATGTAAACGCCGCTGCATTAGGAGAAGCAACATGGGGTGCGGCCAAGGGTTCAGATAGCTGCGTGTACTTCACAATCGGTACCGGGATCGGGATAGGTGTATATACTGAGGGAAAACTTGTCCATGGCCTTGTTCATCCTGAAGGGGGACATCTTCTAATCAGACGTCACCCACATGATGAGTTTGTTGGGAGTTGTCCATATCATGGGGATTGTTTAGAAGGGATGGCTTCAGGTCCTGCTATTGAAAAGAGATGGAATATTAAAGGAAGTGACCTTGGGACAAATCATTCTGCATGGGATATTGAAGCATTTTATATTGGTCAGGCAGTTACCTCCGCAATTCTGATGTTGTCGCCAAAGAAAATCATCTTAGGTGGCGGCGTGATGCATCAGAAGCAGTTATTTCCCCTAATCCGTACCGAGGTACAGAAAAATTTAAATGGTTATGTCAGTTCAGAGGCGCTACTTTCGGATATCGATCATTATATTATTCCACCTGGATTAGAAGATAACGCTGGATTGTGTGGGGCAATGGCTCTTGGCTTACAAGCATTCATTCAAAGAGAAATAGATGAGTGATAGTGATTGAATTTCAATTGAACTACGTCCTCTGAAGTAGACACAAAGGATTTAAGTTCCGATCTGTAATATCACAACATTTGTCAGCGCTCAGGCAATATGTGACCAAGTTTGTTATGAAAATTCCATAAACCACCTTTTGGAAAGCGGGGTCGAGAATCATGGATATCACTGTCATGTCGATGAATTTGCGGGTTCATGTCAAGCGCGATGGGGTAAACGCATGGCCTCGTAGGGTGCCTAGTGTAGGAGAAGTGATACGTGAGCATGGTCCAGACATCATCGGTGTGCAAGAGGCTCTTGTACCCATGATGGACGATCTCAAGATATTCCTTGCAGGCTACGAACGGGTCGGAAAAGGACGCGACGGAAAAGATCAGGACGAACACTGCGCGATATACGTGCGTTCTTCAGTCCTATCGATTAAAAAATCCGGGCAATTTTGGCTTTCCGAGACACCAAGCGTCCCGAGCACAAGCTGGGACTCGGCGTGTCCTCGAATCTGTACTTGGGTACTCGTGTCGGAGAATAGGGTTCCAGCGAGCCAATTGCTCATCCTAAATACCCATCTCGACCATATGAGTCAATCGGCCCGTGAACACGGCGCGGTTCTCATTGCTTCATTTCTGAAATCATTTACGCAGGAACATCAATGTCCAGCCATTTTGATGGGCGACCTAAACTCTACGCCGGACAATCCGGTAGTTCAATTTTTGAGCGGGCAGCAGAATCTAGCTGGCAATCGAGTTAAACTGACAGATGCTAGTGTTATAAATCATTGCCAAACGCCGGCAGCAACGTTTCACGGATTTAGTGGACGGACGGATGGTGAGACGATTGACTACGTGTTTCTTACACCGGACATTCACCCGTTCCGGTTTGAAGTCGATCAGAGGCACTACCTCGAACGTTATCCGTCAGATCACTTCCCAGTCATAGTTGGTCTCGGGGTTGATTGAGTCTACGGTCCCGGTTCCGGTTCCGGTGCGAAAATTGACGAAACCACAATATACAGTGGTGCAGCGGGGGCATCGGATTAATAATCGGAATAATTGGATAACAAGGGATGGTTTGGTTCATGCTAGGATGATCATCTATGATTGGGAGGTTTAGGAATGACTGCTAGAACTCGCTCGGAGGAACGTACAGGATTCCAAGAATTATCGCCGTACCATCCAACGTATGATCTTCAGGCAGACTTTGTAATGGTTTACGGTATTGATGAAACCATGCCGGATCGAATCAAACAGTGGCGGGACAAGGGATACATCGTACATTTGATGACCGGTGTCTCATGGGGAGAATATCAAGATTATTTGAATGGGAAGGTAGACGGAAGAGGACATTGGGATGAAGCTCAGCGCAACTCCAAGGGGGACAATATCAGCCACGGCATTGACGTTCCTTATATGGTGCCGACGATTGCCTTTGCAGACTTCCTCACAGAAAGAATACGAGTGGCCGTGGACGCTGGCGTTGACTCTATCCATTTGGAAGAACCAGAATTTTGGGTGGAGGGAGGTTATTCGGACGCGTTCAAGAGGGAGTGGGAAATCTATTACAGGGAACCGTGGCAGCCTCCGCATGAAACTGAGGATGCGCAGTACCGGGCCTCTCGTTTGAAAGCGTATTTGTTCACACGGTGTCTGGATCAAATGTGCAGTACTTTAAAAGAATACGCAAAAGTAACATACGACCGTAACATTCGCTTCTATGTCCCTACGCACAGTTTGATCAACTATACGCAGTGGCGGATTGTCAGCCCCGAGTCCCGTTTATTGGACTTGCCTGGGATTGATGGCTACATCGCGCAAATTTGGACGGGGACCGCCAGGACTCCAAACGTCTACGAAGGGATTCGTAAGGAAAGAACGTTTGAGACCGCCTTTCTGGAATACGGCATCATGCAGGAATTGGTTCGGGGTACAAACCGACGGATGTGGTTTTTACACGACCCCATTGAAGATGATCCCAAACACACTTGGAAAGACTACGAACAAAACTATTTCAAAACTGTGGTGGCGTCTTTGTTCCATCCACATATTTCACGCTTTGAAATATGCCCTTGGCCAAGCCGAGTGTTCAATGGAAAATACCCTCGGGAAGACGAACTTGGTAGAGAAAATATACCGGCCGATTATGCGACCAAATTATTGGTGGTCATGCATGCGCTTGGGGATATGGATCAAAAGCGAATTGCCTGGCGGGAGCATCATCTTGAGGTGGGGATACTGCTTGCTGACTCGGCGATGTATCAACGGAGGATACCCGAATTGAACCCGGTTCACGGTTCAACTGCTAACGACCTTCTGGATTGGTCTCCTTTCTATGGGTTGGCCCTGCCATTGCTCAAACACGGGCTTGTGGTACGCCCGGTCCAGTTGGACAATATTAAACGATTTCCGGCCTATTTGGACGACTATCGTATTCTCGTGCTCAGCTATGAATTTATGAAACCAGAATCTCCAGACCTTCACAATTCGTTGGCTCAGTGGGTACTTGACGGTGGCATCTTAATTTATGTCGGTGACGGCAGTGATGGCTTCCATCAGGTTCGGGAATGGTGGAACCAAGGCAAACGAAAGTATCTCTCACCAGCAGAACACCTCTTTGAGAGCTTGGGTTTGGGAACGTCGCTAACGGAAGGCTCATATTCCGTTGGAAAAGGAATTTTGGCCTATTGTCCGATTCATCCCGCAAGCTGTGCTCATGAACGAGTGAAGGCCAACCGACTTCGGGACATGGTGAAGGATGCCATCGGTTCGGTGGATGGTGTTCATCTAGAGTGGTGCCCGACAAACGCTTTCGTTTTGGAACGTGGTCCGTACGTGATTGCTTCCGTTATGGATGAATCTTATCATCAAGAACCCGTAGTTCTCAGCGGTTCATACGTAAATCTTTTCGACGCAAACCTTCCAATTGTACATCGAATTACGCTCAATCCCGGAGATAACATTTTATTATATGACTTGACTGCAATAGAACAAGAACTTCAACTAATTGCAGCATCATCACGGATCGAAGCAATATCTAGAACGGATAAAGGGTTCGAGTTCGTTGCCAGAGGTCCCGAAAACGTGAATGGAATAGCCAGATTTCGCTGTCCACAAAGGCCGCAAAAGATTATGATCCAGGACAATGTTCACAACGATGTGGCAAAGTTTGAATGGGATGAACCGAGTTCGACATTGTGTATTCGGTACGCGAACAATCCGACAGGAGTCCACTTGAAAATATATTGGTGAATACCTTACTCATGGTGGAATTAGAGCAGGCTGGTCTGTGGCAGCTGCGGCCTCCGTACTTGTCGCTGCTCCGGTTGTGATCGTCTTTCTTGTACTGCAAAGGTGGTTTGTAAATGGAGTGGCAGGGGCGTTTAAAGGCTAAAAGTAACTTTACCGACCAACATCCTGCTAAGTTATGACCCCCATGTAAAATATTATTATTTTCCAAAACGAGGGAGGCAATATATATGTCCGCAGTTTCAGTTACTATGATGTCCGCGATGGAACAAATAACTCAACGCGTAGAAGAATGGTTTGGCAGCTCATCGATGGTCACACAGCTGTTCAAAAATTGTTTCAGCAATACCATGTCCACCACGATTTTGCCACAAGGGGAAAGGGATACCTTTGTCATTACAGGGGATATTCCAGCTATGTGGTTGCGCGATTCAGCCGCACAAGTGCGACCATACTTGTTACTCGCTGGTGAAAATCACGAAATCGCCGAAATGATTGAGGGGGTCATTTATCGACAACTGAACTCCATTTTATTAGATCCATACGCTAATGCGTTCAACGTAAACGACAATGGAGAGGGTCACCAGAAAGACAAAACGGCTATGTCAGGCGGAGTGTGGGAGCGCAAATATGAAATTGATTCCTTATGCTACCCCATTCAACTGTCTTATTTATACTGGAAATCCACCGGCAAAGTAGATCATCTGCAATCGGACGTTTTTAAACAAGCTGTGCGTGAAATTCTATCAATTTGGCGTACGGAGCAGAATCACGAACAAGACTCCACATATGTCTTTGAGCGTGACGGATCGCGCAAACTCGATACATTGTCCCGCGGAGGCAAAGGACCCGTCACCGGCGTTACAGGTATGACATGGTCCGGGTTTCGTCCAAGTGATGACGCGTGCACGTATAGTTATCTCATTCCGTCTAACATGTTTGTAGTAGTTGTACTTCAGTATCTCGACGAAATTTTTCAAGATGTGATAGGAGACTTCGAGACCACTCGTTTCATTTCTTCGTTATCAGAAGAGATTAACAATGGCATCAAGAATTATGGAATCGTTTCACATCCGGAATATGGTGACGTTTACGCCTACGAAGTAGATGGACTTGGTCATTATGTGCTGATGGATGACGCGAATGTGCCGAGTTTATTGTCGATCCCGTACTTAGGATATTGTAAGAAAGATGACCCGATTTATCTTAATACTCGAAAGTTTCTCCTGAGTGCTCAGAATCCGTACTACTATTCGGGGCTTGTGCGAGGCATCGGTAGTTCGCATACACCGGAGGGATACGTCTGGGCGCTGTCAGTAGCTATGCAGGGATTGACATCAGACGACCGTGCCGAACGTAAGGAGCTATTAGAAATGCTTTGTCAGATGGACGCGGGGACCGGAATGTTGCATGAGGGTATCGATTGCAACGATCTCACTCAATTTACACGGGATTGGTTCTCGTGGGCGAATATGCTGTTCTGCGAATTTGTCTTATCGGAGATGGATTTGTGGGTGGTGGCAAGTCCTTTGGCTACACAGTGACTTTGCTCAAAACGAAGTGGAGGTAATTTCAATGACGGATCGGTAAGCAAGTTTCATCACGGGAGTGTGCCTCCCATTAGATGGTGGTCAGAGTGTTCGCTGTATGTAATAGATACCGCATTTCTTATATAATAGAAGCACGACAAAATCTAGGAATGGAACCTTTAGATGATCGTTTTGACGATGCTGGTCGTCGGATTGATACTTGGCTTCGTTGGCGCAGGTGGCTCGGGTGTGATTATCGCCCTCTTGACGACCGTTTTTGGGGTTTCGATTCACACCGCGCTCGGCACCTCGCTGCTAGCAATGGTGTTAACAACGATTTCGGGGGCTGTCAGCCACTTTCGTGAAGGCAACGTCGTAACGAAAACCGGTGCAGCCATAGGTGGATTTGGCGCCATCGGGGCTTTTGCGGGATCACACATCGCACACCAAATCTCAGCCCATGATTTGACATGGCTGACAGCGTGTATGTTGTTTTTGTCTGCTCTGTTGCTTTGGATGCGTATGTTCATAAGCAAGAAACGGCAATCATCGCAGATGGATGACCAACTGGTTTTGTCCGGATCGAGGTTTTGGTTGTCGGCGATTGGCCTTGGACTCGTGACTGGTCTATTGTCGGGCACGTTCGGAATCGGATCGACTCCGTTTATTCAAATCGGACTCCTGCTCTTCTTCGGGATGTCAATCCGTCAAGCTGCTGGAACCACGATGCTCGTTATCTTACCCATTGCGCTCTTGGGCGGGATTGGCTATATGTCAAACGGATATTTAAATGTCGGGTTATTCTTTGAAGTTGTGATTGGCACTATAGTCGGAACCTATATTGGTGCGAAATTTACGAAACGTCTGCATCCAATCGTGCTCAAAATTGCGATGGTTACGGTACCGACCATCGGGGGACTGTTGTTGCTGATGTAGCCATGAGAACCCTAGTAGCCTCTATCTGGTACTAAACATACGTTACGCGCCCTCTCGGGACCATCCGGGAGGGCGCGTAACGTGATGTTCATCCTGCTCCAGGATTCTGCGTAGGGATAGGGATAACTGTGCTAAAGGAGTATTCCTTTAACCAGAGTCCTCTTTCAGTCAGCTTCAGCGGTTCATTTCTGAAAACGCCAAGAAAAAGCGGAGCTAGACGTTTCCAGGAAGAGGTGCTCGTTTACAAGCTGAACGGCAAGTCAATTGCAGATGTGCTGGAGATGACTGTGGACCGGGTATTGGATTTTTTCATAAAATAAAGATTGTACGTAAGTTCTAGGCGTGTAGAGCGACAAAAAAGTACATACCCTCATATTAGCCTTTGCAAAGGATAAAACATGGGGGTATGTACCATTTCGTGTCTTGGTTGTAGGAAAATAAATTACATACTTATGGTGTGCAACGAATTAACACATACCTTTTTAACAATGGGTCGGTTTTTAAATTTCTGAGTACACAAAACTAAAGTGGCATAGGGAACGGACGAAGTCATCACGAATTAAGCAGCCTAGGGAAGTGATAGCGCCAGTAGGATGTAATTGGTTACAATAAATCTTACTGAGCCGGGCAGGTTGATTGAGTAAGTATTACCAGGATTGATTTGTTGAACGAACTGCTTGGGAGGCGTATGTTATATTACCACTATACAGAAAGCGTGACTGGAGGTAGGCATTCATGCTTCATATCCGGATTCTACACGAATCTGACTCCAAGGATTTATTACAATTCGAACTTGAGAATCGCAAATATTTTGCTGCTAGTATTTCTGATCGGGGCGATGATTATTTCTCCAATTTTGGGATTGTCTTGTCCGATGATATCAAGGATCAGACACGTGGTGAGCGTCGTTTTTATTTAGCCCTAAACTCTTCGGGAGACATTGTAGGCAGGGTAAACCTGTACGACATCGGGATGCGAGCGAACCTTGGGACAGCAAGTCTTGGTTATCGGTTTGGAGAAAGATTCTGCGGGAAAGGATATGCCACGTTTGCAGTATCTTTGGTGTGCGAAAAAGCTAAGCACGAGCTAAACATTGATCAGCTAAAAGCAATGGTTGCGGTCCAAAATGTAGGATCTCAAAGGGTTTTAGAAAAAACAGGATTTCTGGTCACTGATGGCACTCCAACTCATTTTGAATCGAATGGAAAATCCGTCGAAGCAATTCATTGTCCGATGTTAACTGAAGTATTTTACATGGCATTTCACAACGTCCGATAATATATATTATGTGAAGTAAAAGTGGTGATGATGTATTTAGAAGTTCGAGGATAACATTGTCTGACTAGTCTCGTGCGTCACCACGTTTATCAAATGGTCCACTCTACGCGACAAGTTGTCCCAATCCCATGAGGCCAATCAATCACAAAATGCCCTTGTGATTGATTGCGTTTCCATTATAGACGATAAACATCTTCTGGTAAGCGCGTTGTGTCTTGGTACGGTTATCACCAAGTTTCGTAACATAATGAGTTAGATAGACTGATCATTGAACCATCTAGCCCCGAAACTGCCTTGGCGAGAGTAAAAAGTTTTCAGGTCTTCGGAAAGTGTAGCATCTACTTGTGCTCCCCGAGCACGCGGACCTGGTTGCTTCAGTGAGGCATCCAGCTTACCTTTATCGCGCCTTGTGGCAATGACTTTTGCTCCAGTCTCGGTCAGCTTGCGGGTTGTCGCAAGCCCTATTCCGGAGGTTCTGCCCATATCATGATGGCATGTTGGTCTTTCAGAGCAAATGCTAACAAGATTACTTCTCCCTCACCGATTTAGTTTAAACTCTTAATTTAGTCTAGGTCTGTGATAGGAGGAGTGTATCCCAGGTGCCGTGCCATTGAAACGATTTGTCCTTTATGGTGAAACTCATGCGTCTCAGTATGCGTTAAGAGAAATAATGGAGTGACACTCAATGCTTGATCCATCCATCCGACCTCATTCTCGATACTCTCGAGCCAACGATCATGGAATTCATGGAAGAACTTCTGAACGATGTCATCGACTTCCTTAAATCTGTCGCGAACCTTTTTCACATCATAATGTTTAATATCGTCGTCAGCCGTATCTCTAAAATCCGCCCATCTCTCATGAAATGCGAATGACCCGAGCCAGCGTCGATAGCAATCGATGACGTGAATATGGGTTCTTAATATGCAACCATGACCAAATCCCGGGACAGTTTCATGCAACTTCTGAACTGGAATTTCCTCCAAGAACGAGAGCAATAGTTCTCGTGTCCTGCGAATATATTCGTACTGTTGCTCTAAAATTTCAGACATCTAATACCAATCCCCTCATCTCGATTTATACCCCGGTCCCCTATCGAGGCAAATTCATCCATGTAGAGTTTAACTTTTGGAGGGCGAGCTACATACTAGTTAAACTCGATCCGTACGTAAAGCCCTGGCCCAGCCACAAGCAAACGCCAAAGGCTGCCGATTCTCCTAGCAGCCCTGGTTAAGCATACGTAAGTTTAATCGTTCATATGTTCTCTCAAGTATCTTCCGGTGATCGACTGCTCCGCACGGATGATCTGCGGAGGTGTGCCTTCGAACACCACCTGGCCCCCCCTGCTGCCTCCGTCCGGTCCCATATCGATGATCCAATCCGCTTGGCTTATCACATCGAGGTTATGTTCGATGACGATCACGGTATTGCCGGCATCGACGAGGCGGTTCATGATCCCCAGAAGGTGACCGATGTCTGACATATGTAGGCCGGTCGTCGGCTCGTCCATCACGTAGATGCTGCCATTCTTATGCAGTTCGCTCGCCAGCTTGATGCGCTGGCATTCCCCGCCCGAGAGCGTACTGAGCGGCTGGCCGAGTGTAATATAGTTCAGCCCCACATCACTCATCGCCTGGAGTTTGCGTACAACCTCTTTTAGCTGAAAGAAATCCAATGCCTGCTCGACAGTCATCTCCAGCACTTCTGCAATTGACTTGCCGTTCAGCTTGTAGGCAAGTACTTCTTCCTTGAACCGCCTACCTCCGCATACTTCACATGGCAACTTCACGCTGTCGAGGAATGCAAGGTCTGCATACACAACACCCAATCCTTGGCAGTTCTCGCAAGCCCCCTTCGAGTTGAAGCTGAACAAGCCTTGGCTGACCTTGTTCGCGGAAGCAAACGCCTTGCGCACATCGTCCATAATACCTGTGTAGGTCGCGGGATTGGACCGTGTTGACACGCCAACCGCTGATTGATCGATGACGATCGCATCCGGATGCTGGCTGAGAAATATTTCGTTAATCAGCGTACTCTTGCCCGAGCCGGCGCCACCCGTAACGACGGTCAGCACTCCGGTTGGAATATCTACACTCACGTTTCGCAGATTGTGCAGTGTGGCATCCTTGATGGACAGCTTGCCGGATGGCTGCCTGCAATCGTGCTTCAGTTGGAGGGGCCGCTTCATGTAGGCGCCTGTCAGTGTATCTGCCTCCAGCAGACCTTGGAAGCTTCCTTCGTACACGATGGTACCGCCGCGGCTGCCCGCGTGAGGCCCGACGTCGACGATATGATCCGCCACTCTGATCACATCGGGATCGTGCTCGACGACAATCACGGTATTGCCCTTGTCGCGCAGCTTCTGTAGTAAGCCATTTAAGCGGTGGACATCACGGGGGTGCAAGCCAACGCTGGGCTCATCGAAGATGTAAGTGACATCCACCAGACTGCCACTCAGGTGCTTCACCATCTTCACGCGTTGCGACTCGCCGCCAGACAATGAATCAGTCTCACGATCCAGCGTCAAGTAGTCAAGTCCGATATCCACGAGATGCTGCAGCCGCTCTGTTAGCGACTTGACGACCGGCGCGGCGACAGGATCGTCAATCTCCCGAATGACGCGGATGAGCTGTCCGACCTCCATCGAGGACATCTCGGCAATGTTGAGTCCATTGATTCTGCAGTTGAGTGCGGCCTGACTGAGTCTCGCGCCGCCGCAGCTGGAGCAGGGACCCTCAGAGATGTACGGCGCAACAGTTCGTTGTGTGCGCTCGGAATACGTCTTCACATCTCGCTTGATGTACTTGTTGGTGAACTTCTCGATGCAGCCTTCCACCGTAATGTTCACTGTCTTCCCGCCGAATTGCGTCGCCACTTTCCTCGCCTTGCCGTACAGCAGTTGATCCAGTTCCTCATCCGAATAATCACTCAGCTTCTTGTCGGGGTCGAAGGGCCCCGATTCCACGATCATGTTCAAATCCATGCTGTCCACCGTATAGCCCGGAAGCATGATTGCCCCTTCATTCAACGACTTTGAGGTGTCCAGTGCCTTGCTCATGTCGACGCACATGCTGCGACCGGTGCCGTTGCACTCGGGACACATGCCTTGGGGATCGTTAAACGAGAACAAGTTTGCTTGTCCAACATAGGGTTGACCCACACGGGAGAAGAGAAGGCGGAGAATCGGAGAGATATCGGTAATCGTGCCCATCGTGGAATGAGAACCGCCACCCAAGCGTTTCTGGTCGACGATAACCGCCATGCTAAGATTCTCGATCGCGTCTGCATCCGGTTGCGGAACACGCGGCAGAAAGTTGCGGACGAACATGCTGAAGTTTTCATTCAGCAGACGCTGTGATTCGGCGGCGATGGTATCGAAAACGATCGATGATTTTCCGGAACCGGATACACCGGTAAAAATAGTGATTTGGCGTTTCGGAATATGCAAAGATATATCCTGAAGGTTATTTTCCCGGGCGCCGCGGATTTCGATATACTCTTGGGTCATCAGATATCTTCCTTTACAGCCGACATGCGTGTAAAAACAGATCACTTCATCGGCAATAGATACCATGAAGTGATCTGTTCTATGATGTTGAGCGATTTCCGCAACCCTTATTTCACATTGGGAAGGGGCGTTTTCGACCGAATGCGATTATTGTTCCAACAGCTTTTCAAGCTGGCCACACATGTTAGTCCAGCCATATTTAGCGCCTTGGAGTGCCTGATCATTTGTGATTCCGCTTTGCTCGAGATGAAGGTTAACCTTTCCGTCCCCTAAATCCTGCAGCGTCCAGGTGACCGTATTCTCCTGCCCTAAGCTGGCCCAAGTATAGGACAACCGATTTGGTGCGTCCACGATGAGCACTTCACAGTCAATAATTCCATTCCATCCATTGGTCGGCTGCATGCGAAACTGAAAACGGTGTCCTACGACGGGTTTAAAATCATTTTCCATGACCCACTTTGCTAGCTTGCTTGAATCGGTTAAGGCGGACCAAATCTTCTCGAGCGATGCGGTGTACTGAAAATCCAAGGATAAGGTTGAACTCATTCGTCTTCCTCCTCTAATAGTCGGTTCAAGCGCAACATATTCGTACTCCAGAACTTGCTGTAGAAAGCCACCCAATCTTGAATTTCTCTGAGTGGAGAGGCATTTAGTCGAAATCGCGTTTCTCTTCCGACTTTTCGATCAAGTACCAGTCCGGCCTCTTTAAGGATTGTCAAATGCTTGGATACCGCTGTACGGCCCATTTGAAAATGTGCAGTTAACTCATGAAGCGGCATCTCCTCAGACTCGGCTAACAGACGAATCAGTCGACGCCTAGTTGGATCTGCAATCGCATCAAACACATCCCGCAACTGGTTGTTCTCGCTCACTACACCCCCTCCTAAAATCTTTCAAGTGAAACTTATTCGAGTTCCAAACTTTCCAAATGGACTAACCCCTAATCGGACACCATTTGGTGACGGTTTGATTATAGGTCACCAAATGGTGTCGTGTCAACCAGTCTTCCGTAAGCGGATCATCGGTTCCCTCTACTGGAGCTGTGACTTGGTTGTGTGACAGCTTCATACTGCGGCTTTGGGTCGACAACAGGGCGTTGTTGCGCCGCCGGGTTATCCAAAAGCCGTTTGCCCATCCATGCGATGTAGATGGCAACTGCGACACAGATGGTCGCGACATAAAAGGAAGCACTTGGAGAAACCCAATGGGCGAGTTCACCAGACAACCACGGCGCGATGGCTCCTCCAATAAAGCGCAGAAAACTGTAGGCGGCAGATGCGGTGGAACGCTCAACTGGCGCAACTTCCATGACCAACGTCGTGATCAAGGTACTGTTAATACCAAGAAATGCCCCTGCAAGAATGACCAGAATCACAAGTGCTGCTTTGGCGGACAAGTGCCAACCAAAGATATTAATAGTAGGCGAATGTGTTGCAATCACAAGCCCCATTGCAAGCAGGTCTAATGCAAAAAGGAACAACATCCAACTCATCGTACGGCGCACATTAAAGCGCTTCTGTAATTTAGGAGCGATGAAAACGGATGTGATCGCCATGGAAATACCCCATCCGAAAAATACGTAGCCCAAACCGTGCGCACCCATGTTCAGAACAAATGGCGAATAACCGAGCAAAGTAAAGAAGCCATAATTGTAAAAGAATGCCGTAATGCCCATTGTCAGCAGACCGCCGTATTTCAAGGCGCGAATCGGGGCACTGATGGGAATCTTTTGCTTGGGTCTGGGCAATTTGGGAAGCATTGCTGCGACGAGGATAAATCCAATGGCCATGAGGATGGCCACTCCAAAAAAAGGTCCCCTCCAACTAATGCCGCCGAGGGCACCGCCTAACAGCGGACCAACAGACAAACCTAGACCGAGGGCTGCTTCATAAAGGACTACAGCGCTCGCAGTAGTTCCGCGTGATACGCCGACGATCGTCGACAGTGCGGTCGCGATAAACAGGGCATTTCCCAGTCCCCACCCTGCACGAAACCCGACGACTTGCCCTACCGTGCCGGATAATCCAGCTAAAGCGGAAAACACCACAATCAAAAATAGTGCGATAAGTAGCGTCCATTTTGCTCCGATACGACTCGAGACAAAACCGGTGATAAGCATCATCACGCCGGTTACGACCATGTAACTGGTAAACAATAGTTCTACTTGGCTAGGCGTTGCATGAAGCTCTTTCGCGATTGAGGTCAAAATGGGATCGACAAGTCCAAGCCCCATAAACGCAATCACACAGGCAAATGCAACGGCCCATACAGCCTTCGGTTGGCGAAGACTGAGCTTGTGACCGTCATGTTCAGCCTGATGAGAGGCCGATGAGCTATCTGTCACAGATTGCTGCAACGTAGCTACCTCCTTCGCGGATCGAAAAGTTGTATTATACAATCAATATAACATGTATTATACAACTAATTTGAAGGAGATCAACATTCACCATGCCATTCACCCTGGGCCGTTTTTCCAATTTAGAATATATAATGTCCATCAAACAAAGGAACATTCTGTCAAACAAATCTTCCCGTTGTCCTTTACTTCTCGATCCATCCTCGACCCGGTCTCTGGCGCAACATCAAACAAAAAGAGCCTTAACAGACTGTGTTCATGTCTGCCAAAGCCCCAAACTCCATTCGTCGTCTAAGAAATCATCCTAGTCGTTTCTTCTCCAGACCAAGTCCAGCACAACCGCGCCTACTGCACAAACGGCGACGCAGATGCCTACTACAATCCATGCATCACCAATGTGTTCCCCGCCGACCATGCTGGACCACCCATTACCCTGAATAATGAAGAGTGGGGCAAGCAACATCAAGCACACCACAGCGAGCGCAATCAGTCTGCGTGTACCAAATTTGTTTGTTACTTGAATATATTCTTGAAGAAGCGCTGCATCAGCCACATCGCGGTCCATTGCCGCTTCCTTCTCCATGGTTCTCCCCCCTAACGTTTGTTGGCCAAGACATCCTTTGGTTCGGTGATAATCAAAGCCGCGCCAATGAAGAGAATCACGCTGCCGATCAGGACAATCCAACTGAAAGGCGTTCCATACACCGTCATCGAGAAGAACGAAATGAAGAAGAAACCAAAAGTTCCGGCAATGACCCCTCCACGAACCCCACCGGCGTAGGCGATGCCAATGTAGTAGCCCATGATGACCCAAATTGCCCAACCGATTCCGATCACGGCGCCATAGGCCAGCAATCGTGGATCCGAGTAGGTCTGGACGAGCATCGGACGGGATGCTGGAAAAGCGATAATCATCAGGATAAAGCCGAGTACGAGCGCAATAAAAGCTCGCCACCAGATAAAGCTTTCCGCGCGCATTAAGTCCGAACCGGCGGCTATGGCGAAGTTTTCGAAGCCCCAGTTCAGCGTCCCCGCCACCATGATGAGGACGCCAACGAGCGCATAAACGCCATGAGTGGGTGAGACAATTTTGCCTCCACTCAGAGCTAACCAAACGCCCACTCCAATCGCAATCACGCCCAACAGAGTGCTCCATCGTTTGATACTTTCTTTATATAGTGCAGAGACGATGACAGCACCGACTACGCCGAACAGACCGCCAATTGGCCCCGCAAGTGCGCCACCAATCAGAACAGCAGAACAAGCGTAGCAAAGGTCACCCACAAAACCTCCTACACCGACAAACAATACCCACCAGCTGATGCGGCTCCTGAAAATAGATGTAAAGTCCCTCCACGCGCCACTGATCAAGAGAAAGACAGTGACAGCCAAGAGACCGAATGGGTACTGCAGCAACACCACGATGGCGAAAGCTCCTGTTGGGTACTGCGTATTGAAGGGTGCCTTTCCGACAAGTGTTCCGAGTAGTCCGAGTGCTAAACCTAGTGCGGGTCCGGCCAATAAAGCGTACAGCATACCAATTCTCGTCTTGGTTGAGTTCATTCTTGTCAACCGGCGTGCGATGGTCGTTGCATCTATCATGGGTATCCCTCCCTTCAGGTTCCAACCAAGTTCGATTGTTCTGTCGGTGTGCTTCTTAGCTCTGCTAGAATGGACGCGACGTCGAGCTGGTGCTCAATGAATGGGACGTGCTGCGGTTCGAGTTTAAATTTGCGGAGTAACCGCCCTTGGTACTCACGCAGACTTGCAGTGGCCACCCATCCGACTGTATTGAAGCTGATGAGCTCCTCCCGAATAGCGCATAGACTTGATTTCGAGTAGTGCGGCTTGAGGCGTTGATAGATTTCGTATTCCCACAGACCATCCCGTTGCTCGTACAGCAAACTAATGATGGCGTACTTAATCGACGCTTTCACTAGGGATCACCTCACTTCCCGTATGCATGCAGATAGAACGTCGGCATGGTTAAGCCAAAAACAATGGTCAACATCACACCGATGATGAGAAATGTGATGGCCCATTTCCGTGCATTTAAACGAGGAAGGGGGTGAGAGGAAGACTCTCTCGCATCGAGCACAAATACTTCGTTCTCATCCATATGATTGCCTCCTTAAGTCGGTTCATCGGAGAACATGCGCTGGCGGATCGAAGTTATAAATTCGAGAAAGCTATGAAAGCGACTGATTGGGAAATGAGGATTCTTCAACCATTTGCCTGCGCAATTTTGAAACGGCCTCGTCCTGATTCTTAGCCAAGATTGGTTTTCCGTCTGCGTAAAATGCATATAGGTTTTTGCAGAACATACACAGGCGCACGCATTTATACGGAACGATCTTGCATTCAGCCCCGAGTTCCTTGACGACCTCCTCCAATTGGCTATGTTGGTTCCACGACCTATTGCGTATGCAGCACCAGATTTCCATCTATTCGCCCCCGCTGTGTTACGTTGGTGCTCCTCAGGAGTGGAAGAAATCATCCCACCCCGTTTCAGGACGGGTAGCTGGGATATAGCCATCCCAATCGCAACCAGCTAGATTAAAACACTTTACGCGATGAACTGTAGTCTCATATTTTTCACTGTAAACTGTCTCCATGATCCGATAAGGCATCGGCGTGGGATGACACTTGGGGCATAGTCCCTTTGCTAAAGCACCACGCTGCTCTTCTGTATATTCCTGAGTCACCCGATTAAATAGCGCATTCCAATCTGTAATTGCCATGAGTGCCACTTGATATATCCTCCTATCATCGAGGGGCCGTAATTGGCCCCTTACTACATTGTCACTGCACTGCTTGTGGAAGTTAATTCAGGACAACTACTGGGCTGTTCTCGAGAGAGTTCTTGATAAACTTGCCGTCCTTCATCACGACACGTAACTTCGACTTATTTTGCAACAGCGTAATGTCGTCCAATGGATTACCATCGACCACCAACAGATCCGCCCATTTTCCAGCCTCAATGGTGCCGCTCTTGTCTGGCGTCAACATAATTTCGCTTCCGTACTTGGTCGCGGCGACAATCGCATCCATCGGAGTCATACCGACCAGTTTAACGAAGTGTTCTAAATCACGTGCGTAGCCGCCGTGCGGGCACCAAGCGAAACCGTAATCTCCCCCTGGCAATACGCGCACACCCGCTTTATAAAGCCGATTCATATTGCGAACGGAGATTTCCAGTCCTTCGGCGTACCCAGTAGCATCAAGTGCCTCTTGGCCAAAATACTCGGCACCGTGTTCCAACGTGGAGACAAGCCAGTTCATTGCTGGTACGACGAACAGCCGTTCCTTCGCTTCAACCAGCATCTCAAAGGCCTCGTCGTCGATAAAGTCGGCGTGGCCGATAATATGAACACCGGCACGTACACAATGTTTCACAGACTCCGAACTGCGAGCATGTGTGTAAACTCGTTTACCTCGAGCTTCTGCTTCCTCGACTGCTGCCCGCACTTCCTTATATGTGTACAAAGTCATTTCACCGCGTGCGTTTGCTGACAGTGACTCACCGCTAACATTGAGCTTGACGAGATCGGCGCCCTCTTTGTATAGACTGCGAACGGTTCGGCGCACTGCATCTTCTCCGTCGGCAAAAATGGCCAGACCGTGAATCTGGAAATGATTTGGCCACAGGTCCACGAAACCGCCGCTCGCAGATACTTCCGCGCCATTCGAGAGCATTCGCGGCCCCACTAACCTACCCTTGTTGATAGCTCGTTTGATAGCGATGTCAACGCGACCGCGAGCGGCAGCGCTTACACACGAGGTAAATCCGCTGTTAATCAGAATTTCCGCATTTAAGATCGCATCAACCATGGTTTCTTCAATTGGTTTCTGGTCAATATCCTGAATATAAAGGGAGTCAGCCCACGTCAGATGTGTGTGGGCTTCCGTCATGCCAGGCATAATCGTTTTCCCACTCAACTCCATGACGTCGACGTCTTGCCAGTTGAAATCATACGTTTTCGTACTAAGGTCTCTGCCCACATCCAAGATCTCGTTGTCCTTTACAAGGACATCGACATTTGCAACTGGGGCATTGCCGGTTCCGTCAATCATGAACCCGTTTTTGAACAATATAATGCCCATCTTGTTTCCTCCTTTAAAGTTGGTAATCGCTTTCAATGTTTAGATGTAGCAGAGGGGTATTGGTTAAATCCCTAGGTAGATCATCTGTACGCATTATGGAAGTCTGAACAACGATGCGTAGTCGCACCTTAATTCATCGCAAACAGTTTCATATGTGAAACGTGGGGAAGCATCTTGCAACATTGATATCTACGAAAAGGTGACGCTACGAACTTATAGCACTGACTGCCTGCTGATGTGGATTGTAGGGATTTGCACGATACCACCCCTACAACCCGGTTCACAGGCCATAAACAATAGCTTTAGAGAAAATCAAATCGAAAACTAGGTCTCAAGAAATTAGGCACGAATGAGAAAATCATGGAGAGCACTTGTCACTAGACCGGGCTGTTCAAGCGACAACCAATGCCCACATTGAGGCAGCGTAATCGCCTTTGCGTTCGGGAAGGCGCCAGCCAACCGCCTTGATACTGCGTATGGAGAAGTGTTATCCTCGTCACCCGCAATCAATAGAACTGGGACGTTGACTTGACTATGGTCAATCGCACTGGCGGCTGCCAATGCCTCACAAGAGCGAGCATATCCTTCGGCAGGTTGACTCATTAACATATCTCGAATCAGTGCGACTATCTCCGGATGAGCCCCTTTCGTCGCAGCCGACAAACCTCCCTCACAAATCGAGTCGGCAACCGCATCCATGCCCTGTTCACGAACCGTGTTAGCGCGGTTGCGTAATCCATCCTTGCCAGCGGGTCCGATTTCAACAATCGGTCCAACAAGGGTGAGGCTCCGTGTTCGATGTGGGTGATGAACGGCGAAATATTGAGCGATCACAGTTCCCATCGAGTGAGCGACAATATGCACTTGTTCGACCCGTAACTCATCTAGCAACGCAATCGCATCGTCTACCCAACCTGCCATGGAGTAGGCTTCGTCTGAAAGGCCGGATCGCCCGGAGCCACGAAGGTCGTAAGATATCACTGTAAATGTTCTTGCTAGCGTCTGAATCTGTGGATACCAAAAGTTTCTGGTCCCGCCGAGTCCGTGTATGAACAGAATCACTTCTGAACCATTACCACGAACTTCATAGGAATGAGAGACACCGTTTACATCTGTTTTCACTATATCCCTCCGTTTGGTCTAACCACTTTGTATCTAAGATATATTCATGCAACTAATTTCATGCCAACCTTCACATAATCATGAGTAGAAATTTGCATTTTGGTCTAACCCGTGAAGTAAGTACGGTATACTATATTCTCCAACTCTAGATTGTCTGAGGTGATGGCTCTATGACCCAATCGGGAGAAATCAAAGCGCACATTATCATTCAGAATCACATCTTAGAGCAAGTGCGCGCCGGAGAATTGGCTGCAGGTAACCAACTACCTTCTGAACGGGCGCTTGCGAAGCAATTTCAGACAAGTAGAACCAGCGTTCGCGAAGCCTTGCGTACGTTGGAGGCCATAGGCATCGTCGAAACGAGATTAGGCAGCGGAACCTATGTCACGGACAAAGCGTCCTCCACAGACATTGAGTCGATGGCAACGGATCTGGGCTCCCAGAGTAGTCCCTTCGAGGTCATTGAAGCTCGTCTTTGCATCGAGCCGTTTTTGACAAAACTCGCTGCAGTGCGTGGTACAGAGAGCGAGATCGAATACCTGTTACAGTGCATCGAAGAAGCCACTGTAAAAAAGGGGACGACACTCGAGACAATCATGAACTTTGAGTATTGGGATGGCGAGTTCCACCTTACCATCGCGAAAATGGCCAAGAATCAGCCGCTGTTGACCCTTGCAACCTCCTTGCACTCGGTTCGTACAGAGAAACTATGGGGGTCAATGAAGCAAATGAGCCTCACAGTCGAAGGGCGCATGGACCACTATGCGTCGCAACATTCAAGTATCTACCAAGCCATCAAGGACCATCGACCGGCTGTGGCTGCTCAATTCGCTCAGGAGCATCTCAAAGTCATTCAGCACAATCTGCTCGAAATTCCAGATTAATTAAGAGACAACGTTGATCAGTTCACCGAGTTGCGCTGAGAAGATGGTGACTTCGTCGCCTGGGGCAAGGTATTTGGGTGGGTTGAACCCGATACCAACCCCTTCTGGCGTTCCTGTAGCAATAATATCCCCTGCCTCCAATGTCATGCCATTTGAAAGGACAGCAACGGTAGTTGGAATGTCAAAAATCATATTGCCGGAAACGTTGTGTTGTCGCACTTCGCCGTTAACTCGGCAACCGATTTCAATTTGAGTAATATCTTCAACTGCACTTTTATGGAGGACATAAGGGCCCATCGGACAGAATGTATCCAGACTCTTGCCTCGCAACCATTGGCTGTGTACAGCCTGCAAATCTCTTGCTGTGACATCATTCATCAGAACAAACCCGAAAATGTGGTCTAATGCGTTTTCCGGCTGAATTGACGTGCCTGTTTTGCCCATCACGACGCCAATTTCCGCCTCGTAGTCCAGTGCATTTGTGACGTCGCGGTGGCTGTTGATTGGCTCGTTCGGACCGATCACGGTTGTCGGGGTCTTGCTAAAGATAATTGGGTGTTTTGGAACGGCTTTCGTCTGATCGTCGGTTCCTTCAAATTCAAGTGCATGTTTGACATAATTCTTCCCCAGGCAAAAGATATTTTTGCGTGGCTTGAGCATGGGTGGGAGCAGGGTCGTATCACGCAACGAGCATGTGGGTACGGAGTCCAATAGTTCTTCATGTTTCAAGACGAATTGAACAAATTCCAGACCAGTGTCACCGGCGTCTACTAAATCCGGAACACTATGCAGATCAGGCAAATCTTGAATCATTTCAGATGCTAAATTGTGTTCTCTGAGGTATTGAAGAACTGCACTTAGGTTGACGATTACATGGTCTTGAATAAGTCCGAGCGCCGTACCCGTTCGATCTTGGAATGTAACAAACTTCATAGATGATCAACTCTCCATCCGATTATTTTGGTCTAACCAATTCTAAATGTATGGTGACGAAACTGATTTAGACCGGATGACTTAAATTTTTCGGATAGACCACTACGTTGGCAAGCCTCCCGAAACGTTGGGATTCCTGTGTAAGTACAAGCAAAAAAGGGGAAAGACAACGAGACTTAAGAGAAAGGAGTAAACTTGAAGGATTAGACGTTTGAAGTGAACACGATGAATTGGATCAAGATATCCATAAAAGGATTCGTTCGCAAAGATTGTTGGTTTTGAGCAAAATGAACTGAACCATGTAAGAACCTTGGTAGGGGCAACATAAATCTCCCCCTACTTATTCTATGAGTTGACGTGTTCCTTACCAAGAGCGGCCCCTTTCCCCCGTTGTCGCCTTGGGGAAAGGGGCCGCTTGAACGCGAGGCTCGAAATCATCCCCTGCCCCACTTCATCGCACCTTCACGGTTTATGCTATGGCTTGGCGCACTACATGCCTAGCCCCTGACTGATGCCTGACCTTTTCAGCTTCGCGCGCATTGGGAAATAATAAATTGCGAACGCGAACGCCAGTCCGACAATCCACGCGATGTCAGCGCCATTCATCTGCTTGGCGATAAATCCGACATGGTAGGTTGTATTCATGAACGGGAACTGCACCAATACTGCGATGACATACGCGACAATGGCGATCCAGTTCACACCGCCGTACTCGCCATCTCGGGACATGATAGCGTCAATATTGTAGTTTCCTTTGCGCAACAGGTAAAAGTCTACCAAGTTGATGGAAGTCCACGGAATCATGAAGTAAAGCAAGAGCAAGATGAAATTGGAGTACTTGTCTAAAAAGTTTCCTTGTCCCCAGAGGCTGACCAGTGTACCGACAATTCCGACAACGATGATGAATGTCAGCCTTGCGCGCGTTGTCACGCGAAGTTTTGTGAATGCGCCGACTGTGGTGATCACCGACATAAAGCCGCCGTAGAGATTCAAGGTGTTAATGGCGAGAACTCCGAACACAATCAAAATATAGGTGACGAACGCCATTCCGTGCCCGGAAAGGTTGCCAAAATACGCTACCATTTCCTCAGACTGTTTCGGGGCGATCACCGCTGCGATCGTGCCAAGGATCATCATCCAGCTCGATCCGACGACCGATCCCGCGTAGGTCCACCAAAACGCCGACGCAGTGGACGTCTCTTTTGGCAAATAGCGCGAGTAGTCCGCCACATAAGGGGCGTAGGTCAACTGCCAACTCGCCATGATCGAGACCACCAAGATGAAGGGCCCCCAGGAGAAGCTTGGACTGGTGAGGTGCGCTGGGAAAGGCTCCGTCAACATCCGAATGGTCAGGTACAAGAACAAGAGGAAGAACAATACCGCGACAATCTTCTCGAACTGGTGGATGTAATCATAGCCGACGATGACGAGGATTGCAGCGAGTGCATTGACAATGACGATACTGGCATCCTGCGGAATGTGCAGTGCTGCTGACAGCGCTTGGGCGCCTAAAATCGTGCTGCTCGCGAAAAAACCAATATACATGATAATGACGAGAACGAGCGGTAGCACTGCCCCGATCACGCCGAACTGCGCACGGCTTTGAATCATTTGCGGGACCCCCAATTTGGGGCCCTGCGCCGAGTGGTAGGCCATGAAGATACCGCCTAACAGATTGCCGACTACGATAGCGACAATTGCCCACCAGAGGTTCAAACCAAGTTCGATGGCCAGTGCACCTGTCACAATGGTTGTAATTTGAGCGTTCGCGGAAAACCAAATCGAGAAGAGGTTCTTTACGCTACCGTGCCGTTCATGCTCCGGAATAAAATCGATCGTCCGTTGTTCGATCGCCATCACCATGACCCCCCTTTGCGTTTACACTTTCGACGTCACGCTTGCAAACCGCTCCTGCACTGCGGCAACAGCCTTTCGAACTCGCTCATTGGACACATTCTGCAACTCGCCGTCTTGGACGACGACGCGACCGCCTACGACGACACGCTTGACTGCCGTCGGTTGCATCGAGTACACCACATGGGACAGGAGCACTTCCGGTGAAGAGGGATGAAGCGAGAGATCGTCTAAGTCGAGCGCGACAAAGTCCGCCCGGTGTCCGGGTTCAATGTTACCGATGGGCAATCGCAAGATTTCCCCAGCATGGCGCGTACCCATCGCGTAGGTCTGTGTCGCCCTCATGCACGTTGCGTCGAGCGTCCGAACCTTTTGCAATAGCGACGTCATCCGCATTTCCTCGAAGACGCTAATCCGATTATTGCTGCACGCGCCATCCGTACCAAGGCCAACCTTGACGCCATGTGCAAGCAACTCCGGGATCTTCGTGATGCCGTCAGCCAAGAACATATTGCTCGATGGACAGTACGCGAGCGACGCCCCGCGCTCGCCCAGCAGTGCAATCTCGTCGTCCGCGAGCCAGACGAGGTGGATGGCGATCATCGATTCGTCTAGCACCCCCAACTTGTCGAGGAAGTGGACGGGGCGGACGCCGTGATCGCGGAGAATTTCTTCGACCTCGAACATCTCTTCAGCGACGTGTATGTGATATGGCGTTCCGAGTTCTTTCGCCAACCGATGGCCCGCTTGAATCATCTCGGGCGATGCAGCATGCGGGCTGTGTGGCGCGGGATGGATGGCGATCATCGGATTGCCCTGATACTTGATCGCCAAGTCGCGCGTACGGCGCACAGCATCTTCGATGCGCTCTTGATACGATCGCGGCGCGCCCGGCCAGTCGTACATCGTCCGCGCCATGACGAAGCGAATGCCTAGATCCTTGGCGGCCTGAATGACCGCTTCGTCGTTGTGTGTCCCGTCGTCGTGGATGTAGAAGAAATCGGCCACCGTCGTGACGCCATTCAGCATCATTTCAGCAAAGGCGAACAAGGCTCCGTTGTAAATCATCTCTTCGTCTAGACACGGAGAGTACCGATAGAGTGCCTCGTCGCGCCAAACGAGGAACGGCTCATCTGCAGCGATGCCGCGGATCAGACTCTGAAACGAGTGGTTGTGAGAATTGACGGTGCCTGGTAGCATAGCGAAACGGCTCCAGTCGATGCGCTCTGCGTCCAGGTGCTTTGCGCTCAGTTCTGCAACTGGCCCTACTTCCACGATGTCACCGTCGACAACCAGTACGCCCATACCACCTATGAACTGGTTGCGGATCTCCAGATACTTAGGTTCAAACAGTCTCTTCATGTGTCACCTCGTCTGCTGACGTCAACTTGCTATCGAGCGCGATCGCGGCGGAAGCGAGCACGTAAAACGCGTGCTCGATGTCCTCGATGCGTGACTCTTCTTCTTTGCAGTGACTCTTGCCGCCGATGCTCGGGACAAACAGCATCCCTGCGCGCGTGAAACTCGCGATGTGCGTCGCATCGTGGCCCGCCATGCTGGCCAAATCAAGATACGGGATGGCTAACCCCGCCAAAGCATCGTGGAGTACATCGATGACGTCTGCTGCCATCGGCTGGGCTCCTTGATCTAGCAGCGGTTGGCGCCCGTACTCAACGCCGCGCCGCGCTGTAATTTCGTCAAATGCTTCGAAGCAAGCGTCGCGAAAGCGGTACACTTTATCCATGTCGCCACCGCGAATCTCCAAACCCCATTCGCACTCGCCGGGGATGATGTTCATCGCGTTCGGGATGACGTTCAACCGACCAATCGTCGCGATGAGCTCGTCATCGTCCCACGCTGTTAACAGCCGTTCGACAGCCAGCAGCATCTCGCTGCTTGCGAGTAAGGCGTCGTGCCGGTCTGCCTGCCGCGTGGTCCCGGCGTGATTCGCTTCTCCAGTCACCCGAATCCACTCTCGATAGATCCCGCAGATGCCAGTGACGACCCCAATTGGAATCCCTCTCGTCTCCAAGCGTCGCCCCTGCTCAATGTGCAGCTCGAGAAACGCTGCGATGTCGTCTGCGGTTTTGCGAACTGTGGCAAATGCGTGCAGGTCCCCACCTGCAGCGTCCACAGCCTCGGTTAACGGCCGCCCATTCCAGTCGGCTGCGGCAAGCAGCTTTTCCTGCGTCAGGCGCCCAGCGACGGATCGGCTGCCGAGCGTCGACAGATCGAACGGATTCGGCTCTTCCGCCGTAAACGATACAAACGCAAGCGGATGTTCGTTCTCATAGCCGCTCTCCGCGAGTGACTGAATCACTTCGATGGCCATCAGCACGCCAAGCGGTCCGTCAAATCTGCCTCCGTTTGGTACAGAGTCGTGATGAGATCCGATCACGATGGCCCCAGTATCCGCCTTGCCAGGCAAGACGCCCCAGATATTGCCGACCGCGTCGACAGAGACAGACATCCCCACCTCTTTGGCCAAACGCATAAGCCATGCTCGCGCGGCCAGGTCCGCATCACTGCCAAATGGTCGGTGAATGGCTCCATCCTCGGTCTGACCTATCTCCGAAAACGATGCAAATCGTCGCAGAAACCGCTCAGTCGGAAACGTTGGTACTCTTCGCTGTCGCAAACCGTTCACTCCCCATCTTGCCGTATGTCAGTCATAAACTCGGTGCTTTTGGTCGAGGTACTCGATCTCTGCGAGCCGCTCTTTCGACACCTCTGGCGTCAATTGCGCCACTCGTCGAATCAAGAGATTAAACAACGTAATAGGCGTCGCGTACGAGTCGAACAAAGATACCGTCGTCACGGGTACGCATACGACGGGTGTCGCATGCGCCGCGATTGGGGAATCAGGGTGATCGGTCACGGCAGCAATGGAAAATCCTTGGTTTTCCAATTCTCGTACCAGTTCGACCGTCGCTCGTGAGTATCTCGGGAACGCCAGGGCGATGATCAGCGTTCCTGCCGGATCTTCCACCAAAAGTCGCCCCCACAACGTGTCGCTCGGCACGGCAGCGTACACTTCCCTGCGCACTTTGCTCAAAAAGTAGTGCAGATAGGGGATCAAGGTCGCCGACGCGCGCGCGCCTACGAAGATGACTCGTTTCGCGTCGACGATGGCCCGGACCAATGCCTCAAACTCGGCTGACGCGATAATGTCGCTGAGCGATTGCAAATGCAGATGTTCACTCAAAACCACCCGATCTCCCGTTTCCTCCTCCGTGGAAAGCGTCGGATTGGATGCAAACCACAATCTTTCCGGTGCGGACAGCTCGGTTCGAATCATGCGTTGCATTTCTTTGCTCCACTCGCCGAACCCAGAAAAACCAAGGGAGTGGGCGAAACGGGTGATCGATGCTTGGCTCACACCCACTTGCTCGGCCAGTTCGGCAGAGGTCATAAACGCGACTTTTGAGAAGTGTTCTTCGATATACGCGCTGATCGTGCGATTGACTTCCGATCCGCCTTTGCCGCTGCGGACCCACTCATCTAACCTGCTCGTGATGCTTCGCGAATTCACAGAATGCGCCGCCCCTTCACAAACACCTCGCGCACATGTGAGATGCCAAAGTGCGTCAGGACGTATTCGGGATTTGCGGCTGTGTAGATCACGATATCCGCATTGCGTCCAGGCCGAATCACACCTGCGACGTGTCCTCGAGCAATCGCGCAAGCCGCATTGCGCGTCGCTGCCATAAACACCTCTTCCGGCCTCATTTTTAACGTCAGGAGCGCGAGGCTCATCGTCAGGCCAAAGTTCTCGGATGGACACGAACCTGGATTGTAATCACTCGCGATCGCGACGCCAAGCTTTGCTTCGTCCAGCATAAAGCGCGCACGAGCAGCCGGCTTCTGAAGATAGAACGAAGTGCCCGGCAGGCAGACAGCCATCACACCCGCCTCTGCCATCCTGAGTAAACCTTCATCGGTGGATGCGAGCAGATGGTCGGCTGACGTGGCGCCCAGTTCTGCGGCGAGTTGCGCGCCGCCAATCGGAACCATTTCATCCGCGTGGATTTTCGTCTTCATGCCAAGCGCTTTCGCCGCCTCTAGAATATGGCGCCCCTCGTCGACCGAAAAGACGCCTTCTTCCACAAACACATCGGCAAATTCCGCGCCTGCCGCTTGCAGGTGCGGCAACATGGAAACCAGCTCCTCGATGTAGGCCTCCCGACCAGCAGGCAATTCTTTGGGAACTGCGTGTGCGGGCATCGCTGTATGAACCAGATTCACGCCAGAGGATTCGGCCAGACGCTTGGCGACGCGAAGTTGTTTTAGCTCCACCGCCAACGACGAACTATACCCCGTCTTCGCCTCCACCGTCGTCACACCAAATCGTTGCATTCGCTCCAAACTGGTCTTTGCTTGTGCAAAGAGAACGTCTTCCGAATAAGCTGTGGTTTCCCGAATCGTGTTCAGAATGCCGCCGCCCTCGCGCAAAATATCGAGATAGGACGCGCCAGCCAGGCGAAGCGGCAGTTCCTTTTCTCGCGATCCGCCATGGACGAGATGAGTATGTGGGTCCACCAGCCCAGGCGCGACGAAACCGCCCTCTGCGTCGATGAACTGCGTCTGTGCATCGGCGAGATCGCAGATGGCCTTTTCCGCCCCTACATCGACAATCACGCCCTCTTCATCGATCGCAATGGCCACGTCCTTCATCGCGCCAACCGCACGCATCGCATCGGCCCCACAGCGCGGGCCGTTCGAGCGCGTTTCGTCGTCCATCGTCCACAGCAATCCGATCCGATGAATAATTTGTTTCACACGTGTCAAATCGATCGCCCCTTTCCTGGTTAGAATCGATGAAGTTCATCGTCCGCCACAACCATCATTCATCCATCGGGATGCGAATACCACGTTCCTTCGCGACTTCAGTCGCTCTGTCGTAGCCCGCGTCGACGTGACGAATCACGCCCATGCCAGGATCCGTCGTCAATACGCGCGCCAGCTTACGCTCTGCCCGATCTGATCCGTCCGCGACGACCACCATCCCCGCGTGAAGCGAGTACCCCATGCCGACGCCGCCACCGTGATGAACCGAAATCCACGACCCGCCGGCCGCCGTGTTGACCAACGCATTGAGAATCGGCCAGTCGGCAACCGCGTCGCTGCCGTCTTTCATCGATTCGGTTTCACGGTTTGGAGACGCCACCGAGCCGGCATCGAGATGGTCTCGGCCGATGACAATGGGCGCGCTGATTTCACCCCTGCGGACCAGCTCATTCATGGCGAGACCCAGTTTGGCTCGTTCACCATAGCCGAGCCAGCAGATGCGAGCCGGCAGTCCTTGGAACGCGATATCGGCTTGAGCTTTCTGAATCCAGGTCCTCAGGTGCTCATCGTCCGGGAACATTTCCAAGACAAGCTGATCCGTGCGATAAATATCCGCTGGATCCCCTGACAGTGCCGCCCAGCGGAACGGTCCTTTACCTTCGCAGAACAGCGGGCGGATGTAAGCTGGTACGAAGCCAGGGAATGCAAACGCGTCGGTAAGCCCTTCGTTATACGCGACCTGGCGAATGTTGTTGCCATAGTCAAAGACGACGGCGCCCTTCGCCTTCATTTCCAACATCAACTCGACGTGCCGTCGCATGCTCTGTTTCGACTTTACGACGTATTCTTCAGGGTGGCTCTGGCGAAGTGCCATACCCTGCTCGACCGTCATGCCTTGCGGGAGATATCCATTGAGTGGATCGTGTGCGGATGTTTGGTCTGTCACAAAATCCGGCGTCACCCCGGCTTCGAGCAGCCATTCGAAGACGTCGATGGCGTTTGCGTGGATACCGACAGATAGTGCCTGCTTGTTCGCAACAGCTTCGCGGACCCAGGACATGGCCTCGTCCATGCTCTCCGTGTGTCGATCGAGATAGCGCGTATCCAGTCGGCGCTTGATCCGCGTGTCATCTACTTCGGCGACCAAAGCGACGCCACCGTTCATCGTGATCGCGAGCGGTTGTGCTCCACCCATGCCGCCGAGGCCCGCCGTCAATGTCCACGTGCCAGCAAGTGTTCCACCGGCGTGTTGGCGTGCCGCTTCCGCGAACGTCTCGTACGTACCCTGGAGAATCCCTTGCGATCCAATGTAAATCCAACTGCCTGCCGTCATTTGGCCGTACATGATCAGACCCTTTTTGTCGAGGGCGTGGAAATGCTCCCAGTTGGCCCACGCCGGGACCAGATTCGAATTCGCCAAAAGCACTCGCGGCGCGTCTTCGTGCGTCTTGAAGATTCCGACAGGCTTGCCCGACTGAATCAACAGCGTCTCGTCATCTTCCAGTTCCTTGAGCGATCGGACGATCGCGTCGAACGCGGGCCAGTTGCGAGCCGCTTTGCCGATCCCGCCGTAGACGACCAAATCCTGGGGGCGCTCCGCGACGTCCGGGTCCAGATTGTTCATCAACATGCGAAGTGCCGCTTCCTGTTCCCACCCTTTGCACGACAAGTCAGTGCCGCGCGGTGCACGAATCGCTGTACGACTTTCAACTGGCATGGCAAAGTCCTCCTTGAATGAACGCTCGTTCTGCTGCTGTAAGCTGTGGTCTTCAACCTTGATGGATTCATCTAGATGTCAGTAGGAGCAAGCTGTGGACTTGAGCCGCGCGCATACGGCTCAAGCTTCAATGGCAGGTGCAACGATATGCTGCTGGTGAACCCTATCCAGTACTGTGGGGAAACATGATGTGAATGGATCCGTTCAGACATGAATGATATCATTCATGTCTGAATTTTATGTATAAACAGGAGAATAGTCAATGCGTTGCTGACTCATGACTCCGAATATTATGGTTATTCGAACGGAACGGGTTGTTGACAGTACCTGGACACGTTGCTCTCCTTTTGCCGCTTGGGGGTGCCTCAAAAGTCAATACTCTTTCGGGGCACCCCCATCCATTTCAGCGAATCACCAGAAACCACCGTCAGAATGAATGATTTGACCAGTAATCCATTCGGACTCGTCACTCGCTAGAAAACTAATTAACTTTGCCGCATCACGAGGTTCTCCAAGGCGCCCCATTGGGAATTTTGGCAGCAAGGCTGCCTTCAATTCACTGCTCATCCACCCGGAATCCGTTGGACCAGGATTTACAGCGTTTACTGTGATGTTTAACGGCGCTAATTCGATCGCTACGGATTGAGTAAAGGCGGAGATGGCACCCTTCGTTGTGACATATGCCAAATTGCCAGGCTCGGGCGATTTATCTTGGCCGGACACCAGGTTAATGATACGCCCTCCGCGTTTGCCACCCACTTGTCGAGCAAACTCAACCGACAAAAGACACGTTCCTCGAACATTCACAGCATAATGAGCGTCGAGAATCTCCGAGTTCAGATGACGATGGTCTACGTCAATGGAATGCGTGGCGTTGTTCACCAGGATGGACGGAGAGCCCAATTTCGCATGAACTTGTTCGAGCAGTCTTACTGGTGCATCAGGTTGTGCCAAGTCCAATTCCATGCACTCGCATCGAACTCCAACACTACGGATCTCCTTCAGCAGGCGCTGTGACCAATGGGAGTCATCCTCCGTGACATACTCCATCAGACGGTCGTACTTTGACCAATGCGTGAAAAAGATGTCTGCGCCTTGGCTGGCTAATTCTTTACAAATTGCAGTGCCTATGCCCATTTTCCGACTAGCACCAGTAACAATCGCAATCCGATTCGTCAAGCGGCTCACAAGCGCATCTCCTTTATGGACACGCGGGCTGCAGGGCTATTGGAGATGTAAGACGTTCACCACATAAAAAAGACGAATACCGAAATAGGCATTCGCGTGGTGTTTATAGCACATGAACCCAGCGTTCCTATCATGGTATGAGTGAAACTGGTCAGCATTGACCCTTCGATTGAAGGCACCAACTACATCCACGCAGTTACTCAGCCATTAAAGGATATCGCCCATTCAGGTCCATGCTCCTTCCGTACATCTCCGCCCTCTATGCTATCCTGTTCACCCAATTTGGTAAAGGAGCCAAAGCAAAAAACATGTTCTCCATGACTTCATCGTCGCTCATCTACCAGGAGCGATTCACGTCACATGAGAACATGCTCAAGCATTAACGGCCAAGCAAGTTTTCGATGTCATCCGCCATGGAATCCGGAGTAGCCTGGGGCGCATATCGCTTAACGACCTTACCGTTCTGATCGACAAGGAACTTGGTGAAATTCCACTTGATGGATTCCGAGTTCAGTATGCCTGGTACAGCCTGTTTGAGATATTTGAACAATGGATGCGCTTCGCTCCCGTTCACATCTACCTTGGCAAACACGGGGAAAGTCACGTCGTACGTCAGTTTGCAAAATTCCTGAATCTCTTCATTGCTACCTGGTTCCTGATGTCCGAATTGGTTACATGGAAAAGCAAGTACCGTAAATCCCCGTTCAGAAAACTTCTCTTGCAACTCCTGTAATCCTTTATACTGCGGAGTGAATCCACATTTGCTTGCCGTATTCACAATCAGCATAACCTGACCTTGATAAGCACCTAATGTTGTCTCGTTCCCCTCTGCTGTAACGACCGTACAATCATAAATACTCATTTCAAATCCGCCCCTCGCTCGAAAGATATCTTGAACTAAACCTGCAATGAGATGACTTCAAAGAGTGCCAACAGATGAATGAACCCAATCAAGTACCAGAGGGGATGTTCTGCTGGTCGATGGACTGCTTACATTGATCAAGGCAGTTTTGACAGATACATGAGCACTCAGAGCGACTCATTGGAAGCTGTTCAAAAATCTCGTTCGGAAAGACTTCTTTGTCACACCAGCATGTACCATGCGGTTGACCCGCAACATTGCCACAGTGGTTATCCATCCCACAGAGTGGACATACATTGTTGGACATAGCTACACCTGCTTACGTCGTCATGAAATCACTTGAGCGAGGCAGACTGCTCCATTTACACATACCCTGCCCTTCCCTTATCTACAACAAGGCCCCAAGCAAACACATCAAATATCTCTCGACCAACATTAGATTGTCTAGAACGAGGCTGTCAAGATGGAGGAACGCGTAGCGTAGGTCGTCTTGGCCCGCACTCGTGAATTCCAAAGTCGCGGTGTCTTCACTCGGTGTACACGGGAACGGCAAAGCCCGACACCTCAATCCTTCACGCCGATCGCGTCTAAATATCTCGCGAACCGCTTAGCAATGTCGACCCCTTGGTGCACTTCGGTTCTTCCGTCCTCAATCGTCCAGCAAGCTTCGAGTACGCCTCTGGCGAGCCCCCACATCGCGATGCGGCGGGCGCTCAAGCGCAAAGCTGTCGATATGATCCCGATCCGCCTTGTTAGTACAGTGTAAGGGTCCCCATCTCTTTCGATGTAGTTGAGCAAGAACTGGATGGTGTCAAAGTGCCTGTCACCGACGATGCCCTTGGGGTCGATGACCGCCCACCCGCCCCGGCGGTGCTGCAGGATATTGTCGTGGTGTAGATCGCCGTGGAGAACGACGCGATCACGCGTTGAAGAGACTAAATACGCCAGGCACTCACTGGCACGTTCAACCCAGTATGCCGACAGGGGCTCGGCATTGCCTTTGCAATGTCGCTGACGATAGCGTTCAATCCCCGAAAAGTGTTCCTCGATTGGCACAAGAGGCCCTGATGCTGAGGATATGGTCGATGCTTCACCATGAAGCGCCCGAAATACACTGCAGAAAATCCCCGTCGCCAAGTCGTCATCCTCGATGGTCGACAGCGCTGTGCCCGGATCCGCACGTTCTAACACGACGGCACCCAAATCATCATCCGCGTCGAGCACTTGAATGCCTCCACGTCCGGAGTAGGCATGTAACGCAGTCCTTTCTCGATACAATTCGGCTTTGCGCACGGCCATTTTAAGGACCACGGGCGTGCCGTCACACCGTGAAGCTTGGAGGACGAGGTTCCACGTCAAATTCGGAAACGGGGCTTCCAGGCGGAGATCGAACCTCTCTTGGCATCGCTCCAGCAGCTCTGGCAGGTCTCGCAGCCATTGTTCTCCTTGCTGACCGTATAGGGTTTCTAGTCGTGTCGCGAAGTCGATAGGTACAAAGTCCATCCCGTGTTGCCCTCCCGAATCAATCAGACTTTTCATTAGCGATTGCGACGCGTGCGGTCCACCAATCACTATCGCTCATCATATCTCCATCATAACGGACATTTGGTAGAGGTGGATGTAGGTTCCACATTTGCAGCATTGCCAAAACACGGGCTTTCGGTTTCCAAACGGCAAGCATGGCGCTTCGGGGATCGACAAATTGTCCCCGTTAGAGGACTTGCCTGACGAAAGTAAAATACACTATGATGAAGCCGACAACGCTATACGATTGCAGCTAGGTGCCCGCCAAGGGGTAACAGGGAATTGGGTGAAACACCCAAGCGGTCCCGCCACTGTAACTGAGGAGTTCTCTTTCAACCATGCCACTCGTTTTTCGGGGAAGGCGAAGGAGAACGATGATCAGGAGCCAGGAGACCTACCTAGTTTGCTACACCAACAACCTTCGAGGAGAGGAGCGGTGTACAAGAACGGGATCGGCATTTTTGTGTCGATCTATCCCGCTTGTACCCAAAAGCCCTGACCCTATGGTCGGGGCTTTTTCACGTGAAGGTCCACGATTGCCAAAGAAATGGGAGGTAACAAAATGACGACGAAACGGTCCATCTTTGCGTACGGTGGTTGTGTGGTCGCACTTCACGCCCTAGGTGTTGGTCTCTTGGTTGGCGCTCTTCCAGGGCATCCGGCCCTGTTGGGCCTCGGATTTCTCGCGTACACGTTCGGACTCCGCCACGCGTTTGACGCGGATCACATTGCGGCCATCGACAACACGGTGCGCAAACTGCGTCAGGAGGACAAAAACACGGTCGGAGTGGGCTTCTTCTTTTCACTTGGTCACTCGACGATCGTGATTTTGATGGCGCTCATCACGGCATTTGCAGCGCAGTGGGCTCAAAGGTCGATCCCGGAGTTACAACGGTTGGGAGGCATTGTCGGTACGCTGGTCTCTGCGCTGTTTCTGCTTGCGATTGGTTGCATCAATTTGTTCGTGTTGATCAATCTATGTAGAGTGTTCAAGAGCATGCGGAACCGTTCCTTCAATGAAGACCAATTTGAACAACTGCTTCAATCACGAGGTTTGATATCTCGTTGGATTGGACCGCTATTTAAACTGGTTACACGCAGCGGGCACATTTACCCGATCGGCGTTCTGTTCGGATTCAGCTTCGATACTGCCAGTGAAGTCGCACTCTTAGCCATCTCGGCCGGGGCCGCGAAAAACGCGATGCCCTTTACAGGTATCCTCGCGCTCCCCATCTTGTTCTCAGCCGGAATGTGTCTCATGGACACAGCCGATGGTGTCTTCATGACGACGGCCTATGATTGGGCATTTTCCACCCCCATCCGAAAAGTGTATTACAACCTGACCGTGACCGGGGTGTCGGTGGTCGCCGCTTTGTTGATTGGGCTCATCGAGGCGATTCAAGTGCTCACTCCGGAACTAGGGCTGAACTCGGGTTGGTGGCATTGGATTCAAAACCTGGATTTTGGGAACATGGGTTATGTGCTTGTCGCACTATTTCTCGTCGCGTGGGGACTATCCTATGGGGTCTGGAAATTCTATCGGATTGAACAGCGATGGTCGTCATCGAATCCGTAAAGCAGTCGTTTTGCGTACTTTCACACTACGGGCCTCGTTGCATCAACAAATGGCGAATGGTTATAATATGGATAAAGCTGATCATGAACTTTCACGTTTGAAGCACTGTCGTCATAAAGTGAGCCGCACGGTGCTGGTAACACCGTGCGACCCAATATGTATCAGACAGGTGCCCTTCAAGGGGGCTGCTTCTCGGGGGAATAGACCGCGACCTTTGGTGGAGGGCGGTCTATTTTATTTTATCGCCAACAGGTGAAGCGCGTTTGCGCCCTTCATTTCCTTCTATTCACAGACAGCACAGCCACGACGAGCGTAGCGAAGCTGATCATGAGCGTTAGGGTCTGAAACACTGTCAACAGGCCTCACCTCCCCTCCTCGGAGGTGAAGCAGCCCCCATGAAAGCTCGACTGTCGATACGAATCTAGTATATCATTTCTAGACTCTCACTTTGAAAATTCGATGCAACTGATTTTAGTTTACAAAAGATATGTTATGTTAATTTGAACATATGCCTATGTGGTCATTGCAATTTCCACCAAATGGATTGGCTCGCTCGTCATCCTCAATTCACAAAGACTTCATAGAGGAGATCCGCTCATCGATTGTACGCTTTTCCAGGATGAACTGTACGAGTTGCCCTTCGCCGACGCGCGCCTGATCATGCTCGCCCCAGACGTTGCACACCACCTTGGGACCCGTTACTTCTGCGACCTCGGCTGTGAATCGCACTCGTGTTCCCCTGGGTGCCGGTGCTAGATGATGCACAGCGATCCCGCCGCCAATCCCCTCCTCCCACTCTTCCAAAAACGGGAGTATGACGAGGCGTCCGACCCATTCCATGTAGTAGACCATCGAGACAGTCGACATGGTCTCATGGACAACCTTCCCTGCAAACGCGGGAAACATCTCCTCCGTTACAGTCATCTCCAGCGTTTCTTGATGGCCCACTAGGAGACCCGGCCGCATTTGGTTTCCCCCTCCGTCCTCAGATCCACCGTCCATAAAAGCTTGTGGCGTGGGCGCCGCCGGTCGACTTCAGCTCGGTCACATGCCGCGAAACGTCGGACGGCGTTTCTCTAGAAATGCTCTGATGCCCTCTTGGTGGTCTGCCGTTTGACTAGCCAACTGCTGGATGTGCGCTTCGCGGTCGAGGGCGTCGGCCAGTGAAGACTCAAGGCCGTCGTAGAACGCGCGTTTCATCAATCCGATGGCGCGGGTCGGTAGACTGGCCAGTCTCTGCGCCAACTCAAGTGCTTGAGGCAAGAGGGTGTCATGTGGCACTACACGGTTGATGAGGCCAAGTGCTTCTGCCCCACTTGCGTCCAGTTTGTCCCCGAACATCGCTAGTTCCATGGCTTTGGCGAGTCCGACGTGCCGAGGCAGCAACCATGTAGAACCAGAATCAGGTACAAGTCCGATCTGAACGAACGCTTGCACGAAACTTGCGTCATCCGCGGCCACTTTGTAGTCGCAAGCGAGTGCCAACGCGACGCCAGCGCCGGCGGCCACGCCATTGACAGCGGCAATGACCGGTTTTTCGAGATGTGTGAGCGCGTGAATGACAGGGTTGTAGCCTCGTTTCAAGGCCATTTCGTAATCGATCGGCCCTTGCTTGGTCACGCCTAAATCCTGACCGGCGCAAAACGCTCGCCCACTGCCAGTCAGGACGACAGCGCGAATCGCGTCGTCCTGGCCCAGCGATTCGATGGCGTCGACGAGTTCGCGATGCATCGTGCTCGTGCATGCGTTCAATTTGTCTGGGCGGTTGAGCGTGACGATCCCGACACTTTGACGGTGTTCTAGCAGAATGGTTTCGTACATGGTCTCGGCCCCCATCATCAGGTCTCGACGACGCTGCCAATCATCATGGAGACCAGCTTGCCTGCAAACCCCATGAGGTCTTTGGCAGCCGCTTTCCCCCCTGGAGAACTCATCGAAGCTTTCAGTGCAGCCTCGTCGTCGAAGTACATCTCTGCCATCAGGTAGTAATCGGGCTCCGTACCCATCGGCGTTCCGACCAATTTGGTGACCTCGATGTTGCGCAAACCTGGCATGTTTTTCACCAAAGGCGTATGGATGTTGACGTAATGATCGTCAAACGCCGCCGCGTCCTCAGGTTGCCGATACAACGCGATGAGCTTTACCATATGGCGTTCCTCCTCAATCTGGTGCAGGTTGGGGGTTGTTGCACTCACGCTGGACATCGTAGGCGATCTTTCGCCAGCCCAGGACGTTAAACCGCTTTGATTCCCTCGAACGGTTGCTGGCATGACGTGCAGTAATAGAGTGATCGACACGCTGTAGGTCCAAACAGGTTTTCCACTTTCGTATCCGACGCTCCACAATACGGGCAGGGAGGAGTGACCAGACGCCCTGGCTGCGATCGCACAGGTGCGGCGATGCCATACGCGCGAAGCTTCTCGATGCCAACGGACGTGATCCGCTGTGACGTCCACGGCTGCGTCATGACGAATGCGACATTCACCCGTCTTGTGCCAAACTCGGCAGTCAGTCGTTCGACGACTTTGTGGCGGATCATCTCGAGTGCCGGGCAACCGACGAACGTCGGAAGCAGTTCGACGGAGATGACGTCCTCCTCGACCGCCACGTGATGAATCAGGCCGAGCTCGCGGATGCTCACCGCGGGAATTTCCGGGTCAGACACGTCGTCCAACGCGAGGAGGACAGCCTGACACGACGGTTCGACCACGTGTTGTTGGTCGTCCGCATCCATCCAAAACACCTCCCTATGCGCATTTCGGCACGCTACCAGCCTGTATGCGGATCGCTCACATACACTTCTCCCATGGCTCCCAAAAGGGTCTCCAAGTCGGTCGAGTGTTGCCCAAGCCGTCCACGCTCGGCTGGAAGTTGCGGAGAACCTGGCCATTGCAGTTGCAATTCTGTAAAGACCTGGCTGACGTCTCGTTCCCAAGCAGCGTACAACTCCGGTTCGTCCATGCTGATGATGCCTTCGCGGACGAGGAATTCGCGGTGTTCACCGAGTGTAAAAAGGTCCGCGACATCCTTCCAGACGAGGGGCAACGCGCACTCGATCCGGCTCCGTGCCACACCATCGGCCCGAGCGAGCCTGCGAAACCATGTGCCCATGTGCAACACGTGGTAGTACTCTTCGCGGAGCATCTTGTTCGCGCCTTGGGAGATGGGCTCGTACGTGGATTCTACAAGCGCTTTCAAACGTACCGATTCAAACACGTCATATAGATAGCGGCGGGAGATGGTCGCGGCCCAATCCCCGTTTGGTTGCTCTATGAGCCGGGCGTTGCGGCGTTGTGATGCGCTCCGGACGAACGCGAGGTCGTCAGCACGGCCCTCGCCCAGGGCCTCTAGTAAGCCGTAGAAATACGTCGCGTGTCCGATCTCGTCCTGTGCCATCGAGGCAAATGCCACATCTTCTTCGATGTCCGGTGCGATACCTAACCACTCCGAGTTGCGGTGCCCAACGATAAGTTCGTCATCCGCGAGTTGGTACAGGAAATCGATGAGTGCTGTTCGCAGTTGCAGCGGCATGGACGACAAAGGGTTCTCACCGTTCCTCATGGTACTCACCTCCCGAGCGAAAATATGCGATGGCGCCGCTCCCGTCAGCCCTCGTGTTCTCCTGCTCGCGCCTTCTTGAACGCTTTCCACCGCCGTGCGTTCGCCGAATACCCAGTCACTTCCCGATAGTCTCGACTGAACTCGCGCGCGAAGAACGCATCGTCCTCTGAGCGGGTTTTGTGAATATCGGACTGGCGAACGACCCAGATGTTCACTGCGGTATCCCGGCGCAAAAAGTTTTCTCGCGCCAGTTGCAGGGCCAGTTCAGGTGAAGGAGCGAGAACGCTGCCGACGTACACATGGTAGTCGAGTTTCGACTTCTGGATAAATACTTCGTAGGGTACATAGCAATGGCGTGCCTGCTCTTCTGTCACGACGGCTCCTCCTTGGCGCCGGGCTGTTTCGTCCGGCAAGATGCACGGATCTCAGATCGCAGTCGCTGAAGACCGGTCATCCGCTTCGACCACAGCTGCGCGCACCCACGCTTGCCCGTCGTGCGCCATTCGCCGCAATTCGATCCTCTCTTGCGACTTCGGGCCATCATTTCGACGTACCATGTTCGAAAAGCGCTCCCAGTCGGGCTCTGAATAGCTCCATTGGCCCGTCTTTTCGTCCAGCGCGAGTTTTTCGTCCGGTATCGTCAATCCCAAGACCTGAATCCGCGGAACGTACCGCGTGAGGAACTGCTGTCGCATCTCCTCGTTGCTCTTCGTGCGGATCTTGTACGTCGTCATGCGTCGGGCCGCGTCCGATACCTGTGCTGGACCGAAGAAAAACATGAGCGATTCCCACCAGCGGTTCAAGGCGTCCTGGAGCATTTGACGCTGCGCTTTACTGCCTTCTGCGAGAGCGAGAACGACCGATTCGCCATGGTGCATGTGAAAGCTCTCTTCCGCGCAGATCCGCTTGAGTACGCGGGCATACGGCGCATAGGAACAGTCGAGCAGGGCCATCTGCGTGATGATAGCGGCGCCGTCGACGAGCCAGCCGATGATACCCGCGTCCGCCCAGGTCGGTGCCTCCATGTGAAACACGTTGTGAAACTTGACTTTACCAGTGAAAATGTCGGTGATCAAGTCGTCACGCACCTTACCTAGTGGTCGCGCGAGATCTTCCGCGACGCGCAGGAGGAGTTGGCCGTGTCCCATCTCGTCTTGTACCTTCGCGAGGAGCGACAGCTTGCGACGCAACGTGGGCGCCTTGGGCACCCACTCCTTTTCGGGATAGGCGCCCATGATCTCACTGACGCCGTGCATGTGAATGAGCCGCAACAGCAACATCCGATAGTCGTCCGGCATCCAATCGGTCGACTCAATCTTGTCACCGCATTCGATGCGCGCGATGAACCCGGCCATTTGATCTACTTCAAGCACGGAGATCACGCTCTTTTCCCGGATTTTCGATACCGTTTACGAGAATTTGGATAAATCGGTCCGCAATTTCTTCAGGCGCTAGCGGACCGGAAGGACGATACCAGTGGTAGAGCCAGTTCGCGACAGACAAGAGCATCAAGCGAACAAATTTCGGGTCGGCCATCGACATCGAACCGTCGGCCATGCCCTCCTCCAAGATGGCATTCCAGTGCGCCTCGTATTTATCTCGCTTGGCCTGAATGAGGCGTCGGCGCTCCTCTGAGAGAGCCTCCCATTCGTGAAAAAACACAGTCGCGGCGTCCATCCGTTCGGCGATGACTTGGATGTGTGCACACAGAGCCATTCGCAGCTTGTCGATAGGTGGCCTGTCGCTTTGGGAGACGGAGGCGATGGCACTTAGAAATGCGTCCGCCCCGTCATCGACGATTTCGAACAACAAATCCTCTTTCGACGAGATGTGCGCGTACAGGCTCCCGGACAAAATTCCCCGGTTTTGGGCAATTTCACGAATCGTTGTGGCGTGATAGCCCTTTTTACTGAAGAGGCGACTCGCCTCGACTAAAATCTGTTCCCTCTGACTCGGCCTTGCCAATGACTGTCTCTCCGTCTCTCTATGGGCTGCCAAAACAAGCGATTGCTTGTTTTAAGCGTACAACAAATTATCTTACTTTTCAATCAGTTCTACATCATCTCGAGAAAAAGTTGGTCTGGATCCTCGAGGAGACTGCGAATTCGATTCGTAAACCGAACTGCAGTGGCTCCATCGATGAGGCGGTGATCAAAACTCAGGGAGATGTTCATCATCGTGCGAATCACGCTCACCCCGTCGCGAACCACACTTCTCGGCTCCATCTTGTGAATGCCGAGAATGGCCGCTTCCGGATGATTGATGATCGGCGTGGCGTACAACCCGCCAATCGATCCGACGTTGCTGATGGTAAACGTCCCGCCCGTGACCTGGTCGAGCCGCAACTTGCCGGTGCGCGCAGCCATCGCCAAAGACGCAATTTCTTGCGCCAACTGAAACACCGTCAACTGGTCCGCATCTTTGATGACAGGTACGATGAGCCCATCGTCCGTATCCGTCGCAATCCCGATGTGATAGTAATGCTTGAGCAGGATGTCGCCCGTCTCGTCGTCCAGCGATGCGTTCATGATCGGGAATTCCCGCAGAGCGATGACGATGGCCTTTACGAAAAATGGTAAGAATGTGAGCTTCACCCCGCGGGCCTGTGCCACCGTTTTCAGCCGCTCGCGCAATCCATGTAACGAGTCCATCTCCAGTTCATCGACGCTGGTGACGTGAGGGATGGTCGACACCGATTTGACCATGTGATCGGCGATGCGCTTGCGAATGCCTTTAAGCGCAACCCGTTCCACACGACCGTTCTGATGTGCTGTCGCATCGGGACTGGCTGCGCGCTCAGGAGTCTTCGTCAACGCTTCACCGACCTTTTCGTCGGTGACCGACCCCGAGGACATTTCCAACAGGTCATCTCGAAAACGCCTTAAGTCCTCCTCCGTCACGCGCCCGCCCCGGCCGGTACCTTCGACCTGTTCGATATCGATGTTCATCTGGCGCGCCAGATATCGAATGTGCGGCGTCGCAAGAGCGCGCTTCGCCAGTGGCGCCGTGTGTCCCCGATCTCCCGAGGTGAAGCGCTCGGCTACCACGCCGTCAGGCTTCGGCGCGACAGGCAAATCCGGTTGTGCGCTATCGTCGTGCAACATCGCCTCGGATGGTCCCGCGGGCAACTGTGGCGCGGGCCGGGCCTGTGCATCGGCGATGATCACCAAAGTCGATCCGACGGGGACCATAGCGCCTTCTTTGGCCAAAATATGGTGAATTTTGCCCGTCACGGGCGCTGGCAACTCGGCAGTTACTTTGTCAGTTTGTACCTCGACAATCGGATCGTCCACCAACACGTCGTCGCCTTCCTTCACGAGCCAGCGTACGATTTCACCTTCGTGCATGCCTTCCCCGATATCAGCGAGTTTATATTCGAACATATGCTTCTCCTCTCCCGCCATTTGCTGTTCTGGCGTGTCACTCGGCGGCCGCGAAACGACGCCATGGTTAAGCATTAGAACAGCATGGTATCTACGATCCCTTGCTTCACTCGCGCTTGAGTCGGCATGAAGTCGTCTTCGACGGAGAAAAATGGGACAGGCACGTCGAAGCCGGATACGCGTTTGATCGGCGCCTTCAGGTAGACGAGGGCCTCGTCGTTGAGCAGGGAGATGAGTTCCGAAGCCATGCCGGCGGTCTTGTGCGCCTCCTGAACGATGAGGGCGCGCCCAGTCTTTTGGACAGACGCGACAATGGTATCGCGATCGAGTGGAGCGAGCGAGCGCAGGTCGACGATCTCACAACTGTAGCCGCGCTCTACCTGAAGCTGCCTCGCTGTACTGATCGCCAACTGGAGCATCGATCCCCACGCAAAGATGGAGACATCCCGGCCCTCCTGTACGACCTTCGCCTTTCCGATAGGCACGCGATACAACGCTTCCGGAACCTCTTCGCGGAATGCGCGATACGTGCGGGTAGGCTCGAGGAAAATAACCGGGTCAGGGTCTTCGATAGCGGACACGAGCAACCCTTTGGCGTCGTACGGCGTGCTAGGCACGACCACCTTGAGCCCAGGCGTGTGAACAAAAAACGCTTCAACGCTTTCGCCGTGCAACTCCGGTCCGCGAATGCCCGCGCCATACGGTGTGCGGATGACCATCGGCAGCGAGTATTCGCCACGCGTTCGGAACCTCATCCTCGCGGCGTGAGAGAGCACCTGTTCGAGTGCGGGATACATGAACGCGAGAAATTGAATTTCCGCCACGGGAATCATACCGCCAAGCGCCAGCCCGATGGCGGACCCAACGATGCCAGACTCCGCGAGCGGCGTGTCGAACACCCGGTCTTCCCCGAACTTCTCCAGGAGCCCGTCTGTTGCCCGGAAGACGCCGCCGTTTGTGCCGATATCCTCCCCCAACAGCACGACGCGGCCGTCTTGCTCCATCTTTTGGTCCATCGCCTCAGAAATCGCCTGTAGGATATTCAGATTCCGACTCATGGCTGCATCCCGTCCTTTTCCATCGCTCGTTCCAACTCTGCCGCTTGTTCCTTGAGGTGCCATGGCATCTCTGCGTAGACGTGCTCAAACATGTCGAGCGGGTTGGGTGCATCGTAGCGGGCGAACTCGTCGAGTGCCTGTTCGATACGCGCTGTCGCATCGGCCATGACGTCAGCCTCGAAGTCTTCTGTCCACAGCTGCCGCTCCTCGAGGAATCGTTTCAACCTGGTGATGGGATCGCGGTGCGCGCGCCAATCAGTGGCGAGTTCCTGGTCGCGATAGCGCTTCGGATCGTCCGCGGTGGTGTGCGCACCATAGCGGAATGTTACAGCTTCAATCAGGGTCGGACCCCCTCCTGCGCGGGCGCGCTCCCTGGCTCTCGAGACTGCGTCAAAGACGGCCAACACGTCGTTGCCATCGACTCGCTCGCCTTCGATGTCGTATGCGCTGGCGCGCTGAGAGATGGTCTTTGACGCCGATTGCTTCGAAAACGGCACACTGATGGCATAGCCGTTGTTTTGACAGATGAAGATTATCGGCAAGTGATAGACCCCAGCAAAGTTCAAAGCCTCGTGGAAATCCCCTTCCGAGGACGCACCGTCTCCGAAATAGCCGACGGTGACGACGTTCTCCTTGCGAAGCTTCGTAGCCCATGCCATCCCGACGGCATGTAACAGGTGTGTCGCGATCGGCACCGACGGCGGCAAGATGCGCAACGACTTGGTACCTGCGCCGCCTTCCAGGCGTCCCGCCCAGTAGAGGAGAACGGTCGTCATCGATTGGCCGCGCGTGATGGTTGCGGCGTGATCGCGATAGGTTGGAAACATCCAGTCGTCTTTTGCGATGGCTAGGGCGCTGCCAATTTGAGCGGCCTCCTGCCCTTCAAAGGGCGCGTATGTGCCTAGGCGCCCCTGCCTCTGGAGGTTTACCGCTTTGCGGTCAAATTGTCGCGCAATGACCATATTCCGATACATGTCTAAGAGCAAAGAATCATCCATCCGCCCGTCAAGCTGCTTCGCGAGACCGCCGTCTGGCGTGAGAAATTGCGTGAAGCCGAGCCCTTGCGCCAGTCGGTCATCGCGTAGTCCGTGTTCCATCAGCATCTGTGTTCCTCCCTGTCGATCGATCCCGGGTGAACGCTGACGTCACTCCACTCGTACCTCTCTCGTCTATTTCAGGCAATCGGAGAGTGCTGCAATAAATGCCTCATTTTGTTCTTCAGTGCCGATCGTCACCCGAATCGTATCGGGGTACGCGTCACACTGCCTGCCCGATCGGACGATGATACCTCGCTCGAGCAGCGAAGCGAACACCTCGTCGCCTGACCGGAGGACGTTCACGAGAACAAAGTTGCCTTGCGATGGGAAATACCGGATACCCATTCGGTCAAATTCCTGCTCAAGGTAGTGCCTCCCTGCAGCATTTTTATCGCGGCAAAACGCGACGTATTCCTGGTCCTTGAGGGCACCCAACGCCGCGGCTTGGGCGAGTCGATTGGTATTGAAGGCGTCCTTGACCTTTGTCAGACTTTGTAACACATCCGCTTGCGCGATGGCGTAACCCACGCGCAGCGCCGCGAGGCCGTACACTTTCGAAAAGGTACGTAGGACCAACAGATTCGGATGAAGGTCGATCAGTGGCAGAGTCTGAAGGTAATTTGGATCGGTCACGTACTCATAGTAAGCTTCGTCGACGATGACCAGAATGTCGGCGGGGACCTGCTCGATGAAGTTGCGAAGTGCCTCTCTTCCTACGATAGTTCCCGTAGGATTGTTCGGGTTGCACACGAAGATCATGCGCGTCTTCGACGTGATCGCTGCGAGCATTCCCTCGAGATCGTGGACGCCGTCCACCAGTGGAACTTTGACAGGTGACCCGCCGTCGATGAGTACATTGGTCTCGTACCTTGGAAATGTGACGTCCGCCATGATCGCTTCGTCGCCTTGACGAATGTAACTGCGCGTGATGAGGCGGATGAGTTCGTCGGAACCATTGCCCAGGAGAATTTCGTCGCCAGGGACGCCCAAATGCACACTGAGGTGCTCTACGAGTTCGGGTGCGGTCGCCTCTGGATAAAGGGTCACTTTGTCCATCTCTTGGAGCATCGCCTCTTTGGCCATTGGAGAATACCCAAAGGGATTTTCATTCGAAGCCAGTTTGATAATTCGACTCAATCCGAACTGTCGCTTGACTTCCTCAATCGGCTTCCCGGGCTGATAGACCCCGAGTTGCTCAAGTTCCTTTCGAGCAGGAATTCTCGTCAACATGTAAACGCTTACACCTCCGTTTGAAATAAAGCAACCGTTCGCAGGGACAGGTCATAGGATGAGTAGCCTACATCTCTGAGTCAGGTTGCTCGGTCAGGTGCCCATGAACTTAAACAAGCGCTTGATTGGTTTAAGTATATAGAAATGTATGATGGTTTTCAATCTCCAGAACCATGTGCCATTTGTCGCAAGATAACCGCCCGCACGGCGGGCGTCTGTGCCCATATGACAGGATCCTGGTTCTTCCCCGCCTCACTGTCGGCCGCCTCACCGCGGGCGCGGGACCTCATCTTACGGACGAGATCCGACGGCTTTTGCCGGATCGTTCAGTTGTCCTTCAAGGATGGCCGCGGCCAGGTTCTCAATCTCCTTCGAATACGACCGATCCGCCACATAACTGGGGACGAGTTTGCGAACCCACTCGTAGACTTTGCGCGTGGCTGGCGAGAGTTTTGCCCGTTCCTTCCACTCCAGAGCCTGGGTCGCGCAGATGAGTTCGATGGCGAGGACGTCCCCTGCGTGCTGGGTGATCTGTGCGGCCTGACGGGCAGCAATGGTGCCCATGCTGACGTGGTCCTCTTGATTGGCGGAGGACGGGATCGAATCGACGCTCGCCGGATGGGCGAGTACCTTGTTCTCCGACACCAGTGACGCGGCGACATATTGCAGGATCATCATGCCGGATGAACGCCCGGCATCTGGTGTGAGAAATGCGGGAAGTCCTTCATTCAACTGGGGATTGACCAATCGCTCCGTACGGCGCTCCGAGATGCTGGCAAGTTCCGAGACGGCGATTTTCAGGTAATCCATGGCGAGTGCCACCGGTTGTCCGTGAAAGTTCCCACCCGAGTAGACGAGTCCCTCCTCCGGAAACAACAGCGGATTGTCAGTCGTCGAATTCATCTCGATGAAGAGCGTCTCGCCAATATGGTTTAAGGCACGAAGGGAGGCACCATGCACTTGTGGCACACACCGCAGAGAATACGCATCCTGGACTTTGTCTGGGCGCGCGGCACCTACATATTGGCTTCCGTCGAGATGCGTTCGCAAGTCTTTGGCCACCGACGCTTGCTCCGGGTAGGGTCGAACGCGTTGAATCGGATCGGCAAAGGGATCGACGATGCCGTTTAGGGCTTCGATGGTCATCGCAGCGATGGTGTTCGCGGCACGGACGACTGCCATGGCCTGGCGGTAAGTCGTGAGGCCAACTGCCGTCATCGCCTGGGTTCCATTGATGAGCGCAAGCCCCTCCTTTGCTTGGAGGACGACGGGGTGAATGCCTGCCAGAAGGAGGGCCTCCTGTGCAGGAAGACGACGCCCCTCGTACAACGCTTCTCCCTCACCGATGAGGCAGAGCCCTAGATGAGCAAGTGGAGCGAGATCGCCGCTCGCACCAAGTGACCCTTTGCTCGGAATGATTGGGTAAACACCTGCGTTTAGACAGTCCCGCAGTACGTGGACGATCTCGAGGCGCACTCCGGAAAACCCGCGCGCGAGTGAGACCAGGCGAAGCAACATCATCGCGCGGACGACTTCCATCGGAAAAGGCTCTCCGACAGCACACGCGTGGCTACGCAACAGGTTGACTTGCAGCGCCTCGCTATACGCCTCAGGCAGGACGACGCTGCTCAACTTGCCAAAGCCGGTATTCACTCCGTACACCGTCTTTTGCTCGCGCAGGACCCCCTCCAAAAACTCGCGGCACTTTACGACATTCGCTGTGCACCGCTCGGAGATGTCGACGGATGCACCCTGATACACGACGCGACAAAACGTTTCGAATGTAATCCCCTCTTCGTCGATGACAACGGACGCATAAGACATCATTCCTCACCTCGCAGGGAGTCTGACCATTCAGTCGGGCGGTGCATTGACGCGTCCAACTGCACGGAGGGGCTAAACAGTCGAATGCACTGTTTAGCCCCTCCTTATGACTGAGAACTTTGATTCATAAGCCCGCCGTCAATTCACCGTGAATAACTCCACTTTATTCTGTTTTCTTCGACCGCATGCTCGGGGCAAAGGCACAAATGATGGCGTCTCGAAACATCTGTGAACGGTTGATCTGACCTTGTGTCAAGATGCCAATCGTCCCTTCGCCTTTCGAGATATCGTGACCGCCAGCCCACTCATCGATCACTTCGCCCAGCTCTCGACCGCCCCGAATTTCCTCGGCGACTGCGTCCGGAAGCATGATTTGCACGCCCGCCCCGACGCTCACCAAGCCGTCTCTGTCCGCGACTGCCGCCCAATTGCATAGCATCAATCCGTAGGAGGTCTCTTGGACGCCTCCCTCAAGACCGATCCCGTAATCGAATTCACCAGCCAGCAAGGTACGTTTTGCTCGATTCACCGCACCTTGCATCGTCTCCTCGTTGGACATAGGCTGCGCGGAAACCCCTGACGGAACATCCACTCCCTCTACCCTCGCGTCGATGTCCATCAGGTCAAAAGCCGTCGTGACGGCCTGTATTTTCGCCGGATTCTTAGAGCCAATTGCAATTTGAACCACCAATACCCCTCCGTAATCGATCAAGTGACAGATTTGACTTTGCGGATGTCTCTAAACCGTACAAATTTCTTGTTACCCTCATCCCAGAGACGATATCGCAGGGAACGCAAACTGGAAAACACCCCGACGGACGGAACATTCTGCAGGGCCGGGTAGCTGTCGTGAACTCGTTGCAGATTGTAGTTTGGTACTCGGGGACCAAGATGGTGAATGTGATGAAATCCGATGTTCCCCGTTACCCATTGTAATAGTTTCGGCAATTTGTAGTACGAACTACCTTGTAAGGCCGCACTTACGTAGTCCCATTTGTCCGCTTCTTCAAAATACGTGTCTTCAAACTGGTGCTGGACATAGAACAACCAGATGCCGACCACTCCGGAAATGTACAGAATAGGACCCTCTACCAGAAGAACCCCTCTCCAACCTAAGGTAAGACACAGTATCGCGGTCGTCGCAGCGAGCACTAGGTTAGTCAGATAGGTGTTCAAGCGCTCTTTTCGACCGGCTCCCTTTCTGTTGAACCTGTATTCGATCAGAAACAGTTGGAGAGGGCCAAGTCCGAACATCACAAAGGGATTTCGGTACAGCCGATAACGCATTCGCCGGATTGCGGACAAGTTTTGATACTCGCTCACCGTGAGCGTCCACATATCTCCAGTACCCCGCTTGGTCAGGTTACTGCTCGTCGCGTGATGAACCGAGTGCTCGTACTTCCACTGATGATAAGGAAAGAAGGTCAAAATCCCAGTGACGATTCCAACCAGCTCATTGGCCTTTCGACTCTTAAAGAACGAATGGTGACAACAGTCGTGAAATATGATGAAGATCCGGAGAAAAAACCCGGAAGCGATTAAGGTGATGGCCAGCGTGATCCAAACGGAAACGGACAGACTCATATAAGCTAGGCACCAGATTCCCAAAAATGGAACCACAGTGTTGGTTAGTTGCCATAGACTTTTCCAGTTGTTCGACTTTTCAAAAGGAGCAATATCATGCTTCCATTTTTGCGGACTCTCATGGTTACTCATCATCAATTTTCCTTTCTTCGAAGCAAAAGACGGGATCGTAACATTGTGGAAATTTGAAGATGGGTGATCCTAAATCCTGGATTGGATTTGGCTGGCTCCCAGCAAGTAGTCGGGAGAACGCCCGCAGGAAGATCGACACGCCAACTGTACAGATGAAGGGGAAGAGTGGATTCCCCCCTCTCCTCCCCATCATACAGCATGTAAAGAATTCTCGTACATTCAATTCATGGATTCCCAAAGTCCCCGCCCAGCCGAACGTCAGGCGTTGGCGTTCGACGCGTTAGGCAGACGGCGACGGGGTTTCCGCTTCCGCCTCCGGTTTTCGCCGTCGAAAGCGCGTGTTGGTGACCAACGCCACCGAACACAGGATGACGGCCAAGGCGATGAGAAGCCGCAATGAGAGGCGCTCATGGAGGAACGCCGCGCCCCAAACCAAGCCGAACACTGGAACGAGGAACGTAACACTGATCGTCTTGACTGGTCCCACGCGCTGCATGAGACGAAAGTAGATGAGATAGCCCAGGGCCGTAGATAGAACCGCCAGAGCGAGTACAGAGTACACCACGGACGTCGAGAACGGAGTCTGTATCCGGTGGAAGAAGATGAAAGGGAATAGCCATATTCCAGCGGCAAGCTGCTGACCAATGGAGAGGTCCAGCGGGCTGATGCCGACAAATTTCCGGGCTGAGTAGACACCCCCAAATGCGTAAGCCAGTGCGGCCAGGAGTGAACAGCTCGCCCAGAGCACAGGTGACGCCGCGTGAACGCTAAAATCGCTCCCTACCGCGACGAGGACGCCGAATATGCCCAGCACCAATCCACAGACCTTCCTCGCAGGCAGGGTCTCGCCCATCCAGATTCTCGCCACGACTGCTGTAAACATCGGCGTGGTGGCATTGAGGATCGCGGCGAGTGCCGCCGACAACCGGAGTTCGGCGATCGAGATCAAACAAAATGGAACCGCAGCGTTGATGGCCCCAAGAACCATATACGATTTCCACCTGACCAGCAATTGAACGCGCTGTCTGACGACGATGGCGTACAGGGCGAGCGAAAATGCGGCGATGAGAACTCGACAATCGACGAGCAATGCAGGCCCGAGGATCGGCGAGGCCACGCGGATGAATAAAAAGGACGCGCCCCAGAGTGCCGCCAGCACGACGAGCAGGAAAAAATCCACGACCCCCAACGTTTAACCCTCTCTCTTGTCAATCGCGTTTATTGCGCGAGCTCTGATATCCCAAACCTTATTGTACCTGGTTTCGCGCAAACTGTGTAAAAGAGGACTGAATCGTCGAATTTCGCCTGAAAATTCCCCATTGTAGCACGCACCCTAGCGGCTCTATACTGAGTTCATCAATCGATAGAACAGGGTGTCATGTATGCGTTGGTGGATGGGAATTACATTAAATACGGTGTACTTTGGGGTGGTCTGGATCCTCAGTTCCAAATTCATCCCGACATCGAAGCAGTTCTTATTCCAATTGTGCTCGATCCCCCTGATGTTCGTGTTTAATTGGCTCTATGCGGTAGGTGTCAACCTCGCTTACAAACAAAATGTGCCACTGTTCGCCGTATCGTTGTTCAATACGGTGTTGGGGGTGGGCATCAGCGTGGTAGGCGGCTGGCTGTTTCTCCACCAGTCGTTAAACTGGAAGCAGGCGGTTGGTGCCGCTATTATCCTGCTCGGAGTCTTTGTGTTGAACTATAAGCAAGCATAAAGCGTCTAGAGCTTCCACCCCGAGGACTCAAGGGCGATCGACGGGACGCGTCACTCAGATCTAAGCTTCCGCTCCCGGGCGCGCATCGCTCTCTGATGCAAAAGACGCTTTTGCCGTTCTGGCAAAGCGTCTTTTCTGTACACTCACAAAAGAATTTTTATCCCCATGTAGACGCCGAACAACATCACAATCGCTGAAAGTATCCACACAATGTACTTGTAGGTGCCTTTCATCCGCCACTCCTTGGGTAACACCTTGGCTTCGAGCAACAGTAGAAATCCAAGGACGATGGGCAGAAGCAGCGCATTCATCACTTCCGTGTCGACAGCCAAGTTTACTAAGTTGATGCCGCTGAAGACAAGGATGGCACCCCCGACATGCGCCAACGTGTAAATGAAATAAAACCACTTCGCGTCCTTCACTTTGCTGTTGACACTGTGTTGAAAGCCTGCGACCTCGCCAATGCCCCACGCGCCGGCGAGCGATACCACAAGAGCCGCCACGAAGCTCGCACCGAGCATCCCGAGGCCAAAGATCACCTTGGCACCGGACGGACCTAAGAACGGCAACAATCCTTGCGATATATCCGCCACCGTATTCAGTGGGTGTTGAGGATTTTTCAAACCGACTGTCGCCGCAATCATCACGACGACGGCAATCATGATGATTTGTGTCAGAATCGATCCCGCTAAGGTATCAATCCTCGCGGCTTTCAGATGCCTGATCGAAAGCTTTCGGTCGACGACCGCGGACTGCTGGTAAAAGATCATCCAAGGCATGATCACCGCCCCGACGTTTGCTGCCAACAAGAACACGTAGCTCGACTGATGGATAGGCACAGTGGCCAATCCCCGCAACAGTTGATGCCCACTCGGGTGTGCCATAACGGCAGCAGGCACCAATAGTAATTCAAATAGGCCCATTGCGATGCCGATGCGTTCGACGCGCTTATAGCTGCCGGAAAGGCCTAACACAATCAAGATGACCGTTGCAACCGACACGCTGTACCGGGGTGAGATGCCGAATAGCTCGCCGACGCCGGCGATGCCGCTGAACTCGGTCACCAGCGCGCCAATCGCGGAGAGAAACAAGGTGGACACAGAGAAGATGGCCCACTTGCGACCGAATCGTTCGCGAATCAGTTCGCCGTGACCTTTACCAGTGACGACGCCCAAGCGAACCGTAATCTCTTGCACTAAATACACAATTGGAATGAGCACCAACTGCGGCAACACCATCGAATAGCCCCACTCGGCTCCGGACTGCGCAGCTGTAATGATGCACCCAGCGTCAGTATTGGCGAGCATGACGATGATGCCAGGCCCAAATATTGCGAGAACCCATAGGAACCGCTTGAGCGGACCACTTGGATGGATATCTTCTAGGAGTGATTTCATGATCGGTAACCTCATATCAATTCAAACTGATGAACAATCTCAGTTAGTGTACTCTAACCACAATGTTGATTACAATCATCAACATTGCAAACAGCCGATCAAATTGCGAGGAGTTGTGGCAAAATAGGGGGATAGCTTAGGAGATTTAAGGGGGATTACCATGGCGACCATTGACGATTTCTCGCGGCTCGACATTCGGATCGGCACGATACAGCACGCAGAAACATTCCCAAAGGCTCGGATCCCAGCGCTCAAACTTCAAATCGACTTTGGTCCATTGGGTGTGAAGTGGTCGAGCGCACAAATTACACGGCGCTACGACCCAGAGACACTCGTCGGACGACAGGTTGTAGCCGTCGTCAACTTCCCGCCGAGAAACATTGCGGGTTTTATGTCTGAGGTGTTGGTCCTCGGAGGCGTACCGGAGAAAGGTGATGTCATCCTGCTTCAGCCAGACATCCCAGTGCAAAACGGAACGCCCATTTCGTAAATGCCCTTACTCACCTACGCGTTTGCGAGAAACGTTGGCATGAAGCCATGCTAAAACATCTCGACAGACTTCAACTCGATTGATCTCGTGCAACAATTCGTGTCTCGCATCAGGATAAAGCTTGTAGGTCACGTTCGTCATTCCATGTTTCTCGTAGAGAGCTGCCAAGCGACGAATGCCTCGGCCAAAATGCGATAGTGGATCCTTTTCTCCGGCAATGATGAAAATCGGCAAATTATTCGGGATCTGTCGAAGCCTGTCGGGGCGGTGCACGTTTTGCAGAGTCGTAAACATATCGTACATTGAGGCAGACGAAAGAGAAAAACCACAGTGCGGATCGCGCAGATACAAGTCTACTTCCTGCGGATCGCTGCTGAGCCAATCAAAGTCGGTCCGGTTGGGGCGAAACGCCCGGTTGTAAGCGCCAAATGTTAAACGCGTCAACAGCCTACTCGTGCTCGTGGGCCCGTGCAGATTAGAGGTCCGACGGGCTAACCACTTGGCCAGGTGCAACATCGTTCCTTCTGGGCCATTGCTCCCGCACAAGATGCAAGCGTCAATGCTCCTACCGTACTGGGTCAAGAACGATTGCGCTACAAATGAGCCCATACTGTGCCCGACGACAACGACAGGGAGATCCGGTGACGAGTGTCGGAGGGTTTGAATGACGTGATGGGCATCGCGCACGAGCTGTTCGAACCCATCCTCGCCCAAATGCCCGCGAGATTTCATTCGCTCCCCTGTGAGACCATGCCCACGTTGATCGTACCCATGTACGAGAAAACCCGCTGCGGCGAGAAACGTTGCAAACGAATCGTACCGACCGATATGGTCGCCCATGCCGTGAAGGATGAGCACGACGCCCCGTGCAGACCGACTTTCATCGGATCCCCACGAGCGCCCTTGCAGTACCACATTCGGCGCTACGGTGTACGCTGTCCGGTGACACATTCGCAACGACCTCCTGCTTACACCCGTTTTTGGCTACAGGATTTCACGTTCAGACCTGTAATGCGTGGACGGCGATCGGAGCGCCATAAAAATACTGATAAAAATCAAACATTTGATGCTTATCGTAGAGTGACTCATCGGGCGTCAAATTCTTGATTTTGATTTCGGAACCAAGTGATGAACCATAGTGACTGAACAGATCTCCCTGAAAACGGTAGTCTTTCACACGTCCGATGTCCGACACATTTTGATGAAAGTGCGTTCCAATGGAATCGAACACCGTTGCTCCGTCTACCTGCCAGCCGGGGTATTTAGATGTAAACGTCATGTACATGCACTGTGCCAACCACCCACCCATCGAGTGGCCTGTGAAAATGACGTGGTACTGTCCTGGCGATAGGCTGGTACGCACCTGATTGACGAATTGCACTGCGGGGACTTCTTGGTCGACGATGTTGGACACGCTCAAATAGATCCCGGCATCCGATACGAGGTCTTCCACGTCATTTGTACCCCGGAATGCAATGACGATCGTATTGCCTTTTTGATACGCCACACCGTAAAAGCCTGAGTAGTCCTCCTTGTCTTCCGTAGCGAGAATACGCCATCCCGACAAGTCGGAGAAGAAATATTGATTTGCCTGATCGGACGAAAGATGCCAATCCCTTTGATTGACAAGCTCAATCTGTTTATAAATCCCACTTGGGCCAGAGTGCGCTTTCGACAGTGCAGCGATTTGATTCAGTGTGTCATGCTGATAAGGTCCCAAGTTCGAGTACGATAAATCGGACATCTTCATGAGTACGCCATCGTACACGCCGCCAGTGAAACCTGCTGCCGTGGGTACGGCTTTCGATGGGGCCGCAACCTCGTTCCCCACGACCGCGTTGACGTCGAGAAAGCGAAAAGGAATCATGCAGAGTGCGCTGGCGACCGTAAATCCAACGACGCGTCTCCAATATACGGAAGCCTTCATGCGGTTAACTGATACACCCTTTCACATTCGTTTTCGATTACACGGATTGACGGATACTCGAAAAACGACGGTACCATATTATAACATAGCAGGCTTCCCAAGTTTTCCTTGTTTTATGTGAGCAACTATTGCGGGTAGTTGGCTTTCAGAAAAAAGGCGCCTCGTGTTTCGAGGCGCCTGAATTAATTGCTTACAGTTGGTGTTCTGCAACAGGGGGTAAATGTTCGTGGATAAAGCCAAATATCGCCTCTAGCCTCTGAATTCGCAGAGACGGTTTCCCGTTTCGCGACAGTCCGTGACTCGCGTTCGGAATCCGAAAGAGCTGCGTCTCTTTACCTTGGCTGCGAATCCACGTGTAGAATTGTTCCGCCTGTTCCATCGGACAACGCAAGTCGTTTTCAGAGTGAATCAACAAAAGCGGCGTCGTCACGTTTGACACGTAGGCGAGTGGAGACATTTCCCAAAGTTTGTCCAGATTTTCCGTCGCGTTGGGCGTGAGTTGTGCTTCCACGAAGCGCGGACCGATATCGGAACAGCCGTAAAAGGAAACCCAGTTAGAGATGGAGCGCTGCGAGACGGCGGCGAAGAACCTGTCGGTGTGCCCCACCAACCAATTGGTCATGAATCCACCATAACTGCCTCCCGTCACGGCGACGCGCTCTCCATCGAGGAAATCGAACCTCGCGATGGCCGCGTCGAGGCCGTTTAGTACGTCGGCTGCATCGTTTTCCCCATAGTGGTGGCGAACCGCGTTGACGAACGACTGACCATAGCTTTTCCCACCACGAGGATTGGTATAGACGATTGCGTACCCTTGTGCAGCAAACCACTGCATTTCGTGGAACATCGCGTAGCCAAAGTTGAGTTGCGGTCCACCGTGAATTTCCAGGATCACAGGATATCTCTGGCCAGGTTCATAGCCGGTTGGCTTCATCACCCACCCTTGAATCCACCAGTCTTCAGCAGAACGGTACCAAAACGGTTCTGGTTTGGACAGTTCGACGGAGCTCAGCCACTCATCGTTCGGCGCGTACAGCGAGTGGTCTGACTCGGACTCAGACAAAGATACGACGGACTCATCCATCGCGGCTTCGGGAAGGCGTGCAGCGCGACTGGTGTACCGCCCGTCTGAACGAAGGACTCGCGAGGCCAGGCGGCTCGGATTGGTCTCGGTAGCATAAGCGTAGACAAGATGATCTCCTCGCAGCGCGAACGAGAAGACGTCCCGCCGTCCCCCGACCACAACTTCACCCTGTGGTGTCGAGCCAGAGGTTTGAAAACGGACCACTTCTCCCCGCCCTTCGCGGGTCGATAGGGCATATAGGTACTTTCCGTCAGCAGACCACTCGAGGGGAGTATCGTTCATGTCCGCGCGGAGATCGGACAGATTCGAGTTGGACAAATCGTCCGGAAACGATTCCGTCAGGTGTCTAAGCGTCTCTCCTTCCGGGCTCAACAGATAGAGCTCCAAATGTGCGGCCGATTCGTACGTGTAATACGATGCGTCGTGTACCAAGGCAGCAATGGTCGATCCGTCCGGTGAACATTGCAGCTCGTGAAATATGAACGCATCGGAGACGAGCGAACTCTGTCCGGATGCCTCATCGTAGCGATACAGGTCGGAAAACCACCACTCGAACTCGCTGTCGCGCCCTCTGGTAAAATACAGTGACCCATCAGGAGCGACGATGAACGTTCCGACCCCTTCCTCGCCGCGAGTCAGTTGAACAAATGAACCAGTGGCGAGGTCGATTCGGACCAATTGTGGATACCTCAAGTGCGCTAAACCGCTGCCGTCCTGTTTGTAATACAGCCGTTTATACCGCTTCGGCCCGTCGCTCCAGTCCTTTCTTTCCTTCTCGATGACATCCAGAGCTTCAGCGGCCGTCAGCTCCGCTTCGAAGGTCTCTACATCGTCGTCCGCGGGAGCCGACACGAGCGCGTAGAGCACATGCTCCTTGGGAGACCACCGCACATGGGAGACGCCGTGCTTGAAATTCGTCAACCGCACCGCTTCGCCGCCGTCGGCTGGAATGACCCAAACCTGCTTGCCGTATGCTCGATCGCTAACGAATGCGACGCTCCGTCCATCTGGGGACCAGCGCATTCCCTCGTTGCGCTTACCAGAGGTGGTGAGCGGACGCACAGATTGGTCTGTGAGCTGGATTTGCATCAATTGAACGCGATAATCGTCCTCGTGCAAGGATACCGTCTGCAGGGGAAATACGGCCTTCGTGCCGTCCGGGGAGATCTGGATGTCGCCGATGAGGTTAAAGTTTGCGAAATCACTTACGCCGAGGCGTCGTTTTGTCATATCTGAAACTCCTTCGTCGAGAGCAACGCGTGGTTTGGTTGGCCTGATCTTGCAATGCGCAACTTGCAATCACTGCAGGTCCCTCTACCAGGAAAGCGGATGGTCCCCGCGAATGCGACGTCGCGGTATCAGCAGCCTACACGTGAAATTTTCTCGTCTTTGAATTGAGTCTGTCCGTGAGAAGTTGAGAATCTAGGTAGTCGCGCGAACTGATGGTAGGAGTCGTAACGGTACTCTCTGCGGCAAACGTGAGGAATAGCCGTTTGGGCTTGCCGAATTGTTCAATGACTTTTGATTTAGACATCCCGTGACGCTTCACACAGTGAATTGAGGTGAGCTCCTGTAACAATTCTTTGCATATTGGACATGTGACCACCTAGCATTCCTCCTTCGTCGCCGAACGGCGACTGGGCTTCGGATAGGAACTTTCAGTGATATCAAACAACTTTAGTGTATCGAAGATACGAACAAAAATGTATCGGATCATTGTAAATTTTTTAATTACCCAGATAACGAACCGACCCTGCCCTGTACTGACATCACCAGCCCTACTTCGAAATCGCGTTCGACAAGGTGACAGATTGCTTCGGGCCAGATTCCCCCTCACGGATGCGATGGTGTGCTGTCGCGAGCGGGATCGTTCGATTTGAGAACTCAAGTTGTCGGCCAACGTCTCACCAGACGGTGCACGAACAGATTAAGAGGCGCCTCCTCACTGATTTGTCACCAATTCTACCAAACCCGTGCAAAGTTTTGGTAAACGGATTGCAAAATTTCAACGCAATCGACAAATCGTTGTGAGAAGGAGCCCTCGTCAGTGATCTGATCTATTTTTGCTCTGCGGTTTCAGTGAGGAGGTGATTAACCACGCGTTCCAATTGCATCCCTCGAGAAGCTTTAACAAGCACGGTCGATCCACCCTTCACCCACTCTGAACAACTCGCGATAGCTTCCTCGACCGAGGATACGTGGTGAATCTCAGGGAGTCCCAGAGCCCTTGCTTGCTCGGCGATCCACTTCGCCGACGGTCCGATGCAAATCAGGGTATCTACCCCGGCCTCAGCAGCGAGCGCACCGACTTGGCGATGCCCCTCCTCCGTGTAGTCGCCTAGTTCATACATATCTCCCAGGATGGCAACACGCCGACCCGGGGCAGCTAATTGTGCAAGGACCTGCAAACTCGCCCCTGTCGACAGCGGGCTCGCATTGTAGCAATCGTCGATCACCGTGATCTCCCGAGGCGCTTCTACGAGTCGAAGGCGCCCGCCGAGCGGCTGTAACGCGGCCAAGCCATCTGCGATTTGCGCAAGCGACAACCCCACCGCTGTACCAGCCGCTACAGCGGCGAGTGCGTTTTGAACGTTGTGCATACCAAACGTCGGGAGGTCGACTCGCTGGCTTATGCCTTGTGTGTGCACTGTAAAGGTCATTCCCTCGTTGCCCCACTCCACGTCTGTCGCATAGACGTCGGCGGACGGGGACAAGCCGTACCAAATCACCGGGGCTTTCGACAGCGGGGCGACCTGCTTCAGCCAAGGGTCGTCGGCGTTGAGAATCGCAGTGCCGTCACTGCCAAGGGACTCGAGCAACTCCGCCTTCGCCTTCGCGATCCCTTCCTGGCTCCCGAGAATTTCGATGTGACTATGCCCGATATTGGTGATGATCCCAATGTTGGGACGCGCAATGTCACATAAGGCCGCGATTTGCCCAAAACCTCTCATTCCCATTTCTAAAACGATGGAACGATGTTTTGGGGTTCGCTGTAGAATAGTTAAAGGTAAGCCCAATTCGTTATTCTGATTGGCCTGGGTGTAGAGGCAGTCTCCCAGTTGTCCGAGAACCGCGGCGACCATCTCTTTTGTCGACGTTTTTCCGTTGCTCCCTGTGATGCCGATCACAGGGCCTGTGAAGCCGGATCGTTCGTGGGTCGCTAGGCGTTGAATCGCCTCCAACGGGCGTTCCACTTGGACAATGGGGCCAGCATCCGCCTTGACGGGCTTGCTTACAATCGCTACACTTGCACCGCAGTCAAAGGCTTGGTCTATGAAATTGTGTCCGTCGACCCGTTCGCCGACGAATGCGACAAAGGCGTCTCCTTGGCGAATTTGCCGGTTGTCGACACGGACACCTGTGACGAGCGTATGTTCATCGCCTTGTGTAGATACGGCACCAACAATGTCTGCCAATTCACGCAAGGTAACTGGAGTCACGGCCATCCCTACTTTCAGTTTCAATATCTTCCTGCACAAAGGAGTTGCGATACGTGCCTTTAAACCGCATCAAAGTTGGCGTCGTATTCGGTGGAAAATCAGGAGAACACGAAGTTTCCCTTCAATCGGCAAAGTCTGTCATCGAGGCACTAGATCCTCATCAGTATACCATTGTGCCTATCGGGATTTCGAAGAGTGGGCGCTGGCATGTTGGAAAAAACGCCGTGAAGTCCTTGGAGGAAGAACAAAAAGCGACCAAAAAAGTGACCTCCGGTCCGGCGGCCAGCTTTATCAACGAGCAGGTCGGCGGACTGACCTCTGTCTCCGCGCAGTCTACTCCAGAACCCTTGCCGCCGACCCTCGCTGGAGATGTCGATGTAATTATTCCAGTCATGCACGGAACCTACGGCGAAGATGGCTCTATCCAGGGCCTCTTAGAACTGATGGACGTAGCGTATGTGGGCGCCGGCATTCTTGCGTCGGCCGTCGGGCTCGACAAGATCGTCATGAAGCAGGTGTTTGGATCCGTTGGGCTGCCTCAGGTTCGATACGTAGGGTGTACGCGTAAGACTTGGAAGACTCGGCCACAGGAGATTATCGAGGAAGTCGAGAGCACGTTTGGTTACCCATGTTTTGTGAAGCCCGCAAATCTGGGTTCGAGTGTCGGCATCACCAAGGCGAAATCGCGCGGCGAATTGGAGCGCGCAATGGAGCTAGCCGCACAGTACGACCGCAAAATCATCATTGAGGAAGGACTCGACGTTCGCGAGGTGGAAGTCGCTGTCCTCGGGAATGACACACCACAAGTGTCAGTCGCAGGTGAAATTGTACCGTCCAGTGAATTTTACGATTACAAGGCAAAGTATATCGGTGGAACATCGAAGTTGATCATCCCGGCCGAACTGACGAATGAACAGAGACAGGCGATTGAGACGTACGCGGCGCAGGCGTTTCAAGCGATCGACTGCAGCGGACTCGCACGCGTGGACTTCTTTATCGAAAAGTCGTCCGGTAAGGTGATTATCAACGAGATCAACACGATGCCTGGATTCACGCGATACAGCATGTATCCGAAGCTTTGGGAAGCGTCCGGCATGTCCTACACCAAGTTGCTCGATACCCTCATCCAACTGGCACTCGAGCGCAACAACGAGAAGCGAGAGCTAACCCGCAACTTTGATGCGGAATAAGGGACGACGGATACGAAAAAAGGTGGATGGCACCGATGTGCCTCCACCTTTTTCATGCAAATGCCTTCTAAACGTCGCCTTCGGCGATGTGAAACGGAATGGGCTCGAGGCCAAACACTCGATACAGGCGCTCCCCATTCGTGACGACGCTCCCCTCTTTGAGCATCGTCAGCTGATCCATGCTCAAAGGAGACGCTCCAAACACGGTCGCCCCACGCACAAACGCCTCAATGATGGGCAAAGGGATATGTAAAGATCTCCGTCTCTTTCCAATGACATCGACGATCCTACGCACAATTTCCCCGTACTCGACGACAGCTGGACCCCCGACGTCAAACGTCTCGCCTATCGTCGAATCGATCTCAAGTGCTACCGTGAAGGTAGCCGACACGGTACGCGTGTGAACGGGTTGCAACAGGAAGTGACCATCTCCGAGTATTGGTACGACAGGCGCGCGTCGAACGACGGAAGCGAGTTGTTGGACGAAGCTTTCCCCCGGACCGCCCGGGCCAAAGACCACGGAAGGGCGAAAGATGGTAAACTTGAGCCCACTTTGCCGCACCAGCGTCTCCGCTTCCCATTTCGTCTTGTGGTACCTGCTTATCGCACCGACGCGCGCCCCCAAGGCACTCATGTGGAGGAATCGCTCTACTTTCGCGCGCCGCGCCGCCTCGACAACAGCCGCCGTACCGCCGACGTGGACTGCCTGCATCGTGATGCCCCGGCGTCGGTTCTCACGAATGATGCCCACTAAATGGACCACTGCCTCTGCCTGATTCATTCCGATTTGCAACGCAGTCGAATCCGCTAGATCTCCGACGACCACGTGAACAAGCCCAGAGATGTCATTTGGGACGCGCGACACGTCGCGAGCGAGCAGTGTGACAGAATGTCCCCGTCGCAAAAGTTCACGTACCACTGGTACTCCTACGTAGCCGGTGCCACCTGTCACAAACACTCTCATACCCGTCAGCCCCTGTTAACTTTCTGGGAACAACTGATAAAAATTCGCGTACCGCTCGTCTCGACTCGACTCTTTCGACTCACTGGTGCGCTCCGAGGTGCCGCGTGCCACTGTGTTCGATTTGTAATTTTGCCCTGCCTGTGTGCTCGCTGGGCGTTTTCGAGCTTCTGCGTCGCGATTCCGATCCCGGTGCTGCTGCCGGTACTGATCTAAATCCTGACGAGACTTGATCTGGTTCCTTTGCCAATCGAACAAAACTCGATCGATATATTTAAAACTGTACTTATTTGCGAGAACCGACTCGCGCAGCGCCTCGACGACCATCCATTCCGGATACCCTTCAGTACCGAGCCAAGTCCGGATTTGATCGCACTCGAGCGCAGATAGTGGTCGGCCGAATTCCTCCTCGAACATTGTGACAGGGTCCTGGCGCCAGACGCGCGACTGCGCCGTGGCAGAGGGTGCCGGTTTCCCGCGCAGGCGCTGCCACAAGGGCTGCAAATCGAAGTACGTGACGTGCGCACCCAAGTCGTCAAAGCGCTCGCCGATGCCGAGAAGACCTTCCCGGACGAGCCGCTCCACGCAGAGCATAATTTCCTTGCTGCTCATCCCGCAGAGGTCTCCCAGATCCTGAGCGGACAATTCCGTCGTGCCACGTATCTGTCCGCTCGCGAGAATCTGTAAGAGCATGATCATCTCATGCGCGTGCAGCCCCAAATCGGCGTAGTTTTTGAGCAAATCGTACGGTAACGCTACAAAAGGGGTACTCAGAAAGTCCCCGTTCGCAGATTGCCTAGCGGACGGTTTCACATGCGTTTCCCCCTTTCCTCGTGATCATGGATAAAGACGGTACAGCGTCCGCGGAAACGCGATAGCTTCGCGGATGTGTTCAATGCCGCTAATCCACGCAATCGTCCGTTCAAGGCCAAGGCCGAACCCGGAATGCGGCACAGATCCATATTTGCGCAGGTCTAGATACCAAGCATAAGTATCTTCTGGAAGCTTGTGCTCTTCAAACCGCTTTTTCAAGAGCTCATAATCGTGGATGCGTTGGCTGCCTCCGATGATCTCGCCATACCCCTCCGGTGCAAGCATGTCCGCGCAAAGAACGACTTCTGGACGACTTGGATCAGGCTGCATGTAAAACGCCTTGATGGCTGTCGGATAGCGTTCGATAAACAGCGGCCGGTCAAATTGATTAGCGAGTGCCGTTTCATGCGGGGATCCAAAATCGTCGCCCCACTTGATGTCGAAATCGTGCTTCTGCAACCAGTCAATCGCCTCATCGTAACTCAAGCGAGGGAATGGTGCTTCCACCTTTGCCAGGGCACTCACGTCCCGGCCAAGTGTGCGAAGCTCTTCTTCGCAGTGGTTGAGTACGTGTTTCACTACGTGCGCCACCATTTGTTCCTGAATGCGTAGGTTCTCCTCGTGTTCAACGAACGCCATCTCAGGCTCAATCATCCAAAATTCGATCAAGTGGCGGCGAGTCTTCGACTTCTCGGCGCGAAATGCTGGTCCCGCGGAATACACCTTACCCAGTGACATCGCAGCTGCTTCCATGTACATCTGACCGCTCTGGGTGAGATATGCCTCTTGGTCAAAGTACTGCGTATGAAAAAGCTCTGTCGTGTCTTCACACGAAGAAGGGGTCAAGAGTGGCGGATCAACCCGTGTGAATCCACTCCCGTCCAGGTATTCCGCAACGGCGCGCTCGACCTCTGCACGGATGCGCAACAAAGCACGCTGTCTCGGGACACGCAACCAGAGATGGCGGTTGTCCATCAAAAAGTCCACGCCGTGTTCCTTCAGACTGATCGGGTATTCCTCGGCGATTTGGACGGCTTCAACGCTTTGAACCGTCAGCTCGTAGCCGCTTGGCGCTCGCTCGTCCGCACGCACAATCCCCGTCACGCGCAGCGACGACTCCTGTGTCAACGAAGCACAAACTGCGAAGGTTTCTTCACCGACTTCGGCTTTGACTGCTACGCACTGAATGAGTCCTGTCCCATCGCGAACCTGAAGAAATTGAATCTTACCGCTAGAACGCTTGTTGTATAACCAGCCCTCAAGTGTGACCGCTTGTCCAGCAAAATCACCAACACGGGCAATCGACGTAGTCGTACTCACAACTTTCCCTCCAGGTTAGCATCGTATCAGAGTAATTATAGCAAGGGGGGAAACGACCCACAATCGCAAAAAGAAGTCGAAACCTACCATCATCAGGTGGCTTCGACTTCTATACTCAATGGTCGCCCCGTGCGTCAACGCGTTACAGAGACGGTGTAAATTCCGGTTGGACATGCGGATGCGATACCGCTGCGGAAGCCAGCGCCCGTGGCTGCATCGTCTCCATCCACTTGCGGAACTCTTTACCATCAATGCTCTCCTCGCGAACTACGTGTTCCGCGAGACGTTCGATATCCTCTTTATACGGTTGCAGGAGTTCACGCGTTGCCCCTTCCTGCTCCGCCAAGATATGCCGAACTTCTTTTTCGAGATCTTGTTCGGGCAGGTGCTCCTCGTCGACGATGCCAAGGCGGGACAGGCCGCATTTTACCAGTGTGCGCGCCAGCGACGACGCCTGTACAAAGTCGTTCTGGGCACCCGTACTGCGGTTGCCGTAATGCAATTCCTCTGCTAAACACCCTGCCAGTGCAACATTGATCTGCGCTGCAAGCTGCGATTTGGTATAGAGGTATTGATCCGCCTCAGGAATCTGACGCACAAATCCCAAAGCCTTACCACGTGGTGCGATAGTGATGTGAGAGACCGTACCTGGACGCATCAACTCGCTGATAATGGCGTGGCCCAACTCGTGTACGGCCACGCGGCGAAGCTCCTCGTCGGTCGGTCGGCGGCCCGTCTTCTCGCCCATCAAGACCTTGTCGACGGCGTCGCGGAACATTTCCTGCGTGACGGTATCCCGTTCTTGTCGCAACGCGATGATAGCCGCTTCGTTGGTGAGCGCTTCGAGTTGCGCGCCGGAAAAGCCATAGGTCTCCCGAGCGATGTGCTCCAAGCTGACATCGTCGGCGATCGGTTTATCCTTGGTCATGATACGAAGGATGTGTAAGCGACCGTCCTTATCCGGCAGGTCCACTTTGATCTGGCGGTCAAACCGACCAGGTCGAAGCAGTGCCGAATCGAGGATGTCGGGACGGTTGGTCGCAGCCATGACGAGTACAAACGGAGATTGCGTGGTGCTCATGCCATCCATCTCCGTCAGCAACTGGTTGAGTGTCTGGTCGTACTCCTGATGGCTCTGATGGCCGCGACGACCGCCCACCACATCGATTTCGTCGACAAAGATAATGGCGCTATCCTTGTTCTCGCGTTTCGCCATCTGCCGAGCGCGCCGGAAGAGGTCGCGCACACGCTGGGCGCCGACACCTACGTACATCTCGACAAACTCAGAACCTGAAGCCGATAAAAAGACAGAATCGGTATACGTCGCAGCAGCTTTCGCCATCAACGTCTTGCCGGTTCCCGGCGGTCCCGTAAGCAGAATGCCTTTGAGCGGACGAATGCCTAACGTCTTGATCTTGTCGCGATACCGTAAGAAATCGAGTGCTTCTTTCAGCTCGTGTTTCGATGTCTCTTGTCCGCCAATTTGATCGAACGAGATATCGTGGCGCACAGGCGCATCTTTTGCCGACGGTGAAGGCGCATTTCGCCTATCCATCACAACCCACAAGAGCACACCGAGGCCGACGAGGAACAAAATTGGCAGGACATTGATGCGCAACAGGCCTAAAAAGATGACGACTGCCGCGGCAACACCAATTAACCATTCCTTAATCAAGATGCAGCACCTCCTTGGTGCGTTGAGTACGGCATTACTTTGTATAGGTAATGCCCGCCTTTCGCCAATTGAATATAAATATATTGTGTATCCATCGTGACTCGGCAAGTGATCCCTTGGGCCTTTGCCATGCGCGTCACTTGGGAAATCATCTCCGTATAGTTGCCCTTGTCGACTCCTTCGAGCAGGACGGGATTAAAGTTCTCGAGAGCCTGAGCAAGCGTTCCACTGCGGTCGTCAGACAGTTGCAGTGTCACACCCGTGCCGAGTTTGGACGAAACTTGGCTGGTGATATCATCATACGTTTGCTGCAAGTCCCCGTTCTTCAATTTCGAAAACGGTCCAAGCTGAACCTGAACCACATCCGGACTACCCGTGAGAATATCCACCGTTTGAACGCCTTCGACGTGTTGAAGGTTCTTCTTGAGAGGTCCAAGAAGATTGAAGTGTTGGTACGCCTGCCAGCCGCCGAACAGTACAGCGAGCGCGACAATGGCAATGAGTACGATTGGAACGAGGCGAACACGAGACATGAGGTACATCGCCTCCCTTAAGTGTCATCACACAAGCTCATGCATAGTATAGCATGGGTACCGAACGTATGTTCACAGTACATATTTCCACTTCTTTTGCGCGCTTACACAGATAATTGGTATCGCCAAAGTATATGGCCATTTGTGGCATCCACATACACAAATGTCGTCTTCCCGAGCGTTGTTCCGCGAATTTCATACACGACGTCCGCTTTGGCGTGCAGCGTTCCAGACGCTTCGCCGGTTACATAGCCAATGGTACAAGACTGTGTATGTATGTTGCTCTTCTCTAACTGTTGTTCCACTGTGCTCTGCGGCACGAGCTCATTTGCGGCGACGCTGTAAGATGTGTGCTTCGCCGGGATGTAAAACGCATACCACTTGTGGCCAAAGGTATCCGTCCCCTGAAATACGTCCTCAAGTCCTGATGCTGTAAAGACCTCATACTGATCGATATGGCTGACCGGCGTATGGTCGAGAACGTACTGAGCGGCCTGTTGTTCAGGCGCCCAGTTCGTCGACACATTTTTCCACAGCCATGCCAGCACTGCACAGGCGATCATCAGGATGATGATAGGTACCGTAATGCCCCAAATCTTCCAGGTCTTCATACCACATCTGTCCGGTACAGTGTGATTTGCATCACACCTTCTTTGTCCTCTGCTTTGGACAATCCGACCACGACGTCTTTGTCCTTCAGATTTCGATTCAAGAAATCGACGAGCAAATACAAGTCCTCAGTCTTGGAACACCGATGTGTAGCAAGTATGTGTAACTTGGTTTCCACAATTCCACCGTCCGTCAGCGCTTGATTGATTTCATTTTTTCGTAGTATTCCTCGTTTACAAAGTGATATCGCAATGGCGTGATGCTGATATATCCGTCATAAATCGCTTCGACGTCAGTCTCCCCATCGCCGCGTTCATCGACGATATCCCCACCATAACGATAAACCTGCTCTCCGCTTTCGTCCAGTTCCAGGCGAAAGGTGTCGTGGTATTTGCGCACCCCGAGTGTGGTCCAGCGCACCTTTTCAACATCTGGCTTCTCCGGAAAATTGACACTCAGGAACGTGTCAGGCGGCAGTGACAACGCGTACAAGTCAGGAAGCATGGACTTGAGCGCCTGCACAGCGGGATAGAAATTGAATGGCGGGCCCACCAAGGACAGCGCCATCGCTTTGACGCCCTGTAGCGAGGCTTCACCAGCCGCGGCCACCGTGCCTGAGTAAAGGACGTCGGTCGCCAAGTTTGCACCCGCGTTGACGCCTGACAGCATCAAGTCGAACGGCGTCTTGGGATGGAGTACGGCGAGCGCCCACTTGACGCAGTCGACCGGCGTACCTGACGTCTCGTACGCCTTGGTGGCACCTGGTACCTCGATTTCGTGAACCTCGAGGGCGCGATGCAGGCTGATCCCGTGACTGGATGCACTGCGTTCTTGATTCGGCGCCACTACGTAAACTTCAGCTGTGTCGCTTAGTGCCTCGCACAGTGAGCGGATGCCGTGTGCGTGAATGCCGTCGTCGTTGCTCAACAGTATGCGCATGGAATGTCTCCTCTCCTGCCATCATTCGTGTCACATACGGGTGCCCGCTCCGCCTATACTAGGAGTACTTCAGCGGGAGGTGGTGTTATGACAATGCATTTGCCCACCGTCGAAAGGAATTTTGCGGAGGCGGATACCCCATTTCGCCAACTGGAACGCGCACTTTTACTTTCCGTTTTAACCGAAGAAACGTCCCGCTGGTGTCGGCGGTGTATCGACTTGCGCGCACCGACTCACGACGATCCCGACGAAGTAAATGTGTAAGAAGTGAAAACACCGTCAGGCCCGGAACTGTTCCTTGATCCGCAGTACCTCGCTCTGTACGCGTTCGACGTCGATGGTCAGTGGGACGCCGTCCGAGACGACTTGCCGGCCATCCACGAACACGTCGCGCACGTCGTCGGCACCGCATGCGTACACCACATCCGACAGCATGTTGTGCTGCGGCAGCATATGTGGACTCGATGCGTCCAAAAGCACGATGTCGGCCTTGGCCCCCACCTGCAACGTACCGTGTTGGTCGCCAAGGAAACAGGCTTTGGCGCCCTTCGCCGTCGCCAAATCAAACGCCACGCTCGCCGGAACGACCTCCGCGTCTTGCGCGACCCCTTTGTGGAGGGTCGCCGCGAGGCGCATTTCTTCGAACATGTCCAAATTGTTATTGCTTGCCGCGCCGTCCGTTCCAAGCCCGACCACGAGTCCTCGCTCGAGCATCTTTGGCAAAGGTGCTATCCCTGAACCGAGCTTCAAGTTACTTTGGGGGTTGTGCGCCACGTGCACCCCGTACTGTGCCATGATCTCCAGATCTGCATCTGTGACATGCACGCAGTGCGCTGCCAAGACCGGGACGTCGAGTAACCCGACTTGTTGTGCGAGGGCGATGGGCGACTGCCCGTGATCGCGCAGTGCGTTGTCCACCTCGACGCTCGTCTCGCTCAGGTGGATCTGCGCAGGTATGGCGAGCTCATCTGCCAGCCGTGCCAGCTCGTGCAAGTAGTCAGGCGGACAAGTGTACGGGGCGTGTGGGCCGAGCGTCACCGTGATGCGACCTGATGCCTGGTTGTGCCACGCTTGGTGAAACGCACGACTGCGCTGAATTCCATTGTTGCGCGACGTCTCGTCAAAGCCGACGACACCGACCGAGAGCACGGCCCGAATGCCGGATTCCGCGACAGCCTCTGCCGCATGATGCATCATCATATACATATCGGTGTACGTCGTGGTCCCTGAGCAAAGCATCTCCCAAGCGGCTAACTGGGTGCCCCAGTAGATGGCCTCTTCGGTTAGTTTGTCCTCAAGTGGAAAAATCCGTTCGTTCAGCCACGTCATCAGGGGCAGGTCGTCGCCGGCGCCGCGAAGAAGCGTCATGGCGGCGTGTCCGTGTGTATTGACCAGCCCTGGCATGGCGATGCGGTTGCCTTTGCGGATGATTTCCACTGGCTCCTGATTAGCCTGCGATTCGTATCGACCCAGCGCGTAACTTTGGATCGATCCGTTCTCGATGACAAAGTGCAGTGGCTGTGGAATGACTGTCGACGCATCGATGACCGCGCCGCCGACTTCAAGTACCGTCTTCATTCTGATTTCTCCCCCTTCACGTGCAGAGCAAGCGAGTCTTCATAGGGATGTCGTGCAACCCCGTGCTCGGTGATGATGCCTGTGATTAGACTCCCTGGCGTCACGTCGAAGGCTGGATGGAGCGCCGTCGCGCCTACAGGTGCGATCCGTTGACCAAAGATCTGAGTCACTTCTTCCGAGTTTCGCTCTTCGATGGGTATGTCGACGCCGGACGTCGTGGCGAGATCGAGTGTGCTGACAGGCGCCGCCACGTAAAACGGAATGTCGTGGTACTTCGCGAGAACCGCTAGGGCGTACGTGCCAATTTTATTCGCCGTATCGCCATTGCGCGCGACTCTGTCCGCGCCGACGACGACCGCATCGACCATGCGCCGCTGCATGAGATGACCCGCCATACTGTCCGTGATAATGTCGAATGGGATCCCTTCGTGCAACAACTCGAACGCCGTCAGGCGAGCACCCTGCAAATAAGGCCGTGTCTCGTCTGCGTATACGTGCGCCAGCTTGCTCTGCGCATGGAGCGAGCGAATGACGCCAAGCGCCGTCCCGTAGCCTGTCGTGGCCAAGGAACCTGTGTTGCAATGCGTGAGAATGCGCACGTGGTCGCCAAACAGCGAGGCGCCGACGTCGCCAATGGCACGGTTGATTGTCACGTCGTCCTCGGCGATTTGCAGCGCTTTGGTGTAAAGCTCTGCCGGGAGCATGGCGTCGTCCTGCGTTTGTGCGATGACTTCTTCCATCCGATCCATCGCCCAGTTCAAGTTGACCGCCGTCGGCCGAGCGGTGCGCAGTGTGGAGATAGCTTCCTGGAGTCTTTCGCGAATCTCCGCAAGACCTGCAAAGCGGTGGGCCTCTATCGCCACGCCAAAAGCACCTGACGTCCCGATGGCCGGGGCGCCGCGAACTTTCATGTCGCGAATCGCCGCGGCGACTTCGGCGGCAGTGTGGTATGTGTTCCAGATCTCTTCGTGGGGCAACCTAGTTTGGTCGAGCAGTTCGAGCCTGTCCTCTGTCCAGCGAATCGCTTCCAAAGTTACTGTTCCTCCCGTTTGAGCGGCGTCTGTCCACCAACGGCGCGCTTGCAATCACATGTGCGCTCATCGCGATCGGATTGGATAAACTCGTAAAACAACGTGCGGATTTTATCCACGTTATCGCGCATGGTGTCGACCACCTCTTGGTGTGTCAAAGCGTTCGTCGTGAGCCCCGCGGCATAGTTCGTCACCATACAGACAGTCGCATAGCAAAGTTCCGCCTCCTTGGCCAAGGCCACTTCCGGCATGCTCGTCATGCCGACCACGCTCCCGCCAAGTCTTTGGAACATCCGAATTTCTGCTTTCGTCTCAAATCGCGGACCTTCTGTGGACACGTAGACGCCACCTGCGTGAATCGCGTAGTTCAGTCGGCTTGCGATCTGTGTCAGGTTGCGCCGCAATCGATTGCAATACGGGTCAGACATGTCGACGTGCACGACGGTATCGCGCTCAAAAAACGTACCGACGCGGCTCTTGCTCATGTCGATCACGTCATCCACCAGCACCAAATCGCCCGGCTTGAGACCTGGCTGCAGTGAGCCAACTGCCGCAGTCGCCAGCACCTGCTCCACACCAAGGTCCTTTAATGCATAGATGTTGGCGCGGTAGTTGACTTTGTGCGGCGGCGTCGCATGATCCTTTCCATGGCGAGCCAGGAACGCCACGGCTTGGCCACCGTATCCCCCGATGGTCACGGGCACATCCCCATATGGCGTATGTATTTCGACATCTCTCGCATCTTCTACGGCGCCCGGTTCGTAAACGCCGGTTCCGCCGATAATCGCGTACTTTGGTTGCATGAGCTACACCTCAAGGGTCGGTATTTTATGTAGTGTCGGGTTGGGCACCCCTTCGCGGAGGTCGTCCGCTGATTCTGGCCTTGACCCTGTGTGCCCGACACAGGTAGTGGTTTGATTATATCGAAACTGACCCTAGAACTGTATCACGAATGCTGGGTAATTTTCTCGACGAGCTCCCTGATATCGCATCGTCGTTCGGGCTCGAACAGATCGCCTAGCTGTTTGACGCGGGAAGGGACGGTTCGAATCGTGAAGTCAGTGGGATGACATCCCGCCCGCAGTTCCTCCCAGGTGATGGGCGTGGATACGCGCGCATCATCCGTGGCGCGTACACTGTAGACGCAGATCAGAGTCTTCGTCGCGCCATGCTGCGGCACGTCGATGTACACCTTGTCGCCGCGGTCTTTGACGAGCCTCGCCGTCGTCACCAAAGTCGGCCAGCGTCGTTCCATGTACTGACCGACAAAGTGGACGAGTTTTCTCGTATGGGAAAACGGGATCGCAACGGAAAGCGGGATAAAGACCTGCAATCCGCGCTTGCCAGAAGTCTTGACGAGACTGATGAGCCCGAGGTCGTCCAGGACGTCGTGAAGGTGAAGAGCCACGGTCCGCAGGCGTTCGAAATCCTCGGTGGAAGGATCTAGATCAAAGGACAACACGGACGCGGACGTTTCGTCGACGTGCGCGAGCGCACTGTGAAATTCGATGGCCCCGAGGTTGGCGTAATAAAGCAGCGTGGCGACGTCCGGAATCACAATCTCGGGCTTCTGTTCCTCCCCTGGTACCGATGGAATCCACTCCGGGGCACCAGTCAGGACGTGGCGCTGGTAGAAGCGGTGGTCTCTGGTGCCATTTGGGCAGCGCACCAACGTCACGCGGCGGTTGCGCAGATGCGGAAGGATGACGTGTGCCATCTGTGCGACATACGTCAGGTAGGCGAGCTTGGTCGTCGGTGGATCGGGAAATAGCAGTTTTTCTGGATGTGTCACACGAACTGGAACTTCCGCCTGTAGGACCAAATCCTGTGCCAAGGCCTTCTCCTCCCCACAATCGAGCGTTCCCGGAGCATCGTCAGGACGTTTTCTTGCGCGTGGTACGCTTTCTCTTCACAGCAGGTTCGGCCATCTTCAAGCTCTTCTGCAAGGCGTCCATCAAGCTGATGACGTCCGCAGCCGGAGCGGTCGCGGCAGGCGCCAGTTCCTCTGGATCGGCGTCGGCCAACTTCTGTTCGACAAGCTTCTGCACCTGTTCACGGCGTTCGTCGTGAAAGGCGGCGGGATCGAACGGTTTTGACAATTGTTCAATCAACTTCTCGGCCATCTCCAACTCTTCGGGGGCTACCGCTGGCGGCTGATGAACATACGGGAGTTCGCCCGTCTGGCGGACTTCGTCTGGCCAAAACAGCGTCTGTACAATCAACACGCCATCTTTCATCCGAATGCAGGCCATGCTTTCATTCTGGCGCAGGACAGACGTCGCCACAGCGATCCGGCCAGTGTTGCCGAGCGCGTCCGCCAACAGCGCGTATGCCTTGCGGCCATTGGCCTCCGGCGCTAAGTAGTACGTGTTGTCGTAATAGACAGGATCGATTTCCTCTGCTTGGGCGAAGTGGACGATGTCGAGCGTTTGTGAACGGGTCTTCGTGAGCGCCTCGAGTTCTTCGTCTTCGATCACGACAAATTGACCTTTGGCATACTCAAATCCACGCACGATGTCTTCCGACTTGAGTTCGACCTGGCACATAGGACATGTTTTGTGGTATTGGATGGGCGTTTTACAAGCTTTGTGGAGTTGCCGAAACCGTACACTCTGTGACTCGGTCGCCTTGAACATCCGCACGGGGACGTTGATCAGGCCAAAACTAATCGATCCCTTCCACATGCTGTGCATGCGCGTCTCCCACCCTTTCCGCAAGCAATTGACATTGTCGTTAGGGTGGGTTGGCGCGGCGAGGGACATACCGATCAACTGGTAGCAGATTGCGACAGAAATGAGCGAACTTGTCGGAGCACTTCTTGCTCCGGCGCGACGTGCGGGCGAATTCCAGCGAGCGATTGGATAAACGTCGCACCGTACTTAGCCGTGATGATGCGCTTGTCGTAGACGACGACAACGCCTTTGTCCTGCTTGGTGCGAATCAGGCGGCCAAATCCCTGGCGGAAACGCACGACCGCCTCCGGCAAGCTGGCGACCCAAAACGGGCTTTGTCCACTTTGGGTCAACCGCTCGTGTCTGGCCTCAGTCACAGGGTGGCTCGGCGGCGCAAACGGCAGGCGAATGATCACGAGCGTTGTCAACTGGTCGCCAGGCAAATCGATGCCTTCCCAAAACGACTGCGCGCCGAGCAAGATGCTGTTCGGGTTATTTCGAAACGCATCGAGCATCGCCGTGCGACCGCCGTCTACATCTTGAGCGAACACGGACAGGTTCTTCGCTGCCAGAGGGCCCCGCAACAATTTGGCCGTCTCGCGAAGCATCTGATGACTTGTGAACAGGGCCAGCACGCGACCGTTGCTCGCGACCGCCAAGTGGTACAGCGAATCGCACAGCCACGTGGCGGCCTCGATTGCACTCATTTTCGCCAGTTCCGGAACGTCGTTGGGGACGAAAAGTCGCGCTTGCGACCGGTAGTCAAACGGTGACGGAACGTTCCCCGTGATCAGGCGCTGTTCAGCGAGGATCTCGCGCAATCCCAACTGGTTGATGGTGTAGTCAAAACGCCCGCGAACGGAAAGCGTGGCCGACGTCAGTACGGTCGAAGCGAGCGGTTCGAACAACAGCGTCCGAAGCGTCGAAGATACGTCGATTGGCGCCGTGTGGACGCTGTACCGTGGACGGCCGTATCCCCTTCGTTCGATCCACGTGACGCGCCAATCGCTTGGCACGGTCATCTCCTCGAGGAGCTCCACGCCTTGCAGCCACTGATCGAGGAACCCAGCCGCATCGATAATGCGTCCTGCATCATCGTCAGACATCGCCGTCTTGGCCCACTCTTGAAGCCCTTTGACCAGTTCCCGCAAGGCGTGAATTGGCGCCCTGAGCTCTGCCATCTGCTCCGAGAACTGCATAAAGCTTGGATGCCTCCACAGGTCGTCGGTGAGCCGCAGCTCGTTTTTTCCGGCCGGCAGCAGACTTCCCAGCAGCGCGAACGCGGCGTCCGCACTCCGACTGACGTCTTCGATCCACTCCTGAGCCCGTGTAAGCTTGTCTTCCATCGAGAGCGGAATCGACTGCGACGTTTCGAAGCGGGATTTCAACTCGGGAAGGACGCCATTTTTGCCACGGTCTCGGCTCAATCGATAGGAAAGTGCCGCAAGTTGGGCCGCGTGAACTTCGTCCCCCAGGTGCTTGGTCGCCTGATCCTCCAAGTGGTGCGCCTCGTCGATGACAAGTGCTTCGTACTTCGGGAGCACGCGGTGATCGGCCTTCAAATCGGACAGCAAAAGCGAGTGGTTGGTCACGACGATCTCAGCCGTCTGTGCGCGCGCCTTCGCCCGGAAGTAGTAGCACGGACGAAAGAACGGACATCGCTTGTTGATGCACGTATCGGTCTCGCTCTGAACGCGCGACCAAAGCGTATGCGGGACGGCGTGTGACGACAACTCCTCGCGGACGCCCTCTGAGGTCTCGGCCAACCACACGAGCAGCCCCATCATGCCTTGAATTTCGTCCGCGTGCGAGGAAAACGACATCACGCCCGCTTCGGCTCTCACCTTGCGCAGGCAGACGTAGTTCTTGCGCCCTTTTTGAACGGCGAGTGAAATTTGTCCGCCGAACAGTTTGACGAGCGTCGGGAAGTCGCGCTGTTCGATCTGGTCTTGCAGCGCCAGTGTGTGCGTACTGACGACGACCCGCTCCCCCGTGGCGAGTGCATGTAGCGCTGCGGGAATCAGATAGGCCATCGACTTGCCTGTCCCCGTCCCCGCCTCGATCACGGCGTGCTTGTCCGAAGTGAGGGCCTCACTGACCTTCGCGACCATCTGCAATTGCCCTTCGCGCGGCTCGTAGCCTGGAAGCGACTCGCCTAGCGGCCCGCCTGCGGCGAGCATTTGCAGAGCCCGTTCCTTGACGTCGCCAGCAAATCTCTCGCCTACTTCCTTCTCCTCCTGGCGCGGTATCACGGAGGTGTACAACATCCCTTCCCGCACTTCACAGTCGTCCGGAATGGCATCCGCTCTCGTCGCCATCACCTGCAGGCTCTGGTCCGTGAACCAATCACCGGTTCGCGGCGAAAACATGCCCGACAACTGCGCCAACTGCTGAATCAGAATGAGAGGCAGCGAGTTAGCGCGCTCGGTGATGGCGAGAAACACCTTGGCCGTCGTCATCGCGTCCGACAGGGCGCGGTGAGTGGTCTCTGGGACGATGCCCAGATGTTGTGCGACATTGTGTAAACGATGCCCGGACAGCGTGGGAAACAAGGTGCGCGCCAGCACGAGCGTGCAGAGTCCATCCGGGCGCACCAAGGTGTAACCGATGTCGTCCAGCTCGCGTTGTAAGAAAGGTACGTCAAACGACAGATTGTGCGCGACCAATGTGTCGTCGCCGATAAACTGTAATAGTTTCGGTAGAACCTCATCCGCAGTTTCGGCGCCCGCGACCATTGTGTCATCGATGCCCGTGAGGCGAGAAATTTCCTCCGGAATGGATTGATGCGGTCGAACGAGTTGGTGGAACGTATCCGCGATGCTACCATCGCGAATACGGACCGCCCCGACCTCTATAATCTCGTGATTGGAAGGGTCCAATCCCGTCGTTTCGATATCAAATACCACGTAGTTCATCTCATAAGGCCTCCTGGCCAGTCCAAATCTCATCCTACATTCTAACAAATTGCGCTTCGGACTGGACATGGAGAAACATGGCCTAGCTTTACACGCTCTCGAAAACCCCCGACTTCGCATGCGCCTTCGCGACGTCGATGGCCGATTGTGGCAGCCCGAGGTGCAGAGCCCGCTCGAAGTCGGCCTCCGCCAGTGCCACTTCGTTCTCGCTCAAGTGCAGCATCCCTCGATATAAGACAGCGAGGCGCTTGGCATACATTCCTGGGTGTTCGGCGAGCCGGTTCAGGCGCTCCTTCGCGTCTGCCGCGTGTCCCTCCAGACTGGCGATGCGAGCCCGCACGATGTGGGTCAACCCGCTTGCTTCGCCGCGCTCCTCGACGATTTTGAGCGCGCGTTCTGCGCGCACGAAGTCCCCCATCAAATAGCTGCAGAGACCAAATAAAGTGAAGGCCTGCGAGCTGTTCGGCAACAAGGTGAGCGCCCGCTTACAGAGCGGAATCGCATCGGCCGGCCGATGCGAGACAGCCCGACACAAGGCCAGCAGTTCGTAACCAGACGCACGGTTGGGCTCTGCGACGATGGCGGTCATAGCGACCCGTTCAGCCAAGTCGATGCGCTGTGTCGAGAGGTGAAGCACCACGCGCAATAGCGCATATTCCTCGAGGTTATGAGCCAGGTGCGTCGAAGTGGCAAGAAGTTGTCTTGCCTCGTCCACCCGACCGCACAAGACCAGGCTCATCGCCCGCCAGAGGGCCGCCTCCACGTCCATCGGCTCGCCCTTCATCGATTTCGCAAAACAGCGCTCGGCGGCTGCGAATTCATAGAGTTTCAGGTGGCACACACCGAGGTTGTACCACGTGTCCAGCTGATTCGGCTCAAAGCACAGCAGTTCGTACAGAACGTGCACGGCCTGATGCCAGTCCTCTCTGGCCGCGCAGATTTGAACGTCAACCTCGAGCACCGCTCGCACTGTGACGTCATCGCTCGCGCGTTCTCGCGCGACGTTGAGGTGGTTGGTGGCGAGATCGACCCTGTCCGCAGCCAAGTGGCTGAGGGCGAGGTAAATTCGAGTTGCCGGATTGTCCTGCTCGGCGACGGCCTGCGTCAAGGACAGGGCCGCCTCATCGAACATGCGTAAATCGAAGTAGCCAAGACCCTTGCGCAGCGCACAGTCTGCCCGAAGAGACATATCAAACCAAGTCTCCGCCAGCTGAACCGGCGCCTGCAACAAGTTCTCTGTCCGGCTTTGCAGGTTCTGTTGTACGCTCGCGCCAAGGTGTAAGGACGCCGTCGACTGCGGCGTCTCACCCTCTTGTAAGGCGACCGATGCGTCGATGGCTGCTTCACTGATTTGTGCCAAAGTCTCTTCAATGGCATCGTCGACCTCCATCCAAGCGTCTAGGATGGAGGTCGCCATCTCCCGAAGTGTCTCAAGCTCCTCGAGCATTTTCGACCGGACGGCGGTGTCCGCTTCTGGGAGTTGTTCGCGGATTTGCGCGATCGCGTTGGCGATGGCCTTCAGTTCCACATTCTGCACGAATGGCGCCCCCTTTTGTTCATAGAGGTAGCGTCCGTATGCACAGGGTAGATTATTCGGGCCACGGCTGTTGCCTTACAATTTCTCCAAGTCGGAGAAGAGCACTTCCCCACTGTGAATGGCGTGAACGACGCCATCCTCGCCCCGCAGTGACAAAACACCGCGGGCGTCGACGTCTTCGGCGACGCCTTCGACAATCTGTTCGCCCATCCGCACGCGGATCTTGCGACCTAAGGTGTGCGCATGCGCCGTCCACTCGTCTCGCACGGCGGCAAACCCGCCGACACCTGTTTTCAAGTCGCGATAAAGCTGGTCGAGTTCCGTCAAAATGCGCGCCAGGAGCGCCGGGCGATGGACCTCTCGGGCCAACTCCGAGAGAATGGTCGTGGCGTATTGGCGAACATCAGGTGGGAATTGATCACGCAAGAAATTGGCATTCATTCCGATGCCGATGACCGCGTATTCTACCGACTCGCCATCGGTTCGCATCTGCGCGAGAATGCCACAGATCTTCCGACCGTTTAACAGCAAGTCGTTCGGCCATTTGATCTCAGCTGGCACGCCCATGGCGGCAAGTGCCCGCCAGACGGCAACGCTTGCGAGCAGCGTCAGGTCACCGGCTTGCGAGATCGCACACGGCCTGCGTACTAAAATGGAGAACCACATTCCGCCTGCGGGCGACTGCCACGCGCGGCCTTGCCGGCCCCGGCCCCCCGTCTGGCGGGCGGCCGTCACAACCAGCCCATGCGCAGCGCCGGACTTGGCCAACTCGGTCGCCGTGTCATTCGTCGACGTCCGCTCGGGTGCCCACAGGATCTGGCTACCCAGTGCGCAGTCGCGTAGATGCGGTGCCACTAAAGCTGCCATCAGCTCATCTGGTACACGCGTCAGTCGATAGCCCACACGGGGTGCTGCAGCAAACTCAAAGCCGTCCTCCTCCAGGAGTTTGATGTGTTTCCAGATGGCGGTTCTCGACACGCCGAGGGCAGTGCTCAATTGCTCACCAGAGATAAGTCCCTCCGGCGCCTCCATGAACAGTTCGATCATCTTCTCGCGCGTCGACATTGCAAGCTTGTCCAAGCGTGAAGTCCTCCGTTCGAGCGCTGCTACATGCCACAAACCCGGCGATAGAGCGCCTCGTATTCGCTAACCTTATCTTCGATGTGGAAATGAGCCTGTGCGTGACGGCGAGCTGCCAGTGACAACGACTCGTAGAGCTCGTCGTCTTGCAGAAGTCGAAGCGTGTCTTCGCTCATCTTGTCCACGTCTCCAACTGTGGACAAAAAGCCGGTTTCCCCGTCCTTGACCACCTCCGGAATGCCACCGGCCGTCGATCCAATGACCGGAATGCCACACGCCATCGCCTCCAGCGCGACGAGGCCGAAACTCTCTTTCGACGACGGCAAGAGGAGCACGTCCGCAGCGGCCACGAGTGTGGCCACTTCATCCTGTTTGCCGAGGAATTCGACGTATGGCGCGATGCCGAGATCTCTGACTTGCTGGCGTGCAGCATTGTACTCTGGGCCTTCACCGACTAACAGAAGTCTCGCCTGGACGGTTTGCCGAACACGAGCGAAGATGTCGATCACGTCGGGAATTCGCTTCACCTTGCGGAAATTCGACACGTGCAGAAGCACGCGCTCACTTTCATTGGCCAGTGAGGAGCGAACTTTTTGCCCCACCTGCGGACGAAACACATCTGTGTCGATGAAGTTGTAGATGCATTCGATGTCTTTCTCCGTTTCAAACGCCTCTTTTGTCTGCGCGATCAAGCTGCGACTGACCGCGGTCACGGCGTCGCTGCGCTCGATGCCCAACTTCATGATCTCCTTGAGGCTTTGGTCTTGCGCCAGCACGGTGACATCTGTGCCGTGAAGCGTCGTCACGATCTTCACATCTCGCGTGGCCATCTCCCGCGCCAGAAACCCGCATACGGCGAAGGGAAGTGCATAATGTGCGTGAATGACGTCGAGTTGGTAGTCGTTCGCCACTTTTGCCATCAGCGCTGCCAGTGAAAAATCGTAGGGCGGTGTGCGCAGCACTGGATAGCTGGCCGTGTCGATCTCGTGAATATACACGTTCTCGACGAACGTACCGAGTCGAAAGGGCACGTCGGTGACGATAAAATGCACTTCGTGTCCGCGCTTCGCCAGCGCTTTGCCTAATTCCGTGGCGACGGCGCCGGATCCGCCGATGGTTGGATAGCAGCTAATGCCAATGCGCATGAAGTCGCCAGTCCTCTCTACCAAAGTAAGTGTTCAAGCCCATATACCATCTGACGCAACTGCATCACCCCGCGGCACGCCACTAGGACGCCGGGCATAAAGCTCTCCCGTGTGAGCGAGTCGTGGCGGATGGTCAGCGTTTCCCCCGTACCCCCAAACAGGACTTCCTGATGTGCCACAAGTCCAGGGAGGCGCACACTATGTATTGGTATCTCGTACTCCGTTTCCATTTCGCGCGCGGTGCGGATGGCCGTGCCCGACGGCATGTCCTTTTTCTTGTCGTGATGAAGCTCGATGATTTCGGCTCGCGGCATCCATTTCGCTGCTTCCTTGGCAAATCGCATCATCAGGAGCGCACCGATGGCGAAGTTGGGGCATGCGATGCCGCCAATGCCCGTTTGGCTGGCCTGATCGTTCCAGCGCGCCAGGTCTGCCTCCTGGTAGCCGGTAGCGCCGACGACCGGGCGCACACCGTGGGCAAAGGCGAGATCGACATGAGACACGACTGTGTCGGGCGTCGTCAGATCGAGCCACACATCCGGCTGTTCCGTCTCCAGCAAGCGTACTGGGTCGTCGTACACGCCTGTGGGAAATGCGAGCGTTTCCTCGTCTGCACGGCGCACGAGCACGCCAGCCAAGACCATGTCGGGCGCGGCATCGATGGTTTTAACAGCTTCGCGCCCCATCCTCCCCTTGGCACCTGCAATCGCGATTCGAATCGGGTTCTGTTGACTCACTGGAATCCTCCTTGAAGGCATCCTCATCGCTTGGATGAAGTGCCGATAACTCAGTTTTCATAGCCTGCGCCTCGTCGTTCAGTGGGTCCTCTGCCACCGCTTGCTCGAGCAGTCGCAACGCGGCGTCCACCTGCCCCTCAATATACGCGAGGCGCGCTTGCTCGACGAATCTCGAGGCGCGGATGGTGTGATACTGCGCGCTGTAAAGCGCCACGTCCGGAGATAGTGACATCGCACGCTCGATGTAGGCCTCTGCTTCCTCGTTGTGCCCGCTTCGATGAGCCGTGATGGACGCACAGAAGTAAGCTTCGGCGTTGTCCGGTTCCTCCTGAATCGCCCGTTCAAACGCAGCCTTCGCTTCCGCAAAGTCGCCGATATACAAATAGGCGTAAGCCGCCTGAATCAACCTCGCCGCTGACATGTAGACCACCTCCGTCCATTGTATGGAGATGGCGAAAATGAGGTTTGTACCTTGGCCTAGACGGCTTGGCTGCCCGTGCGGTTGAACTGTATACGTCGGCCTAGATCAAGGCTCATCAGGACGATCCGCTGGGGAAATACGCGTCCAGCGGTCCTTGTCCCTGGTCTCAAATTTATGCATCACTGCGTCAAAGGCACTGGCTAAGTTTAGATCCAGACGGTTGGCCAGACAGGTGATCACAAACAACAAGTCGCCGAGTTCCAAAGCGATATCTCCCTCTGGTTCATCTTTCTTTTTCGGCTTTTCCCCATAATGATGGTTGATTTCGCGAGCGAGTTCGCCAAGTTCCTCGGTCAGCCGCACAACGAGCGTCATCGGCTCGAAGTAGCCTTCCTGAAACTGCCCTATGTACGCGTCCACGCGCGCTTGCACTTGGTCCAAATCCACGACAGATAGCTCCTTATCGGTCATCTTGCCTCTATTATAGCGAACTATCTTTCGGAAACATAAACAGAGGACCCGGACATATGAATGTAAGGACAAGTGCGGACCAGCTGTAGTGCATGTCTGGTTGTGACAAGGAGTGAAGAGGTTGAGCCGGGGCAAAAAGGGCCAGTTACTAAACCTGGTACTCATCGCGGTAGCGATGATTTTTACCATCGCACTAGTTCTTTATCCCGAACAGGGGTTTGCAGCAGGGATATCCGGTTTAAAAGTGTTTGGGAAAGTGGTTTTCCCCTCTCTACTCCCGTTCTTCGTATTGGCCGAGATTCTCATGGGGCTTGGTGTGGTCAGGGGTCTAGGCGTTTTGCTCGAACCCCTCATGCGCCCACTCTTTAGCGTACCCGGGGTCGGTGCATTCGCGCTGTCGATGGGGCTGGCCGCTGGCTATCCAATGGACGCAGTCATCGCTTCGCGGTTTCGCGAAACGGGACAGTGTACGCGCGTGGAAGGCGAGCGCCTGCTTGCCTTCACCAATACGGCCGATCCGCTGTTTATGCTCAGCGCAGTCGCCGTGGGCATGTTTAAATCTCCGGCCGTCGGCGGGTTATTAGCCGTCTCCCACTACATCTCCGCGTTTCTCGTCGGGGTATGCTTCAAGTTCTGGGGGCGCAAAGACAAAGATCACCTTGCGGAACTTCAAGCACGCCGTACAGAGCGCGCAAAAGGCTCGATTTTTGTCCGCGCCTATCGAGAGATGATGCTCGCCCGCGAGGAAGATGGGCGCCCGTTCGGCAAATTGCTAGGGAACGCGGTGACCGAGTCGATGCAGACCTTGATCATGATTTGCGGTTTCATCGTCTTCTTCGCGGTATTCATCGAAATTCTCAGCCTCAGTGGGATGATGAGCGTGATCGGGGCCCCAATCGGCCTCATCTACCACATGTTCCACATCAATGGCGGACTGGTGAACCCGACCATCGCCGGACTCTTGGAGCTGGATATCGGCAGCGCCCAAACGGCAGTGGTCAACGCGCCGATGCTGCAGAAGCTCGCGCTCGTGAGCGGAATCATCGGCTGGAGCGGATTGGCCGTCCACGCTCAGGTTGCGAGTGTGCTGACGAACACGGACATCCGAATGCTCCCCTATTTCTTGGCTCGTTTTCTGCAGGCTATCTTCGCAGCGGCTGCCACGGTCGTCCTCTACTTGATGGGCATGGGGCGCGTCGCAACGGAGGCGATGGCCCACGTTCCGGGTTTGACTGGCGTCGGCCAGGCCCTCGACGGACACCCGTTCTGGCAAGTTTCATCCTCTGCCATCGCACTGTGGCTCTGTATCGTGGCGGGATTACTGGTCATCTCGATGGCCCTCAGCATCCTCCGGCGCGTACGCGTCATCGCCTTCCACACGCGGCTGAAATAACGACAACTAGACTTCGCACACTGCTAAACTACGCTGCAGAGACATCACCAGGGAAGCTTGTTTCCGAAGCTTCCCCTTTTTGCGCAAGCAAAAAGTCGACCGGAAGGTACCTTCGTACATCCGGTCGACTTTTCTCAGCCGATGAGCGGCGGGAAGAAGTGATGGCCAAACAGTTGGTCGTACAGGACGAAAGCGGCGACGGCCCAGGTATACACTGCAAAAATCCTCATTCTGCTGTGGCGGATCAGCCAAGTCGTCACCCGGACCGCAAGATAACCGGCGATGGCCGCTGCGACGGCGCCGATGATCATCTGAGACCACGGAAGAGCCATCGTCTTGGCCGGGTCCTCGAAGACGTCGTCGAGCTTGACCAGAGTGGCTCCGAGGATGGCAGGAATGGACAACACAAAGGAAAAGCGAGTGGCTGCTTCCCGATCCATCCCCCTCCACAGTCCCGCGGCAATGGTGAGCCCCGAGCGCGACAGCGCTGGCAAGATGGAGATCCCCTGCAGCGTGCCGATCCAGAGACTGTCCGCAACTGTCATCGTGCGCTCGTTCTTGTTGCCAGCGGCGACGCCGTCCATCCACCAGAGTACGACGCCGGTGATGACAAACTCGAACCCGATGGTCACGCCGGAGTCGAACAGCCCTTCAAACCACTCTTCACAGACAGCTCCGACGACGGCCGTCGGCAGCAAGGCTACGAGGATCATCCACGTCAGGCGCGACTTTGGATGCCTTACCAGCCAGCCGACCTCGCGTCGCATGGCGTAGAGCACCGCAGCGAGCGTACCTAGGTGCAGTAACACGATGAACAACGTGTCGCTGTCGACGTGAATGTCGAGCAGCTTCTCGACCAGGACGATGTGCCCCGTGCTGCTGATGGGCAAAAATTCCGTCACGCCTTGAACAATTCCCATGATAATGGCCTGTAGCGTGGTCATGAACACCCTCCCCTATGCAATTGTCAAAGATCTGAGACAGAGGTTGTCCGAACCGTATCCAAGCACACCTCAGGCAAGCCGGACCCACCACTATCTATTACTTCCATGTATATGGCCGATGCGTGGGAACATGTCCACTTCGGACGCGAGTCATGTTTACGCGACCCTGTCCATATGTATAGAGCGTGACGGGAGGGATCGTTTGATGACTGCACGCTGGATGGGCGTTCAAGTTGCCTGTGTGTATATCGGTACCGTTGTTGGTGCTGGGTTTGCATCGGGTCGCGAGATCTATGAATTCTTCGTCCGCTTTGGGCCCATCGCCTATGTCGCCATCCTGTTCGTCACCGTTCTCTTCGCCTGGCTTGGGTACCGCCTCATGGCCCTCGGTGCTTTGCTCCAGGCCACGTCATTTCGAGACTTGAACGCGTACCTGTTCAAACCGAGGTTACAAAAATGCATCGACATCGTGTTGCTGCTCATGTTGTTTGGCATTACCGTTGCGATGCTGGCCGGAACCGGAGAACTGTTCAAGGAGCAGTTCCACCTGCCGTTCAGTGTCGGCGTACTCGCCGCGATGATCGTGACGTTCTTGACGATGTTCTTTGGGATGAATGGATTGTTGAAGGTCAACAGCGTGATCGTTCCGACACTGGTCACGTTTGTCCTGTATACGGCGATACACACCTGGATGTACGTTCACCCGACGACGCACGCGGTCGTCTTTCCAGAGGGGCAAAATTACTACGTTGGGTTCCCCGTGTGGCTTTCGAGCCTTCTTTACGCAGCGATGAATATCGGCCTGTCCGTCGGCGTTCTCGTACCGCTCGGAGGACAGATTGGGGATTTGCGGATCCTCCGGCGAGGGGCGACAATGGGCGCCATTGGGCTGGGCGGCATGCTCGTGGCGGTTTCGTTCGCGTTGTTCGCCTACATGCCGGACGCCACGGCGTACGCCATTCCGATGGCATATATCGCTTCGCATTTCGCACCGTGGCTCAAGATCCTGTTTATCGCCGTCCTGTTTGGAGAAATCTACTCGACTTTGATTGGAAACGTGTACGCGTTAGCCGTCACGATGACGAACGAGCGCAAGCGACTTCTATTATATAGCGGCGTGTTGCTCATCTTCGCTGGGCTCCTCAGTCACGTCGGATTTCGCGCCATTGTCACCTATGCCTACACCGCATTCGGATGGATCAGTCTGTTCTTCGTCTTGACCATCGCCCTGCACCGGACTCGTTTGCCGCGCGCGTGAACACGCCCGTATAATAGCGATATATACAGGTCACATTTGTCTGTATGGGCATTTACGGCGAAGGAGCTTGGACCAAAGATGTTAAAGAACCCCATGCAGTGGATCATGATTGTCCTAGGCAGTCTGATCTATTCAATCGGACTCAACGCATTCCTCATCTCAAATCACCTCGCGGAAGGCGGTTTCGTCGGTATCTCGGTCCTACTGTTATACGTCTTCCACCTACCGGTTGGCGCCACCTTCTTCATTTTGAATATCCCGTTGCTCGTGCTGGCGTGGCGTATGTTCGGTCGGGAATTCGTCTTGAAGACGGCACTGGGCGTCGTCGGGGTGTCCGTATTCAGCGAACTCACGAAAGCCATCCAGGTCCCGACGCACGACCAACTGTTGGCCGCACTGTATGCTGGCGTCGTCACGGGCATCGGCCTGGGCCTCATCTTCCGTACGGGCGGTACCACGGGCGGTGCCGACATCATCGCGCGCATTTTGCGCCACTACCGAGGCATGGCTATGGGGAAAACGCTGTTTTCCATCGACGTCATCGTGATTTGCGTGGTCATCATCGTGATCGGCAAACAGGTGGCCATGTACTCGCTCGTGGCCCTGTTCGTCTCTAGTCGCGTCATCGACTTTGTGATCGAAGGTGCGCAAAACGGCAAGGCGTTGACCATCATTTCGGACAAGCACATGGAGATCGTCAAAGAGGTTCACGAACAGTTGGAACGCGGAACCACGCTCCTGCAAGCCACCGGGGGCTATACCGGCAACGAGCGACAAGTTGTCTACTGCGTTGTCGGACGCGAGGAAGTCGTACGGGTACAGCGCATCGTCCACGAGGTCGACCCGACCGCATTTGTCACCATCAGCAACGTTCACGAAATCGCGGGCGAAGGGTTCACGTTCGGGGATGATCCGCGTCGCCGCCGCGGATTTTTGCGCAGTCGCTGACCACGTTAAAGGGATGTGAGATCAAGGGCCAAACGAACGAAAAAAAGACCAGAGTTCCAACTGGTGCTCTGGTCTTTTGCGGTTCCTTGCGCGCGGATGGTTGCCTGGGTTATATACCTGCGGGGGCCAACTCACTGCGGTCAAATTCGATCAATCGCTGACTCGCCATGATGAAAGCACCTCTGTCGCCAGAGTCTAACGCGTCGTCAACATCCTTCATCAACTGTTTGCGCATATGTGCCCGCAACGCCTGGTCGATGACCCACTCGGCCTGAAGTGAAAGCATCTCTTTGACCGCCGGATCCATTTCCGGTTTCGCAGGTTCCTCTAAGACCGCTGCAAACTCGGGGCACGTTGAACGGTCTTTGAAGAACAGTCCAACATATATGTCCTCATCCGGGTGTTGATACAGGTCGATAAACGCCTGTTCGACATCCGTCGTCACCGGCTTGTTGCGGCGATAGTAGCGAAACGGTGCGACATGCACGCACGTGGTCGACACGACGATTACGCGGGAAAAGTGACGAAAGTTATCGACGAAATGGACGCGTTGCAGGACGTTTTCACGTGTCATCATATAACGCAACAGCATTTCCGCCTCACGACTTTGCAAATCGTAGTTGGCCAGAAACCAGCGCAAGAAATGTTTCTTTTCAGCAACTGATACGATGGTTCCCATAGCCATTCTCCTCCCTGTTTCACTATATCTCCTGAGATGTCGGTAGGACGTCCGGTCGAGAAAAGTTGAGAATTGTTTGTTTATTGTATTCTGCTCTGCCTCTGACTTTTCCTGCAGACGCCTGTTTTTCTCACTTTTAACCACGAACCAGCTTAAAGCTCATCTTCAGGAGCTGAGCGGGCGCTCGGACGCGTGTACCGCCTCCCACTCCAACAGCGTCCGTTCGACGTTGCCGGGAATGGGGCCAATGCTTGTGTTCGCCAGCATGTCACGCCAGCGCTTAAAATCGTATCCAGCCGCGAGTCCACGCAACACACTCTGTTCAAGAATCCGGTATATCCGTATGGAACCCGCACTCTTGAGGTCTGCGAACTGCGACAGGACAGATTCCTTCTGACTGTCGTGAACAGTGACCATCACTTCAAAGTTGGGCTGAACAATAAGCGACGCTTGACTGGTGGACGTGTCATCTACTAGCTGTAATTCGTCCTGTGTTAGTAATTCTTGACCGAGATTCGTCATTTGAAACCACTGTTCATCAGATTCTTGGTCCGATCCCAAACGGATGACACCCAGGTGCGTCAGCATCTTTAAAATCCGATTGTTCCACACGTCGTCTCGAGTGTCGTAGTAGAACGGCGATACCATGGAGCCGCAAACCTCCAGGACCGACCCCGTCGACACCCAGTCGTCGGCCAGTGTGCGGATGATCTCCACGACTTCGCGCAGCCTTGGGATGGGGCGCCTGTACAGGCGGATATAAAACTGCAGAATCCGCTGCATCTGCCGAGGTCGAGACAATGTCGTCCAGTCTCTGACCGCATCGGAGACGACCAGCGTTTGATCTTCTGTCTCCACAAAAAACTGTTGGTCGTAGGCAAAATCGTACAGGAGTGCAAGCCTATCGGGATAGTCGTGCGCCCTGCGCCCATAGCCAAACCGCCACTCAGGGACAGCTAAGTCCTCCGCTACCGAAAACAGTTCCATCAACTGCTGCGTGTGGCGTTTGTACATCGCCCCACCGGTGGTCAACTGCACGTCATGATTCAGAACGTAGTCGATCAAGGTTTGAAAGTCCTGAACCAGCGCTGTGGCCTCGTCCTGTTGGATGAGCGGCGGCGTCGACCGCACCACGACTCGCCCTTTCATCTGGGACAACAAATGTTTGCGAATCGCTTCGTGAAGTTCTACCGGGATGATGTAGTTGGGTCTCTGCGATTGGGTTTGTCGCGCGAACAACCACCCTTCGCCGAGCGCGCGCTCGAGTGCACCCGCCTCAAAACCCGACGCCATGAACAGGGCGTCCATCTCCTCCGCCGAATACAGTCGCGGGCGGGACATGCCTACTCGCACGAAGAGGTCGCCCCATGTGTCCGTCCAGTGTTTGACGAGCTGCGAGACCTGCGCCGGTATGCGCATGGCGTACAGGATGGATTGCATCAAGTCGAGTTTGGAATACAGGGAGCAGTCAAGCTTTTGGTGCAACGCTATGCTTCGGAGCGTACCCACGGACGCGTGATTTAGGCACTCGTCTAACTTCATTTGCAATCGTCCCCTCGCTGATGATATCAGCGGCAGAAACCTGTGTGTAAGCAAACCCTCGCTCGACTAAAAACTGTTGCCGGTGTCGAGCTGTTCTCTCCTCCAAGGTGTGAACACTTACCAGCGTGTAAAATCGCCCACCGCCAGGTTTGGGGCGCAACACTCGTCCGAGGCGCTGTGCTTCTTCCTGTCGGGATCCAAATAACCCGGAGACTTGGATGGCGACATCGGCGTTAGGCAGATCGACAGCGACGTTGGCGATGCGGGACAACACGAGGACGCGTGTGTGTCCCTGACGAAACCGATCGTACTCATGCAGTCGCTTCTCTTTCGGAGTCTCTCCGTCTAGCATAGGACAAGAAAGGCGCTCTGAAACCTTTTTCAGAAATTGTGTGTAATGACCCATGATGAGGATTTGACCATCCCGATGCTTGCGGCAGAGGGCCTCGACAACTTCGAGCTTCGCCTGGTTGTCGGCCGCAGCGCGATGTTTCTGCCGCAAGGGAGCCTGCTCATAAGACGCCATGGCCTCGTCGCTCATCGCTACCTGTACCTCCACACAAGTCACTTGCGACAAATAACCCTCCGCGGTAAGCCTATCCTCGTGCACCTCGTACACCTTTGGACCGACCAGGGAGAATACATCTGCCGTACGTCCGTCCTCGCGCACGAGCGTCGCACTCAAACCGAGTCTTCTCGCGCACTGCAGTTCAGCCGACAAGCGAAACAGCGGAGCAGGGAGCAAGTGAACCTCGTCGTAGACAACCAATCCCCAGTTAATCGCGACATATCGTCCAAAGTGGTAATACTCACCGGACTTGCGCCGGGCCGTCAGCCGCTGATACGTGGTGATGGTGACAGGCTTGAGGGCGTCTGTCCCATCGTCGATGCCGACCTCTGACGGCGTGAGATTAGTAAACTTGAGGAAATGGTCTTCCCACTGTTTCGCAGCGGCTTCGTTGGGAACGAGGATGAGACCCGTGCACTGAAGGGCCGCGAGCGTGCCCAGGCCGACGACCGTCTTTCCAGCCCCGCACGGGAGAACGATCACGCCCGAGCCGTCATCGCGCCCAACGAACTGCTCGATGGCCGCGCGTTGATAGCTGCGCAGGTGTAAACTCGGATGTAGCGCAATCTGCAGTGGGCGCGGTGCCTCGACGCGCACACCATCGTCGAGGACGGGAAACCCATGTGCAGCTAGAGCCATTTTCAATGCCACCCGCGCCTCTGCGTCGACCGTAGCCGACAACGATTTGCGACCGCGCAGGTGGCGCGCGATGTCTTTGTGCTTTCTCACTTGCGCCATCAATTTTGCGCTGCCCCGAAGCTCTATTCCCCCCTCGACCTCGTAGAGTCGCAAATCGCCAAAGCGCCCCATCGAGGTACAGATGTGATTCTGCATCTTCGTCGGAAGCGGACTGACCGCGTAGCGCCGAAGGAACGTGATCACGTCCGCGGCCGTCCATCCCATTTTGCAAGCGTTCCACAGCCGTTCATACGACAGTTCATAAAGGTACATCGGCGGCATGGTCTGGCGGCGCTGTGCAAAAACCCCAACCTGTTCAAAAAGCGGCGAATCGTCTGACGACGACTCCGGATTCCCGCATACGTACAGGAATTGCTCATCCTGTGGATAGACTTGCAGGACAGACACCCCTTTCCAGCACAGTGTCAATGGTGATTGTATCTGTAGTTTTTATGTAAAAGCGGAATGATATACAAAGTTTAGGAGACAAAAAAAGAGGAATCCGCTTTCACGGATTCCAAATAGGAGATTCTGCTAGGAGTGGAGAGAAATCAGAACATAACACCCTTCGAGAGTTATCATATCTCATCATGGAAGCGCTGTCAACGGTGAAATTACAATATGGACTAGTTCAGGAAAAGTCGCCCCTCCCCTGACGACGATGGTCAAGGTCGGGACGATTCCCAGGTTTCGCGCGCGAGTCTCGATCTGTTGAGGAGATCGACAAGATGTTCTCGGTCCTGGCTGCGCATCGCCTCTTCAAACTTCGCGATTTGCTCCCTTAAAGTTTGCAGATAGGAAACGACGTTCTCCCGATTCTGCAGCAACGTGTCCGCCCAAAACGCCGACGGAGACGACGCGAGCCGCGTGATATCCCAAAATGCCGGACCGCTGACCTGCTCGAGCGACGGATACGCCTGCCGCCGCTTGTCGTCACTCGCGAGCATAGCCGCCAGCGAAGTGACGTGAATGCCGTGGCTCACGCAAGCGATCATCGCATCGTGCGCTTCTGCACTCGGGATGATCGTCACTCGTGCGCCAATCCGCTCGACGAGGGCGACTACCCTCGCTGGCGGCGCCCAATCCTCTAGGAATATCCACGGCCTGTCCCGAAATAAATCGCCATCGGCAGCACGAGGTCCCTCGATGGCCTTACCGGCCATGGGATGGGACGGCACAAACTGACCTCGCAGACGCAGTTCCTCTGCTGCCTGACAAATGGCCTGCTTGACACTACAGACGTCGATCACGATAGAGGCGCACCGCGCAACGTCCTGTAAATATGCGATGCAGACATCCGGCGGAGCCGCGAGCACCGCCAAGTCATATTCGCCTTCTATGTGCCGTACGTCGTCGTACACATGGGCAATGGCGGCATGCTGAATCAACCGCGCACGATGTTCCGGGTTGGGTTCCACACATTCGACAACGAGGCTAGGGCACGCCCGATGCACCGCCAGTGCAAAGGACGTGCCCAGTAGTCCGCCTCCTACCACGAGAATTCGAGATATCTCCCGGTCCATTACATCGTCGCTTCCTGTCGCTGAAAGGACTTTGTGAGCTCATGGAGTTGTCGAACCTGACGAGCCATCTCGTCAAACGCCTTCAAGGTCAGCGTTTGGCTTCCATCGGACCACGCTTCCTCCGGCTTTGGATGAACTTCGACAATCACGCCCGCGGCACCCGCAGCGATGCTGGCTCTCGCCATCGTGGACACGTAACGGGCGTGCCCTACGCCGTGGCTCGGATCTACGAGGACAGGCAGATGCGACAGGTGTTGAACGACCGGTACAGCATTCAGATCCAACGTGTTTCGAGTGTACGTTTCAAATGTGCGAATCCCTCGTTCACACAATATGACGTTCGGATTTCCTTCGGCCATAATGTACTCTGCCGACATCAGCCACTCTTCGATGGTGTTGGAGAAGCCTCGTTTCAACAGAACTGGTTTCTGCGTCTTGCCCACCGCCTTGAGCAGCGCGAAATTCTGCATATTACGCGCGCCAATCTGCAAGACGTCGACATAGCTGGCGACGAGCTCCACGAGCCCAGGCTCCATGATCTCGGAAACAATGCCGAGCCCTGTCTCCTCCCGCGCCGCAGCGAGGTACTTCAATCCCTCCTCGCCGAGCCCCTGGAACGAGTACGGGGACGACCTCGGCTTGAACGCGCCGCCGCGGAGCAACTGTGCTCCACTGGCTTTGACCGCCTGTGCAATTTCAATCAGTCCGTCACGGGACTCTACCGAGCACGGTCCGGCGATGATGGTCGGCGTTTCGCCGCCCACGACGTGATCGAGCACCTGGATAGTCGTGTTGTCCGGGTGGAACGCGCGGCTAGCCAGCTTGAAGGGGTTACTGACAGGTACGAGTTTTTCGACGCCACTCATGTTTTCAATGCCCAGTTCGCGAACGCGATCCCGGGGGCCGATCACGCCGACAATCGTCTGCTCCGTACCTTCCGACAGGTGGACACCGAACCCTTTCTGCTTCAAGACTTGCATGACTTGCTCGATTTCGGCACGGGTGCTGCCTTCCTTCATCACCACAATCATCGGAATCTCCCTCTCCACATATATCTACATAAATTAATTGAAGATTCTAGCACAAGTAAGACCTTTCGGCCAAGGAATCATTTACAAGCGGCCTTGAGGGCCGTTGTGAATCCGTTCAGCTCGGTCACCATTGCATCCAGTCCCTGCGCCTGGAATTCCTCGATCCGCCGCACATAGGCACTCCCCACAATCACCCCATCGGCGTACTCCGAGATCTCCTTCGCATGCAATGGTTGGCTGACGCCGAACCCGACACAAGCAGGTAAGTCCGTGTGCGCCTTGACGGTCTCCACGAGACTGCGGACGTTGTTTGACACGGCACTTCGCTCACCCGTGACGCCAAGGGACGATACGCAGTACACAAACCCACTCGCAGCTTCGCAAATCGCTCGTACGCGCGCCTCGCCGGACGTCGGTGCGACAAGCGGTATAAACGCGATGTCATAACGCCGTGCGACATCCGCGATCTCCGGTGCCTCTTCGAGGGGGACGTCCGGAATGATCACCCCGTCGCCGCCAGCACCTGCCAATTCGCGCATAAACGCTTCGATGCCAAACTGAATGACGGGGTTGACGTACGTGAACGCAATAATGGGCTTTTCCGTGCGCTGCCGGATGGTCTGAATCATTCGCATGCTTTGCGGTAATTGAAACCCTGACTGTAGACTACGCAAGGCAGCCGCCTGGATGACCGGGCCATCGGCCAGCGGGTCCGAATAGGGCAAGCCTAACTCGATCATATCCGCCCCTGCAGCGAGAACCTCCTGCACCAACGACAGAGAGTCCTCGTAGTTCGGGTCGCCCGCGACCACGAACGGGATCAGCGCAGTTCTGCCGTCAAGTGCCGCAAACGCTCGCTCAATTCTCCCCATGAGCCCGTCCCCCTTCCAAGTTGGCCACCTGCTCGACGTCCTTGTCGCCACGGCCGGAAAGGCAGATGACGACGCGCTCATCCGCTGACATGCGCTTGGCTTCGCGCATCACGTAGGCGACGGCGTGGGCACTTTCGAGCGCCGGGATGATCCCCTCAGTCTTCGACAGAAAGTAGAACGCCTCCAACGCCTCCGCGTCTGTGACGGGGACATAACTGGCCCGGCCGGACTCGCCCAAATGCGCGTGCTCTGGTCCAATTCCAGGGTAATCGAGCCCCGCCGAGATAGAGTGCGCCGGCGTCACCTGGCCAAACTCGTCTTGCAAGAGCATCGTTTTCGCGCCGTGAATGACGCCTGGACGCCCGCGATTGACGCTCGCCGCATGCGCCTCGGTGTCGACGCCGAGGCCGGCAGCCTCGACCCCGATGAGATCGACCTCCTGGTCTTCGACGAATGGGAAGAACATCCCCATAGCGTTACTCCCACCTCCGACACACGCCACAACCCGATCCGGCAAGCGCCCCTCAGCCTCGAGGATTTGCGCCCTCGTCTCGTCCCCGATAACCCGCTGAAAATCGCGTACCATCTGCGGATATGGGTGCGGGCCAACGACGGATCCGATGATGTAGTAGGTGTCGTCGACGTGCGAAACCCAGTGCCGAATGGCCTCGTTCGTCGCATCCTTCAACGTGCGCGTCCCTGACACCGCAGGCACGACCTCTGCGCCAAGCATCCGCATGCGGAAGACGTTGAGCGCCTGCCGGCGCATGTCTTCCTCGCCCATGAACACCGTGCATTCGAGCCCGAACCGCGCAGCTACCGTAGCCGACGCGACACCGTGCTGACCTGCCCCCGTCTCGGCGATAATCCGCTTCTTTCCCGTGTGCACAGCCAACAAAGCCTGTCCGATAGTATTGTTGATCTTGTGTGCGCCAGTGTGATTCAAATCCTCGCGCTTCAAATAGATTTTCGGCCCACCCAGAGCATCACTCAGGCGCTCTGCGTAGTACAAAGGCGTCGGTCGACCCGAATACTGTTCGAGAAAATACTTCAACTCGCGCTGGAAATCCGCATCCGCGCGCAGGCGCAAATAGTCTTTCTCCAGTTGAATCAACGCGGACATCAGGGTCTCGGGAACGTAGCGTCCACCGAACCCACCAAAGCGGCCATTCGCATCTGGGTAGCTATATGACTCTGTCATCTATCTTCACCGCCCGTACAGGAAATTGGGAACACGCGGTCAACCTCTCCGCATGTGATGGTCTCTGAACTCGCCGTCAAGGCGTGCTGCACGCTCGTAAGCAGGCTTTCAATCAACGCCGAATTCTTTCTGCCGCCGCGCTCGACGCCCGACGACACGTCAATGCCTGTCGGCTGACATAAGGACAGCAAGCTGTCGACATTGTCTGGTCGAATGCCGCCAGCTACGAACCAAGGGTGACCGGCGATATCGTGTGCGATCTGCTCGAGAACGGCCCAGTCAAATGACTGCCCGTGTCCGCCTGTCACACTGGCGCCAATCGGCGGCTTTGCATCCAGCAGGATGGCGTCCGTACAGGCTGCATAGCGATGCACATCCTGCCGCACGGCATCCAGCGAAAGACCCTCCGATGGCACCTGAATGGCCTTCCAGACTTTCACCCCGCGTTGCCGCAAGGCCCGACACACCTCCGGCGACTCTTCTCCGTGCAACTGTGCGACGTCGAGACCGGCCAAAGCCACTGTGCTTGCCATCTCGTCGATCGTGGCATTGGCGAATACGCCAACGGCCTTTGTATCAGCCGCCAGTCGCGCTGTCGCCCGAATGGCGCTTGACGGATGGACGAATCGCTTGGATGCCTCGACGAATACGAACCCGACGTAAGACACTCTCGGGTGCTCTGTAAACGACAAATCATCGTCTGGCTGAAGGCCGCATATCTTGACCTGCACCTCGGGCGCGCTCACGCGATGTCCACCGATGGCATTTCCACCTGCAGCGAAGTGAGGCACTTCGCCACATCGTCTAAATCGCTATGGCGCATCAGCAACTCACCCACGAGGACTCCGCGAGCTCCTGCATCAACCATACGCTGCGCGTCGTCGGTCCCGAAAATGCCACTCTCGGAGATGACCACGACATCTTTGGGGAGCGCTTCAATGACGGCTTGGGTCGTCCCCAAGTCGACATCGAACGTGTGGAGGTTGCGGTTGTTGATACCAAGGACACTCGGCGCCGCAGCAAGCGCCGCATCCAGTTCGTCGACGCCGTGAACCTCGAGCAACACGTCTAAGCCGAGGCCTTGAGCGTACGCCGACAGAGCCCGAAGCCGGTCTGGCGGCAGCGCTGCGGCAATGAGCAGGACGACGTCCGCCCCTGCCGCGTACGCCTCGTCAATTTGCAGCTCATCGATGATAAAATCCTTGCGAAGCAAAGGGATGGAGACAGCTTCTCGCACCGAGCGCAAGTCGTCGATAGACCCACCGAAGTAGGTTTGGTCCGTGAGTACGGAAATCGCCGTAGCGCCCGCCCGTTCGTACACCTTTGCCCGCTCTCGTGGGTTGATGTCAGCTTGGATAGTCCCTTTCGACGGGCTTTTGCGCTTAATTTCCGCGATGATTCCAAGATGTGCACCGCTCAAGAGCGCCGTGCGAAGCGAACGAATCTCGCGCTTGCGCGAAGTGTCAAAGACGACTCCCCGCTCGCGCATCCGCGCCACTTCTTCTCGTTTCGTCGTCAAAATCTTATCTAAAACGCTCATCCATTGATCACCTCTGCTGTGTTTGGAACGACGGCGTGGCTCTCGCGAATGAACTCGTTCAACTTCCGATACGCCGCTCCACTGTCGATGAGATCCTTTGCCAGTTGCGCGCCCGCTTGCAGGTCACTCGCCTTCCCGCCCACATAAAGTGCGGCCGCCGCGTTCAAGACGACGACGTCCCGCCTTGCGCCTGGCTGTCCGAGAAGCAGTTCGCGAACGATCCCGGCGTTAACCGCCGCGTCGCCGCCGCGGATGGCGCTGACGTCTGCGCGAGCGAGCGAAACGTCCTCAGGCGTGATGATTCGCATCGTGACCTTCCGGCCCCGCACCTCGGCGACGGTGGTCGGCCCTGAGATGGATAATTCGTCGAGACCACCCGCTCCGTGGACGACCATCGCGTGGTCCACGCCTAATTGAGCCAAGGCTTGCGCCACCGTCTCCACCAAGCTTTCGCGGAATACGCCGAGCACTTGGCGTCGTGTACGAGCTGGGTTGGTCAATGGCCCCAGGATGTTAAAGATGGTCCGGAAACCCAATTCCTTGCGGGCGGTTGCCGCATGTTTCATGGCTGGATGAAAGACAGGGGCGAACAGGAAACAAAGGTTTGTCTTTGCAAGCAGAGCTTCACAGGAAGGTGCATCGAGGTCGATGCGAGCGCCGAGTGTTTGCAGTACGTCTGCGCTGCCACTCTGACTCGATGCCGCGCGATTGCCGTGTTTCGCGACTGGAATGCCCGCAGCTGCTGCGATGATTGCAACGGTCGTAGAAATATTAAACGTGTCTGCTCCGTCACCGCCCGTACCACAGGTGTCCAGTGCACCTGATGGCGCCGTCATCGGAATGGCGTGGCGGCGCATCGCGCGAGCAAACCCGACAATCTCTGTGGGTTGTTCTCCGCGAACGGCCATCGCGCTGATGAGGCCAGCGAGTTGAACGGAAGAGACACGTCCATTCATCAATTCATTCATAAATTCGTCCGCTAATTCGGCACCGAGAACTTCACCGATGGCGACTGAACGCAAAGCTAGGTCTACAATACGGCTCATGCCCGTACTCTCCTCTCAACTATGAACCGCACACGAGCGTATGCACCAAATGGGTACACTACCCCCGATCAAACGCAGTTGTGCAGCTCAACTCTTCTCAACTCACTCAACTAAAAAACACATGCGGCACTCGCCGCATGTGAACATCGTATATGGGAATGAAGCCTGCGTCAACCGCCATCCACGAAAGTCCGCCCCAAAGCACCGACGCCGCGTGGCAGGGCGCTAGGCGCACAACCCACGTGTTGTGACGGAGACGGCCTTCGAGCATCTGTGCTGTCAGACCGAAGACGTGAAGGTGAGCGTTAGTCCTTTGCCAAGTCCGGACGCAACTGAACGGCTTCACCCAGATAGGCGTGCACCAGTTCCTCTTGCTTTTTGTCCGTATTCACGTGCAACAGCACGCGGATGCTGCGCGGAAGCGCACCAGGCACGCCAATTTCCTGTGCGCACATCAGCGGCACCCACTGCCACCCAGCGAGGCTGCGAACCGCCCTTGCGGGGAACGCGGCGGATAAATCCGGCGTCAGGGTTAACAACACGCTCGCCACATCGTCGACTTCAATGTCGTTCAACCGTACGATCTCTTCAATCAGTTCTTTAGTAGCGGCAAAAATATCCTCACTCGTATCCGCAGCGACCGTCGTGGCCCCGCGTATCCCACGCACCTTCATCCTTTACGCCTCCTCAAGCGACCTATCGTATACCGCTTTAACCTCATCAGGCGAGACATCGTCCACGATGACAACATCGCCAATGGCCGTCGGCAGTGCAAATGTCCAGAGCGCGCGGCCGTGCTTCTTGTCGACGTCGATGAACGCTGCCACCTCGTCCCAATCGTCGCGCGGCGTTTTGGTCGGCAAGCCGTGACCTGCGAGAACCCGTTCGATGCGAGTTGCCGTCGCTTCGTCGAGAAGGCCTCGCGCGACGGCCAGTTTTGCCTCGAGTACGAGGCCGATCGAAATCGCCTCGCCGTGGCCCAAGCCGTAGTGCGAACGCTGCTCGATGGCGTGGCCAAGCGTATGGCCCACGTTGAGCACCTGTCGGCGATTCGCCTCTTTTTCGTCCGACTCGACGACGTCAATTTTCACTTTCATCGCCGCCGTGAGGATCGGTTCGAGCACATCTGCGTCAGGGCAGGCGACAAGCGGCCTTTCCTCCAAGCCTTCGAACAACCTAGCATCGCCGATAATGCCATGTTTGATCACTTCCGCCATGCCGTTCGTCCACTGCCTTGCAGGCAACGTCGCGAGCGCCGACAAATCGTAGAGAACCGCCCGCGGCGGATAAAAGGCGCCGACGAGGTTCTTGCCTTCAGGCAGGTTGACGCCCACCTTCCCACCGATACTGCTGTCGTGTGCGAGCAGCGTGGTCGGCGCTTGCACAAACGAGATACCCCGCAGGTACGTAGCGGCGACGAAGCCGGCGAGATCGCCAATGACACCCCCACCGAGCGCGACGATGAGGTCACTTCGGCGCATGCCAAACGACAGCAATTTCGGATACAAGGTACTAGCGGTCGCGAGCGACTTGCTGTGGTCCCCTGCCGGTACCTCGAGCACTTGATGGCGATAGCCAGTGGCCGCGAGGGAACGCAGGGCGTCCTTGGCAAACGGCAGCGCGCCCACCGTGTCGTCGGTGATCACCGTGACGTTCGTGCGCTCGGAGATATGGAGTCGCTGCAGTTGCTCGCCGAGCGTGGCAAGCACATTCCCCTCCGCGACGACGCGATAGCTACCCGACTTGCTTTTGACTTCGAGAATGCTCATCGCTTTGCCACTCGCTCGCGGTATTGTTCGAAGTTGTCCTTCATCTGCTCCAGCGAGTCACCGCCGAACTTTTCGATCAGAGCGTCGGCGATCACCCAGGCGACCACGTTCTCCCCGACGACCGACGCTGCCGGCAAGGCGCAATAATCCGAGCGCTCGATCGCTGCGAGCTCGGTTTCCTTCGTCTTCATGTTGACGCTCGGAAGCGGTTTGTACAGCGTCGAAATGGGCTTCATGGCCACGCGAACGACCACGTCCTCCCCATTCGTCACGCCGCCTTCCAATCCGCCAGCCCCGTTCGAGGCGCGCAAGTAAGAGCCTTCCTTGTACGCAATCGGATCGTGTACCTTTGAACCAAAGCGGCGAGCCGCCTCAAAGCCAAGCCCGATCTCAACGCCCTTGATCGCCTGAATGCTCATCAAGGCGCCTGCGAGCCGCCCGTCCAGCTTTCTGTCAGGCATCGCGTAACTGCCAAGGCCAATCGGACAACCTCGCACGATGACCTCGAAGATGCCGCCGACGGTATCGCCGTTCTCCTTGGCTTCATCGATGCGCGCGATCATCTGTGCCTCTGCGCTTTGGTCCGCGCAGCGAACTTCAGACGCGTCTGCGCGTTCGATCAGCTGCTCCAGGCTCGCCGGCAGGTCCGTTGCCACCACGTCGCAAAGTTCGACGACGTGCGCGGTCACCTGGATGTCAAACTGCTCGAGCAACTGTTTCGCCAATGCGCCCGCCGCGACGATGGTGGCCGTGTTCCGGGCGCTCGCGCGCTCCAAGACGTTACGGATATCCTCGTGGTCGTATTTGATGGCGCCCGCAAGATCTGCGTGACCTGGGCGAGGGCGATAAATTTCCTTGAGGTCCTCTGGTTTCTCGCCAAACACCGCCATCCGGTCCGTCCAGTTCTTAAAATCGCGATTGGCCACGTTCATCGTGATCGGCGTGCCGAGCGTGTGGCCGAAGCGAATGCCACTGGTGACTTCCACCGTGTCGGTTTCGATCCGCTGCCGAAACCCGCGGCCATACCCCATCTGACGACGACGCAACTGCTCGTCGATATACTCCTTGGAGACGGGGAGATTACTTGGAAATCCATCGATGACAACGGTCAATCCCGGTCCATGGGACTCACCTGCTGAGAGATAACGAATCAAAAAAAGCCCTCCCGTATGTACTACCTCGGCAAAACCGAGTGTTCCAGCCTGAATGGGACGTATTATAGCACAGGTTCGAGAAACGGTAGAAACAGTTGACGAAAAAAGAGCGGGAGGGAAATTCCCTCCGCCCTTTTACTGGTACGTCTTCGCTGCCTCAATCACCAATTTCAACGCGCCATCCACATCCCCTAAGTCGATCACGCTCTGCGAAGAGCCGACGTATCTGGCGGGATACGACACGCCGCCGATGTTGATGCCATCGACAGCCAGTTGAACCGCGCCAGCGTCTGATTGGCCGCCGGGCCACACTTCGAATTGCGTCTCGACGCCGATCGATTGCGCAGATTGGATCAAGTGATCCTTGACCGCCAGCGGCACAATCGCCGTACCGTCCATGATCTTGATGGCCGGTCCACGACCCAGCGCGAGTGCCGTGCGCCGACCCTCTGGGACGTCGCTCGCCGGAGCCGCGTCGATGAGCAAAGCCAAATCCGGCTGCACCTGATACGCTGCGGTGCGCGCACCGCGCGCGCCGACAGCGCTCTGTGCGGTCAGCACGAGCGTCACCTGACGGCCAGCGCTCGCCAACTCGCGAAAGGCGGTGAGAGCAATCGCGCAACCGACGCGGTTGTCGAGTGCCCGCCCGACGAGGCGATTGCCAGCCAACTCGCGAACAGGATCGACGACGACGCCAGCGAGGCCGATCGGAACGAGACTCAACGCCTCTTGCCGCGAGCGGGATCCGATGTCGACGTACAGCTGGTCATACCCGGCGTCCTCCAGCTTTACCTTCTCTTCGAGTTCGATGACGCCTACGACGCCGTTGGTGAATTCCACTTGCCGGTGTAGGAGGTGCTCAGGGTGTAAATTGCCGACGGGAATGAGGCGCAAAAACCCTTCCTCGTCGATGTCGATGACCATCACACCAGGTTCGTCCGCGTGTGCGGCCAACATGATGTGCGGACCACGCCCGTTCTTTTTGGCGATGCCGTTGCCAAGGATATCAATGCCCACTTCGTCCGCAACGCCGTTCAGTTCGTCGAGGATCAACGACTGCAATGTGCGTTCGGAGCCAGAAGGCGCGATGGCTTTCGCAAGCCGCTCAATCAGATCTTTCATGCCGTATACCCTCCTTGTTCTAGCTCCCGAAGCACTGCCTTTAAAAGCGACAGGGAGTTGTCGAAGTCGTCGAGTGAAGCAACCTGCGTCGGCGCGTGGATGTAGCGAACCGGGACCGAAATCGCACCGCCGATGATGCCGGAACGAACTTTGTGAATCGCGCCGTAGTCGTTGCTGCCGCCCTTGACCCGGCGAAGCTGGTATGGAATGCCGTGTTTCTCTGCCACGCTCACCATGAAATCGAGAAAGCGCCGATCGGCGACGGTCTGGGCATCCTGCACAGTCAGGGCCGGTCCTGCGCCCATGATGGTTCCTTGCCCGTGCGACTTGGCGCCCACCACATCAAAGCAAACCGTGCCTTCAAGCGCGATGGCGATGTCGGGTTCGATGGCGTACGCTGCAGCTTGCGCGCCGCGCAACCCGATCTCCTCCTGAACCGTAAACGCACCGACGACAGGGAGGTCGTACGATTCGCGCAAGGCTTCAATGAGCAACGCACAGCCAATGCGGTCGTCAAACGACTTGCCTTTGACGGCGCGTTCGCCAAGCGTCCCGAACTGCGTGGCAAAGATGGCCACGTCCCCCGGTTTCACGACAGCTTTAGCGTCCTTTGCGTCCTTTGCGCCGATATCGATGTACAACTGATCCATGGCAAGCGGTTTGCGCCGTTCACTGCGCTCTTGCAAGTGAATCGGCTTGGCGCCGATGACGCCAGGAATCCGGTTGTTGCCGACGAAGACGGGTTTACTCACGAGTACGCGCGGATCGATGCCGCCAAGCGCCCGAAACTTCAACAGGCCGCTCTCGCGCCCACCTTCGCAGACCTGGACGATCATGAGCCCGACCTCATCCATATGCGCGTCGAGCATCACGCGCGGCCCACGGTGTTCCGAACCGTTACTGACAATTAAGTTCCCGAGGACGTCCGTGCGAATATCCGCCACGAGCGGCGTGACCTCATCCCGGATCACATTGCGGATCTCGTCTTCAAAGCCAGACGGCCCCATCGCCTCCGACAACTGTTTTAATAACATGACAAGTCCTCCACTCGGGCTGCGTCCACGTCCGCGATGTACTGTGCCAAGAGGCGCCCGCACAACGCAATATCGCGGTACGCACCAGTTTCGACCGACGTGTGCATGTAGCGCAGCGGAATCCCGATGAGTGCGCTGGCGATACCCGCGCGAGCGATTTGAAATGCCCGCGCATCAGCGCCTACGGGTCCTTGCGACAACTCGACTTGATAGGGAATGCCTTCGCGATCCGCCACTTCGGTCAAGTGTCGAAAGACTTTCATATGTAGATTCGGCCCGTATGAAATCGCCGGCCCCCCGTCAAGTTCAAAGCCTTCGTCGAAGGCCTGCCCAGGAAAGTCGCCAAATGTCACATCGATGGCGATCGCGATATCCGGATTGACGCCGTAACCGACGGTAGCTGCACCGCGGACTCCTACCTCTTCCTGAACGCTGGCCACAGCATAGACGTCGGCGGTGTGGTGAAGTTTTTGCAGAACCTCTAACGTCTCCAATATGATGGCGACACTCGTGCGATTATCGAGTGATTTACCCGCCAGTCGATCATTTCGCAGCGAGTAGACTTCTCTCGCGAGCGTCACGCGGTCCCCAATGTTGACCAAGTCGCGCACCGACGTTTCTGGGTAGGCGAGATCGATAAACAGATCTTCGAGGGAAGCAGCCTTCCCCCGCTCCGCTGGGGCGGTCAAGTGAGGTGGCTTCGATCCGACCACGCCAAGGTGCTTCCCAGTGCGGGTATGTACATACACTTCTTGCCCGACCAGCGTACGCGGATCAAATCCGCCCGCCTGCGCCACGCGAAGAAATCCGCCCGCCTCGATGCGGGAGACCACCAGCGCAATTTCATCCATGTGCGCGGACAATAGGATCCGTGGCCGGGGACCGGGTCCCTCGCCAGGAATGACGCCGATGAGGTTTCCAAGCGTGTCGACGCGCAAATCGGTCGTGTACTCGGAGAACGCAGTGTGAATTCGGTCGCGAACCTGTTGTTCAAACCCAGGTCCACCATGGAGCGTGACAAGTTCGCGGAGCGTATCGAGATGCTTATATCTCGCCATGACACCTCTCCTATCAACAAATTTCATTCAACATGTAGTGTACCAAAAACCTGCGGGTTTCGTGGTTACGAAAGTGCCTTCGACTCAACGAGTGCATGCAAAGAAGGTTCCCCACCAAGCATCGACCAGAGCTCCTCCAAGAGGTCGGCCGGTTTCGCATACGCCTTCCTCGGCTCATCCGTGGGGCGCACCCGCCAAACCAGCTGGTAGGCATGCAGCGCTTGGTGCGGGAACATCCGTTCGTGAAAGGTGGACGCCTTCGTCGCAGGCTGCCCGCTGTAGGCATACGTGTAGTCGCGGTCGCCGGCCAGCGGCATCCCCCGCGCAGCCATTTGCAAACGGATCTGGTGCGTTCGCCCCGTCTCCAGGCGAAACAGACAAATCGACACGTCGCCGACGCGCGCGATTGGACACATGTGGGTAATTGCCAGCTGTCCATTCTGCTCGTCTCCGACGATGCGCCGCGACGGCTTATTTGGATCCTGCGCGATAAAATCCTCGAACCTCATCCACTGGTCGAGCGGCGGGCGCGTCGGTGTAAACGCAATCGCCACGTAGTTGCGGTGAACAAGGTCATTGCGCAGGGCAGCATCGAACAGATGGTGTCCATGAGCATGTTTGGCGAACATAATGGCACCCGATGTAAACTTGTCAAGTCGGTGGATGGAGTGCGGAACGAGTCCATGTGGTTGAAGGTACGCAGCTACACCGGCAAGTAGCGATCCGGTGCGCTCGCGCGCTGAAGGATGTGTAAGTACGCCCGCCGGCTTGTTGACCACGACGATGTTGTCGTCTTCGTAGCACACGTGAAGAGGCATCGGCTCGGGTTCGACAGTCGTCTCTTCATCCGGAAACTGGACGCCGATGCGATCGCCAGTCTTGACGATATAAGAGAGCATGACCGGCGCACCATTGCACAGCACACCGTCTGTCTGAATCACCTTGCGCAAGAGACGGCGCGACATGCCGTGCGTGTTGCTGAGCAATGTGGAGAGCTTACGGCCAGCCTCGGCATCCGTGATGATAAACTCGTACAAATTGTAGCACCTCCGATGTCGCCCTTCATTATGAAGGGACATCGCAGGAATCGCCAGTCTCAGAGCAAGTGTCTCGTGGATAACAATACGTATATCGCACCAATGACGAGCAATCCGCCGAGGACGGCTACAAACAATAATTTGTCTAGTGTCTTCATGTCATTTCACCTGCCAGAAGTTATTGTCTACAAGCCAACGCACCGCTATTCAACCCGCCTTTTGGCAGTGATCCTCGAGCAAGTGCTGGAAGGCATGTTCGCGCCGGCGAAGGAAATCCTACAGTCCGGGAGGCGATGACCATGGGAGACAGCAAGACGTTCAACTATCCAAAAACGCACCGCAGAAGCACCAGTTCGCAATCGGGAAACAGCAGTTTCGTGGAGAAGCCGAAAAAAGCGTGGAACCAACCTGCGACGTTTGAAAAAGGTGGAAACGGTCAGTAAGACAGATGCCCTCTGGGCCCTGTCTGACAGCGTAGGTATCGATATCATGGAGAAGGCTACCCTTACCGGGTAGCCTTCGATTCTAAAACGGGGTGCAGTAAGCTCGCTTAAAACACGAGCGCATCCGGATCTGGGCCAGTGCGTTCGTCTTTGTTGAGTTGTCCTATCCGCTTTAGATCCGTCTCGTCCAACTGGAAATCAAAAATACCTGCGTTCTCCTCGATGCGATTGCGATGTACCGACTTCGGAATCGTGATCACCTTGGTATCGAGATCCCACCGCAATACGATCTGCGACGGCGTCTTGCCGTACTTGGCGGCGATGTCGAGAATGACTGGATCATCAAGTACTTTGCCGCGCATCAGTGGCGCCCAGGCTTCCAACTGAATCTGTTGCGACTCACAAAACGCCTTGAGTGGTTCCTGAGTCAGCCGCGGATGGTATTCGACTTGGTTGACGGTCGGGCGAATTTCAGCTTGCTCCAACAGCGTCTGTAGGTGATGAACTTTGAAATTACTCACCCCGATAGCGCGGATGTAGCCGTCGCGGTACAGCTTCTCAAACGCCTTCCAGGTATCGACGAACTTGTCCTTGCCCGGCCAATGAATCAAATACAGGTCTATGTAGTCAAATTTGAGTTTCTGACGGCTGGTCTCAAAGGCCTTCAGCGTGCTCTCATATCCTTGCTCCGTATTCCAAAGCTTCGTCGTGACAAACACGTCTTCCCGTTTGAGGCCTGATGTGCGGATGGCTTCGCCAACACTTTCCTCATTTTCATACAGTGCGGCAGTATCGACGTGTCGATAGCCAATCTCCAATGCGTTGTGGATGGCTTGTTCCACTTCTGACCCAGCCTGCGCTTTATACACGCCGAGGCCAAACCAGGGCATTTCCACACCATTGTTGAGTTTCGTAGTTTGCGAAATCTGGCTCACCATAGAAGAATCCCCTCCAGTACCAACCATTGTACCGGAAGCACTTTTTCTCGGCAAAGCACTCGTCTAGATCTATTTAAACTCCACCTACCGACGGCTCATACACCGTGAGTAGGTGGAGGGGAATGCACATCCCCTCGTCACTCTCCGACATGATATGACACGTTTGCCGAAAGTGTTATTTGAGAAAGAATGAAAATGACCCGCTGCATCTGCTGCAGACCATGAAGTGGAAGGTGAACTCGTTGAACGAATACGATTTTCGCGTTGTGGGCGCCGAACATACGACTCGGCCTTCGCAACTCCATTGCGACCACCACTGTACCTACATTATTCAGTGCGTGAATCCGTTCACAGACGAAGTAGAACTGGAATTTTGCCCGCTTCAGGCAGAACGCTTCGCCGGCGCTCTACTAGACGCGATCGAGTTGTCTCACAAATCAGCATGATCCGCCGGACAGGCGGATTTTTTTCACATTTTCTTCACAAAGGCATGATTTCGCGAGTCATCGCGTACATCTTCTTTAGACAAGTTCTCAGAAAGGGAGATGTATGTGATTAGGCAGGTTCGTATCGGCCTCACGTTGCTACTCGCAGGAGTACTCGCCGTCGTAGCCTTTACCTCAGCTTTAGGCGGATTGCGCTGGACCAGCGAACGCGCCTCGTCGCGCTCCTCGGAAGCGTCGAAAGACGTGACAGTCACCGCCCCAATTGACCAGCAGGCCATCGCCGCGCCGTCGCGAGAGACGACCGCACACTTATCGAATATCGAGCGAAACCAGGTGATTTTCGCCGATTGGGTCCACCCTGTTAGCACGCACCCTCAAGTGGAGCACAGAGCCCCTGTACCACATATGATCCACGTTCAATCCGGAGACACCCTTTGGTCCTTAGCAAACGAGTACACCACAACCGTCAGCGATTTGAGTGCCGTCAACCACTTAGCCTCAGATACCCTGCACATTGGACAAGCCATCGAAATCCCCACTGCGTCACAAGCGCATTCCCTAAAGGCCCAAAACGTCTCGACAGGCGGACCATTGACCTACACCGTCATGCCAGGCGATACGCTATGGCGCATCTCCCTGGCATACGGCGTCTCTGTCGCTACGCTCGAACAGACCAACCAAATCGCGAGTTCGGACCTCCACGTCGGTGAAAAATTGACCATCGCTTCGCCCTTGGCCAACTACACGCCGACCAAGGCCTCGTTGACGCTCATTCAACACGCTCCGCCGTCCCTTCTCGCTGTCTACCAGGCTGCCGGGAAGAAATATGACATCCCTTGGACGGTTCTGGCTGCCATTCACAAGGAGGAGACCGACTTCGATTGCACTGGCCAAGATGTCAGCTCTGCAGGTGCACTCGGGCCCATGCAGTTCATGCCATCGACGTTTGCCATTTACGGCGTTGCGGCACCCGGTCATACAGTCCCGAACATCCACAATGTCGACGACGCAATTTACTCGACAGCGCACATGCTCTCAGCAGAAGGGTTTGATCGAGATCCGTACCACGCGATTTACCAGTACAATCACTCGGTCATGTATGTGCACGATATCCTTCGCATGTCCGCTGTATAAAAGGCTAAAGCTCCTACACTGGACAAGCTGCCGGCACAACATATCGAGCCGCCGCCCGCTAACGGTGTGGTGCACTACCCCCGCGCCTGGTGGCGGATGACCTGCGACAGGGCACGCTCCATCGCCGCAGGAAACTGGCTCACGTCGTGCACGACGACGCAGCCCTCGCCGTACATCTGCTTGAGCATCTCTGGCGTGTGTGTGTCCCCTGGTGATACCACACACAGGTGCAGAATGTGGACGCCTTTAGCCTCGAGTGCGCGAATGGCGTTCGTCGTATCGATGATCGCATCGCGGTAGGCCTCGGCCGCCGGTTCGCCGTCCGATACGACGATGAGCCACTTCTGCCGTTCCTGACGCCGGAGAAGTTGCTCTCCCACCTCGCGAATGGCATAACCATCGCGGTTGTCGAGCTGGGGCTCCAACAGATCGATGTACGGCGCCACGTCGGTGCGCGAGTCATCGGAAAATAGGATGGCGTGCAGCAAATGCGTAACCGGTTGGGCCTCTGCGTCGACAGATGTGCTCAGCGTATCCTCCCAAAAGCCACACACGTCGTGTGTGATGTGTAGCTGCGAAAACGTCTTGTGAAACAAGTACAGCGTTGGCTTCATCGCCTCCAGGCGCTCGTACATCGATCCAGAACAATCGACCAACAACTGCACTGCCACATCGAACCATTTACTCTGGTTCGACTTATGGTAGAACAACCTTGGATGCTCCTCGGTCCACAAGCGAGTCAATCGTTTGTCCAGATGGCCGTGGCGAGTGTTTTCCTGCCTCGCTTGCATCAGGTGCAACAGAGTGGCATCGAACAACTTGGCGAGCTTCCTCTGCGCAGCCTTTGTTTCACTCTCCCAAACCGCCAGTTTCTGCTCCGTGTCGGGCCCAGGTCGGTGCCGTTCCACGTAACGCACGCCGATCGTGTCCGATTGCACCGATGCAGGCGTGGCTTCGAGACGAAGCTCTGTGTCTTCATCCGCCTCGCCATCGTCCTCCAGGGCGCCCGAGTTGGAAAGCCCTCGCCGCGTGATGACGGAGTCAGGGGTATCCTCGCCTTCCCGCGCACCCTGGTCGATAGCCGGAACACTTTGATTCTCTTGGTTTTCCATCGAAAACGCGCCAGTCGCCTGCGAATTTTGCTCTTGTGTCCACACCTCGATCTGTTCCCGCCGCTGTTCCTTTGCTTGCTGTGCGTCTTTCAGCGGGTCGTGACGTCTCGCATCTGGTTGTCGTTCCTGCTCTTGCTCCACGTTCTTTGGCTCCGGCACAAAGTCGCCCGTCTCGAAATCGAACCAATCGTAGCCCGTGTCGCGCAGGCCGTCGGCTGAGTCAAATCGCTCCACGGCGCGGACGAGGGCCAAGGTCGCCAAAGTCACATCCGCTGTCGATCCCGCCACTGCCACGGAACTCGCAAACTCGGTCAGGGTCTGTTCCATGACGTCCCCCGTCCCCATCGTATGAGTCGACGAAAGGTCGTTCAGGAGCAGGTAAGCGTCGGTGAACAAGAGATCGATCCGGTGGTGATCCCGCTCGCGATTAGCCCGATTTTGTTGCAGCAATCTCCCGTAACAGGCGCATCTCCATTGCAAGGCCAACTTCGCCCCCGGGCGCGCCTTCGCGATGAAACGCCCCAATCGAGCGTCTTCTGCTGCACACAACAGTTGCTGAGTCAGCTTCGGAAAACGCGTCGTGCTTGCCTCCCACCAAGCCCGTTGCATCGTAGCCCGTTGCGTCCACAGACGGTTCCCAACGGCGCGCAAGTAGACGTCGGCCTTTTGCGCCTTCATCCGCTGGGCGGAGGCTAGGGATTCCCAAAACGTCGAAATCGTCACGGAGGGCGTCTCCCACCGCCACACCGAGTGCATGCCATACAGGACCTTCAAGTCTGGCGTGCGGCTGAGGGCGACGGCGAGATCGGCCAGTTGTGTCTGTTCCCACCACGTCTCCGACGGCGCGTCAAAACGAAACGTCTGCACTAGCCTCCCCCCTATCGCTCCAGCGGAAAGTACGTTTCTGCGAGGTTCATCACAACAGCCCGTTCGCGCTCGTCGTCCAGTTTCGCAGCGACCGCACGTGACACGGCCCGAGCGGCTGGGATGTGCGCGGCCAAATCACACGCGTCTAACAGAGCGCGTATGGATGCCCCCTCCTCACTCACTTCGCCGAGGCGCGCCGCGGCTACTAAATCCGCCGAGAAATCGGCAAAATGCTGAATCATCGCCTCATCATGCAGTTGCGACCGCGAACGGATGAGCGATTTCAGGGGTTCCCCGGACAGATACGGTACATCGAGGACGATAAAGCGGTTCCGGAGGGCTTCGTTCATCGGAGACGTGCCGACGTATCCCTCGTTGATCGCCGCGATCACTCGGAACCGCTGGTGCGCCGTGATGGTCTGTGCGGTAAAGGGATTCATCAACTGCCTGCGATAGTCGAGCACGCTATTGAGAATCGGCAATGTTTCCGGGCGTGCCATGTTGATCTCGTCGATGTACAGCAAATGCCCTTCGCGCATCGCGCGCACGACAGGCCCTTCGACGAACCGGATGTCCGTCTGACCATCCTCCGTCGTCAGCGTCTTAAAGCCAAGGAGGGATTCGGCGTCGAGATCGACAGAGCAATTGATAGACTCCATCGGCAAGCGCAATTTCTCCGCCAGCGATTGCGCAAGCTTGGTCTTTCCCGACCCGGTGGGCCCTCGCAGCAGCAAATTTTTCGACAGGGATAATGAAAGCAGCGCATCGACGAGGAGTGTCCTGTCCTCTGTGACGAATCCCTCGTCGGCCAGCGCGTCGCGGTATGATGTAAGGTTTAATTGCCCTGTGGGTACGGGCATCTCGATATCGTCTAATGTCCATCCGTCCATCTTGTTTCGATCCCTTCTAACACTCATATCATCCTTACGTTGGACCACACCCCAAGCAATGTCAAGGCAAGCACTTTTCTAACCAGAACGGGGAGCCCCTCCACACAGTTCTGACATCCAAACTTGGTTCTACCAGCCGTTTGTGCGTTTGTCCGCTGCAGTCTCGCAAGCGCAAACGTACAGTATACGGAGCATCTAAACTTTTTAGAGTGCGAAAGGAGGTACGCACGTTCACATGTGTACCCAACGAGAATGCGAACAAGCTGTTGGACAGTGGGTCAGTTTTCGGACAAAGTGGGGTGCGCACCGGGGGATTGTCGAGAGGGTCACGCCGCGCGGCGTGTTGGTGCGAGTACCGTCAGACTATGCTCCGGCGCAACTCATCCACGCCACAGATGAAGACAAACTGAATGTCGCACTCACCCGTTTCGGATATGGAGTTCACAACGCCGGTTACTGGGGCGGCTACGGTCCAGGGGCAGGTTACTACGGCGGTCGCGGTCGCTGGGGCTATCCGGGCTACGGCGCGTGGGCTGGAGGCTGGTGGCTATGGTGGCTAGCGTTGGCTTGACACCCCAGGCTACGCGCCGGCAACAGTTCACATGCACTGAGACTAACGAATTCTCCTCTTGGCGATGGTCACGGAAATAAACGTCAGAATCCGTAGGGCGATGACCACCAATCCTGACAGCAAGCACACGATAACCACTGGAAGCAGCAGATATGTATAGAGAGCGGATGCCATTTGGTTTCACCTTCTCGGACGGTTTTGTGGTCTATCTTGTCCAATGATCCCGATTGGAAAGCATCTACCTTCCCCCGCGACAGACGAGAAACCGCTCGTAGCCAGCGGTCGCAGGAAGATCACTGAAGTGGTTGACTTTGTGGTTGGCTGTGCAGCAACTGTTGACCCATTTGACCAAATTGCTGCGCGTACTGGTTCGTTCGCTGCAATTGCTGCTCTGATTGCGATATCAACAGGTTCATTTGCGAAAGCACCTGGCTGGTTTGAAGGTGTTTGACGGCTTGGCCCAAAAGTTGAACTGCCTGTTGGATGGCGTGTTGCATTTGTTGTGTAGCCATTTGCTGCTGTTGCTGAGCTTTTAGCGCGAACGAGTGCAACTGCTGCACCAGTTCGGCCGACTGCCCTGGCACAGCCGTTGGTTGGGTAAGTGGCTCGGCCGTTGCGTGAACCTGGTTCAACATCTGCTGCATCTGAACGATTTGGTTCTTTAAGCCCGATATCTCCTCGCCAAACTCCCCACGAAAGTTTTTCGCTGCCTGTTCAGCAAGTTTTCGAACTTCCTTCTCCGCTTCACGATCCACGGCCATCCTCCTCTAACTCGTCAGGTAAAAGAGCTAATGGATAGGATTCACAGAAATATCTGTTTCAATCAGACGAGAACTTTCCATTCACTGGAATACCACAATCGACTCTGAGTCCTCTGGGGACTGTTTGCCACGTACACGACAAAGGGACGGCTGATGCCGCCCCGGAACAATTCACTCTCTTCCTTACTCCGGCCACCTGTCACAGAAGTCTGACGAAGTCAATGGCGTTGATCGCAATGAACACGACTGGGTTACTCGGAGCATATCCGGAGCCCGACTCCACAAGCCCTAGGACATCCTCGCGTGCAAACGCAATGACGCCATCGACGAAACTGTTGTCAAACGCAACTTCGACGCTCCGTCCGCTCAAGCGGTTCAATTCGTTTACAAATAACGGTGCCATGATTATCCCTCCTCGTTAGGCTGTTGTCGCGGATTCAATCTTTCGAATCGGAATCAAAACCAGATTCGATGTCGGTTCGACAACTGCTACGTAGTCGTCCTCAACCGCGATAAGCGTCCCTGTGACCGGTTCGAATGGAGTGGTGATCACCACGTTCTCATTGAGTAGGCGCAGCAACGCTTGCCGAAGAGTGAGCGGTTCAGCAGGAGCCGTGGGCAAGTTCGCCAAACTAGGAAGCAGCGATTCAAGCGTGCGGAGGATGCTGTTCGCGCTCCCCATGTTGAAATTCGCCGAAGCATTCGTGCTGGCGTTTGCAACACCTTCTTGTATGGCATTGACGAGTTGCTGTACCCGCTCACTCGTCGTGTTGCCAGGCAATCTGAACCGTGCCAATGATCATCATTCCTTTCTGCTGGACTTGCTACTAGTTGTATGAAGTCCCTAACATTGATTCCATAGATATACAACCATTGTGGGTCAAGACGGGTCTGTGTCCACGCTTCGCGGTCATCGTGGCATGAGCATCATGGCTGGGACTAGCAGATATGGTATTCGCAACCGGCGGGCCGAGCGGAGAGAGAAACGTGCAGTTTGTACGCGGGCATTAACAGAGATGATATCGACGGATCTGGCCTAAGCGAACGAAGCGTAACAAAAGCCAGGAAAGAGGGATGTAGCGGACAAGTCCCGCTCGAAATGGGTGTGCAGATGAACGTGAAACATCGCCAAAGAACCTCCACCGTGAAGGCCCTCTGGCGAAGAGCAAGAGAAACGCGAGCTTTATCCATAAACCACCCTGTGGAACTACGGTCCGCTGGACTGTACTCCATCAGGTGGAGCAAAGGTCAAAGATACCGATCGGTGCGGAATTTCCTAATGAGGCATGAATTGTTGGGCGACGACGATCCACGAGTCGAGTTGTTGACTGATTTGGACGACTTCAGGGTCGCACAGGTTCCCCTTTTGTTCGGCGACAGAGATCATCATCGTTCGCAATTGTTCAATTTCGTTTTCCAGCGCTTCCAAGCGTACGACTCCTTACCGATATTTTTTGACGGCACCGAACAAACGTAGCACATGAATGCCGTCAAATCGTGTCGTTTCATGTCCGTCACGAAACGTTCACATCGGTAACACTTACATATACATAAAACCCAGTAAATACCACATAACGTTCTTTTTCATTCATACGGTCGTTCTTGATAGAAATAATTCGGATTCACCGTGCTGTTGTCGTACTGCTTGTGAAAGATGTGCGTCGTCGCAGGCGACACAGGAGGAATCAACCAGGTCCAATCCCCGGTTAATGCCCGTCCACTGTCCATTTCGTGTTGTTCAAACCGCGCGAATTGTTTGCTCGCCGTATGGTGATCAACAATACTTACGTGACTGTCCTTAAACGAATGGAGTACGGCTATATTCAATTCGACGAGCGCCTTATCTTTCCAGAGCGAACTGTCTGTGGACGTGTTGAGCCCCATCCGGGACCCAACTTCAGGTAGTGCGTTATAACGATTTACATCGGCCAAATTCCGCGCACCGATCTCCGTCTCCATGTACCAGCCATTAAACGGCGCAGCTGTGTAGCGAACACCGCCGATGTCCAACACCATATCCGAGATCATCGGTACGGCGTACCACTTCAATTGCAGGTCTTCGAACCATTCATATTCCGGATGGCAAATCGGAACTTCGAGGACGAGTTCCTTAGGGATGTCAAACCAGTGTGGTTCGTCGTCACCAACCTGAACGACCAACGGCAGCACATCAAAGGGGGTCCCTTCCCCCCGCCACCCAAGTCGCACGCATTGTTCGGTAAAGGGAATCGAGTGGGGATCGCCGACGCATTCACCGGTTTGCGTCCTGTAACCGGCATAGCGGATCAGCTGGTGATTCCAGATTCGCACTTTGCTATCTGGACCTTCTGGTGGAAACACCGAGATCGTCGGCCGTATCCGACCTTCGTTTGTCGCATAGCGAATGTGTGCAAACACCGCATCGCGGATTTCCTCTACCGATCGGAGCCCTCGATGGTCAAACACGTTGAGCGAATTCCAAAATAGGCGCCCGATACAGCGATTGCTGTTTCTCCAGGCCATTTTCGCCCCGTGTTCCAACTCTTCATATGTATGTTGGTATGTACCTGACGACCTGATCTCTGCCGCCACAGCCTCCAAACGCCGTTCCAGCTGTGTGGCGGATTTTCCAAGTTCACCATAGCAGCATTCCAAAAACGATTTTGCCTTCTCGTAGAGCGTCCCATCATTCATCGGTCTGTCCCCTCAACCCGTAACATGAATCACATGATACCGTCAATGTCGAGGGGAACACAAATAGGAGGGGTCACGACTGCATCCCGCAGGTGTCCAATTCGGGTCAATGCGTGTACGTATGCCCATACCGAGGTTATTCCACAGCATCCGTTTGCTCGTATTTGGCCAGTGTCTGGCGCGCTTGCAGCCGCGCGTCGAACAAGTCGTTGTACGTCTGTGAGCTCTTGGCGAGTCCGAGGTTGACTTTGTGGATAAACCGATCGGCTGATTCGTTGTAACGCTCCAAGGCCGCCTTGTATTCTTCGCACTGAATCTGCAATTGGGCTGCGATCTCATGAATGTCAACCGCCGTCGACCGATAGTGTTGCAAGCGCCGATTCCACTTGTCGTGCCCCTCTTCCAGTTCGACAAGTTGAGCTTGTAGGTCGCGGATGGTGGCGATGAGATGCTTTTGTAACCCAGTCAGTTGTTTCGACTCCCAAAAGTCGATTTCGGCATTCGTCAATACGCGCCCATCGTTCATCATACTCATGCATCATCCCTCCGGCTCCCCTGCGGGACCATCCCCATCCTGTATGTCTCAGATCAATTCTATGAGTCTCATGATGGATGTCAAAACCGACTAGTCCATCTGTGGCGTATTTTTTTTATCGTCAACCCGCATCGTCGCCTTGCGTCGCGCCGCTCGCAGTTGTACCTCGCGAAGATACGCGTGCCAGCGATCTACGGTTTCCCGGGAAGGACGATTGTTCTGGACGACAATCATTCGCGGCGGTTTCATCCTCATCTCCTCCACTGAGATGGTATGAGAGCCCACCTTGACCACTTACCTGGACGAGGTCATCTCCTTGGCGGACCGCTGCGTTTGCGGTGGAGTGTTCCGATACCAAACCATCGAGCTCCGAGCGTCGAAATTCTGAACGGATGGCCGCAAACGTATAGTTCATATCGAGTCTTGTTCCTTGCCCGAAACCGAGTTCGGGGCATGCAAACCAACATCTGGCCACTGGGGGCGGTGAACATGCGCACGGCCATTTACACGCGAGTCTCCACAGATCATCAGGCGGAGGACGGGTTTTCGCTGGAAGCCCAACTGTCCCGACTTCGCTCGTACTGTCACTCGCAAGGCTGGTCTGAAGCGGGCGTATACACGGACGAGGGTATATCTGGCAAGGACATACAGCGACCCGCATTGACCCGGCTCCTCCACGACGTCAAAGAGGGTAAGCTGGACGTTGTCCTCGTCTACAAGTTGGATCGCCTCACGCGCAGCGTCCGCGATTTGGACGAACTGCTATCCGTGTTTCATGCGTACGGAGTTGGGTTTAAAAGCGCCACCGAGTTGTACGACACCACAACGGCCACTGGGCGTCTCTTTCTCCATCTGGTGGCATCTCTCGCGCAATGGGAACGTGAAACGATCGCCGAGCGAACGCGTGTAGGACAGGAACAGATGACGTACGAGGGGAAATGGTCCGGCGGGCGGGCGCCGTTTGGATACGATTACGTCGATGGCCAACTGTACGTCAACCCGGCACAGGCAGAAGTCGTCCGCGACCTCTTTCAACGTTATGCCGACGGCCAAGGGACCGCCAGCCTATTGGCATGGTTGAATCACCCTCTACATCCACAGCTGGCTCCCAACAGGCGTTGGACGCAATGGGGACTTAAATACGTCTTGCGCAATCCCCTGTACGCGGGCTACGTCAGATACGGATATCGTACTGGCGACGGACGCAAACAACCCAACCCGATCATCGCCAAAGGTACACACGAGGCCATCATCAGCGAGGACTTGTGGCAGCGTTCGGACGACGTGCGGCGACGCAGGTTCCGACGCCCGGCAGCGTTTCATACCGGCATCTATCCATTGACTGGTGTCCTCCGGTGTGGACGATGCGGAGCCGCGATGTCCGGCCGGACGAAACACTCGTCATCGCACGGCAAATCGGTCGTCAAGCGCTACTACGCCTGCAACGAGCGACAACAGTCACGGTTGTGCGACATGCCGATGATTCAACAGGAGGTCATCGAGGAAGCTATTCTCGAACAGATCGAATCGTTGTACCACGCCCGTCGCGGCATTCCAACCGAACCAGACGCGGATGCGCTCAAAGCAATGGAGCGCCTGTCGTCTGACATCGCTCTGGTCCAAAGGCGACGTCAGCGGTGGATGAACGCATTCGAGGAAGGTGCGATTACGTCCTTCGAATTGCGTGGTCGCCTAGACGAGCTGAACGACGAGGAACACCTGTTGCAAAGGCGCCTCGTCGAACTGCAAACGCAAACGCCGATCGATGTGGGATTCATGCAGAAACTGACTGAGTCGTTTCGCTCCACCTGGGACTCGTGTGAACCATTTGAGCGAAAAGAGATCATCCACCTTCTCGTCAAACGCCTCGACGTTCACGTAAACGGCGAGGTCGTTCGCAACCGGCCCGCCCCCTTCAAGGTACACATTGAATTTCACAACTAGGCGTTTCGTGCGCACCAAGCAGGTAGCAGGCGTTCGCCTGGATTTTTGCACTTGCTTTCCTGTGGTGACGACGAACGCAAAGGCTATCTCCGACGTGAGTCGGGGGTAGCCTTGTAGCTCCTTCAACGTAGGACAGGCCCTCGCCAAACCTACGCTAAAGCACGAGCTGTTTGGTTAACTTATCCAAAATGTGGCCATGCTAATAGCCCGATGGCGGCGGCGACAACATCTCGCAATGACTCCATGTGGCAAGTCGTCGTCGCATCGGTATTCATAATCCGCGCTGCAACTAGCTTTTCGCCCGAGTCTACAAGATGCGACTGCCGGGTAGGTGTCTGCCTTGGACAATTGCTCCCCCTCTACATAGAGTATCTTACGCTTGGCTACGGCCACACTTAGAGGAGAGGGGAACCACTATGTTCACGTTGGCAGGAGCCGACTTGTCTCGGTTTCTATTCGGATTGGTCGTGTTGTTGATTGCCGCCAATCTATTTGGGTACATCGCGGAACGACTTGCCGTACCGCGAGTGATCGGCGAGGTAGCGGGTGGCCTTGTACTCGGTCCCACATGTCTCGGCGCTCTGTTTCCGTCCTTGTTTCACTGGATGTATCTCGGCTTCTCGTCAGAAGGTAATCTATTCGGGCTCATTTACTACATCGGTGAGTTGCTCCTGCTGTACACGGCAGGGATGAAGATTCAGACGCGATTCGCCAAGAGCGACATCAAAACGGGACTCGCCATCATCCTCGGATCCACTATCATCCCATTCGGGATTGGCTGGCTCTCGACCTACGTATTTGATCCAGTCCGGTTTCTCGGACCTGACCACAATCTTGTGGCGCTTAAAATCGTCGTAGCGATTTCGATCGCAGTCACATCCATCCCAGTCATCTCCAAGATTTTCTCCGACCTCGGCATTATGCACTCCCGCTTCGCCAAAATTATCGTCGCTATCGCTGGCGTCCACGACCTGCTGCTATGGGTGGCGCTCGCGGTTGCATCTGGCATTGTCTCCGCACCGGATCATGGGGCCGCCGGAATCGACGGCTGGGTAGTATCCAAGAGCCTCGTCGTCACGCTGGCGTTTCTGGTGGTGTGCATTGGAGTCGTACCATGGGTTTTGCGCAAAGTGACTTCGCGGAAAGCGAACTTCTTGTTTCGAGCGTCGTTTTTGGGGTACTTCATCGCGATCTTGCTGGCCCTGGCCGATATTGCCGGCTACCTGCAAGTCGACGTGATGTACGGCGCCATCCTGGCGGGGGTCGCGACCAAATTCACGCTGCCTGATCACCTGTTTCAGCGATTGCAGGACGGCATCCAAGGAATAGCCTTTGCCTTTTTCATTCCACTGTACTTCGCGATCGTCGGCATGCAACTAGACCTCGCCAAGCACTTCGACGTCGGATTCTTCGTGCTCTACCTCATTTTTGCAACGGTCGTCCAAAGCGTCGTGGTGTACTTGACCTGTCGAACGATCCGGGTGGACCGCCTGACGAGCGTCAATTTCGCCGCCGCGATGAACGCTCGCGGCGGGCCCGGCATCGTACTGTCGTCGACGGCTTACGCGCTGGGTATCATCAATCAAAATTTCTTTGCTATCCTGGTCATGCTCGCCCTGGTGACGTCCTGGATGGCGGGAGCGTGGCTGCGATTTGTGCTCCGGCGAGGCAAACGTCTCATGCCTGGCGACGAACATCTCGTCGTGCGCAAAGTGCAAGAGGAAGTTCAGTTTGACGCCGTCCCGGCGGAAGTGTCCACTTCACATCGTTGACACGGGACACAACAGGAAGCGGTTTCAGGTTCCCAACGGTCATCTCTAGAAGGGGGACAGTGCGCTGTTCCCCTTTTTCATACATATCGCGTGGCGAGCGCACGGCACAATCATTCAGTAAATTTCCATTCACACCCGCCCCACTATGTAATATAATGGAGTAAAAGTTTCCTTTGACTAAAACTTTTTCGCGTCGGACAGATTCTTGCCGTCACGAAATATAGATCCGTTGCGCATCATAGCATGTAGGGTTCGCTTGAGGGGTGATATTGATGGGGATTTCAGTAAACGCTTCGTCCTCCGAACACAAAGCGGTGAATCGAGCGCGTAAAGTTCTGAACCAACGAAAGCGTGGATTGCGCGGTTTACTCCCATTCATTGGGCCAGCATTCATCGCAGCGGTGGCGTACGTTGACCCTGGGAATTACGCGACCAATATACAGAGCGGATCACAATTTGGCTATCGGTTATTGTGGGTTGTGGTCCTGGCAAACTTGATGGCGATCTTCATCCAACGCCTGTCGGCAAAACTAGGCATCGCTACCGGAAAGAATTTACCAGAGCTGTGCCGAGCCTACTTCCCGGCACCCGTCAACATCGGATTGTGGGTGTTTGCCGAAGTCGCTGCGATGGCTACCGACTTGGCGGAGTTTTTAGGGGCGTCCTTGGGTCTAAATCTGTTGTTTCACATCCCATTGCTCGTGGCAACCGTGATTACGGGCATTGGCACGTATTTGATTCTCATGTTGGATAGGTTTGGATTCCGGCCGTTGGAGCGGTTCATCACGGCCATGATTGTACTGATGGGCGTGTGTTACTTGGCGGAAACCATCGTGTCCCGGCCAAGTTTTCAACAAATTGCAGTGCACAGTGTCGTTCCCTGGCTTGGGAACTCACAAGCAGTGATGCTGGCCGTCGGGGTCATCGGTGCGACAGTGATGCCCCACGTGGTATACCTTCACTCCGGACTGACGCAACAGCGTATTCGGCCGCGTAACGACGATGAGAAAATTCAGATCAACCGATTCAGCACGAAGGAGATCATCATCGCGCTGGTTCTCGCGGGCCTCATTAACATGAGCATGATGTACATGGCAGCAGCGGCATTCCACGCGACAGGGCACACGGACATCGCTGACATTCAAACGGCGTACCGGACGCTTACGCCCTTGTTGGGGCCGGCCGCATCCGCTGTCTTCCTCGTCTCTCTCTTGACGTCGGGCTTCAGCAGTTCAGCGGTGGGCACGATGGCAGGGCAGGTCATCATGCAAGGTTTCGTGGGCTTCACCATTCCCCTTTGGGTTCGACGAGTGGCAACGATGATACCGACGGTTATTGTCGTTTGGATGGGTCTAGATCCGACCCGCACTTTGGTCGTCAGTCAGGTGATTCTCAGCCTGGTGTTGCCGATGCCGATTTTCTCGCTAGTGTATTTTACTCATCGTCGCGACATCATGGGCGTACTCGCTAACAGGCGCATCACTTCGCTGATCGCCGCGTTCATCGCCGTACTCGTGCTCGTGCTCAACATCACGTTGATTCTCGGCGCCTTCGGCGTCCAAATCTGAGCGGCGCCAATCCTGGTCAGACACGAGGATTCGCTCGCCCATAGCAAAAAGCGCGGCTCCCATCGGAGTCGCGCTTTTTGCGTGGTATGAAGCTCTTTACGCCTCTTCGATCCGGCAAAGAACCGCATTCATGTCCGCTTGCTGTCCGACAGGTACCAGGATTTCCTTGACCGTACCCGCGTACTCGGAGGGTACTTCGATGGTCACCTTGTCCGTCGTCACTTCCAGGAGCGGCTCGTCTTGCTCCACGTGGTCGCCAACCTGCTTTAACCAGGTTGTGACCAGTGCCTTGTCCACACTGTCGCCGAGTTGTGGCAATTTGACGTCTACCATGAGGTCATTCCCCTTTGTGCTATGTACTAGGTCTTCCTTCAATCTACATGGAAACCGAACAGAGGGCAACCGGCCCCCATCTTCGGTGCGACTCATCTGACGAGGTGAATCGGCTCTTGATAAATCTCATCTGCCTTCGCGTTGGTCAAATACCCTGCATCCACCATATTCTCGAGCACGACGCGTTGGCGTTGTCGAGCCAACGTCAAGTTGGTAAACGGATCGTACGCAGAAGGCGCGTTAGGCAGTCCCGCCAGCATGGTCAATTCACTGGCATTGCACTGTGCCGGAGGCCTCCCAAAATACGTTTCTGAGGCGTTATACAGCCCATAGGCACCATGCCCGAAGTAGATGACGTTCGTATATAAGGTGAATACGTCGCGCTTGGACATGGTATCGTATACGCCGATGGCGTACAGAACCTGCAAGATCTTTCGATGCAGCGTCTTTTGCTTCGACAGCAACGTGTTATCTATCAACTGTTGCGTGATGGTCGAACCGCCTTCGACATATCCGTCCTTCTGGATGTCGACCACGATGCTTCGAGCGATTCCCACTACGTCGATACCAGGATCGTTTTCAAACCGCCTGTCTTCCGTTGCAATGACGGCCTCTCGAAATGTCGCCGGTATTTCGTCGTCGCTGAGCGACCGGACGCCTTTGGTGCGCATCTGGGTACTCGCGGCATCCTTCACCTTGCTCGCAATGGGATAGGCCGTGTGAAAATATACGTTCATGGCGCCAAGACAAACAGCCAAAAGCACCGCGAGTCCAAATATGAACTTCATGAACCGGATCATCTATGCCACCCTCGCATCCGACTGTCGTGACCTCATCCGTTATGACGGATGTTTGGTTTGCCGTATTGCGTTGTGAACCAAGGCTAAGATGCCCCGTCTCGCCAATAAGCCGATGAATTGACCGTCATCGTCCTCAACGCACAGGAACGGCGCATCAATGCTTACCTGTAGTGCGCGGATGAAGGTTTGATTCTGTCGAATCCTTGGTACATCGACGTTCATCACGTCCTGGACGAGAAAATTCGACAGCGAGTCGAATTCGATCCGCTCCAGGCCCAAAATCCGGTCGAGGATCATCGTTTTGCTGATGACGCCGGCGACAACACCGTCACTCCCCACCACCGGGATGGCAGAATAACCGGATTTAATCAACACGAGCAACGCGTGTTCCGCCGAGTGGGCTGGGTGGACACAGGCGACATCTTCTGCGTCAATCACCATGCGAGCCACCTCGTCGTCCTGCAATGTCAACGTTTCAATAGATTGCATAGATTCTCAGGATGACTCCTTTCGTCAACGCCCGCTTAGGGCGTCGGTCGGGGCAGCATGTGTATTTTACCATGAAACGCTCCTCGGTAATCATATGCCTTCCAATTCGTAGCCGATAGCGCTCATCGTACGCAAAACTTCCTGACCTTCGGGGTACCCTATTCGCGAAGGGGTGAGCAAAATGCACCGCACGTTGCGCGCACTGTTGGCCGCAGCCATCGTCATGACGACGTTTTTCCCGACGAATGAAGCCGCACAAAAGAAGGATCGCTTTTACTTCGAGCGACTAGGCTATGCACATTGGCAAGTGCCCACCCACAGGAAAGTCGTCGCACTCACCTTTGACGATGGTCCGGACCCTACCTATACACCGCAGGTTCTACAATTACTCGCCGACTATCACGATCAGGCGACGTTCTTTCTGATCGGTCGCAAGGTCGGCGAATACCCCGAAATTGTGCGACAGACGGCACTTCTCGGCAATGAGCTGGGAAACCACACGTTTTCTCACCGCCATCTCGCACACATGAACGCACAGGAATTGGCTGGCGAGCTGGATCAGACCCAAAGCGCCATCTTACAAGCCACCGGGCAACGCTGCAAGTACTTTCGCCCTCCGCGCGGATACTATGACGAACCATCCGTCCTCACTGCACATGACCACGGATATCCTGTGATCATGTGGTCTTGGGACGAAGACAGCCGTGACTGGCAGGCACCAGGCGTACACAATATCGTCAACACCGTTCTCAAACATGTACACCCAGGCGACATCATTCTGTTCCACGACGGAACCGGAAACAGCCGACAGACGATCGCTGCGCTTCGGGAAATTCTCCCTGCGCTGCACGAACGCGGCTATCAATTGGTCACCATCTCCGACCTTCTCCGCTCGGCCGACCACACCGATGCAGAGTCCAAATAATCGCAGAAGTCAGCCGAGCCTCCGGTACATAAACGGAGCGACGGGCGCTAGATTCGGCAATTTCATACCAAAGAATTGTTCCGTACTGCCGACAAACAACAGGCCACCCGGCCTGAGAGCATTCGAAAACCGCTCAAGAATTTCCTGTTTCGTAGGGTCCGTAAAATAAATGAGCACGTTGCGACATACGATTAGATCAAGTGCAGTTGGGTAATCGTCTTCTAACAGATTATGTTTTTGAAAGCGAACGTTTTCACGAATCTGTGGTCGTATCTGATACTCGCGCCCATCAAAAGAAAAGTATCGCTCCAAGTCGGGTGGAGCCAACCCGCGCACCTGTAATGGATCGTATCGACCAGCAGCTGCGCGTTCCAACACTCGCTCGTCGATGTCGGTCGCAAGAATCGGTTGCCCCATACACCCGAGCTCCAACAACATCATGACGAGCGAATACGGTTCTTCTCCTGTCGCACAGGCGGCGCTCCAGGCCCGAGGGGCGGTGCTCATGGCACCAACCAGCTCACGCAACGTCTCCCACCGCTCGGGGTTGCGAAAGAACTCTGAGACATTGATGGTCATCTTGTCCAACAATTCGTTGAGCAGTGTACCATCGGCTTCGAGAGCCTGAATATAAGCCGCAAACGTCGAAAATCCGCGCCTGTCTCGCAAATTGGTCAACCGCCGTTCCATCTGCGGTCGTTTGTATCTTGCCAAGTCAATTCCTGTCAACTGACGAAATGCACCCATAAACCACGAAAACTCATCCATCTACTACACTCCTCCGGTTGGCAACGCATCGCACCAAGGGGTGGTTCTATGTCGTTACAACGCTCGAATCGGCCAAAGCTCGGCTTGGCGCTCAGCGGCGGCACGCTGAAGGCAGCCGCGCACATCGGGGTGCTCAGCGCTTTCGAAAAACTTGGCATTCAGCCGGACGTCGTGGCCGGAACCAGCGCCGGATCGCTCGTCTCCGTCCTGTACGCGCACGGCTATCGAGATGACCAATTTCGCCAGCTCCTGCGGACGTTCCCCGGATTGCGTCTATTTGATTACGGATTCCCCGTATGGTCCTCGCTGTACTCGTGGACGATCAGCCACCTACGGCAGCGAACAGCGAGAACTTCCACCATTCCCGCGATACCGACAGGACTCATGCGAGGACAAAAACTCACCCGCTACGTCGAGCGCCTAATCGAGCATCGGCAGGTCCAGATTCCATTCTACATCGTGGCTACTGATTTGGTCAGTGGCAAGCCAATCGTTTTCGCGAGTGACCACGCGAGGCCGTCGGATGCGTATGTTCAGCTCAAGGACGTCGCCCGTGCTGTCACAGGCAGTTGTGCACTGCCGGGCATCTTTTCACCCGTGGCCCTGGACGAGTACATCCTCGTCGACGGTGCCATGCGCCATTATATACCCGTGTCTGTGCTCAAGGACGCAGGGTGCGACAAGATCATTGCTGTCAACCTCTATCGCCTACCCGCGAACTACGAGCCCATCACACTGGTGGATGTACTGGCGAGATCGTTTGATATCCTGCTTCGCGAGTCCATCGACAACGACATCGCACCTGGTCCGGAACTCTATGTGCTGGAGCCTGATCTCAGCAGCGTTAAGTGGAGGAAATTTGCCCAGATGGCCGATTGCGTCGCAATTGGGCAACAGTTGGTTCTCGAGCGACGCATGGAACTGCAGGCGTTTTTGCGGAGTCGACCATAAAAAAAGGGCCCGTCATGAGGGCCCTTTCCCTTCCAAGTTCGCGAGTTACGCGAGCCAGACGTCAACTGCCCGGTCGTAAGCGACGGATTCGTCGTTGAACCACAGCTTGATTTCACGAGCTGCGCTCTCAGTGGAGTCGGAACCGTGAATGATGTTCATGCCAATGGTCAGGCCAAAATCGCCGCGAATCGTCCCAGGAGCGGACTCTGCCGGATTGGTTTTGCCCATCAACGTGCGAGCGACGCTAACCGCGCTGTCGCCTTCGAGCACCATGGCGAACACTGGTGAAGAGGTGATGAAAGACACGAGGTCTTTGAAAAACGGACGTTCCTTGTGCTCAGCGTAATGTTCTTCAGCCAGAGCCTGCGGAACTTGCATCAGCTTCGCCCCAACGAGCTTGAGCCCCTTTTTCTCAAATCGATTTACGATTTCCCCAACTAAACCACGTTGTACTCCGTCGGGTTTTACCATCACAAACGTCTTTTCGACTGCCACGAAAGCCACTCCTTTAGCTGTTGTTGCCAGCGCTATTGTACGAGACTTGAGGGCGAATGCGCAAGTTAGAACGAACGATCCGCCACAAAACGCGTCAAAACCGCGAGTTCCTCGCGAACTCGGCGGTCGCTCACGCGCTCCAACACACCGAGTGCCTTACTGAGGTAACGCTCTGCGAGGGTACGGGCCACAGGCAGACCTTTGGTTTCCAAAACCATGGAAACAGCCTCTGCGGCGTCCGACTGCTCCATATCCTTGTGAATCAGTTTGCGCAGACGTGCCCCGACGCTCGGCTGCTGCGCCGCGACGAGAGCAGGAAGCGTCAAATTACCCTGCCGTAAATCACCGCCGACAGGTTTCCCTACCACGTGCTCATTGCCGACGAAATCCAAAATGTCATCGATGATCTGAAAAGCCATGCCCGTATAGTGACCAAACAGCCTGAGCGCCGATACATCTCGCGCGTTTGCAGCGCTGACGCGCGCCCCCAACGCACAGCTCAAGGCGATGAGCAGGGCCGTCTTGCGCTCAATTCTGCGCAAGTACGTCTTGATCGATTGGTCCCAATTATAAAAATCGCGAATCTGTTCGATTTCCCCTTGGCACAATCGCACCATCCCGAGCGACATCTCGCGATGCACGTCGGAGTTGTCCACTTCGGCCAGCAACTGGATCGCCCGGGCAAACAAAAAATCGCCAGTGTACATGGCGGCTAAATTCCCGTACTCGCTGCGTACAGTCGGACGCCCGCGGCGAACTGCCGCTTGGTCGATGACGTCGTCGTGAACGAGTGTAGCCATATGAATCATCTCGAGCGCCGCAGCGAGTTTCGGGACTTCGTCGCGGGTATTTCGATCGACTTGATGAGTCGTCCCACAGATGAGCGCAAACAGCGGCCGAAGTCGTTTCCCACCCGCGTCCAATAGCTGGTTTGAAGCCTTCGCCAGGACCATCTGATGAGACGTCGCGCGGTCGTGCAAAGTGAATTCGACTTGATCCAGCTGAGCGCGATAGCTCTGATAAACACTATGAAAGTCCAACCGGGTCACGCCTCTCGTTAACGGTTGTCCAAAACGGCGACGTCGTCTCCTATTCAGACAAAGCCTTATACCCAATGTGCAGTGCCGCGATGCCAAAGGTCAGCGGATAACTTTTCACTGACGTCATGCCTACCTCGCGGAACATCTGTTCAAGCTGATGTCGATTTGGAAAGTCGATCAACGACTCAGGCAGCCAAGCGTACGGGGCGTCGTCCTTAACCACAAGCGACCCGATGCGAGGCAATATCTTGTAGAAATAAAAATAGTAGATGCTCCGAAAAAGAGCTGAATCAGGCTTTGAAAGTTCCAACGAGACCACCATCCCGCCGGGTTTTACGACGCGAAGCATCTCGCGCAGACACGTCTCCACGCTGGGGACATTCCGCAGAGCAAACCCGATGGTGGCAATATCAAACCGATTGTCGGCGAACGGCAAATCCATGGCATTGCCGTGAACGAAATCGATTCTGTCCCGCTCTTTACACGTATGTAACCGTTCCTCTGCGACTTCCAACATCGCCTCTGTAAAATCGAGACCTGTCACGTGGCCCTCCGGCCCGATCCGCTTGGCCATCGCAAACGTCCAAGCGCCCGTTCCCGCAGCGACATCAAGGATGTTGGCGTCGCGGCGGAACGGAATCTGCCGCATCGCAAAATTGCGCCAGAGACGATGCTGTTGAAAACTCAAAACGGAATTCATCACATCGTATCGGCGCGCGATTTTTGAAAAAACTTCATGAACGTGTTCGGCCTTGTCACCTTGCATTTTTAGCGATTCCCCTCCGCCCAACTCAGATCCTCAACCGTCCGTTGGATAGGCTGAAAGTATTCCACCAAAAAGTTATACAAGGGGCCGACGAGAGCAGTTGATGGCATGGTCCCCATGCGCTGCATTGAGTCGGACAGCCATTCGGATGCTTGACGGATCGTAAAGTTGTGGTGTGCCCTCCGTGCAAGCAGCTCGTTCTGAACGATATGAGCCTGTACGAGCGACTCGATGTGCGTTTTCCAAAAACCTGTCTCGCCGAGATAGTGATTGGCCAACGCATGGAGCAACTGGCCCTGTACGATTCCCATCAGTCTCATGTACTCTTGCGATGATAATCGATTCCCGTCGACGGAAATCGTCATTTTCGCCTCGTTCACCCGAGCCACCGCATCACAAAGCGCGTACATCAACGCACTGTCACTCAGCTGAGCCAGTAGAAAATAGTACTTGCTACTGTCGTAGTCTCCAGCCAGTACAACAAGTCCTTGCTTTTCTGCAGGTGAGCTGTCCACTTCGTCGTGAATCGACAGCCCCTGCTCGAGTATCAATACAGCGGTGAGCACCTGTTCCATCTCCGAGTCGGACACATCTGCCGCAGACAGAATCGCGTACCCGACGTCGAAATGAAAGCGACTGACGGATTGGCGTATTTGGCTTGTGAGCAAATACTCGTGCTGCATATGTCTCTGTGCCAGACGTTCCACACGTCTCAATAAGCTCTCCTTGCAATCCGTCAAGCCTGTGTCATCTCCTTATGTATCCCGCCGTTCATCGTCGACACCGCTTCTGTGAGTATATCACAAAACGTGGCCACTTACTTTTCGTCGTTGGCTCCATCGGTCCGGATCAGGCCATGCTTTGTATACAGTAAAGCTTTCCCACGAATCTTCATTGCAGACGTGTGTTCTGTAAACTGGGCGATCATCACTTCGTTTTTGTCCAATTTCTCCGCATGATGAAACCTTGTCTCGGGCCCACGCGTCATACCAATCACTTGCACGCCATTATCCAGCGCACGGATTACAAAGTAATCCCCTAACACAGGTGAATCAGCCACTTTGTCCACCCCTATCGAGAAAAGTTCCGTAACACAGCGAAAACCAGCGTGTTTTACGCTGGTTCATGGTCGGAATGCCGGGATTCGAACCCGGGACCTCTACCTCCCCAAGGTAGCGCGCTACCAGGCTGCGCCACATCCCGCTATTGACGGCGCAAGATGAATAATCATATCGCCATTAAAGGAACCACCGAACAGGATTCCGTCGCTCGATGCTCAACAATAATATCACCTAAACGCGTCACTCTGCAAGTATAATATGTTCTATTTCAAAGACTATCGTCAAAATCGAGTGAGAATGCACGTCGTCACGCGTGTTCCCACGTCCCTCACCTGCCGTGTCGCGCCACAGATACCTGCGAAAACAAAAGAAGGGGCCATCCCATCGCCGTGTTGCCGGCGGCTCGTGGATGGCCCCTTCGGTTGCAGTTTACAGGATAATGGCGATAAGCCCACCACTGCCCTCATTGATGATTCGCTGCAAGGTTTCTTTGAGCTTGAATTGCGCGTTCTCCGGCATGAGCGACAGTTTGGCGGAAATGCCCTCCCGGACAATCGCCGCAAGCGACTTCCCGAAGATGTCGCTCTCCCAGATCTTCAGCGGATCCTTCTCGAAATCTTGCATCAGATAGCGAACCAGTTCCTCCGATTGCTTTTCCGTGCCGACGATTGGCGCGAACTCGCTCTCTACATCCACGCGGATCATGTGGATAGAAGGTGCGGTTGCCTTCAGCCTCACGCCGAAGCGTGAACCCTGCTTAATCAATTCCGGCTCGTCGAGCGTCATCTCTTCGAGTGCCGGCGGCGCAATGCCATAGCCAGTCAGCTTCACCATCCGCAGTGCTTCTGACACCTTATCGTACTCGTGCTTCGCGTAAGTGAACTCCTTCATCATGCGAAGCAACTGGTCGCGGCCGGTAATTTGAACGCCCACGACCTCCGTCAAAACGCGATCGTACAATTCATCCGGCGCGTCGAGGTCGATGACGGCGACGCCTTGCCCCATATCCATATGCGATAAGCCCGCATTCGACACGAATTCGTAATCGGAAAACTGAGCCACAATGCGGTCAATGTCGCGAATTCGGCGGATATCTTGGATGGTGTCTCGCACTGAGTTGTGGAATTCCTGCCGGAGCCAATGCTCGTCGTCGAGCACCATCACCCAGTTCGGGAGGTTCACGTTGACTTCCTTCACTGGGAACTCATACAAGGCTTCCCGCAGCACGTAGTTGATTTCATGCGTCGTGACCGTTGCGCACGACAGGGCGATCACAGGCACGTCGTACTTGGTCATGAGTTCGTCGCGCAGGTCTTGAGCGCGAGGATGTTCTGGGTTCACGGAGTTGACGATGATGACGAATGGCTTACCGAGCTCCTTTAACTCTTCGACTACGCGCTCCTCAGCCTCGACATATCCCTCGCGTGGAATTTCTGCCACACTTCCGTCCGTCGTGACAACAACGCCAATCGTAGAATGGTCGGCGATGACTTTTCGTGTGCCGATTTCCGCAGCCTCTTGAAAAGCCACCGGCTCGTCGAACCACGGCGTTGTCACCATCCGAGGGCCGGTTTCATCCTCGTATCCCCGTGCGCCTTGCACTGCGTATCCCACGCAGTCGACAATCCGGATATTGACGTCGAGTCCTTCTGCCACCCCTACTTCGACAGCCTGATTCGGAATAAACTTCGGTTCCGTCGTCATAATCGTGCGCCCTGCGGCGCTCTGCGGCAGCTCATCCGTGGCGCGGACCCGTTCGGACTCATCCTTAATGTTAGGAAGCACGATGAGTTCCATAAACTTTTTAATAAAGGTCGACTTGCCAGTGCGCACGGGGCCGACCACGCCGAGGTAGATGTCGCCCCCCGTTCGCTCAGCAATGTCCTTAAAGACGTCGAATTTTTCCACGCTTCTCCCTCCTCAAGATGACCGGCGTAGACTGCTACGTACGCATGTCTTGCCCCGGCCCACTGACAATCCCCGTAGACTGTCCCGGTGTCGGTGGACAGTAGAAAATATATGCGTAGAGCCCCAGGGTATGCTTGCCTATCAACTCGTCCCTGACGTTGACTATATATACGGCATGTGAGCGCGAAGTAGAACGCGAGACAAAAAAAGAGCTGCCCCACCCCATCGTCAGATGGGGCAGAACAGCCCGCCCAGCCAAGAAGATTATTCATTCACATGCTGCTGATACTGTGATGAGTCCAACAACGCATTGAGTTCATTCTCGTCTTGCAACTCTACAACGACCATCCATCCGTCCTCGTAAGGACTCGTGTTGACTTGCTCCGGTGCGTCCTCGAGATTCGAGTTCACTTCGACCACCTTGCCACTGACAGGCGCAAACAAATCGGAAACCGTCTTAACGGATTCCACCGTGCCAAACGTCTCGTTGACCGTCAGCTGCGACCCCACCTCTGGCAATTCCACATACACGATATCGCCGAGCTCGTCCTGTGCGAAATCGGTGATTCCGATGTAAGCACGATTTCCTTCTACGCGCACCCACTCATGTTCTTTGGAGTATTTCAGAGTACTTGGAACGTTGCTCATCGTGATCCTCCCGTAATGAGACTGGAGCCACTTCTCCGAGATCAGTTTAACAAATGGACAAACATTTACCAAGCGGTCGTTCCGACAGCGATCAGCTAAACTCCCACGTCTGTGCAATGACGGATTGACCGACATCCTCCATCTCGTGGCTCTTGTCTCGCTGCATGAGGCTCTTCACGGCCTCGCTCGGTGAACAGGATCCCTCAAGTACCTGCTGAAGTGCACGGGTAATCGGCATTTCCACACCCACCTCAGCGGCAAGCTGCGCTGCGGCGAACGTGGTTCCAACCCCTTCCACGGCCATCCCGATCTTCGCGAGCGTCTCCTCCAGCGACAAACCGGTCGCCAGCAAGCGTCCCGCGCGAAAGTTCCGGCTGTGCGAACTCGTGCACGTCACGATTAAGTCGCCAATCCCAGCGAGACCTGAAAAGGTCAACGGGGACGCCCCGAGCGCTATGCCAAGGCGCGTCATCTCCGCCAGACCTCGTGTCATCAGCGCGGCTTTCGTGTTGTCGCCGAGCCCTAAACCATCGGCTAATCCGACGCCTAGTGCAATGATGTTCTTGAGCGTACCACCCAGTTCCACGCCGACCATGTCCGCTTGTGTGTACACCCGAAAGGCGGCATTCATCAAGGCGTCCTGAACGGCCTCAGCGGTGGATTGACTCTTACTCGCCACGACGACAGTGGTAGGAACCTCACGAACGACCTCTTCCGCGTGCGAGGGTCCGGAGACGACTGCAAGTCGCCTGTCGGCGCCAGGCAACATCGTAGATATGTATTCACTCACCCTGCCGTTGTCTGGGCGGATAAAGCCCTTGACCGCATGCGCGACAAGCGACTGCCTCGGAATGTAGGGCAGTGCCCTCTGCAGTAATTCAGGCAAGGCACGCGACGGAACAGACAAGACCACTAAGTCTGCACCTGCCAGAGCGGCTTCCAGGTCGTCCGTTGCAGACAACGTGGACGACAGTACAGCATCTGGGAGGTAGTGCGTATTCACGTGATTTGAATGAATGGCTCGAACAACACTGCTGTCGCGGCCCCAAATTACCGTCTCATGGCCATTTTGCGACAAGATGTTCGCTAGCGCAGTTCCCCAACTTCCAGCACCTAAGACGGTTGCTTTCAAAAGTGATCACTCGTTTTGTCGAAAAGTTTACGTTCTTTTCCGCTCAGTAAGCGAACCACGTTCTCGCGATGGCGATAGATGGACAGCAAGGCCAGCACAATCGATGCCCACAGGGCCGATTCGTGCGAAGGTGTGAAAACGCCAAGAAGAATTGGGATGAGAATGGTCAAAATCAAAGAGCCAAGCGAGACGTACCGCGTGAGCGCAATGACGATGAGACATAGGATGCCTGCGATGATGGTCATCAGAGGCGCCATCCACAACAGCACCCCGATGGTCGTCGCAATACCCTTCCCGCCGCGGAAGCCGAAAAAAATTGGCCAGTTGTGGCCGACCACAACCGCGATGGCGCTGAGTGCGAGGGCGACAGGATTGGCATGTGCCAGTCCATACACGACCCACAACGCGATCATGCCCTTCACCGCGTCCACAATCAGGACTGCGATGCCCCACTTCGTCCCCAACATGCGCAGCGTGTTGGTCGCTCCAGCGTTCCCACTCCCGTGGTGCCGGATGTCTTTCCCGGAAACGAGCCGAACGACGATCGTCGACGTCGAAATCGATCCGATGAGATAGGCAATAACGATGCCCAAGATACTCCACAATACGATCACGTTTTCATCCCCCATGCCCAGGCATTCGTCTTAATCCTCAGACGTCTGAGAGCGAGTTCGCATTCGGATCCGAATTGGCGTCCCCACAAATCCAAACGACTCTCGAAGCTGGTTTTCGAGGTATCGCTCATAAGAAAAGTGAGAGAGCTCCTGATCGTTGACAAAGATGATAAACGTCGGTGGTTTCACGGAAGCCTGCGTGCCATAGTAGAGCTTCAACTTGCGCCCTTTGGTAGACGGTGGCGCCACGGAGATCTGCGCGTCTGCCAGAACCCGGTTAAGCGCCGACGTTTGCACCCGCATCACGTGGTTTTCGGCGATTTCTTTCGCGATGTTGAGAACTTTGGTCACGCGCTGACCAGTCAACGCCGACACGAACAGAATCGGAGCCCAACGCATAAACGGAAAATGACTGCGAATCTCCTCCTCAAAACGATGCGCTGTCTTATCGTCTTTGTCAACTATATCCCACTTGTTGACGAGAAAAGCGGTGGCACAGCCGGCATCCAATGCATACCCGGCAACCTTTTTATCCTGCTCAGCGATGCCGCGCTTGCCGTCGATCACCACAAAACACACATCCGCACGCTCAATGGCGCGCATAGCCCGCAGAACGCTATAGCGTTCGATATTTTCATAAACCTTACCGCGGCGGCGGACGCCTGCAGTATCCACGAGCACGTACTTCTGCCCCTCAAATTCCAATGGGGTATCAATAGCGTCCCGCGTTGTGCCAGCAACATCGCTAACCATGACGCGATTTTCACCGACTAGCCGGTTGACGAGACTCGATTTCCCGACGTTGGGCCGGCCGATGAAGGCGATGCGAATAGCGTCCTCGTCGACTTCTTCGGGCTCCGCTTTCGGGGCGAGATCGACAATTGCGTCGAGTACGTCCCCCGTCCCCGTGCCGTGTTCGGCCGACAGCGGGATCGGCTCGCCAAAGCCAAGCGAGTAAAATTCATAACTCTGTGCATGGTGCGAGAAGTGATCGAGCTTGTTCACGCCCAACACCACAGGCTTCTTCGAGCGCCGCAGAAACTCGGCGACGTACTCATCCTGCACCGTCAGACCAGACTTGCCATCGACGAGGAAGAGAATGACGTCTGCCTCGTCGATGGCGAGTTGAGCTTGAACGCGGATGAGGTTTTCCATCTCGTCCGTCTCGTCCATCTCGATGCCGCCCGTATCGATCAAATGGAATGTCACGCCATTCCAGTCGCCCGTCGAATACAAGCGATCCCGCGTCACACCGGGTACGTCCTCCACAATAGACAGACGCTCCCCGATGATGCGATTAAACAATGTCGATTTCCCCACGTTTGCGCGACCGACAATCGCGACGACAGGTGTAGCCATGGATGACGTTCCCCTTTATCTGAAAAAATGCTCTATCAGGTCAATTATTGAGCCCGTGCGACCGATCGCAGCGTCGCTTCGTAGCGGCGACGTGGAGGTAGAGTCTGAGTATACCCTAACGTTCCGTACACGAGTCCTGTGCCGGTTGCCGGGACGACCGTAATATTGGTCCTCAGCGCGCGCTCGATGTCCTCCACGCGGTAGTCATCCAGACATAGATCGTCATCGTCCTTCAACATGATATCTGGCACCAGAATCGTGTCGAGATGGGCGACCTTACCGGCTAGCTGCTGGACGATGTCCGTCCCGGTCAACAATCCTGCGACGGACACGTTGTTCCCGTAAAATCGATTGACGATCGGAAATACTTCGTAGTGCAATCCGTGCACGCCATTCAGGCGCGCCATCGATTCGCGAATGGTCTTCTCAGCGGAGACACTCGTGACCACACCGACTTTCCGTCGCGGCGTCGCGAGCTCTTTCGGAGCCCTTGGAAACGCCTCGTCCATCTCATCCAAAAACGTGCGAATGACGCCCACGCCGTTCTCTGTCTGCGAAAAGTCGTCGTAGTACTCACTGGGCGGCACAGGCTCATCAGCGAGCACATAAAACTCATCCGCCGCGTGCACGAAGGAGGACTTGAGACTTGGGCGCAACTTGTCCTGCCATCCGCGAATCTGGCGCACGATGGTCTTCGCTTCCTCCGGGGTACAGCCGCGCAGTTTGTGCAATCCACGACGGTGCTTCGTCAGCCCGACCGGCACGACCGACAGCGTCCGAACCGCCGGATAAAACGGGGCCAACTCCCGAATCGTGCGATCGAGCTCCTCACCGTCGTTCCATTCCGGACAAAGGACGATCTGCGTATTCATCTCAATACCATTCTCGGCTAAATAGGCAATTTGGTTGAGAATTTCACCAGACTTCTTATTGCCTACCATCCGTATCCGCAATTCCGGATTCGTCGCGTGCACGGAGATGTTGAGTGGTGACATCTTAAGTCGGACGATCCGCTCGAGCTCGCCCTCTTTCAAGTTGGTCAGCGTAACGAAATTGCCGTGCAGAAACGACAGGCGGTAGTCGTCGTCGCGGACGTTAAGCGTCTTGCGCATCTGGCCAGGTATTTGGTCGACGAAACAAAAGACACATTTGTTGTGACATAAGTGAACCCTATCCACCGTCGGGTGCTCCCACTCGACGCCGAGTCCCTCGTCATAGTCCTTATCCACTTCAATTTGCCAAGTCTCGCCAGTGACACGCTTGACTTCCATGTCGATGGTCTCGTCGGCCAGAGCAAATTGCAGGTCCACAATATCGTTAATGGTCGTCCCATTTATGCTGACTAGTTCGTCACCAGGCTGCAGATCTAGTTCCTCTGCCAAAGAGCCGGGCTTCACTTCTTTAATTTTTGGCATGAGAATTTGCCTCCTGACTGATCTTTACATACATCTCGACATTATGCGATATAGACCTCTGTGCGTCAAATTATACAATTTTGCGTGTATTCCTCGTTTGCCATCGCAGACGAATGCGTTGGAAGATCCAGAAGAACTGCAGTAGAAGTTCCCCTTCCCAGAACCAGTTGACTCGATGGATCGCCTGATACACCCCGCCAACCGGCTCATCCAAAAGCGCCCACACCAAATAAAAAACCGACCACGCCGGCCAAATTTGCGCGACATCATCCGTCAAACACAGGAGGGCCAATCCAACCATCAGGATTTCCACCCACTCAAACGGGATCGAATAGAGGCGATGAAAAGGATACACGATATCCATTCGATGTTGGAAGAACGCTGCAACCGCACCAACTGCAAGCGTTCGCCAAGCGATTGGCCATCGCGATAGCGACGTTGCGTGCAACGCAGCCACGACGCAGGTCACTCCGACGAGCACGCGGTTGGCAACCACTGATTCGAGGAGCGTTGTGGACAACAGCGTAAATAACAAGAGACAGGTCACGACTGCACGAACAGATCTATGGAAACCGCTCCGGGGCAAGACGAGGAGTATAGCACAACATGTGAGCGACGCCTGTAGATTCATAGACGCACCTCCACTGGGAGTATGTGGAGATTGAGCGAGATTATACAGAGCAGGGTGCTGTAAGGATATGACGAAAAGGGGCCATCTCGGCGCACCCCCAAAGGTGAACGCCGAGATGGCCCTTCAAAGACGAAGAACGTCTCTTATTTCTTGAACAAGTCCCCAAACAAATCGCCCAACGTTGCACCGGTTCCAGATGAAGGCGCCTCAATTTGACGCTCTGGTTGCCGACGTGGTTCGCGACGACGGTTCGAGGAACCTTCGTTCGACGATGCGCCAGGTTCCTTCATCGAGAGGGAAATGCGGCGGCGGTCAGGTTCCACGCTCAGAATGTGCACCGTGACCTCTTGTCCTGGTTGCAGCACGTCGGACGCGTGTGCGACATGCTCATTGGAGATTTGCGACACGTGCACCAGACCTTCGAGGCCAGGTTGAAGTTCCACAAACGCACCAAAGTCAACGACGCGCTTCACGACACCCTGAACTACGTCGCCCGCGTGATATTGTGTTGCGTATTGTTCCCAAGGTTCCGGCTGTGCAGCCTTCATCGAGAGGGAGATGCGCCCAGCATTGGGATCGACGCGCAGGACGCGAACCTTAACGTGGTCCCCTTCCTTGACGACATCCGAAGGATGATCGACGTGGCTGTACGACAACTCAGAGATGTGAACCAAACCGTCCGCGCCACCGACGTCAACAAACGCACCGAAATCGGTGAGGCGTTGCACGACACCCTCCACGACTTGACCTGGCTCGAGCTTGTTCATCAGATCGTGTGCGAGGTTCTCTTGTTCCTCTTCGAGGACAGCCCGACGCGACAAGATGAGTTTGTTCTTTTCCGCGTCCAGTTCAACGACCTTTACGCGCAGCGATTGGCCCTTAAACTGGTTCAGGTCCTCTACAAAGCGACGGTCGACAAGAGAAGCAGGAATGAATGCGCGAACCCCGACATCAGCGACAAGGCCACCTTTGACGACGTCCCGAACCTCGACTTCGAACGTTTCACCACTGTCGAGCAACGCTTGCATCCGATTCCAAGCCTCGGACTGCTGCGCACGGCGCTTTGACAACGTGACTTGTCCGGATTCCATGTCGACCTTGACGACGACCGCCGTCACATTGTCGCCCACAGCAAGCACCTGCGCCGGTTCGGTGCCAGGTAGTGCAGATAGTTCCTGAGGCGAGATGTGGCCCTCAAAGCCGTGAGAAAGTGCGACCGTCACCCCGCTATCATCAACGGCTGTCACTTCGCCCGACACGAGATCACCTTCGTGAACGGCGCCGTCGGTCAGCATTTCGCGTAAATCCTCTGACATAAAGATTTGCCTCCTGTTCCAAGTGTCAAAATGTATATGTGGTCAACGCACAACGAGGTCATGCGTTAATTCATGTTCGGTGAAAGCTTTCGCAAACGATACAGGATCCAGGCAACTGCAATGATTAGAATGCCTAAAATCGGTAACCATACCCCATCATTTTGCGGCCAAATTTCATGCAAACAACCAACACCGAATATCATAGTTATGACGCCTAGGAGCGACAAAGTCAAATTTCTCGCTCGGCGATTCTGGGGTATATCCCCATCATCAGGCACCACGTTGCGACGCAAAACGGCAACATAAAGCAATACTCCCAGTAATACTGTAACATAAAGCACGAGCACTTGGACAATGTCGTAAACATGTTTCATGAAATCGTACCGCTTTCCCGCAATAACGTCTGAATGCGCTCGCGAACCAATCCCATCAACTGGTCTGTTGGGACGCTGTCGACGGAGATCGGTTCCCCAAACCGGACAGTGAGGGGACGAAATACCCGATAAGGCCCACAAATGGCCGTCGGGACGATATAACCGCCCGATTTGCGCGCAATAACGGCCACACCAGAGGCAAACGGCCCTAATTCTCCGGTCTTCGAGCGGTGGCCCTCCGGAAACATGACGATACATCCACCTGTGCGCACGATGTCGATGGCCGTTCGAATGGCCTGCTTATCCACTTTTCCACGGTGGATCGGAAATGCGCCCAAGGCTCGAAACAAGGGGCCGAGAACCGGTACCCGAAACAATTCGATTTTGCCCATAAAGCGTATGTACCGAGGGAGACAAATGCCGATGAGCGGAGGGTCGAGATTGCTGAGATGATTGGATGCGACGATAATTCCGTCGTACATAGGAACGTTCTCCAAGCCCTCTACCTTGGGTCGATACGTAAGCTGAAAGAATGAGTAGACGACGTACCGAGCCGCTCGAAAGAACGGCGTTTTTTTCCTCAAGTCGACATTACCGGACATGCGCATTCTCCACTAGGCGCATAATTTCGTCTACCACGACGTCGATAGGCTTGCCTGTTGAATCGATGTGAACGGCATCTGGCGCACTCGTAAGTGGAGCTAGTTCGCGCTCGCTATCCAACTTGTCCCTCTGCGTCATTGAGTCAATAATCTCAACCAACGACACGTCGAAACCGCGTTCCTGGTACTCTTTTTGCCGACGACGCGCCCTCTCCTCCACGTTGGCCGTGAGAAACACCTTCACGGTGGCATTGGGCAACACGACCGTGCCGATATCGCGGCCATCCATGACGACGGAATGCGTCTTTGCGAATGCGCGTTGCCACTGGGTCAATCGGGATCTGACTTCGGGTAGAGCGGCGACGAGCGACACGCGCTCACTGACGTCTGGACTGCGGAGATAGGCAGTGACGTCCTGGTCGTCGACATAGACGATCAGGCCTAGATCGCGCCCTTCCTCAAACCGAAAGTCATGTACCTTGACAAGTTCGTCGACGGCCGATGTGTCTGAACAGTCAACATTTTCCCTCACACACAAATACGCGACCGCGCGATACATCGCACCGGTGTCTATGTACAGAAATTTAAGTCGTTCTGCCACGAGTTTTGCAACGGTGCTCTTGCCGGCCCCGGCTGGTCCGTCTATAGCGACGCTTACTGGAGACATGTCTGTAACCCCTTGTTCGACTTAATTCCACCTCTGCAACGGCAGGTTACATAAAAAAGGCAGGCCGTCAGCGACACCCCACCCATTGATTCATCCAAACTGTGCCGTTACATCGCATGCATTTGCTTCGTCCCAATCGTACCATAGCAGTAGATCCAGGGCAACGGACACAAATCAAATGAATTCCACTGTCGACAGCGACGCCTGCTTGTTCTGTGGGCCTAAATCGACCACCTGCCCGGGCGCGGGCAGGAGCAATTGGCTGTCACTGGTATCCGTTACGGTGATCTCGACCTTCACGCCGTCCGGATCGTGAAACGCAATTTGATCCCCGTCGTGAACGGTAATTCGCATTTCATTGGTCGTAAACGCGCCCAGCGAGTCCCCGTTTATAGTGACTTCGACATGGGCCCCTGCCTGTGCCGAATTTGTAGATAACGTCACGACTGCGGAATCATTTTTCACTGCTTGCTGCATGACGGCAGCGGATTGCGCGACAAAACGCCCCTCTTTGGCGTCGATGGTCGAGCGAACAATCGGGATTCGCGCCAAGGCCTGTACACCTACGAGCACGGCAACAACGCCAAACGCCATGGGTATGAACCAATCGTCAAAGATGTGAATCCATTTGTATCGTTCTCTTCCACCTGACGGCATGGACATCCCTCCCATGCCTTATGCTATGCAGGTGCGAAGTGAATATGTCATCAGCGCTTCAAGCTTCGTTGCCGCATAAACGTGTAGCGTACAACCTGTTGCCGCTCGCGCTCCTTCATGTCGTGAAACACCATCGATACGAGGCGCTCCTGCGATGTGCCATCCGTCTCCACGCGGACAATGCGACAAGTCGCATTCAACGTGTCGCCCGTATACGGCAGGGTAAGCGTGGCCTTCACGATGTCGCCTGGTTGATAATCGATCGCCTTACCAGACTTCACCGCGAGCCCGCCTCCGCTGATATCGTGACTTTGCGCTTCGTAGCTGAGCCCATCGCCCTCACGCACCAACCGCACAGATGTGTCGATGGAAATCCTAAAGAACTCCCGTCGTTGGACGCGCTCGAGGTCTTTCGCCCCTTCCGGCCCCGACAACCGCACAGCGGGCGTCGGGATATAGGCAATCCCGAGCATTTGTGCGGTATACCGATAGACCTCGCTGCCAGAAGCCGCGTATTCGACAAGCAAACCCTGGTCAATCCGAACCTCCAGCTCTCGGCCCGACATGGGATTCACTGGCACATCGATGTAAAGGAACTTATCGTCCACATCTGCCACGCGTGTTTTATAGAAGCTGGAGTCCTGCGCGCCGAGCTTGATGCGCACCGGCGTCCCGACTGAAGGCCTGACCGACATGTTTCTTCCCCCTCAAAATCCTCTGCAACTCACATTATACACAGATGATGAGAGGACGAGGGGAAGATTTATGTCAACTGGTCAATTTTTACCTCCGCTCCATCAATTGCGCTCAGATCGATGCAATACGTTTCCTGCTTCATCGTCCCATAAAAGGCGACGGCCGGAATATACTGGCGGTTCTCATCCTGAACAATGACTTTCTTGGCGATTTTCACATCGAAATCAGGACTTAGACGCTTGCGAAGCTGGGCGACACTCAGTTTCGCGGCCGGCACCTTGCCTACCGGGTTTGCATATACCTGTGCCGCGTTGAACCCGACTACTTGCCCGTTATCCAATGCGACGTGCACCGAGATGGGCTGGCCGACAACTGGAACGCCGTTGACGAGCGGTGCAAAGGTGAACATAGCGGCGTGATCGTACTGCATCGCGTTGGTTCGCTCGATATTAGAGAAGCCCTGACCTTTCAGCCACGTCGCCGCGTCCGATGCGGCTGTCGCGAAATCGTATTTACTGGTCTGGGCAGCGCGATCGTTGTAGTAGGTGAGTAGATGGCCACCGCGCTGACTGACTTCAGCCGTGATATGGTGGTTGGCGGCACTGCCCGAAACGCCATAATACGCCGTCGGCGTTCCTGCGCGGTACAGTTTCGCAGTCCAACCTGTCGGCTTCACGCCTGCCACTTGACTCGCTTTTTTGATGGCCGCCTGGCTAGTGACCTTCGCTTCTGTCGTCAACGTCTGGCTCGCCTGAGCGGACGGTTTTGGAGCCCGTGATGTAGGATTGTCGGCGAAGGAGGCCACCTGCCTATCCACCCTGCGCAATCCGTCCACCGCAAAACCAGCCTGTCCCTGCGGCGAATGCCGTGCGGCTAGCCAGACGTCAGTCTTGTCACCCAGTTGCGACTGCATGTCGCCCAACTGAGACACGAACGTCCCCGACTGCGTATACAAGTTGTTCAACTGTTTGCGCACATCTTGATCCGCAGGCGTCTTATCGTGCTTCATCCAGCTCTGTACTTGGTTGTCGACGAGGTGGAGATAGGCCTGCAGGTGACTCGCTGGCGTGATATTTGACGGCAACCGTCCGAGACTGGCTTCGCCTGCGTAACACAGCCTAGATATGGAACTCAAGTGTGTGTCAAACGACGCGTGGTCTTGCATCAGCATCGACTTGGCCAGCTCTTTGCGCATATCGCGCACGTCGTTCACCAAGTTGTGAAACGACGACTCGTATTGCGTCTCCGCCGAACGCGCAAAGGCGTCCTTCTGCTGTTTTTGGTCGTATCCCCAGTACCCGACGGTGGTTCCTACCGCCACAACAGCAAGAATCCCGGCCGAGACCCACGTGGCACGATGCAACATGAAATAACCTCCTCGTACGGTTAGTCTGTAAATATATGGTGCCCGATCGTAATGATTTCAGGTCTGGACCACATAAATGCGTTGCTCGTCTTCGCAGGGTTAAAGTAGAACAGCGCGCCGTGAGTGGGGTCCCAACCGTCGACCGCCTCCATCACTGCCTTCTTCGCGCTTGCGTCCGGCGTTAAGTTGACCTGGCCGTCATCGACGCACGAAAACGCCCCCGGACTATAGACAATACCTGGTATTGTACTGGGGAATTTCGAGCTGTGGGTGCGGTTGAGTATGACAGCCGCAATGGCGACTTGTCCCTCGAACGGTTCCCCGCGCGCCTCACCGTACACGACGTGCGCCATAAGATTGAGGTCACTTTGATCAAGCCCATTGACACTCGATGGAAAGTTGGACGATCCCGCTGCCGTCGCCGCAGTTGAACTACCTGCAGACGATCCGCCCGCTGACGGAGACGACGAACTACTCCCAGACGATCCGCCCGCGGATGGAGCCGACGAGCTACTTCCAGACGATCCGCCCGCGGATGAAGCCGACGAGCTGCTACTACTGCCACTCGCGCTATTTGGTGTGTAGTGCCAGGTCGGTGTCGCCTTCGCCAGTTTTAACTTGGTGGCCATGTTGACTTCACCTGTAACAGGCATCCCGAAGTTATACTGGAACGTTCGCACTGCCCAATAGGTCTTCCAACCGAAATCGCCGTCGATATTGCCCCAGTAGTAGCCCAACAGACGCAGTCGACTCTGTAACTCATCGACGTCGTAACCTTGACTTCCATACATGAGATTCCGGGCGGTGAACGCCTGCGCCGTGATCGGAAAGAGAGCCGGAATGGTCGTCGACAATGTAATTAGAGCAACGAACAACCGAATATAGACAAATCCTTTGCGCACCATCTTTACTCCCTTCACAAACAAGATGAAAATCGCCAGCTATGTGTATTGTTTAACGGACAAAAAAAAATATGCCCATGGGATGATTCCCACAGGCATATTTGATGGGCCAAGGTTTACGCCAAAGGCTCTACGTCGAAGTCCACTTCATTGTCACACAGGCACCGCTTAAATCCAGTCTCGATACGACCTTTGCCGTCGTTCACGCCACGCAAAATGAAGGTTTCACCGCATTTACGACAGTGAATATGTACTTTGATGCGTTGCGTGTAAGAAACGATGGCTTCTGTAACAGGCGGAGTGACCAACGTCTCAGAACGCATAGCAGAACCCCCTACACAGAGTGACGAATCCGTTCGAGGAATCGCACCTACCTAAAAGGATATTATCGACAACCTAGGTGTCGCCTCATACCCATCCTCGCCAACGGATTGCCTCGGCCATTCGTTGAACACCTACGATATACGCCGCCAACCGCATATTGACCCGATATTTTGTCGCCGTCTGATACACGCGTTGAAAGCTCATACGCATCCGTGACGCCAGGCGCTCTTGAATTTCGTGCTCATCCCAGTAATAGCCCTGGTTATTTTGCACCCACTCAAAATAGGAGACGATGACGCCACCCGAGTTCCCCACCACGTCAGGGACCAACAGAATGCCCTGCTCCGTCAGGATATCCGTTGCTGCAGCCGTGGTTGGGCCATTCGCTGCCTCCACGACAATAGACGCTTGAATGCGTTTCGCATTCTCTCGCGTAATTTGATTCTCAATGGCGGCAGGCACCAGAATATCGCATGGTTTTTCGAGCAGTTCGCGATTGCTGATGGTATTGCGGTAAAGTCGCGTTACAGTGCCAAACGAATCACGGCGCTCCAACAATTCGTCGACGTCAAGCCCCTCTTCGCGATACAGAGCACCATATGCATCGGAGATGCCGACTACCTTCGCACCGGCGTCGTACATGAATTTCGCGACATAGCTACCGGCGTTCCCGAACCCTTGCACGATGACGCGTGCATCCCTCAGGTCCAATCCGCGCTCCTTAGCCGCCTCTTCAATGCAGATGGCGACACCGCGAGCGGTCGCACTCTCCCTACCTCTGCTGCCGCCCAAAACAATCGGTTTACCCGTAATGAATCCAGGGCTGTCAAACTCCCGTAGACGCGAGTACTCGTCAAACATCCAGGCCATGTTTTGAGAGTTGCTGAACACGTCAGGCGCCGGAATGTCCTTCGCAGGTCCTACGATTTGACTTACGGCTCTGACATATGCTCGACTCACGCGTTCGATCTCGTCGAATGACATGTCCCGCGGGTCACACGCGATGCCACCCGTACCACCGCCGTATGGCAAGTCGGCGATCCCACAATTGATGGACATCCAGATGGATAACGCTTCAATATCTTCCTGCGTCACGTCGGGATGCAGACGGATACCGCCCTTCGTCGGGCCGACTGAGTCGTTGTGCTGTGATCGATAGCCTGTAAACACGCGCACAGAACCATCGTCCATCCGCACGGGGAAACGAACCGTCAAAACGCGAAGCGGCTCCCGCAGGATATCGTAAATCTGACGGTCGTATCCCAACGCTTCCAGCGCCTGTAGGATTACATCCTGCGTGCGTGAAAGAACAGCGGTATTTTCGACCGTATCAGTTCCTTGAGCATTGGTAGAGCTAGCCTGAGTCACAAATCCAACCACCTTAACAATGTCAATAATGAGATCATCGTGTGCTGCGAAACAAACTGTACTTAGTATACACTGCCTGTCCATTCGTTAAAAGAATAGGATCAGCATGTGAACAGACAAAACAGGACAGATATGTGCTCTATACTGCCCACATATCTGTCCTGTACATCAAACTGGAAAACGTTCGACCAACACGCGGATTGCGTCCTCATGAAGGATTTCTTTTCCGTATTCGTTGAGCACGGCATCTGTCGCACTGCTTGGTTCACCGTACTCCGACAACACAGAGGCAATCGTCTGGTGTGTCTCCACAACCAACGGATCCGTAATCAACAAATGGTACGCGTCACGATATCGGAATAGTGAACTCTCCAAATCGTAGTCCACCAATGTATGACAAACTGCGATTAGATCATCGAACTCATCGAATTCATACACCAACTGAGAATCAATGGACTGCGCGTAGTTGGTATGCCGATGAATGAGGCCCTCATCGTCATCATCATCGTCGTCTTCCTGAGCAACCCCTGGAATGCTAGGAATCCTGGTGACAATCACGACTACACCTTCGGTCGGCATGGTGAACGCCTCAACGGAGATGGGACCTGCGATTTCAAAACCAACCTCCATATACGCGGTTTCCATCATGTCCCAAAACAAGTCTTGAACCTTCTTGCCGTTGTGCCATATTTCATCGCGGTCAATGCCTCGCTCTTCCAAGTCATCATAACTGATAAAGATGCGGACTTTGTCCTTGGCAATTCGTTCAACTCGCATTCGGCGTCCCTCCTTTTGCGCAACAGGGTGTCTGAGAAACATGAATTGTGTTTCTTATATTATAACGTATTCGCGAGTTGTGTCATGGCTTCCGCGTAGATCTCGACACATGTCAAAAAGTCGTCGAGCGCCCAATTTTCATCAACTCTGTGGGCGAAGTCCTCCCGCTCTGGAAACAATGCGCCAAACGCGACGGCGTTCGGGATCGCTCGCGCGTACGTCGCACCCCCAATGCTGATTGGCGTTGCATCGTCCTCGAAATGTGCTGCATAGACCCCCATTAGGGTCTGAACGAGCGGCGACGCCGGATCGACATAGAGAGGTGGCATGTGCTCGACGATGGACACTTGCCACTTATCCGACAAGTAGGTTTGAGCGCCCTGCAAAAGCTGGTCCACCGTCATCCGAATTGGAAAGCGAATATTTATGTAAAATTGGTATGTACCATCAACCAGTTCCGCGCGTCCGAGGTTTGCGGTTAAAGGTCCCGTTTCGTCGTCCTCGGCATCGATGCCAAGCGCCCGACCTGCGGTGTCCCAAGAGCCGACCGTCCGCCACATCGAAGAGTTCGACACCGTACCCATTCCTAGAAGATGCGCCAAATGCACAACTGCGTTGACGCCAGCAGCGGGCCGCGACGCGTGTGCAGAAACGCCTTCGACGCGGATCCGCACAATCGAATCCTCGGTCTCGACGGCAGCGTCGATCTGCGCATCCTTCGCGGACTTTCTGATCTTTAACGCAAACTCATTCGCAGCGGTGGACGAGTGACAATCCACTTCTGCCAGCGCATGCGCCGGCACCATGTTAAACCGCTCTCCGCCTTCGAACTTCAAAACCTGTGCAGACATCGACTCCGCATCCGCCGCTACGTCGATACGCAGCGTCGCGAGTCCCTTTTCCGCATAAATCAACGGAAATGAGGCATCCGGTGTAAAGCCGCCGATGGGTTTTGGCTCGTACCGGAAGTAGTGTTCCATGCACTGCCAGTCGCTTTCTTCGTCCAAGCCGAAAATCACGCGAATTTTGCGCTTCGGTTGAATGCCCATTTCCTTCATCGCAAACAGCGCCCACAACGTACTCATTGCGGGACCCTTATCGTCGATCGCTCCCCGCGCATACACTTTCCCCTGATCGATCTCGGCGCCGTACGGAGGATGCCTCCATCCATCACCAGCAGGAACCACATCCAGGTGGCTGACGACGGCGATGTACTCATCGCCTTCGCCGTACTCCACATGACCCGCAAACCCGTCGACGTTTTTCGTCACAAATCCACGGTCGTACGCCAATTTCAACATATAGGAAAGAGCCTGCGCTGGACCCGTACCGAACGGACCATCGGGAACTGGGTGTCCCTTGACGCTCTCGATCCTCAAGAGGTCCTGAAGCGTCGAAATCATGGTGTCACGATGCTGTTCAACAAAATCCTTAAACACAAGACCATTCCCTTGGTTTTTTCGAAAGCATTCGATCAGGTCGACTTTCGTTCCACAATATTATGCAAGAGCGTGACCGAATAGTTGTCTACTGGCTCATCCTGTAACAGTTTCGTCAGCAGGCGCATCGACACCGCTCCAAAGTCGTACATCGGTTGAGCGATCACTGTCATTTCAGGACGTACCATGTTCGCGAGCCTCGTGTTGTCAAACGCAATCACCTTCACATCCCCAGGCACCTTAAGACCGATGTCTTGCACGGCATGAATGGTGGCCAAACCCAACTCGTCCGACGCCGCAACCACACCGTCCAATTTATGATCCTTCAGGTATTCCCGGATAATGTCCAGCGCCACTTCGTAACGGCCTTGGCTCATGCGAATCACGTGCAACTCTTGATCGCGCACGCGGCTCTTTGCACCTTGTAGCCTTCGATCCGCGACAACTGATTCCCCTTCTTCTGTCGTCACGAACGCGATTTGTTTACACTGCTTCTCCAGCAGAAAATTGACTGCGTCCTTACCGGCCCGATAGTTGTCGATATTTACGGAAGGAATGCGCCTCTCCGGATCTTCCGTCGAGCACAACACGACCGGAATTTGCGCCTCTTCAAACGCATCGATTTCCTTTTGGCTCAAAACGTTGGTCATGTAGATAATGCCATCGACCTGTTTTTCCCACATGGTGCCGACGAGGCTGACCTCGCGCTCCACCTGCGCGTCGGAATTCACGAGGATAATATGATAGTCGTACATCGTGGCGATGTCCTCGATCCCACGAACCATCTCCGCCACAAAGGCTGCGGACACATCAGGTACGATCACGCCAATGGTACGCGTACGCTTACTAGCCAATCCTCGGGCGACCGCATTCGGTCGATACCCCAATCGAGCGATCGCATCCTGAACACGTTTCTTCGTTTCGTCCTTCACGACCGCCGTCCCGTTTATGACGCGGGAAACGGTCGCCATCGACACCTTCGCTTCACGAGCGACATCGTATATTGTTACAGGCATCCCGCCCACCTCCATCTCCAGTCAATATGTCCCAACAAAGGGTCCGCCCCAAATAAGGCGCAAGTATGTATGGGTGTTAGTACTCATTATGAGCCAAGAATTTGGGCTTGCCCATAGTATAATCAAAAAAGGACGGCAAAGCCGCCCTCTTTCAACCGATGTGATGCGGGTGAAGGGACTCGAACCCCCACGGTTGCCCGCCAGAACCTAAATCTGGTGCGTCTGCCAATTCCGCCACACCCGCATATCTCATGGTACGCACTAAACCGCCGTTAAACTATATCACGATTCGCTACGAATGACAATAGATGCGATTGGGCGAGGCTCGCGCCTTCGCGTTCAGTCCGCGCGAGTTCTGATGATATTCATACGGTATGACAACTAGCTGTACATGTCGATTACTCACTCGGTCTGAGTGAAGGAGTACGACAGTTCTTCGCATGCGATGATACACGAACACGTCCTTGATCCGCCTGTGCCGATGGCGCCCGCCCAACACAAAAAGACCCTGAGGTGGGCATCTCTGCTTCCCTCAGGGTCTTTCTCTCGCGCCTGGCAACGACCTACTTTCCCAGGAGGTCTCCCTCCAAGTATCCTCGGCGCTGGAGGTCTTCACGTCCGTGTTCGGTATGGGTACGGGTGTTTCCCCTCCGCTATGGCCACCAGACTGCTTGCCGTTCAGGTATTCGTTCGCACGGCTTCGGCCTTCCGGCCTGCAGATGTGCTCTCTCACACCTTCACTCAAGCTTCCTCTTACATTTGTCTGTATCCTCGCTCCTGAATCATGGAACAACCTCTTCTTAGCGGGTGAAGCCCTCGACCGATTCGTATCTGTCCGCTCCACGTATCACTACGCTTCCACGCCAGACCGATCTACCTTGTCTTCTTCAAGGGGTCTTACTTCCCTAACGGAATGGGATACGTTATCTTGAGGCAGGCTTCGCGCTTAGATGCTTTCAGCGCTTATCCTTTCCCGACTTGGCTACCCAGCTATGCTTCTGGCGAAACAACTGGTACACCAGCGGTCGGTTCATCCCGGTCCTCTCGTACTAAGGACGACCCCTCTCACGTATCCTGCGCCCGCGGCAGATAGGGACCGAACTGTCTCACGACGTTCTGAACCCAGCTCGCGTACCGCTTTAATGGGCGAACAGCCCAACCCTTGGGACCGACTTCAGCCCCAGGATGCGATGAGCCGACATCGAGGTGCCAAACCTCCCCGTCGATGTGAACTCTTGGGGGAGATCAGCCTGTTATCCCCGGGGTAGCTTTTATCCGTTGAGCGATGGCCCTTCCACTCGGTGCCACCGGGTCACTAAGCCCGACTTTCGTCCCTGCTCGACCTGTCCGTCTCGCAGTCAAGCTCCCTTGTGCCTTTACACGCTTCGCGCGATTTCCATCCGCGCTGAGGGAACCTTTGGGCGCCTCCGTTACTCTTTAGGAGGCGACCGCCCCAGTCAAACTGTCCACCTGACACTGTCCCATGACCAGTTTCATGGCCATTGGTTAGAACACAAGTACCTCAAGGGTGGTATCCCAACGCCGACTCCACTCAGGCTGGCGCCCAAGCTTCTCTGTCTCCCACCTATCCTGTACATGACGTACCCGTATCCCATATCAAGCTACAGTCAAGCTCCACGGGGTCTTTCCGTCTAACCGCGGGTAACCTGCATCTTCACAGGTATTACAATTTCACCGGGTCTCTCGTTGAGACAGCGCCCAAGTCGTTACGCCTTTCGTGCGGGTCAGAACTTACCTGACAAGGAATTTCGCTACCTTAGGACCGTTATAGTTACGGCCGCCGTTTACTGGGGCTTCAATTCAGAGCTTCGGGTTTACACCCTAACCCCTCCTCTTAACCTTCCAGCACCGGGCAGGCGTCAGCCCCTATACTTCGCCTTTCGGCTTCGCAGAGACCTGTGTTTTTGCTAAACAGTCGCTTGGGCCTTTTCACTGCGGCTTCTCTCGAAGCGCCCCTTCTCCCGAAGTTACGGGGCCATTTTGCCGAGTTCCTTAACGAGAGTTCTCCCGCGCGCCTTCGTGTTCTCCACGCGCCCACCTGTGTCGGTTTCCGGTACGGGCACCTCATCACTCGCTAGAGGCTTTTCTTGGCAGTGTGACTTACGGGACTTCGGTACTGTACTTCCCTCCCCATCACAGCTCACGATTATCAGGGTGCGGATTTGCCTACACCCCTCGCTTGCTGCTTGGACGGCCTCTTCCATCCGGCCGCTTCCCTCAGCCTCCTGCGTCACCCCTTCGCTCAATCGCGATGTTGGTGGTACAGGAATTTCAACCTGTTGTCCTTCGACTACGCCTTTCGGCCTCGCCTTAGGTCCCGACTTACCCTGGGCGGACGAGCCTTCCCCAGGAAACCTTGGGCTTTCGGCGGACAAGATTCTCACTTGTCTTTTCGCTACTCATACCGGCATTCTCACTTCCATCCGCTCCACCAAACCTCCCGGTTCAGCTTCGCCGCAAATGGAACGCTCCCCTACCATGTTTCCATCCATAGCTTCGGTGTCTGGTTTAGCCCCGTTACATTTTCCGCGCAGCGCCACTCGACCAGTGAGCTATTACGCACTCTTTAAATGGTGGCTGCTTCTAAGCCAACATCCTGGTTGTCTGTGCAACGCCACATCGTTCCCCACTGAACCAGTACTTTGGGACCTTAGCTGTTGGTCTGGGCTGTTTCCCTCTTGACCACGGGTCTTATCACTCGTAGTCTGACTGCCAGGTTCTTCGACAAAGTGGCATTCGCAGTTTGACTAGGCTTGGTAACCCTCGCGGGCCCCGCACCCAATCAGTGCTCTACCTCCACTTCTCATTCCCTGACGCTAGCCCTCAAGCTATTTCGGGGAGAACCAGCTATCTCCGGGTTCGATTGGAATTTCTCCCCTACCCCCAGTTCATCCCCTGGCTTTTCAACGCCAGTGGGTTCGGGCCTCCATGCGGTGTTACCCGCACTTCACCCTGACCAGGGGTAGATCACCCGGTTTCGGGTCGATGACGACAAACTCATTCGCCCTATTCAGACTCGCTTTCGCTTCGGCACAGGCTCCTTCGCCTTCACCTTGCTTGCCATCATCACTCGCCGGTTCATTCTACAAAAGGCACGCCGTCACACCTTAAAGATGCTCCGACTGCTTGTAAGCACACGGTTTCAGGTTCTATTTCACTCCGCTCCCACGGTTCTTTTCACCTTTCCCTCACGGTACTATCCGCTATCGGTCGCCAAGGAGTATTTAGCCTTAGGAGGTGGTCCTCCCAGATTCCCACGGGATTTCTCGTGTCCCGCAGTACTTGGGGTCTGTTGCACATTCCACAATCCGTTTCGGTTACCGGGCTCTCACCGTCTATGGCCGGCCTTCCCATGCCGTTCTCCTACGAATTGCTTCCTGCTGGCTCCCTGCAGGTTGCCACCAACAGCCCCTCGACCCCGTATACGCATCGACTGCAGTCTGTACCACGTATACGGTTTAGGCTTCTCCGCTTTCGCTCGCCACTACTTACGGAATCGCGTTCGCTTTCTTTTCCTCGAGGTACTTAGATGTTTCAGTTCCCTCGGTTGCCTCCGCACACCTATGTATTCAGTGTACGGTACTAGCGCTTCACACTAGCAGGTTTCCCCATTCGGACATCCACGGCTCAATGCTCGCTTACAGCTCCCCGTGGCATTTCGGTGTTCGCCCCGTCCTTCTTCGGCTCTTGGCGCCTAGGCATCCTCCGTGCGCTCTTTCTAACTTCACCGTTTTGACTTCCTAACCACCAGAGGTGATTATTCCATCCATAAATCCGGCTATTGTTAACCTGTTACGCATTTACGGTTACCGGTTTACTTCTTTAGAGGTTGTTCCATATTCAGTTGCCAAGGTACCACGCGCCTTCCAATCTGCTTCGGATTCCTTCGTTGGTCGTCCTCTGACTCGCTCACGTACACAAAGTACGCTCGACTCGTCATCGTCCTCCCGCCTTGTACTCCTCGCATCTTGAAACGCGCTTTGAGTTTACCTAGCCACATGGGCTTTGGCTCCCTCAAAACTAAACACCCACGTCCTAAAAGCCTTGTTTCTCCGTAGAAAGGAGGTGATCCAGCCGCACCTTCCGATACGGCTACCTTGTTACGACTTCACCCCAATCATCAACCCCACCTTCGGCGGCTGGCTCCCTAAGGTTACCTCACCGACTTCGGGTGTTGCCGACTCTCGTGGTGTGACGGGCGGTGTGTACAAGGCCCGGGAACGGATTCACCGCGGCATGCTGATCCGCGATTACTAGCAATTCCGGCTTCATGCAGGCGAGTTGCAGCCTGCAATCCGAACTACGAACGGCTTTTTAGGTTTTGCTCCACCTCGCGGCTTCGCTTCCCGTTGTACCGCCCATTGTAGCACGTGTGTAGCCCAGGACATAAAGGGCATGATGATTTGACGTCATCCCCGCCTTCCTCCGACTTACGCCGGCAGTCACCTGTGAGTCCCCACCATTACGTGCTGGTAACACAGGTCAAGGGTTGCGCTCGTTGCGGGACTTAACCCAACATCTCACGACACGAGCTGACGACAACCATGCACCACCTGTCTCCTCTGCCCCGAAGGGAAGGACTATCTCTAGTCCGGTCAGAGGGATGTCAAGCCCTGGTAAGGTTCTTCGCGTTGCTTCGAATTAAACCACATGCTCCACTGCTTGTGCGGGCCCCCGTCAATTCCTTTGAGTTTCAGTCTTGCGACCGTACTCCCCAGGCGGAGTGCTTATTGGGTTTCCTTCGGCACTGGGGTGTGTCCCCCCAACACCTAGCACTCATCGTTTACGGCGTGGACTACCAGGGTATCTAATCCTGTTTGCTCCCCACGCTTTCGTGCCTCAGCGTCAGTCACTGTCCAGCAAGGCGCCTTCGCCACTGGTATTCCTCCACATATCTACGCATTTCACCGCTACACGTGGAATTCCCCTTGCCTCTCCAGCACTCAAGTTATGCAGTTTCCAAAGCAATCCCAAGGTTGAGCCTTGGACTTTCACTCCAGACTTACACAACCGCCTACGCACGCTTTACGCCCAGTGATTCCGGACAACGCTTGCCCCCTACGTATTACCGCGGCTGCTGGCACGTAGTTAGCCGGGGCTTCCTCACTCGGTACCGTCTCACAAGGAGCTTTCCACTCTCCTTGTCGCTCTCCCCGAGCAACAGAGCTTTACAACCCGAAGGCCTTCTTCGCTCACGCGGCGTTGCTCCGTCAGGCTTGCGCCCATTGCGGAAGATTCCCTACTGCTGCCTCCCGTAGGAGTCTGGGCCGTGTCTCAGTCCCAGTGTGGCCGGTCACCCTCTCAGGTCGGCTACGCATCGTCGCCTTGGTGAGCCGTTACCTCACCAACTAGCTAATGCGCCGCGGGCTCCTCTATCAGCGGTGCAGTTGCACCTTTCAACACAGGAAGATGCCTTCCCGTGTGTCATCCGGCATTAGCACCCGTTTCCGAGTGTTATTCCAGTCTGACAGGCAGATTGCCCACGTGTTACTCACCCGTCCGCCGCTAACCCCGAAGGGTTCGCTCGACTTGCATGTATTAGGCACGCCGCCAGCGTTCGTCCTGAGCCAGGATCAAACTCTCAAAAAATGTTACTGGCGTTACTTCATAATGTCTCGACGACGACTGTCGTCTCGACCGAAACTTTTAGGCGTGTGTGTTTAGTTTTCAAGGAACCATTTGAACAGTGCCGCTCAAAGCAGCTCAGATACTATACCACGAATCTAGCATCGCTGTCTACTGGAACATTTTGCTTCAGCTTGTTCGAACACTGTGGTTCAAACGTGTGAACCGATGTCCAGGTGACTCGGTATATATCCTGTTTGTTCAGCAGTGCCGCCGAAGCGACGTCGACTAATATATCACCCTGACGTGATAGAGTCAACACGAAACCTCCGTATGCACGGTCAGTGCATTTTCAACCTCCTCCATGAGCGTCGCAGTTATCAACGGGGCCGGTTCCAATCCCGATTCAAAGACAAATGGTGCCACGTTAGTCTTGCGCCCCGCCATCTGCATTGGAACAAAGCCGACGAGTACATACCTCGCCCTCGTCATCGCGACGTATTGAAGTCTTCGTTCATCGTCATCGAGTTCGGCATCGCGGCATACTGCTCTGGAAACCACCAAATCGAGCAGGACGACGACGTCCCACTCGCGCCCTTTACTATCGTGAAAGGTGCGAAACTGAACGGCGTTCAAGGCGTTCGCTCCCCCGCCAACAGCTGTATCCATTTGCCTCCAGGTGAGGTACAGTTGTCGACGCGTGCGCGCGAGTATGCCAATCGTCGCTTGTGGACGAATCTGTAGGATGAACCGGACAAGGGCAACCACTGCTGCTGCCTCATCCCCCTCATCGCGGACCATCGCTATGCGGACAAGTCCGGGCGTTTGCGACACCGGTCGGAGTGGCTTGTCAATTCGGTGTGCGACGTGTCGAATCAACTGCTCTGCGCAATGGACAATCGATGTATCGGATCGGAAGTTGTGCGTCAACAGCATTTCTGCGCAATCTCGAGTGGCGCTTGAACACCGTTGCAAATAGCCGGGAGAAGCTCCTCGAAACCCATACACGGACTGGTCATCGTCGCCAACCACAAAGATCGGTATTTGGTAGCGGTGGTGCATCGCCGCCACGAGCGCCCACTGCACCGCGTTCGTATCTTGAAACTCATCGACTAACAAGTATTGCAACCTGTCAAAAAAGGGCAAGTCAATCCCCTTTTCCACCGCGCTGGCGCCAGCCAGTAGGATATCGTCATAATCCCAACGGTTGCGCGCTCGTTTCAGCTTTGTGTATGCCGTGAAAACGCGACCGGATTCACGGCTCGCAGGTCGGATGCCGCACCCAACGACCCGCGAGTATTCCGTCAGCCGCTCGATCACGGCGCGATGCGTGATCTCATCCGCCTTTCGAACGACTCGGCACATCGCGGTTCGCATCATCGTGAACTGTTCGCGGGTGTTCAACAACACGGGGATGTTCGGGGTCACCTCCAGCAGCGCACGAAAAATCTGCGCGTGGAAAGTGCCGATCCGCAAGGACTCCGTCGCGCGAAACGTCAACAAGTCGTGCCTAGTCAGCTTCTGCCTCATGTGTTCTGCAGCTTGCCTGGTGAAGGTGACCGCCAAAATTCGGTTTGGGGCAATCCTGTCGCGCCGCACCACGGTCGCAATTCGTTCCGTCAGCACCGACGTCTTTCCGCTCCCCGGTGCCGCAATCACGACGGTGGAACGAAATGGTTCGTCGATAATTGTGCGTTGCTCGTCAGTCCACTGCGTCATCCATTCACCCCCTGCGACCAGCATGTCATGAAACGCTTGGGTCATCCATCTCGTACCGTATGAATCTGAATCATTTTGAAAGCGCATTTGGCATCCACGCATTCCATCATTCAGCAAGAGCCGACCATTTGCGATGATCATTCGGCAAGCGTAGGGGTTCCGTGGTATCATGAGCAGTCAGAGGAGGGCTTGTTACCCAATGGCCTTATATGCGATCGGTGACCTTCATCTCGCCAACTCAGTTGACAAACCGATGGACGTGTTCGGGGAAGCCTGGGCAGACCACGCCGACAAGATCCGCGAGCGCTGGACTTCAATCGTATCTCCGGAAGACACGGTGCTCATTCCAGGGGACATTTCGTGGGCGATGACGTTGGATGAGGCCGTGTCCGATATCCAATGGATTGATTCGCTGCCAGGTGCCAAAGTGATGATTCGCGGCAACCACGATTACTGGTGGAGTGGCATCGGCAAAGTTCGGAGTATACTGCCGCAACAGATGTATGCGATTCAAAACGACAGCCTTCCGATTGAGCATGTCACCGTGGCTGGCACACGTGGATGGGTACTGCCGAGCCACCCGAGCTTCCACGAAGAGGATGAGCACATTTTGCAGCGAGAGGTTCATCGCCTAAGACTCTCGCTCGATCACGCCGCGAAAAGTGGGCAACCCATCGTTTGCATGTTGCACTACCCGCCTTTGGGCGTCGACGGCGAGGAGACGGTATTTACCCGCGTATTGGAAGAGTATCGCGTGGAGTTGTGCGTCTATGGACATCTTCATGGGGGCAGTCATCGATATGCGTTCAACGACACTCGAAATGGGACCCGCTATCAATTGGTCAGTGCCGATTACGTCGACTTTATACCAGTGAGTCTGTGAACGATGCGGGTGCACAGGCACAAAAATCGACCGGCGGCAGACTGCCGCCGGTATTTAAACACCGCGTTCACAGAGCGAGCGAGAGGAAAGGTGATGCTGTGCGGCGCGATCGCGCTCATTGCGGTGTCTGCCATCCGCAGCACGACGTCGCAAGAACATCGTCGTGTATGACCTTCCTCCGCAGCCTAAACTTCATGGTCGACATCCGTTCGCCATTTTCCACAGGCCGTTTACCAGCCTTTTGAGCAAGCCGCATCATCGTCATCGTCATACAGCACAGCCGCTTTCGCCTCGCCGTTTGCAAAATTGCGGTGTCAGACCATACTATCCCCTGCCTTCCAGCGGTTTATGTCGCTGAATTCGCCGGACTCAACAAAAAGACCCCGTAGCCCATCGTACGGTGATTCGCTTCCAGCCACCTGCCATTGGCCTCAATCAACTGAAGTACCTGCGGATCAGACAGCGCATAGCGGTCAACTGCCTCATCGTCGCGCTGATTGTCGGACATATCCAACCTCTCGATAGGACCTGATCGCAACACTTCACACGCAAATCCAGCCCTCTTGAACGCAGTTCTCCAGCCCGCCAGATCAGGAACCTGCTCCACCCCGTAAATTTGCCTCACACCATCACGCCATTCGGGGGTAACCGGCCGCAGCGTCATCATTTCCACGTCGACGACCTGGCCGCTCGGCTTTAAAACGCGACTGATTTCCGACAGGGCGCGAGGGAGTCGGACAAAGACGAGCACCGACTCACAGACGACCAGATCGAACTGGTGATCGGGGAATGGAAGCGCCTCGGCCGATCCGCGGACCGTACGGATGGTCACCCCCTCACGGCGAGCTCGGCGCCGCGTGTTCTCAAGCATTTTAGAGCGAATGTCAAGAGCTGTCACCTGGCAAGGCCAGCGTTTTGCCAAGGCACACGCCGTGGCGCCATTGCCGCAGCCGAGGTCCAAAATCTCGCCTGCGTCGGGCACGGATATAGCATTCATCCACACCGCCGACAGATTCCCACCGCCAGGGTGGGCGTTCGCGACGCCAAGACGCGCTAACATATCATGATATTTCAAGTTGGGCCACCCCGCTTTCCCTCCATCGTATGCCAGGGCGCGCGACAAGAATGGGCAACCGCCTGCTTCTCACTTGCGGCGAACAAGCGAATCACGTAGAGTGAAAACATTCATAGGGAGGATGTCTATGCCGGAGATCAAACGCATCATGGAAATCAGTGTGGAAGAAGCGGGAGACTATATATTCACGCCTGCGGGTGTGCTGATCACATATCGAACAGACCAATTTCGCGTGTTTGCGGAGAGCGCCCGCCACAACTTCTTGCGGCGCGTCGTGTCCAAATATCCCTGGGAGAATCTCTTGGACGTGGTCGTGGAGCAGGGCACCAGCGTGCGATTGCGCGACGTGACCGAAGAACTGAACACAAAAATCGGCTCCGATGAAATGAGCACCGAAGCCGTCCTTGAGTTCTGTTATCGTTCAAATCCGCGGCAACTGTTCTTTCTTCGCCGTTATTTCGACGACAGTTCGCCGTCCCAAGCGAGCATGCCGCCGTCGTAATTGGCGACGTCCTCAAACCCGTTCGCTTTCAGAAACTGCGCGACTCGCTGCGAGCGGGCTCCACTGCGACACACCAGGACATAGGACTCGTCTGGTGAGAGTTCCCGGATCCACTCACCAACTTCCTGCATCGGTTTCAACGGCACGCCTGGGATATGCCCTTCTGCGTACTCTTCAGGCGTCCTCACGTCGATGACGACTGCAGTACCCTCTTGAAGAATGGTTCTTAGCTCATCTGCGCTGTATTGTACGATTCCTTCGCGTTCCACGGTTGCACAAACCCCTTTTTGGACACCAGAATGATTCTCAGGCAGACATCTAACTGCCGCTCCTTCTACTGTACCACACCGCAAACCGCTTGTTGAAGCGAGGGGATCAAATCGAGAACTCAGTGGATGTGCTTGAGGATGTGATCGACTTCTTTCCGGAGTACGTCCGCGCTGATGGCGAACCCAATGCCTTGCGAACTCTGGGAAACCGCCGTATTCATCCCGACCACTTCACCGCGAAGATTGATCAAGGGCCCGCCACTGTTGCCGCGGTTGATAGCCGCGTCCGTCTGAATCAGATTGGGATACTCCCTCTCGCCAATTTGAAGCGGCCGATTTTTGGCGCTGACGATCCCGACCGTGACCGTATTGTCGAGGCCAAGTGGAGACCCGATGGCCAACACCCATTCGCCGACGTGCACATCCTTGCTCTGACCGATTTTTAAAATGGGGGACGGAATCGGAATATCGGCGTGCAAAATAGCGATGTCGTGAGCCCGGTCACGGCCGACTACCTGGGCTTCCACGAGATCTTTCTTCCCGAAGACGCGCAACATAATCCGATCTCCGTCGCTCACCACATGTTCATTGGTTAGAATATAGCCTTTTGGATGGAATACAAATCCCGTGCCGATGTTCATCGCTGACCGTCCTTGTCGGGGTTGGCTTCTGTCCCACGGAAACAGCGGACGCGGCCCTAAACCTCGGCCAGTTGGAAACGATTGAACCACTTCGATTCCCATCACGGCCTTCTTATAGCGTTGAACAAGTGTCACGAAGTTGGGCAGCCCGGTGGACGTACGCTTTGGTCGTACACTTGTTTGAGCTTTCTTTACCAACGCCATCACCCCCTACATGACAACTACACTGTTAACCCCGCTTAACGTTGTACAGTGTATTCGATCATCTTGACGGGTGTGAGGCGTCAGCTAGGAATCCACCCCTGCCTATTCCAAGCTATCCTGTTTGCGATAGCGAACGCCATAGTTCCCTTTTCTCGTTCTGTACACCTGAACTTTTAAATCGCTCGCTCCACTGAGAAGATGGTCGTCACGAACACACATGGCCACATAGGATGCCACAGACTTTGAATCATACAATCTCGCCTCATATACCCACGACATCCGTCATCCCCCTTTGCGGGGCTAGTCTGCCCAAGGGCAGTCTGACACATGCCTTCGCTGGCGCCTAGGCTTCCACAGCTACCCGATTCGACACCTCGACGTGGTACCCAGCGAATTTCTTGACGTTTAAAACACCTTCGTCAAACAACAAGTACTGGCCCTTGATCCCGCGAAGCACTCCGGTGACGACTGAGCTCTTGTCGAGATTCATCGATTTCAAATTCACTGCAAAGTCAGGCGTCCGCGGATAGCGAATGGTCTGGGGCTCGCCGCGGTCTTGCAGCAGGTATTGGTGAAATGCGGGATCGAGCTTTTCGACGACGCCATTCACCACCTCTGCGAGCGGTACATCAGGTGCGACCTCCTCCTTCAGCATCTTGCGCCAATCGGTCTTGTCGGCCATGTGCTTGGCAATTTCCATTTCCAACTCACCGGCGATGCGCCGAGTCGGCACCTCCGCGATGACCATCGCGAGCGTTGCACCTTGGTCCATCCAACGCTTCAGTTCCCTGCCCTTGCGAGTGAGCCCTACCTTGTATCCGCTGCTCCACGCGAGATACACGTAGTGGGGGATCATACAGTGGCCCTGCGCCCACGCTTCATCTCTGCACGTACCTAAGTGGAAGTGACAGTCGTGCGGCTTGACGATACACAAATCGCACTCCGCCAAGCTTCGAACACAAGGAAAACAATAACCACTTTGAAACAACTTGTTCACTTTTCGCCCACACGCAACGCATCGTTTGACACCCGTATGTACAATTTGGACTTGTGATCCAATCCAGGAATTGAGTGGCTGAACTAGATTGTCAAATTCCAATGTGTACTCTACCGGATCGCCGAGAACCTGATTCAGTGATCGCAAATCTCCCGCTAACATAATCCTTGCCTCCCTGCACACACTATGCGCGTTCCAGAAATCAAACATAAAAGAGGTACGCATATGTTCTATGTCGCGCTGGCCATCATCCCTGGCCTGCTCCTGTTGGTGTTTATCTACACGCGAGACCAATTGCACCCGGAACCCAAACGACAAGTTTTCCGCTTGTTCATCCTCGGTGCCGCCATCGTCCTGCCGGCTGGTGTCATCGAACGCCTGATGATGAATTCCCGTGGATTCACAGAAGGTGGGATTGAGGGGCGGTTGATTACCGCCTTCTTTGTGGCGGGAATGATCGAGGAATTCCTAAAGGCGTCGATTTTCGATCGCGGCGTGTACCAAAGTCATCTTCTGCGAAGGCCTGTCGATTGCATCGTCTACGCCGCTGCCATCGGCCTTGGCTTCGCCACGGTCGAAAACGTGATGTACGTGACGAGTTCTGGTCTGATGACGGCCATTGTACGATCGGTGACGGCGGTTCCCGCACACTTCATGTTCGCCATCATCATGGGTTATTGGTTCTCCAAGGCGAAGTTTCAAGGCTCTCCGAAAGTCTTGGCGTATATTATCCCTGCCTGCGTTCACGGCATTTACGACACCTTCGCACTCAGTTCGACAATCGTCGCAGATCTGGTCCTCGTGTTCTTCTTGCTGTTCCTCGTCGAGACGTCCGCGCGCATCATGAAGCGCGTCCGTACTGCCACGAATCGGGCGACAGGGCGGTATGCGACGTGACCGCCACATGATTTCAGCGCATGTCGAACCCGTTCGTGCCAAAGGGGGAGGGTCCCGGTGCAAGGCCCTCAAACACGAAGAGCCAGCCCTTTTCCGCCCGATAGACGGACATTTCGGTATGCTCGTCGATCATCAGTAGCTGAAAGAGGTTCATATCTGTCCGAAAAAACGGACTTAAATGCTCATCGTGGATCCGTACGTTCAGGACTCGGTATTTGTCACCTGGCTCCACGCGAATTCCCTCTGTGCCCGCGACGCCCTCGAGTTGTAACTCGGGCAAGAGGCGCTTTGGGTCCTTCTGTCTCGCGCGCAGATAGTCGTATACGTTCCGCGCGGCTTTCGCCTTGCGGCTCTGATCGAGGACAAGCGCAAAATGTGGCAAATGTATACACTCCCGAGCGCTCATATCCTAGGCGCGATGCCAGAAAAACACCCCGACACGCACCGGCATGCAAAACGCCCCCTGTGGTAAACCAACCGGATTAGGGGGCGTTTATGCAAAGAGGATATGGGAAAGTCTGTCCCCATTATAACCAAGCGCTAATGAGATGGAAATAGCATTCTTACTATTTCCCAAACAAATTTCGAGTTTTTTTGTAGAACATCTCTATGTAACCCTAATTTTACCTCGCTGGTTGCAACAACAGAGGCACCCATTTTTCCGCCATTGCACTGATCCAGATCACGTCTGCGCCGCGCTCGCGCGCGATTTCCCGCAGCTGACGAACGGGATCCATCGCCAACTGCGTCCCGACGACGACGAGATAGTCGGCGGCTGCCACCCACTCCACCGCTCTCGCGATATGCCTGACGGCATCCCCTTCGAGGATGAAACCGGGAAATAGTTGATCCCCGCAAGTCGGACAACTTGGCACGGCAGCCTTCCAAACCAGTTGACTAGCGAACACGGCATCGCACCGCAGACAGCGGAGTTCTCGCAGGTTGCCATGAAGCTCGATCACGTCCTGGCTGCCCGCGTCTCGATGCAACCCATCGATGTTCTGCGTGATCACTCGAATGCGAGCGTCGGCGAGTGCTTGGTGTGCTCGATTCGGCGTGGCCCTCCGCCAGTCCAAGAGAATTTCTCGATAGGCCGCAAACGCTTGTGACGGGCGCTCCTTCCACGTGTGAAACATAAAAAACTCGTTGAGCGGGATGCCTTGAACGACCTCGTTGCCAAGTGGCAACCCACTGGCCACGCTGATGCCTGCGCCGGTCAAAGCGATTGCGTTGTCGCGATTTAATTTGTTTGCCAGGGCATCGACGTCGATCTCCTGGGAACGACGCACTCCTAATTCATACATCACAATCATTACACCTATTCAAAATAGTAAGTTAAATTTCAAATATTATATTTACACGCTACTAGTGCGCCGATATATTTACAGCGTAAGGTTCGACGATATCTAAGGGGGTCAAAAAGTTGAATCAAAATTTTGGAAAGCGGGTGCGTAGTCTACGCCTTTCAAGACACTGGTCGCAACAGGAGTTGTCAATGCGCTGTGGCATTTCCACGCCACACATCTCTTCCATCGAGCGGGACAAGCGCCATCCATCCCTCGAGTACGCACAGAGAATCGCCACTGCGCTTGGCGTGCCACTATCCTCGTTGTGTGACGAGCGAACGGAATTTCAAGCGCCAAAAATGCGAAACTCGCCAGATGAATTGCCACTGTACATGCAGAATTTTATCCTCAACGAGTCCGCGTTTCCGTATCTCGAGGCGGCGCAGCGCATGAGTACGCTACCCGAGGAAGAAGCGAGCTTCCTAACCAAGCTCATCGAATTACTGGCACAGAGCAATCATATGTTGGCGAGTTACCAAGCGGATAGCCGAATGCTGTAGACCGGTCGGCCCCTTGCACGTTCAACTTGCTCTGCGGTGAGGGGCCATTCATCTACTTAGCGCGATTCCCAGAACACCTTGACCCCGAACCGCCCCTTCCTCGTCTGATAGACACCAACGTAACTCGGGAGACGTTGGCTTAACGACAACGTCCCCTCTTCAATTCTCGCAGCGAGACAATCCGCTTGAAACTTGGTGTCCACAAGCCGCAGGTAGTATACCCAAGCCACGCCACTCTCACTCCTTGTCGTGCTGCTCTCCCTCGAGTTCCATATCGTCCCGTTGAATGGGCAGAATCACCGTGAACGTAGTACCCTTCCCGATCGTACTCTCGACGAGGATATCGCCGCCGTGCTCAGTTACAATATGTCTCGCGATCGCAAGTCCTAACCCAGTGCCAGACCGAGATCTCGTTCGAGCTTTGTCGGCTTTATAAAACCGTTCAAAAATATAGGGTACGTCCTCCTCGGGAATGCCTGCTCCCGTGTCGGATACACGAACGTACACATAGCGCCCGCTGATATCCGACGAAAACGTGATCTTGCCTTCTGAGGTGTGACGAAACGCATTATCCAGTAGGTTGGTGAATACTTGCTCCATCCGGTCTACGTCCGCATCCATGATCATCGCTTCATTCTCAATTCTAAGCTCAAATCCCACGCCGTAGTCCTGAGCTAACGCCTGGAACTTGCGGGCCACTCGACGCATGACGAGCGAGAAATCGACCGTGTCCATGTTCATCTGGAACTGTCCGCTTTCGAGCTGGGCGAGATCGAGCAGATCGTTTACCAGACGCTTCATCCGCAACGTCTCATCATGGATGATCTCCGTCAGTTCTCGTCTCATCTCGGGATCATCGGAGATGTCGTCAAGCAGCGCTTCGGCGTACCCCTGCATCATGCTGAGCGGCGTGCGCAGCTCGTGTGAAACGTTGGCGATAAAGTCCTTGCGAAGTCGATCCAAACGGCGCTCTTCCGTCACGTCGCGAAGGACGGCCAACGTCCCGCGCATCTGTGTCCCGTCCACCTCGTACAGGGGCAGCATCGTGATGGCCAGCGACCGTCCCTCCCACGTCGCCTCCTGAACCACAGGCTCCTCAAAATCGGTCACGTGCGAAAAAAGCATCATCAGCCGCTCGGGGAGTTTTTCCATCGTCGCGATGCCGCGTTCCGCCACGGACATCGAGCGCAAGCGGCGCAGGGCCGGTGGATTTGCGAGCGTCACACGCCCTTCTTTGTCCGTGGCCACGACCCCATCTTGCAGCGAGGACAGAATGCTGCTGAGTTGATCCCGTTCAATCGAGAGCTGCTCGATCGTCTTCGCCAATTCACCGGCCAACGCGTTAAACGTGTTGCCGAGCCTCCCGACCTCATCGTGCGTCACCACTTCGACTCGTTGCGAAAAGTGCCCGAGGGCCATCTCCTCCGCCGCCTTGTTCATTTCGACAAGCGGACGCGACAGGTTCTTGGAAACGACAAAAGCCAGACCAGTGGCCAACACGATGGCGAGGACGGTATCGAAGATGATCAGGTTGCGCATGCGGTGCACCGGTTGTTCGAGCACGCTCATCTGCTGCGACACCGCGACCATGCCTGGCGTGCTGGTGGAACTCGGGAGCTTCTGGTAGACAGACAGCTCACTGGCTCCCCCCACCGTCGAGTGAACGACGACTGGTTTGCCAAGATTAAAATCGCTCAACTGCGAAGCCGTAAAATGATGATAGGCCGTGATGAGTTCCGATTCCTTCGTCAGCGGCGTCGCGGCCACCACGTGTGCCTCTAAGACGTTCTGTGAGACTTGTCCAAGCACACTCATCGCAATAGCCGGATCGTTGGTCGGGAGAATGCGGTTGACGGACGTCGCCAGGCGCGTCAACTGCGCCGTCTCGCGTTGAACGACGTAGTTGACAAAAAATTGTTGAAGGAGGACGGCTAATAGTGCTAAGACCAAAAAGACCATCGCGACGATGGTCAGCCATAATTTTGAAGCGACGCTGTTGCGAATCACAGGGCTACCTCGAATTTGTAACCTACGCCCCAGACGGTCACGATGTATTGACTCACGGGATCGGATGCTTGTCCCAGTTTTTCGCGAAGGCGCTTGATATGGGTATCGACAGTGCGTTGGTCACCATAGAATTGATAATTCCAGACGTCGCGTAACAGTTCTTCACGGCTGAACACCTTATCAGGTCGCTGAGCCATGTAGACCAATAAATCAAACTCCTTAGGCGTGAGGCTGATCTCGTTGCCCTCCACCTCAACACGCCTTGCATCGATGTGGATGACAAGCCCCGGAAAGGTCAACGCCTGCTGGAGATCTGCCTTTGCGTATTCGGTCTCACCAGTTCGCTTCAGAAGCGCCTTGACACGCATAATCAGCTCGCGCGGACTGAACGGCTTGACGACATAGTCGTCTGCACCGAGCTCAAACCCGTGAATGCGGTTCATCTCATCCCCGGCAGCCGTGAGCATCACAATCGGCACATCGCTGTGCTGACGAATGTGACTGCACACGTCGCGCCCATCCATGCCCGGAAGCATTAAGTCGAGAATGATCAGTGAAAATGGCTGTGCCAATGCAATATCTACTGCCTCGGTGCCATCCTCGGCTTCGACTACGTCAAACCCGCTGCGTTCTAAATACATGCGAACCAGCCTGCGGATACGCTCTTCGTCGTCAACAACTAGAATACGTGGTTGCGGCATGCTAAACCCCCGTTCTTAAAGCTACCATCCATTATAAGTCGTAGGTGCACCCGCAACAACTCACGAAAAAACGGCAAGTCGAGTGACTTGCCGTTCGCATAGGCCTGGTCACCGCCCGGTCGGAAACAACATCGTGACCATCGTGCGGAAATTGTTCCAAACTGCACTCACCGGTCGACCAGCTTTCATATCCCCCGCAAAGCTTTGGAACCGATGATACGCGTCTGGGCTCGCACTGACGTAGACCGTATCTACGCGTTTGTCGATGTGTTTCACCGCATTGACGATGGCGTTCTTTTGTTTCATGCCCAAATTGGTCTTGGTGGGCTTTTTCTGATCAATAGCGACATACGCCGTTTTCCCCACCACAAATGCGAACGCGTGCTTGGCGTAACCGCGCTTGACGAGCCCGTTTGCGATGTTGGTGGCCATTTGTACGTGCTGTGCATCGCCAATGGCTCCAGTCGGTGCCTGTTTGGTGACGCGCTGCGTCGCGTTCATGACGTCAGCTGCCGGCTTTGATGCGTTGTTGACGTTAGCGCCGCATCCGCTCAGAACCAGCGCCACAAGAGCAACGCCGGCCAATGTCATCCTCGTCTTCATCCATATCACACCCCTTTTGGGGTTAGGATGCAATGATTCGAGGTGTTCAATTCATCATTTTTTCCCGGTGCGCCGTTTCTGACCGCCTTGCCTCGCCGGCTTGCGGCCGCCGCGAACCGGCCGCGCGGGGCGCACAGCCCGTTGTGCCTGCGGAAACGTAGGTTTGGTGTACTGTGGTGGTGTCAAATCGACACTGCGGTAAAGGGCTTTCCATTCGGACGGAGCAAGTAGCCGCCAATCGCCTGTCTTCAAGTGACCCAACGCAATCGGGCCGAAGGCAATGCGCTTCAACCGTTTGACCGGCAAGTCAAGCGCATCAAACATCCGTCGAACCTGGCGGTTACGGCCCTCGTGAATGGCGATTTGAACGACGGACTCTTCACCTTGGCGCATCATTTCCACCTGCGCCGGAGCCGTCACTCCGTCCTCCAGTTCAATCCCCTCAGCGAGTCGCTGGCGGGCTTCGCGGTCAACCTGCCCTTCGACGGTGACGCGGTAGACTTTTTCGATATCCCGCGACGGATGCAACAAACGCTCCGTGAGGGCGCCGTCGTTGGTGAACAACAAGAGGCCGCTCGTATCGTAATCGAGTCGGCCAACCGGGTATAGGCGCTCCGCTACCTTGGGAAGCAAGCTCATCACCGTGCGCCGGCCCTCAGGATCCGACACGGTGGTCATATAGGCGGTCGGCTTATTCAAGAGGATGATCACCTTTTGTTCCACGGCGACCTGCTTGCCGTCGACGGCGATCACCTGTTTATCCGGATCTACTAAATGGCCCATCTCGGTTATTTGCGCACCATCGACCGTAACGCGGCCCTGTGCAATCAATTCTTCGCACTTTCTGCGCGATGCCACGCCCGCGTGTGCGAGTACTTTTTGTAATCGTTCCATGATTCATCTCCTGCTCAGGTACAATACGAACCTAGACATGTATCATACCAGACAACAAGGACACTGCGAACACGGATGCGAGGACGCTCACGAAATCGCTGAGCAGCCCAACGCCCATCGCATAACGAAACTTGCGAATTCCGACGCTGCCAAAGTAGACGGTCAAGATGTAAAGCGTCGTATCGGAAGACGCCTGCATGGTCGATGCCAACATTCCGAGCCACGAATCGGGTCCCTGTTTCGAGTTGCCAAAGATGTTCACCATAAATGCGAGCGACCCTTGTCCGCTGATCGGCCGTAACAAGGCCATTGGCGCCACTTCCGGCGGAATGTGCAGCCATTGTAACAAGGGCGTCAATAGTTTCACCAAGATGCTCATCGCCCCTGACGCGTCGAAGACGGCCACCGCGACAACCATGGCGACAAGGTGTGGAATCAGCTTAATCGACGTGGCGAATCCACCCTTCGCGCCGTCGACAAACGTATTGTAAATCGGCACCCGCTTGACGAACCCAAAGAGCAGAATCGATCCGACGATGAGCGGCAACAACCACTCGCTCGCTGCACTCATGATATTTTGCATCACGCTGCCCTCCGTCGCCGAGAAAATCTGCGGAACACGCGGTCGAGGACGATGGCAAAAGCCGTACCTATCGCCGATGCGACCAAGGTTGTACTAACCACGGCAGTCGGATGCTGCGAGTGATATTGCATGCGGATGGCGATGACAGTAGTCGGAATCAGCGTGATGCTCGCCGTGTTGATAGCGAGTAAGGTGCACATCGCATCACTGGCGGTGTCCTTATCGGGATTTAAGGTTTGTAATTCATGCATCGCCTTCAAGCCAAGTGGCGTCGCCGCATTGCCAATGCCAAGCAAGTTCGCACTCATATTCGCAAGTATCGCACCCATCGCCGGGTGGTCCGCAGGGACCGACGGAAACAAAAACCGCGCGACAGGACGCAGCAATTTCGACAACCACGCGATGGCGCCCGCCCGTTCCGCGATGTTCATCAGGCCCAGCCACAGCGCGATCACGCTAATGAGCCCAATCGACAGCGTGACACCTCGTTCCGAACCATGGATGATGGCATCCGCCACCTTGCTCATATTCCCGGTGAACATAGCTGTCACGATACCCACCAAAAAAAGCACAAGCCAAATAAAGTCGATCACGGCTGGTCACACCCCCAAGCAAACGGACAAACCTCCTTGTCCATGGGTATGCCAGCCGTGCCATTTCTAACACTCCGCTTTTCTCGGTACCTGCGTTACACCACAGGTGGTGTCGACGGCTGAGCCTGAGCTCCGCCTGGTTTCCGGCTCGGTTGCATAAAGGATTGGATGCGCTCCATCACTGAAGGTGCCATATCGATGAGCCGATCGTACAATTGGTTCTGGTTGTCAGTCGACAACAGGCGCACGTTATTGCCGTGAACGATGAGGAAGCCAATTGGCGTTATGGAAACACCGCCGCCAGAACCGCCGCCAAACGGATTCTCGCCATCACTTGAGCCACCACTGCCATGACTGGTGCTGGGGGCAAATTCACTGCCGCCCGCCGCAAATCCGAATCCAACTTTGGACACCGGGAGGATGACGGTTCCATCTGGGGTTTCGACGGGATCGCCAATAATGGTATTCACATCAACCATTTCACGTATGTTCGACATCGCCGTTTGCATAAGGCCTTGTATTGGATGATCCAACGTTACGTCCTCCTTTTCCAGGCTAACAGAAGCCTGATGCCTGCGCTGATAGCGTAACCCAAGCGAATGCTCATTATGCTTTGCGTTCTCACCTGAAGTACAAACTGATTAAAGACTGGATGGATCGCGATGGACGGAACCTGCTGGAGTCGACAAAACTGCCCCAAATAGCCGAAGATCGACTCCAAGAGCATATAGAGAACGCCCACAGACGTGCCAGTGACGACCGCGTCGGGAAACCCCACATTGGCCTCCAACTGGATGAACCGCACGTGGACATGGCGAGCCGAGCGGCGGATGATCCGCGACGAGATTCGCATGAAATCGAGCAGAGGGCCCAACTCGCGAAACACCTGCGTCAAATCCGCCGCTGAAAAAATGCCATGCGACGCATCCGCTTTCGACTCAGTTTTAACGCCCACCGCCGGCCCATTGTCGGTGACGCCGACCTGTACCTTGGTCAGTTCGCGCTTGATGCGAACCAGTCCACCAAGATAACGCAGCTCGATCATCCCCTGATCATCCTCTTGAACGTGCTCATAATGGACGCGGATTTCCACGGGGAGTAAGAGCAGTATCGCGAGACATATGAGAACTGCCAGGATTATGAGGAGCCAAATCATCTCGTATGCCACCTTTTCACGTCGGTGACATTATGTGTTATCTACTTGGCTCCTATGCACGCCTCAATCGCGTGCGATTTCGGAGGGCAATGCAAAGAGGGAAACATCCTGCTCTTCTGGCGCAGGCGGCAATGGAGGAAGTTCCGTTAAGGCCTTTAAACCGAAGTGGCGCAAAAACTGCTCTGTTGTGCCAAATAGGATGGGTCGACCAGGCGCGTCCTGCCGCCCGACTTCGCGAACCAGTTGGCGGTGCACGAGCGTGGCCAAAGCCCGATCCGACTGCACCCCGCGAATTTCGTCGATCTCAGCGCGCGTGATCGGCTGCTTGTAGGAGACGATGGCAAGCACCTCGAGTGCGGCCGCCGACAAGCTCGATTGCATCGGAGCCTGCGCCATCCGCTTGAGAAAGGGTGCCAGTTCGGGCCGGGTCGTCAACTGCCACGTATCCGCTACCTCTTGCAAGGTGATACCCGATCCGCGCTCGTCGAATGCCGCGCGCAGTTGGTGGCACAAGTTGCGCGCGTCAGCCTCAGAGCAATCTAATATATGAGCGATATCCGACGTCTGCAAGCCGTCGCTGCCAGCTGCAAACAGAATCGCCTCAACCGCTGACAGAAGTTGCATCGTTGTCCGTCTCCCCTATCCAAATCAATTCCAGGGGCCCAAAGGCTTCTTCTTGCACAAAGCGAAGTGCCCGGTCTTTGATCAATTCGAGAATGGCCAAAAAGGCCGTCACGAGCGTGTGCCGATTGTGAACAAAATCCATCAGTTGCGAGAATTCGATCCTGCGATATCGCTGCAACCGCTCGACGATTTCGTCCATCAGGTCTTCGACGCGCTCGACGTGACCGCGAATCTCCGCCACCCGCTCCAACTTTGGCATACGCATATACAGTTTCCGAAAGGCGTCGACCAAGTTCCACAGACTTACGCCCGTGAGCTCCGGAGCTTCACGGCTCTTGTAAGCAGATAAATCCATAGGCGCACGAGAAAACACCTGCGCCTGCGCCGTCGCTAGGTCGGAGAGTTGACCAGCTGCCCACTTGCAGCGCTGATACTCTATGAGCTGTTCAACCAACGGAGCGCGTGGATCCTCCTCCTGTTCCTCTGCAGCCGCCCGAGTGCGCGGAAGCAACATTCGCGACTTAATCGCGAGCAAGGTGGCCGCCATGACGACAAACTCGCTGGCGATTTCAAGCGACCACTCCTCCATGGCCCGCAGGTACGACAAGTACTGATCCGTGATCTCCGCAATCGGGATGTCGTAGATGTCCACTTCGTTTTTGCGAATGAGGTGCAGCAATAAGTCGAGGGGCCCCTCAAATTGTGCCAGTCTTACCTCGTACGACACATTACGCACGCCTCTCCATCAAAATGCGTTCCTCTCGGCACCGACAGCCGACAGGCTTAAAAGAACCACGACGCGATGACGCCGCTCAACAAATTGACAAATGGCTCAAACACCCACGTGTCAAAGTACGGAACGATAAACAGGAACATCAAAATGAACGGCCCATACGCGTCCATGCGACTAAATGCAATCGCCTGTTTTAAAGGCAGCATGTGCCTTAAGATTTGCGAGCCGTCGAGTGGCGGCAACGGAATGATGTTAAATGCAAACAGTGCGACGTTCACTTGTGCCACGTCGAACAAAATCGTCGACAGGAGCCCGGTATAACTTGGGTGTACGACAGATAACACAAAATAGGCCAATACAGCGAGGACGAGGTTTGCGCACGGACCTGCTGCCACCGCTAAGATCATCGACAACCGCGGCCGTTTGAAGTTGTTCATGTTAATTGGAACCGGGCGCGCCCAGCCAATCGGTGCGAACAGAATCATGATGATACCTAGCAGTTCAAGGTGTGCCAGCGGGTTGAGCGTAAGCCGTCCATTGATGCGCGCGGTCTTGTCCCCTTGTAGGTCCGCAACAGCCGCATGTGCGAACTCGTGGATGACGAGGCTGAAGAGGACGATAAAGATAATGAGAATATAAGACGGTGACGAGAGTCTCGAAAAAATCAATCCGTGTGTGCCTCCTTGGGTCCGTTCGGGCTCATTATAGCACAGCCGTTTTACAGGCTGCGCAGTCGACTCGGCCAGAGTAGCCGCTCGTGCCATTTGAGCACCGAGGCCTGTCCCAACGAACGGCACAAATCCTTCAACAGCAAACGGTGGTCCGTGAGCATCACCAACCTGTTCTGGTCGCTAAAGGGAACGCCCACGGGCAGATCGAGCACTGACGCAAAGCGAGATTTCGCAGCGCGCACGAAGGTACCGCGGGCCCCTGTGGCCAGGTTTGGGCCGATGATGTTATAGGCGACGACGCCCTGTGGCCGCAATCGCTGTCGCAGGGCGTCCAACACGTTGGGATCGAGTGCTGGTTGATAGATGTCGTTGCGCATGTATGCATCCACGAAAATCAAGTCGTATGAAATCGGCATGTCAGCCCGGATAAAAGCAAAACCATCGCCCACGTAGTAATCCGCCCTGCGATGGTCTGGCGCGTGAAAGTAGCGAATGGCGACCTCAAGCACCGTCTGGTCGATTTCAACGCCGTACAACTGTGCGTTCGGGTGCCCGGCTAGCACGGAATTGAGCGCCGTCCCGGTGCCAACACCAATCGACAAAAAGGAATCGACGGTGTGCAGCGACTGCACCAATCCGGCGAACGCCCGTTGGTATGGAAAGACCGGTCGGCCTGGCCGGGCCTCGTCCAGCGCTCCCTGCCAGCCGCCCCGACCGCCAAACCGCATCATGCGAATACGTCTCTTATCGACCACTTCAACTCGGGCATGCACAGTTCCTGGTTCTGAGTAGATGATTGAAATGGCGGTTCATTCCCGTCTATCGTGTGATTTGTGTTAAGTATACAACACACGCGGGTGCCGACGGGCGATGAACCCATGAAAATCAAGCGGTCCTTAGACGGCCGCCGACCGCCGGTGTCCGCCGCCAGATGCGTGAAATAAACGGCCACGCCGGTCGAACAAAGCCCATAAACGACTGAAACATACCGAAATAGCGGAACATTTGCGGCAAAAACATAAGTAAGCTGACCACTTCGTCACCTCCGCCCGTTTCTCCCTCCACGGTATGCGGCCGTGCGGTGTTCGTTGTGGGCTGACCGGACTTTATGGTTGTTCGAATGCAACAGAATCCATTCGATGGCGGACGTGGTCACGGGCGCACCCCGTTCAGGGGCGTCCCTGCCATTCATCTTGCCGATGTCGCCGATGCCGATGACCAGTGGTGCGTCGACCCGGCGCAAAATGTCCACCGTGTCACCGTGTATGACATAGCTGCGACAAGGTAAACCGTCTTTATCCACCGCCGTTTCCACCCTCTGGCCGTTATGGTCGATGCTGAAGTCAACCGCCACGCCGTCCACGCGAGTCGTGTTCGATGCCACTGCAAGCGTAGCGATGACGTGAACGTCAGGATGGTTCAACAGTACGCACAGGGCCTGCTCACCGCGCGCCTCATTGCCATCGCCGTTGTCGTCCAACATCACGATCACGGGATCGTAGGGCGTTTGACGAATGCAGTACACGAGTTCAATCGCGGACAATGGCGTCGGATTCCCCGCACTCTTCCCGATGAGGCGACATCCGGTGCGCCGCGCGGCGACGCGCAGGGCGCGAAACGCCACATGATCCCCGTCCGTGACGATGATGACACGCCTGGTCTCGTCTGGTGCGAGCCTTCGCCTGGTTGGCCGCATGATTCGTCATCCCTTCGGCTTGGCGATGGCGGCGGCCAAAAAGCCGAACACGATGGCCGCGGAGATGCCAGCGCTGGTCACTTCAAAGATGCCGGTGATAATGCCGACCAAACCGTGAAGGTGCGCCTCTTGCATCGCTCCGTGAACCAACGAGTTGCCAAAGCTGGTAATAGGGACCGTAGCTCCGGCCCCGGCAAATTTGACGAGTGGATCGTACAGACCTACCCCATCTAAGACGGCACCAGCCACGACCAACATCGCCATCACGTGTCCAGGTGTCAGTTTCGAAAAATCGAGCATAAGTTGTCCAATCGCGCAAATTCCTCCACCGACGAGAAAGGCCCAGATGAATGTACTCCAAGTCGGCATCTTTAATTCCCGTCCTTTCGTTCAAAGGCAATCGCGTGCGACACGCCTGGGATAGAATCGTGTTGCTGGGCGCTCACGGCCGACAGCAACGCCCCTGTAGCGCTCACCAAGATGCGCTTGTAAGTGCCGTTCAAAAGGCGTTTCAACAGGTGCCCAAAGGTCACCAGCGAACAACACGCGCCTCCACTGCCTCCGGAAAACACCTCCGGTTGTGACGAGTCGTAAATGAGGACGCCACAGTCGGTCAGGTGTCCGACGTCCGTCAGACCTTCCTTCGCGAGAAGCTCTTTTAAAAGCGTGTGACCGATGTGGCCAAGGTCACCCGTGGCGACGCAATCGTAGTCGCGCAGGCTGCGCCCTGTGTCGATCAGATGTGCACGGATGGTGTCGGCGGCCGCTGGAGCCATTGCAGCGCCCATCTCCCAGGGACTCGTGACCCCATAGTCCATCACTTTACCGATCGTCGCGTGGGTGATTTGAATTCGACTCTGCTCGCCCGTGAGCACTGCAACCCCGGATCCGGTGACCGTACGCTGTGCGGTCGGCGGCTTTTGCGCGCCATACTCGGTCGGATAGCGAAACTGCCGTTCGGCGGTGCTCGTGTGGCTCGACGTCCCCGCCAGTACGCGCTCGCCATGTTGCGTATGAATAATTAGGCTGCCGATGGCCAAGGCCTCGCAAATGGATGCACACGCGCTGTAGACCCCTAACGCCGGAACGCTGTGCGCGCGCAACCCTAGGTAAAACGACGTGAGCTGTGCATTGAGATCTGCGCCGATGAGCATATCCAGCTCTTGTGATGTGACGCGCGCGTTTTCGAGGGCAATGTTGGCGGCTGTCCCGAACATCGATTGTTCAGAGTGCTCCCACGTGTCGCCGTCGACCCGGTCGTTCTCGAGATGAACGTCGAAGTCCCGACCCAATGGCCCGGCGCTTTCGAGCTGTCCGGCCACTGTGCCGACACCCGCCACGTATACAGCCTGCCCCTTGCTAAAATCCCACGTTTGTCGACCGATTTTCGGCATTCAGGACCCCCCTGCTTAGAGATGTGTGACGATGTAGCGAATGAGCGATACAAAAAAGGCGCTGACCACCCCGTAGACGATGACTGGGCCAGCAAGTTTAAACATGTTTCCACCGACGCCGCTGATCCATCCCTCGCTGCGGTGTTCCATCGCAGCAGACGTGATGGTGTTGGCAAAGCCGGTAACCGGGACGGCAGACCCGGCGCCAGCCCACTGCGCGAAGCGATCGTAGACGCCGAGGGCAGTAAACATCGCGGATAAGAAAATCATGACCGCCACCGTGGGATTGCCTGCGTCTGTCGGCTTAAAGTGGCCGTACCGAATGAACAGGGTTTGAACGATTTGACCGATCTCGCAAATGAGGCCGCCGACGACAAAGGCGCGAATCGTGTTGATGACGATCGTTCGCGGCGGCCGATGTTGTTTCACCAACTCTTGATATCTGTCCCGATCCGCCTTGGTTACACTCACGAACATTCCCCCAACGAATCAATCTTCGCGGGGTATTGTGCCCAAGTTCGAGCGTCCTAAGCCGGCATTCTGAGAGTGGGTCGCAGAACAGCCAAAAAGAGCCTTCGCTCCTGCGCCGGCAAACGGTGCAGGGTGCGAAGGCTCTTTTTGTGACTGGACCGGGCGGCAGATAGGCCGCCCTCACTCCAACTGTTCCTTGATCTGTTGCAGGATTTTCTTCTCCAAACGAGAGACTTGAACCTGGGATATACCCAATACGCGCGCTACATCACTTTGCGTTTTATCCTTAAAAAAGCGCATGTACACGATATATCGCTCACGCTCGGGAAGTCGTCCGATGATTTCGTGTAATTCAATTTTGTCAAATCGCCCCTGGGTGTCCTCGTCGGCGATTTGGTCCATCAAATAGATCGGATCTCCATCGTTTTCATAGACGGTTTCATGGATCGACGTCGGGGCACGGAGCGCCTCCTGTGCAAATACGATCTCCGACGGCTCCATGCCCATCGCTTCGGCAACTTCTGTGATGTGCGGCTGACGCCCGAGCTGTTTGGCGAGATTGTCTCGAACGTGACGGATTTGCTTCGCCGTCTCTTTTAAACTCCGACTGACTTTCACCGTGCTGTCATCCCGCAAAAAACGCTGAATCTCGCCGATAATCATCGGTACCGCGTACGTCGAAAACTTTACGTCGTACGACAGGTCGAATTTGTCAACCGCCTTCATCAAGCCAATGCAGCCAATTTGAAAGAGGTCGTCCGCATCGTATCCACGCCCTAAAAAGCGTTGTACGACGGCCCAGACAAGGCGCTGGTTGTGAATCACCAAGCGATCGCGGGCGTCCTGGTCTCCCTCGTGACTCGCACCGATGAGAGAGCGCACTTCTTCGTCGGTCAGCTTCTTGTTCTTCGCGGAAGTCTCTTTAGCGTAGTCCATTCACGAGACCCCCATTACATTTGGACGCGGTCTGTACCAAACGTCTTGATCATCGTCACGCGTGTCCCGCGCCCTACAGTCGATTCCACCTCTAGCTGATCGACAAAGCTTTCCATGATGGTCATACCCATCCCTGACCGCTCCAGTTCCGGCCGCGACGTGTACATCGGCTGCCGCGCCTCTTCCAAATCCGGAATGCCGACACCCTCGTCCTCGATCACGATCCTCACCGAGTGGTTCGCGAGCGAACATTCGATTCGAACTTCTCCCTCGCGGTCTTCGTACCCGTGAATGATGGCGTTCGTGACTGCTTCGGACACCGCTGTCTTCAACTCGGTGAGCTCTTCCATGGTCGGGTCCAACTGCGCTACGAAGGAGGCCACCGCAACGCGAGCCAACGATTCGTTTTCGGAACGGCTGGCAAATTGAAGCCGCAAGTAATTGTCAACCTGTACTTCACTCACAATACGCTCCACGACCTTCACGCTCCCTTCACTGCCTGAACAGCGACTTCTTCTGCTTCATATAAGGGGAGGACTTTTAACAGCCCGGACATTTCGAATAGTTTCTTCAAGGACGGGCCCACTTCACAGAGTGCCATGTGACCGCCGTGTTGAGAGACGCTGCGAAACCGCCCCAAAATCAGCCCTAGGCCGGAGCTGTCCATGAAGTCAATATTTCGGAAGGACATCACTAATCCCTGGTAGTCGGATTGTGCGAGTTGTTCCTCAATGTCATCACGCATTTTTTCCACCGCGTGATGGTCAAGCTCCCCTTGCAGGCTGATGACGAGCACGCCATTCTCATAACGTGAATTGACTGACACCGTTGCTATCTCCCTTCCTTATGTACCGCTCTTGGCTGAAACAATTAGCCTTTTGCCAAGATGAATCCTGCATCGCGACAAAACTAGAAGTATTTCTACCAATTTCGACAAATCACCCATTTCAATCTGTTCGCCGAACATAGTACAATGTACTAAAAATCTGATAGAGGGCTAGGAGGGCATTTATGGACACGCTCGGCAAAAAGATTCGGACTCTTCGAAGAAAGCACAAATTAACGCAGCAAGCCCTCGCGGATGGAATCGTCACGGCTAGCATGATCAGTCAGATCGAATCTGATCGAGCAACACCTTCCGCAGCGTTACTGCAACACATCGCACGTCGGCTGCACGTTGATTCGTCCTTTTTCGAGTCTGATTTATTGGATAAATCTGATGAGTTGCAGAACTATCGCACTGCGCGCAACCTGATCGACCGAGAGTTATATGCAGAGGCGATTTCGCTCCTGCAAACCCTATCTTGGCCATTATCCCCGCAATTCAAAGCAGAGGTTGTCTACAATGAGATGGCGAACTGCTACATCAAGCTGGGAAAGCTTGATGACGCCTGCAGGATGTACGAATCAGTGATCCAAGCCGGTTACGAAAAAAACGACATCGCGACCACTGTACACGGTTACCATAACGTTGGCATCGTGCTTCGTCGATTGAAACGGGATCGCGTGGCAAGAATGTATTGGCAACGGGCCGCGGACTTGCTCGAGCAGAACCCGGACATTCAAATGCCCGTCGCCGTGCGCATCTATTCGAACTTAGGCCGTATTTATCTGGACGAGCGCAACTGGCAAAGCGCACGCGAAACGTACCAAGAGGCCCTATCGCTCATGAATCGATTCGGCGGAAATTTCGACACGGCAAAAGTCTATCAGGGGCTCTCGTGTGCTTTGATGCAGTTGCAGGAGTTCGATTTAGCCTTGGCCTACATCGACACTGCGATCGCCATCAACGTGACCGCCCAGAATATCAAGGGTGCGGCCAAATGCCGGATCAACCGAAGCGTCATTCTCAGGACGGCGCAGCGCTATCATGAAGCGCTCGAATACGTTCAATCGCTCCGGTCTTCCGTGTCCGACAAGGACGATTTACTGATGTTGGCCATCCACCACGAATTGGCCCTCATTTATTGGTATGTAGACGATTATGAGGGCGTCCTGGCCGAATCGGATATGGCCTTGCGCCGATCTAGTATCGCTCCAGAAGTCGAGGCAGAACTTCGTCTGTTGCGGGCGAGGATTCATGTGATGAACGGTTCCGTGGAGTTTGCATTGCGGGAGATCGAACGAGGTCGTAGGCTTCTCGCGGCAGGACCGCCGACTTCTCTGTGGCTTGCGTTTCAGGATGTGCGCAGACAGTGTTGGCTCAAGTCCGGTCGTGAACACGACGCCATCGCAGAGTGCATGGCAGAGGCTGAACAACTCGTCAGCACCGACCGTAAGCCGACAAATCAAAATATTTCCGCGTAAATGAGAATTTCCCCCTCAATCCTGCGTCGCTCGACACGTTGTCGATCGTCGTCGAGCGACGCAGCGTTCCAATGGAATGCATTTAATCGGCAGCCCCAAATGTGATGACTTTCTTCATCGTCTTGCCAAACCCTTGCACAAAGTTTGCTCGCTTCACGCTGACCTTGGCGACGAGCGGAACCGTCGAAACGACGCGACCCTGGCGGACTACTTTTAGTTCGCCCACTTTCTGACCCTGTACAATGGGTGCCTTCACCTTAGCAAGAACGACCTCTGATCGATACGCACCATCTTCGCCACGCTTCGTCAACAGACCCACAGGGGCCGCGGTGACTACGTCGACTTTGTCCTTCACGCCTTTGACAACCTTCGCCTGACCCATCACGTGTCCGGCTGGATACAACACTTTCGATGTGTAGTTGGCAAAGGCCCAATTCAGCATCCCTGTGACTTCCGCGTTGCGTACTTTGGGTTTCGGTTCGCCCATGACGACAGCTATGACGCGAAATCCGCTCTTCTGAGCCGTCGCTGAAAGACAGTACTTTGCCTCCTGTGTGAAACCCGTCTTCAAACCGTCGACGCCATCGTAGAATCGGACCAACTTATTGGTATTCACAAGCCACAAGGGGCGGGCGGAACCCTTCCGCAGATAATCGCTGTAAATCGACGTGAACTTGGTAATTTCCGGGTGCTGCAAGAGTGCTCGGGACATCGTTGCAATATCGTGTGCACTAGAATAGTGATTCGGTGCTGGAAGCCCGTTGCAGTTCGAAAAATGCGTGTCGTCCATTCCCAGTTGCTTTGCCCGCTGATTCATCCGCGCGACAAATGCCTCTTCACTTCCGTCTAAGTGCTCAGCTATCGCCACACAGGCATCATTCGCAGAGGCAACCGCAATTCCCTTGAGCATGTCGTGAACGCTCATCGATTCGCCCGGTTCGAGAAAAATTTGCGATCCGCCCATGCTCGCCGCGTATTCACTGGTTTTAACCTGGTCCGTCCACTTGAGACGACCTGAGTCAATGGCCTCCACCGTCAGAAGCATGGTCATAATTTTTGTGATGCTGGCCATCGGGAGTTCTTTGTGGGCACCTTTCTCGTATAAGACCTTTCCTGTCGCCGCGTCCATCAAGACCGCAGAACGCGCTTCTTTAGCGATGTCAGGGACAGAAGCGGGTGCTGGAGCAGACTTCGCTGTGCTGTTCATGGGCAGCAGCCCCGTGTCGTTCGTCGTTGCCGATGCAGCTCTCACCGACGCAGATGTAGATGGCCCTGTAAGCATACAGGCCCCGAGCACCACGGCGCTGACGGCCGCAGCCGACACGGTTCGTTTCCACTGTTGCATGGCTGACCCTCCTCGGTTGAATCTCCGTGATATACAATCCGAGGTTATTGTGCGCTCCGGGGTTCCAAAATATAAAGAAGCGGACCGACACCCCAACAACGAGGGTGTCCGGTCCGCCAACTTTGTATGGCATTATCACAGGCTTTCAATCAAAGCGACGTCACTTGTGGCCAGAAACTCGTGCCTGCTCGCGGGTTTTTGACGCCAAAACACTCGGCAACGCTGGCTCCCAGATCCGCAAACGTCGGACGGATGCCTAAATCGATGGCCTCATGCATGCCAGGCTTGTACATCAGTATCGGCACGTATTCACGTGTGTGATCGGTACCAGGGACGGTCGGATCGCACCCATGATCTGCGGTGATGCACAAGACGTCCGTTTCCCTTAACTCAGGTAGTAATTCTCCGAGCTGGACATCGAATGCTTCGATCGCCCTGGCGAATCCCTCCGGATCGTTGCGGTGGCCATACTTGGAATCAAAGTCGACAAGGTTCGCGTAGAGTACTCCCTCTGGTTGCTTATCCATATATTCCATCAGGACCTTCATCCCGTCCGCGTTGTCGTGCGTATGAATGGCCTCGCTAATGCCGGATCCCCCGTAAATGTCACCGATTTTCCCGATGCCGACGACGGGAATGCCCGCGTCTTGTAAAGCGTTCAACACCGTGTTTCCGAATGTCAGTGAATAGTCCCGACGCCTGTCGGTGCGCTCAAAGTTGCCAGGCGTTCCCCGAAATGGTCGGGCTATGACCCGCCCGACCGCGTGCTCACCCGTCAAAATGGACCGTGCGTATGTACACCAATCATAGAGGGTATCGACTGGAACGACGTCTTCGTGCGCGGCGATTTGAAACACGCTGTCCGCCGACGTGTACACAATCGGCCTGCCCGTCTCCATGTGTTGCTTGCCAAACTCTTCAATGATGACCGTGCCTGAGGCGGGCTTGTTCGCAAGCACCTCTTTGCCTACATAACGCTCAAACGGCTCGATGATCTCGCGTGGAAAACCGTGCGGATACGTCGGCATGGGCTTATCAAGTACGACACCCACAAACTCCCAATGGCCATTCGTCGTATCCTTGCCGTGCGACTGCTCTTGCATCTTTCCATAGGCGCCATGTGAGTCGCTGGAATCGACACCTGGAATTTCGACGATGCGTGACAACCCAAGCTTGCCTAAGTTTGGAGCGCGAAGTCCCCCTACCGCCTGTGCCACATGTAAGAACGTATTGCTCTGGGCATCCGGCTCGCCGTACGACGCAGCATCCTTGGCGGCACCGATACCGCAACTATCGAGAACGATCCAAATCAAACGCTGTGTATCCTTCATGTTCATTCACTCCGAACGATTCGCATTTACGACCTAGGGTGCGCCGAAGCATAGATTTCCTTCAAACGGCCCTTGGTCACATGAGTATAAATTTGTGTCGTAGAAATGTCTGCATGTCCTAACATTTCCTGCACAGCCCGCAAATCTGCACCGCGTTCCAACAAGTGGGTGGCGAACGAGTGTCGCAGCGTGTGCGGCGTAATATCCTTTAGAATTCCGGCCTCTTGGGCGTATTTTTTTAGGATTTTCCAAAATCCCTGGCGAGACATCTGCAGCCCGTGATGATTTAAGAAGAGTGCCTCGTGCTTCGTCTTGCGAACGAAATGAGGTCGAGCGCGTTCGAGATAACTGGAGAGCGCATGAACCGCGTATTCTCCAATAGGAATAATTCTTTCCTTGCCGCCCTTGCCCATACATCTCAAAAAGCCGCTGCTCATATGCACATCCGTCGCCTGAAGCGACACGAGTTCACTGACCCGAATGCCTGTGGCGTACAACAACTCTAGCATCGCATAGTCTCGCAAGCCCGATGGCGATTTTTGATCCGGCGCGCGCAACAACGACTCCACTTCCTCCGGCGTCAAAACGCGCGGCAGTCGCTTTTCGATCTTGGGCGTGTCCACGTGGACAGTCGGATCCTGTAAAATAAAATCTTCGCGAATCAGAAAATGAAAAAACGAGCGGATGCTCGCCAGATTCCGCGAGATGGTGGAGTTTGCCCGCCCTGCCTCATGCAAATAACTGAGATATGCGATGATATGGTGTTGCTGTACCTCCTGAACGACGCACGACCCACGCTTGGCCAAGTACGACTCAAATGTATGTAAGTCTCGTTCGTATGACTCGAGGGTATTGGCGGATAATCCTCTCTCCACCGTCAAGTACTCTACAAAGCGTTGAATCCACTCGTCCATTGCGAAACTCCTTTAACGTATCCGACTACCGAATGTCTTGTACGTGTATTCCACGTAGGATACCTAAAGTCCTGCCCTGATTCGACAGGACGTGACACTCTGAGATACGCTTTCGCCAAAGACGAGCTCGACTGTCAATCACCGTATCGGATATCGGACAACAGGTCGGACAGCCACGTCTGGAGAGGATGCTGACTCGGCGAGTGGCCCTGCGTCAACACCGACACGTATGGCGGGGAAGGCGTGCGATCGAGGGGGCGGGATCGGAAAAAGTTTTCAGCCTGCAGCAGGAAAAAGACGATGGCGGCGATGGACACGGTAATACACAAAGTCCGCAGAAACGATAACAATTGCGCCACGCGAATCACCTCATCAACACTTATTCCTCAGGGTGCGACATGAGACGCAATACCGCCTCTTGATCGTCCGGCTGGACGAGCACATCTCGCTGGACGATATTTCTCGAGAGGTATCCGCACGTCTGACAACGATGTACGATCTGATAGCCTTTCTTGCTGTTGTATTCGATCCGCACCGGCTTCATCACCCCTCCGCAATCGGCCGCGCGGTCACCCGGGTGAATGTCGAGATGCACGGAGTACAGGCAGCTCGGGCAGTGGTTGCGACAGCTGCGCTCACTCGGTTCGACGGCGAATCCGCAATTCGCGCAGATGAACGATTCGTTTCGATGTGTAAATTGTCTCACTCCATAACGCTCCTTAGACGATCACGCTTGTCAGCAAATGCGGCACCACAAACGCCTGAATCACCGACCCCAGCATCAGTCCACCGCCACATAAGACGAACGTTCCCGTATATTTTGTAAGCCGCAACGTGAGTTTGGGCACTGGCAGAGACTGTAGCAGAACCTGCTGCGAGAACCGAATGGCCGTTACGGCCGCTACGAACAACGTCAAAAAGGTCACAAGCTGGTGCAAAAAAATGCCCGTACCAGATAACAGGAATCCCTTCCAGCCGAATTGCAACGTCGTGTAACCGATCGCAAATCCCACCGTAAACGCGCGAAGAAAGATTGTCGCAATGACAAATGGGATGCCGATGACGGAGACGCCAAACAACCAGATGAGTGCTAGCAATTGGATATCGGCGATAAACCGCTGCGAGAACAGTTGACTACCAGAGGCCAGTTGATCCTGCTTGATGGCGACAAACAGATGTTGAATAGCATTGCCGAGCACAAGACGATCCGTCTGGCCCAACTGTCCTGCCACAATGGCGCCAAACACCAATCCACACAAGGTCACACCCGACAGAAATGTCCACAGGTGCAAATGCTTCTGGGCTTTGCGGCGGACGAACTGGGTCAAAGGGTACAGGCGGACGGACGACAAGGTCTGTGGCGCGATAATGGCTGCGATGCGTGGCTTCAATGGATGTCCCTCCTGAACGAAGTCTCTCAACCTCAATCTATGAAGGCCCTCGTTCAGATAGACTAGAAAATAATCTTTCCGTACGTCCCCGCGCCGCCTGCTTCCCAGGTGAATTCGCCGCGTAGCGCCCGCGCTATGACGATACCCAGACGCTCTCCAACGACATCCGTCAAAGTAGATTCGTCCGCCGTACGGCGAATAGCGAGTTCCGTGCCGTACGCCTCCAGCAGCTTTCGATACGCAGTAGGACCGACGCCCGGAATGTCGCACAGCGGCACGTGATGAACATACTCTGGGCGGTGGGCCGGGTGCGCTGGCTCGACGAGATCGGAAATGTCATCAAGTCTGTCCTTGACCCCGTACACGTGATGCTTGTCCGTCGCGCAACGACACGCGCCATTGCCAGCCACCAGTTCGTCACACACGCGACAGCGCGTCCGATAGTACTTCCCCTGCTGCGGATGCAAGCCGTAATTCGCCTCAATGCCCCGGCCCGCTTCGCGATGAAGTACCTTTGCCACCTCCGCGAAGTTCAGGCCCTGCATCCGAACGCGATTGTACTCGCGCGCGATGGTCTTGACGCCGTGCGCGTCGGAGTTGGTCACGAACGTCAACTCGGACAGCTCACTCAACCTATCCGCCATCGACGAATCGGACGACAGCCCCAACTCCAAGGCGTCGACCTGGTGGATATCGAGAAAGTCACCGACCTGCCGCACACAATTTCCGAGCAGGCCCTTAAACGGGGTAAACGCGTGGTGGACAATGAAGAGTCCGTCGCGTTCGTGCGTTTGCGCGGCTAGCGCAACCGCATCCGTATAGGCGCGCTGGGACGACAGCTGCGTATTCTTCTGCACCGTTTTTAGCCACCCGTTGAAGTCCTTTGCCCGCAGGACATCCGGAAACCAGCAGCCGAAGTGCGCGGCTCCGCCCGTTGGTCCGGACAATTCGACCTCTGCGCCAAGCAAGACGAGAAGTCGATCGCGAAAGAGCAGACCGCCGCCGGCGACAGGCGTCAACTGCCCCTCGTCGACGAGCCGCTCCACTTCCAGCAGCACGTTGTCACACACCCCGTCGATCACGGTGACGACGTCGAGTCCCTTGACATATGCCGCGTGATGCAGCAAGTTCTCGAGCGTCAAACTCGCCCCTGCGGCGATCTTCACCGGTTTGCCAAGCGCACGGCCGATATGGATGTGAAAATCTGCATCATAGGCTTTCAACGGTCCGTCTGACACCACCAGAGCAGCGCCACCAGCGTTTTCGCGTCATTGATTTCGCCGCGCTGCATCATCTGCGTCACTTCTTCCTTGGTGAACCGCTCCATTTCCACAAACTCGTCCTCGTCCAAGTGCACGTCACCGGCTACTAGATCAGTCGCATAGTAGACGTGCAGCACTTCGTTCGCGAACCCAGGACTCGTGTAAAAACGATGGATCTTCTCGACGCGGGAAGCCTGATACCCAGTCTCCTCCGACAATTCACGAATGGCTGCTGCGTCAGGATTCTCTCCTGGTTCCAACTTGCCGGCTGGAATCTCCCAAAGCGACGTTTCACACGCTTTTCGATACTGTCGCACGAGAATCACCGTTCCCGGCTGTGGTTCGGCAAGTACGGCGACCGCCCCTGGGTGCACCACGACCTCCCGGGTGCTTTGTTTCCCGTTTGGCAACTGAACGGTGACTTTCTTCAGCTGAATCATTCGCCCAGCGTACAATTCTTCCTCGTGTAACGTACGTTCCTCTTGCGTCACGTTCCTCACTCCCAATCAACCCGAAGAACTAGGACGATCGACATCCTGTTTGTATTTCCGCGTGAAAATATACGCAATCGAAAGCAACGCTGCCATCGCCACACAAGCGTAGAAGCCGAACCGCTGTTCGCGCTCCGTGAGTGCGTAGATGGCCAAAAACAATACCGCAGCCATCGTCAGAAACGTCGATACAGGCTGGCCAAAGGCGAGCTTGGACACTTGTTTGGCTCGATTCTTGCGGCGCCACGACAAAAACGTGGCCAACATCATAAAGTAATTGAAAAAGGTCAAGAAACTCGAAGCGCTCACCAGGAAATTATACACGTTCGACGGAAGGACGTACGAGAGGGTGAGAAAGATGGCGATACCCAGGGTCGTGAACAGGAGCGCGCCATATTGGGTGTGACGATGCTTACTGGTGCGCATCGACAGCTTCGGCGCCTCACCTGTCCGTCCAAGACTCGCAAGGATCTGGTTCGCGGAGAAGACCGCACCGGCCATCACGCTAAATGACGCAACGAGGATGACCGCGTTCAGAATGTCCGCCAGCACCCGCATGTGAACGTTCTGCAACGCCTGAACGAAGGGACTGATGTTCGTGCTCACCCGCGTCCACGGCAGAATCAACAACAGCGCCCCAATCGACAACACGTACAGCAGGGTCAACGTGACAATCGTGAGCACGGCCCCTTTATCTAGAAGCTTTGGCTGTTTTAACTCGACGGCCGCGGTCGCGAACACGCCGATTCCTGCGAAGGAAAAAATGACGATCAGCATCGATTGAAAAATGCCTGTGACGCCGTGCGGAAAGAACCCCGAGCCTGCAGTCATCGAAATAGGGGCGGCGAGCGTGTGCGGGCGCACCCCGAATATCATCAAGGCCACAAACACCAGAAATCCGACCAAGGCAGCAATTTTGATGACGCTCATCACCGATTCAATACGCCCGAAATTGGCCACACCAAACGCATTGATGAGCAAAATGAGCGCCGCAAAACTGGACGACAAAACCCACAATGGCACGTTCGGCAACCACACATGGACGAAAATAGCCGACGCCACTGCCTCGCTCGAAATCGTGAGAATGCTCGTCAAGTAGTACGTCCAGCCCTGCATGTACCCAAGATACCTGCCAAGGTACATATCGGAGTAAACTTTAAACGCCCCTTCGACCGGGTGATCCAATGCGACGGAGCTAAGCGCCCCGATCACCTGGGCGGTAATGAGGCCACCGAGTACGAATGAGATGAGAACGCTCGGCCCAGCAGCTGCAATGGGCAAGCCACAGCCAAGGAAAAAACCTGCTCCAATGATGCCACCGACACCCACCAGGATGAGTTCCGATAAGCTCATGGTGCCCTTAGCCTGAACTGGCATCCCCATTGCCTTCTGCCGCGGGGTCGTACGAACGGACTTGGTCTGATTCAACAACAATACCCCCCAGAAAAAGAATCAAGGGGTATTATTGGGTACATCAATTCCATGTATACCAAGAGTCAGGTAAAACACACCAGATATCCGCATATGCACATATGTACGATCAAGTGGTGTAACTCATCATTCACCTAGGGGCAACGTACAGAACTCTACCGCTATTTTCGCTGCATCGACGATGTTCTGGACGGCGATGTGCTCGTTGGTCGAGTGGATATCTTCATATCCCACGCCGATGTTCAAAATCGGAACACCGAGCGTCTGAATCACATTTGCGTCACTACCGCCTCCGACTTTGACCGGGTTGGACTTAAATCCCGCACGCGTGAGGGAAGTTTCAATGCGCTTGCGCAACGGATGGTCTGCCGGGAAATCAAATCCCTCGTACATCACCTGATGGAGAAACTCCACTTCGGCCCCTGCCGCCTTTGCAGCGTCTTGAAACGCCGATTCGATCCGGCCTACAACATCGGCCATCTTTTGCGGATTGCGGCTGCGCGCCTCCCCGACGATGGTCACTCTATCCGCCACCACGTTCGTCGGACCCTCGCCGACAAAACTGCCGATATTGGCGGTTGTTTCGTCGTCAATGCGGCCATGTGGCATGTTCGACACGGCATGTGCGGCCACCTTAATGGCACTGATGCCCTTCTCTGGTGCGACGCCAGCGTGGGCTCGGACACCTGTCACAGTCGCCTCAAACTTCGTTTGACCAGGTCCCGCAATCGCAATTGTACCTATATCGCCACTGGAATCCAACGACAAGCCAAAATCAGCGTCAAGTTGTTCTGCTTTTAACTGTTTTGCCCCTTGCAGCCCAATTTCTTCGCCGATCGTAAACACGACCTGAATCTGTCCGTGCTCTAAACCAGCATCTCTGATCTCCTTGAGCGCCGTCAAAATGGCGGTGATGCCCGCTTTGTCATCCGCCCCGAGAATGGTGGATCCATCGCTCCAAACCACCCCATGCTCGTCGACGCGAGGACGAATGCCTTCACCTGGTCGAACCGTATCCATGTGGGCGGCCAACAGCACCTTTGGCAACTCACTCGATCCCGGTAAGATGCCAATGAGGTTTCCGGTCTCGCCGCCGAGTGCCTCGCCCGCTCCGTCCACTTGCACCTGCAAGCCAAGGCGCTCGAGTTCCTCGCGGCACCGTTTTGCCATCGCCCCTTCGTGCAACGAGTGACTATCAATTTGCACGAGCGACAAGAATAGTTGTTGTACTGTCTCTCTCTCCAAAGCATCCAGCTCCTATCATCCATTGTCCACGCGACGCAGACGCGACCCGCGTCCAGATCAAAGTGGAATGTTCCCGTGTTTGCGGCGAGGGCGCTCTTCCTGTTTCTCGCGCAACATCGCAAAAGCCTCACAAAGCTTCATACGGGTATCGCGTGGGTCGATGACATCATCCACCATTCCGGCGCCGGCCGCAACATACGGATTGGCGACCTCTTCCCGATATTTGTCTATTTTCTCGCGCAGTGCCTCGCCTGGATTCGGACTCGCCGCGATCTCGCGGTGATAGATGATGCTCGCAGCACCTTCTGGCCCCATCACGGCAATTTCAGCACTTGGCCAAGCAAAGACCATGTCCGCGCCGATCGCCTTGCTGTTCATCGCTACATAGGCCCCGCCATACGCCTTTCGAACAATGACCGTGATTTTCGGCACCGTGGCTTCGGCGTATGCGTACAGTATTTTCGCCCCGTGGCGAATAATGCCGCCATGCTCCTGCTTGACGCCAGGAATAAAACCGGTGACGTCCTCCAAGGTGAGCAGAGGGATATGAAAAGAATCACAAAATCGAATGAAGCGCGCGATTTTATCGGATGAGTCGATATCCAAACCGCCTGCCATGAATTTCGGCTGATTGGCGACGATGCCGATGACGTGACCCTGCATGCGACCAAAGCCAACCACGGCGTTGCGCGCGAACAGCGGTTGCACTTCGAAAAAGCTGTCCGGATCGACCAACAGATGAATAACGTCCTTCACGTCGTACACTTTCGTCCCGTCCTGCGGGACGACCTCCCGCAACCGGTCATCCGCGACCAGCGGCTCGGAAAAGGGTACCACGGGAGGCGCTGTGCGATTTGAGGAGGGAATGTACTGCAACAACCGGCGAACCTGTTGGAGCGCGTCAGCCTCCGAAGCCGCGGTGAAGTGTGCGACGCCACTCTTCGACTGCTGTACGCGTGCACCACCCAAAGCCTCCGTCTCAATGACCTCGCCTGTCACCGTCTGAATGACCTTGGGTCCCGTGATGAACATCTGACTCGTCCCTTCCACCATCACGACAAAGTCGGTCAGGGCGGGAGAGTACACGGCACCCCCTGCGCACGGCCCCATAATCACGGAGATCTGCGGAATGACACCAGAGTAGATGGCGTTGCGGTAAAACACGTGGCCGTAGCCATCGAGCGAGACCACACCTTCCTGAATTCGCGCCCCACCCGAATCACACAGCCCAATGACCGGAGCGCCTGTCTTCGCGGCGTGATCCATCACGCTCGCAATCTTGTCGGCGTGCACTTCTCCAAGTGCGCCGCCAAAGACGGTAAAATCTTGCGCGAAGACGAACACGGTGCGCCCTTCGATGGTGCCATAACCGGTAACTACACCTTCGCCGGGCGCGTCGACCTCATCGAGCCCAGGATATTTGCTGCGCGTGGCGGCAAACGTACCAAGTTCGCGAAAACTCCCGGCATCAAGCAACCAGTCAATGCGTTCCCGTGCAGTCCCCTTACCCTTCTCGTGCTGAGCGAGGATGCGCTGGTCACCTCCGCCGAGTTCTACCTTTCGCCGTCTATCCTGCAAACCGTACACCGGATCTTCATGCATGTGCCTCACCCTCCATCACCGTTTGGCAGTATTCGGTCAACACCCCGCCCGTCGACTTCGGATGAAGAAAGGCGATTTTCTTGCCGCCTGCTCCGAGTCTCGGCTGTTCGTCGATGAGCACCATCCCTTGTGCGGCTGCGCCCGCGAGGGAACGTTCGATATCTTCGACGGAAAATGCGATATGGTGCAACCCGGGGCCCCGCTTCGCGAGGAACTTCGCGACCGCCGCGCCATCATCCGTCGGGCACAGCAACTCCAGATGCGTGGAACCCGCAGATAGAAAAGCAACGCGAACGGATTGATCCTCAACCGTTTCGATGCGTTCGAGTTTTAGCCCAAACGTCCGCTCGTAAAACTCGACAGAGGCCTCTAGGTCGTTCACGGCGATGCCGATGTGATCGAGCTGTTCGACAGGCGTCGGCGCCAGGTCTAGCTCGCGGCCCTGCACATGCGCTCGAATAAACTCAGCCATCTCGCGCATGGTCGATCCCGGCGTGAAAATTTCCGCGACGCCCATTCGCTTGAGCGCTTGTACGTCGGCAGCAGGTATCACACCGCCCCCGATCACGAGAATATCGTCTGCGCCCGCGTCGCGAAGACCTTTGACGACCTCCGGAAACAGCGACATGTGTGCGCCGGACAAACTCGACAAACCAACGCATGCCACGTCTTCCTCAATCGCCGTAGCCACAATCTGCGCAGGTGTCTGGCGCAAGCCTGTGTAAATGACTTCCATCCCTTCGTCGCGAAGCCCCTTGGCGACGACCAACGCACCGCGGTCGTGTCCGTCGAGACCCGGCTTTGCAATCAACACGCGAATCGGTTGTGCCATCTGAATTCCCCCTTGACGCATCTGCGCCGCCCGTTTTAAAACACCTGTGGTCGGTACTCGCCAAACACGTCGCGCATGGCGTCACAAATTTCCCCAGTCGTCGCGTGGGCGCGGACCGCCTGCACGATGAGTGGCATCAAGTTCTGCTCACCTCGCGCGGCGTCGCGCAGTTGTGCGAGCGCAGCGTCGCAGTCCGCCTGGGAGCGGCTTGCACGCCACTTGGCGAGGCGCGCTGCCTGTTCCTGTGCGAGCGCGGGGTCTACCCGCAGCAACTCCGGTTCCACCTCGCCCTCCGAACGGAATCGATTGACGCCGACCACCACTTGTTCCCCGCGTTCAATCGCCTGTTGCGTCTGATAGGCAGCCTGGTGGATCTCCCGCTGCATATATCCCTGCTCAATCGCTTCCACGGCACCGCCCATCTCGTCAATTTTGGCGATGTACTGCCAGGCCCGCCGCTCGATCTCGTCCGTCAGCGACTCTACGTAGTAGCTGCCACCCAATGGATCTACCGTATTCGTCACACCGCTCTCGTAAGCGATGATCTGTTGTGTGCGAAGCGCGATTCGCGCAGACTCTTCCGTAGGCAGAGCCAACGCTTCATCGCGACTGTTCGTGTGCAGACTCTGCGTGCCGCCAAGCACCGCCGCGAGTGCCTGGAGCGTGACGCGTACCACGTTGTTATCCGGTTGCTGGGCGGTCAGCGTGCTGCCGCCAGTCTGCGTGTGAAAGCGCAGTTGAAGTGATTTTTCGTCCTTTGCCCCAAAACGCTCCTTCATGATCTGCGCCCACATCCGACGAGCCGCTCGAAACTTTGCGATCTCCTCGAAGAAGTCGTTGTGGGCATTAAAGAAGAAGGACAATCGCGGCGCGAAGTCATCGACGTCGAGCCCACGGCGAACGGCGCTCGTCACATAAGCGATGGCGTTGGCGAGCGTAAATGCGATTTCCTGTACCGCAGTCGATCCCGCCTCGCGAATGTGATAACCGCTGATCGAAATCGTGTTCCATTTTGGAACCGCTTCTTTACAGAACGCAAAGATGTCCGTGATGATGCGCATCGACGGCTTGGGTGGATAGATATACGTACCTCTGGCGACGTACTCCTTCAAAATGTCATTCTGGATGGTTCCACGAACTCGCTCCCATGGCACACCCTGCTCCTCAGCCACGACGAGGTACATCGCCAACAAGACGGAGGCAGGTGCGTTGATGGTCATCGACGTGCTGACTTCGTCGAGGCGAATTTGAGCGAACAGCGTGCGCATGTCCTCAAGCGAAGAGATGGAGACGCCTACTTTGCCGACCTCGCCTTGTGCGAACGCGTGATCCGCGTCGTACCCGATTTGCGTCGGCAAGTCAAATGCGACGCTCAGACCGGTCTGGCCCTGTTCCAGCAAATAGCGAAACCGCTCGTTCGTCGCCTGCGCCGTCCCGAATCCAGCGTACTGGCGCATCGTCCATAAGCGCCCTCGGTACATCGTCGGCTGAATGCCGCGCGTATAAGGGTACTGACCAGGATAGCCGAGCGCGTCGTCATAGGCGGCCGCTTCGTTGCCGTGCGGCGTGTAAAGACGCTCGATTTCGATATCTGAAGCGTTTTCAAAGGTGAGCTTGCGTTCCGGGCTCCGCGATATAGCACGTGCGACGAGCGATTCCCAAGCTGCGCGTTGATCCTGACCCATGCGCTGTCCCCCTACGATAGAGAGGCACACCAGGATGGAGATGGTGTGCCATTTTGGTGGTCTTGCGTGGAACTATATTTCAAATTGAAAGACGTCGTAGAACGATTGCCTCAGTTTTGTCTCCCAGGCATCAAAGTCGGCCGGGTGACCGGTTTCCCGCTCGACGGAGGTCACGTCCTTATCGGCAATACCACAAGGTACGATGGTCTGGAAGTGAGCCAGATTCGTGTTGACATTCAAGGCGATGCCATGGTATGTCACGAACTCTCCGCTCGGCCGCTTCTTGACCCGCGCACCCACCGCGCAGATCTTGGCGTCAGCCACCCAAACACCTGGGTATTCCTCGTGCCTTTTCCCCTCGATGTCGACCTCAGCGAGCGCTCGAATGACAGACTCCTCAAGGTTGCGAACGAACTGTTTGACGTCATTGCCCCAGGGCGCCAAATGAAGGACGGGGTAGACGACCAATTGCCCAGGACCGTGGTAGGTGACGTCTCCGCCGCGATCGACATGGCGAACCGCAAATCCCTGCGCCTCCAAAAAACTCTGATCCGCAACGATGTTGTCCGTCGTACCATTTCGGCCGATTGTGATGGTCGGAGGGTGCTCCACCGTGTAAATCGTCTGTCGTTCATCGGCCCCTGTAAGCAGCGCCTGCGCCCGGGACATCTGCATATCCAGGGCTTCATCGTACTGACGATGCCCGAGCGATACCCATTCAACGGTTGTTGGCATCCGTATCTCCCCTCCCGTCACACTTGCGGTGCGGTCGCCGCCACCGAACCGTCGAGGTAAGCACTGCGCTCATCGTCTGGAAGCGCTTGAAGTGGCTTGCCGTCCGCCCGCTGCACCTGTTCGTGCGCATGGTAGGAACTGCGTACCATCGGACCTGACTCCACATGGGCGAACCCGCGTTGAAGACCCTCGCCGCGCATGCGGAGGAACTCCGTTGGCGTGTAGAATTTTTCGACCAACAGGTGCTTCTCCGTCGGCTGAAGGTACTGGCCAATCGTCACGATGTCGACGCCGACAGCGCGCAAATCGTCCATCGTCTCGAATACCTCTTCCATCGATTCGCCAAGACCAACCATGATACTCGATTTGGTGCGGATGTCCGGGCGCATCTCCTTGGCCTGGCGCAAGAGCTCGAGCGTGCGTTCGTACTTCGCGCGAGACCGGACTCTATCCGACAGTCGACGAACCGTTTCCACATTGTGATTGAGAATGTCTGGCGACGCGTCCATCACGACTTTGAGCGCGTCCCAATTGCCGCCGAAATCAGGAATGAGGACCTCGACGCCACAGTTGGGCACACGCTTGCGGATCTCGCGAATCGTCGCAGCGAACACGGAGGCTCCGCCATCGGCGAGATCGTCGCGGGCGACACTGGTCACGACGACGTGTTGCAGGTCCATCGCGACGACCGCGTCTGCCACTCGCTTTGGCTCGCGAAGGTCGAGCTCGGTTGGGCGCCCAGTGTTGACAGCACAGAATCTACAGGCGCGCGTGCAGATGTCGCCGAGGATCATAAAGGTAGCTGTACGCTGCTCCCAGCATTCATAGATGTTTGGGCATTGCGCCTCTTCACAGACAGTATGTAGGGACTGCGTCCGCATAATCTCTTTTAAGGATTTATAATTATCACCCGTTTTGGCCTTGATTTTCAGCCAGTCGGGACGAGACATTTTCTGCTCTTGCATAATCCGCGCTTTTTCTTCTTGTCTTGCTTGTAAATTGGTCTGCGACATTCCCGCATCATCCTAAGCCATATAGATTGGGCGCGCCGTACCAAGGGTTGGCGACCCTACTCGTATTGTACAAGAGAGAGCGCGCGAGAACAAAGCCAGGTGGCTCCGTGCGCTGCGTCCGACGAGCGGAGATGACGCTCTGCGGCGCAGCGAAAGAGCCACCTGACGCATGTACCTTATCGGCGCAACGACTTCTCGTCGCGCAAGTAATTGCTGCGAACGTTTCGCATTTGTGCAATGCGCTGTTCTGCCAGTCGATCCGCCGCCAAATAGCTCGGGATGTTCTGCGTGCGCGACATGTCGAAGATGTTGTCGATGATGTTGTAAATGTTATCGACCTTGGCGCGCGCCCGCTCGGCATTATAGCCTTCGAGCTCGTCCGCGACGTTCATCAGGCCGCCAGCGTTGATCACGTAGTCAGGCGCATAAGCGATGCCGCGCTCGTGGAGGATGTCTCCGTGCTTGTCTTCCGCCAACTGGTTGTTCGCCGACCCTGCAACTGCGAGACAGCGCAGGCGGTTGACCGTCTCATCGTTGATCACGGCGCCGAGCGCACACGGTGCGAAAATGTCGCATTCCACTTCGAAGATGTCTTTCACGCTGACCGCCTTCGCGCCAAGTTGCTCGACGGCTAAGCGAACCGAATCGTCATTGATGTCGGAGACGATGAGTTCGCCGCCAACTTCCTTGACTTGGCGAGCCAGTTGCATGCCGACACTGCCAAGACCTTGAATGGCGACGCGTTTGCCTGCCAGATCATCGGTGCCAAACGCCGCTTTAGCCGTGGCCTGCATCCCGCGAAACACGCCAAATGCGGTGACTGGTGAAGGGTTGCCGCTAGATCCGTACGCCTGTGAAATCCCTGTAACATAATCGGTTTCTGTATGAATGAGATCCATGTCATGCACGTTGGTGCCGACATCTTCGGCTGTGATGTATCGTCCGCTCAGGCCTTGAATATACCGGCCCAACGACCGGAACAGCGCTTCGGATTTATCTGTTTTCGGATTGCCCATGATCACGGTTTTGCCGCCGCCCAGATTCAGTCCAGACACGGCCGCCTTGTACGTCATTCCGCGTGCCAAACGGAGTGCGTCAAGGATTGCGTCATCCTCGCGGACGTATGTCCACATCCGGCATCCGCCCAAAGCGGGTCCAAGCGTAGTATCGTGGATCGCGATAATCGCTTTCAGTCCAGATGCCTCGTCGTTGCAAAAGACCAACTGCTCGTAGTCGTATTTGCCGAGGTACGAAAAAATTTCCATCCCATTTCCCCCTAGAGCGAACGATTGTACGTGCCATAGACATCATACTTGATTTGTCTGCGACTGAAAAATGCAAGTGCGTACAGACTATCAAATGGCTACCATGATTGAATTGACGGACTATTCCAGGAAGCGCTTACATTCAGTAGTGGCGCCAGAAACGCCGCGCTTCGGTTTTCATGATACGCGTTTGCACTCTGGCTGCCAAGAGCTTCTCATGAAGTCGGAATTGCCTGAAATACGCCACTCTTCCCACCGGCTTTGTACATTAACCTCACTTGCTCTATCACCATTCCCCGATCCAATGCTTTGCACATATCATAAACGGTGAGTGCGGCCACACTGCAGGCCGTCAGCGCCTCCATTTCCACGCCCGTCTGATACGCGGTCTCCACCTTCGCCTGAATCGACAGAACCGCCTCGTCGCGCTGTTCGACCTCGTCCACAAAATTGAGCTCAAGCGAAACGTGGTGCAGCGGTACGTGATGACACAAGGGAATCAAATCGGACGTCTTCTTGGCTGCCATAATTCCAGCCAGTTGTGCGATCGACAGTACGTCCCCTTTACGTATCGCTTGATGTACAATAGCATCGCGGGTAGAAGATTGCATGCGGACCAACGATTGCGCGATGGCGACTCGATTCGTCGTCGGCTTGGCCGAGACGTCGACCATCACTGGACGACCGTCCGGCGTGAGGTGTGTAAACTTAGATTCCGATGACATATTTGTTCCTCCCTATGACCGTTAAGTCATGTACGCCATAAACTCTGTCACGAGGTGACTAAACTTGCAACTACACGTTCGGCTGTTCGCCAACTTGCGCGAAGTATTTGAAGATCAGCAAATCACGGTGGAAGTACCAGATGGGCTTGAGGTCAAAGGCATCGTACCCTTGTTAGCGACGCGCTACCCGCAGGCTGCCCCCGCCCTCTCCAACGTCATGGTAGCTGTCAACCAAGTGCTGGCTCCTCCGCACACCGTACTGCAAGCGAGTGATGAAATCGCCTTGCTGCCCCCAGTTGGCGGTGGATCGATCCCGTTCGAAGACAATGCCCGGTTAAAAATCTCCAGTTCGCCTCTCATCGTCGAAGAGGCGTATCACCTCCTCGAGGACGTCAACCACGGAGGCACGGTGATCTTCGTGGGAACCGTGCGCGAGTGGACACGCGAGCGACAGACCGCCTATCTATCGTACGAGGCGTACGAGACTATGGCCCTGTCGCAGATGCAACAGATTCAAGCCGAAGTCGAAGCGCAATTCGAAGGCGTGACGACGCTGCAGTGGCATCGCGTAGGAAAGCTCTCCCCGCTCGATATCGCCGTCATCTGCGGAGCCTCTAGCCCACACCGCAACAGTGCGTTTGAGGCTGCGCGCACCTTGATTGAGCGGCTCAAACAAGAAGTGACGATCTGGAAGAAGGAAGTCTACACAGACGGGGATTCCGTGTGGCAAGAGAACGCACAGAGCACCAACGTAGACAAAATATAGTTTACTAATCTTCTAAACCGGAGCCTCCCTTCATAGACTGGTAGAAAATCTGCAGTCGAGGAGCGCTGACCGGAATGTTCCCACACAAACTCCGCCACACGATCACGCAATTTGTCGCAGCAACCGTCGCGCTGATGGTCCTCGCCGCCGGTTGCTTTGGCGCCGTCATCTGTATGTTCGGCCAAACCAACTTACACCGGATCGCAACGCTGGAGGCGTCGAAACTAGCCGATGTCGAGTTGAACCAGTTGGTCGGGACCACGAACTACGCAAAAGACGAGTCGGCCACAGACAATACGGTGCTGCACGCCGTGAGCAGCACACTCCACCTGCCGTTCACAGACCCGCTGACGATGTTGACCGCACAATTGCCTGAAACACAGACCGAAGTGACGCAGAATACAAGTGGACAATCCTCACTCATTCAATCCATCAGTTCTTGGGCGGCAACGACGAACAAAATCGCCATGGGCTGGCTCACCTCGACATCGTCCTCGGCGTGCATTCAGATGCTAAAGGACAACCCAGGCATCAATGTCGCATCGCCAACCTGGTTCACGTTGAACGACGCTTCCGGAAATATCTCGGGAAATGTGTTGCCAGACGTCGTCACCTACGCGCACCAACACAACATCAAGGTGTGGGTGCTCGTCAGCAACGATTTCAGCTCGAGTTTGACCCATGCTGTACTACAAAACCCAAAAGCGCGCGCCAATCTTATCGATGAACTCAGCTACCAGGCGAAGGTGTATCACCTCGACGGGATCAATGTAGATTTTGAGAACGTGGCGGCGGCCGACCGGGATGCGTTCACTGCCTTCATGAAACAACTCCACGACACGCTCTCTCCGGCAGGCGTCAACCTCTCGGTGGATGTGGCACCAGACATCGTTCCGTTCAACGACAGCGCGGCGTTTTTCCACGCCGGTCTGTCCGACTCGGTCGACGAAATGGTGCTCATGGCCTACGACGAGCACTGGAGCAGTGACCAAGACCCGGGCCCCGTGGCAGACATGCCTTGGGTGACGCAGTCGGTCAACGATCTTTTAGACACCGGCGTGCCAACAGATAAGTTGGTCCTCGGCATGCCGTTTTATACCGAGTTGTGGCACGTTCACAAGAACGGACACGTCACCAGCAAAGCAGTCGGTATCAGCAACGACAGTATCACGGGCGCACTTGCGCAGTACCACGCCCAGGCTGGGCAGTGGAATGACCAATTGGATTTGATGTATACGCGGCAACAGCAGACCGATGGATATATGGAAATGTGGTATCCCTCACAAAAGACGTACTCGGACGACTTGAATCTGGTGAATCAGAACGGACTTGCTGGCGTAGCGGTGTGGTCCCTGGACTGGTCAGATAAGAAAACGTGGTCGTCAGTCGTCAACGCGTTGCGGAATACAGTCTCTTGAGGTATGGGGCGAGGTAGTGATGGACAAGACACTGATTTACCTGGGCTCTGGGACACTGGCTGCCTACTTGTTCCTGACGTTGACGCGCCCGCACGCCGCGGCGGAAGGCTTGGAGTCGAGCCTGGAAATGCTTTTGCAGGCAACTCCGTGGATCATCGTCTCGATGTTTTCAGCGGGTCTTATTTCAGAACTAGTCGATCCCGCCCTCATCGCCCGCTTCTTCGGCACCGACTCCGGGCTGTTCGGCATTTTTGTCGCAGCGTTGCTGGGAGCTTTGGGCACTGGCTCCCGCTGGGCGATGTATCCTTTGGCCGCCGGCCTTTTGGCAGCTGACGCAACGCCTGGCGCAGTGTTCGCATTCATGACCTCTTGGCAATTGGTGTCTGTCACGCGCCTTCCGGCGGAACTTCCGTTTCTGGGCCTTCGCTTCACCGTCTACCGAACTGTCATTTCAATTTTGATGGCGTTCGTCGGCGGTGTCTTATTCGACATCGTATGGGCTAAATTTCCACCCGAACATTAGCGTCAAGGCCTTGGTCTGATTGGTACCTGGCGAGTCGGCCAGACCGCCCAGTCAGACCTTGCCTGATCCCTGCCCTCATGTCACCTGAAAACTTTCGTCACGCCTCTCGCCAAGGTCTAAGGACAGCGTCACTGAACTGGGCTTACCCCCCCTGAGATGCGCAGCGCGTGATCGTGCCAGGTGACTTTTTCGATCGTCGTCTGGTTGACATCCGTTCGCGCCATCACGTAAAACACCTTGGGTAGTTCGTGACCGCGTACGTCCCAGGTCGCCGCCCAACTTTGATCTTTTTTCATCCGAGTCGTCGCGATGCGTTGCAGCGGAGAAGTCGAGTGCAAGGCGTATTTGCCGTTGTAGACCTCGACGTCATCGCGCGGAACGTAGTAAATATTCATCACGTGTCCGTTCCATTGCGGGTCTGGGGAGTAAAAGATCACTTTTCCATGTTCGTTGCGAATGTACATGTGTGGCGTGATGGTGTTCTGCCATCGCGGTAACTGAATTGCTGCAGGCTTGTCCGCGATTGACGACGGCAATGCCTGACTGGCGATAGCCGCCTGGCGCTTTGAGTCGTTGTCGGACTGGCCACAACCCACGAGCAGCACACTGGTCATGGCAACGGCACATAGGGTACGGACCTTCATCTGGCGCACACTCCGTTTCTGATGGCTTCTTGGACGTAGTCTGTGCCAGGACTACACAGTTATGCCTGATCGGTTACAATGGTCATAACTCACGCCCGAATGCCAACGAGGTGTAGGAAGAAGGCCACTGACATGAACTACCTTACGCTTGGCGACGGAAGCGTCATCTCCTACGTAAAGATCCCTCCCCGCGCGCGACAAGTGCGGGTCATCCTGCGCGTGGTCGATGGAACGCTTCAGGTAAGCGCGCCCAGGCGAGTCATGCAGAGTACAATCGAACAAGTGATCATGCAGCACCACGAATGGGTAATCAATGAACTCAAGCGAACCACGAACCGGATTAAACGGCCGATCGCGCCGGGAGATCAGATTTTGTTGTTCGGAACATATTGGACGCTGCGACAAACTTCGTCTGTGCAGTCGCCGACCTGTGCCGAATCACAACAAGCCATCCTCGTACCGCCTACGCGCTCAGACGTCGAAGGTCATCAAGCGGTGTACGAACTGCTCCGAGAAATCGCTGCACAGCGGCTGCGCCCGTTCGCAAAAGCCCTTGCAGAACAGTTTCATCTCGTGCCGAACCGGATTGTCGTCAAGGAACAAAAACGCCGCTGGGGAAGTTGTTCAAGTAAGCGCAACATCAATTTGAATTGGCGGTTAATTCAGGCCCCGCAGGACGTACAAGCGTATGTGATCATCCACGAATTGGCCCATCTTGAGCAGATGAACCACAGTGAACAATTTTGGAAACTCGTGCGAGCGATGATGCCGGAATTTGAAACGCACCGAAACTGGCTGTATCGCCATGGCGAGCGCCTTCACGATTTACAGCCAGACGGGATGTTGTTCGAGAAGTGATGAGCGTTCGGAGTGCGGAATGAACGTACCGCACTCCTTGAGCTATTCATTCCTCAAGCGGGGTTGTTAGCAAGCAGCTGCCGGTGCTGCGTAAGGAACCAACAGAATAAACAGCACGAAGATAATCAGAAACACAACTGCCCAACGGGTGTACCCACCGAATGCTCCGTACATCTCTACACCCCCTCATCGGAATCTGGTGTAGCGTATGTGGGGCAAGTGGACCGGGATTGAGTCAATCGCCCGTGGCAAGTTGCGATGCTTTCTCATATGCTGGCGGATTCAAGATGCCGGTACCAACTTTCGCAAGTCGTGGTCGAACGGCTGCACTACTCTGCCGCTGCAAACCGAAACGCAATCGCCAAGAACGCCTTGACGCCTACGCGCAAAGCGTCTTCGTCGATGTCGAACCGAGGGTGATGATGTGGAAACGTAACGCCCTTTTCCTCGTTGTGAATGCCCGTGAAGAAAAAGGTACCAGGCGCAACCATTTGATACGCCGAAAAATCCTCTCCCCCCATCGTCGGATCCGTGGTCGTCACGTTATCCTCCCCAAACGCTTCGACCAACGCCTCCTGTACAAATGCGGTCAGTTGTTCATCGTTGAGCACCGGACGGTAGCCCTTTTCGTAGCGAAACGTATAGGACGCACCGTGGGCCTCCGTGATTCCGCGGACGATGCGCTCCATCCAGGCGGCTGCCTCGTCGCGCAGTTCCTCCCGGAAGGTGCGCACCGTCCCACAGAGCTCAACCGCCCCTGGAGTGACGTTGTCTGCGGTACCCCCGATAAACTTCGTGACGCTGAGTACAAACGGTTCAAGCGGATCCGTCAGACGCGACGCCACGTGTTGGAGATTCGTGACCACCTGCGCGCCGATGGCGATGGGATCGACGTTCAAATGCGGCTGCGCGGCATGACCACCCCGACCGAGAATCGTCATGTAGAACGTATCAGGGGACGCCATCAGCGCACCCGCTCGCACGCCGATCGTCTGGGTGGCCAGCGGCTGCCAAAGGTGCTGACCGACGACCGCGTCGACACCGTCGAGCACACCCTGCTCAACCAGTTCTGCCGCCCCACCAGGAAGCAGTTCCTCTGCGTGCTGAAAGACGAACAGAATATCACCCGCGATGTCAGCCTGACGCTCTGCCAGCACCTTCGCAGCGCCTAGGAGCATGGCGGTGTGCCCATCGTGACCACATGCATGCATGACCCCTACCTTCTGCGATCGGTAGGTCACGTCGTTCTCCTCGTGGATCGGGAGGGCGTCCATATCCGCGCGAAGGGCGAGCGTCTTGCCAGGCCGGGCACCGGATAGCCGTGCCACAACGCTGGTCGGCGTCGGCCGAGTCAGCGCGAGATGAGGAAACGTCGATAACAAGTCGTACACGAACTGCGCGGTTTCCCTTTCTTGAAAGGAGACCTCCGGATGTTCGTGCAAATGGCGGCGCCACGCGATGACGTCCTCTTCCACCGACTGGACCATCGAATCAATTGACAACACGTTCAGTGCCATGTGCCCCGCTCCTAACGAAAGATGTAGTCTCGTAACTCACTATCTAAGTTATCACGGATTGATTCTACGCCGACAGACGTTTTGGGATTTTTCTGAGCAATCGAAAGCGCCGTTCTAGTTCATCTCCTTCGTGCCTGTCAACCATTCGCCAAGCCCGCGGTCATCGACTTGATGCCCCACGTAGAACGGACCAAATTCTGCGAACCTAGCGCTGGATTCGTCGAATCGCATCTCGTAGACCAGCTTCTTAAACTGCAGCGGGTCGTTGGCGAACAAGGTGACGCCCCACTCCCAGTCGTCGAGCCCGACGGAGCCACTGATGATCTGCTTGACAATTCCCGCGTATTGGCGGCCGATCATGCCGTGTGCTTTCATAAACTCCCGCCGTTCCTCCTCACTCAGCATGAACCAGTTGTCCTGCCCGAGGCGGCGCTTATTCATGGGGTAAAAACAGACGTGCGAATGCGTCGGCATCGACGGTTTCAAGCGGGCTTGAAGCGCCTCGTCTTGTTCGATATCGACGCCAGGTCGCGCGTTGTAGCCGCCCAACTCGACGACGGAGATGTAGGAGTACGCGGAGTCGCTGAGACTGAACAGCCGAGTTCTGGCCATCTCTGCTTTTAACTGACTGAGCTCCTCGATCGTCGGACGCATGTGGATCACCAACAGGTCAGCCTTGCTCCCCGCAATGATAAATTGACCAAAGCTGCCTTTGCGAGCGTCTTGAAGTTTGCGCTGCTCGTTGCCAAACTGGCTCCACTCCCGCAGTGCGAGGTGTTGCTCCGCTTCGCTTAGGCTCTTCCATTTATCCCAACGGATCGTTCGAAACTCGTGATATACGTACCACCCATCCAACGTCAATGGTGCACTCATCTGCAAAGACCTTCTTTCGTATGTAAGGTAACCCGCTATATTATACCAACCCTTGGCGGCAGAATCGAAATCGTTCAAGGCTCTCGCCGTTAAGTCGCGAGGCAGTCTACGAAACGGTCATGAACGCTAGCAGAGGTTCATAGATTAGGTGTAGGAGCCATGCAACGGACACCAGCTTTTTCGACAGTGGTTTTGAACACTAGAAACGCTCGTGTGAGAGGAGAATGCAGTATGAGAACGGCGATCTGTACCGTGGCTGCTATGTTTGGGGTGTACGTCGCCATCAGTGGGTTCTGGATCGCACAAGCCGGAGCCACCAACGACATTCCGCAACTGGCTGCAGCTGGGGTGGCTGAATTGATCGTCGCCCTGGCGAGTCTACTGGGCGCGGGACTCATTTTCTGGAATCGGTGGGTCGCCCTTTCGATGTTTGCGATCGCGACCCTCTGGTCCGCATGTGTAGCCATTATCTACTTCGACGAAACGGTGTGGATCTGGTGCGGCGTCGCACTCGTGCTCGCCGTCAGTTGCGCGTGGGGGCAAAAAAGACGAGACCCGTTGGACAAGAGGCAGAGGAGACCGCACCTGACTGAGCCTTCCCCTTGACGACACGGCCGATGCCCAACGGTGAGCGCAAAGGGCTGACAGGGCAAACGCCAGGGCGCCTACATGCCCGCCCTGGCGTTTGCCTGAATCGCAGCTTTCTATGAAGTCACTGGGTCTCCCCAAGGAAATGATGAGTCAAATCTTGAACGGCACCCTGAATTTCTTCCTGAATGTCCTCATTCTCGTCGACCCACGTCTCATCTTCCTCGTGATAGAAGATTTCAATGTCCAATTCTTGGTCCTCGTTCACCCAACCGCGTACTGTGACGACAGTGCGCAAGTCGTCGAGACCGACTTCTCCCTCCGTGACGACGAGTTCGCCATCGTCATCCCGCTCGAATTTCAGCAGGTCGATATCGACGCTCGCAAGGGAAACCGTCCGCCCCGATTCGTCGGATGCCTCGTCTACGACCACGTCGGAACGCCCAACAGCATCCCAATCCAAATCGTTCATGTATCCACCTCGTTTAGGAAACTGTTCACAACGTCCCCTATTTTGCCCTAAACTACGCTAGAAAAACAAACCGGGTGTCAAAACAGCCGACAGGTCAGCCGACCGCTGGCCACGGCACGCCTTCGCGAGCTTCAACCCCCGCCCGATTCGACGAGATCCTTCGCCAGTTCGATCTCGTCGTGGATGGCAATGCCGTGATCGCCAATCAGCGGGATGGTCGGTTTGATGCGTCGGGCACGATCGATCGCTCCAGGGTACAGCGCCGCCAGACGATAGCCCCTGCGCTGATAAAATCGCAAGGCATCGACGTTGTCGTTGCTCGTAATGAGCCAAACCCGCCTGCACCCTGCATCGCGCGCCTTTGCCTCGACAGCCGACAACAACTTTGTCCCGACGCCACCGCCCGAACTGGTGGCGTTAATACTCATCAATTCGCAGCCTGCATCGGCGTCCATCCGGTAGGTCGCAGCCCCAACCAGTCGGTCCTTCACCCGCGCCACGATCGATTCCAAGTCGTCGAGGTGATAGACGTGACCCCGACTCACCATCCTGTCACCGCCCCACTCACTCAGCCAGAGTTCGCTGAGCCAGCGCTCTTCTTCGGCGTCTTTCACAGAGGAAATGCACACGTCTATTTGTTCTGCCACAAAAACACCTCCCATCCCAATCTGTCCGCCAAGATAGCCGTGTGGAATTCAAAATAGAAAAGGCCCCACATCCGCAAGGGACGTGAGACCGTGGCACCATCCTCATTGGCCGAGTCCCCGACCCGACGACTATGTACTCGAGCCTATAGGACACAACTGCTAGGCCGATCCCGCTCACTCGACGTCGTATCCGGCATCCTCGACAGCACGTTTCAATACGTCGACCGTCACCTTCGCCTCGTCATACGAGACGGTAGCTCGCTGACCTTCTAACTCTACATTCACGTCTTTTACTCCTTCAACGGCCGTGAGTGCCTTCGTCACCGAATTCACACACCCACTGCACGTCATCCCTTTGACCGTGATCGTTTCAGTTGCCATTCTTTGATCCATCTCCTTTATGTGGTCCTGACGTTATCATACTAGAAACCAGTGGTTCACAGTTTAGCCGCATGCACCTCCCTTCCTAGTTGCAGACGCCGGAGCAACAAGCTATTCGAGATGACGCTCACCGAGCTCAGGGCCATCGCCGCTCCGGCCGCAATCGGGCTTAATAGGCCAAGCGCGGCGAGCGGAATGCCCAGTATGTTATACAAGAACGCCCAGAACAGGTTCTGGCGAATTTTTCGCATCGTCGCATTCGAAAGTCTGATGGTGTCCACCACCCCATGCGTGTTTCCCCGCATGAGTGCGATGTCGGCCGCTTGCAGCGCGACATCCGCGCCTGTGCCCATCGCGATGCCGATATCTGCGGCAACTAGGGCCGGAGCATCGTTGATCCCGTCACCTACCATCGCAACGACCCGCCCCAGTTTGCGCAGCCCGTCGACCTCGGCCGATTTGTCGGCTGGCAAGACGCCTGCCATCACGTGATGGATACCGACTTCTTCAGCGACGCAACGAGCTGTGCGCTCGTTGTCGCCGGTGATCATCCAGACCTCAATGCCCATGCGTTGCAACTTCGCGACAGTGCTTCGGGCGTCATCCTTTACCGTATCCGCGATCGCCAGAACACCCAGTACGCGCTCGTCGCAGGCGACAATCACCGCCGTCTTCCCCGCCGATTCAAAGTTCGCGAGCTGTTCGTCGGGGAACGACGTCATTCCCATCTCTTCGAGCCAGCGACGGTTTCCTACGCGAACGATATGCCCGTCTACAACACCCTTGATGCCCCTGCCAGGAACGGCCTGAACGTCGGACGCGTCGACCAGTTGTACGCTTGCATCCGTGGCACATCTCACGACAGCCGCGCCAAGAGGATGTTCGCTTTGCCGCTCGAGTGCGCCGGCTCGGCTCAGCAGTTCCGCTTCCGTGGTGCCATCGGCGAGCCAGATGTCGGTTACCGTTGGCCGCCCAGACGTGATCGTCCCAGTCTTATCGAAGACCACTACATTTACCTTGTGCGCCAACTCTAAGTGGTCCCCAGCCTTCACCAGCACGCCGGCCCCTGCACCGACACCCGTCCCGACCATGATCGCGGTTGGCGTCGCAAGACCCAAAGAACATGGGCATGCAATGACGAGTACGGCGACCATCGCGGTGAGCCCATGGGACCAACTGCCGACCCCCCCCCACGCCACGAAGGTGATCAAGGCGAGACAAAGGACGATGGGCACGAAGATGCCCGAGATCTTGTCTGCCAATCGCTGAATGGGCGCCTTCGACCCCTGTGCATGTTCGATGAGTCGCATCACTTGTGCCAGCGCCGTATCTGCTCCAACCTTCGTCACTTCCATCGTAAATGCACTCGTTTGGTTGACCGATGCCCCGACGACGGGTGCCCCAATCGCTTTCGAGACAGGCATCGATTCACCCGTCAAAAATGATTCATCGATGGTGGTATTCCCCTCGATCACGATGCCATCGGTAGGAACCTTCTCCCCAGGCCGTACCCGAACCTTGTCGCCGATGTGAAGCTCTTCCACAGCGACATCTGTCTCCACACCATCTCGGACGACATGTGCTACCTTAGCACCAAGCTTAGCCAACGCCTCAATGGCAGCACCCGACTTTGCCTTGGCCCGCGATTCCAGCAACTTGCCCATAAAGATCAACGTAACGACCGTTGCCGAACTATCGAAGAACACGGCATGGCGCCCGATCATCGTTAAAACAGCACTATCGACATAGGCAACTGATGTACCCAAAGCGACCAGCACATCCATATTCGCTGACCCACCGCGCAACGCGTGGTACGCCCCGCGATAAAACCTCCAACCGATATAGAACTGAACGGGCGTTGCGAGGATCCACGACACCCAATTCGGCAAGAAGCTCATGCCACCAAGGAACATGTAGAACATCTGCAGAACCAAAGGTAGCGTCAGCAAAGCTGACAGCCAGAACTTCATGACTGCTATTCTATATTCTCTAGCCCTTTTAACCCGATCTCCCTGGAGAGCGGATGGCGATGCCAAGGTAGCACCGTAGCCAGCCTTCTCAACAGCCCGAATCAGGTCAGACTCTGCCACCACTCCGGGCACATACGAGATGTGCGCCTTCTCAGTAGCCAGATTGACGTGGACCGACTTAACGGCGTCAACTTGTGCAACCACTTGTTCAATACGAGCTGCGCACGCGGCGCATGTCATACCTTCGACGTCAAATTCGACATCGCGGGTCGGTACACTGTATCCAGTCTTTTCGATGCTCTGAACGACTGACGCCCAGGAGGTGTCTCCATCCAGAACAACGCGGGCTCGCTCCGAAGCGAGATTGACTTGAATCAATTGTACACCAGGAACTTTCGCAATCTGTTTTTCGATACGCGCCGCACATGCAGCACACGTCATTCCTTCAACGGGCAGGGTGAATTCCTTCGTGTCTGTCATAGGTGACACCTCCCCACGCGGTCGTCTACGACTTCGTAAACTGACGAATCACTTCCATGAGTTCGTCAATTTTCTCCTCGCCATCAGACGCGTTCATCAACGCATCCGCGACACACCCTCTTGTATGGGACTCTAAGACGGACAGCCCCACCTTGTGGACAGCACTTTTAATGGCCGCAATCTGCACGAGAATGTCGACACAGTACCTGTCCTCTTCGATCATCTTTTGAACTCCCCGCACTTGACCTTCGACCCGCTTAAGCCGCCGAAGCAAGTCGTCTCGCTGCGGAGCGTAGCTGTGGCCGTGGTGGTGTTCAGCACACATCGTCAACACCTCGATTCCTAAACCGCACTTTAACCATACCCCCGTATGGTATCAATGTCAAATTTGAGCGTGCATCAGGATGCCTTTGCGCAGCTAGGATGTCCTAATGTGCACAATACACGATCCGCGATGAAAAACACGCCCACAACGGATAAGCGCTGTTGGCGTGCAAAGCGGCCTTGACTCGTCCATCACGATGCGTCGGGTGACACACTGTAGCTGACGGACAGATACAGCAAAACCTCGATGGCGAGCAACAAACACTGAATCACCCAGATCACTTGATTGTCCATCATGCCAATCAGCATAACGCTCATCGAAATACTCATCAGCGATGCGATACCCGATTCGATGATATCGAGAACGTTCAACGGTTTCATCGAGAGGATGAGTGGAACACAAACAGAAATAAGTGGCAAGATGACAGCAATCACTTTACTTCCTGTCGCGAGTTCGACGAACATCGAGAACACAAATGCTAACGACATACTGTTCAACATGCACACTCTCATGCGAAACGACTGACTGACGTGATGAAGTCTCACGATTGTTCGATAACATACGATGAATCCGAGCAGTGACCCAAGAAGACTCGTCGCGAAGAGCATCGCACCACCCCTGACCCGGCTTTTGTTCGTTACACATACCCCTCATCGGTATCCTATGCTTCTGTGGACAGAGCTTGCCAACAACTGTGGCATGTCGCAACTCTTGAGTTGGCTCTCGAGTTCGTGGCTTGTTGTACACCGAGTCCCTACGACATCACGCAGTCCGAGAAGATACTCACGATGACAAGTTCTCCATTGTTATCCTCATAATATTAGGTGACTAATATTAAATGATCGTCCTGATCGGTGTGTACTCTCCATTGCTACATCCTCGTGCCTATCGTTTGATCAACATGACTGTGACTCCGACCAGACAAATCAAGGCTCCAGTCCATTCACGCACATCCGGAAATCGCCTGTCGATCAGCCATCCCCACAGTACAGCCATCACGATGAAGATCCCCCCATATGCGGCGTACGTCTTCCCAAATGAAAATTCCTGACGTGTAGCGATGATGCCATACACGACCATCACGACTGCACCAATCAGGCCAATCCACAAGGGTTTCCCATTCCGCAGCCACTGCCAGATCAGATATCCCCCACCGATCTCAGCAACCCCTGCTAAAATGAACAAACAAATCGCCCTCAGTGTCATGGATCTCCTCCTCTCCTCCCGCTCCACCGTACAAGGCAAGGCACAACGCAAAACACTCCCTATTCATTGGTCTAGGTGAAACCAATAAATACGGAGTGTTTGATGGTTTTGGAAAACGTCGTCCACTGTCAGCCAGAATTTCGGCCGCCCTAGATGCACGAAATTTCCTCATCCAAGAGACGTTAAACCACCTTGTGTTCCATCCGCAGCTTATCCGCGATCATCGCGATAAATTCGGAATTGGTGGGCTTCGTCTTCGACGCGCTGACCGTGTAACCGAATACTTTGCGAATCGCATCCATGTTTCCGCGGCCCCATGCCACTTCAATAGAGTGGCGAATCGCCCGTTCCACACGTGACGGTGTGGTCTTATAGCGATCCGCAATCCGCGGGTACAGTATTTTGGTAATTGATCCGAGTATTTCGACATCATCGTAAACAATTCCGATAGCTTCACGGAGGTAATGATATCCCTTGATATGAGCTGGAACCCCGATCTCGTGAATAATCTGAGTTATCTGAGCATCAACAGATCTGCGTTGCGGAACGTGATTCCCCTGCGTGGTCGAAAAAACGGGACTCACATACTGCTGTTGCGCAGCCGCTGCTACGGGGGCCGCATTTCCCTGAACGACTTGGCGAATTCGGTCGGCCAGGAGTGGCATATCAAAAGGCTTCAGAATGAAGTAAGATACGCCTAGTTCGACTGCACGCCGAGTCACTGTTTCTTGACCAAAAGCCGTCAGCATGATCACCTTTGGCATCTTGCCTCCGACGTCGCCAAGGCGTTCCAATGCGCCAATTCCATCGAGCACTGGCATGATGATGTCGAGAACGAGCACGTCTGGATGGGTATCCCGCACTAAATTGAGAACATCATTTCCGTTATACGCAATTCCGCAAAGTTCCATATCCGGCTGAGATGAAATGAATTCACCGAGTAAGTCAGCGAATTCATGATTATCGTCGGCGATTAAAACCTTCATTAACGACACAGACAGACTCCCTCCCTGACGTACATCTAACAGTGTATAGAATTCGACGATTGGCGCGCCACTCCTGCCAAATCTATGTAATACTTTTCGTGAGTATCCCGTGTTATTCTACATAATTCGACAAAAGAGTCACCGCAGAGGATGGCTCTTTGTCGCACTAACATTTTATTACACTATCACGATTTTTATACCGCGTATCGTTGGGGATGAAGAAACGAAGCTGTGGAAGGCACCTGTTGCCGTCCAGATAAGCGGGTCTGCCGAAACATCCACATGGCGTACACTGCATATCCACGCGTCGGATCCGAGACGAACACGTGGGTGACGGCCCCGATCAAACGATGATCCTGAACGAGCGGACTTCCACTCATCCCCTGGATGATGCCCCCTGTTTCCGATAGGAGTCGTGGGTCAGTGACCCGGACAATCATGCTTTTCGTCGCCGGATTGGACTGGCGCGCCACGTTGTCGATGCGCACATCAAACCCTTCAACCCTCGTGCCGTGGACTACCGTGTACATGGTTGCCGGGCCCTCGTGTACCTGCTCGGGAAGGGCCACGTCCATGAGGCCAGGCACAGGTGTGCGCACTGGCGGCCGCAACATTGACCCAAATACTCCGTAAGGTGTATTCACGTCAATGTGTCCGAGCGGTGTACTCGCAGATGAGAACGTCCCGCGTTTCTCGCCTGGAGCCCCGGCCGCACCCGGCTGGAGTCCCGTGATGGACGCCTGATACAATCCACCTGCCCCAACCACAGGTTGTCCCGTATCGGCATCAGTAATGATGTGACCAAGGGCGCCGAACGTGTGATGGGTGGGATCGTAAAACGTCAACGTGCCCACTCCTACCGTTCTGTCTCGCACGTACAGGCCAAGCTGATGGACAGAGGCGTCTTTGAACGACACGGTAACCTGTTTGGTCGTGTTTCCGCGTACGACGGTCATGTGCAAAGCCTGCGCCCGAGCTCGAAGGGCCGCTTGTAGGTCGCTCGCGGTTTCAATGCGCCGATTGTTGACGGAGATGATGCGATCCCCCAACTGCATATGTGCGTTCGCACACGGAGATGAACCGTCCGTCAACCGACGAAAGCCCACCACTACGGGCCCTGTGCTTTGAATGCGAATACCGACCGCCTGCCCCCCAATCATGACCCGTGCAGCGGGTTCGACGTGAACGTGTGTCTTCCAAGGAATAATTCCGAAACGCTTGCCGGAGATGTCGGTATCTCCAGGATTTGTGGATGTGACGGTGCATGAAGAGGATGATGCCCTATCCGTGGATGCAATGGATGACGACGATGTCGATGTTAGCGTACCGGCCATCGGGAGCGCGACAGTGTCGCCGGTGACCATACTGACCTGTGTCGGTGTGGAAGCCATCTTTTGTACTGCGGGTGTGAAACAGGATACAGCAATTGCAAGAAGTCCAACAAACCGAATCGTGCGCAGGCGACCAGCCATTTGCCTTCCCCCCTTGACAGCACCTCAGTGGAAACGTAGTCCTAAGGTACCCGTCGGGAGCTGTCTTATAATGCAAAAAAGCTCCCACCTACGTGTGGGCGATGGTGTCCTTTCGGAAGCTTTCCAACAGTGCGTCCGCATGTCGGAGCGCTGTATCGTCCGATACACCTGCACCTAAGAGGCGTCCGATCTCGTCCCGTCGCGAGGTGAAATCGAGCCCCAGAATCACGGTGTGCGCCCGGCCGTCCAGCATCTCCTTGACGATTTGAAAGTGCTCGTGCCCGGCAGCTGCGACCTGAGCCGAGTGCGTGACGCACAGCACTTGACGATGTTCCCCTAGTGCCCGCAGCATCGTCGCGACGCGTTGCGCGGCCTCGCCACTTACTCCCGCATCGATCTCGTCGAATATCAAGGTGTCGACCTGTTCCAAATCGGCCACGACCACTTTTAATGCGAGTAGTGTGCGCGATAATTCGCCGCCCGATGCAACTTTTTGGAGCGGTGCCAAGGCCTCACCAGGATTCCCACTGAATAAGAACTCGACGAGATCCACCCCATCCTCCATCCACTGATCAGGGTCGCTGGTCACCGACACCTCGAAGCGAGCGTCGTTCATGTGCAAATCGTGCAAACGTGCTTGGACTTGAACTTGCAGCCTTTTGGCGGCCTCTTGGCGGGCCCTCGACAAGCGCTCGGCCAATCGCAGATAGGCCTGTTGTGCGTCACGGAGCTCCTCACGGCAGGCGTCGATGACCTCGTCGTGTTTCATCAACGCATTCAGCGCCGCCTTGCTCGTCATCAGATGCGATAGAACATCGTCGAGCGTCGGACCGTATTTGCGCGTGAGCGTCCGAATGGCGACGAGCCGATCTTCAATTTCCTGAATTCGACTCGGATCTACATCCAATCGTGAAGCGAACTTGCTCGTAGTAAACGCAGCTTCCTCGGCATTCGCCTTAGCCGCTGAAATCATCTCGTGAACTTGCTCCAAATCGCTAACCTTGATAGACAGTTCAGCCGCGCCGTGAAGTGCAACAGACAGCTGGGCGATGGCGCCGTGCATGGGATCCTCGAGAGCGCTCAAAATTTCGTCCACGTGCGACTGAAACTTCTCAAACGCCACAAGACGCTGACGTTCCGCGCGAAGTGATTCCTCTTCTCCCGCAGTGACATCCGCAGCCTCGATCTCCTGGATCTGAAACTGCAGGATGTCGATCTGCTGCGCTCGCTCCCGCTCGCTGACCTGCGCTGCCTCAAGTCGTTCCCTCGCTTCCCGTACACGCCGATACGACAAGGCAGTGCTCTCGACGAGGTCGAGATGCTGTCCGTACAGATCGATGAGTGTCCGCTGATATCTGCTTGTCAACATCGCCTGCGATTCGTGCTGGCCTTGCATTTCGACGAGCGCGTCCCCAAGCGTTTTCAACATTTGCACGGTGACCGTCCGGCCGTTGACACGGCAGGTGGACCTGCCGTTCACATAGAGGGATCGCGAGACGATGACCGTGTTCTCGTCGAGATCCACTTCCCAATCCGCGAGAATGCGTGCGGCAGGCGTATTGGCTTCGACCTCAAATACCGCTTCGACCAAGGCGTGGTCCGCGCCGCGTTGGATGGACGCAGCCGATGCACGACCGCCGAGAGCGAGCCGAGTGGCGTCGAGCAAAAGGGATTTGCCGGCCCCAGTTTCACCCGTAAACACGTGTAGCCCACGTCCGAACTCTAAGCGCAAGGAATCGATCAGGACGAAATTCTCCACATACAATTCAGTCAACATCTACGTCACCACCTTTCGCGACACGGTCTTCAAGCAAGCGCTGGAGCGTCGCCGTTCCCGTTATGTAATTTACTGCGCAAGACACCAAAGAACTCCCTGTCCGGCCAGCGCACCAAGGTCGTATCGAACGGTGCCTTTTTGACAAAAATCTCGTCGCCGCTCAGCACGTGAACACCCTGTTGCCCATCTACGGTCATCCCCAAATCGCTGTGACTCGCTTTCACGGTCAACTTGACGACTTGCTGTGCATCGATGACACACGGCCTGGAAAACAATGTGTGCGGGCAAACCGGCGTGATCAACATCACCTGCAAATTGGGGCTGACGATGGGCCCTCCGCAGGATAGCGAATACGCGGTCGATCCCGTCGGCGTGGAGATGATGACCCCATCTCCGCGGTAGGTATCCACGTATACACCATCGACGTGCACGTCGACAGTGACCATGCGTGCGAACGCCCCCTTCCCCGTCCCCACTTCGTTGAGCGCGGTGAACTTGTCCAGCAGTTCGCCATTTCTATAGACTTCTGCTTCTAACATCATTCGATGCTCAAGGTTGTATTCATTCTGAATGATTCTCGACACAGCCGGTCTCAATTGCGACGGCTCAGACTCGGTCAGGAAGCCCAAATGCCCAATGTTGATACCGAGCAGCGGAATGTTGTGCGGAGCCAACTGACGAGCTACGCCAAGCAACGTGCCGTCACCCCCGAGTACCATGGCCAGCTCCACGAAGCGGATTTCGGGTTCGACTTCGAGGATGTCCGTGGCGTGATCGACAGCGACGTGTGTAACCGCGATGCCCCCATCCGTCAACAGGCGATTCAGCTCATCCCGTATGGAGCACGCCTGCGCCTTGCTTGGGTTGTATAAAAGTGCGATTTTCCGCACGGCCTTCCCTCCCCATCACGCGCGATGCAACAAGGCAAAAGCGAACACTATGCCCCCTGAAAACCACAGGCTTCGATAGACCAGATGACGAAATTGGTAGCGGCGTGGGCGGTGAAGCTTAAACTCCACATGCCGCACCGACTCATCCCGCATGTTGAGGAAAATGATTCCTTGCACGTCGAGAATCGTAAACAACGGGAAATATCGCCCACAGATCTCGTCTTCCGGCAGGTCTTCGAGCCCAACGATCACAGCATACTCATGGCCATTCTTTCGTGCAATAAAATCCGCTTCTTCTTTATAACCGACAAGAGAATCGCCGACGTATGCGGTGTAGCCCGCCTTCTTTTGTGCGTTGAGCACGTCGTAGTTGTTGTCCTCAAGCCACCGCAGGGCACTTTGTAAAAGCCCGTCTGGAGACGACTCCTTTTGTTTTGACGGACGTGCCAACACGAGGGATTTCGCGACGTACCATAGACACCAAAACGCACCTAACAGTCCAAAGGCCGTGATCACGGATACGGTCGTCCTATCCTGCCACAAGATTGTCCGTCAGGTCAGGGGACTCTCTAAAACCACTTCGACGCTCTCGCCCTGAAGCTCCCTCCACGCTTCGACGACGACCGCTTTCGCGACGCTCTTCCAGTCGTTGTCTGAGGCGCCCTCAGCCATCTTCCACCAAGCCAGAAATTCAATGTTGCCGTCGCCCCCAGAGATCGGGGAAAACGTGAGTCCATGACAAGACCAACCTACGGACGTGACATGATCCAGCATGTCCACAAGTACCCGTAGATGAACCCTGGGATCGCGGACAATGCCCCCTTTTCCAACAGATCCGCGCCCAGCTTCGAACTGAGGCTTGACGAGGCTCAGGACGTCCGCACTCGCGACCGACACGGCGGCCAACTTCGGGAACAGCAGTTTGGTCGAGATGAACGATACGTCCATCACCGCGACGCTGGGCCTTGGATCAAACAGCGCCTCGTCGGCGTGGCGGAAATTCATCCGTTCCATGACCACCACTCTCGGGTCGTTGCGAAGCGTCCACGCCAGTTGCCCATACCCGACATCCACGGCGTACACCCGGGCCGCACCGTGCTGTAAGAGACAGTCGGTAAATCCGCCTGTCGAAGCCCCCACGTCGACCGCGACTCGGCCGGTGACATCGACATCAAACCGCTCTAACGCCTGTTGCAACTTCAATCCACCACGCGAAACAAAGTTGTGCTCCGGTTCCACGACGTCGAGGACTGCATCGTCGTGCACCTTCATCCCTGGTTTATCCGCCCGCTCACCGCCGACCTTGACTAAGCCAGCCATCACAGCTCGTCTCGCAGCTTCCCGACTTGGATACAGTCCGCGAGCGTGCAACAACACATCTAAACGAGTTCCCGCCATTTAGTCCTCCACCGCTGTCTGACTTGGGCTGGCGGTCTGAACGGAAATGACGTCGAGGCACGCCTGGACGATGCCATCGACCGTCAACCCGATCGATCTCAATAACTCGTTGCGCCCGCCATGCGGGACAAACTCATCCGGCAAACCGAGGCGGTGAAGTGGTGTGCACACATCAGCGGCGGAGAGCGCCTCGAGGATCGCCGAGCCGACCCCTCCCATGATCGATGCCTCCTCGACGGTGACAATCGGCATGTGTCGCCCGCACTCCACCACGAGTTCCTCGTCTAAGGGTTTCACAAACCGCAGGTTGACGACCCTCGCAGAAACGCCGTGAGCCTGCTGCAACTCGTCAGCCGCCGTCTGGGCCATCGCGACCATCGGACCGAGCGCGAGAATCGCCACTTGCGATCCCTCTCGCACCACCTCGGCCCTGCCGATTGGCACGTCCTCGATGGGAGACGTTTCGACTAACGGCGGGGTATCGGCCCGAGGATAGCGGACGATACAAGGACCGTTCAAGCTGAATGCCGTATGAATCATCTGGCGCAACTCGGCTGCGTCCTTCGGCATCATGATGGTCACGTTCGGAAGCGTACGAGCGTACGAGATGTCGAACGCGCCCTGGTGTGTTTCGCCGTCAGCGCCGACGAGCCCGGCGCGATCGACAGCGAAGAGCACTGGCAAGTTCTGAATCGCGACGTCGTGAATCAGCTGATCATAGGCGCGCTGGAGGAACGTCGAGTACACCGCGAATACCGGACGCATCCCCTGCGTCGCGAGTCCAGCACAAAACGTGGCAGCGTGCTGTTCAGCGATGCCTACGTCGAAACAGCGGTCGGGAAACGCCGACTGAAACGAAGTTAATCCCGTACCTGGCAACATCGCCGCCGACACCGCGACGATGCGCGGGTCATCCTTGGCCAAATCGCGCAGCGTTTCCGCAAAGATTTGGCTGTAAGATTTCAATTGCTTATCTCCCTTGGGAGTCGGCCAGGCGTGCCATTTGTCGTTCGCGTTTTCCGCCGAGGCGTACCCTTTACCCTTTTGCGTGATCACGTGCAGGAGCACAGGCCCCTTTAGTCGCTTCGCGTCCTCGAGCGTGTGAATCATCCCCGCCAAATCGTGACCGTCGACAGGACCCAAGTAGCGAAAGCCGAACGCCTCAAAGAATTGACCAGGCACAACCAAATTGCGCATGCCATCCTTAAACCGCTCCAGCGTGTTCGTCAAACGATTCCCGATTGCCGGCAGGCGTCGCAGAATTTGTTCCAAGTCTGCCTTGGCCCGGGCATAGGTCGGGTCTGAGCGCAATTTCGTCAGGTATTTGGACACTGCGCCAACGTTTTCCGAGATGGACATTTCATTGTCGTTGAGGACAACCAGCAAATTCGTCCCCAAGTGACCTGCGTGGTTGAGCGCCTCCATGGCCATGCCGCCCGTCAGCGCCCCATCCCCGATGACAGCGATCACGTGATTGTCCTTCTTCTGTATATCGCGTGCGACCGCCATCCCAAGTGCGGCAGAAATGGACGTGCTCGCGTGTCCGACGCCGAATTGATCGTGCTCGCTCTCATCGCGCCGCGGAAATCCCGCCATACCGCCGAATTGGCGCAGCGAGGCAAACCCTTCCCGACGACCCGTCAACAACTTGTGCACATAGGCCTGATGCCCGACATCCCAGACAATTTTGTCCTCGGGGCTGTGAAATACGCGGTGCAGAGCAAGGGTGAGTTCCACCACGCCCAAGTTGGCACCAAAGTGTCCCCCTGTCTTGGAGACCGATTCGACGAGAAATGCCCGGATCTCGGCGGCCAGTTGCACGAGCTCCGACGTCGTCAAACGCTTTAATTTTTCTGGTTCATCTATCTGGTCCAAGATGTTCATCTCATGTAAGCCTCACTTTTTTCGCCGTTGTGCACCGCGGTCCATGAAGGACACCGTTTCCCACAATCGAGCTGCAAACAGAATGATGGGCGTCGGAGAGTGAATCGCCACCGTCTTGCCAATCGCCTTTCCCCCTACGGTCAAGGACGTAATGATGGCGGTGATGGCGATTTTCACCGCCTCGTCTTTCCAGCCGCCTGCGTGTACCGTCGCGAGCAGTTGCACGCTGACGGCCAGCGCGCCAGCACCGCTCAACACGCCTGCGATATCGCCAATGACGTCGCTACAGACACTCGATACCTTTTCAGCGTTTCGGACGATCGCGATGGCGCGACGTGCACCGAAAACGCGCTTAGACGCCATCGCGTGGAATGGAGTCTCTCGAGCGGCCGCTGCTGCCATACCCAGCATGTCGAACAGCGCACCGATAAAGACAATACAGACCACGACGATCGCGCCAATATACCATGTCGTCGTATTGAGGAAGATAGTAGATGTATCGAAAACCGCACTGATAGGTAACGTCAGTGCGGCAACAAACACGATAAATTTATAATTTGACTTCGATTTAGACGATTTCTTCATCATTTCTCCATATGTAGTGATTGAGAAAGGGTGGCGACTCCTTGAGTAAACGCTGTGGCTTAGGTCCAGTAGGTTTTCCCAGTCGCGCGCCAAAACGTCGCCATTCTGGCGGTTTCCCTTTAAGCGCAACTTGACAGCGTCACCGACTGTCAGACTAGATTACCACTTAGTCCACACTATAATCCTCAAGGTGTCTCACGTTGTAGCGAACAGTCTAGGCGTTTTCCGCGGCAGCCGTTACCGCACCCTAGCCTCTTTTGCAGTACGGATTTCACCCAGCACCAGCGAAGTGACCGTGGCCGCGGCACTTCGCCTGAATACCTAGGATCCTTCAGCACCACTCAAGGCAGGCTACACTGCACACAGATTGCCTCCGCATGCAGGTTCATACCCCAAGCCATAACCCTTCCACTAGTGGACTGCGAGCTACGCACTTGGGCCTCCGCGAAAGCTGGGTTAGATTCCACATGCCATTGCGGGCTACCCAACTTTCTTAACTCCCAGCATAAGCCCAGGGCTGGGCGCCCCAAGCCAACACCAGGAACTTCATCGATGTGCCCTTTGGCGGATTTTTAGCCCCGCCTTCAGGCACGGACGGCTGACTAGAATACTGCGCCACCCATTCATAAGGCATCTCAACTGATACTTAGTATATCATATTCGCGGCACAACCACAGAATTCATTGTTGCCAAACGATCCTGCCATTGCATCCTCGTCGACGCGCAGGAAGATTTAGTGGGTGCGTTCCAGAACCACCGATTGCAGTTCTTTCAATTGACTCGACGCAATACCGACCTGCGCCAGCGCCTGCTCACCGCGAGCGATGACCTGCGCCGCCTGCTCCCGAGTCGCCTCGATGCCGAGAAATCGTGGGTACGTCAGTTTGTTCGCCTGTACATCCTTGCCCGGCGTCTTGCCCAGTTCTTCTTGCGAGCCGACGACGTCCAACACGTCGTCGATCATCTGAAAGGCCAGCCCCAGCGATTCGCCGTACACGGACAGCGCCTGCACGCACTCTGTCGGCAATTCTGGGAACAGTGCTCCGATTTCAATCGAAGCCTGGATAAGCCGCGCCGTCTTGTGCAGATGGATGAATTCCACATCGGCGAGCGTCCCCTCGTGTCCAGTCAACTCGACGTCGACCGCCTGTCCTCCAACCATGCCTGCAGCGCCGGCTCGCAGGGCGAGCGTCTGCAACATCGACACCTGGCGATCCGCCGAGACACCAGATAAAGGCTTTGACAGTTGAACGAACGCCTCGGTCAAAAGTCCATCTCCAGCGAGCAATGCCATCGCATCTCCAAACACCTTGTGGTTGGTCGGTTGCCCACGGCGCAAGTCGTCGTCGTCCATGCAAGGCAGATCGTCGTGGATCAGCGAATAGCTATGAATCATCTCCAACGCAGCGGCAGCAGGCAGTACAGCCTGTCGGTCGACTCCGAAGGTCTCCGCCGTCGCCATGCACAGTGCCGGGCGAAGGCGCTTGCCGTCGTTCAGCAAACTGTAATTCATCGCATCGTACAGGGTCTTCGCGAGGCCACTCGTGACGAGAGCCGTTTCCAAGTACTGATTGAGTTCCGATTTACAGCTTTCGAGATAGGACATTTGCCTTCACCGTCCTCATTCTGTGGGCGATCCATCTTCCGCGTCAGGTACCGCCTCGACCTCATCCATGGAGAGTTGCTCTAACTTGAATTCAGCCTTGTCCAATTGCTCGCGACAAAATTTGACGAGGTGCATCGACTCCTGGTATCTGTCCAAGCTTTCAGCCAAAGGCAGGGAACCTGACTCCAACTGTCGGACAATGTCCTCCAATTTCTTCATAGCTTCCTCAAATGTCAAGTCTGGTTTGCTCTCCACGCGTATAAACTCCTCCATCGTCGACGACATCTGCAGACACAGTTCCATCTGCCACCCGAATGCGAATCCGGCGGCCGGCAGGAAGTTGTGCCGTGCTCGAAATAATCTCGTCCTTAGACTCATCATAAACAACACTATATCCTCTACGCAAAACACTTAGAGGATTCATCGCCTCAAGGACCCCAATCTGGCGCTCCAGCCACGCATCAGAGCGATCGAGATGGCCTTTGACGCTTTGGCTCGATCGATCCTTCAACGACTGCGTCTGGTACTTGAGTGTATCGATCCGCCGCTTTAGGTCCACACGCAACAATCGTCGTTCCACATCGACGTACTGCCGCCGCGCCACACGTACCGGGCGAACGAGCGCATCCCGCAATCTACCCTCAACATAATCGACCGACTGCCGCTCCTTGTCGATCATCCGCTTCGGTTCGCGAAGCACAGGTCGTTCAGCAAGCCCCCGAAGTACCTGTCTCGAGGCCCTGACCTGATTCGTGATCGCCCCCACTGACCTCGCCAAGGCCTGCGTCAATTGATAGTTCATATCTTGCCGGTGCGGCGCCACCAACTCCGCGGCAGCGGTGGGCGTCGCCGCCCGCACATCGGCGACGAAGTCACAGATGGTAACATCTGTCTCGTGGCCGACGGCCGATACCACAGGGATGGGCGAATTGGCGACGGCGCGTGCGACAACCTCTTCATTAAACGGCCAAAGCTCCTCTAGGGAACCGCCACCGCGCCCGATGATGATCACGTCAACAGGCTCCTTCAGGCTCCACAGCCGGCGCAACCCTGCAACGAGGGTTTTCGCGGCTCCGGCTCCCTGAACCGCAGCCGGCGCCAAGATCACCTTCGCCAGAGGAAAGCGTCGTTCAATCGTCGTACAAATGTCGCGGATGACCGCGCCCGTCGGCGAGGTGACGACGCCTATGCGCGTCGGATACGCAGGCAGAGGGCGCTTTCTAACCTGCGAGAACAGCCCCTCGGCCTGCAGACGGTTGCGCAATTGTTCGAATTGCACATAGAGAGCACCAATGCCGTCGGGCTGCATGTCGTCCACGTACAGTTGGTATTGGCCGTCGCGATCGAAGACGCTGACACTTCCCGTACAGACGACGCGCATGCCGTCCTCTGGCCGAAACCGAAGCCGCCGATTGCGACCTGCGAACATGACCGCCCGTACGCGGCTTTGTTCGTCCTTGAGGGTAAAATACATGTGCCCGCTGGTGTGGTGCTTAAAGTTTGAAATCTCTCCGGACACGTGACACTGGAGCAGATTTGGATCTGTCTCGAGGCGGTCCTTGATCGCTCGATTTAACTGCGTGACGCTGAACACATTTGCATTCGCAGCGGCCGGACTGGCAGCGTTCACCGTTCATCCCCCTTTGTCAGACGTCGCAGCCTCGCGAGTCGCACGGTGTTTTTCATGAGCATCGCCACGGTCAGCGGACCGACACCTCCAGGTACCGGCGTGATAGCGCCCGCCTTTGCAACCACTGAATCAAAGTCGACGTCGCCCACGAGACGGCCATCCACGCGATTGATCCCGACGTCGATGACGACGGCCCCCTCGCGCACGTCATCCACCCCAATTAAACCGGCTTGTCCAGCCGCGACGACGAGGATATCCGCCTGGCGGGTAAATTCGGTCAAGTCCTTGGTTCGACTGTGACACTGAACCACCGTCGCGTTGTGCGCCAGTAGGAGTTGAGCCGTCGGCCACCCGACGATGCGACTGCGTCCCACGACGACCGCCGTCTGCCCCGCGAGAGGGACGCTCGAGCGCACGAGAATCTCGAGAATACCCGCCGTCGTGCAGGGCCAGACCAACGGCGAACCCATTGCGTAGCGACCGATGTTCTGTGGATGAAACCCATCCACGTCCTTGTTCGGATCGACCGCCGCCAGCACCCGATCTGTATCGATGTGATCCGGGAGCGGCAGTTGAACGAGCAGTGCATCGACGGCGTCGTCCGCGTTCTGCAACTCGATTTGACGGAGCAATTCGACCTCGCTCACGTCCGCCGCAAGCCTGATGACCTCCGCTTCCATGCCGAGTTCTCGTGCCAAGCGCTCCTTCGACCTCACGTAGCTCGCCGATGCCGCATCGTCCCCGACCAAGACCACAACCAGTTTTGGTTGGACCCCGCACTCCCGCAACTGTGCTATCTCCATTGCCAAGTCCTGTTTTACCGCTGCGGCGATAGCCTTACCATCCAGAATCCGTGCCATTATGTCATCTCTCTCCTACGTCACGCGCCACTGGTCCGCCATGTGTGTCCGCTACGCGCCCGATATGAAAAAAGGAGTTCACACGAGACGTGTGAACTCCGGATAATCTGAGTTACCGCTTCATTGATGTACTGTGACCTGGGAACAAGCGTGCCTTCGGATCAATATACGTCTTTGCGTTATTGACTGCCGTCGGCGCTTCGCCAAATCCTGTCGCAATGAGCTTCAGCTTACCTGGATAAGTGGCCACATCTCCAGCGGCATACACACCGGGGATATTGGTCTCCATCTTACTGTTCACGACGATGTCGTTCTTTTCGATTTCCAAGCCCCATTCTTTGATCGGACCAAGTGATGCGGTAAAGCCAAGCCCACTCACAATCGCGTCGACCTCGATGGTTTCCGTCTCCTGCGTCTGATTGTTCACGATCACAGCGCGTTCAACCCAGCCGTTCCCCTCGACGTCGGTCAGCTCTGCGAAGGTCTTGAGTTTCACAGTCGACTGCTGCAGTTTGTGTACGCTCTCTTCGTGCGCGCGGAACTGGTCGCGACGGTGTACGAGCGTAACTGACGTTGCAACTTCTTCGAGCATGAGTGCGTAGTCCACGGCAGAATCGCCACCGCCGACCACCAATACGCGCTTACCGCGATAGTTTTCTACCTTATCAATATAATATGATACCCCACGACCTTCAAAGTTGACCGCAGTTGCTGCAGGCAACGGACGAGGCGTAAATGCACCGATGCCTGCGCAGATGATGACCGCGCGCCCAAGGTGAACCGACTTGTCCGTATGCAGTTCGAACAGTCCGTCTTCTCGGCGGACGAGTGTTTGGACTGCCTCGTTCAAGTGGATCCCCGGGTGGAACTGCATCGCCTGCTCAACCAATTGGTTCACCAGATCTCGGGCTTGTACCTTGGGAAAACCAGCCACATCAAAAATGTACTTTTCTGGGTACAACGTGGCAAGCTGCCCACCTAATTCCGGTAAGCTATCGATGATCTTACAAGATGTATTCCGCATTCCGCTGTAAAAAGCAGCGAACAACCCGGTCGGTCCGCCACCCACAATCAGCATATCGGTGACATTTTCCATTACGGCTGCCTCTTGCTCTGCCACTACACTTCCTCCTACTCTTCATACGTCCCCTATGGACCTTTTTCGCCCATTATACAAGAGGAGGAATGAAAAAACCATCTAATTCCTATGTATTTTGTTGAATATTCACACGAGTCTTCTGTTTACGCACGAAATCGGCCCTGTGCAATCCGGGCGACGCCTAAGGCGTTGTCGCGAGCGAACTCGGGCGGGGCAAATTGTACCCGCACACCCCGTACTCGCTTCAAAAGCCGTTGCGTTACGCGCTGGCAAATCACCGCATTCGATGCGACGCCGCCCGCGACGAGAACTTCTCGGATTGAGTCATCGTGCTCGCGAATCGCGTACTCGACCGCCTTGGCCACACTTTGTGCAATACAGCGCTGCACTGCACTCGCCACGAGCTCCGGTGAAGTCCCGGCGTCCAGCGCGCGAATGGCGGCGGACAACGGGCCGGAAAAGCTCATCTGAGCGCCGCGGACCGATGCAGGAAGCGCAAAGGACGGTTGCTCGTCGCTGGACTCGTGCCCAAGGGACGACGCAAGGCGTTCCAGTTCCGGTCCAGCAGGGAATGGCAGGCCGAGGTGGACGCCGACGCGATCGACAAATTGACCCGCGTGCAAATCTAACCCCTCGCCAATTAGGTCAACTTTGTAGCCGAACGCCGTGCGCTCTGCAATCATCACATCGGACGTGCCGCCAGAGATGTGGACCGCCACGAACCGGCGCCCTTCTACCGGCACAAAATGCTCGGCGGCGGCGAGATGGCCTTCCTGGTGTGAAGTGTGCACCAACGGAATGCCGATCGCTTGTGTAAAGGACGTGGCAAAACTTGCACCAGCTTGGAATACAGGCATATACGAGGAGGCGTACGGCCGCGGTCGCACAGACACGCCTGCTGCGACCCACTCTGGACTCACCCCGGCCACGTGAAGATGCTGCATGAGTTCGCCCATGACCATCGGCAATTGCCGGACGTGAAAAAAGAGCGCATCGGATTGCCGAAGCCCTCTTTGACCATCTGTGACCGGAAGCAACTTTCTCGCACTGGCGAGGAGCGTACCATCAACGGCCGCAACCGCGCAAACTGACGTTGTGTAATTACTCGTATCGATCCCCAACACACACTTCATGATTCTGCCGACTTTCCACCTGTCTCTGAATCACGCTCTTGTGCACTACGCACAGTAGGAAGTACTTTCGCCAACACCCCGTTGACGAACTTCCCTGACGTATCGGTTGCAAATCCCTTCGCCAACCGGACGGCCTCGTCGAGGATGGTGGCAGATGGAATCGAGCGGTCGAACATCAGCTCGTACACAGCCAGCCGCAATACGTTTAATTCAACGCGCCCTACGCGCTCCGTCGACCAGCGCTCCATCACTTGCGATAGGCGTTCATCGATATCTACCAACTGAGCGCGAGTCCCTTCAACTAATGTACGAATGTAGGCTAAATCGGAATCGCTTACCGATTTGTCCTCAAGAGCGAACGCAATGGCGTCGATCGCCGTGCTTCCGCTCAGATCAATTTGGTACAGGGCCTGCACGGCACACTGTCTTGCTTCATGTCGAGTCAAAGTAGTCACTCCGTAAATCGTTCTGACAACAGTTTATCCAAAAGCGCACGCCAAGACTGATTCTCTTCCAAAATTCTGCCCACGACATACCCAATGCCCGCGAGCACGAGCAGCAGCAGCGTCCGCCAAAAGCCAAAAATCATCCAAAACAACCAAAATAGACACGCACACGCCACGCCGTGATAGCGTCGCGGCAACCCGACAAACCACCCCAACGCGCGTCGGATGAAACTCATGCGCCGCTCCACGCTTTCCCTTGCTTCTGAGTAGGAGACAGCTCAGTTACATGAACGAGCACGTGCTCCACATTGACACTCGTATGTAGTTCTACATATTCCTTGACCACCGTTTGGACCTCGCGGCTGGTGGCGGCGATATCGATATCCGGCAAGACCTGCATGCGAACCAGGATGACGACACCCTCTTGCCCAGTCCGAATTCGCGTGTCGAATTCTTGGGCACCGCGCACCTGAGTGCCGCGGCGGTTCGCCAACTGGCGAATGGTCTCATACGAAATGCGAATCTGTCCGTGGTCGCCTGTCAACGTAATGGCATCCGTGGTTTGCGGCCGCCCAATGCGATAAAAGAGAAAACGGAGGGCGAGGACAATGATGATGATACCAGCCACAATAGCGACCACATTGACCGGGCTCGTTTCTACGTACGATTGTACATCTGCGCCAAACACATTCGCGCCGACCAGTGCAAGTGCCACACCTAAGCACAGACTCGCAATGGAGAGTAAAAACAGCAAAATCCGATCTAATATGCTCACAAAATCCCTCCGCTACAACTCACTTGTAAACACCCAGGGCAAAACGCCAGCTTGTACCGTGTGTACATGGAGGCGTTTTGCCCCAGTGAAAAGCACCTATAGAACACTCGGCAGCGATTCAGCTCCCTATAGCTGCGGACTGCGTTCCACGCGTTCGAACGAATCCGCATCCACGGCCCGTTCCTTGTCGGACTGAAACACGATGCCCACAATTTGAACGTTGACACTCGCCACTTTCAGACCAGTCATACTCTCCACGGAAGCCTTCACGCGCTCCTGGATTTGGTAACTCGTATCGGGAATATTTACGCCAAACTGGAGAACAACTGAGATATCGATGACGCAACTCCTGTCGTTCTCCGTAAACTCGACGCGGACACCCTTGCCGAGGTTCTTCCGGCCCGTCAAGGACTCCGTCAGTCCCCCAGCAAACGAACCACTCATGCCAGCGACGCCATCGACTTCACTCGTAGCAAGACCTGCGATGATTTGCACCACTTCGTCAGCGATGTGTACCGTGCCGTGTTCCGTAAGCTCGTACTCCATGTCTGCGATGAGAACCACGCTCCTTCACCCATTGTCGTCTTTCATTTTATGACAAGCTTTCTGAAGGAATGAGTGCTTTCGTGAGCAAAGCCGCGTCGCGCGGCTTTGCAAGCCAAGAATCCCTTACAGGATTTGATTCTGCTCCAAGAAACGCGTAGACACATCGGCGTTTTGAAACTTCTCATTTTGCAATAGAGCGACGTGGAACGGAATGGTCGTCTTCACGCCTTCGATCTCAAACTCGTCCAAAGCGCGCAACATCCGTGCGACGGCCTGTTGTCGATCCGGCGCCCAGACGATCAGTTTGGCGATCATCGAATCGTAAAACGGCGGGATAGAGTATCCAGGATAACACGCCGAGTCCACGCGAACCCCATTTCCGCTAGGTGGCAGATAAGAATGAATGGTGCCTGGGGACGGCATGAACTGCCGCGTCGGGTCCTCGGCGTTGATCCGACACTCAATGGCGTGACCGCGCATCACGATGTCGTCCTGCGTAACCGACAACGGTTCGCCCGCTGCAGCAAGAATCATCTCGCGGACGAGATCGACACCCGTTACCCACTCTGTAACTGGGTGTTCTACCTGGATGCGCGTGTTCATCTCCATGAAGTAAAAGTTCCCGTCGTCACTATAAATGAATTCAATGGTTCCTGCGCCGACGTAATCCACCGCACGCGCCGCAGCTACCGCGGCATCGCCCATGCGTTGCCGCGTCACCTCGTCAAGAACCGGGCACGGAGCCTCTTCAACGAGTTTTTGCAAGCGACGCTGCACCGAGCAATCTCGTTCGCCCAAGTGAATCACGTTGCCATGTCTGTCGGCGAGGACCTGAATTTCGACGTGGCGCATGCTCTCGATGTACTTCTCAATGTAGACGCCAGCATTGCCAAAGGCGGACTCTGCTTCTCGCTGCGCGGTGACAACCGCCTGACGCAACATCGACTCGTCTTGCACGACGCGAATGCCCTTGCCTCCACCACCGGCGGTGGCTTTGATGATGACGGGATAGCCGATGCTTTCCGCAATGCTGACCGCTTGCTCAACACTCTCGATCAGGCCGTCGCTCCCAGGGACCGTCGGCACGCCCGCAGCCTTCATCGTCTCCTTGGCGACTGCCTTGTCGCCCATCATGTCGATGGCTCGAGGACTCGGACCGATGAAGGTGATGCCGCAGGCTTCACAAGCTTCGGCAAAATCGCTGTTCTCAGCGAGAAAACCATACCCCGGGTGCACTGCGTCCACGTCGCGAAGGGTAGCGACGGACATGATGCTCGGGATGTGAAGATAGCTTTGTTTTGACGCTGCGGGTCCAATACAGTACGCTTCGTCTGCCAATCGAACGTGCAGGGCATCGCGATCTGCCGCCGAATACACCGCTACCGTTTCAATTCCCAGCTCGCGACATGCACGAATAATTCGAACGGCTATTTCGCCGCGGTTGGCAATCAGGACTCGTTTAAACATGATGCAAATCGGCTCCTTATGACAACCGGATTTTGAACAGCGGTTGACCGTACTCTACGAGTTGGCCATTTTCAGCCAACACTTCGACGACCTCGCCATTCACTTCAGCTTCGATTTCGTTCATCAGTTTCATCGCTTCTACGATGCAAACGACGGTCTTGCTGTTCACCTTTTGCCCGACTTCAACAAATGATCCGGCTTCCGGCGATGGTGCACGATAGAATGTACCCACCATCGGGGAGACGATCACATGCACGCCTTCGTCAACGGCCGCAGGCGCGGGTGCGGATGCAGGTGCCGGCGCAGCTGCCGCAACTGGTGGCGCTGCCGCTGCCGGCATCACGGCACTTGCCGTCGGCTGAGGCGTATGTACGGACGCTGCACTTACCTGCACAATCCGCTCGGGATCAGGCTTTTTCAAGTGCAACTTCATGTCTTCGGATTCTAAATGAATTTCCGACAAACTCGTTTCATCTAGTAATCGAATCAGTTCACGAATTTCACCAATCTTAAACACTCAATGGTCACTCCTTGACGACACACCTAGCAGAGATCTCGTCCTAGTATACCATAAGCGAGTTGTGCGCTAAACAACGTGACACAGAAAAACCCCACTGCCGTAGCAGCGGGGCGTCGAAGAATGCCGTAGTTATGCGTGCGCCTTCACTGTAACGTTCAGCATGGAGACGTCCAGTTGCTGGCTCACGATGTTCATCACCTTGATGACGTCGTCCTTTTGCAAATTGCTGGCCTGGACGTAGACCGAGAACGTTTGCAACTTGGCATCCGGCACGATCACGGCGTTCTTGAACCCGTCCGCCTTAATCATCTGCGTGGCGTTGTCAATCCCGCCAGTCAGGTCTTGGAGTTCTGCGAGTTGCGACTCAGCCGACGCAATTTGGTCAGAAGACGCGTTGTTATTGGCCAGGACAGCCTTCTGACGGTCGATCTGCTCGGACAGTTGTTGCGATACATTCGTCTGTTGGTTTGTATACCAATCGGTTGTCGCCGTCGCGCCCGTCGACGAAGTGGATGACGTGCTGTTCGTTGCACTTGCGCCCCCAGATGTGGACGGCTGCGTGACACTCGTCGCCACGGAGTCGCTATTTGGTTGGGTTGTGGTCGCAGTGCCGCTCTGGTTGTTCATCGTATAGTAGCCGATGAGCATGAGCGAGAGCACCATCATCGTTGAAAGCCAAACTGTCTGCCGTTTTACCATTTTTCGTATCCTCCTAGTCTAGCATCTATTCCTTTTGAGGCTCTACACTAATTTTATATGCAGGCACGTCCAACACATTCGTAATTGATTCAATGATTTCTGATTTTGCTGTCGCAAAATCGTCTGCGTTGACCGTGACGAGTACGCCCCGCACCGTTGGTTGCTCGTTCGACAGAACGAATGGACCATTTCCGCCCTGACCATTGTCAGATGTGTAAATCTGGTCGTTCTCAGTGGTCGTCGTCGAAGCCGACGCTCCACTACCCGTCACTGTCTTGCTGGACGAGTTATTTTGAGCCACGCTCAGCGTCCCCGACGAGTCCACGGTGACCATCACCGTCACTGCGTGTACGCCCTGGATTTTTACTAAGATAGATTCCAGCTGACTATCGTAGCTCGCTTCAAGATCGGCGGCGGAGTCCTGCGACCCTGCAGAACTAGGTGAGCCGCTCGACGTGCTGCCCTGCCCCGTACCGTTGCCAGTGAGGCCCAGTGTCGATGTGGCCAAGGTTGGCGTGTCGTGTTTAGACGGCAAGTAGGATCCAACGAGCAAGAGCAGCACCCCGACCGCCGCGATAAACAGGAGCCACTTGTTCTTCAACAGCGTTTTGAAATCCATTCAATCACCTCCGTTCTGTCGAACCACAACCTGAGTTGACGGGACCTCGAGCGCCTGCATGACAGACTGCTGAATCTCTGCGCAAATTTTCGCATCCGACGTGTCGACGTCGACCGTCGCCTGGAGTTCCGACGGCGTCGACCCGTTTGCTACGCTCAGCCGCGCGACGTGCGCGCGCAACGCTTGCGGCAGAGACTCGAGGACAGCGTCGGCCACCATGACGTTCGTTTCCGTCTGCTGCTCACTCACGAGCTCGTGTTGATAGCCTGCTAAACTGATGTCCGAACCTGTGCCATTGCTAGCAGACGTGTCTTTCATTAACTCACTCGACGCGGTGCTCGCCATTTTATCCGCCCAATCCTGCCGAAAAAACGGCGTCAAAGGTTGAATCATCGCGGCGATGATGGCGATTCCAAGCACCGCCCGCACATATTTCTGCATCGACTTGGTAGGCAGCAACATATCGGCAATGATGCTTACCATCACAATGATAATCAGCTGTTTGATCCATTCGCCGAGCATCGTCATGCCGTAATCACCGCCAGATTTGCTGTGGCTAGCAGAATGCAGATGGCAAAGAAAAACATGAGCCCAACCGCGGCGACACAGGCAAACACGAGAACCAGCGTCTTGCCGAGCGTCGACAGGCAAGCCACCATCGGCGTATCGCCCAAAGGCTGCATCAGTGCCGCACTCCCCCCGTAGATGAGCGACACGGCGAGGATCTTCAGCGCCGGGAAAATCGCGATCAGCGCCAACAACACGAGCCCCGCTACCCCGACGGCATTTTTGACGAGGAGCGACGCGCTAAGCACCGTTTCCGCCGAATCGGAGATGGCCTTCCCGATGACTGGGACAAACGTACTGACGCCAAACTTCAACGTGCGCAACACGACGCCATCGACCACGCCCTTGCCGAGGCCCTGCACGGTCGTCACGCCGATGAACACCGACAAGGCGAACCCGAGGATGCCAATGCCTACGGCGCGAAGTAGCGAAGCTAGACGAGTCAATTGGTAGCGAACGGACAGCGTACTGGTTAGATCCAGGACGGCCGAAAAGAAAATGAGCGGGAACACGACGACAAATATGATGTTCGTGATGAAGTGAACGGCAAACAGCAACATCGGTTGAAAAAACGCTGCCGAAGCGATCGCACCAGACGCTGCCAGCAAGGTGATGGTGAGCGGAATCGTCGCGATCATGAAGTCGTTCATGGTCTGAATGGCGTGCCGAGCAGCTCCCATCGTCTCCATAAACGAGTGCACGGCCAGCATCATCAGTACGAAAAACACGACCATGTAGGCCACTTGACTGACCGTCTGCCGCTCAAAAGCGCCCTGCATCGACTCGAGGATGGCGGCGATGACAGAGAGGATCAAAATACCGCCGAGCAGTTGCGCGTCGTCGAACAATTCCGTAAAGAAGTAACGCAACAGGCCGTGCGTAACCCCTGTCAAGCTGGGGCCACCGTTTCCGAGGATGGCCCGTACAATACTGCCGCCCGACAAGTCTGGCAGATACCCACCATACTTCGCCTGAAGGTCGTTCCAATACTGGTCAATGCGCTCAATCGGCAGCCTGTCAATCTGTTTCTCGGCAGCCTTTTGAATGGCGTTGCGCGCCGCCGTCTCGCTCTGTTGGTTGAATCCAGGCTGTTCGGACGACGGCTCGTTCGGGGACGCCTGTGAGGCGCCGGTTTGCCCTGGCGGCCCACTCCTTGTCGCGTTGTCCGTTTCGTTCGCTTGCGCGGCGCCGCTTTGCAGCGTGATGCTGTTGTTGAGCGGGACGCCGTCATTCGGACCAGCGAGCGCGCTTGTGACATGCGCCATGCCAAACATCACGAAGGCGCAAACGCATGCCACGATAATTCGGACAAGCCGTACTCTCACGCCGCGATCCCCCCTTCATCAAGGCAGTAGGTGCACGAGGGACTCGACGACGTCCGTGATGATGGGCATTGCGAGAACGATGATGCCCACCTTGCCGGCCAGTTCAATTTTCCCGGCGAGTGACCCCTCTCCCGCGTCTCGCGCAACCTGGGCGGCGAACTCGACGATGTAGGCGATGCCGATAATGCGAAGCACCGTGGTCAAAAAGCCGTGATCGAGTTTGGCTGCGTCTGCAAGGCCCGTCAAACTTTGTACTACGCCATCCATGTTGTGAACGACCATCGTCAGCAATACGATGCCTGCCAGGATGGACACGAGCATGGCGAACTGCGGAGCGTGTTCGCGGAGCACAGACACTAGGACGGTCGCCGTCATGCCAATTCCGACGAGTTGAAAAATATGCACATCCTCACCTACTGCAGCAAAAAGACGCTCGTGATTTCCTGATAGAGGTGGTCAACATAGCCGATGACGATAGCAAACACCGCAATAAACCCAGCGAGTGTCGCCCAATGCGCGAAATCTTCCTTACCACTTTGTTTGAGTACAGTGTGTAAAATAGCAGCGATAAAACCGACTGCAAATATCCGAAACACGTCACGAATCTCTGGAGACATTGTCCGCCCTCCCGGATCGAACGAGGTGTGGTTAATACAGTAAAATCACTAAGATGACCCCTGTCAGAACGCCGAGATACTGCCACAGGCGCGCGTTCTTCAGCCCCTGTTCACGCGCTTGTCGCTCGGCTTGGTGAAGAGCGTCGATCGACAGTTGAAATTGTGTCGTCAAGTGCGCTCGGTCCATGGTGGACAATGTCTCCGCGACCATCTGAATGGGCTCGCAATCCGCAGCTGTCAGGGCGCTTTGTGCGACGAGTTCTTCAATGCCTGTTCGAAACGCCATTTGGACGGAAGCACCGCGTTTCAACAGCATCTCGCTGACGTTGGTAAACATCGACGAACACGGAGGACTCGCGCGTTCAGCTACGTTGGCGAGGGCTGTCGGCAACTTCGTAGATTGGTACTCCACTTCCGCCTGCAGGTGCGTGAGCGCGCGGATGAGACCGCGAAGCTGACGCGGCCGATCCCGATGGGCCCGCGCCACCTGAAATCCTAGCAGGCTGGTCGCGAGCACCAGCAGCATCGCGCCAATCAGCTTCAGCACTATCCCTCGCCTCCGGTGCGAATGGGTCTCCCAGCTTGATCTAACACCGCTTCAACCGTTCCGGGACCATTCCTTCGGCTGAGCAAGATGTACCGATCAAACGCCTTCGATTGAAACAGCGAATCCATATTCGGCCGCAACCGCCAATCCTCCATCCGCAAGGCGTGGGCCGTCGTAATCACCGCGACCCCCGCGTGCGTCGCCTCCAAAATGGCGAGTGCATCTTCACTCCGACCGATCTCGTCGGTCACCACGATGTCCGGAGACAAACTGCGAATGGCCATCAGCATACCCTGCGCTTTCGGGCAACCGTCCAGGACATCCGTGCGCGGCCCTACGGAAAACTGCGGGACGCCTTCAATGCAACCGGCGATTTCCGAACGCTCGTCGACGATCGCCACCTTCGCCGGAACCTTTCTCCGAACGAGCAGGTTTTCACTCCACTGGCGGGCGATGTCGCGGACGAGCGTCGTCTTTCCACACTGTGGCGGCGAGATGACGAGGACGTTGTACGGATGCCCATCGTGCTTGCGATAGAGATGATGCCGAAGGCGGTTCGCCACACCGGGAATTGCGTGCGCCACACGAATATTTAAGGAGGAAATCGAGCGGATCGACTTCACTTGCCCTTGTCCATCTGTCACCACGTGCCCCGCCACGCCAACGCGATGCCCGCCTGGGATGGTCATAAACCCGCGCCGTAAATCCTCTTCTACTGCGTACATCGAAAACTGTGTGACTTGCGCTACCACGTGTTTGATGTGTCCACTTGTCACGACGAGTCCTTCCGAAGCGACTGAGGTAGTCCCCGTCTCACAGTGCAAGAACGAGCTCCCAGTTTGTCCGCAAAGCTCCAGCGGCTGTCCCACGCGAAGTCGAATCTCTTCGAGCGCCGCCAATGCATCGGGATGCAAACGGTGCAGTCGCTCTTCCAATTCGGGTGGCAAAATGGAGACCGCTTTGCGCCACGGACTGAACGGATCAGCGCCTAATTCCGCATTGGACACTGGCACAGTCTTTGTCCACCTCCTCCACCTAGTCCATGTATATGGACAACGCCTTTCGCATATGCGGGTGTAGTCGCGAATTGGTGTTTCGTGTGGAACCATTTCACGTTCGAACGCATTGACTGATACGAAGAAGCGATATGGGGAGGGTCGACAAGTGGATGTCTCAGTCATGATCCGTTGGATTGTCGTGTTCCTCGTGATTTTTGTACTACTGATGGCACTCGTCTTCAGCTTTATGCGAAAAAAGTCATAAACGGAATACCGGTGACGTGCGAGGTGAATTAGGATCTGGAAGCGAACAGAATACAACCGACCCCGATGAGCAGCATCACAATGCGCCAGATCTTCACCTCGTCCGCGATGCCGATGACACCAAACGCAGTTACGCCGATGAGCACGACAGGTCCGACCAAGGCCAACAATCCATTGACCTGAAGTGCGCGCTGCGCCGTCCCGAAATAGAGCATAAGCAATCCGCCTGTCAATTCAATCATCCCGGAGATAAAGCGAAGTGACGCCATTCCGTAGACGACTTTGTCCACAACTTGCCACATTGGACACGCCTCCTCGGTACTTGATATGCGAGCGATCTGCCGAGAAGAACCACTCCGCTGGACTCGCTGGACAATCGTTCTGCCCCTGACCCGTGTGACCTTGCCGCGCCTGTCTTCAAAGAAAGGGCGACAGCCGCCGTACCAGTCTTTGCTCACGCAAAAAAGCACCTGTCTGAACGCCAATCGGCGAGACAGGTGCTTTTTTACATCCGTTGAATGGATTGTGTTATGCGCGAGACACGTAATTGCCCGAACGCGTATCGATGATCAAGCGATCACCGGTATTGACGAAGAATGGGACCTGCAGCGTGTATCCCGTCTCAACGGTCGCCGGCTTGCTGCCACCAGTTGCGGTATCGCCGCGGATACCAGGTTCGGTCTCCGTCACTTCGAGTTCGACCGTGTTTGGCAGATCGATCCCGATGGTTTCGCCTTGATACATCACGATGTAGCAGTTCATGTTTTCCTTCAAGAAGTTCAACTCGTACTCCAATTGGGCACGGTTGATGTTCGTCTGTTCAAAGGTCTCCGTGTCCATAAACGTGTACATCTCACCATCGTTGTACAAGTATTGCATTTCTCGCGTCTCGATGTGCGCACGGGCGACCTTTTCACCTGCGCGGAACGTTTGCTCCTTCACGGCGCCAGTCTTCACATTCTTTAACTTGGTGCGTACGAAAGCCGCACCTTTCCCTGGCTTAACGTGCATAAACTCAATCACGCGGAAAATTGAGCCGTCATATTCAATCGTAGTACCGGTGCGAAAATCGTTGCTTGAAATCAAGCCTATTCCCTCCACAACTTGGTTTCCATTGAGCGCCTACGCGCGCACGACCCAATCGTGTCGCAAGCGAGGCGACTCACCGCAACTTTGCGGTATCGTGTTGATATTGACGACAGAGGGCGTCCGCTGCGAAGCGATACCCTTCCGTCCCAAGGCCGACAACCTGTCCCATCACCACGTCTGCGAGCACCAACTGATGGCGAAATGCCTCTCGTTTGTGGACGTTTGAGATGTGCACTTCAATCGTTGGTCGGTCAATATCCTCGAGGCAGTCACGGAGTCCGTAACTATAGTGACCGAACGCGCCGGGATTGATGAGAATACCTGCAGCATCGGGTCCATACATCTGCAAAAAATCGATGAGGTCTCCCTCGTGATTGGATTGCTTATCCAACACGTCAAGTCCGTATCCGTCGGCCACCGATTTCACCAGTGCGATGACGTCAGCCAACGTTCGGTGGCCGTACGTTTCGGGCTTACGAACCCCTAGACGATTCAGGTTCGGTCCGTGGATCACGACCAGATACGGTTTGTCCATCGGGATTCCTCCTCATGAATATTGCAAAAGACCGTCAAAACCTGACTTATTGTACCACAGCGCCTATATTCCTTGCTATACTGGCACTGACAAATCGAAGGAGGACGAGCACATGGAAATCTGGCTCATCCGCCACGGTGAGACAGACTGGAACGTCAGCGGCCGCGTTCAAGGGTGGACTGACATTCCGCTCAATGCAGTGGGGCGAGAGCAAGCTCGCCGACTGGCGGACTATTTAGAAGGCGTTCCGTTCGCACACATCTACTCAAGCGACCTGTCTCGAGCACTCGATACAGCGAAAGCTGTGGCGGCGAAGACCGGCACTCCCATCACCACGACCAAACTCCTTCGCGAACAGCACTTTGGCCAAGCTGAAGGACTGCAACGGGCAGACAAAGAACGACGATTTCCAAACGGCGCCCCTGGGGCGGAAACGTCTCAAGATGTCGAGCGTCGGATTGGCACGTTCCTCACCGACCTCACGAACTCGAACCACAGTGGCCGTTTCATTGTCGCCACGCACGGGGGCGTGATCAAGGGCGCCTTGCGCTGGGTCGGCATGAAGAACGTGCCCATTACGAACACCAGCATCACCTGCCTCAAGTTCGAGCGCGGCGTCTTCCACGTAAAAGCGGTCAACGCCACGCCCCACCTCACTTCTCCGACTGACTCCTCAACCGCAGGTATATCGCAGCACGGGTGACCGTGCCGCGGTAACCTCGTCGAGTCGCCCGACAATCGTTTGGTGCGGTGCAGACACGACATAGTCTGGCTGGGTCTGCGCCTCAAGCGCTACCTGTTTCATGATCTCGATAAAGCGGTCGAGCGTTTCTTTACTCTCACACTCGGTGGGCTCAATCATCAGGCACTCTTCGACGATGAGCGGGAAATAGATGGTCGGCGGATGAATGCCAAAGTCGATCAGCCGCTTCGCGATGTCAAGCGTGCGGACACCATTCGCTTTCTGCCGATTTCCAGACAAGACAAACTCGTGTTTACACGGCCCGGCAAACGGTGCATCGTAGTCGTCCTTGAGTTGCGAAAGCAGGTAGTTTGCCGCTAGGACTGCGGATTCCGAAACCAGTTTGAGCCCGTCCGGACCGAGCGTGCGGATGTACGTGTACGCCCGTACAAGAATGCCGAAGTTGCCATAGAACCCCTTGACCTTGCCAATCGATAACGGCCTATCCGCGCACAGTTCGTAACGGCCACCGATCTTCTGGAGCACGGGCTTTGGCAGATACGGTTCGAGGAACGACTTGACGCCTACAGGCCCTGCGCCTGGACCACCTCCGCCGTGCGGCGTGGAGAATGTCTTGTGCAGGTTTAAGTGCACGACATCGAAGCCCATGTCCCCTGGGCGGGCATAACCGAGGATGGCATTCATGTTTGCCCCATCGTAGTACAGCAAACCACCGGCCGCGTGCACAATCTCCGAGATCTCGACGATTTGCGATTCAAAGAGCCCGAGCGTACTCGGGTTCGTCAGCATCAGAGCAGCGGTGTCGTCGCCGACCACCTGCCGTAAAGCGTCCAAATCCACGCTTCCATCCGCCTTTGACGGAATCGTGATGGTTTTGAGTCCCGCCATGCTGACACTCGCCGGGTTTGTACCGTGGGCCGAATCTGGCACGATGACCTTGTCGCGCGCACGTTGGCCCTGACGAACGTGATACTCGCGGATCATCATAAGCCCTGTCCACTCGCCCTGAGCGCCGGCCGCCGGCTGTAAACTGACAGCATCCATTCCCGTGATAGCCACGAGGTCCTGCTGCAACTGATACATCAGTTCCAGTGCCCCCTGAACGGTGCTCGTGGGTTGCAGCGGGTGAATGCGCGCAAATCCATCGAGGCGAGCCGCCCGCTCATTGCGCTTTGGATTGTATTTCATCGTACACGATCCCAACGGATAAAACCCTGAGTCCACACCATGATTCTTTTGTGACAGCGCCGTGAAGTGCCGTACCACATCGAGCTCGCTGACCTCCGGCAACTCCGCCTGATGCAGGCGTGTGAGCCCTGCCAGATCCGCCATGTCGGACTCGGGCACATCCAGGTCGGGCAACTCATACGCCTTTCGCCCGGGACGACTAATTTCAAAGATGAGCTTCTCTTCTCCTTCGCGTTGAATCGTCACGCAATCACCTCCCGCAATGCCTGAACCAGCTCGTCCATCTCCGACCGCGTGCGCACCTCGGTCACGTTCAACAACACAGCGTCGCCAAGTTCCGGATGGCTAGCTCTCAGGTCGAGACCGAACAAAAATCCGCGTTCCAACAGTGCCGACTGCACGTCTGCTGCGCGTTTCGGCAGACGAATCACGAATTCGTTGAAGTAAGGCGTTGAAAAGACGGCTTCCACCCCATGGATGTCGGTCAACCGCCGCTCGAGATAATGGGCTTTGTGATAGTTTTGCGCCGCGAGTTCCCGCATGCCCTCCTTGCCCATGTAGGACAGGAAGACGGTGGCCGCAATGGCGCACAGTGATTGATTCGAGCAGATGTTTGACGTGGCCTTCTCACGGCGAATGTGTTGCTCGCGAGCCTGCAACGTGAGGACAAAACCGCGCTTGCCGTCGTGATCAGTCGTCTGACCGACAATGCGACCTGGCAGCTTGCGCATGAGCGGCTGTTTCGCAGCCATGATGCCGAGATACGGTCCGCCGTAGGAGATGGCATTCCCGAGCGACTGCCCTTCAGCCACGACTAAATCCGCCCCCAAATGGCCTGGTGCCTCGAGCAGACCAAGCGCAATCGGGTATGTGTTGACGGCGAGCAAGGCCTTCACTTCGTGCGCGAGCTGTGCGATGTGTCGAACATCCTCGATCACGCCAAAGAAGTTCGGGTATTGAATCATCACAGCAGCGACCGACTCGTCAAGTTGTTCTGTCAGCACCTCGAGGTCGATGCGGCCATTCTTATGTGGAATATAGCTGATTTCCACACCTTGTCCAGCTGCGTAAGTCTCCAGCACCTGCGTGTACTCTGGGTGGACGCTATCGGCCACAATCAGGCGATTGCGCCGCGTCTGCGCGCACGCGACGAGCCCCGCCTCGGCAAATGCAGTAGGGCCGTCGTACATGCTCGCATTGGCGACGTCCATGCCAGTGAGTTCTGCGACCATCGTCTGGTATTCAAAAGTAGCCTGAAGCAGGCCCTGACTCATCTCCGGTTGATAAGGGGTATAGGACGTAAAAAACTCCGAACGGCTGATCACGGCGTCTACAACACTCGGTTGATAGTGCTCATAGGCGCCGGCGCCCAGGAAACTAACGACGCGACCCAAGTGCTCGTTTTTGTCGGAAAGTTTCTGCAGGTGGCGCATCACTTCCAATTCCGACATCGCTGTTTGCAGAGCGAGGGGCTCCTTTAAGCGAATTTCTTCTGGAATATCAGCGAACAGCGCATCGGTCGACTCGAGCGACAAGGCTTCGAGCATCGCCTTTCGATCCGCTTCAGTATGTGGGATATAGCCAAATTCGTTCAACGGCGATAGCCTCCTATAGACTGGCGTTCAGCCCCGATTTCGTTTGTAAAATGGCGTCTTGACGACGCGTGCTGGATGTCTGCGCCCGCGAATCTCCACTTCGACCTCCTGGTCGAGCGCCGCGTAGCGCGCATCCATGAGCACCAGGCCAATTGGCACCTGCAACGTCGGCGACATGGTTCCTGAGGTCACAACGCCAACCTCTTCGTCTCCCACGAACACCTTATAGCCAGTGCGCGGGATAGCACGACCTTCGGTCTGAATACCGACGAGCTTTTTCCGGACACCAGCTTCCTTTTGGCGCAAAAGCGCCGCCCGGCCGATAAAATCCCCTTTGTCGAGCTTGACAAACATCCCGAGTCCCGCCTCGTATGGCGTCACGTCACGCGACAGTTCGTTGCCGTACAACGCGAGTTTCGCCTCGAGCCGCAGCGTATCGCGCGCGCCGAGACCGCATGGAACCGCCCCCTGTTGCAAGAGCGCGTCATAAATCGCGGCAGCATCTTGCGCTCGCACATAGAGTTCGAAGCCGTCCTCACCCGTGTAGCCCGTCCGCGATACCAACGCTGGCTTGCCGACGACTTCTCCTCTAACAAACGTGAAAGGACGCAACTCCTGCACTAGGACATTCGTGTTCTGGGCCAACAACGCTTCCGCGCGTGGACCTTGCAGCGCGACAAGCGCCACGTCGTCCGAGATGTTCTCCACCTGGACCGCGTATTCTCCGGTATGGCTGGTGACCCACTCATAGTCGACGTCGATGTTGCCCGCGTTCACCACGAGCAGCCAACGCTCTTCGGCCAGACGATACACCAGCAAGTCGTCGATGATTCCGCCATTGTCATCTGTCAACAGCGTGTACAGCGCTTGGCCGTCCGCTAGGCGCTCGACGTCGTTGGTCACTAAATATTGCACAAATTGCTTGGATTCCGCTCCCGTGACGAGAAATTCGCCCATATGCGACACGTCGAAGACGCCGACGTCCCGCCGAACGGATTGGTGTTCATGAACAATACTCTGATACTGGACAGGCATCTCCCATCCGTGAAAGTCGATGACTTTCGCCTGCTTAGCAAGGTGCAAGTCATAGAGTGGGGTGCGCTTGGCAGTCGTCAAAGTGGTATCCCCCTTTACATGTGTCTCGCGACATTTTTCGACAAGATGAAAGAAAGTAATCCACTTGTCACATACTACATGACAGAATACGAGGGAAACAAGCATTGTCGGAGGAATAAACAGATGGACTTAGACCTGGAAAATCACTCCTTCTCCGAGACGCTCCTGGAGCAGGCCATGAACACCGATATCCGGTTTGAGGTACAGATGGTGGACAACGACCTTGAAACCGCCTTTAACGCGTACCTCGCCGGCGTGAGCACCGACGATTCCCCGACGGCGTGGAAGATGTTCCATCTAGCAGCTGTCGCGACCCAGTCGCGCATGTCGCCGACGTTTGAATCGCTGTTGGTGATGGACCACATTTCAGGCTTCACGCCGTTGCCACACCAAGTGCAAACGGCTGAGCGCGTGCTCAAGGAACTGCGTGGTCGGGCCATCCTCGCCGATGAAGTAGGGCTTGGCAAGACGATTGAGGCGGGCCTAATCCTCAAAGAGTACATGCTCAGAGGTCTCGTCAAAAAGGCCCTGATTCTTGTGCCCGCCTCGTTAGTCCTGCAATGGACACGCGAGCTGAACGAGAAATTCCAACTCTCAGCGACCGCACAGCGCAACGAATGGACATGGGAGCAGTACGACGTCGTCGTGGCGTCCTTGGACACGGCAAAGCGTCCACCACATAGAGAGGCTGTGCTGGCGCAGCCGTGGGACATGGTCATCATCGACGAAGCACACAAGTTGAAGAATCACCGAACGAAGAATTGGCAGATGGCCAACGCTATCCCCAACAAATATTTGCTATTGCTCACGGCAACTCCAATGCAGAATCAGTTGCAGGAACTCCACACGCTCGTCACGCTTCTCAAACCTGGTCACCTAGGCAGCGTGTCTCAATTCTCCACGAATCACGTTGCGAGTCGGCGCACGCCGCGAGACGCCGAGCGATTGCGTGAAACCATGGGCGATATCATGATCAGAAATCGGCGACAGGACGGAGCCACTTCCCTTCCACCTCGCCAAGTCGAGGTGGTGGAACTCGAGCTGAACGCACAGGAGCGGCGCTTTTACGACGGCATCCAGTCACTCCTGCGCGACGAATACGAGTCGCGCAAGTCGCAGCGCGTGTCCATGTTGCCTCTCTTGACCCTGCAGCGCGAGATCTGCAGTTCGCCGTACGCGGCGATGATCTCTCTGGAAAAGATGCAAAAGAAGAGCACCAGCCAAAGCCGCCAGATCCAACTGGCTGAACTGATTCAACTGGGAAGCAGTATCTCCGAGTACACAAAAATCGGCAAGGTACTGGAATTGATCGATGAAATTGACGACAAGTGCATCGTTTTCACAGAATATCGGGCCACTCAGGACTTTATCATGTATATGCTCAAGAAAAAGGGCGTTTCAGCCGTTCCCTTCCGCGGCGGGTTCAAACGTGGCAAGAAAGACTGGATGAAGGATTTATTCTCGAAAAAGGCCCAAGTCCTCGTAGCGACCGAATCCGGCGGGGAAGGTATTAATTTACAATTTTGCAACAACATGATCAACTTTGACTTGCCATGGAACCCGATGCGGCTCGAGCAGCGGATCGGTCGAATTCATCGATTGGGCCAAACGCAAACGTGTTATGTGTATAACCTCGCGACGCGGGAAACCATTGAAGAACACATCGTGAAACTCCTGCACGAAAAAATACGCATGTTCGAATCGGTCATCGGAGAACTGGATTACATCGTCAGCGACAAGCGATTGGCAAATTGGGATAAAGAACTATTTGAGGCCACCATGACGAGTACCGACGCTGTGGATTTGGCGAGCAAATTGAATCAGATGAAAGAACAATACCTGCAGTAGATACTACATGCCGTGTAGGAGGTCATTCCGTGCCAACGAGTGTCCCGTTGCGTGAAGAAGGAGAGCGCATGTCGTTTTGTGAAACGTATTTCGATGCGGTGGATGCCCAGGTGGTCTACCAAACAGAAGGATACCGCGAGATTCGACTCCCACTAGACGTGGATAAGGAATTGACGGATCGTCCGTTTTTTTGGCTGTGGGCCGAGAAAACGAAGCAGAAAGTAGAGCCCACTACGCTGCGGCTGGCCTTTACCGAAGAGGCCAAGCGACGTGAGGACGCACGCCTTGCAGAGGAACACAGGTTGCACCTTGAGAAAAATCCCCCGCAGAATCCGTACGAGCTCATGTTTGCCAAGGCGCCGACGACGGAGCTCATCACGCTCGGTTGTTTTCGCATGAACAAGATCGTGGATAGCGCCATCAACCGCGGCCGGTTTGCGTGCGTACAACCCATTCACACGGCGCCATCCGACATCCTGGTCCCTTGGCTCGTACTCAACGCATTAATTCAGTTCGTCACGGATTCCGTCGAAGAGAAATGGATGTCTATCGGAGTATGTCTCGCCAATCGACAACCGGTATTTGACTTTTACGACAAAATTGCCGGCATCACCATGAAGACGGTGCCTGCAAACGCCATCTTAAAACACGCTTCCTTAAGCGTAGCGGATGGGATGGCGTTCGCAAAATCGTGCATCCGCCAACATATCGACACTCTGCCGGTAGACTGGGCAGAAGAAGCTGTACAGCGCCTGGAAGATGACTTGTCACAACTGGATACGTACTACAAGAGCATCCTGCCCGATCACGACGAGGCGACGCAGCAGGATCTCATTCAGGAACACAAACGCAAACGAGCGCACCTTGTCACCAAGAGTGCGCCTCGCACAGAAGTTCAGATCACGCAAGCGGCGCTCGTCGGCCTCCCTGTGCGCAACCGCACCTAGGTGAGTGAACGCAGATGTCTCTGCCGAGCGTCCGATCCCTCGAGGTGTGCCATCATGCACATCTTCATAATGCGTGACCGCAGTGGGTAAACCGAATCGTTCACGTCCTCACCTCGGCGACGGTACGCGTCAGGCGGCGCGTAGTTACTTGTAAACCACGTCGGCAGGTTGGCGTGAAAGCGATGGTTGACGATGCGGAACAACTTCTCCAACGTGAAATCGTTCGCACGTTCCTGAGCAAACTCGTCGATACCGAGGACCGGCACGGTCGAGAGCGTATCGAGAAACGGCTCCAAGTCCTGACTATCGGCGATCAAGTGACGCATGCGGTCAAAGAGCGAATCGGACCGCACGACGAGACACGGCACCCCCCGTTCGCGCAGGCGGTTAAACACGGCCAACATCAGATGCGTCTTCCCGACTCCTGGCGGCCCAAACAAATACACCCCGCTGGTCGTCGGCGTCTGATCGTCGGGCTGAAAGCCCATCGCAAACTCCATCGCGTACCGCATCAGTTTTGGATACTTCTTAGACTGCTCCTGGGGGTAATTTTCGAACTGAAAACTCTCATCTAGTTCAATCATACCTGCGAGGGAGGCATACCTGTCTACACGTTTCTTCGCCAGATGGTCGATGTACGGGCGACAGCGCTGCACGCTCACGTTTAATTGGCCCTTGTACGGCTCCAATACTTGCGTAAAACCTTGCATATCACCTTGTTTGCCACACGCATGAAAACCTTGACAGCCGCTACAGATATCCGCCTGCCGCAAATACTCCAAAAGCGCAGCACGAGAACGCTCGATAAAGGCATCGCTCACGGAGAATTGATTCAACTCCGGAATTCGGCTGCGAAAGTACGCCGTGTCGTACCCTTTATCGTGACCCTGTAGCGCCTTGCTAAATAGCTGTTGAATGTGCTGCATAGAATACCCCTCGCTCAATCGTTCAACCAATCGATGATTTGACGCACCACAGCAGGAACTTCCAAGGAATCGACGTCGACAGTAAAATCGGCTACCTCGTTGTACCACGCTTCTCTTGCCGCCATCAGCGACCGAATCGCCTCGGTCGGATTATCGACCGCGAGGAGTGGGCGCACCACCCCATCTCGATGTAGCCGTTGACGAACGGTCTCAGGTCGAGTGCGCAGATAAATGCAAACCCACTCGCGTTGGAGCACATCGCGATTGGCCGCCTGTGTGACCACACCGCCGCCGGTCGCTAAGACGATCAACTCGTCGCCGCGGACGACACTGGTCAGCGCATCCCGTTCCAATTGACGAAACGCAGCTTCTCCCAACGAACCGAAAATATCTGGTATGGTCTTACCTGTCGAAGATTCAATATATTGATCGAGATCGACAAATGGACGTTGTAAGTGATTGGCTAGCGATTTTCCGACCGTGGACTTTCCACTGGCCATGAACCCTACCAACGCAATTCTCCGATGTTGCACGACAATCATCACTCCACGATGCCTGGTCCGTTGTCTTGCCAAGCCCGTAATCTATGAGCGATTGTATCATATGTGAAACCAATCGTATCGGAAACGTCCCGAATTTCCACTTCCACTTTCACCAAAGTTAACCCGTTGTGGTCCGCTGCCGTGATCGCCACTTGAGCTTGGTCAAATTGCAAGGTTTGCGAGGATTTGATCACATGTCCCTCCTGCAAATCCTGTAACAGTGTCCGTGCTACGCCTGTCGCGTAAGCGGCACAGTGTTCAAACGTGCGTTCCCTGTCACGGATGCTCCAGACGATGCGGCACGAGAGAACGAGCGATGACAGCAACACAGACATCGTAAGAACGAAGGACAACACGCTGATGAGCGCCACGCCTGCGGTTCTATTCATGGTGTGCCGGGACTGGGACCCTGACGAACATCGAACGATTCAGTCCGCTCTCCCACCACTTCTACGAGAAGGTGGATGACCCCCACCTGTTTGCAAGCGACCTCAAACGATTGGACATTTGCTCCGATGACGGCGTCTCCTCCTCCTGCCTGAGTGCGGATCAGTTGCAGATGGTCGTTGACGTAATATGTGTATTGCTGCCCGCTGAACAGCGTCAATCTAAGCGTGTGCGAGGAACACGCGACAGACGCGGCCGAATGGAGATCCTGCCCGATGGTGCGCACTATCGCAGCGAGCATCGCTGTGCCCTCCAACTGTACTGACGCCATGTGGTAGAGACGGTAAGTATCCACGAGCCAATTGGCGCTCACCGTGACGAGAACGGTCGCGATCGAGATGGCCACGAACACCTCAATCAGTGAAAAGCCGCACGTCGCAATCTGGAACGAATACTTCGTCGACTGCTCCAGGACCTGATACTTGGATGGCTGTACCCGTGCACGCGTGATCCACACCAGCCTGGACAGACACCACATACGACTTCCCTCCTTCAGACATTTCCTTATGAACTGGCTCATTCATCAAAATGTCATCGATCACACTCGCTTCGACCACTCGAACGCCTGCTTCAACGCTTATTTGCTGGAGAGCGGTCAACACGTTGCACTCGGCCATGCATAGAGATGGTAAGTAGACGACGACCACAGCGATGGCGACGATGGTTTCCCACAATGTCATGACGTTAACCAGCTCGCTTGTTGGAGGCCTGTCCCCATAAAGAGTGCAATGACCCGCACCAACACGCCGTCGGTCAAGCGAATTTTCCCGGCTACCTGGGCGTTCCCGAGGTTGTCATAGGAAATGCGGCGGTTTGGCAGCTGGAGATATCCATCCACGTAGTGTACATCCGGCGCAAACGCGTAGGTGCCCGTGGTGGTGGTACCTTGAGTCAGGTGATATCGAGAGTCGGCTGGATCGAGCCAAAGTGTCCCAGCTTGCGACGACGTCGCTCCGAGCGATTGGGCCTCTCGCAGCCGAGAGACTAGTGCGAGTGCAGAAGCGTCCAGGTCTGCAGCCCGTTTCACCTCCGTCACGGCGGGCAGCACCATGGCAAATGCGATGGCCGTGACGGTGACCGCAATGAGCGTCTCGATGAGCGTAAACGCATGGCCGCGGCAGGGTGAGCGATGGTCCTCACGTGCCATTGGCGGCTCCAGGCGAGTCACACGTGACTTCAATATGCATGGGATCTGCATCATCAATGGTGTAATTCCCAGACAGCGCCTCATCCGATAGCAGTTGATGCGAGACGAGCGTTTGCAGTTGTTGTGCTGAGTTGCCAGATGGAAGTGCTTGGTACAGGAGATTGTACTCGGCGAGCGCCGCTGAAATCGTCTTGGTGTTCCCGTCACAGGCAGTGGATGTGGCCCGAGCCGACGCGCCCATGAGGTGGGGCGTAATGAGCCCGATCATGATGGCGATGATGGAGACAGCCACCATCAACTCCAATAGGGAAAAGCCCTGTTCGCACTGTTCATTCATCGCTTGAGTCATGGCTAACACTCCTTTAGCACAAACGGTCATGCATGGGTTCCGACGCCGGCAATCGTGCGATACATTGGACCGAATACGCCGTACATAGTCGTGCCCACGACGAGCCCCATGATGGACATCGTCACCGGCTCAAGCCACGTAGCCACGCGTTGTAGCTTCCGTGCGATCCGGCCCTTGAGCAAGTCGCTCGAGCGCCGAAGTCCAGCCGTCAAATCACCCGTTACTTCACTGACTGACAACACCTCGCGGACGATAGGACTCAAGCGGCTCGGCAGCGCGTCCGCGAGGCTGCTCCCCGCAAGAAGCTCGCGCAACACGATTTCACTATCGCTTTGGAGCCAACTGGTTTGCACGCTGCAAAGCGCACGCAAAGCTTCGACGAGAGACACCCCGGAAGCGAGTTGAACGTGCAGACTGTCGACGAATCGCTCAGAGCGAACGTTCCTCAAGAGCTCGTCGAACGGCAGTCGAAGCCCCTTCAAACCACCCCAACGACGCACATGATACAGCACGAAATAGGCACCCGGCGCGCCGAGGATAGTGACGATCACGCCCAATGAAAGATTCGACCAGAGGGACTCCGCGGAAGAGCTGACGGCCGTATCCTCGAGACTCGCTTCCAACAAATTGAGTTCGGGCTGAATCACCATGCGAACAAAGATGGCCAAAATCAAACAGGAACACATGAGGAGAGCCGGATAGATCAGTGACTTCGACAACTGTTGGCGCCAATCCATGCGCGCACGTTCGCGAACCACGTATGCAGAAAGTGCCTCCGGAAGCTGTCCAACGCGCTCGGCTACGGCAAATACATTGCCCGCGACGACATCGACGTGTGGAAGGAGCGCCTGGGAGACTGGCAGCCCCTGTTCGAGATGACGGGATACCGCGCAGGATAGCCTGCGTTGAAACGACGCTCCCTGGTGAGTCAGGATGTCCGCAGCCTGAACGAAGTCGATTCCCGCTGTCAACAGTTCCGCTAGACTCTCCGCGAAAGCGACAAACGCCCGCCTGTTGCCTGCCACGCGACCCACTGTGAACTGCCAACTAGAAAGCTGTCGCACGCGATTCCAGATTCGCAGCGGTGACACGTCCTTCCTCAGTCGGAAACGCCAAACCTGGTCCTGCACTCTGCCCTAACACCACAAGGTCGTCAAAGGTAAAAGGCTGATGAACCGTCTGCGGCAGGGGCGACGCGCGTTGGACCAACACCGCCCGCAAGACCCCAGTCAACAGGGTCTTTGGCACGTCGAAGTCCAATAGCCGATCGAGCGAGGAACGCGCATCCGCGGCGTGCGTCGTCGCCAACACAAGTCTCCCTGTCAGGGCTGCCCGCACGGCAATTCGCGCCGTCACGGGGTCGCGAATTTCTCCGATCATGAGCACGTCTGGATCCTGTCGCAGGAGCGATTTCAGTCCGAGTTCGTACGTCATTCCGGAGCGTTCGCGCACTTCGATCTGTCGGCAGTTGGGAATCGGCATTTCGACGGGATCTTCCAAACTGAACACCTGTAGCCCACGCGTCGCAAGATGATGCATCATCGCGTAGAGCGTGGTCGTTTTGCCCGCCCCAGTGCGGCCTGCAACCAAAATCAATCCACAGGGTTCGGAAAGCAGCCCAACCAACCGCGCGACCTGCATCGGCGTCATCCCAAGTTCATAGATGCAAAGTGGTCGTATGGACTGATGCAAGACGCGAAGGACAACAGACTCTCCCGCGTACACAGGCACCGCAGATACCCGCAGACGCGCTTTGCAGTGCTCCATCTCCCAGGTGAACGCACCTTCCTGAGGTGCCTGTCCGTTCGTCACATCCATTCGGCCTAGCGCCTTGATCCGGCGCACGATTTCATCGCCGCGCTCCGTTAAGTGAACAAACGGTCGCATCTCGCCAGCAATCCGAAAATCAACGCGCATCCTGGCGTTGGTCGACGTCAGATGAATATCCGTCGCCCGCGACGAAATAGCACAGTCTATGATCTGCTGAAGTACTCTGGCGGCTGTGAAGCCCTCCATGCAAATCCCCTCCCTTTGCATGGATCAGTTCGTCTTCCCCCGGCCATCGCCTGTTCCCCCTACGCAACGGGACATCAGACTTTGTATACATTCTCCAAACTGACAAGTTCTTTTACGAATCAGAAGTGGCGGCAACCGACGAAGACCAGGCATAAATCTGTGTGGCCCACTGGCCGGCGGATCGATAGAGGAGGACGTGCGTGTAAGACCACGCAGAGAAGAGGTTGTCGTTCGAAGAGGGCTCCGCAGTGCCATCCGGGTGGCTGTGATACGTGGCCACCAACTCGACGCCACCGCAGTCCAAGGCCATCGCGGCGTCGAGGAGGACGTCCGGATGGACGTAGACGCGACTTGGCGTCGCTAAGGCCGGTAAGGGCAAGATGAAGCAGCGCGGCCCCTTCCGCACGATAAAACCGACACATTCGTTCGGAAGGGCTGCCTCAGCCTGTTCGACGAGTCGCAGAACAAGCATCGATGAGAGAAATTCTGTACGCGTTGACTTACTCCACAAAGTCAAACACCATATCGCCGATGCGGATACTGTCGCCATCCTTTGCACCACGCTTGCGTAGCGCATCGTCGACGCCGCGTTGCTTGAGGATTCGCTGGAACCGCTTGACGGCGTCAAACTGCTGGAAATTCGTCATCGTCACGAGCTTCTCCAACTCGGCGCTCTCGACTACGAATTCACCGCCTTGACGACGGATGGTGAACGGTTGAATCGTTTCGAGACGGTAGACCTTGTGGGTCTGTTCATCCGTATCCACCGCCTCTGGCTGCGTTTCAGTCGGAAGCTCATCGAGAATATCGGCCAATTTTCGCAGCAAATCCTCGAGCCCCTGATGTGTAGCGCCAGAGATGGGGAATACTTCGAGTTCTGGGTACGCCTCGCAAAATCGCGCCAGACCCTCTTTCGCATCCGGCAAGTCCATCTTGTTCGCAGCTACAACCCTCGGTCGATCCGCCAACGCGACATCGTAAGCCTCGAGTTCGTGCTCGATCACCTGGAAATCCTCGACTGGGTCGCGGCCGTCAACAGCAGCCATGTCGATGACGTGAACGATGACCTTGGTGCGTTCGACGTGTCGGAGAAACTCGTGCCCTAAGCCGAGTCCCTCGTGCGCACCTTCGATGAGACCAGGGAGATCGGCAATGACAAAACCACGGCCGTCTGGGGTCTCCACGACGCCCAGTTGCGGGGTCAACGTCGTAAAGTGATACGATCCCACTTTCGGACGCGCGCGCGTCACCGCCGCGAGCAGCGTCGACTTGCCAACGGATGGGAAGCCGACGAGCCCGACATCAGCGAGGACGCGCAACTCCAATTCAAGTTCCCGCTCCTCGCCAGGCTCACCGCGTTCCGCCATATCCGGCGCCTTGTTGACACCTGTCGCAAACCGCGTGTTCCCGCGGCCACCTCTGCCGCCCCTCGCAACGACGAGCCGAGCCCCATGCTCCGTCAGGTCGCCGAGAAAGGCGCCTGTCTTGGCATCGCGAACAAGCGTACCTGGCGGGACTTTGACGATCATATCCGACGCATTGGCGCCATGCCGGTTCTTGGTTCCTCCGTGCTCGCCAGCGGGAGCCTTGAAGTGTTTTTGATAGCGAAAGTCGATCAGCGTGCGTAATCCTTCGTCGACCACAAACACGACGTCCGCACCGTCACCGCCATCGCCACCAGCAGGCCCGCCGAGGGGCACGTACTTCTCGCGGCGATACGACACGATCCCGTTGCCACCATCGCCACCCTTGACATAAATCGACGCGCGATCGATAAACATGTGACTCACCCCCTCACCTCCGTAGCATTTCCACTGTCTACAACGTCAAACGCAATCATTGGGAACGTCTTCTGCCAATCCCCATCCTCGACGAATGGTTGACGACTGTGCCCACTCGCGCGTACAGTCTCCTCAGTCAGCGTCACGCTAATTTCCAAATGAATCCCCTGCTGTGCCGCACCGTCGTTCAGCCCGTGCAGCCATGCGGCGAATTGCGTCAAAAGCTCTGCACCCGGTTCGCCGGCAAAACGGATCTGCCGAAGCAACAAGTTCGGACAGGTTGCAGCTTCCCACATCAGCCGCTCCCCGACCGAAGCCGATGAAGTCTGCCAATTTGTCAGCGACTGCAACCAGCCAGCCGTCCTGTCCACGACGCCAAGCGCCCGCTCCATCTGCCCTAGTTGAAGATAGCCGCGGATTAATTGGAGTTCGTTCAGGACGTCGTGTCGGTGACGGCGAAATGCACTAGCTTCATATGTATCGTGTTCATTTTGCATCATTGTGTGTACCGCCTCTCAAAAAGGGCCTGGCATTTCTGCCAGGCCCTCCAACGCATGCGTTCAGGTCAATCGTTATTGAGTGACAGCTACTGCAACCGGGTAAACGCTGACGCGTTTGCGGTTGTGACCAAAACGCTCGAAACGAACTTGACCTTCCACCTTCGCGAACAAGGTGTCATCCTTGCCGATTCCAACGTTGGTGCCGGGGTGAATTTTCGTGCCACGCTGGCGAACCAAGATACTTCCTGCCGTTACCACTTTGCCATCCGGCTCTTTGACGCCAAGGCGCCGACCAACGCTATCGCGACCGTTACGGGTCGACGACACACCCTTTTTATGAGCAAACCGTTGCAGGTTTAACTTCAACATAGCCATTCATCCTTTCAAAGTTTCGCAATGTTCGTGGTTTGTAACCTGACAAACTCAGGATACTGTTCGGCAACTTGTTCTACACCGTAGAACAAGCTGTTGATGAGTAATCGAACGGATTCCGACGGATGCAACGGCAATTGACAAGTCAGTGTTTCGCCCGCATCTTTGACATCGAGTGCCACTCCCGCAAAGCGCTCACAGCTATTAATCGCGTTGTACACCAGAACCGAAACTGCAGCGCAGACGATGTCAGAACCCGAGTCCGCGTATCCAGCGTGTCCCTTCACGCGAAAGCCCGCGACAGAATCACGTTGCTGCAGAATTTCAAACTTGATCATCGATTACGCTTCGATGGATTCAATCGTCAACTTGGTATACGGTTGACGGTGACCCTGTTTCTTGTGGTAGTTTTTCTTAGCCTTGTACTTGAAGACGATAATCTTCTTGCCACGGCCGTGCTCCACAACTTTCGCGACGACCTTTGCTCCATCGACAAGCGGGCTGCCGACGCGGACCGTTCCGTCAGTTTGAACCAAGTGAACCTTGTCCAACGTGATGGAAGTACCGACTTCGCCCTCGAGCTTCTCCACGTAAATGGTGTCGCCTTGGCTGACTTTGAATTGCTTTCCGCCTGTTTCAACAATTGCGTACATAAATTTAATCTCCTTCACTCAGACTCGCTGCCTAAGGTATGGGTAAGCCCATTTTGAAAACCCAGGAAGCATGCGGTTGTAGTGCATACACACGCGCTATAGTTTACCATGTATGGTCTATAGGTGCAACACCCGCTACTTCGCATCCAGCAACAACGAACTCATCGGTTCCAACCAGCGCCCCTCGAACACCGCGTCGAGGATTTCGATCTCCTCGAGCAGCGCCTGAACCAGACCATCATTCCCGAGAATATACACAATATGATATCGATCCGGCGCAAACTGCACCACCACGTCGCGAATAGGCGCACTGTGCAACACCGCCAGCGTGTACATCGGCAGCACCGCTTTCGGCTGCTGTCGTTTCGCATCGAGAAACCGCATGGTCTCGCTGCGCACGTCCTTTTTCCCACGCCACGCGGTCGCGAAGAGAAACAGTCCGAGCAACATCATGCCAAGGTGCGGATGCCCAGTGAACAACGCTAAAACGCCAGTCAACATTAACAGGATAGCAAGTGCTAACGCCACGTTGTACGCCTCCAGTGTCGCTCGTTCGTAGCCGATTTGACGGGATCGCGCCGCGCGAAGAATGCGACCGCCATCGAGCGGCAGCCCCGGCAGCAGATTGAATATCCCGATCCAGCTGTTCATTTGCATACACAATTGATACGTGTCGCCATCGATCACCCTGACAGCCGACAACAGAGAACACGCGATGCACAACAACAGATTGACGAACGGGCCAGCGATGGCAACCATGGCTTCTTCCCGCGGCGAAAACCCGAGTCTGGCGTAGGAAACTTTGGCCACTCCCCCGAACGGGAGCAGCGATACCTCCTCCACTTCGTAGCCCAACGCCCGGGCCGTCACCGCGTGTCCGAATTCGTGTAAAAGCACGAAGAGGAAGAGAAGCACGGCGGTTTTCAGCATCCCTGCGAACGACGCACCGACCATCAGCGCTAGAAAGAGCGGGTGCACCCGCACCCGCCCAACGCCCAGCGCTTGTCCAATTGCCACCTCAGCGCGCGAGATGATACTCATTGCGAAGCACCAGTCAACTGTATCCAGGTATTTGGATTTACGTACTGGCCATTTTTGACCATCGAAAACTTGAGCGATGGATGGCTTGGCGATGCCGGGAGCTTACCAATGACCTGCGCTGCAGTGACGTACTCGTGCGGCTTCACACTCACGCTTCCCAACCCCGCGTAAATCGTCGTGCCATACGCCCCGTTGTCAATTTTGACAAGCTCGGTGTCCCCCGTCTTGACGACGTTCAACACGGTACCCGAACCAGCCGCCATCACCGGGGCCTTAGCCGCTCCCGCGATCCAAACCTCGGGGTGTGTCGAGGAGTAATCGTCGACCACTGTCCCGTTCAGAGGCGCGTGCAGTTTCGCCGTACTTCCGCCAAAAGTGGGATTCCCCAAGTGCATATCCGCAAACGCCTTGTCGATATCGGGTTCCACGTTCGCCGTATAATCGGTTTCAAGCACCGCCTGCGTCTGAGCTGTGACGTTCGGGGGCACGGAATCCGGATGGTGGTCGACGTAGTAGACGATGCCGACCAGCACCAGTGCACAAAGCGCTTGCCACATCATCGTACGACTCAGCGTAGATGGTCGGTTGGGCCGCGCGGCCGGCCTTTGGGTGGGCTTTGGAGCGTGCATCGGGACGAACTGCTTTCGCGGTTGTCCACTTCCACTGAACGCCCGGCGCCATGCACCGCTCTCCACCTGTCTCAGTCCCGCGTCTTCTTCGGCAAATCCATATGGAGATAGGTCGCTTTGTTCCTCACTCACCCAGCGACTGGGCGCCGGCAGCGATTCCTCGGAATCGGCTCGGGAAGTCGAATTGCGCTCATCTGGATAAGGTTCAGCTGATGTATGTTTCACCTGCCAAGGCCACTTGCGTTTGACATCTGGCATAGGAATGACCCCCTCCCACTCTCACCAAATGGTTATGAGCTGCAAGGGACAAGTATGTATAAAAAAACAGACCCAAACTGGGCCTGCTCTCACTCTATCGGGGTAAGGCAACGTTGTTCGCTCCCCTATCTCCCACCGATCAACTTCTTCATCCGCCCCCAGAATCCCGACTTCTCCTCCAGCGACATCAGCGGTACCGAGTCACCGAGAATCCTTCTCGCGATATTGCGGTACGCGATGCCCGCTGGCGTGTCCGGGTTCATCGCAGTCGGCTCACCTTGATTGGAGTGTTTAATTACGTTTTCGTCATCTGGAACGATTCCTAACAAATCACAAGCTAAAATCTGTACGATCTCGTCGATATCGAGCATCTCTCCGCGCTTAACCATCTGCGGCCGAATTCGGTTCACAATCAGGCGCGGCGACCCTACTTGCTCGCGCTCAAGCAGGCCGATGACGCGATCGGCGTCGCGAACGGCTGTGTTTTCGGGCGTCGTCACGACAATCGCGAAATCAGCCGGTGCGACCGCGACCTTGAACCCCTCCTCAATGCCGGCGGGACAGTCAATCACGACATAATCGTACTCTTCCTTCAGTTCCTCGACCAAGCGTTTCATGACGTCGGGCGTCAGCGCCCGCTTGTCCTTGGTTTGTGCAGCCGGCAACAGGGCCAAGTGGTCAAATCGCTTGTCGCGAATCAATGCCTGCTGTAAACGACAGTCGCCATTTGCAACATCGATGATGTCATAAATGATCCGATTCTCGAGACCCATGACCACGTCAAGATTCCGCAAACCGATGTCGCCATCGACAATACATACCTTCTTGCCTAACAGGGCCAACGCCGTCGAAATGTTGGCGGTCGAAGTCGTCTTCCCGACCCCGCCCTTGCCTGACGTTACCACGATTGCCGAACTCATGCCCGACTCCCCTTCCGCATGGTGTCACTCGCACGATTCCGAGCCTTCTCCCACTGCGCAAAATATTTCATCTGGGAGACAGCGAGATGTCCATTTTCTAAGTATGCAAACTCCATAAACGCGTGCAGCGGTTGCTGCTGCGCTTTTGGAGCTCGACTCACCGTGTCGTTGATACGCAACTGCATTGGCGCAAATTCAGTTGCCGCGATAATGCTGTTGGCATCGCCTTCAACCCCCGCGTGGGCAATGCCTAAAAGCCTACCAAATACATAGATATCGCCGGTAGCCCGAACGTGTGCACTCGGGTTTACGTCGCCGATGATGACGACGTCTCCGTCGAACGAAAGCGGCTCGCCAGCCCGAACCACACCGTGGTAAATCGTCTGTCCGCGCACAGCCCGGGTACGATAGAACAAAGACTGCCGAGCATCCGTACGTCCACCCCAGGTCTTCAGTACAAAATTATCGCGTTCGAGAAACAACGACAAAAGGCGCCTACAATCGGACGGAGTCAATTGCCGTCGCCCGTAATCCACGACAATCTCGACCATCGGGCCGTCGAATACCTTCCCAGACTGGCCGGACAACAAATCCGATACGTACGCGCAAAGTGCGTCGAAGTCGGACTGTTCATCTAGAAGAAAAAGAAGTCCATCCCGGGTCCCTTTCACGGTTACGAGCGGCTTCGTTTCGAACAAAGCTTCACTGTTGACGATCACACAATTCCCTCCAGGGTGGGCGCTTGCCCGAAAGGCATTATTCGCGTTGAAGATTGCGATTTCCTCCTCGGACAAAAAAACAACCCGCAAGCGGGTTGTCCTTTTGTCCGACAGACGCGACTACATTCACACGTCGCTACCAGAGATATCGTACCTGTTGCGCTTGCCCTGAGAAAACAACTTCGTCACCAACGGATACAGCATCAAGACGAGCAATCCATTGATCATCATCGTAATAAGCGACTGTTGCAGCACAAACATCGGCCGGTCAGCCGTCACGTCAAACAGCCTTGTCAACCCATATGTGATCCACGTGTACATAAAGGTCATGATCAACGTGTCGATGAAGGTCACAGCGAGGTTTCGATGGAGAAATTGCCCGAAGACAGCCCCCGAAAAGTACGCCACCAACCCGTATGAAAATGCGTTCAACCCAATAAAAGATCCGTACGAGATATCCTCGACTAGCCCAATCATCACAGCCATCACCACTGCAGTGTTCGGACCCCGCATGAGGGCGATGAGAACGAGTAGGACGAGTACGAACCCCGGGTGAACCACATTCATGGGCGGAATTTGAAACAACGTCGCTTCCAAAATCAGTCCGACCCACAACATGAGAAACGTTATCGCGAGTTTCATTGCCCTTGCCCCGCCTGTTTAGGTGCACGAACGACAAAGACGTCCTGCAAATAATCCAAGTTGGCCGCGGGCTGCACAATCGCGGTTTGCACCGTGTTATGGGGACCGTACTGCACCTTCGTAATCTGCCCAATGACGATTCCCCGCGGGAATACGTCACTCAACCCTGACGTCACGACTTCTGTGCCGACTAGTTTAGAGGCCGGCAACTGCACTAGCGTCCCCCAAAAGGTCATATCCAGCGCGCCTTGATTGCGCGTAGACCCCGTCACGACGCCAAACGGCTGAACCGTCGAAGTGTCCGCGAAAGCGGCCACCCCGTCGCCCACTTGCGTATCGGTGATCAGATCTACTTTCGCACTCCCGGAAGCGACCTTCTCGACGCGACCGACGAGGCTACCGTCTGGCGCCACGACGGCCATGTCGGGCTGGACCCCTTGGGAACTGCCCACGTCGATCGTCAACTGGGAGTTCCACTCAGAGGGTTCACGCCCCACGACGTGTGCGGGGACCCGCGTTAACGACTTGCCGGCACCGTCTGTAAAGTTCAGCATTTGTTGCAGGCGGAGATTTTCTGCCTTGGCATCCTGCAATTGGGCGTTAAGGTCTTGATAGTTTTGCATGTCGTGCTTTAACTCTGCATTTTCCACGTACATCTGGCGCAGATCGTGCAATCCGCCGAAGAACGCCGTCAACTTGCTGACGGGACGATAGACCCATCCAGATACGGTGTTTTCCACGTTCATGACGATCTGCTCTGGCCAACTGGCCGTGCGCCCACCCCGCGAGATGGTCAATCCAGCGATGACAACCAACACAATAATGCTACCCAAAAGTAAAAATAACCTTCGACTTGTTAGGTAACGGGACACCCGTATCCCTCTTCCCCTTCTGGTTCTTACCCTCTACCCTGCGCCTTGCGAAGAGCCACACTGCGTTTGCGATACACATCGTAATTGTCCAGTGCCTTGCCAGTGCCCACAGCGACGCAGTCGAGTGGATCTTCTGCGACCACGACCGGCATTCCGGTCTCGGTGCTCAGTCGCCGATCCAAATTGCGAAGCAGTGCGCCCCCGCCAGTGAGCACAATACCCCGGTCCATGATGTCCGCAGCGAGTTCCGGCGGTGACTTCTCCAGTGTAATTTTAACCGCCTCAATGATAGAACCCACAGTGTCCGCAAGCGCCTCACAAATCTCTTCAGAAGACACCGTGAACGTCCGCGGGAGCCCTGTAAGTAAATCACGGCCCCGAATGTCGAGAGAACGAGGTTCATCGAGCGGTGCGGCTGAACCGATTTGGATTTTCAACTCCTCTGCGGTCCGCTCGCCAATCATCAGATTGTATGTCTTCTTGACGTATTGAATGATGGCCTCGTCCATTTCGTCGCCGGCAACGCGGATTGATCTCGCCGTGACGATTCCGCCGAGCGAGATAATGGCGACCTCCGTAGTGCCACCACCGATGTCCACCACCATCGATCCCGTCGGCTCCCCAACTGGCAACCCTGCACCGATGGCGGCAGCCATCGGCTCCTCGATCACCTGCGCGTCCTTTGCGCCGGCCTCAAGCGCTGCGTCTTCAACGGCGCGCTTTTCCACCGCCGTGATACCGGAAGGTACGCTGATCATGACGCGAGGTTTGCCCGACCAATTCGACTTCGCCTTCATCGCCTGGCGAATGAAGTGGCGAAGCATCGTAGAAGTCGTTTGAAAGTCGGCTATGACGCCATCCTTCATCGGTCGAACAGCGACGATGTTGCCCGGCGTGCGGCCGATCATCTGCTTCGCGTCGGAACCGACCGCCTCAATGGCGTTGGTATCCGTCCGCAACGCAACAACAGACGGCTCCCGCACGACGATGCCCTTTCCTTTAACATAGACCAGCGTATTGGCTGTGCCCAAATCTACACCCATATCTCGAACTGCAAACATCTGTGATGGAATCCCCTCTCGACATCATTTGTCCATATAACCAGCCGCTCGTAAGCTGATAAAACGCCCGTCCCCAATGACTAGGTGGTCAAGCACGTCGATACCCAGTACTCGGCCCGATTGCGTAAGGCGCTCGGTGACCGCGATATCCTCCGGACTGGGCGTCGGGTCACCACTAGGGTGGTTGTGTACGCATAGTATCGCGGACGCGACCCGCCGAACCGCAAGCCGAAATATCTCTCGAGGATGAACGATAGATGCATCCAAACTTCCAATCGAACACGTCTCTTCACCCACGAGCCTGTGCTTCGTATCCAAGAGCAGCGTTACAAAATGTTCCTTTTTAAGGTACCTCATCCTATCCATAACATACCTTGCTGCGTCGTCTGCGGTTCGGATTTGCAGCCTGGAATCGCTGGGCTTTTGAGCAATTCGGCGGCCGAGTTCAACCGCAGCCGCAATTTGAATCGCCTTCGCCCTCCCAATCCCCGGTACATTCACCAACTCGCTCACTTCCACATCAGCCAAGGCGTATACACCGCCAATTGACTCGAGGAGTCGATGTGCGATGTCGAATACGGTCGTTCGCCCGTTCCCAGATTGCATGATGCATGCAAGCAGTTCATCTGCGCGCAAAGCGGCAGGCCCCACATGCAACAAGCGCTCCCTGGGCGAATCCGCCGTGATTGATGATACTAGGACTGAGTCTTTATCCGCAAACAAGAATATCCCTCCGACAGGCAGTTTCCCTAACTGTACGAAGGAACCACGACCACCACAAACCCTAAAGTGTCTATGTATATACGTATGGACGCAAAAGGTAAAACTTTATTTGGAACGACGCAACACAAGAACCCCGCAAACGAATCCAACGAGCGTGCCCCAGTTGACAGTCAACGTCAACGACAGGGCAAACTGAATCACTACTAAGTTGAAATTCGGATGCCATGACACGTGTGTAAGAGGCTTTAACATAGGCAACCGCGTGGATAGGAGAACGTCGGCCAAGCTGCCAACGACTGTCGCAGCGGCTACCAGACCCACTTTGCGCCAGCCAGTATTGCGCATAGGATCACCCCTGTCTGGAAACGTGCATGACGGACTTGTTTCGACACGAAAACCTTGATTCCTGCCGAAACATGTCGATTAATTTCCGGGCGTGACTCCGTCATTGACCGACTTTTGCTTACAGCCGCTCGTCGTGGTTGCCTTAGTAAGGGTTAATCGGCCTCGCCGCCATCCTGTGTCGATTCTGTGTCACCCTAGCAATCAGGAGACCCTGTCACCACACAGGCGGTTTGCGCAAAAACGCACACGTCAGTTGACCATGACTCAGATGAGCTGCGCACGCGCAAACCAGGCGCAGGTAATTGTAAACCGCGTGCGCCTGGTCTGCAAGACGATTTAAAATCAACCATTGATGCCGTGTATATCCTCTAATTCCACAAACGCTTGAATTACACTCTTCAGCGCAGCGGCCTTATCCCGCTTTTGGAATGCCTGGTTTGCCGCTGTGAGCGATGCGTCGATGCTTGTCAATTGATCACTGAGACCCGTTTGTGCGATCACGGCGGCGCCAGGGTAACTCTGAAGCGCGGCGGCCATGGCCGCCTCTGCATCGGCGACCCGACCGTTGTCCGCAAGCCACGTGTCCAAAGCCAATAGCCCACTAGACGTCTGGGCCAGCCACCCCTGCACCCCGGTGATGGCAGAATCCCCCGCGGTGCCGAGGACCTGCAGTTGGCGCGCACCTTGCGAGAAGGATTTGACCGACGCTGTGACGTGGGACTTTTGCAATTGGGATGCGACGGCGTCGGCATCCTGCTCTGCGACCGTTGCAGTCGCAATCAGACTGTACCCGTCCAGTGGCACAACGGTTGTGGAAATGCCTCGTTTCAAGAGGCTACTTGCCTCGGTGGTCGCCTTCGCTTGCGTCGGATACGACCCAAGTTGGACAAAGTACACCGTCGTTCCAGGCGCACTGAGCGCTTTTGCGGGCGTTGCTGCACTGGCGATGGCCTTCGTCCCAACTTGCGATGAGTTGGTATCCAAGAGCGGCGTAGCGGAGACTGGGGCCATTTGATGAAAGAGACACATCGCCACGCAGCCAAACACCATCCCGATCAGTAAACCGCCTTTTAAACTGGCCACACTGCGATTGCCTTGGCGAGGAAACAGCGTCTGCATCACGTAGGTCGCGCATTTCGCGATCCCGATTTGAAATAACCGCCACAGTCGAAACGACGCCTTTTGCGACCGCCGACGACTCGTCGGCCGAGGGGGCTCAGCCCGCCACCGCGTCTCTATGGCTGGCCAGGAACCGGATTCTAGTGTCGAAGCGGGATCGTCATAGGCTCCTTTTGAGAGCTTGTCCACCCCACTCATCTGTCTGGGGTCATCTGGCACCTCTTTTTGAATTTCCCATGCCTTATCTCCAAGGCGAACAAGAATGGACGATGAGTTCGTCGTATAGTTCCGCGCTCCACTCTCAGCCATCATAACTGCCTCCCGAATCTCAGTTATCATGAGTCTATGAGTGAAGCCTAGAATCTATGACGTCGCCTCCATCCACGTGCCCGCGACCGCGCTAGAAATTTGACCTGATTGAAGCCTCTCCCGGGCAGCCATCGCAAAGGTCTGCATGCCGAGTTGCCGCGACGTCTGCATGACAGATTTCAACTGGTGCGTCTTCTGCGTGCGGATCAGATTCGCCACAGCTGCCGTATTGATGAGCAACTCGGCCAACGCCACGCGACCTCCGGAAGTACGCGGAAGCAACCGCTGCGATACCACACCTAACAGCACGGACGACAATTGAGAGCGGATTTGGCCCTGCTGATGACTGGGAAACATGTCTATGAGTCTATCAATCGTCTGTACAGCGTCACCAGTGTGCAAAGTAGACAACACCAAGTGACCAGTCTCGGACGCGGTGATCGCCGTCTGCACAGTCTCTTGGTCGCGCAATTCACCGACGAGGATGACATCCGGATCCTGCCGGAGAGCCGCTCGCAAGGCCGGCGCAAAGCCCAATGTATCACGGCCGATTTGACGTTGGTGAATGACCGACGCCGCGTGCGGATGTATGTATTCAATCGGGTCCTCAAGCGTGATGATGTGCTTGGCACTCGTCGTATTGATATGTTGGATGAGAGACGCAAGCGTGGTGGTCTTCCCACTACCCGTCGGCCCCGTGACTAAAATCAATCCGTGAGGTTGACTCCCGAGCTTCGTCAGCGGCGCCGGGAGGCCGAGATCCGACAGAGTCGGAATACGACTGGGAATGACTCGGATTGCTAACGTTTTATACCCCTGTTGCAAAAAGGCGTTGACGCGGTATCTCATCCCAGATCTGTCGCGATACGACAGATCTACTTCACCGAATTCGTGCAGTTGTTCGAGCTCCTGCTCCGACAACAGTTGGCGAGTCCAAGTCTCGATGTCTTCATTCAGGGCGGCGACGCCTTCAGAGACGAGTTCACCGTTGACTCGAAGCGTCGGTGCGTGTCCCACGCCGAGATGGATATCGCTCGCATTGAGCTCTACGGCCCTCGTCAACAATTCATCCACGCGCATATAGACACCCCTTGGTAGCACATTTCTCTGTGCAACAACCATTCGCTTTCGCGCCGTGGATGTCCTGCGCTCAACGGCTCGGACGATCAGTATGAGGATGGATCGGGCTCCAGAGGAGACCCCCAGCGACGTAAAGGGCGCATAGAACAGAAAAAAGTACGCGAAACTAACGTTCCGCGTACTTGCCCTCTACCCTATCACCCTTCTGAGACATCCAGATTAATTCAGGATGTAGATTGTGATAGTTCTTTCTCCCCAACTTTCCGCTGCAGCCTCGGATGACATGCAGATGTCGATATGGTTACCGACAATCGCCCCACCCGTATCGGCAGCGACCAGTTCACCTACGCCGGGAACGTAGACCTTCGTACCCAGTGGAATCACGCGCGGGTCGACCGCGATGACTCCCGGCTGCGCTGGCTGCCCAGAAGCTGTGAGGCCTCCAGCACAATACGCGGTAGCTAGCACTGTCATCGACGATTTGAACAGGCTGCCTGCAGGGGAAGCGCTTCGGCTCGCCAGCGTGTAGTGATGAACCTCCGGAGCGGTTCCAACCTCTACTACACTAGTGACCGGGTTGCGAACCACATGCTTTGTAATGCTCTGCGAGACTTTATGCCCGTCTCGGTAGACGCTCGTTGTCTTGACCTGTAGTAACCCTGTCACACCGTGCGTCACCACTTGCTCGTGTCCAGAAGTCAATTCGGACGTCCGGCGACGTATGGTCTGAAATGGTATTTCTTGCGTCTCGGTCGACACTTTTTGCGATGTGCTGTGAATGGAGAGCGTTTCTCCACTCGACAGTTCTGAACTGACCGGGACACTCACGTGATCCGAAGTGGTGAGGGTAATTCCCTCATCCTTCAAGAGTTGCCCCACTGACTTGTCAAAGGTCGAAATGCTGACCAGGTGACCCCGGTCATTGATGGTAATTGATTTCGGATCTTCGATCTTGACCGTCATGTCGTCCCGCACAGGGCTTTCAAGCGCCGGGCTGACGCGCTCTCTCTCATTTACGTGGATACCGTACTTTTCGAGAAACTGTCCTACCGTGCCTGTGCAAAATCCACGTAACGTCTTGCGTTGCCCGCTGTCTTGGACCGTCACCGTCTTAAACGCAGCACCATAAGTGGTAGCAGCGCCGCCCAACAGCGTAATTGCTGCTGCAGCTGTGGCGTAAACGGCTTTCGACTTTGGTAGACGCACTCCATCACCTCTTCCTGACTACTCACGAGAGAAAGAAGGCTGATAAGGGACTCCAGGGCTGGGGATAGTATATAGGTCCCCCTAGGCAAATGCAAGACAACTTTTGTCAGCCAACTTCTCTTGTGGATTGGGGATAGTGTATATCAGACCGTATGACAATTGGTGCTGAAACATGTCGGCGGTTGCCCCACAAGCCTATCGACTTTCCGACAAGAAGCGCCAATAACCATAGGCATACCGCACTGCGATTGGATCTTTTAAGACTTAGAGAAGACCGAGAACATGATGGAGATACCATTGTGGAAAGCCGGGGAAGACAAACTGTGCGCAGATGACGCCAAGCGCAATAAATGGAACGAACGGGACATATTGCTTGCGCGCGATTTGGCCCGTCAAACGGAGTACCCCACCGATGACAGCACCTAACAGACACGCGAAGAGAAATGATTCAACCGTCAAGGCGACTCCCAGTACTGCCCCAATACTGAGATAGAGTTTGGCGTCACCTAACCCCATCTTCCCACCCGACAGCAGGTGAACGATAAAAATCATCGCAAATCCACCGCCCAGGCCAAACAACGGGTGCAGAAAGCTACGACTGGCCAAGGCTGATAAGATGTAAAACACACCTGCACTCGGGTACGTTAGCCAGTTTGGCACGATCAACTTCGTAAAGTCAGAACTGATGGCAACTGTCATCACAAACCACAATCCACACCACATAAGCACCTGAAGGACGCTTTCGCGATGCCAGAAAGAGAGGACGACTGCCCCGCCCAACAGCGCTTCCTGTACCGGATAGCGCATTGGAATGAAGGCCCGGCAAGCTGTGCACCGCCCTTGCAAGACCACAAAGGACACGACGGGGACCAAGTGCCAAGTGCGCAGCCGCAGGCCGCAGTGATTACAACTCGATCCCGGTCGCACAATCGATTGCCCACTAGGAATGCGGTCGCCGACCAGCGTTGCAAACGACCCAAACACCGCACCTACGAAAAATAGATATAAAGACACCAACCCTTGCAAGGCCACTAGCGCTCGCCCCCCATCTGGTACAGCGAAATTCGACAACTTGGCAGATAATCCTGCGCAAGACGGGGGTATATTACACGATGTGATATAATCTTAAAAATAGAGTAGACCAGCTCAAGCACATGTAAGGGGTTGTAGATATGTATCGCCGACCGTCATTTCTAGTAAGTGCACTGGTGTTTATCTTGCTCCTGTTCGTCCTCTCCGCGTTTATCGCGTTCGTGTTGAAAATCGCGTTTCTCGCACTCATCATCGCGGCGGCGTATTACCTCTACGCTCGCGCAGCTGAGTCCTTACACCGCAGGCCGCGGCGGAACCGGCGCTATCGATAATGATGCGCAGTCTCACCGCCATCAGGGCAGCATAAAAAGGGGAATCCCCTCCTATTTGAGGAGGGGATTCCCCTTTTTGCAATCGCGTAAGCCTTTCGCCGAAACTTAAACCAGTGCTTTTCGCGAAGTCCGCTCTAAGTCGTCTCCGATCCGCTCAGCAACTTTCCAGATGTCTCCAGCCCCCATCGTGAGGATCAGATCTCCGGGTCGAATCGACGAGCGAAGGTATGCAAAGATCTCATCTTGCGTGCTGAGATATTGCGTCCGAGGATTGCTTTGCTTGCGGATTTCTGCCGCTAGTCGCTCCGCGGTCACGCCTTCGATCTGCTGCTCACCCGCCGGAGAATAAATCTCCGAAATGATCACTTCGTCCGCCTGCGAAAACGAACGGGCAAACGCGTCGAACAGGAAATAGGTCCGTGTGTAGCGTTGTGGCTGAAAGACCGCTACAATCCGGCGCCCTGTCGCTTTGGCCGCGGCGATCGTCGCGCTGATTTCCGTCGGGTGGTGGGCGTAATCGTCAATCACCAACACGTCATTCGCCTCAGCGATCACTTGAAAGCGCCGTTTCGCGCCGTGGAACTCCGCCAATGCCATGGCAATTTGATGAAAGGAGAGTCCCGCCTCGCGACCGACGGCGACTGCCGCAAGCGCGTTTAACACGTTGTGCTCGCCAGGGAGCGAGAGCAACAGCCGCCCGACGAACTCGCCACCCACGTACACCTCTGAAGTACTCGTTCGATCGAGCAGTTGTACGTTGCGGGCCTGAATGAACGCGTCGTCGGAAAAGCCGTACGTGACAACGCGGGCGTGAGATTCAGACTTCAGTTCCCGCAAATGCACATCATCTGCTGACAACACGGCCAAACCGTTTGCAGGGATTTGCTGAATGAACGTCCGATACGCATTTTTCAAATTCTCGAATTTGCCGTCGTAGTGTTCCAAGTGGTCGGCTTCTACGTTCGTCACCACGGCGATGGCCGGACGGTAGTGCAAAAACGATCCGTCCGATTCATCCGCCTCCGCCACGACAAACTTCCCTCCGCCCGCTTTGGCGTTGTCGCCGATATTCGAGACGACGCCGCCGATGACGAAAGTCGGGTCTAAATTATTGCGCTCCATCATATATGCAATCATGGACGTCGTCGTCGTCTTGCCATGCGCTCCAGTGACTGCAACACCGACTCGGTCTTCCATCAGCCGAGCGAGCATCTCACTGCGATGAATGACTGGAATATTCCTGGCATGAGCCTCAAGCAACTCTACATTGTCCTTCTTCACTGCAGTACTGTGTACCACAATGTCCGCACCTTCGACTTGCCCACCGTCATGCCCATAAAAGATGTTGGCACCACGAGCCGATAGACGATCCGTCAACTCTTGCCGCGATACGTCCGACCCAGAAACTTGATATCCCAAATCCAGCATGACACGAGCGATAGCACTCATCCCATAGCCACCAATGCCCACAAAATGCACGTGTTGCGAACCGCGCACGCGCCTCACCGTCCTCATGTCCAGTAGTTCATTTCCAATTTAGCAATAGCTTTCCTCGCGTCCTCCACCATATGCAAGTTACCCCAGATGACGAGGGGTCCCGTGCCCTGGAGGGCAACCTGCACAGCAGCCTGAGGCTGCTCGACGACGCGAATCGACAGATGAGGTGCCAACTCACCAATCAGACGCTTAATAGCCTCAGGGTCTGCCCCCCTGACGTGATTCGGCCGACAGACGACCACATCCTGCGCCAGAGGCAGTACCTCTTCGAACATCGACCGAGCATCCTTGTCTCCAAACACTCCGATCACCATATGCCACAGCGGCTTTTCTGACAACGCAGCGGAGAATTCATTCAAGCTAGTCGCCAGCGTACGAGCGGCTGCCGGGTTGTGCGCTCCGTCCAAAACCACTGGTATACCATGGTGATCGAACACTTCAAACCGCAAGGGCCAGCGTACCGTGCGCAACGATGCGACAGCGCGCTCCCACGCACGGTCTTCGAGATTTGGGTACGCCAATTCAAACATGAGCAAAGCAACTGCGGCGTTGGCCACCTGATGACGGCCAAACAAGGACAACGCAAACTCCGACGCTGGATGATCGATCCCTTTGTAACGCAGCGTTTGATAATGGTCGTCGTAAGCCGTCCGAGTCAGTTCCACATCCTTGTCGATGCGAAACAGTGGGGCCCCGACCGTTTCGGCGACCTTCTCTATGATACCGTACGCTTCACCCTGTGCACCTGTCACAATCGGCACGCCGGGTTTGATAATACCTGCTTTATCATAAGCGATATCGGCGAGAGTGGGTCCTAAAATCTCGACGTGATCATACGAAACATTCGTAATGGCCGTGACGACCGGATGCACGACACTCGTCGCATCGTATCGCCCGCCGAGGCCCGTTTCCCAAACCACCGCGTCGACCGCCTGATCGCGAAAGTAGAGTAACGCCATCACCGTGAGAACCTCAAATTCCGTGAGGGGATCCTTTGCTGTGGCCTGTTCAATGGCCTGCTTGATGGTTGTCGCATAGCGTGCGAACGACTCGTCGTCAATCGCCTGCTGATTCACCGAAATTCGTCCGTTAAACCCTTCAAAGCCGGGCGAGGTGTACAACCCCGTTTTGTACCCGGCAGACATCGACATCGCACACAGCATCGCGCAGACCGACCCTTTGCCGTTGGTCCCCGCAACATGGTAGAAACGAAGCCCATCCTGCGGGTTCGACAAGGTGTCGAGCACGCGTTCGACCCGCTCCAGGCCCGGCTTGATGCCGAACCTGCGCAAAGAGCCGATCCACGCAAATGCGTCGCTTACGTTCACTGGCTGCACCTCGATTGCATCACTTCTGTAGATCGGAAATCCGATCCTGTACTACTTGCAACTTCATCTGATAGTCTTGCATCTTCTCGCGTTCCTTTGCGACGACAGCCTCTGGCGCCTTCGCGACGAAACCGGCGTTTGCCAGTTTCTTTTCAATTCGATCCACTTCTCCCTGCAGGCGCGCTTTCTCTTTCGACAAGCGCGCAATTTCCGCCTCGACATCGATGAGCCCCGCCTGTGGAATGTGAATCACAGCACCCGTGACCACTTGTGTCAGCGACTTCTCCGGCGCCTCACCTCCTGCCACGATGGTCAGGGCATCGCTGTTGCAGAAACGAGCGATATAATGGCGAACTGACTCAAACAATTGTACATCATCGCCGCTCTCGCAACGAATGTGCATGGACACCGGCTTACTCGGCGCCACTTGCAGTTCCGCCCGAACGTTGCGCACAGCTCGAATGGCATCCATCACAAGCTGCATCTGGCTAACCGCCGCCTCGTCAACAAACTCCGTTTGCGAAATCGGCCATGTTTCGACAATCAGGGCCTCCGAAGTGTTCGGCAACGCTTGCCAAATCTCCTCCGTGACAAACGGAATATACGGGTGCAGCAGCGTCAAGAGCGACGTCAAAACGCGATGGAGTACGGTCCGCGCAACCACTTTCCGATCCTCATCGGTTCCGTAGAGCGCCAGCTTCGAAAACTCGATGTACCAATCGCAAAAATCGTCCCAGGCAAAGTCGTACATCGCGCGAGCCGCTTCGCCGAAGTCGTATTCGTCGAGGTGGTGCGTGACCGTCCGAACAGTTTCCGACAACCGGTGTAAAATCCAGCGATCCGCCACGTCAAGCTGCGCTTCGGACAAATCTGTCGGTTGGAAATCGCCCTCGAGATTCATCAGCACAAACCTCGACGCGTTCCAAATTTTATTGATGAAATTCCGCGCGCCTTCGATTTTGTCCCAAGTGAATCGCTGATCGTTGCCAGGCGACGTCGAAGTTGCGAGCATAAACCGCAAGGCGTCCGCGCCGTATTGGTCGATCACCTCGATCGGATCTACCCCGTTACCTTTGCTCTTCGACATCTTCTGCCCTTCGGCGTCACGGACAAGGCCGTGCAGCACGACCGTTTGAAACGGCATCTTCCCGGTGAACTCCATGCCCATGAACACCATGCGAGCGACCCAGAAGAACAAGATGTCGTAACCGGTCATCAAGGCGCTGGTTGGGTAATAGCGCTGAAAATCAGGCGACTGAAGGTCGGGCCAATCCAACGTCGAAAACGGCCACAGCGCGGACGAGAACCACGTATCGAGCACGTCTTCGTCTTGACGGATGTTGCTGCTATCACAATGCGGACAACAGTCGAGGTCGACCTTGGAGACGCTCAGCTCGCCGCAGTCGTCGCAGTACCAGGCCGGAATGCGATGGCCCCACCAAAGCTGCCGCGAGATACACCAGTCACGGACGTTTTCCAGCCAATGGACAAACACTTTGGAAAATCGCGCTGGCACAAAATCCAGTTCTTCTCGCGCGACCGATTCGAGTGCCGGGCGGGCCAACTGGTCCATGCGAACGAACCATTGGTCCGACAGAAACGGCTCCACGACCGTGTCGCAGCGGCTGCAGTGGCCAACGGCGTGATCGATGTCCTCGGTGCGCACCAAGTGTCCGCCAGCCTCCAGGGCGGCGACCACAGCACGGCGAGCCTCCTCGCGCGTGAGTCCTTGAAACTCGCCGGCCAGCGCGTTCAAGCGGCCATCTGCATCAATGCACTGCAACTGCTCGAGGTGGTGGCGTTCCCCTACTTCGAAATCATTCGGGTCGTGCGCCGGCGTGATTTTAAGGCACCCTGTCCCGTACTCCTTATCCACGTAATCGTCGGCAATGACGGGGATTTCCCGATCCGTGAGCGGCAGGCGCACCGTCTTCCCGACCATGTCTTCGTAGCGCGCGTCCTCCGGATGGACGGCGACGGCGACGTCCGCAAACATCGTCTCAGGCCGCGTGGTGGCAATGACCACTTCGCCGCTGCCATCGGCGAGTCGATAGCGAATGTGGTACAAGTGACCCGTTTGGTCCTTGTGCTCTACCTCGATATCGGACAGTGCCGTCGAACACCGCGGACACCAATTGATGATGCGATGCCCACGATAGATGAGCCCCTTCTCATAGAGTCGAACGAAGACCTCGCGCACCGCGCCGGACAAACCTTCGTCCATGGTGAACCGCTCCCGGCTCCAGTCACAAGAGCTACCAAGAGCCCGAATCTGGCGCGTGATGGCATCTCCGTATTGGTGCTTCCACGCCCAAACGCGCTCGACGAAAGCCTCCCTCCCCAAATCGTGGCGCGACTTGCCTTCCGACTCCTGGAGTGTCTTTTCCACGCGGGTCTGCGTAGCGATCCCGGCGTGGTCCGTCCCCGGCACCCACAGTGCGTCAAACCCGTTGAGTCGCTTGTAGCGAATCGTGATGTCCTGGAGCGTGTTGTCGAGCGCGTGACCGAGATGCAAGACCCCCGTGACGTTCGGAGGTGGCATGACGATCGAAAATGGTGGTCGCTCGGGATGTCGTCCTGCCCGGAAGTATCCGGACTGTTCCCAGCGTTCGTAAATGCGCCGCTCAACGTTGCGCGGATCATAAACGGTCGGTAGTTCGTGCTCTCCTGCTGCCATGAGATATCCTCCTTACATGTGCCTCGCCATGAGTTCTGCGAATAGGCACCAAACAATAAAAAGGGCCTATCCGTCCTCAGGACGGATAGGCTCCGCGTTACCACCTGAATTTCTCACTTCTATACGACAAGTGAGACACTCGACATCGATAACGGAATGACCCGGATAATCAGCTCAAGGGTGACGTTCAGGCGACCGAAAGCGGTGCTTCTCAGCACGTGCACCGTCTCTGGACAGTCGGGACCGCCCTACTCCTCCCTCTTCAAAGCCGCTCTATGCGAATCGATGTTTTGTATACTACGCAACCTGACGTCAAGTTGTCAAGCATTGTCGATTCGGATGCGCCCATACTAGCGACGCCCCCGCCCGCGCTTCTTCTTCACGCGGTGGACGCGTACCTGCGGCACGTCGGAATCCTCGTCACGAGCGGCTGCTTCCTGCCTGCGTTTGGCTTGCATCTGATCGCGCCGGCGATTCGACCACTCTTGGGTCCTCGCGTACACCACAGAAAACAAGATGCCAATCGCACCAATGATGGCGTTTTGCTCGAAGAAGAACCCCCAACCATAGTGAACCGTGCCTGCGTAGCCGAGCGTCAACTGAAAGATCACGTTGATGACAAACCCGAGAATCGTCGCCAACAGCGTGTTCAAGGTCCGCTTCTCTTTCGCCCGTTGCACAACTAAGATGGCCGAGATAAACATCCCGAGCTCACCGCTGGTGATAAACGAGTACTTCGACAAATAGTAAGCGGCGACTTCCAGCACCGCGAGGACGACGACTGTTCCGCCGACAAAGCGCCAATACCAGCCGCGCCAAATCCCTGGTCCTCCTGAACTCATCGATTGCTCCAACTTCCATCCCCCAAACTTAGTCACGGCCAGAGCCTGTCCGCCTCTAACATCACGCTCTTATCTTAGCAAGGAAAATAACTCTTGTCACAGGACAAATACCCGAGTAGGCCATCTGCATATACATCATTAGACCACGGGAAAAGGAGGTTTTGACCGTGCGGTTGTTCTACTCTCTGCTGCGATTCGTGAAGCTCATCCTCGCGCTCGCGATTTTTCTCCTGTTTCTGAGGGCCATTTTTTGGCCAAGCGCTCTCGATTTGCTGATTCTCATGCTGCTGTTCATCGTCTTCGTCGCGATGTTCATCGGCGCTCCATGACGAGGACAAGATTTGCGGCCCGACGAGCGCGGTCCGGGGGATTGCCCCGCAAAGCCCAGGACCGCCAAGCGGGGCGCACCTCCTGTGCCGCGCTTCAGCCACGCACCAGCTCTTCTGCCGCACGCTCCCGCAATGCAAGAAGTCGCAATTCGCGTTCCATTCGCACGGCGAATTCATACTCACCCCAGTCCATCATCCGATTGACATAGCCCTCGATAAGTTGCAGCGCCTCGATGGGCATCAAGAGGATCGTCGAGACCACGGACTGATTGCACGCCTCCCCGATCCCAGCAGCATACGCGTCGAGAATCGCGTCAAGCACATCCACATTCCAATCAAAGAGTGGCATATAGCGGTGGATATACACGGTGAGTTCAAAGAGGGGAACGCCGGGGTGAACGTGATCGTAATTGCGGATGTGGTACTTGCCTGAATGGTAGAGGACGTTGTCGACGGTATAGGCGCCGTGGCATACGAAACCCCGACTGCGCGCGTCCGCTTCCATCTGGACAAACCCCTGTGCATAGGCGCGAGCGGTCACCTCGTCCAGGCGGTTCGCGATGGTTTCGTAGTGCGCTCGTATGAGTTCAGGAAATGGCATGATCGCCTCGTCCTGAATCACCGAGTCCCGAATGACGCCAAGCGCTTTTTTACCTTCGGTGAGCCGCTGTATTAAGGAACGATCCTCCTCAGCCGCATACCAGGTTGAAGAGCCGTAGAAGCCCGTGGCGTGTCGATGCCAGATGCCAAGCTCACGCGCGAGCGCGATGATGTGGTGCGCGTACTGAGCCGGTGGACACCTCCCTTGTCGCCAATCGGTCATGTAGTACAATCCGGACGGGTGAACGACGTAGGCGTCTCCATAGCGCGTTTTGAGCATGCGTGGCACACTCTCGTGTCCGCAGCGCAGCAGGTGCTCCGTCACCTGGTGAATGTACTCCAACCGCCCTTTGTCGATGTACACTTTCTTCAAGGCAAACGTGCCGTACGGCCCGGAAAGTTTTACGACATCCCTGACAATCGTCGCGCAGTCGACGACACACGCGTACTCGTCGAGAATCGAAGGATCGGCACCGTAGGCCATCAGCTGCCGACGGACGTCGTCATAATCCATCGCGCTCACTCCACTATCCAGTCATGATGTTCGAGATGCCAACCCTGGTCTAGAGACGGCATCAGGGCCGTCGATGTTTTCAACGCGGCCCTGTTTCTTCTTGTTGAAGAGTCGACTAGCACACTGCCATGAACCTCTCCATCCGCTACCAGCGGTCTATGCAGACGTCACCCGCGGGATCGAAATCGGACCTTCCGGAATGCGAAGCGCTTGCCCCGGAAAAACCTGCCCATTGGGACAATCGTTCACCCGGATCAGTTCACTCGGGAGGCATCCGCAGCGGTCGGCGACCATCTCTAAACTCTCTTCCTCCGCGACGATCGCGTAGCGAAGCACATATCGCGGCTCAGGCCCATTAAAATCGACGAAGGACCACAAGTCGGACTTCAGGACGGAAGCGACATCGTATTCGCTCCGCGGCTCTTCGACCACCTCTTCCTCGGCGAGGGCTTCGTCCAACGCATTTTGGTCGTCCGTCGCGACGGCGCCGGAAATCGTGAACTTTGGCACCACGCGTTCTTCACCGCGGAATTCAGGGGCCTGATCCGCCTGTGCAGTGGCGCCTTCGAGCGGCGTGGCTAACACTTCATCATCGAGTTGGTGCTCAAACTCGAACGAGGCAACCGGCGTTGGTTCCTGGGTGGACTCCGGCGTGGACACCTCTTGACGATGTGCCGGTTCGGGTGTGGACGGCACGAAGAAGCGGTCCAAATTGACCAGCTCACTGCGAACGGACTCCGACGCCGCCGGTTCGGACGCTTCACCGCGGCGTTCACCTTTGCGTGCTTCCTCTTCGGCCCAGCCATGTCCGCTTCGCGCCTCACTCACTTTCTCAAACGGAGTGTCGTTCTCACTGCGCTCGCTCGCATCTTCCTCACCGGGCAAGGCCTCTTCGTCGTCTTGCTCCGCTTCACCCTCGTGTCGCCACATATCATCTGGCGCGCCGACGAGTTCAAATTCGGGCTCACTCAGGGACTTGTGGTCAGTTTCGGCAAATTCCGAAGCCGTGGAGGTCGTATTCTCCCTGTTCGCCTGAACCGATTCCGACACGGCCTCAGACGCTTCGTCGACCGTCGGTGTGAACTCCTGAGTCACTGAATCCACCACGTCGGCTGGAAGCTCGGTCACCTCGTCCTCTAACACCTGTTCCTCGATCTCGTCGCGCAGAAATGGTCGACTTCCCTCTTGTGCGCCGCATTGAAAGTGATAACCTTGTTCTCCGACGAGTCCATGAATTTCGAGGGTGCCTTTCACGTTCAGCCAATTGTCGCTGACGACATCGAGCGCCCAACCAGACAAACGGCTCTTCACGTTGACTAAACCACTCGACTGAGCCTCCACAGGCACCCGCAGAACAAATGGCAACCGATGATGGATATGGCGTACCGCCTCTTCCTCGTCCCTGCCTGTAATAGCCGCCTCATCAGTAGTGGCGGCATCGTTTGTGGACCGCACGTAGCCTGCAAACACTACGGCACCTTCTAGCTCATAGACATCGCCGTCTTTTTCAAACGAAACCACTTCCGTCGCGACCGTCGCATCTTCGACAGAATCTGTGCTGGTCACAGTATCCATGAAGATTTCTTGATCGATCGGCAGCCGGATGAGCGGTTCTCGAGCTTGTTCAGACATCTAAGCCCCTCCTCGCGCGCCAAGATTCCATCACCAATGTATGTACACACTCTGCTACATATGTCGAAAGCGCGTAGCGAGGTGGCTTGGACGGCCTTGTTGACATTGAAAAAGGGACTGCGCCAGGACGAAAACGCCTGACGAAGTCCCTATCCACATCGATATCGCTAATTCCGAATCAGGATGAAAGCCCTGCAAATACGTTCTTCATGGCACCAAGCGTGATCTCCAGTTCACGCGACGTGTGCACTCCCGAGACAAACGCGGATTCCAACGGCGACGGTGCAAATGTCACGCCGTTTTCCAACATCGCGTGAAAGAACCGTTCGTAGGTGGCGCCATCGCTCTGCATCGCGTCCTCAAAGTCGTAGACGGGGCCCTCGTGAAAGAACAGGCCATAGAGACCGCCGATGGCATGGCCATAGGTCGGGATACCGTACTGCTTGCCGAGCTCGAGAAACGCGTCGACAACCTGTTGCCCATACGCCTGCAGCTTGTCGTAGAATCCCTCGCGGTTCGCCGCTTCCAGCATGTTGAGCGACACGAGGCCAGCCGACATCGCGAGCGGGTTGCCAGATAGCGTGCCACCTTGATAGACGGGGCCGCTAGGGGCGACCATCTCCATCAGATCGCGACGCCCGCCATACGCGCCAACCGGGAGACCTGCTCCTATGACCTTGCCGAACGTGGTAAGGTCCGGTTCGATGTCGAACCTGGCTTGAGCGCCGCCAAGTCCGACCCGAAAACCCGTGATCACCTCGTCGAAGATGAGCAGTGTCCCATAGGATCTCGTCAGTTCCCGTACAGCCTGCAAGTATCCAGGGCGCGGCAACACACACCCCATGTTGCCAGCGACAGGCTCGATGATCACCGCCGCGATCTCCTCACCGCGTTCAAGGAACACGTCTCGCAACGCGTCAATATCGTTGTATGGGACGGCTATCGTACGCTCAGCCGTCTCCTTAGGCACACCTGGGCTGTCTGGCAAGCCGAGATCTGCTACACCGGAGCCAGCCTTCACCAAAAAGTGATCCGCATGTCCGTGGTAGCAACCGATAAATTTCACCACGTAGGACCGATTCGTCGCGGCACGCGCCACGCGAACAGCACTCATCGTCGCCTCGGTTCCGCTGTTGACCATGCGAACAACGTCGATGGACGGGACGAAGTCGACGATTTTCTCTGCCACCTCGGTCTCCAATTCCGTCGGCACGCCAAAGCTCGTCCCCTTGCTGGCCGCCTCTTGGACCGCAGCCACGATTTGTGGATGCGCATGGCCCCAGATCAGCGGTCCCCAACTCATCAGGTAATCGACGTAGCGGTTCCCATCGATATCGTAAAGGTACGGCCCCTCGCCCTTGTCTGCAAAAAATGGAGTTCCATGAACCGACTTAAATGCCCGTACAGGACTGTTCACCCCGCCCGGCAACACGTGCTTTGCACGTTCAAAAGCCGCTGTCGACCTCGGTCCAGCCAATCTGCTCACGCCCCTTTGACATTGAAAGACATCCTCTACAGAGGTTGTCCCGGATTATCGGTTCTCTTCCTTCAACCACCGCGCGACGTCCGGCGCGTGATAAGTGAGGATCATATCCGCACCTGCTCGTTTGAACGACGTCATCATTTCCATGACAATCCCTCGCTCGTCGATCCACCCCTGCTTCGCAGCCGCCTTCACCATGCTGTACTCCGCACTGACGTTGTAGGTCGCGATCGGTTGATCGAACGCCTCGCGCATCCGATACATCACGTCCAGATAGGAAAGCGCTGGTTTCACCATCAGCATGTCCGCACCTTCCTCGACGTCGGACACGGCCTCGCGCATCGCTTCGCGGGCGTTGGCGGGATCCATTTGGTAGGTTTTACGGTCGCCAAACGAAGGCGCAGAATGCGCCGCTTCGCGAAACGGCCCGTAAAAGGCACTCGCGTATTTGACGGCGTACGAAAGGATCGAGACATCTTCGAGTTGGTGCTCGTCGAGCGCCTCGCGAATGCGCGCCACGCGACCGTCCATCATGTCAGATGGAGCGACGATATCCGCGCCGGCCTGTGCGTGCGACAACGCAGTCTTGGCGATCAACGTCAGGGAATCGTCATTGACGATTTTCCCGTCGCGAACAATGCCACAATGGCCAGTCGAATTGTATTGACACAGGCAGACGTCGGTCATGACGACGAGATCTGGGTTCTCCTCCTTCGCCGTGCGCACCGCCTCTTGCACAATGCCCTGTTCGGCGTACGCCGAAGACGCCCGCTCGTCCTTCTCTGCTGGAATGCCAAAAATGATGATACCTGGGATGCCAAGTTCCGACAGGTTGGCGATCTCGCGCCGGAACGCGTCGAGCCCGTAGTGCATCACACCAGGCATTGCACCGATCTCGTTCGCACCTGAGAGTCCTTCCTCGACGAACATCGGATATACCAGATCGTGGACAGTCACCTGATGTTCCCGCACCAACGAACGGATACCACGACTTGCCCGGAGTCGACGATGACGATCAAAAGTCATTCCTTATTCCTCCCTTAAAAATGCGAGTAACGTATGTACTAACCCGTCATGTGTCACGTCATTTGGCGTAAACGCGACCGGGATCTGAGCCTCATTCAGCGCTGCGAGCGTCGTCCTGCCAAATGCGACAACCAAATGCCGCCCGCGTAGAACGTGTTCTCGTATCATCCGCGTGGACTGGGCAAACGCCTGCACCCCAGACGGACTAAAGAGCACGAAGATGAGCCGCCCTTTCGCGCCGATGGCCTCGACTTCTCTACGAGGCCTCGCGAGGGTATCGTACACTTCCAAATCAAACACCGCATGGCCGCGAGCCAAAAGCGCCTCCGGGACGGTCTGCCTCGCCCGAACGCCCCGCACGAACAGGAACGTTCGGCCTCCCCGAGGCCACTCTGCCAGCATCGCCTGCGCCATGTCAGATCCGTCCTGTACCCCTGGAAAGACGACACACGGAATACCTCGTTCCCGCAACACCGAGGCTGTAGCGTCGCCTATACAATAACAGACAGCTCGGCCCCACTGCCAATTCGCCGACCCGTACAGATTTGCCAGCACGCGTGCAGCCGTGGCCGACGTCACGATGACCCCGTCGATATCCGGCGGCAGTCGATCGCACTGCCGTCGGATGTCCATCGGACTGCGCACGACCGTGGAGATCAAAGGCCAGTGAACGGCCCGAACCCCGAGCTCCTCTAAACGGCGGACGAGACCGAGCCCGCGCTCCCCAGATTGGGTGATCACGACGGACCAATCAGCCCTCATCATTCAACCCTCGCTTGCTGCTCGTAGATAGTCGCCTGCACCCCGTTGCAACAGCGTTTGCGCGACGATGCTCCCTAAGGCACTCGGATCCTCCATCCCGGTGGCTTCAAAGCGAAGGCTGCCTGGCCCCTGCGGATTAGCCACGAAGCCAGTAAGCGTCAAATCTCCTGCGCCATTCCGCCGCGCGTAACCCGCGATAGGGACCTGGCAGCTTCCCTGCAGTTCTGTGAGCAGAGTGCGCTCTGCCGCGGCACAGTCAGCCGTATTTTGATCCGTCCACTTGCCGAGTTCCTGGACGAGTTCGTCATCCTTCGCTCGGCATTCGACACCCAAGATCCCTTGGCCGACGGCAGGGATAAAATCCTCGGGATCCAAATACTCCGTGATCTTATCCTGCCATCCCATCCGCGACAGACCTGCGGCCGCCAGGATGATGGCCGCGAACTCCCCTTCTGCCACGCGGCGAAGTCGCGAGTCAATATTGCCGCGCAGGGGTTCAATCCGCAAGTCGGGACGCAACGCCTGCAACTGTGCCGCACGGCGAAGGCTCGACGTGCCCACAATCGATCCCGCCGGCAGTTGGGAGAGCGATCGCCCATCGTGCGAAATCAATGCGTCGCGCGGGTCGGCCCGAAGTGGAATGCCTGCGAGCACGAGTCCTTGCGCGAGCTCATAGGGCACGTCTTTGAGACTATGTACAGCCAGATCCGCGTGCTCTGCAGTCAAAACGTCTTCGATCTCGGAGACGAACAGGCCCTTGCCGCCTACCTTCGAAAGGGTCACGTCGAGAATTTGGTCCCCCTTGGTCGTGATCGGCACGATTTCAAACGTCCAGTCCGGCCGGCGAGCCTGGAGTTCTGCGATTACCCAATTTGTCTGTGTCATGGCCAATTGGCTGCGTCGTGAAGCAACTCGAATCGTTCTCATGAAACTCCCTCTCTTTACGGAGAAACCTGTTGATGTCCTGGTAGAATGTGACCGATTGCCCCGAGGTTGATAACGGTCGCAATAAAGCAAATCACTTGAAATATGACCAATCCCCGAGTGGTCCCTGAGTTTCGCACGCGCAAAAACAGGAATACGCCGTACATGACCCAAATGACGAACGTCGCGATGGTCTTTGCCGACCAGACGATCCACTCGTGAAGCACGAGTTTGCCCCAGACGTCGCCTACAGCCATGGCCGCAAAAAGCAGGAAGAAGCCAATCGCCGTCGTGACGAGACACAAACTCTCAATTTTCGCGAGCGGCGGAAGCAACAGAAACCATCGATTCCACCGCTTGTACCGCAAGTTACTCTCCTGCAACAGGTGCATCACGGCAAACGCAAACGAAAACGCGAGTGCAGTCTCGCTCACCATCGCCAGAATGATGTGCAACAACAGGAGGTCCTGGTTTGGGAACCAGCGCGAGACGTCGGAGCCCTGTCGGTAGCCAGCGAACAACAAGATAAAAAAACCGACCACATTGGCGAAAAACAGCACAAGCCCAATTGGGAAAAACGTGTCCAACACCAGTGTCGTGACCAGCATGATCCAGGCGATGAACAGCATCAGATCCGACCTCGTATAGGCTGGAAACGCGTGAATCGCCCGGAATCTGACGAAGAGCAGGCCCGTCGTACACAAGAAAGCGACGAACAGCAACACCACGGCCGACCGATTAAACGCCCGGCGAGGTTGCAGCACGTCGCTGAAAAATAGCGTTAAACTGACGGCATAGGACACGATGATGGCATCGTATAACAGGCGTGTCCACCACAAGTTCATCACCGAAGGACTGGGTGTAATGCCCTTTTGTCTTCTGTCAGGCGCTTTGCCTCACCACGCATGCGCTGAAAGAGCTCAACAAACGAGCCCTGTGCAGCGGCGTTGGACGAACCGCCTTCGAGCGATAACCCCTGCGACTGCAAAGCCGATTCATCAATGCCAAACAGCTGCGCAAACAGGTTGACGTATTCCGCGTCTCCCGATGCCATCGCAAGCTCTTTGACGTTTTGAATCGGATCTCGCAGAATTTGATTGACGATGCTCATCGTGTGCTTGTTCAATACCTTGCGATCGCGCTCGCTCAGATCTGGCAACTTCCGCAACAGGCTGTCCATGACATCCCGCTGGATGGACAGGCCTTTGTCGCGCAGCGCCGAGATGAGCGGCACGACTTCCTGCTCAGTCAGCCACTTCGAAAACGCATCTACCGATTCGGCGATCATCGTTTTGACGACCGCGGCTTGGCGTCTGCGCTCCTGCAGGTTGGCCTCGATGACGCCGTCGAGATCGTCGACGTCGTAAAGATAGGCGCCTGACAACGAGTTCACCGCTGGGTCGATGTCCCGGGGCATGGCGATATCCAAGAGCACCATCGATTGGTGCTTGCGCATCTTCATCGCGCGCTCTACATCTGGAGCTTGAATCATAAATCCAGGCGCCCCAGTTGCGGTGATGACGACGTCGAACTGCGCGAGTGCACGCGCCACGTCCGAGAGCGGCATCACTTGAGCGGACACATTTTCTGCGAGCGATTGCGCTCGCTCAAGCGTGCGGTTTGCGACGACCAGGTGTTGAACCCCAAGCGCGTGCAAGTGCATCAGCGCCAATTCCCCCATGTGCCCGGCACCCACGACCAAAGCCCTTCGCCCGCTCATATCTCCAAAAAACTTGGCTGCGAGCTGAACGGCGGCGTAGCTGACGGACACCGGGCTCTGACCGATCGCCGTCTCAGCCTGCGCGCGCTTGCCCACGTGAATGACTTCGCGGAACAATCGATTGAACATGGCCCCTGTGTTTCCCGCTTCAAACGCGGTTTGAAACGCGGTGCGCATCTGACCGAGGATTTGCGTCTCGCCGACGACGACCGAGTCGAGACCGGATGCGACCTGCATTGCGTGTGCTACTGCTCGCTCACCTTGAATAAAATAAGTAGACGATTCCACAAGTGATTTATCGAGACCGGCCATACCGGCAAATAGCGTAAGTAAATAGTCCTGTCCAGCGCGAATGCTGTTGACGAGTGCATACAACTCCGTGCGGTTGCAGGTAGACAGAACAACGCTCTCCATCACGGTGCGCGAATCCCGCAGTTCTTGCAGCAGTCGGTCGAGGGCGGCTTCGCCCAAACTGACCCGCTCTCGCAATTCGACACTGGCCGTTTTGTGATTCATGCCCAGTACCACGATGTGCATTGCACGTCCCCCTTTCTTTCCACACGATATTATAGCACCTGTACAAAATGAGATCATGTCTGGTGGACTAGCATGTGTGAAAGCTCTATGTCAATTCCTCTTGCTCAGACCACTCCGCAAGATCGGACTCAAAGAGTGCCCACAGCTCGTCCAACCCAAGTCTCTTTTCGGCAGAGACTGGGTAGATAGGGACGTTAGCCTGAAGTGTCTGGCGGATCTTTTTGACGTGCGACGGTACTTGCGACTTTCCGATCTTGTCCAGCTTGGTCGCGACGACGACAAGCGGAACATCCAACTGTGCCAGGCCCTCGTGAACCGCAACGTCGTCCTTCGACGGCTCATGGCGGATGTCGACCAACTGGACGATCCGGCACAGGGGTTCGCGTTCCAGAAGATACTTGTCGATCATCGACGCAAACTCCGACCGCTCCCGTTTACTGACGGCCGCATATCCGTACCCAGGCAAATCAACAAACCGAAATTGTTCGTTGATAGCGAAGAAGTTGATCTGTCTAGTCTTCCCTGGCTGCGATGACACGCGTGCTAAGTTCTTTCGATTGAGCAACCGGTTGAGCAATGTAGATTTGCCCACATTACTGCGCCCAATAAACGCAAATTCAGGCAGTCCGCCCTCCGGCCACTGGCTGGGGCGAACTGCGCTGATTTCAAACGTCGAGTTATGGATGATCACTGATGTGTTCCCTCTCCAGAATATTTATCCTCCGCGAAGAGGTCTGCAAACCACGCTTCATTGTGCAAGGGGTGGCGCTCGTCGAGCGTCGCTTCGGTCCCGAGTGCGATGTCGAGCACGGCGTCCATCTGCGACACTGGCTTAAACTCCACTTGTTCCCGCACCAATTCGGGGATATCTTCCAAATCCTTCTCGTTTCCTTGCGGAATGACGATGGTCCGAATACCCGCGCGATGAGCGGCCAAACTCTTCTCCTTCAGCCCACCGATCGGCAACACGCGGCCGCGAAGCGTCACCTCGCCCGTCATCGCCACGTCGTGGTGAACCGGTCGATTCGTCAAAGCAGATGCGATGGCCGTCGCCATGGTGATGCCTGCTGACGGGCCGTCCTTCGGGATGGCACCCTCTGGCACGTGAATGTGGATGTCCACCTTCTCGTGAAAGTCGGCCGGGATATGTAGTTGTGTCGCCCGCGAACGAATGTAGGACAGCGCTGTTTGCGCACTCTCCTTCATCACGTCTCCAAGCTGTCCCGTCAGCTTGACCTTGCCATTGCCTGGGACGACAGACACTTCGACGGTCAGCAAGTCACCACCCATTTCAGTCCAAGCGAGGCCCGCGACTACGCCGACTTCATCCTTTTCCTCAATGCGCCCGTACTCCAACTTGTGGGGACCGAGGAACGTGCGCAGCAGATTCGACGTAACCGTAATGCGCTTGCTTTCGCCGGCGGCGATCATCCTCGCACACTTGCGACACACGGTGGCAATCAGTCGATTGAGCTGACGCACACCCGCTTCGCGCGTGTAGTGGCGAATGATTTCAAGCAAGACGTCGTCCGAGACGCGGATTTTATCCCCCTTCAACGCGTGATTCTCACGCTGTTTGGGCAACAGGTGGAGTTTGGCGATGTGAAGTTTCTCGTCCTCCGTGTACCCGGCGAGCTGAATGACCTCCATGCGGTCGCGCAGAGGTCCCGGGATCTGATACAGATTGTTCGCAGTCGTGATGAACATCACGTCGGACAGATCAAACGGAATCTCGACGTAATGGTCTGAGAACGTGCTGTTCTGCTCCGGATCTAACACCTCGAGCATGGCAGCAGCCGGATCTCCCCGGAAGTCACTCGCCATTTTGTCGATCTCGTCGAGCAGAAATACCGGATTCTTCACTTCTGCCTGCTTCATCCCTTGGATGATCCGCCCTGGCATCGCCCCGATGTACGTCCTGCGGTGACCCCGAATCTCCGCATCATCGCGCACACCACCCAACGACACGCGAACAAATGGCCGCTTCAACGACGTCGCAATCGACCTCGCCAACGACGTCTTGCCGACCCCCGGCGGTCCTGCCAGACAGATGATCGGTCCCGCCTGCTTGTTGACGAGTTTCTGCACCGCGATGAACTCGAGAATGCGCTCCTTGATCTTCTCCATCCCGTAATGCTCTTCATCCAACACGCGCTCGGCGCGGCCCAAATCGATGACAGCGTTCGCGCGTTCCGTCCACGGAAGCGCCAACAACCAATCGATGTACGAACGAGCCACCGTGCCTTCCGCAGAAGCAGCCGGTATCCGTTCGAGACGGCTGATCTCCTTGTCCACCTTTTCGTGCACGTCAGGCGGCAGCTTCTTGGCGTCCAATTTGCTGCGCAATTCGTCGATCTCCGACGCCCGACCTTCCTTGTCCCCGAGCTCGCGCTGGATCGCCTTCATCTGCTCCCGCAAATAATATTCCTTTTGCGTCTTTTCCATCTGCTTGCGAACGCGTTGGTGAATTTTGCGCTCCAACTCCAGCACTTCGCGCTCGTCAGAGAGAATCTGCAGGAGTCTCTCGAGGCGGTACTGAATGTCAAACGCCTCTAGAATGTCCTGCTTTTCCCGTACCTTCAATGGCAAGTGCGATGCGACCATATCGGCAAACCGTCCAGGATGGTCGATGTCGACCACTGCCGCGTACGTCTCCTGATCCAACTTTCGAGACAGCTTCACGTACTGTTCGAATTGCTGCGAGACGGACCGCATCATGGCCTGCATCTCCGCGTTCGCCTTGGCGTCATCCGGCTCGTTGTACAACGAGACCTCGACTTCGAAATACGCCTCGTCGTTCACAAAATCTATGATCTGTGCGCGCGACAGCCCCTCGACCAATACGCGGATGGTCCCGTTCGGCAGTTTCATCATCTGCTTGACCCGAGCCAAGGTGCCCACACGATATAAGTCATCTACTTCCGGTTCATCCACTTGACCGTCTTCCTGTGAGGCGAGAACGATCAAGTTGTCATCGACCATCGCTTGCTCCAAGGCCTTCACCGACTTCGGACGCCCTACATCAAAATGGAGCACCATCGAAGGATAGACCAACAAACCGCGCAACGGCAACAGAGGATAAGTTCCTTGTTCTTCGAGTGGCCCATGTTCTTCTTCTGCAGCCAACTCCTCACCTCCATAGCTCTCCCCGTGGATTGGTCTCAATTGTACAGAAAGGAAATCGCGAAGTCTAATCGCGCCGGTTCACTCACCACTCTCTATCCTTGTGCCGACGTCAATCCACTGCTTATCTGCCCCGGTACAACCTCTGTCGGGGCCTTTGCGTAGTCCTCTTCGATCCCGCCCACAAGCGCAAACCGAAGCGCGTCCTCCACCCGTTCCACAGGCACGACCGTCGCACCTTCGACGTGGCGGAACGTCTCCTGCCAGTTGGCCTTCGGCACGAGCACCACTGTCGCACCCGCTTCTACCGCGGCGCTGACCTTCGCCGGCACGCCGCCTACGGGACGAACAAGACCACGGATGGAGAGTTCCCCCGTCATCGCGATCGTATTCAAAACAGGGCGCTTCATGATGGCCGAATAGATCGCCACTGCCATCGCCACACCTGCACTCGGCCCATCGACTGGCATGCCGCCGGGGAAGTTGATGTGGATGTGATAGTCGCTCGGATCTACCTTGAGAACGCGCTTGAGCGTCGTCATCACGTTGTCGAGCGAGCCTTTCGCCATACTCTTGCGCCGCATGCTCCGTTCGCGACTGCCGATGGTCTCCTCTTCAACCAACCCTGTGATCGTCAGTCGCCCTTGGCCTGCATCAGCCTGCTCAGCCGTGACTTCGATTTCAAGCAGCAAGCCGCTCTGTGGCCCGTAGACAGCCAGCCCATTGACGACACCGATCTGGGGCTCAGTAGGAATCTTCCGATCCGGTCGCGGACTGATGTTACTAAACTGAATCACCCACTCGACGTCCTCCAGACCAATCTCTGTTCGACCGTCTGCAAGTGCGACACTGCCCGCCACCTGTACGATATTGACGGCATCGCGGCCGTTCGTCGCGTACTGCGTGATCTCCGTGGCGACATTCTCCGCGAGTGGCATCTCGAGTTTCTCCGCCGCGCCGAGGACTACGTCATAGATCTCCGACTGCGAGAGGGAACGGAAGAAGATCTCTACACAGCGGGATCGAATGGCGGGTGGCAAATCCTCAGGTGACCGCGTCGTCGCACCCACGAGACGAAAGTCTGCTGGCAAGCCATTTTGAAAGATATCGTGCACGTGCATCGGGATATTCTGATCTTCACTGCTGTAATACGCGCTCTCTAAGAACACTTTCCGATCTTCCAGCACCTTGAGCAACTTGTTCAGTTGGATGGGGTGCAACTCGCCAATTTCGTCGATAAAGAGGACGCCGCCATGGGCCTTGGTCACAGCGCCAGGCTTCGGCTGTGGAATACCGGCAACCCCCATCGCGCCCGCCCCCTGGTAGATTGGGTCGTGCACCGAGCCAATCAGCGGGTCCGCGATCCCTCGCTCATCGAACCTAGCCGTTGTGGCGTCGAGTTCGATAAATTTGGCGTCGGGACGAAACGGCGACTGCGTATTCTTCTTAGCTTCCTCAAGAATGACCCGAGCGGCCGCCGTCTTCCCTACCCCAGGAGGACCGTAAACGATCACGTGCTGTGGATTTGGCCCACAAAGTGCCGCTCGCAGCGCTTTGATCCCATCGCGTTGACCGATCATGTCGTCGATCGTCTCCGGACGCGTCTTCTCGGCAAGTGGCACGGTCAACGAAATCGCCCGCATCCGCCGCAACTTGTCCAGCTCTTTGCGAGACTCACGCTCAATTGCGTGCTTATTGTGGTTTTGCGACTTGAGAAGGTTCCAAAAGTAGAGGCCGATCACAATCGCAAAAAATATCTGAATGGCCGCAAGAATACTGGCAGTCATGCTGTCCCCTCCAATGTTGTAGCAAACAATAGCTCCAGTATTTCCGCGCGGCCAACCTGCTAAACCACCGAATTCCAAACGAGCACACCTAGGGAGAACAAGCTCTCCCCGAAAACAAAACAGAAAAAGGGCGACGCGGATGTAGACTCACATCCGGTCGCCCTTTGCTATGTCTTCGCAGAACGCTTAAGCTGTTTCCTCCGACTTGCGCACCGTGAACGGAATCGTACTGCCGTCCTTCTTCAGCACAATCGGAGCGTCTTCGCGCATCGCTGCGTCTTGCGTGATAATGCACTTCTGAATATCGTCGCGCGACGGCAACTCGTACATCACGTCAAGCATGATGGACTCGATGATAGCGCGCAAGCCGCGCGCACCAGTGCCTCTGCGAATTGCCTCCTTGGCGATGGTCGCCAACGCGTCGTCGTGGAACTCGAGCACCACATTGTCCATGTCAAGCAGCTTCTGGAACTGTTTGACAAGCGCGTTTTTCGGCTCGACCAAGATTCGCGTAAGCGCCTCTTCATCGAGCGCATCGAGTGTCGTCAAGACAGGCAGACGACCGATAAACTCTGGAATCAATCCAAATTTCAGCAGGTCTTCTGGCAACACGTTATGCATGATGGCGGTATCCTTCTGCTCCTGTGCACCCGCACTGCCGAATCCGATGACTTTGCTGCCCAAACGGCGCTTGATGATAGGTTCGATCCCATCAAACGCACCACCGCAAACGAACAGAATGTTCGTCGTATCGATCTGGATAAATTCCTGATGCGGGTGTTTGCGCCCGCCCTGTGGTGGAACGCTCGCAACCGTACCCTCAAGGATTTTGAGAAGTGCCTGTTGCACGCCTTCACCGGATACATCGCGCGTGATGGACGGATTCTCCGACTTGCGAGCAATCTTGTCGATCTCGTCGATGTAGATGATGCCGCGCTCTGCTTTTTCAATGTCGTAGTCAGCGGACTGTATAAGTTTCAACAGGATATTTTCAACGTCTTCACCAACGTAACCAGCCTCGGTGAGCGACGTCGCATCCGCGATGGCAAACGGTACGTTCAAAATCCTCGCCAATGTTTGAGCCAACAACGTCTTACCGCTACCCGTTGGTCCAATCAGCAGGATGTTGCTCTTCGCCAGTTCCACGTCTTCGCTCTTCTGCGAACCCGCGTTGATGCGCTTGTAGTGATTGTAAACTGCGACAGAAAGCGAACGCTTGGCCTGCTCCTGCCCAATCACATACTGGTCTAGAATGGACTTGATCTCAGTCGGTTTGGGTACGTCCTTCAGTTCAAAGTCTTCTTCCTCGCCCAGCTGTTCTTCGACGATTTCGTTGCATAATTCAATACATTCATCACAGATGTATACGCCGGGACCGGCAACCAACTTTCGAACTTGCTCCTGTGTTTTGCCACAGAAGGAGCACTTGAGTTGGCCTTTTTCCTCATTAAACTTGAACATGCATTGTTCCCTCCCCAAATCGAGGTTACCACACAGAGCGTGAAATACAAAACGGAAACGCTGTTAGCAGTGTGTCCGTCAATGATTCCCGGTTATGCCTGCGTTGACCCTTTCGTGAGCACCTCATCGACCAACCCGTAAGCACAAGCTGCTTCTGCTGACATGAAGTTGTCGCGATCGGTATCTTCCACGATGCGGTCCAGCGGCTGACCAGTCCGCTCCGACAAGATGCGGTTGAGTTTCTCCTTCGTCTTGAGCATCCAATCCGCGTGGATCTGAATGTCCGAGGCCTGCCCTTCAACGCCGCCAAGCGGCTGGTGAATCATGATCTCGGCATTCGGGAGCGCATAGCGCTTGCCCTTTTCTCCAGCGGCGAGGAGGAAGGCACCCATACTCGCAGCCAACCCTACACACATGGTCGAGACCGCGGGACGGATATGCTGCATGGTATCATATATGGCTAGTCCTGCGGTTACAGAACCACCGGGACTATTGATATACAGTTGAATGTCCTTGTCCGGGTCATCGGCCGCCAAGAAGAGCAACTGAGCCACGATGGCGTTCGCCACGTTGTCGTCGATTGGCGTTCCCAAAAGCACGATTCGATCCTTGAGCAGGCGCGAGTATATGTCGTACGAACGCTCACCGCGACTGGTCTGTTCAATCACGTATGGAATTAGACTCATTGTGACTCCTCCCCGCGAAGCATGCCGAGTGTGTGACAAGACAAGGAGACAACGTCCCCTTGTCTTGAGCATACAACGAGCATTCAGTTAGCTACAGTGTTTCGTATCTACAGTGTAACGCAGTTTACGCGAGTTTGCTATTTTGAACGAGCAACTCGATGGTCTTGCGCGTAGCCAAGTCGCGCTTAAACGACTCGAGGTTCGGGTCGCGAACCGTCATCAGTTGACGTACGCGGTCGAGGTCGAGACCGGAATTCGCGGCGACCTTTTCAAGCTCCGCAGTCACTTCTTCTTCCGTCACTTCAATGTTTTCAGCCGCCGTGATGGCTTCTAACACGAGTGCGGTGCGAACACTTTGTTCTGCAGCTTCGCGGAACTGCGCGCGAAGTTCATCAACGCTGGTACCCGTGAATTCCAGATACGCGTCGAACGGAATTTGCTGCATTTGCAATTGCTGTGCGAACGAGTTCAACTGATGGTCGATTTCGTGATTGACCATCACTTCTGGGAGGTCGATTGTCGCGTTGTCCGTAACCTGTTTGACCACTTCGTCTTCTACATAGCGGTCATGGTCTTGTTTTGCGCGCTCTTCGAGGCGCTTCTTCAAGTCTGCACGGTATTCGTCCACCGTATCAAACTCGCTGACCTCTTGAACGAACTCATCGTTCAACTCAGGCAGCACCTTGCGCTTGACATCGTGCAGCACCACGTGGAACGTAGCAGCTTTCCCCTGCAGTGACTTCACATGATAATCTTCCGGGAACGTGACTTCAATGTCGCGCTCTTCTCCGCTCTTCATGCCGATGAGCTGGTCTTCGAAGCCGCCGATGAACGTGCCGGACCCGATTTCCAGTTCAAAGTTTTCGGCTTCGCCGCCCTCAAACGCCTCGCCGTCAACCTTGCCCAGGAAGTCGATGCTCACCGTGTCGCCGTTCTGCACTTCGCCGTCTTCCACGACTTCAACCGAAGAATGGCCCTTGAGTACCTGTTCGATCTCGTTTTCGATAGACTCATCGGTCACATCGAAGGCTTTGTCCTCGACAGAAATGCCCTTGTACTCGCCGAGTTGTACTTCTGGCTTCACCGTAACCGTAGCCTTGAAGACGAACGGCTTTCCGCTCTCGACCTGAACCAAATCGACGGACGGACGGTCAACTGGATCAATGCCCGTCTCGGCGATAGCCTGCTCATATGCCTCTGGCAAAACCAGATCTACCGCATCCTGGTACAGTGCCTCCACGCCAAAGCGCTGTTCAAAGATTTTACGAGGCACTTTCCCCTTGCGGAAACCTGGAACATTTACATCCTTAACGACCTTTTTGAAGGCGTCGTCGAGAGCTGTCTTAAACCGTTCGCTCGTCACCTCGACTTCCAATACGCCAACATTGGCCTCCGTCTTTTCCCACTTTGCTGTCATGCAATACTTCCTCCCAACAATCAACGGCCCGCGCTGTACGAACCAAATCTTCAAGAAACGCCACCACATCGGTATGTATGGCCTATGACATGTCCTAGTTGGACAGTCCCCTGTTCCGAGCCTGTGAAACATGGCCCCGCCAGCGCCTTTTACCCTAATCACCGAATTGAGCATCCCGGTCGGGATGCTCAGGCAGCACCAGCGTGGCGTCCCAGGAGGGATTCGAACCCCCGACCCACAGCTTAGAAGGCTGTTGCTCTATCCTGCTGAGCTACTGGGACGCGTGGAGCGGGTGATGGGAATCGAACCCACGCGACCAGCTTGGAAGGCTGGAGTTCTGCCACTGAACTACACCCGCATCTCGGCGTGGTTACCCCTGACAGTTTAGACGATACCACTCGGGATATCAAGACTGTCGCTGCCCATCATTTTTTGGCTACAAACTCAAATTCCGAGATGACTTCCGCCCGCGTCGTCAAGTGTTCGACCAAAAATTTGACGAAATCGCCGCTCGGCGTCGACGTCAGGCGTACGAAGGATCCCTCGGTGCCGCCTCGGGGCAACGCCAAACTGCCTGGATTCACGACCAGTACATCGTCGTGCACACCCGCGTGCAGCACGTGCGTGTGACCGTACACGGCAACCTTAGCTGCGACCGACTTCGCCCGCGCGACGAGAGGTTGCAGCGTGTCCTTGACCTGTAATCGGTGGCCGTGCGTGAGCAAGAGCGGGACGTCGTCCACCGACACGATTCGCTCTTGGGGATACTCGACAGACGGCTTGTCCCAGTTGCCAGCGACGCCTTGCACCGGCACCTGCAGATATGACCTGAGCCACGCCGCGTCGGCCGTCTCGTCGCCCGCGTGCAGGAGCAAGTCCACATCGCCGGCGATGAGGGCGGCCGCGTGAAGTTCATCCGTTCGCCCGTGTGTATCGCTGACAATACACAGTTTCAATCCAGCCACTCCTTCAGGAGCGGTGCGAGGAGTCGCAAAGCGGCCGCGCGATGCGAGTGCTCGGCCTTCTGTTCCGGCGTCATCTCCGCGAAGCGAAGCGCGGCACTGCTTGGCTGAAACAGTGGGTCGTAGCCGAAGCCCGCCTGTCCTAAAGCGCGATCGTAAATCGTGCCCGCGACTCGCCCTTCCACCGAGGCCAGCATGGTCCCCTTGTGATAGACCGCCAAAGCGCAGACGAATGACGCCTCGGCCTCTGTCTGCCCGTGCTCATGGAGACGCGCGATCAATTTTGCGTTATTTGCCGCGTCATCTCCATGAACGCCGGCGTAACGCGCCGAATAGATACCCGGCTCACCGCCGAGCAAAGGCACTTCTAGTCCGGAATCGTCCGACAACACCCAGTCGTCGACGTAATCTGCGTAAAACCGCGCCTTCATATTGGCGTTCTCGACGAACGTCATGCCCGTCTCAGGTGCATCAGGCACACCTTGCGGGAGCATAGCGACGTCCAATCCCGGCAGCTGGAGCAGCCCGCGGAATTCCTCAACCTTATGCGCGTTATGTGTAGCGATGACCAGTTTCAAAAGATAAGCCCCCTAGCGTACTGCCGCGCGCTTGACGACATGGTGCAACGGCAAGGGCAGTTGTACCTGAACCACCGAGTCAGACGTTACCGGTGTGCCAAACCAATTTGCGAGCGCCAAACGCATTCTCGATCCATCGCCCGTGGTGAAATACTGATGTGTGATCTCGGTATCTCCAGAGGTCGCCAAACCCTCGACGTTCAATCGGTTCATCAACACGTTGGCCGTAGCGTCAGCGGACGAAATGACCTGCACGAGGGGCCCAAGCACGCGGCGGATGACCGGCTGCAGGAGCGGGTAGTGCGTACAGCCCAGCACCAGCGTATCGACACCCGTATCGGCAAACACCAGAAGCGAGTCGCGAACGATTTGCTCGACCGCTGGCCCATCGAATTGGCCCCGTTCGACGAGCGGTACGAAGTCCGGGCACGCGTGCTCAACCACGTGCGTGGAGTCATCCAGCGCCAAAATGGCCTTTCGGTAGGCATGGCTTTCTATCGTGACACTTGTCCCGATCACGCCAATCCGCCCGTTCTTCGTGGCCGCGACAGCTGCTGCGGCTCCCGGTTCAATGACGCCGATCACCGGCACCGAAAACATCGAACGTAGCGTAGGCAACGCCACGGCCGTAGCGGTGTTGCACGCGATCACGATACACTTGACCGGCTGTTCCAACAAAAACTCCGAGATCTCTATCGCGTAACGCAGGACGTCCTCCGGCGCTTGGTCCCCATAGGGACAGCGCGCGCGGTCGCCAAAGTAAATCACTGACTCCTGCGGTAGTTGTGATTGAATCGCACGCGCTACCGTCAAGCCTCCGACCCCAGAATCAAATACCCCGACGGGCAGTTCACACGCCTTCATGGTAACGCTCCTTGCCGTCTAAAGACCCAACTTTATTGATTAGCCATATTCATATGTAGCAGTTCCAGTGAATCCAATATCGTCTTTCGCGTGTGCGTATCGACCGACGCCAACACGCTGTCCAAATAATTCCGACGCGCGTTGAGCACACCCTCAATCAACGTGACACCCTGTGGCTCGAGTCGCACCCGTACAACGCGCCTATCGTCAGAACACCGTTGACGCGTTACGTAGTTTGACTTCTCCAGACGATCGACCAAGTCGGTCGTCGTACTGTACGCCAAGTACAGCTTTCCACTCAATTCCCCAATGGTCAACTCCCCTTCTCGATCCAGCACGATAAGTGCTTCGAATTGAGGAGAGGTCAGCCCGTAATCGGAAAGGAGAATGCGCCCTTTTCGCCGGACAGTTGCGGCGACCGACCGAAGACAGTGTTCGATCTCGACCACGTAATCCGAGTACTCCCCCGACACCACACGCACCCCGTTCATCTACAGATAGCTTAGATACTACCATTCGACAAATCCTGTGGCAATGCGCACAGCTTGTCCAACGATGTCATCTCGCATAGAAATTAGACACCGAAGGGCGTAATCCTTCCAACGCAAAACACCCCTACAGGTAAAGTAGGGGTGTTCGTTTCAAATCGTCAGCTCACCGAGACGGACCAGCTCCACCACCGCTTGGGATCTACCCTTCACGTTCAACTTCTTCATCACGTTAGAGATGTGGTTCCGCACTGTTTTTTCGCTAACGAAGAGTTGCGCGGCGATTTCTTTGGTGGTTTTATCCTGAACGAGGAGTTCAAACACCTCCCGTTCCCGGTTTGTCAGTAACGATTTCACGCGCGCGTCCTTTCCAGAAGACATCCCCTTATCCCTCCTTGTGCAATTGAATACAAGAGCGGGATACAGTCAGGGTATAGTATGAAATCGTCGTCAAGGGCGTGCCGCAAAATAGCACGATGGGCGTGAAATCGTGTGCGTCAAGGCAGCCGACAGGCTAAGCGCGACCTCCTCAGGCCTTCGCGCGAACCACCCGTTCGACCGCTTCCTTAAGTTGCTCAAGTCCCTGCTCGAGCACCGATCTCGGACAAGCGATGTTGATGCGCTGGAACCCGACGCCTTCCTCGCCGAACAAATGACCTTCGTCGAGCGCCAGCCCCGCTTCGTGGACGAAGAAGTGATCGAGTTCCTCTCGCTCAAATCCCAACGCTCGACAATCCACCCAGACGAGATACGTCCCTTCTGGCTCAATGACCTTGAGCTCAGGGATGTGGCGGCCGATGAAGTCCTTCAGGTACTGTACATTCCCCTCGAGATAGCCTAACAACGCGTCCAGCCACGGTCCGCCCTCGCGGTACGCAGCAGCCAGTGCGTGCGCGCCGAACACGTTGATCGACCCCATCGACGCCTTCGCCGACATCAGTTCATAGCGGGACTTGAGCGCCGCGTTGGGCACGATGACATACGCCGTGTTGAGGCCAGCGAGGTTAAACGTCTTACTCGGCGCTGCACAGGTGATGGAAGCGGCCGCAAACTGCTCGGATAAGCTGGCAAATGGGATGTGGCGAGAGCCGCTGAAGACCAAGTCGGCGTGAATCTCGTCCGCAACCACTAACACTTGATGGCGCAAGCAGATCTCACCGATACGGCGGAGTTCATCTTCACGCCAGACGCGACCCACCGGATTGTGCGGGCTGCAGAGGAACATCACGCGCGCCTGTTTCGCCTTTTCCTCAAGGTCCTCGAAATCGATTTCGTACTGACCGTTGCGATAGACCAATGGGTTTTCCACGACCGTTCGCCCCCAGGAGCGAATGACGCGCTTGAACGGGTAGTACACAGGGGGTTGAATCAGTACCCCGTCCCCCTCCTCGGTCAACGCTTGAACGATCACGGTCAACGCCGGGACGACACCCGTCGCCGAAGCGATCCACTCGCGTTCGATGGCCCAACCGTGTCTGTCGTGCATCCAGTTGATGATACTGTCAAAGTACTCGTCAGTGCGCACAGCGTATCCGTAGACGCCGTGTTTTGCGCGCTCGACGAGCGCCTCTTGGACACAACTCGGCGAGGCGAAGTCCATATCTGCAACCCACATTGGGATGACGTCATCCTTGCCAAATCGTTCCGCTAATGTATCCCACTTCGACGCCCCAGTCTTGCGCCTTGAAATGACGGAATCAAAATCAAATGCCACGTGCATGTCCTCCCTTTCTCCCCATCCTGCTCCAGCGAGTTATACATGTCCAACATGTACTGTGTATAATCTATCATACAGTCAGAGATTTGTTGGAAGTTCAAATGAAATGCGATCCGGTGATGACGAGGAGTGGCACACGTGACCCAGGTCCAAAGGCGAACGCTAGGAAAATCCGATTTACACGTCTCACCACTTGGGCTAGGTTGTTGGCAATTCAGTGAAGGGCAAGGGCTGGTTGGACGGTTTTGGCCTGCGCTGGGACCAGCCGTGATCGATGAGATCGTCAACACTAGTCTCCAGGGCGGCATCAACTGGTTTGACACGGCTGAAATTTACGGAAGAGGCGCCTCGGAACGTGCCTTGTCCAGCACCCTCTCCCGGATGGGCGTCAAGCCCTCCGAAGTGGTTATCGCGACCAAGTGGTGGCCCGTACTCCGCAGAGCCAGTTCCATTCAAAAGACCATTGACGATCGCATTCGAGCGCTCTCCCCTTACGCCATCGACCTCTACCAGGTCCATCAACCCTACAGTTGGTCGAGCATAGCTCAACAGATGGAAGCGATGGCCGCCGTCGTCGAATCGCATCAAGTTCGCTATGTCGGCGTCAGCAATTTCTCAGCTCGGCAAATGGAACTCGCTTACACGGCGCTCGAGCGCCGCGGCATCACCCTCGTCAGCAACCAGGTCAAATACAATTTGCTGCACCGCAAGATAGAATCGAACGACACGCTTCGCCTGGCCAAAGAGTTAGGCGTGAGTATCATCGCCTATTCCCCACTCGAACAAGGGCTTCTGACGGGTAAATTTCATGGCGATCCAGAACTGTTGAAGCGGGTGTCCGGCCCGCGCAAATACTCGTCCGGATTTAGTCGGAGGGGGCTTGAACGAACGCGGCCCCTCATTCAATCCATGCAGAGCATCGCAGAGAAGCACGGCGCAACACCGGCCCAGGTCGCGCTCAATTGGCTGATGCACCATCACGGAGATACGGTTGTGGCCATTCCAGGTGCATCGCGCAGCGCCCAGGCATCGCAAAACGCTGGAGCTTTATCGTTTGTCATGTCTAGCGAAGACAGCGCTCTGCTAAGCGAGTTGTCGTGGCAAGTACTGGGGCGCAGCTAATCTTGCACCGAACCGGTTTCCGAGGAGGTCCAGAACGTCCGCGTGAACGGACCTTTCGACCATTCCCACCTTGGAGGTGTTCGCCCACGAGCCGAGTGACGGTCAAAGACACGAATCCGCGTCGACTGCTGACGAAGGCAAACGGCTATTTAGGGGCCTACGATTACACGCTCAATCCATATGTCGGCTGCGTGTACGCGTGCAACTACTGTTACGTTCGAGCTTTGCCTGTGGCGCGCTTTCACGAGGGCGACTGGGGAAGCTACGTCGACGTCAAACACATCGACGAAGCGTCGTTTCGACGGGAATTACAGCTCGCGCGACAGCGTGGGAGCGTAAATATCTTTATGTCTTCCAGCACGGATCCATATCAGCCGACCGAAGCGCGGGTCCACAGGACGCGCAAACTCCTCCTGGCGATGGGAGCGGAGCAAGCGTCCCTCGATTTCCTATTCATCCAAACGAGGTCCCCACTCGTAACGAATGACGCCGCGCTCATCGGCTCTCTTGGTGACAAGGCGCTCGTGAGCATTACGGTCGAAACGGATTTAGAGGACGTAAGACGCCGTTTCGCCCCCTACGCTCCGCCGATCGAAGTGCGGTTGCGCGCGCTGAAAACCTTACGCGAGCACGGCGTGCGCACCCAGGTGGCCGTAGCCCCGCTCCTGCCGTCGAGTGACCAATTTGCGGATAAGTTGCGGGAGGCGACCGAAGATGTCGTCATCGATGACTACTTCTTAGGGGACGGAGCGCACGGACGCCGGTCGTCGGCGCTGCACGTCGCCGATCTCTATCGGCCATCGGAATTGAAGCAGTGGTATCACCAAGAGGCGATTGACGAACTGCAGCGCCAATTCGCAGAGCGGTTTGGCCATTCGCATGTGTTCTTGAGCCAAGACGGCTTCTTGCCCCCGAAACTGCGTTGGGGCGCCGGGCACGCGTGAGGAAAGCGATGCGCGCATAGGCACGGCAAAAAAAAGTCCTCGCAGCCATGCCGCGAGGACTCATCCATTTCGCAATCACCTTAGCCAACTGTGGTTTGAAGGTGGAGAACCAGCGGATCGACACGGTCGTTGGACTTGGCTTGCACCTCGCACTCCGCGCTACAAAAACCGCGCATTGTCCGTTCACAATCCTCACAGCAGATGTGCTGGCGATGGCAATCCAGATACCCGCAATTGATGTACCTGTCACATGCCTTGTCACAGTGCTCGCAGCGGCTTACCACCACATCTTCATCCGTTTGGTTGATCTGCACAGCAATCCGCTCATCAAACACGTAGCACTTTCCGTCAAACAAATGCCCGCGCACCTCAGGGTCTTTGCTGTACGTGACGATGCCTCCATCCAATTGGTACACATCGTTCAGTCCTTCGCGAACGAGGAAGCCAGACAGTTTCTCGCAGCGAATGCCCCCTGTGCAATACGTGAGCACGGTCTTCCCGGCAAGCTCATCGCGGTGCTCCTCAAACCACTGCGGGAACTCGCGAAATGCCTTTACGTCAGGTTTGATTGCCTTGCGAAAATGGCCAATCTCGTACTCGTAATCATTTCGTCCATCGATAACCACGACGTCGTCTCGCTGCAGCATATCGTGGAATTCCTTGGGTTTGAGTTTTTTTCCAGTCTCGACACGCGGGTCGATATCCTCATCCAAATGAAAGTTGACGATTTCACGCTTGTGGCGCACAGACAGCTTTTTGAACGCGTGCTTGTCAGATGCGTCTACTTTAAACACCATATCTTTAAATCGAGCGTCAGCGTGCATGATCTGCATATACGCTTCAGTCGACTCCACGAGTCCAGAAACCGTACCATTGATTCCCTCAGAAGCCACGATGATTCGTCCAAGAAGACCCAGTGATTCGCAAAGTGCAGCATGGTCCCGCGCGAATTGTTCAGGATCTTCAATTGGCGTATACATGTAGTACAAAAGTATTTGGTAGTTCTTCATGTGTGCGAATCACCTCCATAACGTTCTCAATCCATGATGATACCACAAAATCGTCCACTCGTCTTCTTCTACCGAGACAAAAAAACGCCGATCCCATCGGGATCGACGTCTAAAAACAACCTGTTACTGCCCTGTTGCCGTCCCAGTACCCGCCGTCGTTCCGGTGCTTCCCGTCACCGACGCTGGAAGCTCATTCGGGCTCGCAACACGCCACTGGCCGTTCACTTGTTTCAGGTACAGGTAGCCGCCAGACTCGTTGGAAAACTGGACTTGAGCAATGCCGTCCTTCTCCGCCACGAGTTTGTACCCAGCCTCTGCTGGATCGATTGAACCATACAAAGAATAGAGCATACCATGCCATCCGGCCGTATTTTGAAACGTTGGCGTCATCAAGTTGTGCGCCTCATCGAACTGTTTCAACTCGACATAACCCACAAATCGCTGCGTCACGGCAACAGGCGTGTCTTGGTTTTTCATCACTGGCCGCAAGAGAAAGTAACTGCCTACGATTAAAATCAACAAGGCGACGATGAGCGTGATAAAGCTCGAAGTCTGCCGCTTTCTCCGACGGACTTGCATCGTTTCTGTATTCATCATGATCCCCCACTCGAGGAAAGTCTACCAGAACCGGTGCACGCCCCTATCGAACACCTCACTGGCCTATGTTCACGCCCAGATGAGACAACTGTTCCCGTAAAAGAGTCTGCTCAGCTGGTGTCAACATACTCTGAACATCCTGGATTACATCTTTGACAAGGGTGATATCCTCGGGGCCAAACGCTTGTTTCCCTTGGAAGTGCGCTTGCACCCATGTTTGATCCTCGGTGGACAGCTTCGACCACAAGATCTGTTTCACGGTCTTCGCTGCTTCAGTCGTGTTCTGTGTTTCAACCGCTTTCGCCATAGCATCCCAATCCGCTTGCGTCAGCTCGCTAGACAATGACTTGGCGATGCTGATCAAACGCTGATCATCCGTATACGACAGGGGTGCTTGAGCCGTGTCATCGGCCGACGTGGTAGAATTCGCCACGCTTCCGTTCGAGGCCACATGCGACTGAGCCATGGTCGCCACCAGAGACCCCGTTCCAGCCGCGGGTTCGGGACTACTGTGCTGACGCATCCAATGGCCCACCCGCTGCGCCACCTGACTAACTTGGCGACTCATCCCATCTGCCTGATGGGTCTGCATGTCGTGTATGTACGATCCGACGACGAGCGTCGTGAAGCCACCCATCGCGATGATCATCGCGGCTTCCAATTTTAGATTCCGCACGCATGGTCACTTCCTCTCGATCACAGTATGACCATGCGGATTGGAACCTAAAACCAAAGGCGAGGCCCGTGGGGGCCTCGTCTCAAATCTACTTACTTACGCAGCCAGGCGCCAAGCGCGTGGTACGTCACCTGACGGTTCATCGCTGCAATCGAGGTCGTGAGCGGAATGCCCTTCGGGCAAACTTGAACGCAGTTCTGCGCGTTTCCGCACTCTTGAATGCCACCTTCACCCATCAGAGCTTCGAGGCGATCTTCCTTGTTCATCGCACCTGTTGGATGCATATTGAACAACCGCGCCTGAGAAATGGCAAATGGGCCAATGAACGAGTTTTTGTCATTGACGTTCGGACACGCCTCGACACATGCACCGCACGTGAAACAACGGGACAATTCGTACGCCGTCTGCTGATCCCGAGCCGACATCCGTGGGCCTGGGCCGAGGTCGTACGTGCCATCGATAGGCACCCACGCTTTGACCCTCTTCAGTGCGTCAAACATGCGACTGCGATCTACGACCAAGTCGCGCACGACGGGGAACGTCCGCATCGGACGAACGGTGATCGGCTGTTCGAGCTTGTCGACGAGCGTGGAACACGCCTGCCGCGGACGACCGTTGATCACCATCGTGCAAGCGCCGCAGATCTCTTCCAGACAATTCATTTCCCATGTGACTGGCGCCACCGACTTACCGTTTTTATCCTTCGGATTCCGCTGGATTTCCATCAAACAGGCGATGACGTTCATGCCAGGTTTGTAAGGAACGACAAACTCTTCCTTGTACGGTTCGGAAGTCGGGTCCTTCTGCCGCTCAATGATCAGATGGACGGTTCGAGTTGCTGATGCGACTGCTTCGCTGCTGACGCTCACTCTTTCGTCGCCTCCTTACTCACGGCATAGTTACGAAGACGCGGCTTAATCAAAGACACGTCGACGTCTTCATACGAGAGTTTCGGACCATCTGGCGTAAACTCTGCAATCGTGGTCTTCAAGAAATTCTCGTCGTCGCGATCCGGGAACTCTGGCTTGTAGTGTGCCCCACGGCTCTCATTGCGATTGAGAGCGCCCAAGGTGATCACGCGAGCCATGTGCAACATGTTGCGCAGGTGTCTCGTGAATTGCGCCATTTGGTTTTCCCAGCGCGACGTGTCCGCCATATGAATTCGCTTGAAGCGCTCCTGCAACTCTTGAATCTTCTCATCCGTCTTTTGCAGGCGCTCGTTCACACGGACCACGGTGACGTTGTCGTTCATCCATTGACCGAGTTCACGGTGCAATTGATATGGATTCTCGTCGCCTTCCATCTTGAGAATGCTCTCGAAGTCGCCCTCATACTTCTTCCGGTACGACTCAAAGAGAGACTCTGGAATGCTATCCACCGATTTTTTGACGTTCTTGGCATAGCGCACCGCGTTGGGTCCCGCGACCATGCCGCCGTAGATACACGACAACAGCGAGTTGGCACCCAAGCGATTCGCGCCGTGGTATTGGTACTCCGCTTCGCCCGCCGCAAACAAACCAGGGATGTTGGTCATCTGGTCGAGATCGACCCAGAGACCGCCCATCGTGTAGTGAACGGCTGGGAAAATGCGCATTGGCACTTTGCGTGGATCGTCGCCGACGAACTTCTCGTAGATGTCGAGAATGTTGCCCAGCTTCACGTTGAGGACATTGGCCGGAATGTGCGACAGGTCGAGATATACCTGGTTTTGGCCATCGACACCGAGCCCCATTTCCACGCAGACCTTGTGGATGGCACGTGTTGCGACGTCGCGAGGAACCAAGTTCCCGTACTCTGGGTACATGTCCTCGAGGAAGTACCAAGGCTTTCCGTCCTTGTACGTCCAAATGCGACCGCCTTCACCCCGAGCTGACTCGGACATCAGACGGAGCTTGTCGTCGCCAGGAATGGCTGTCGGGTGAACCTGAATCATCTCACCGTTCGCATACTTCACGCCCTGTTGATAGAGCTCTGAGCCTGCCGATCCGGTGTTGATCATGGAGTTGGTGCTCTTGCCAAAAATGAGTCCATTACCGCCCGTACACATGACGACGGCATCAGATTTAAAGTAATGAATTTCCATCGAACGGAGATCTTGCGCTACGACGCCTCGGCAAATTTGCTCGTCGTCGATCACCGAGCCAAGAAAATCCCAGCCCTCGTACTTCTCCACGAGACCTGCCACTTCGTAGCGGCGGACTTGCTCGTCCAACGCGTAGAGCAGCTGTTGTCCCGTCGATGCGCCGGCGAACGCCGTGCGGTGATGCTTGGTTCCACCAAAGCGGCGGAAGTCGAGTAAGCCCTCCGGTGTGCGGTTGAACATGACGCCCATGCGGTCCATCAAGTGAATGACTGCTGGAGCGGCTTCGCACATTCCAAGCACTTGGCGTTGGTTTGCGAGGAAGTCGCCGCCGTAAATGGTGTCATCAAAGTGCTCCCAAGGTGAGTCGCCCTCACCCTTGGTGTTCACGGCACCGTTGATTCCGCCCTGCGCGCACACAGAGTGGGACCGCTTTACAGGAACCAGCGAAAACAACTTCACTGGAACGCCTGCTTCAGCAATCTTAATCGTCGTCATGAGACCAGCTAGTCCACCGCCTACGACGATAATCGTTTGTTCTGCCACGATGAAGTCCCCTCCTTACGCAGTGTGGGTGAACGCGATGAGCGATGCGACGCCCATGCCCGCCAACACGACGAAGATAATCATGGTCACCCACGCGGTTACGCGTTGTGCGCGAGCGCCAACCGTAATCCCCCAGTGAATACAGAATGACCACAAACCGTTCGCGAAGTGGAACGTCGCCGCAACGACACCCACAATCATGAACCAAAAGTACGCCGGATTCGACACGAGGTTGTGCACCATGTCAAACGTGGGCGCGTTTCCTGAAAAGCGCGTCGTCCACAGGTGAAAAATAATGAACACAAACGTAATGACCCCAGTGATCCGTTGGAGCGCGAACAACATGTTCCGGCCAAACGAATACTGACCCGCGTTGTACCCGGATACAAAGGCTACATACAGCCCCCACACACCGTGGTACGTAATGGGTAAAAAGATGAAGACGAACTCGATCAAGTGCAACAGCGGTAGCGTCTGAATCGCATCAACAGCCTCGTTGAATGCTGCAGGCCCGCGCAACACCGTAGAGTTCGTAAACAAGTGTTCCAGCAAGAACAGTCCCACTGGAATCACACCGGACAGTGTATGTAACCGGCGCCATAAGAACGTAAGGTTCTTCTTCTGGGCTTGTGCCACTGCCACAAGGTTGCCTCCCTTCCATTCCTAACCAGTCTTCAACATATGTATCGGCAGTCGCAAGCGACTGCCAACCGGATAGGGTGCCCTCAATTCCATATAAATTGTAATGATTGAGTGTGACAGGGTCAAGGAATCAAAGCCACTTCTCGACCCATTCTGCACAATTTGTCGAACCGGTTCGTCAACTTGCGGCCCCCTGTCCCTCTAGGTGGAACGCTCTGTTGCCGCCAAGTGGGTTTGGACCTGACGACGGATCTCCTCCGCCAGTTTGTCGCCGATGCCCATCCCCCGAAATGCGTCGACGTCCGCTGCTGCGATAGCCTTCATCGACCCGAAGTGCTTCATCAAGGCCTTGCGCCGCTGTGGTCCGACCCCAGGGATCTCGTCGAGCACCGATGCAAAACCACTCTTCTTCCGCGTTTGCCGATGGAAAGTGATAGCGAATCGGTGAACTTCTTCCTGCACTCTCTCTAACAGGTAGAATGCTTGCGAGTGGCGGTCAATATGCACTGGCGACTCTTCGTCCATGAAGAATAGCTGGCTCGTCTTGTGGCGACTGTCCTTCGCGAGCCCGCACACGGGGATTTCCAGACCGAGCTCATTTTCGAGCACGTCGAGCGCAGCACTCAACTGGCCTCGCCCTCCGTCGATCACGATGAGGTCTGGCAGCGGCCGCTGCTCTTTGAGCAACCTCGAGTAGCGGCGTCGAATGACCTCGCGCATTGAGCCGTAGTCGTCCGGTCCTTCCACCGTTTTGATCTTGAATTTGCGGTACTCGGACTTGTGGGGCTTGCCATCGATAAACACCACCATCGCCGCGACCGCATCGGCTCCCTGGATGTTCGAGTTGTCAAACGACTCGATTCGCCGCGGTGCCCCAATGGCGAGGACGTCGCCCAGTTCCAGTACGGCGCCGAGCGTCCGGTCCATGTTGCGCTCCATCAATTGCAGCTTCTCGTCCAGTGCCTGTCTTGCGTTCTTCGTCGCCAAATTGACGAGATCTCGCTTTTGCCCGCGCTTTGGCTCAAGCACTTTGGCATCGAGCAACTCGACGAGAGCCTCACTTGTCGTCCCCTCTGGCAATAGCACTTCTCGCGGAATGTCAGCGCGATCGTGGTAGAACTGCTCCACAAAGGACACGAAGTCGTCCACAGGCTCGCCGAAATGCGGCATAATGCTCACAGACCGCTCGATGAGCTTGCCGGCGCGAACGAAAAACACCTGGACGCTGAGCAGCCCTCGATCCTCGGCGAAGCCGAAGACGTCGCGATCAATCTGGTCAGGCGTCGTGATTTTCTGTTCTTCCATGACTTGTTCGATATGGCGAATCAGATCCCGCAACTCGGAAGCCCGCTCGAACTTCAACTCTTCTGCAGCGACTTGCATCTTCTCTCGCAAGTCAGCCACGACCTCCTGGTGGCCACCTGCGAGGAAGTGCGCAATCTCCTTGACCATCGTCTGATACACCTGCGCCTCGACCACGTACTCGCAGGGCGCCAAACACTGATTGATGTGATAGTACAGGCAAACCTGCTTTTTCAACGTCTTGCACTTTCGCAAGGGATAAAGCCTGTCGAGCAGTCGCTTCGTCGCCTGTGCGGCAAACGCGCTTGGATACGGGCCGAAGTACTTGGCGCCATCCCGTTTGACGCGCCGGACAATCTGCAGGCGCGGGTGCATCTCGTTGGTAATCTTGATATACGGGTACGTCTTGTCGTCGCGCAGCATGATGTTGTATGGCGGCGTGTGCTGCTTAATCAGGTTACACTCGAGAATGAGCGCCTCTGCGACGGTATCGGTCACGATGTATTCGAAGTCGCAAATATTTGCGACTAGTGCTTGCGTCTTCCTGTCGTGCGATCCGGTAAAGTACGACCGCACGCGATTCTTGAGCACCTTCGCCTTGCCGACGTACAAAATGTCACCGGACTGGCCCTTCATCAAATAAACGCCCGGTTTTGCGGGTAACAACGCCAACTTGTCGGACAGCGTCTGTTCCACGGCCGGCCCCCCTTACGACTCCACTTGTGCGACGACTAAGGTCTCGTCGCCTTTTTCCTCTGCTTGAATCCAAATCAAATCGCTGCCATCCACCGTCAATTGCAACACCGAATTCTGCAGGTTCTTCGTCGGGCTGGCGGACTTGTCGTTCGCCAACTGCGCCATCGAAACCTGATAACCGCGGTGGTTCTCGGAGGCGTCAGGCGTCGTTTCCACCCACCACGGCGTGCCCGAGGCCCCTTCCACCGCCCAATGCATCTGGCCATCCACTGGCGGCCCGTCATAGCGGTTCAACGTACCACTCCACGTCAGTTGATACCATGTGTCCACGTTGTCGGAACTGGTGTCAGCCTTCCCGACGATGCCTTGAAAGACAATGCCGTCCCCGGTTGCAACCGGGGACTCCATCAACCCAAACGAGGCCGGAATCTGGCTCAACTCCGTCCACGCGCGCGTGGGATCCGTCCCGCGCAACGTGTAGATCTGAATCGGCAACCCCAGAGGAGCCGCACCGGTTCCGTCGTCGAGTCCGGGTTGAACGATGATCTTGCCATCCCCCACAGCTACTGCAAACCGGTTCTCAACGCCTTTTTCAGGAGCCAGCGTGCGAACTAGACTGTATTTCCCATTGGTCGTACACAGCGCATAGATTTGCTCCACGTCGGTATCGGACGCTCGACCGTCGTTCCACGTCACCAAGCCGATGATCCAGTTCCCCATCACCTCGATCTGCCACTCCGAGATCTGCCACGACGACGTCGACACCTGGTTGTTGGCCTGAAGCGGCGGAACGAGTTCCATCGCGTACGACGCGCTGCCGCTGGCCCCAAACTTTTGATTCGAGGTGGAAAACGGGTGCCGACTGACGTCTATGCGCGGCCAACTATCCGCTGCGAGTACCAAGGTCCCCTGATATACAGCGTGCGAATCGACAGCTAAATGGGTGACATCGAGATTGTCTGATGGGCTAACCTGATACATCGCGACGGCTGACACCGGCAAATCTCCGCCAATGTGTGGAGATGGATTTGCCGTCTTACTCGACTTCGCACTGACAGCGGGCCGCTCCTGAAGCTGATTCGTCCATCTGTCGGAAAGTCCGTATCCCACGCCAGCCACACCGACAATCACAACCGCGACGGCACCGATTTTCGTCCCGAGCGGGCCACGATGGTGGCGCATCGCTTCGTCTCTGGCGATGTGTGCACGCATCAACTGGGCGCTTCGGCGAATCAGCGCACCCGGCACGCGCACCGTGCCATCGTTTGCCAACTCGGCGCCCAGCTCTCTAGGGATGGCATCGCCGCGCTCGTCCTCGCCGACCAACTCCTCCCACGCAATGTGCGGTGGATTTGCGTCGACCGCCTCCTTGAGCAACGCCAGCATCCAGTCGTCCGTTACTTCCCTGGCCGCGCGCGTACCAAGCCGGTCGCTCGCTTGAACAAACACGTACACAAACGCGTCTTCCGCTTGTTGCACCGACTCACAGTGATCTGTCAAATACGTCCAGACGAACGTTGTATACTGTTCCAGTAATTTATCGACCCATTGCCGCCGTTCCGCACCGGTCATCCGCGTTCGCAAGTATCTGCCGCCCCCGCATCTCGTACAAACTCTCCGTTCATGATACCAAAGATACCGAAGTGCATGCCGCTTTCCAGAAAAAACACATGACCCGAGCCTTCCGCAACAGACAAAAAACGCGACTCCCTGGTGGAAGTCGCGAGTACGATAGAAGATTTGGTGGGTCATGAAGGAATCGAACCTTCAACCTGCCGATTAAGAGTCGGATGCTCTGCCAATTGAGCTAATGACCCGCATCTAGTGGTGACCCTAAGGGGATTCGAACCCCTATTACCGCCGTGAGAGGGCGGCGTCCTAACCATTAGACGATAGGGCCATTGGCTGCCGAACTAGGACTCGAACCTAGACTAACTGAGTCAGAGTCAGTCGTGCTACCATTACACCATTCGGCAAAGGTGCTGCTCAACGCTATATAAATATACACGGGGTAATAGACTCTGTCAACACATAAAATGATGTTTTTTCAGCCGCAGTAGGGGTGGAACCACCCGACAGGCACAAGTGCGTACCTGTCGGGTGGCGCCGCAGAGGGGTGGATCAAACCCGCTTCTGCCCGCTTCTGCGAACGACTCTGGTCCAACGGTGGCCGAAGAGCCTCTCTTCACGCGTGCTGCAAAGGCCGTGCGACAGCGTCACGCTTGCGACACAGCCACCGTCCCCGCTTCGATCAAATCCGCCGCTGCGCGCAAGCGCGATACGCATTCGTCGCGGCCTAGGAGAACCATGATGTCGAACAACCCAGGCCCGACTGTGATTCCGGTCAAAGCCAGGCGCGTTGGGTGGATCAGTTGGCCGCCTTTGACGCCCAATTCATCGATGAGCGCCCGAAATGCGGTCTCCACTCGCGACGTGGCAAACGGTGCCACGACGTTCAGGCGCTCTGCCACCTTGCGCAGGCGCAGAGGCACCTCTTGGTCGGAAAATTGCTTTTTGACACCCTTCTCGTCATAGCGAGTCACTGGCTCGAAATAATACCGCAGCCCCTCGATCAAATCGGCCTCATTGCGACTCCGCGTCAATACGAATTCGATCGCCGTCCGAAGCCACGCCACCCGCTCGCGATTGGTTTCCTGTTCGTCGACCCAGCCGCGCGCAAACAACACGGGCAGGACCTGTTCGAGTACGGTATCCGGCGATTGCGCCCGGTAATACTGCGCGTTCATCCACTCGAGCTTTTTGACGTCGTACACCGCCGCGTGCTTCGCCACCTGTTCCAGCGAAAAGACCTGTACCGCTTCTTCCCGCGTCAGCACTTCGCGGTCTTCGCCAGGCGAGAACCCGAGCAACAAGAGGTAGTTCACCAGTGCCTCCGGCAGGATCCCCTGCTCCCTGTATTCAGACACACTCGTAGCCCCGTGCCGCTTACTTAACTTGCTTCGATCCGGCGCCAAAATCATCGGTACGTGCGCGAACAATGGAATGTCAAACCCAAGTGCCGTAAACAACACCACGTGCCGCGGCGTGTTCGACAAGTGCTCTTCCGCCCGAATGATATGGGTGATCTCCATCTTCGCGTCGTCGACGCAGGAGGCAAAGTGATACGTCGGCGTACCGTCTGCCTTCCAAACGATAAAGTCGTCGATCTCCTCGTTCCGGAACACGACGTCGCCGCGAATGACGTCGTGCACCACTGTCTCCCCTTCCGCCTGTACGCGCAAACGGTATACATGGGGCATCCCGTCAGCCATACGAGACGCGACTTCCTCTGTACTTAAATGACGGCATTTGCCCGAATACCTCGGCGCTCTACCGGCCTGTTGCGCCGCTTCGCGCTCCGCCTGCAGTTCCTCTTGTGTGCAAAAACAAGGATAAACGCGGTTTGCCTCCCGCAAACGGGCGAGCTGCTCCTCGTAGATCGCCATGCGTTCGGACTGGCGGTACGGGCCAAATTCGCCCCCGACATCTGGACCTTCATCCCAGTCGATGCCAAGCCAGCGGAAACTGTCGAGAATCTGTTCGTATGAGGCCTCAGTCGATCTCGCCCGATCCGTATCATCAATACGCAGAACGAAGACACCGTTGTGCTGACGTGCGTAGAGCCAGTTGAAATAAGCCGTACGCGCCCCGCCAATATGTAATGCGCCAGTCGGACTCGGCGCAAAGCGAACCCTAACTTGCTTATCCATCGATCAATTGCCTCCTGTATCGGATACACTGACTTCGCTGGCGTACACTACCACCTGAGGTGAGTACGCATGAACCATGATAAACCACAGACACAAGTACGACAAAGTGAGGTCGTCGAGAGCCCAAACTCCGGATCATACAACCCTGGCCCAATCAAAAGTGGAGAAAACGACTTCCCAAACGCCGAGCTCTGGGAAGTCCAGTCCCGCGACTACGACTTGGCCGTGGAAGAGTTTGCCGAGGGGCCATATGGAGCCGCCCACAACGAAAAGCGCCTAGGCAAGGTGTCCGAGTGGAAACCTGGCCAGGCGGTCACAGGCCGCTTTCGCGATGCGAATATGATTCACTCCGACAGGCGCACGGCAACTGAGGAAGACGACTTCAAACAGTCTCCGGGCAGCCTGGAAGGCCAAAACTAGACCAAAGCTAGACCATCGGTCGGCATGAGCGCGCGCACGCAACCGCGCCTCACCTTGTCACCACTTGCATCGCTTCCCAAGAAGCACCACTTGCCGTCGTACTCGTCACTAGGTAACATAATAGCGAAATCAGTCAATCTGATTGGCTAAAGGCCCCCTAATCTGGTTAGTTCACCATAGGGGGCCATCAATGTATCTAGACCTGCCCTTCAAGCGCGGCCGAATTCCCGGAGCGCCGCGATGCACACTTCATTCTCCTCATCCAACCCAAACGTCACTCGTACAAACGACTCGAGGCCGGGATACCCTGCGCGGACGAGAATTCCCTTCTGCTTGAGCTGTTCAAACGCCTGGATGCCATTCCCCACTTCGACTAACGTAAAGTTAGCCTGCGAAGGTATAACTCGAAGGCCGTAGTTTTCGAGGTTGGCGTACTGCTCTCGGCTGCGTGCAGCCAAGGCCACAGATCTGCGAACGTGATCGACATCGTCGAGAGCCGCCTGTGCGCCACGCTGCGCGACGCGGTTGACGTTAAATGGCTCGCGCACGCGGTGAACGTAAGCCCAGACCTGTTCGTTGCCGAGGGCGTAGCCAACGCGAAGACCTGCAAGGCCATACAGTTTGGAGAATGTATGTAGATAACAGACGTTGGGATAGATGAGAGCGTCCTTCGTCACACAGAGGCGCTCGGGGTCGGTCGCGTAGTTGTCGTAGGCGAGATCGACCACCACGAACACTTCTTTTGGTAGACGTTCCATCAGCCAAGTGAACTCACTGGCTTTGAGGACTGTACCCGTTGGGTTGTTCGGCGTGCACAAATACAGCAACTTCGTCTTTGGTGTGACTGCTTGCAGGAGCGCCTGTACATCATAGGAAAAGTCTTCACGCAACGGCACGGAACGAATTTGCGCCTTCATCACCTCGGCGCCGAAGCCGTACTGCGAGAAAGACGGAAATGGGACGACCACTTCGTCTCCCTCTTCCAAGAAGGTCTCGGAGATCAATTTGATGATATCGTCTGATCCATTGCCCGCAAACACCTCTTCCATCCGCAAGCCGTGGTGCCTGGCGATCGCCTCTCGGAGCAGGTCGCTGCCGCCATCCGGATACAGGTGGAGCTTAGGAAGCTCTTTGGCGATGGCCTCCAAGGCCAAAGGAGACGGGCCCAGGGCATTTTCGTTGGAGTTGAGTTTGATAAGACTGGCTAGTCCGAACTCTTTGCGCAGTTGGTCCTCACTGATGCCTGGCTGGTATGGGTGAATGCTGTGCAAGTTGGAACGAACTCGTTCATGTGTATTGAAAATCGTGAACACCTCCAGTACGATCATGAGCGGTGTGCTACACCGGAAAGTATGTGTGCCATTTTATCACGCTTCACTCCGATGCACTATGGTTTGTGCGCTGGATGAAGATGAAAGGAAGAGTCCCTTGTGACACAACAGCAACCAGCGAAACTCTCCATCGACATCATCAGAGAGGCTCGAAAGCGGATTCAAAGTGTTGTCCAACAGACACCACTCGACTACTCAGCTACGTTCTCTCAGTTCTCCGACAATGAAATTTACCTAAAACTCGAGAACCTGCAGAAGACAGGTTCCTTTAAGATCCGAGGTGCCTACAACAAGATCACGACGCTGACTGACGACGAGCGAAGCCACGGCGTCATCGCCGCATCGGCAGGGAATCACGCGCAAGGCGTAGCCTTTGCAGCACGAGGTCTCGGCGTCCCCTGCACGATTGTCATGCCAGAGGGAGCCAGTCTCGCAAAGATCGCGGCCACGCAGCGCTACGGGGCAAAAGTAGTCCTCGAAGGTGCATCTTACGACGACGCGTATGCGCATGCGCTGTCCTTGAGCAAAAATGAAGGGTATACATACGTCCACGCGTTCGACGACGAAGCGATCGTCGCAGGGCAAGGGACGATTGGCCTGGAAATTCTGGAGCAGTTGCCGGACGTCGACGCGATCGTCATTCCCATGGGAGGCGGCGGATTGGCGGCAGGTACCGCACTCGCCGTGAAGGCTTTGCGACCGGACGTGAAGATTTATGGGGTTGAGGCCAGTGCGGTGCCGTCCTTCCGGCATTCACTCGACATGGGCCACCCTGAAACGGTGGAAGCACAGTCGACCATCGCCGACGGTATTGCGGTCAAACGGCCAGGAGATCTGACCTATCGTTTAGCGCAACAGTATGTCGACGACGTCGTTTTGGTGGAAGAAGAAGAGATCTCGCGCGCGATGGTGCTGCTGCTAGAGCGCTGCAAAATCGTCGCCGAGGGCGCTGCAGCCACGAGCATCGCGGCGGTCATCAACAAGAAAATTCCGAACCACTTAGGCAAAGTGGTCTGTATTTTGTCTGGCGGAAACGTCGATGTGACGGTTCTATCGAGAATTATCGAGCACGGGCTGATCGAGTCCGGTCGCTATCTGCGGATGGCGGTTACCCTGCTCGACCGCCCAGGTGCCTTGCGCGACTTGCTGGACATTTTGGCAAGTCTTCGAGTAAATGTATTGTCCGTACAGCACCACCGAGTCGGTACACACATCCACCTCGGCCAAACAGAAGTGGAGTTGGACCTGGAAACGCGGGATAAGGCGCATATCGAACTCATCTACAACACGTTGCAGCAGCGTGGATACACGCCTGTCCCCCGAGATTAATCCACGCCGGAACTGACTGCCATTCTAATCACAAAAGCAAGCGGCCAACCGGACACAGGAGCGATTCCTGAGTCGGTTGGCCGCATTCGTCTCATCACATTTCCAGCGTGTCTCCCGGTTTCCCAATGTGCGTCACGTCCCCATTATCGCGCTTGGAGTTGTCTGCGGGCTGTCCCAGCCCCCCAGACAGTGAAAATTTGAGCGCCTGCTCCACCGTGAGACCGCATGGCTTGACGCGAGACCTGGGTACGATCACAGTGGCACCTGCGAATTGAAAAGCATTAGGCAGATACACCGACACCTTCGTTCCATCCGGATCCATCTCGCTGGGCAAGGACTCAGACGTGATGAAACCGAGGACGAGCGCTCGCTCGTCCGGCCACTCGACGAGGACAGGCGTCTGAAATGCGCCACGGCGCCCAAACGTGTTTTGCACTAATTCTTTCGCCGTAGAGTACAGCGATTTGATGACAGGAATCCGCGTAAACAGAGCATCCATCCAAGACAACAACACGCGGCTGATGTATATGCGCGACAACAGTCCGATCACGGTGATGGCCGCTAAAATCAGCACAAACCCCGTACCTGGAATGTGAAACCCAGGGTACGGGATATACTGGCCGACAAGCCCATCCACGTAGTTGACGACGATGACAACCACCCAAATCGCAAAGACAAAGGGGAGCACCGTGGCCAGCCCAATGCCAAAGTGCTTAGCAACCGCCCGGATGAGGACCTTCATACTTTCATCTCCAATCAAGCGCTCTGCAGCGTGTAAAAGCCGACTGCGAGCACGAGATAGGCGCCTACCGCCATCGCACCCTCCAACCAGTTCGATTCGCCGTCGAGCATCAAAATGACGACGAGCAGGACCGCAGCGATCATACTGACAAGCTCCGGCCAAGAGAATACCAATTGAAACGGATTCCCTATCGCGAGGCTCGTGAAGAACAACACTGGTGCGATGAACATGGCGACCTGCAACGTACTTCCGACAGCTATCTCAAGCGACAGATCCATCCGATTCTTCCAGGCCATCCACACGGCGGACGCGTGTTCCGCCGCATTTCCGATCACGGCGACCACGACAACGCCGATAAATACTTCACTCCAACCGAGTCCCTGCGCGATGGACTTCACGTTGCCAACCAGCCAATCGCTCTCGATACTCACGAGGACGGTGGCGACCAGAAGCAAGATGATGGCCGGCAAAAGCCGGTACTTCACGTCTCCGTGTTCCTCAGCATCTTCAGAGGTGTCTTCTATGTAGGCAAACACTTCACGGTGCGTAAATAAGCTAAAAAATAGCCCAAGAATGTAGATGACGAGGGAAACGGCCGCCACACCGAACGACAATGTGTACGAGTTTGCCCTGGATGTCATCGAAAAGATACTGGGTACGACAAACGCGATGCCGACGCCGAGCATGAGCATCGAGGCATTGCTTCTCGCGACGCGGAGGTTGAAGTACTGAATGGGATGCCGTATGCCTCCGATAAAAAAACTGAGCCCCAAGACGAACAGGAGATTCCCGATGATCGACCCGGTAATGGAGGCTTTCACCAGCGAGTACAGCCCTTGTTGCAGCGAAAAAATCCCGATGATCAATTCCACTGCGTTGCCGAACGTCGCGGACAGGAGACCGCCCAGGCGCGGTCCAGCGTGCGCCGCGATCGACTCCGTCGCCTGCCCCATCATGGCGGCGAGTGGGATAATCGCCACGGCGGAGACAAAAAATTGCAATGTTTGACTCGCGTGGCCAAACCGAACGACCGCACTGACGACGATCATGACAGCCGCCAACATACTCATCCAACGATTCAACGAAACGTTCACCCTTTTCGACGGATTATCCTTTGGCCATTCCGACCAACTTACACGGATATATTGCACAGATATGATACAATGATGAACATCACTTCTCTTGGTGTAAAGGTGGTGAGTTGATGTATTACTTTCCCAAAGTGAAGATGTTACGTGGTGAGTTGAAGCGAAGTGAAGTGCGCAACAGCGTGAAATATCAACTTACCACAAAAGAATTTATACAACAGCGTGGTCATACGACGTTTCGAATTGCGCTCGAAAATATCATCGGCTTCGTCGAGTGCGACGACGCAGAGTTTTCGCGTCACGTCCATCGACTATCCAGCGGCCGGTCAGATGGGTTCGGCCGTGCTTATAAAATTGTAGCCAGTGTACTGCATCTGGTGTCTCCATCGGGCGTCGTCGAACAGGCCCAAGTCTCGTTTTACACGCGTTTGTCCCGCCCGTTTGCCCAACAACTCGAGGACTGCTTGCAATCATCTTCACTCGCATAAACCGTTGTGGGCCGTGCTCCACACGAGAACCAGTCGGGCGCCATGAGGCGCCCGTTTTTCTGCTTAGTAATTTCGCCAATCCTCAGGTCCATCCGCATCGTTGTCATGCCGTCGACGAATCCTTCGAACGATATACCGTATGATCAATACGATGGCGCATATCGCAATCACTCCATAGGCAGCCCACATCGCCCAGTCCAAGTGGAACCGGTGTTTGAACCAAGCCGCAATTTCATATGCGGCGATGGCGATGGCTGCGAACATCCAATCAGGAAAGCCGTAACTCATCATTGTCCTCCAGTGTCGTCTTGCTCCTTACAACCATACCACATTTCGAGTCGACGCCGGGCGCGCGCAATTCAGGGCAGCGCCAATCGACCCGCAAGAGAGTGCTACAACAGTCGCATTTGCTGACTGCTCATGAGATCAGGTCGCGGTCCCTTCGCCATGCGCAGCAAGTCTAACCAATCGAATCCGTTCCAGATGGCATCGTTGTTCGAGTTGTTGTTCATGAGGATGTGAAATTCGTCGACCTGTTTTGCGACCGGTTCGATAGCAGGCACCAACTCGGCCAGTTCCTCCTTGGAATACCGGTAGTCGAACCGCTCCTTTGAGGACTTCAACCCAGGCCGATCCCACATTTCACGGTTTCGCCCATGCATCCGCAACAGGCCAAACCCTGAATGAGTGGACGCAGGTACGAATGGAACACTAACGTTTCCAGCATCCGGTTCGTCGCAGATGACGTGAATCGCACCAATCCGCTTCAACCACGAAAGCGTCAACTCACTGCGCTCGCCGCCCGCAAACCAACTGCGCTCGCGAAACTCGACCGCAGTCATCGCTCCGCGCGCTTGGCACATGGCGACAATTCGTTCAACCGTGACGACATTGACCTTCGACACGTGGAACCACGGCGGAAATTGCAGTAGCACGCAGCCCAACTGCCCACGCTCGTTGGCCGGAACGAGTCCGTCCAAAAACTGCGCGCGATATCATGCCGCTCCTCTTTACCTAGTCCGCGAATGTGTAAGGTCATCGCACCGTGCGCCTTGACGTGAAACATAAAGTTGGATGGAACGAGACCAAGCCAGCGTTCCCACGTCCCCTCGCGCAGCAAGCCATAAAACGTACTGTCTATCTCAACAACTGAAAAATATTTTGCATAATAGCGAAGTTGTTCTTTTTGGGGGATGGTGCGTGGATAAAACGAGTCGTGATCTTGAAATGCACAAGTGCCCACTCGAATCATCGCTGCGCCCCCTTTTTCACATCATACACAAAGTCCGTTCGCAAGCATATTTTGACCCCTCTAGCACACCCCATTTATAATACAAGTTGTGTGTGTCTCATAGCTACGCGAATGAGCACATTTAGGTATCGTCTTGAACATTACATATTGGAGATGACCGACATGGCTAGCAGCCAACACGCAATTCATTGCCCGAAGTGCAACAACACCTCTTTCCGGGAAGAGCGCATCGTCCAGCTCGACTCCAGTGTGGTCATTCGAAAGGATCTGCCTGTTCAAGGGCGCACACTCGCCGAGACGTATCGCTACATCTGTGTTCAGTGCAACGAAATTCTGACGCACGAATAAGCCTCACAGCGCATCGGACACAAGTCGACTAGGTGTACGTGCGGCATCACATCGTTGCCGCATGGCACACCCACCCTTCCGAAAGTTCCCCAGCACCAGTCAAAATGCCACGAAATTGCATAAAGGACGCCCACTCCACAGACAATACACACGATCACAATGGAGATGGGAGTGGCCCTCGGATGTCGGAACGTCGTGATCGGAAACGAAGAGCATCTCGCGCGTTGCGCTTCACAGGAGCCCTGGCACTGCTCATGGCGGTCGGCGGTGGCTGTACCTTTGCGACTGCACGCGTTCTCTTTCCACACCAACACGTGCACGCCGCTTTGCCTCCCATGCGGTTTACACACGCACCACAGCCGGATCGTAAAACGATCTTGTTGATTGGCACGGATGCGCGGGCAGGGGACCCAAACGGCAACTCTGACGTGCTCTGCGTAGCGAGTTTGGACGATGCGCATCACCGCGTGGAGCTGTTATCCATCCCTCGCGATACCCAAGTGGCTTTCCCAGATGGGCGCTACAGAAAGATCAATGACGCGTTGGCCCTTGGCGGCCCAGCGCTGACGATGCACGTCGTCGAAAACCTCATTGGTCTACCAATCGATCACTACGCGCTCACGCGGTTCGACGGTCTCGTCAAGATGATCGACCGGGCCGGAGGCGTGCAGATCAACGTGCAAAAGCGGATGTATTACACGACTGGAGACGCCGTGCACGGAAAAATCGACCTGCAACCTGGGTTGCAGCATCTTTCGGGTGAACAAGCACTCGGGTTTGTGCGCTACCGCCACGACGCGCTCGGCGACATTGGGCGAACACAGCGCCAGCAGCAATTTCTCGTCGCCCTCAAAGAGCAGTTGTTGCAGCCACAAATCATTCCCAAGCTGCCCGGCATCGTCATGGATGCAGTGAACAGCTTAGACACCGATATGACGCTCGTCGAGCTGGGGAAACTCGGAGCTCAGGCACACAAGTACACGCAGTATCAAACCATTCACGAGACGCTGCCGGGTTCATTTCACGATCCGACGCACGGTTCAGGCGACCTCAGCTACTGGGTCGTCAACCCTCATCAGGCGCATTACATCGCCAAACAGTTCTTCGAAGATGGCATCACACAGTCCAATCCCATACAGGACCCTGCCGTCACGCAGACCTGGCGGGTTCCTCCGTCGGTGAGTAAACCTGCGAACACGACAAACACCTCCACCTGAAGGTAAGGCCCTGGTGGAGGTGTTTCACTTCAGCGTTTCACTTCATTTCCAGGACAGGAAAACATCCAAACCGTTACACAGACCGTATCCGCCTGTCCTCGCGCGTGACGACGACGTCCTCGCGCGGAGCGCGGTCCGAATCGCGCCAGGTCAATCGATTGTTCATAGCGTACGACCAGACCGTCGATACCAAGATGCCGATGGCTTGTCCCACTGGTACGGGCACACCCAACTGCTTCAGGCCATTCATCACCAGCGTCGTCACCAAGATGCCGATGAGAGAGATGCCGACGAACAGGGGAAGTTTGACATTCCACTTGCGCTTCCCCGCCGCACGCCAGGTGATCTGATCATTCCAGATGTAGTTGCTGAGCATCGCGACCAGCGAAGCCACGACGGACGCCCCGGTGTCCGGTATGCCAAGCAGGTACTTCAGAATGGTCAATACCACCAAATTGACGACGACGCCGCTTGCACCTATCGCACAAAACAGGAAAAACCGTCGATCCGATGGGCTTTGCGAAACGAGTCGAAACAGGTGGCGGAAGTAGTTCCACTGCTCGTGAAGACTCATCTTCGACTCGCCTGCGTCGCGCGCCAGAAACTCGTACGGCAACTCGTGTACTGTCCGATAGCGCCCTTTCACGAGTACCTCGATCAGGATTTTCCAGCCAATCGGATCCAGTGGTGCCCCCTCGACGACATTGCGATGAACACCGAAAAAGCCACTCGTACAATCGGAGATCCTCCGCAATCGGCGAAGTGCTACTTGACCGATGACCCGAGCCGTCCACGACACCAGTTTTCGCAACGGGCCGAGCCCCCCGTCCGAGCCACCACTGACAAAGCGACTGGGAATCACGATGTCGGTACCCTCTGCGAGCTTGCCGTAGATGTCCGGCAACAACTCCGGTGGATGCTGCAAATCGGCATCCATTACGATAAAGTACTGACCTGTCGCTCGCTCAAAACCCTCTACCACAGCGCTCGCCAGCCCACGTGCCCCTGTTCGGTGATGGACGTGAACGCGTTCATCTATGCTTTCCACACGCGCTAAGACTGCCACAGTCTCATCGGTGCTGTCGTCGACAAACCAAATTTCGTACGCAATCCCCTCGTCGCCAAGCGCGGAGTGAATCCGTTCGACGATGGGCTCAATGTTATCCCGTTCGTTGAACGACGGTATGATGATGCTCAGGTCCAATCAGACATCTCCTTTAGTATGATCCCGTCGATCATAATCGAGTAGGAGGGGGCGCCTAGCCCCCGTCCTCTCACACCACCGTACATGCGGGTCCGCATACGGCGGTTCATGAAGCACTACGAAGTTGCAAGAACCTCTCCTGTATACTCCGCAGACCAAGTTCCTCAAAGTATGTTTTGTCCATGGCGTTGTTTAAGTTTCTTGCCATTTCCCAACTTCCGCGTCGAGCGTTTGCCATCATGAGTACAACCCATTCGGGTTGCTTCAGTGCACGCAGTTCGCGGATTCTTGTTCGTACCCGCTTCCACTGTTTCCATATGCACATCCGCAATCTTCGTCGTATCCATTCATCGAATCGTTCGCAGTGTCTCTTCATTTCAGCAAGTCGAAAATATGCCACCCATCCTAGGATATAGGCATTCAGTTGGCGCACTCGTTCTTGCAAAGACACACTTCTCGTTCGATTCGTGATTTCTCGAACGCGGTCTTTGAATCGCTCAATCGTTTTGTCTGCTAGTCGTATCGGGGCGCGTTTATGTGACAGAAAACTGTACCCTAGAAACTTTCGCTTCCACGGTCTGTCTACTGCACTCTTGCCCCGATTTACTTTGAGTTTCAGGTTGTCCTCCAAGTACCTTGTCAGGGATGCCTTCACGCGGTCTCCGGCGCGACGGCTTTTGACATAGATATTGCAATCATCGGCGTATCGGACGAACTTGTGTCCTCGCCGTTCCAGCTCTTTGTCAAAGTCGTCGAGCAGAATGTTTGCGAGTAACGGGCTGAGCGGTCCACCCTGCGGTGTTCCCAGCTCTGTTCTTGTTGCAATCCCGTTCACCATGACACCTGCATTCAGATACGCCCGTATCAGCCTCAGCACTCGCTTGTCCTTCACCCTACGTGCTACCCGCGACATCAAGATGTCGTGGTTCACGCGGTCAAAGAATTTCTCCAAGTCCATGTCTACCGTCCATCGGTAGCCCGCTTGGATGTGCTTTTGTGCCTGGAGTACTGCATCATGCGCTTTCCGCCCAGGGCGGAAACCGTAGCTGTGCTCGCTGAATGTCGGATCGAAAATGGGTGTTAGCACTTGGAGTAGCGCTTGCTGGATGAGTCGGTCAATCACGGTTGGGATTCCCAATCCCCGCTTCCCGCCTCCGGATTTCGGGATTTCGACCCGTCTGACTGGTTGCGGTTTGTAGGTCTCCGCGAGCAACTGCTGGCGAATGCTAGCCCAGTGTTCGACGACGTAACCTCGTAAGGATTTTACGTCTACACCATCTACACCCGGCGCTCCCTTGTTCAACTCGACCCTGTCTAGGGCATAGAGCATGTTTTGTCGCTCTAGCACCTTTTCCAGCAAGGATGTACCGCCTTCGCAGGTTGGGGTCTCTACTTGTGCCGACGACGAACTGAGCCCTCGCGTATCAGTCCCTTGCGGCTTCACCGCTTCCTCCTGACTCGAGGTTCCTTGCGGAGTTTTCTGCTGTCGTTGCTCGTCATGCGAACGCATACAGTCCAACCTCACTTCATGTTCAGCCCTTCCACAAAATGTGTACACATTTATGTACTATGGCGTCTGCTGACTCCTGCCCGTTCAGCGCCGACTCACATCGACGGTTACTAGCTTTGCTAGCATATCGGACAGGTCTCCCCGGATAAGAACGGACTCTTTCCCCTCATGCACCTGCCGCAGTCTACTGCTACAGTTCTTGGCGACTTTGGACTTCGTTGTGTTGTGGCAACTCGTCCAACTGTGACAGCCTCAAATGCGATTCGTGTACCTCAGGTCGAGGGTTTGCCTCCAGCTTCCTTCAGATTCCACCTCGCGGTGGACACCCTTGCTCTTGGCTAACGGTAGGTATGTCGCCAACCCCCGTTCAGGACTTTCACCCTATAGATTCCGCCCGTGCCGGGCGTACACACACAAAAGAGAGGCGATAGCCTCTCTTTACGGACCTCAGGGCCACCAATATCCCAAGTACTGTGCTACAGGGTCGAATGTTCCACCCGCCGCATCCGTTGGGTAGTACGGCGCCAGTGTGGGATAAGCTTTTGTAAACCACTCCGAAGCCGAAGAAGGCCCAGATTCCCTCAACCACCAAGATAGCACATTTTCATGCGGGATACTGACCCAAAGTGGATCCTCCAACTTCTCATACCACAGGTACAGTGAATCAGACCCGACTGATACGCTCGGCATCATAAGACCTCCCACAACCCGTACGATGGGCCTCACTCACTACAGTATGAAGGTGAAGTCCGTCCTGCGTCGCGCAAAATCCATTCTGCCGCCGCCGCGATATCTCGCACGTGCACATCCGGTTTGACCCGCTCAGGGAGTGAGCCGTCGCCCACAAACACCGTCTTACAACCCGCGGCGCGTCCGGCCAACATGTCGACATCGCGATCGCCCACCATATACGATCTTAAAACGTCCAAGTCGTGGCGTTGTACCAGTAGCTCGATCATACCCGGTTTCGGTTTCCGACAACGGCACCCTGACTTTGGAGCGTGCGGGCAGTACACGATGTCGTCCAAACGCGCACCGGTAGCTTCGAGTTCTGTCGTCATTTTCTTATGTATCTCGCCAAGTGCGTCCTCTGTCATGTAACCTAGACCAATACCGCCCTGATTCGTAACCACACCGACAAACATACCCGCCGCATTCAACGACGCGATGGCCCCCGGAGCACTGGGAAACAGGTAAAAGTCAGCTGGCTCGTTGACGTAGCGTCGGTGGTCGTTGATGACGCCGTCGCGATCGAGAAAGACAGCCGGCCTCATGGGCGGACTTGCGCCTTTAGATATTCGATCACGGCCACCATATCCCGGTTGCCAAGCCCAGCGTCGACTGCGGACCGGAACGCGTCCAAGGTCGCATCCACGGCAGGCATGGGCGCCCCTACGCTCGAAGCTTGACGAACGGCGAGTCCCAGGTCCTTCGTGAGATGACGGAGGGCAAATTGCGCGTCGTACGCCTGTTCCAACAACATGTCTCGCTTGCCCGCAATCATCGGCGACCACACTGCACTATTTTGCAACACGTCGAGCATGAGCGCTGTTGCAAGCCCATTCTCGGCACCGAACGTAAGGCACTCGCCGAGCGCTTCGACCGCGACGCCTAGGTAGGCGTTGACAAGCAACTTCATCGTTGCGCCCTTGCCGCATGGCCCGATGTGAAATGCCGCTTTCGCGACGGCGTCAAAGAGGGGTTTGAGCATGTCGAAGTCCTCTGCGTCGCCGCCTGCGACTACGGTCAACAGGCCGTTCTCCGCCGGTTTGACGGAACCGAGGACAGGCGCATCGACGAAGCGAAGGTCAAGCGAACGGAGCTCTTGCGCGAGTGCGAGGGTCTCGTCCACACCGATGGTACTCATGTTGACGACAAGTGCACCCTTCGCCATCTGCGCCGCCGCTCCTTGCGCAAACAGGATATCGCGCACCGCCGCCACATCGGAAACCATCAAGACGACGACCTCTCTATCACGCACTGCGTCGCCAAGCGCCGTAACCAACTGCGCGCCCTCCACGGGCAGCGTCCTTTGCGTCCGGTTATAAGCGACGACGTCAATGCCCGCCCCGACGATGTTGCGGACCATCGGAACGCCCATGTTGCCCAGTCCAATCCAGCCAAGTTTCACGTGCCGCGCCTCCTATTCTATGGGTTCCGTCTCCACCACATTTACGAGCCTCTCCAACAGTTCCGTCAAGGCGTCGGCGTCTTTTCGACCCATCTTGTCCAGCAACTGACTGAGGCGTACGGCGCGGCGCGCCAACCAGGCCTTCACCTTGGCACGCCCCTCCTCCGTCAGCGTGACAAAGACGACCCGGCGATCGTCCTTCGATCTCGTCCGCTCGACGTACCCCAACCGCACTAATTCGTCGCAGACTTGCGTGATCGCACCAGGGCTTAAACCAGCCATGCGGGCAATATCGGATGATTTCACGTCATCCTTGTAGGACAGATATCGCATGACGAACAATTGGGTAGTCGTGAGCCCAGTCTCGATCCCGCCATGAGCTTTCATAGCACGAAACAGCCGTTCGAGAATATTGTCCAGTCTCCGCACCTGGTCGAGGTTTTCTAGCTCGTTCAACTGCATCACCTCGAGATTTGCTTTCTATATTGTAGCGATTGCAGTTTTTCAAGACTACCCCGAGTCACACGTGTCATCTGGAAAACCTGCGATGCATCTCTACATTGCGCTGCGCGCGACGCCGGACGAGCAGCCCGACGAGCCCGACCATGGCGAGCGGAATCACACCCACGAGGATGTAGATCCAGTTGCCAAACACGCCTTGAAACACCAGTGCGACGCCGAGGTAGTAGGGAAAAATCGCCACCACGGCCGTCCATAAATAATTCCACAAATTGATTGCCGGCACCATGCCCGCTACGTAATTGACGACGAACGCGGGAACTGGGAGCATACGGGCGATCAACAACCCTAGACTCCCCCAATCTTTGACCCAACGATTCACCTGTTCAAACCGTTCGTGCGATGCCGCTCTTGACAACCAGATTTTTGTGAAATGACGCGCGATAAAGAAGATCAGGATGGCGCTAAGCGTCGAACCGAGATACGCATACGCGGTCCCCCAGGCCACGCCGTACACCCGAAGAAAGATCACCAACAGCCCTTCTGAGGGGATCGGCGTCAAGCACCAGACCAACATGAGAATAATAGCGATGATAATGCCGATAGCACCCCAGGATCTGATCAGTTGTGACACTTTGTGGTGTCTGTCTAGGTACAGTAGCACCCCCACCATGACGACGCCGGCGCCGATCATGGACAGGGTGCGCCAGTCGGTCAGAAACTGTCTGATTTGAGAGGCCACCCTCTAGTCTCCTCACCCTATACGCACTCTACGTATTCACACTATCAGACTGCGCTAAAAGCTTCAAACCGATTTCCTCGTCACCCCAGTGGTGGAACCGATAGAGGCGCGAGTCTTCTCTCATTTTCCTGTTGTCGAGAACGGCGGATGCGATGCATCCGCCCGTTCGTCAATCGATTGGCGTCGTCCGTTTTGGCGCTGTCACCATACGCAAACCGTCCTCCGGCGTCGGCTTGCGCGACGTGTTCTCGACGGTCGTCTGCACGCCAAACTTGGAAACGTTCTCCTTGTCTCGTTCGCTCACTTGTTCGATGTCGAACTTGCGCAGTGGATGACCAGGCTTACGGTGTGTTTGCTCCTGCACACGAATCCCCCCAATCCGTAGGTCTAACGTGCCCCGCCGCAACCGCTGGTATGTGTCATCTCGATCGCCGCGAACGGATCGCCAAGGCATAAAAATGGGTGAACATGGACATCTACATAAGAAAGGGGGTCGCAGGCGATGTTTCAAACCGATTTTCAGTTGCTATCTCGCGAACAGTTGCGTCACCTGGTGGCCGACCTCGGCAAGTCGGACGCCGAGATCGCGCAGATGTTCGGAGTGTCCAGCAACACAGTGCACAACCGCCGCCGACAAATGAACCTGCTCGCAGGGCAGATGACTTCTGAGGAACTGGCAGAAGCCGTACAACTCGCCGAACAGGTCAAACGTCTGCCCCGCGAAGCCATCGCAGAGGTTCGCAACATCGTCAGGCAGTATCAGGGCCACTCGTTCCTGTAGCACAGGGTTGCTAACACCCTATTCAGACGAACGCGTGGCCTATGACTGCGTCTGGCTTGGACGAGGGTCGTCCACTCTGCGGACCTAGTCCCTTGCAGGTGCGTCTGCTGGTCGGTTTGACGGTCGCATGCGCGGCTCTGGCCCACTGTCGCGCATGCCACGGCGTCACACCGAAGGTAATTGGCGGATGGACATGTGTGTGTGCAACTCGCCACCGGGCTCGACAAAAACTAAACCTTCCCCGGTATTCAACGCCTGATTTTTGGCCATCCACGGTTCGACGCAGATAAAATCTCGCCCAGCCACGGTCCACAGAACGACGTATTTGAACTCGCTGCCATACGTGAGTTCAATCTTGGTCTGGTCGGGCACCTCAAACGCAATGCGCGGCTTCATGGCATCTAAAAACACGACCGACTCGACGCGCTTTTCCATGTCGACGAAGCCGTCGAACGGATATACATTCATATCGTTGTAGTCGAGGTATTGGGTCGCGTCGGTGGTGTAATGAAGCTTCTTCTCTGGCGAGCGGAAGTACGGGTGAAATCCCGCATACATTGGCATCGGTTGGCTAGAGCTATTCCGATACCGCTGGTCGATCGTAAACGTCCCATTCTCGAGCACGAAATCAAACAGGAGCTCGAAATCGAACGGGTATGACTGCCGCGTCTGTGGACTGCTCTCCAATTGGAGCGCGATCGCCCCACGAGACCCTTCTTCAGTGACCCCGCGAACCGTCCAGGCGCTCGTGCGCGCCACACCGTGGTTCGCCATCGCGAAGGACTGCTCGTCGAGCGTGTATTTGCCAGCCTCGAGCTGCCCAGATATCGGGAACAGAATCGGAATCCCGCCTCGCACGTTCGCCTGCTTGTCGCGAAACGTAGCTTCGTCTAAATAAAGGAGTTCCTTGCCCGCCAATCCGAGCGATGTGACAATCGCCCCACGTTCCGGCGCGATGTTGAACCAACATCCCGTGTCGTCATCGCGTATCTCGTAGATTTCAAACTCGTCGTGGTACGACCGTACTGTGTACATGTCCTATTCCTCCGTCCCGCCTGCTTCAATTTGTGCAACGATGTCCTCGCAGACTCTGTGTGTCATCAGATCCAACGAATCGTTGCCAGCGTCTCGCCCGTCCCTGCTCGCTCTGACCCGACTAAGAAATGCATCCACTATCGCTTCAAATCCACGTGCCACGCCGACGCTGGTCCAATCGCCGATGCGCTGCGTCCGCTCTTGCCCCAGTGAATACTGAGTGGTTTCGCGAAGATCCGCGACTCGAAACTTGTCGTGTCCCATCATCGCCTCAAGGATCTCCTCAGAGATCCCGCTATCCCGATTCATCACGCCGATAGCCGTGCGCTCTCCCGTGGTGAGGGTGACCACGACCATCGACAGTTGGCCGTTGGAGCGCCGATGCCGCACCTGAACCTCACACGACTCACTTCCAAGGAGAAACAACAGAGTGTCCACCACGTGGATAAAGTCGTCAAAGATGACACTTCTGACAGAGCCCGGAAGGTTCACCCGATTCTTTTGCATGATGACCAAGTCTGGTTTCCCTCGGTCGTAGATGGCGCGATAAAGCGGGGCATAGCGGCGATTAAATCCCACCATGAGAACGAGCCCTCGCCGATTGGCCAGTTGAACGATTTGCTCACTGCAAGCGAATGTACTGTCGATCGGCTTGTCCACGTACACGTGAATCCCGCGCTCCAGCAAATAAGATACGATCTCGACGTGCGCCTCTGTTGCAGTATGTACAAAAACGGCTTCGACACCCGCCGCGACCATGTCCTGAACCCTCAGAAACCGATGTTCGCGCGGAATTCGAAATGCGCACCCAATCTCCTCGAGACGAGCGGAATTGCGCGTACAAATGAACAGGTCAAGTTCTCCCCGACAACCAACCACCGGGAGGTACGCTTTGCGCGCGATATCGCCTAAACCAATCATCCCGACTTTCACAACAACACCTCACTCTTCGTGGCATGTCGTGTCCAGTGTAATACAAGGAACCCGGTCAGTGGAAATCCGTAGGCCGCTCTCTACCCATATATGATATTTGCCCAAATTGAACCCTACGCGAAAGATGAGCCTGCTGGCATCGCGATTGAACTGACGTCGAGGTGAGTGTACTCGGGAAGTAAGGTGGAGTAAATCGTGTCATTCGGCAACGGCCACGAGGACAGGTTGAGTGGCACACAGCATCCCATGGGGGAGGACGTCGTGCGAGTTTGGCGACAGACTGGATGCCGCCCTGCATCGGACGGCACCGCATCCACACGCGTCGCACTGTTACTAGCGGTCGAGTTCTCGCACGCCGTGTTCGGTTCCGACGATGACGTGACTCGCCAAATCTGGAAATAAACCCGTTTCCACGACGCCCGTCAACCGTTTTAGGGTATCGTGGAGGCCCGCTACGTCGACGACAGACGGGAACTTCACGTCGACAATGTAGTGCCCATTGTCAGTCACGAACAGCGACTCCCCTCGTTCCCGAAGCACAGGCGTTCCACCGAGCGCACGAATACGTTCCACCGTCGTTTCCACGGCGAACGGAATGACTTCGACAGGGATGTCGAGGTTGTCGAAGGACTCGACTTGTTTGCTTTCATCGATAATCACAATCATGCGCTTCGACGCACTCGCCACGAGTTTCTCGCGCAACAGCGCGCCGCCGCCGCCCTTGATCAGCTCCAATTTCGGCGTGACCGCATCGGCACCATCGATGGTGATGTCAAGTACAGGATGGCGTACGAAGTCGGTCAAGGGAATCTTTAGCTCCCGCGCCATTTCCTCAGTCGCCTTCGAGGTCGGGATCCCTTGGATGTTCAACCCTTCCTGAACCAAGCGGCCGAGTTTCTGAAGGGTGTAATACACGGTCGATCCCGTCCCTAAACCGAGGACCATCCCGTCCTTTACGTAATCGAGCGCACGCTCGCCAGCTGCACGTTTGTGCTCACTTGCCATGTGTAGTCCTCCCTTATGTATGTTTGGATGTTATGATTTACCGTGTTTCAATCCATCCTAATTTGGTACGAACTCATTCCACCGTCGCTGCAGTCACGGATTAGGAGGTTGAACATGAAACGCACATCGTTATGCTCGCTTGTTTGCGCAGTGGGATTGTCGATTGCCACCGTCTCCGGCTGCGGTTCGCACAGCACCGCCAGTGACAATACCTCGTCCATCCCGTCGACGGCGCCAAATAACGGCACAGGTTCGCAAACGTCGAACGCCGCCGGATCGCAAAACCCCACTCCCCATCGCAGTACAGAACATGGAACGGGGTCTGAGAACTCCTCTCACAACAATACCACAACCGGTTCGACGACTTCTGTGACTCCGTCCAACCCGCTCTTGACCCTGGAACAAATCCAAGTTGCCGATCATCAAGTGGTCTTCATTTTGACGCATGGGGACATGCAAAATACCTATGGAAACCCCCATATCTCGGCCGATAACAAGCACTTCATCGTCACGCTGAAGAACGTCGAGCAGGGTCATTACCCACTCAACAAGACCAAATCGATCCAGTCGAATTGGGCCACGAGTTACCAGATCACGCGAAACGGGCACGATTTGACCTTGTCGTTCACGTTGAAGCCAGGCGTCAGCCACTTCACGCCGATGATTGGCGGAGGCGACCAAATTGCATTTACGTTCCAATAGACGCCGATGCAACTGGTCGATGCAACGAATCCGTCGCCACTCAGAGGATAGGCGATAACAGTCGTGCGCAAGACTCTGCGATCTTGCTGAGTCGAGGTCGAGCCCGATACTCCTCCATCGTGAGTTCTTTACAGTGCTGCAGATCCTCTTCGAAGATATTCATCAATCGCGACGCCGTGGTCGTATTGTAAATCATCGCGTTGACTTCAAAATTCAACTTAAAGCTGCGTATGTCGATGTTGGCCGTCCCTACGGACGCAATTTTCCCATCCACCGCGACGGTTTTGGCGTGCAAGAAGCCTTTTTCGTACAAATAGCACTTTACACCTACCGTCAACAATTCCCCAAGATAAAATCTTGATGCCCAATACACGACGCGGTGGTCGGGCTTGGACGGAAGCATAATGCGGACGTCCACCCCCGACAACGCCGCCGTCTTTAACGCCGTCAGCAAGCTCTCGTCGGGCACAAAATACGGGGTTTGGATGTAGATCCGGTCCTTGCCCGCGTGAATCATTTTAATGTAGGCGTTGCGGATCTGCTCAGCGTCGCTGTTCGGGCCGCTCGAGACGATCTGCATACCGACGTCGCCGTGGTGGTCTCCGATTTGAAAGTATCGCGAACTCACGGGCATTTTTGCCTTCGAAGCAAAGTTCCAATCCAAATAAAACATCGCCTGCATTTCCAGAACACAACTTCCGACGACCCGTAAATGGGTGTCCCGCCACTCGCCGAACCGTTCGTCGAGCCCCAAATATTCGTCGCCGATGTTAAACCCGCCAATATAGCCATAGACGCCATCGATGATGGCCAGCTTCCGATGGTTGCGATGGTTCATACGAAAGTTCATGTAGGGAATTTTAGACGGAAAAAACGTAGCGACATAGCCGCCGGCGCGAAGCAACGGCTGGAAAAACGACGGTTTCGTCCACGCACTCCCTACAGCGTCGTACAAGAGGCGCACGGTGACGCCGGATCGCGCTTTGGCCACGAGTGCATTCAACAGCCGTTGGCCCAAGCGGTCATCCCGTAGGATGTAGTACTCCAAGTGAATGTGATCCTCGGCCGCCTCGATCGCCCGCAACAAGGATTCAAATTTTTGATGCCCCTCTGTGAAAATCTCCACCTCGTTATCTTGCGTAAAAAAACCATAGCTACTGACCAAATTCATGTAAATCAGGCCCTGATAGTTGCGCGCATCAGGATCCGTGTAGACAATTTCCCCTTCTTCCAAACGTTTTTTCTGATACTCTCGAAGCCCCTCAATCGCCAGCCGATTGCGCCGTTGCACTCGGTACATGCGAATGCGGCCAAAGTGAGGGCCAAGCAGCAAGTACATGAAAAAACCGAGGATTGGAATAAATAAGAGAACCATTAACCATGCCCACGTTACCGCCGCGTTCTGGCGCTCGAGAAAGATAATGACGGTGGCCGTGAGGAGATCGACGGCGAAAATCAGATAATAGATTAAATGAATGACAATCATTTCACTCACGCCCTTCCCCGAGATACATTACACGACGACGGCCCGCATTCACAAGAAACATTCCGCCTTGCGCATAGATGCATTGCGGCGTGACCCATACTACGCATTACCCATAACTACGTATTACCACTACACCGGAAAGGTTGATCCTGTGGACGAACGCATCCTATTCATGTTGAACTCCGCGTACATTTTTCTCGCCGGCCAAATCGACCACGACCACTTTCGCAAGCAGACGAAGGCCGCACTCTCCGAGATCTACCATGGTGCAGAGGTACGTGAAAACGCGCTCACCGCTGTGATGGAAGACCTCATTTCCGTTGCGAGAAACATGACGTGGGATGAGGAAAACCAGACATTGATCATGGACCGCACGTTTATCTCGGCTGTCGAAAGCCAATTGCAGGACTTCGTCGCGACGAACGACGTCGACTGATCCACCGAAGGGGTGAATCACTCATCCCTTCGTCCCTTCCCAACCTTGACCTCCAAGCAAAGTTTCCTCTTCCGGCCAGTAATCGGCGCATGTGCTTGACCAACTAAACATACCTATAGATGTCAAGTCCTTTCCGAAACAAGGAGTCCACTATGGCAAAACAATCGTTTATGCACGGAGCCATCGTTCTGGCAGCCGCGGGTGGTACGACCAAAATGATGGGGATGATGATTCAAGTCGTCATCGCTCGGGAACTCGGCGCACAAGGTTTTGGCCTATTCCAGACGATTAATCCGATCTTTTTTATGCTCCTGACAATATCCACGCTCGCCCTGCCCGCTGCACTGTCGAAGGTGATCGCTGAAAACTTGGCGCTCGGGAACGTTGCGAAAGTTCGGCGCGCACTGTGGGTGGCGCATATCACTGTCATTGTTTTGTCGTTGACCGTATGTCTTGGTGCGATTGCATTCGCACCCGAAATCAGCAACAGGTGGCTCGACCCCAGGGGATTTCTGCCCCTCGTCGGAGCCATTCTGCGTATCCCTGTGGTCTGTCTGTCCTCCGTCATGAGCGGATATTATATGGGCACACAGAACCAGGGCCCCCCCGCTGCCGCCTGGATCATCGAGACAGCCGTGCGCACCCTCGTGACCATCCCGTTGATTTTGGCACTAAATCCGCATGGCATCGGGTACGGTGCGCTAGCGGTGATGATCGGTGCAGGCATCGGCGAATTAGCCGGTTATCTATACATGTTATGGCGGTATCTGACGCGGGATAAACGACTTCTGATACAAGTCGCACCGGCGGTTAATACACTCGCGCGGGCCAAGGGAACGATTCGCGATCTCGTCGAAGTCGCCCTGCCAACGACCGTCACCAACCTGTGTGGCATCGTCGCATACGCCGCAGAGCCAGTGATCATCTATATCGCCTTCGCGCACATCGGCATCGCCCGGACACAAGCGACGGCGCTCTACGGGTCGTTTGGGATGGCTGCAGAACTATTATTTTTGCCAACGGTGCTGTCGTCGTCGATTTCGTCGGTGGTCATCCCAGCCGTGTCCGAGGCGGCTGCCATGCGAAATCAACGGCTCGTCAGTCGCCGTCTCAACCAAGTCATTCAAGCAACATTTATGATCGCCCTACCGGCAACCGTATTCTTCATCCTTTCCGGACACGATCTCGCCCATTCCCTGTACAAGGACCACCTAGCGGGCGCCCTGCTGGCTTACCTTGCGCCGACGTGCGCATTTATCTACATTCTCGATCCACTTTCCGCCATTCTACAGGGGCTGAACAAAGCACTGTTGTCGACGGTGGTGACCATGTTCACGAGTTGCATCCGGATGATTTGCATCTATTACTTCGTCGGTCATGCAGGTCAGGGGATTTTCGGCGTCGCCACGTCCCTCGCCATCAGTGGCATCGTCGCAACGTTCTTAAGTTTGTACTTCCTGCGCGAACTCGTCTCCATGTCCATCAACTTTTTGGGCCTGGCCAAGCTGGTCATCGCCACCGGACTAGCCGCTATCCCGATCCACGAGATTCAGAGTGCCTTTGCCGCGGCCGATCCACTCCTGCAAGTCACGGCGAGTTTATTGCTCGGATCCGCCGTTTACTTGTTAGCCATTCTCTACCTGAGGGTGCTGCCTATCCGGACTATCCATAATATCCCATGGGTTGGACCCACGATTGTGAAAGCTCTCTTGCATATGCCGTTTGTCTCCTGATTTCGAGGAATGGGATTGCTAAATCAGGTCATGCTAGATATCCACATATCTTTCGAGGTATGTACGAAGGCACTGGTTAGGCACCACAGTCTGACGAGTAGAGGGTAGAGCGGACATGAATCATCAGGCAGAGAGAATCCTCTGGAGCATAGCGATTCCAGGATTCGGACAATTTCTCAACCAGAAGTACTTAAAAGGGATTGCGCTCATTCTACTAGAACTGCTCATCAACAACGGTTCACACTTGAACCAGATCATCCTACTCAGCTTTCAGGGCCGGATCTCCCAAGCCATTTCCACCACAAATTATCAATGGTTGATGTTTTACCCTTGTGTGTATATGTTCGGCATTTGGGACGCGTACAAGGATGCGGGAGGCACCGCACCATTCGCTTACCTTCCATTCGTCCTAACCGCCTTCTTCGGCACAGTGGGGATTATGTACTCGCCACTTGTGCGCTGGAACGGCCGTCTTCTTGGCCCCGTTTGGTTTCCGATGCTGTCCAGCACCATCGGTCTTCTCCTCGGAATACTGCTGAGCCTATGCCTGCACGCACTTCACAAAATCTCCAAACCATCTCCATACAAATCATGAACTGGCCCACTATAATTTAACTTGGTCAAACAAACCCACTTTGGACAGCTGGCTCGTGGCTGTCCCTTTTTTTCATCGTGGTTCGTCAGGCAGCTTACACGAGATTTGATTCGGAGGAATCGCTAGATGAATTTTGCACACCTGATCGGAACGTATGGATACTTCGGGCTGTTTGTGATGCTTGCCCTCGAGTACGTGATTCTCGTCGTCCCCGGCGAAACCACTTTGACGACAGTCGGTATTTTGTCGCGGACCAATGTGTACCACTTTCACTTTCTAACCTTGGTGCTCATCACCGGCCTGGGTACGACGACTGGTTCTCTCTTTGCGTACACGGTCGGACGATTATTTGGACGCCCCATCATTTACAAGTATGGAAAATTCGTGTTCCTGACGCCCAAACGCCTGGAACAGAGCGAGAACCTGTTTCACCGTCACACCATACTCACGCTCCTCATCTCCAAATATATCGCCGTCGTTCGCGATATCGTCCCATACATCGCCGGAATCAACCGGGTTCCACTCATTCAGTTCATCCCCATCACGCTGGTGTCCTCGTTTCTTTGGACGGCTACGTTCATCGGAGCCGGCGGATTTATCGGTAAACTTGGCGCGATCGTGCGCAATCACTGGCGCACCGACATCATTCCGGCGGTGCTCATCGTGATCGCAGCCGCAATAGCCTATGGAATCGTTCACAGAAAGATGCGGCAGATGGGTGTCAAGCGCGAGAATACACCGGACGTGTGACGTCTGTTCCCGCGCCGCTTGCGCAAGCGACATCCGGCTTCCCATCAGACGTCGAATAAATAGCCCGACAGACACTGTAGTCTGTCGGGCTATTTATTCGATCCTATGCTACATCTGAGGCCTTACACAGCTGCCTTGATGACAGCAAATTCAACAAGCACGGGCATTTATCACGGACTGACGTCGCCGCGTTTGCGATTCGCCAATAGCCAAAAGCCGACCACGACGACGACTAGCACAACGGCGAAAATGATGGTCAATGGACGCAAGTCCTGCTCAATCACCGCCCAGTTCTGACTCAGTTTCAGCCCCACGTACGTGAGGATCCACACCCACGGTATCGTACCAATCGCGGAATAGGTCAGGAAGCGACCAAATCTCATTTTCCCAATGCCTGCAGGCAGCGAGATAAAAGTCCGCAACGCCGGCAACAATCGACAGATCAAAACCGTCACATTGCCACGGCGAGCGAAAAAACGGTCCGCTTGCTGCAGATGCCGCTCAGACAGGAGCACGAATCGGCCATATCTGGAGATGAACGCTCGCCCCCCAAACCTGCCTACTGCATACGCGATAGTCGACCCAACGAGATTTCCGAACACGCCAACGACCACCACCAGGGCGAAGTGTAGGTGTCCAGTTGAAACGAGGTAGCCTCCAAATGGCATAACTACCTCGCTGGGTAGCGGTATACACGCGCTCTCGAGGATCATTGCGATAAAAATGCCCAAATATCCGGACGATTGCACGAACATCATGACACTGTGAGACAAAGTTAGATCACCCTATTTGACATATTCAATTTCAATCGCAGCGAAGGGGTGTTGTTCCTATCTAGATCCCGCATAATGACCCATCCGAAAAATTCTCAGACCGAGATTCGTGACCAGGCGCAGCGGCTTCGAGAACAACAGCGACACTCGTCCACAGACGATGCCGATGACCATCCCGGCGATGACGTCCGTGGGCCAGTGCACGCCGACGTAGACGCGGGCAACCATGACAATGGCACTGCAGATAGTGAAAGTCCAACTCAGCCAAGTTGGGCCCTTTCCCCACAGCGCGCTGGAAATTCCGAATCCACCCGAGGTATGGTCGCTCGGAAACGAAGTATCAGCAGGGTGCGGGATGATCTTATTCGCCCCAAAACCAGGCACCGCAAACGGCCGCGGTCGATACCAAAAGACACCGATGACGACGTTGACAAGGAGTGCCAGCACGCCGCCTGCTACAGCTACAATCAACGCATGGCGCTTGTCTTCGTCCCTCCTCGGCAAAGCAAACCAAGCGACCACGAACAACACTGCGTAGATCTCGAGCGCGTATTGCGCAAAAAATGATAGGACAGCATCCAACACGGGAATGTGTCCAGCATGTTGGTTCAGCGCCCGAAACACACTGACATCAAACTTATCCAAAACGCCTCTTCCTCCGTTTCGTTTTCTTGCACACATGTGCGGCACGTTGTAAATGATAGGCTGATGTGGTGTCTGGATGGTGGAGGAGTTATGGAGAAGCTGTGGTCACGAGCGCCATGTTGAATCGTCGAACCCCAATACGCTAGGAATCCAATAGCGGCAGGCGCACGACAAATGTCGTACCAACCCCTTTAGCACTAGTGACTTGAATCGTACCGTTGTGCGCCACCACAAACTCCTTCGCGATCGCGAGACCAAGACCGGTACCTCCCGTGTCTCTCGAGCGATCCTCTTCGCCGCGATAAAACCGATCAAACACAAACGGCAGGTGATCCGCCTCGATACCCGGGCCCGTGTCGGAAAGGGCCACGACAAGCGCCTGTGACTCGCGCGAGATCTCCACGTGAACCGTCCCACCTGCTGGTGTGTAGCGCAGCGCATTCCCAAGCAAATTGACGAACACTTGGGTCATTCTGTCAGGATCGAGCTCAATCGTGGCATCGATACCGTCCGCCGCACCCAGGGTCAGGGCGATATCGTGATCGACCGCTTCCACCTCGAAGTTGTCCACAATTCTCCGCAGAAACTGAACCATGTCCGTTGGTCGTTTACGCAGTTGCAGCTTTCCGACTTCTGCCAAGGAGAGTTGATGCAAATCTTGAACGAGCCGGGTCAAGCGAATGACCTCGTCGTGGATGGGTAATAAGTCCTGTGGTCGCGCCGTCTTCACGCCCTGTTGAATCAGCTCTAGTTGCCCCTGCATGATGGTAAGCGGGATGCGCAGCTCATGGGCGACGTCCGCGACAAGGTGTTTACGTGCCTCTTCCGTGGCGGCGAGTTTCGCCGTCATCTGATTGAACGCCAATGCGACCTGACCGAATTCATCGGTGGACGTCACAGGAATCTGCGTTTTCAAGTCGCCGTGGATAATGCTCCGAATCGCCTTCAAAATGTGCTTCAAAGGCCGAGTCATTCGCCGTGCCATGAATGCACCTGACAGCAGAGCGAGCGCTGCAGCAATGATCACGCCCCACATGAGAGCGAGCGTCATCGTATGGAGGACGGCTTCCTCGATGTCGTAAAGTCGTTCAAGGCCTTCCCCGTAAATCAACATGGTCGCGATCTTCTGGCCATGGTTTAAGACGGGCACTGAGTTGTCCATGCGCTTGTCCGGACTTCCGGCCTTGGTACCAACTTCAAACTCGACGTGATTCTGGTTGTCGACAACGACCAGCTGTTGAGGCAGATCGCTGCGTGATCTCGTGTGCGACATCACGTCATTGATGTCATCGCCGACCCTCGACCACGAGTGCCCGTCCGTTTCGTAAAAGTAGCTGACTAAATCCGCCCACTGCACCGCATTTCTCTGCATGGCTTCCGATGCGTACGATTGGAACAACCTTTCGAGTTCATTGTGGGCCAGCACAAAGAGGGCCCCGGACATAAACGTGATCAGGGCCGCGATGATGGCAAACAGTTTCCGTGTGATGGTAATTCTCACAGGTCATCACCAAATCGGTATCCCATACCGTGAACCGTTTGAATGAACCGAGGTTCCGCAGGGTTGTCCTCCAACTTTTTGCGAAGGTGGCTAATGTGGCTGTCGACGGTGCGCTCGTAGTTCATGTACGCATCCCCCATCACCGCTTGTAACAACTGCAGCCGACTGTACACCACGCCTGGCTTAGCGGCGAGTGTCGTGAGAATCTGGAACTCCGCAGGAGTTAAGACGATCTCCTGCTGATCTTTCCACACCTTGAACTTCGACTCGTCAATTTTTAACGGCCCCCGCACATACGTGGATTGACTGCCCGGTTGGTCCTGAGCACGACGCAATACCGACCGTATGCGCGCGACCATCTCCCGCAAGCTAAACGGTTTCACGATATAGTCGTCCGCACCGATCTCAAGGCCCAACACGCGGTCGAGTTCCTCCGTTCTGGCTGTCACCATGATGATCGGAATGCTCGAAGTGACGCGCAGTTGGCGACACACATCGATCCCGCTGATACCAGGTAACATCCAGTCCAATAGAATGAGGTCTGGGTGGCACTTGTCCACCATTTGAATAGCCATATTGCCATCTGTCGCCGAATAGACATCAAAGCCCTCTCGCTCGAGAAACGGCTTAATCACGTCTATCACCTTGGGTTCATCGTCAACCACAAGTACACTCTGATTCATCAATACCACCTAATCTTTGCCTCAATTTATGTTGTCCACATCAGGGATAACCAACCACTGTGAATGTCGATTGCGTCGCATTCCATGCTCACTACAATTGTATATCTGCCATTATAGAAGGAAAATGTGGCAACCACTTGGAGGGCATTTGGAGAAATTGTGACGATGGCGGATATTCCTCCATCGCGTCAGTGGGACAAACCGAACAAATGAGCGATTGAGTCCCCTCCATAGGCAATCAGAAACGAGGAGCTGACCATCCCCACAAGCACACAGCAAAACACAGCCCGACCGTCCCACCGCATCGCGTAACCTATACCGATACACACGTAGGCGCCGAGTACGGGCGTCAAGAGCGCGAGAATCCAGACCCCGTAGGCCCCGTACTTCGCCGACCAGACCTCTGTTTTTTGTAATTTTCGCCGGAACCACGACCACCGAGCGATGATTTCCTCGAAGGTCAACATCAACATGGGAATCGGGATGAGGTTCGCAAAGATACTGATGAGCGCCCCCGAGATCGGATGAAATCGCAGCGGGAGACTCGCCAGCGTCGCAGGTTGGGCTTCCAATGCGAGCGACGTACCAATCAGGGAAATCGTGGACACCAGTTTGCCTTCGACGACACCGATACACAGTGCCACCGCGAAGCACACACAGCCTAGGCAAACACCGTAAACGATCCGGCGAATCAAGGGTGTCGATTCCCGAAACGACGACTCTTCCAATTGATAAACACTCCCTACGAGCACGTGGGCTCAATCTTCATTCACTGGCTGATACATCATCGACAGAAGTAAAGCACTGGTTTTCACAGTATGACCGATAACGCCCATTGATGAGATAGACGTGGGCCATACCGGAACAAATTGGGCAGACAAATGATCGTTTATGCTGCCCCTGCTGCTGCAACAACTGGATGGCAGTCTTCCTTGCCCATAACAGGTTGAGTCTGTCTTCACTATTCACATAGACCATCTCCCGAAACCCGTGGAATTCACATCAATTTCCACCGAGTGCCTACAACGGCGCCGGAGGGCGCCATGAGTCACGAGGTCGATTATATCGACGCGATGTAAAACGGCGATGGAAAGTGTATGGAGATTGTGTGGAAATGAAGAGGGGAGAATCCGCGTCTACGCTTGAGTCGCACGGACGGAGAATCTGAATCATTCAGGCGCAGTCCAACCAGTCCGCGAACCATGACGAACTACGACTCGCCTTCAGCTGTTTTGGTGAACCAAAAATAGAAGACAGCCAAGAAGATCGCCGCGCCAAAGACAATTGGTGTCGGAGTAGTGACCGTCGGTATTTTTTTAAGGGCCAATTGTCCATTCCCCCTTACCCTAGTCGTGAGACATGCCGTTAGACATCTGACGAAGAATCATCTGTTGGCGAAACTGCTTAAAGAATGTTTGAGCGGATTCACTTGTCTCCGACGGATCGGCTGGCACAGGTACGTTGTTATTGCCAAACGCCGGCCCACTCACGACAAAATTAAAGCGGCCCGACGCTATCCATGGACCCGTGTTCGTGATCTGACCAAGAATGAGAAGCAGCGCAGTCACCACATCCACTCCATCTTGCACCACTTGTCCGTCCGGTGTGGTGCCAACTTGTTTGACACCACCGAGGATCGGACCGGTTACACTGAGCCAAATTGCGCCAGCTGAAACAAACACGCCACCTACGCTAATTTGACCAGTCAGCAGGAGAATCGCAATCCAGATGTCAACCGCCCGCATACCTGCGGAGATGATTCGCTTGTCACTTCCCTGTGAATTCACCTGCTTCATGACACCAACCGCCCCATCCAGCTCTGTCTGCCACAGTGTATGTATGAGCCAGCCAAGTAGCTATAGATTGACGTCGAAATGCTGCGCTCATCTCCGCGATGGGCTAGTTCTACTCCTCAACAGGCCAATGATCAGAAGCAGCAAAGGGATCCCGATCATGTTGATGGGGAGCACAAATGGGATCCAATACATTCGCATGTAGTACTGCGGCACGTCGACTTGAACGTTTTTGATGGAGAGTGCAGTGATGAATCCGAATGGCGCCACAACCCATAAGACTTTGCGCCAGTTCTGAATGTTGAGCCACTGGGCTGTACCGTAACTCGCGACAAACACGTAGACAGACAGCTTGATGAACATGCTGGTAAACCAAACGATCACAAAGATGGAATCGACGTTCTGGATGAACTCCATGATGGAGATAAACCTGGTCAAACTGAAAAACGGATACCACATCCGCGACGAGAGTTCGGCTCCAAAGGTGGCGATGACAGCAATCGTAGCAAGACATGCGAGTGCCGTTGCTGTGGCGACGCCCCACACCGCCTTCATCGCTTGCGTTTGGGGATTTTTGAGAAACGCGGTCAACATCAGGATCATCATGGACTCACCAAAAAACGACAGCGGCATCGTCGAGCCTTTCGCAATCGCCCGCCAACCGGAATCGACGTAGACAGGAAACAACTCTCTCCATTCGATATTCCCAAAATCGAGAGCAATAAGCACGACGATCATCAGTAGAATCACAGGCCCGATGACTTCACTACACCGCCCTATCCCCTCTGGTCCTCCCTGAATAACCAGGTACACGACGACAAGCAGCGTGAGCAGTACAACCCCCCATATCGGCGTATTGTGAAACAGCGCCGTGATGATGAAATCGCCAAAGTCACGCATGATGACGCCGATATCCACATACCACTGCAGTAAAAACGGAATCACGATGACCTTACCGGGCCACGTCCCCAAAATGGTTCGACTGTACTCGATCACGGTCTGATTCGGATACATCACGCTGAGCCTCGTGGCGATCAGCGCGATCAGTATCCCCCCACCACCTGCCACCCCCATCGCCATCCAGGCGTCCTGCTTCCCCTCACGAATGGCGGAGGTCATGGTTAAGAGCAAAGTATTGCCGACTTCGAAAGCAAACAATGTCCAATACATTTGCCCGCCAGAGATGTTCATGGATTTCTTCACAACACCGCGCACCGCCCGACTCTATCTATCATTCCTGGATCTCGCTCCGTGGCAATTGTAGCGGTGGCCCGGTCAGTCCTACGCGGCGAATCGTCAAGTTGGCGTTCACGGTCACCACTGCGTTCGAAAATTGCTTGTCCCAGTCGTTCTTCATCGCTTTCCACTGTTGCGGGTACTTGCGATGAATCGCCTCGCCGAAGCCAAATATGTCCAAGCCATAGTCTTTCTGTAGTTTGACAATCACATGCTTAGCCGCCTGTTCGACGGTGGTATCACATGCTTCCTGCGCCCGGTCGACATTCTCAACTTGCGACAAGTCCATTGGTGTGGTGTTTTCGCGAATGATGCCAAACCCGCTTAACCGAACCTCGATGTACACCTTCCCATGTTGCAACGTGGGGATCACCTTGCTTCTGGTCCTCGACACGTCGAGGTTAATGTTTCCGTCTTCCTTGGGAACGCGCGTCGTCAACATGAAATGCCTTAACGTCCCTTTCACCCAAACGGCATTTTGTGCTTCGTCATAATCGAGGAAGCCGACGAGCTTCGAATGCGGGTCGATGATCGCCCTGCCACCGAACTCGAGTCCCAAAGGCCCTCCCGCATTCTGACCCCCGTCTTGCGACTCATCCCCTTGGGACGAAGCCAAGCTGGACAATTGAATGACAGGCAACGTCGTGCTGTGCCCCTTAGCTTCGTCCATCAAATAATCTCTCAACGTCGAGTCTCCGATTCCACCGACCGCCCTGTGCTCACGCAAGGCTGCCAGCGCGGGAATGTTCTCTAACGGGTATGGATTTTGCAACAGTTCCTGCGCACTATTGCCCTTCACGACGAAAATGTCCGTACGCAACCGAACATCTGGATTGCGGGTGAATTCGTCAAGCACGTCAGACAGGCCATTCTTGGCAAGCGTTTCCCCGATACAGACGACGCGGCGGTGACCCGCGTAGATCTTACGCGACGATTTTCGCTGAATGTTCTTTGTCGCGTCGAGCGAACTCTTCCCGCTCGCAGTTAGGACAAAAAAGCCTTGTCCCGACCCACCGCCGCTCTGAGTGCTCAGTTTGGACGGAATGGCGATTTGCGCACTCGCCACATACGTCTTGTCCTCCGACTGATCCACTCCCCAGCCGAGAATCAGAGCGAGATCGTCTAACTCCGCGCGGTCCCAGCACCCTGTCGCGAACAATAGGGAGATGAGAACAATCAGGCCGATGCTCCTCCGTCGTTTCATGTCGGCTGATTTCCCCGGGACTTCTTCGGATTTTGTCCATGTGCTAACCGTTGTTTATCCCCGCCCGCGATCAGCCGGGGCCGATGCGGAGTACTCCAGAGGGGGGCTCGAGCTAACACATCCTTTAAGTTCGAAGGTACCTGCGGTGCGACTGGAACCAAATATGGAACGCCGAACGAGCGCAGATTGACCAAGTGTGCGAGGATGGCGAGCGCCCCGATACCCACGCCGAACAGCCCGAATGACCCCGCCAGGAGCAGGACAGGGAACCGCAGAATGCGGTATGCGATGCCGAGATTGTAACGAGGGATCGCGAACGACGCGATGCCGGTCGTGGACACGACGATGACCATCGGCGCGGAGATGATCCCGGCTTCGACGGCAGCCTGTCCGATGACCAACGCTCCGACGATACTCACCGCAGAACCGACCGCCTTGGGCAGTCGGACCCCCGCTTCGCGCAGCCCCTCGAACATCAACTCCATCATCAACGCTTCAATCACCGTCGGGAACGGTACTCCTTCGCGAGCTGCTGCTATGCTGATGAGCAGGTTCGTCGGGATCAATTGCGGGTGGTACGTAGTAATGGCCACGTATAGGGACGGTAAGAAGAGTGCCACGTTGAATAAAATGAATCGCATCCAACGGATGAATGACGTGTACAACGTGCGCTCGTAATAGTCTTCCGCCGCCTGTAGACCGGTCCAAAACGTCATCGGAACGATCAGGACGAACGGTGTCGTGTCGACGAAGATCGCAATTCTGCCCTCGAGGAGACTGGCGCAGACCACGTCCGGGCGCTCCGTATTCTGTACCTGCGGAAACGGAGTCAACGCGCGGTCCTGAATGAACTCCTCGATGTAGGAGGACTCCAGGACACCGTCGATTTCGATGCGGTTGATTCGAGTTCGAACTTCCTCCAGCACCGTCTCCTGCACAACGCCCGTGATGTAGGCGATGACGACATCTGTCTGCGACAGCTCTCCGACTGACAAGCTCTCCATTTTTAGCCTCGGGCTGCGGATGCGCCGTCGAAGCAAGGCGGTGTTCACTCGCAGCGTCTCCGTGAACCCATCCCTCGGTCCGCGCACCGTAATTTCCGCGGCTGGCTCCTCAACACCACGTTTTTCGAAACCCTTGAGTTCCGCGATTAAAGCATGGCTGTCACCTTCCACCAGCACCGCGACGTTCGCCTTTAAAATGCCGTCGATGACGTCCTTCACCCGATGCGCCGTCTCGACTTTGGCGAAGGCGACGAGCTGTTCTTCAATGATGCGAACGGCTGACCCATCCGCCACATCGGGCATTTCATGGCTCAACATCGGCTTCAATAACACCTTGTCGAGCGTGCTGGCGTCAACGAGCCCGTCGACAAACACGAGAAGCATCCTGGAGGCCCCAGCGACGGTGAGGGACCGGAACACGACGTCCGAACAACTTTCAAACGCGCCTCGCAATACCTGTTCATTACCGGCTAAATCGGCGACCAAGAATTCGCTCGAACAAGGGGCTGTCGTCGTGTTCTCTAGTTCCTTTATCGCTTTCAGGAGTCTGGGCTTCCGGGACTTCACATGTGATCGCTCCCTACGTGATATAGGAATAGACTTCCAGACTCAGGGATAATTATTCCTGTGCATACAGCGTGCATATCGATCTGATCACCGTCACACGTCCACCGATGCGAACCTGCTCGAATACTTAAACTGAGGTATGAAAAAATGAACGATTCTTCATAATGAATCCCTGTTCGTCTTCAGGTACGGAGTCTTCCGAGAAAATGGCGGCAACAGGGCAAACCGCCTCGCATGCTCCGCAGTCGATGCACAGTTCCGGATCGATATAATATTGGTCGTCCCCCTCGTGGATCGCATCCACCGGGCAGACGTCGGTGCAGTCCCCAGACTTTTCACCCAAACACGGCGAGGTAATCACAAATGCCATACATATCCCTCCGATGACTACGACTTCGCGTTCCATCTGTCGAACCTTTACAATGCGCTGCATGACTGATCAACGTTTGCTTGCCGACATGCTCATTGCCAAGGGCTGACCGACACCAGGAGTGGATTGGGCTCCCCTGTTCCAGCAGCAGTGCGCAGCGCGCTATCTACATCTAGCAACCCAAAGTTGTGAGAATGTAGAATCGAGATCGGAAACCTACCTGCCGAGATACATTGAATCGCCATCTCCACAGCGCCGTAACTGTGACCGCGTAAACCTTTGACCGTGATCGACTTGGAGAGCACCAAATCCGAATCCCACTCCAGGACTTTTGCGTATTTGTACGCAGCTAGAATCACCAGTCCTCGACTCTTGACCATCGCAAACGACTGCGTGACGAGTTCCGTCCCCCCCGATGTTACATCGATGACCACGTCTGCCAGCTTGCCGCCGGTGATCTGTGCAATTCGCTCGATCGGATCTTCAATTGTGGTGTTCACGACAGCGTCCGCACCAAGCCGCTGACAGAGGGCCAGTCGCTGAACGCTGGTCTGCCTCCCGACGACGATGACCTGTGCACCGGCTGCTTTGGCGGCCAATACGCAGGCCATGCCTTGCTGTCCCGGCCCCAACACGACGACAGTTTTGCCGATCCCGACGCCTGCCTCCAAGCACATCCATTCAAATCCGTTGGCGAGCGGTAAAGTAAATACAGCCTCCGCAGCAGGGACGTGGGTCGGCATCTTGTGAACCACCGCATTTGGGTGCAGATACATGTACTGACTGAAGCCACCCCACAGTCCAGGCTTGATGTCCAACGCCGTATTGCCGTACCGCATACCACCGCGGCGCGAATCGGTAAACTTACAAGCGCGGAAGAGACCCTCACGGCAGTGTTCGCAAGTGCCGCAGGGAAGGTACTCTTCCATAGCAACTCGATCTCCCTCTTTGACCCCCCACCGCTCTGCTGCGAGCTCGCCGATCTTCTCTATATGGCCAACGACGTGATGTCCGAGGATGGTGGGGCGCGTAATGTGGCTGTAATTGCCTACATCCGTTCCGCACATCCCGACCATTTCCACCTTGAGCAACCCGTCGTCGACCGAGAGTTCGGGTAGGTCTAGTTCCTGAATCTGCGTCTCATTGTTTCTGATTGCCACCGCTGCCATACTTGTTGATGTATGTCTCAACGTCCGTCCATCTCCCATCGATGTACCGAAGCCCTAGGCCGCACAACACTCGAGTCATAGGTGAGCACTAGAAGCGAGCGACCAGTTCACCGGCCAACCCCTCTTGCCACGAGACACCTCGAGGTAAGATGTGATCACAACCGCGGATGTCTCGATGACTATCTGGTCGCACCCCTCGCGGCGCTTCACCAGATTCGACGTCGCGCGTGGCCTCGAGGAGAAGTTGTCGGGCCACGATGATGGCCGCGTCGGCAGAGCCGAGGTGCTCCTTCGAGCGGTCGACAATAGGTCGCATCGTCTCCTGCAGCGCGAAGTCCTGCGTATTGATTCCTTGAATCCCCGTAAACGTCTTGGTCCTTTGGTTCTCCCGGTCGATCATGTAGTCATTGGACTTGTTTCGTGCAAGACGGTAGCCGGGAAGCGTGTTGGCGGGTCCGCGGCCGAACAACGTCTCGTGTTTGATGCAATAGTCCCGTGGCAACGGGTGATTCGGGTCAGCGGAATACATCCAGTTGTAGACGATGCAGTGCTCGTCGTCGACAGGAACCCAAATGTGACCGTTGATGGTGGGGTGCTCCTCTGCTTCCCCCGTGCTCCAATTCGTCATCGATCCGCGCATTTGCTGAGCTGGCATCACAAACTGATAAGCCCGCACGTACAATCCATCGTCACCAAGGTCGCGAATCCCCACGTAAGTAAAGCCGTGATCTGCCTTATGCACTTCCAACTTCGGTGCCGTCGCGCGCGTCCGCAGAGCGTTTTTGTCCTGCAAGTTGTTGTTGTGCGCGAACGAAGAGTGGGATGTGTCAATTCCGCCCTCGAGCGCCTGCAAGTAGTTGCAGTCCTCAAACGTCTTCGATACGAAACGGTGCGATTCCGGTGCTCGAAGCCACTCATAGTCAGGACATGGCGGCTGCTCCTGCGGCGGCCCCATGTAAGTCCAGACGATGCCACCTGCTTCCCAGCACGGATACGACGTGATCTTTACCTTGTGCTTAAAGTTGCTCTCAGGCGGTTCGTTTGGCATATCGACACATTGGCCTGTGATGTCGAATTTCCACCCGTGGTAGACACACCGTAAACCGCATTCCTCGTTGCGCCCCCAAAATAGATGAGCCTGGCGATGCGGACAATAAGCGTCCAAAAGCCCAACGTCGCCGTTGCTGTCGCGGAAGACCACCAGATCCTCTCCGAGGATGCGGACGCGGACGGGTGGGCAATCGGGATGTGGCAATTCCTCTGACAGCACGGCCGGGATCCAATAGCGTCGGAAGACATCCCCCATCGGCGTACCCGCATCCGTTCTAGTGATGCGTTCATTCAAATCTGCCTTAAGCACGTTACAGTCCATCTCCTTTCACGCATGTAATACGCGCTCTCTGTGGTTATTGTAAGAGCAGAAAAACGATTGTGATTTAGCTGTTTCCGCTATGTAGAACACGCCTGACAATTTTGTTGACGGCCGCGAGGGCGGATCCGTCGCCTCGTGAGCTGGTCACTAGCGCCCGACTAGAGTTCAGTTCACAGAATATTGCGAGCGAAAGTAGATTGCCCTATCATGTAGTCAGACACGCTCGAATCAATTTGGGTGGCCTATCGACTCGCTTGCAATGTTGAAGCGCTTCCCTACTTCGACTGGAGCATCGCTGTGACCAACAGCGGCTGCTCTTCAACTTCGTTTGCGTACCCGCTATTCGGTCGGGCACCGAGGAGGATGGACGGTGGCGAAACAACAAGAGCACTTGTCTTCTGTTCATAATGCAATCCGCATACTTCAGGAGTTTTCCGACGACAGCCCCGTCATGGGGATCAGCGAGTTAAGCGACCGGCTCCACTTGGCGAAGAGTACGGTCTATCGGCTGTTGAGCACCCTCAGTAAAGCAGGCCTCATCGACAAGGACACATCGCATAAATACCGACTGGGCATCGGCATCTTCGTCATCGGTTCGGTGGCGTTTCGCAGCACGGAAATTCGCGTGAAGTCCTTCCCCATTCTCGTCGACCTGATGACGCAGATCAGGCGCATTGTGCGCTTGGCCATCTACGATTCCGGCGCTGCCGTCTACCTGTGCAAGTTGCCGGAGGACAAGGACACGCGCATGTTTAGCAGCAGTGGAAAGCGGGTGCCTTGTCACAGTACGGCCGTGGGCAAACTCCTGCTCGCCTATCAAGATGCGGACGAGATCGACCGCGTCCTCAGCCGACCTATGAAAGCGATTACTAGGCGTACGATCACCGATGCCAGTGAGCTTCGCAAACAGCTTTCGCGAATTCGCGAGGTCAATTATGCCGTCACGACAGAGGAGTCCACGAACGACGTCTGTTCCTTGGCCATCCCCGTGTACGATCAACTTCATCGCGTCGTCGCGGCATTGAGCATTACCGGATCGAAAGAACAATTCGTGGAATACAAGATACAAGAGTATCTACAGGTCATGCGCGTGTACAGCCGACTGGTCACCGAACAGTTGGAAGACTTCGAGTGATACAAGGCATAAAATCGGGGACGTGTGGAGTATGTAGCGTGAGCGACCGCTATGCCCGTTTCTAGCATCGGTCGGGAGGATGACAACGATGGCCTCCGCGTTGGGAAGCCATCGACTTTGCTACTCTATCAGAGAATGTGCACCAGCGAGCGATAATCACGCTTACCAACTACTCGTTTACTTTGGTTATGCTCACAATTTTCATTGGCTGCACACACAGCGTGCACTTCGGGCTGTTCATTACCATTCCTACAACCTTAAGTACATGAGACGTACCGCACTTGGAACATGCAAACTCAAACTTGTGTATTCGCATAGAACCATCTCCGTATCTGCTAGGACTCCGCATGTGACGCTGTTCCTCGTCTGTTATCTCGGACATTGAAATCAAACGAGGATTCGAATCATTATAACCCACGTTCGCATGACGATTAGCTGATTTTCAGAGCGACTTGATTAAATCCGTTTTGAACCTGAAGTTTTACGTCCGATGGTTCCATATCCGTCGGTATGGCAAACACAAGGTATCCATTCACGTCCTCAAGTGGGTTGATACGGAGCCATATGGCTAGAAGTACATCAAAGCAGGCGAACTCCCTTCCCCAAGGAACTTGGTGCCCCGATAGGCCATATTCCCGGCCTATCGGGGCACCCTCCTCAAGAGACGTAAAGGACACCGTTTTGTCATTACCTCAATTTTACATACCAAGACAGTCTATTCATGACACAAGTGGAGCAATGTAATTACGCAGTCACATCGTTACGGGAGGTGAGCGTAATTGCAGCAACCCAATCAACTTGCAGCACACGAAATGATGGAAATCCATGAATTGCTGAATTTCAAAACCATTTGCACAGCGAAAGCGAAAGCAATGGATGGTCTAGTGACAGACAGAGAGCTTAAACAACTCATGCAGTTAGACCTGCAGCAGTCCATGCAGGCGTTAAACAACTTACAGGCGCTACTAACACGTGCACACGCACAGTGATCCGGAGGTGGGTTTCGAGTGACAGACGTGAACAGGGCCCCAAATCCAAACATGGGCCCCCCATTGGACATAGAGGATTTTACAGATATGATCGGCTTTGCCAATGCTTCCGCAGCACTTGAGTTTTTGCTCACTGTGAAAAGTGGAATCAGAAACACGGCGATGTCCTTAACCGAGTGCGCGACACCTGAAGTGCGTACGGAGGTACGAAATCAATTACGACAGGCGCTCGATATGCACGAGAAACTGTCTCAATTGATGATCAACAAAGGTTGGCTGCATCCTTACAACCCTGGGGAACAGTTTCAACTTGACCTAAAATCGGCGCAAATGACGGCTAGGCTCGCACAAATGCCGTTGTTCAAAGACCGGATCAAAGTACTTGAAACGTTTGACACGCCACAAAAGCCAAATTAAGGAGTGATATCGCGTGAGAGCAGTCACGTATCAAGGTGTCAAAAATGTGGTGGTCAAAGATGTTCCAAATCCCAAAATTGAAAAACCAGACGACATGATCGTCAAAATCACAAGTTCGGCCATCTGCGGATCGGACTTGCACCTCATTCACGGAATGATTCCAGGTCTCCCAACAGATTATGTGATTGGACATGAACCGATGGGGATTGTAGAAGAAGTAGGCCCTGAGGTTACCAAACTCAAAAAGGGAGACCGTGTCATCATTCCGTTCAACGTAGCGTGTGGTCAATGCTTTTACTGTAGTCACCAGTTAGAAAGCCAGTGCGAGCGTGCCAACCCATATGAGGACACTGGTGGCTTCTTTGGCTATTCACACACCACTGGCGGCTATGCTGGAGGGCAAGCCGAGTATCTCCGCGTGCCATTTGCCAATTTTTCATCGTTTCGCCTTCCTGATGACTGTGAAGTCGAAGATGAACGATTGGCTTTGATCGCAGACGCCATGTCGACGGCGTTCTGGACTGCAGATAATGCGGGTATCAAAGACGGCGACACAGTCGTGGTGTTAGGCTGCGGTCCGGTTGGGCTGCTTACGCAGAAATTCGCATGGCTGAAAGGCGCGAAGCGCGTCATCGCCGTGGATTATCTCGAGTACCGGTTGGAGCACGCCAAGCGAACCAACAACGTCGAAACAGTCAATTTTGAGAAGCAGGAAGACACCGGGGTGTATTTGAACGAGCTCACGAAAGGCGGCGCGGACGTCGTCATCGATTGCGTAGGTATGGACGGCAAGATGACGCCTATCGAGGTACTCGAAACGGCGTTGAAGCTTCAAGGCGGTACGTTGGGGGCCATCGAGATCGCAACCGAGGCGGTCCGCAGAGGCGGAACCATCCAGATCACTGGCGTATACGGCGCTCGGTATAACGGCTTCCCACTTGGACACATCATGAATCGAAACATCAATATTCGAACAGGCCAGGCGCCAGTCGTGCACTACATGCCGTACATGTACGAATTGATTAACACGGGCAAAGTAGACCCAGGCGACGTGATCACACACGTACTTCCGTTAGACCAAGCCACCCACGGGTACGAATTGTTCGACTCGCGATCCGACGGATGCATTAAAGTGATTCTCAAACCGTAACCCAGGTCATTCCATGAGGACGGAGGAGGTAGACATGGCTGAGAAGGCATTCGCGCTCCATGAAACCATGGAAGTGCACGAGTTGCTCGCGTTTAAGAACGTGTGCATGACAAAAGCCAGCACTATGCAAGCACTGGTAAGTGACGGGGGGCTAAACAGTCTGCTTGGGACATGTGCCGCAACCGACAGACGGCACATTCAGGAACTGCAAGACCTATTGTCGGGTGCGAGCATCATGACGGAGCATCAGGGAGTGGTACAACAGTGAACCCGATTATCGAGAATATCACCGGAACGGCAGATATGACAGACCAAGTCGTTGCTACCGATTTGCTCATCACAGCCAAAACGGGCGTATGGAACTACTCAGTCGCCATTACGGAAACGGCCTCCCCCGAAGTTCGCGCGGTGCTCCGTAAACAGCTTGAAGATGCCATCGAGACTCACGAGTTGGTCTCGAAATACATGCTGGACCAGGGATGGTACCACGCCTACAACCCGCAAGAGCAGATTGCATTAGACCTGCAAAACGCTCAAACCGCATTGAACATCCAATAACCTGCTTGACTTTCGACCCAACTGTAACAAGGCGTGATAAGAGTTCGACTCCAAGTGGGATGTCAGCCACTTCTGCAAATTCGTGCGGATTGCGGCTGACCTCGTCCTTGGAGCGAATGAACATCATGCCCCCATCTACGGGGAAGAAAAGGCATTTAGACAATATCCTGCGCCGCTTCTCTTTTCAAATAGCGGTTCCATTGCGTGCTGCATCACTCGATGGTCCAGCGTCCAACCATGCAACATCACAATCGGATATCCTTGTCCAATGACTTGATAGCTAATCGACATACGGTCAGACCTCTTTCCTTTACAAAGCTAGTGAAACAGTCTTCGTTGTGACAACTTGGTATACCACGTCATGACAATAAGAGCGTAAACAAACGACCACGTTAAACTGACCACATGGTCTAAGCCACCAAAAGATTCCCATTGCTGCACCACATACACGGTATGTGAAACTGGCGTTACAACCCAAACCAACCACTGAAGGAATGAAGGTAGTTTCGCTCCCGTTTGTTCACCAATCACCGATATCAGACAAACAAATACCAGTCCAATGATGGCGGTACTCTTTTTGGGAAAGAATGTTTCGTTAAAAAACATGCCTATACCAACACCAATTAGAGCAAATGACATGGTTTCGACAAACTCAACCAATAGGTCACCACCCGCAACAGGGGCAATAAAAGTATGTGCGATCAGGGGATACACAACCGAACCGCAGGCAACAACCACCGCGACGAATGAAATAAAGACAAGCTTTGCACGTAGATACTTTTGGATTCCGCGCATTTTCAAAACCGTGATTTGCTGTTGGGTCCCATGCTCCACCCGCGTATAACCATACGCCAACCAGGCTGACACCAAGAACACCCACATCGCCCCAAATGAGTACGTTCCAAGTACATCACTCGATCTAGTGCTAAAGACAATCAAAATAGTTGCAAGAAAGAACAAAAGTGGTGCTACGTACTGATAAGATCTTGCGTAATATCGCGTCATGTACCGAATGAAAGGAATCATGGTTCGATCCCCCCTTCATTCCGCATTCCCCCATTTCGAAAGTACAATCGGTGATCGCCGGATTGAACCGGATTCAGGGACAGATGGACGCATTCATTTGCAAAAGCACACGAATACATCGTTACTTACAGCAGAGTAGACCCGAATCGACGAGACACCTTGGTCCGTTTCAACATTTAAAACGTCATCTTGATTTACGAATTGGTCTTCATCGCTCGATTGTTCAAATCTAGCTTGCACGACAACCACGCCACTAGCGTGTTCACTTCGTATCTAAATTAAAAACGTTAACAATTCTTCGACTCGTTTTTGCAATCGAGTGGCCGGTATTCCTTGCAATCTCCCCATATCCAGGAGATACTCTTTGGGCGTAAACCGCAGTATAGGGAATCTGTCCGGGACATAACCAATCTTGATTTGTGTGACAGACACTTCCCTCGTTCCGCTACCGGCAGGAATGAGGCCAGCAATAAGCCGCAATACCGTGCTCTTTCCTGACCCATTGGGTCCAACGATCGCGGTGCATTCATTTCTATAAATCGAAACGCTTATTCGATCAAGCACACGCGTCCCCGAAAAAGACTTAGAGATCTGAAGAAGTTGCAGTAGTACGTTTTCGTCTGGCGAGATCGAACCCGTCACCCCCCTACGAAATCATTATAAAGAACAGGCACACCTTCGGAACGCCTCTGTACGGAGCAACGCCAACAGGTCGGTCTGATACCTGTCGTTCTACTCGCTTTCTGGTGCATCCACTTCTCCACTCGGAATACCATGCGACACGTTCACAGTAACTCGAGTATTTTGGATAAAAACTCTACATATGCACAAAATTCAGTTGAATGGTGCTAAGTGTCGCTTACGCTATACCATCGTATCCGACGCCGAAGCTATACCATCGTATCCGACGCCGAATATGACTGATCCTACAACGGGGGTCGAATGATGAAAAGAAAAAGAAAAAACATTGTTGACGATGCTGAATTCAGTGGATTTCACGCACGCCTCACCGTGTATTCTTCGGGTGGTCCATTCCTGGATGGCTACATTCTCAGTATAATCGCCATTGCTTTGATTCAAATCAGGCCACAACTGCATCTGAATACAACTTGGAGCGGCTTGATCGGTGCATCCGCACTCATTGGCATTTTCATCGGTGGATTCATGGGATATGTGACCGACAAATTCGGCAGGCAACTAATGTATACCATTGATTTTATCGTGTTAATTGTAGCTTCGATTCTGCAGTTCTGGGTCCAAACTGGTTGGCAACTGTTTATCATTCGGTTGATTCTAGGTATCTCTGTCGGCGCTGACTATCCAATTGCCACATCGCTCCTGGCCGAGTTTTCACCTAAAAAAGAACGAGGTCTAATGCTCGGTGTGACACTCATTGCATACTACATTGGCTCTACGGTTGCGTATATTGTCGGTCAAGTCATGCTAAACATCGGCCCAGATGCTTGGCGATGGATACTAGCCAGCAGCGCTATCCCGGCCATCATATTGGTTTTGTTGAGGATGGGCACGCCAGAGTCACCGCGTTGGCTGTTACAGAAAGGGAGAAAATCAGAGGCTGAACAAGTTCTCAAACAAGTCTATGGACCTACGGCCTCACTCGAAGACATCGTCACTCCAGACGGCTCGACCGGCAAGACCAGTTACTTGTCACTCTTTATGCCGGGTTACCTAAAACGAACACTTTACGTTGGGTTATTTTACATGGCCGCGGTGGCTCCCTTATTTGCCATGCTGACGTTTGGTCCAGAGATGCTCACATCTTATCATCTGTTCACAGGAGCCTCTGGTTACGGTGCGGCCATCATCAGCGCGCTCTTTCTCATCGGCTGTATTCCCGCACTGTTCCTCGTGAACAGGATGGGACGCCGAATGCTCATTATCGTCTCATTCGTCGGCATGACGGTCGGAGTTCTAATCCTGGGGCTGTTCCCACACGGGCCGCTAACCATGATCTTCGTCGGATTCGTCCTCTATGCGATTTTTTCGGGCGGACCAAATGTGATGGAATGGCTAGCTCCAAATGAACTATTCCCGACAGAAGTACGTGGTACAGCCGTCGGAATTACAACCTGTATCAGCCGATTCGGTGCCGTGATTGGAACGTACCTATTTCCGTGGGGATTAGAAAATTTCGGAGTCGGACCAACGATGTTGGTGGCCTCCGCTGTAACATTTGGCGGACTCATTGTTTGCGTGCTGTTGGCACCAGAGACCACAAACAAATCACTCAATGCAGCAAGTCAACTGAAAAGTACTTCACGCAGAAAAAGTCCGGCACCGTAGGGCAGGCCCCCGTGTGAATTCGTCGTGTCACACTCGGGAACATCGTGTGACAGGTTGGCAGGGCAATTAGACCTTGTAGTGTTTGTGGTCATCAGGTCCTAGCGAATTGCCGCGAGATGATTTTACCACCCCATTCTTTCCCTCAAGGATGTGATCTGGGCAATATGATGTCTGCCATGCCAAGCGTACAGTCCAAGAGCGGTTTCCAGGGATAAGATTTCTCCGGACTCCGGATTCGTGAAAGTAAGTGAAAACTGGGTGTCTTCTAGGTTAGAAAGCAATGTAACCCAACGTCCATGAAGTGACTCAAGAAGTATTAACGACACTTCTATAGGTGTGTTTTGATAATCGGTTAATTCTGCCCAGAGATTTTCCATATACGGTTTTATGATTGGGTTTTCTTCAGTAAGCGCCAGTTTGAAACGGATGTAACTGTTCATATGACTATCAGGTAAATGATGAACAACCTGACGCACCGTCCATCCCCCAGGACGATACGGCGTATCCAACTTTTCACCTGACAATCCGCTTATTGCAGACCGCAACTTGGTAGGTGTTTCTGCGATTTGCTCGATCCACTCTACGCGTTGTTCAGCAGAGACCTTGCCCATACGTTCAAACTTGCCGATTGGATATTGGAAGTCTCGCATTCTTGTTCCTCCCACTTGCTAGTTAAACGAAAGCTAAACTTCACGCTCTCGTACATCTACGGATCATTCTACGATATTACAGTCATCAAAATGCTGAATTTTGAGATTAAAACGTTCTGATTCTCCTAGAAGGGGGGTGAATAATGACGTCGGTTTCCGGATTCCTAGAACAGCCGCAACCGGCTTCCCTTAGACGAGGATACATCATAGAAACAGGACATGCCCAGCTACGGACATGTCCTTCACTTGAACCAGAAAGCCACTCAGTGGCGCAAATGACCATTGAACGGCCCCATGCTCAACTACTGGGTATCCCCGCGCATCCCCTTTGGTTGGGCCGCGTTTTCCAGTTCGCGAGCCTTGCGGAGCAAGAAGACAAAATAACCAATATAGTAAGCTACCAGCAGCATAAAGATTCCGGAAGTCCAGGGATCGGAAAAACTTTGGGCCGCCATTTGATTTTGAGTTGAAGCCTGTTGTTCGTGGATCTTCCCGACATCTTGCGATATTTCAATAAAACGAAAAGCCAACCTGCCGACGAAAAGGACGATGAGACCAATACCAATCCACAGGTGTTGAAGGTATCCCCAACGACCGTTTCTCATTTCAAATTTGGTCGTTCGAGCAGAAATATAAGCAATAATGCCACCAATCACCAGGCCGACAGCGTCGGAAATATAGGACCATGGAGAGGTGATACCAGCGGCTAGGATAACAAGGGCCAGAATTGAGAATATGACCACTCGGGTGGTTAAACGTCCACGAACCAAGGGCTGAAATCCAACTGTCCTACGGACGCGTCGATACATCCCAAAAAGGACTAGGGCGACAATAATGATGACAGATGTGTAGTGTTGCACGGAGGACCTCCTTCTGAAAGTACATTTGGTAAATCACATAGTCGACGAGTCAAAAGCTTCGAAGTAGCCGAATGTCCCAGCACAAAATCAGATCGCCTTCGTCACTGTATCGAACTATTTATAGGCAGTCGTCTATCCATAGGTGTATTTGCTGAGTAAGTACTGCTGCCAATCATCGTGTTAGTCGGCTCGAGTATCCAATAGCACCCTTCGTGTGCCCACGCTCATGACGTGCACTCTTTCGTCCCATCGTCATCATTTTACTAGATTGAACGCTGTGAGTTAACAAAATATTTACAGTTACCTGGTATAATTTCATGTATCACCAAGGCTAGCCATTGATTCTGAGATTTAGGGGGACTTTCCATGACGCGGTTTACGACGGTTTCTGATCCTAGCTTGTCTCTCTGGCTATCAGCCGTTTACGAAGTTGCGGAACAATCTTTACACTCAGTCCAAAGTTCTGAACCCACAGACCAGCACGCCGCTGTACTCAAACATCCAATGGTACAAGCAGCCATACGGCATGTCCAAACTTCCGCTACATCTCAAGCCCCCTTCAACCCCCACTTGTCCTTACCTGCATTTCACGACCCTCTGACGCATATTTCTCATCTAACGTACACCCTTGCACATGCACACATCTACAAGATGAAGGAAATTCGAGACGAAATTGAAGAGAAACTGCTGCGACTGTATTCGGACAGAGATCCAAATTGGTCTGAGTGCATCCTTAAGTATACGGAATACTATTGGCTCGGCCAGAAACCACATTACAACAATTGGAAAATACAAGGCCGTGATCATCTGGAGTATTCCGTGATTCGTAATCGGCTAAAAAACGATGCCCGAGTAGGTCTTATTGGCGACTGGGGTACCGGTATGGACGACGCGCTCAAACTCGTTGAGGCGATGCTGAACGAAAATGTGGATGCAATCATTCATTTGGGCGACGTCTACTATTCAGGTACTGATGCGGAGTTCCAACACCACATTGTTGAGATTCTTGAACAAGCTATGGACCATGCAGGCAAACGTGTTCCGATTTTCTCCATTCCCGGAAACCATGATTACTATGCCGGTGCTAAGGGATTCTACGAACAAGCACTCAGAATGAATCATCACCCAGACCTTGACGGATGGCGTCAAGAGGCGAGCTATTTCTGTTTGCGCACAGAAGACGGTATGTGGCAGTTCTTAGGTATGGATACAGGGTTACATGGTCGTTCCGTGTTTCAAGACCGCCCCTCTCATCCTGTGCCTCCATACGTTGACGAGTCGGAAATTGAGTGGCACTACGATAAGTTAAATCCGGAACGCTTTCAGGGTACAACCATTTTGCTTTCTCACCATCAGCTGTTTTCTCAACACGACAAGCTGCGAGACGATTCCACAGAGCCTTGGTTAAATGGTCATCTTCTAAGTGCATTTCAGTCATACTTCGATCAAATCGAGGTTTGGTTTTGGGGGCACGAACACAACTTAGCGCTGTTTAAGGACGGCACATACAACTTGTCAAAAGGTCGATTGATCGGTTGCTCCGCGTACGAGGAGAACGGTGACCCATATGCACCTGTTGATCCTTCTTACGCAGATCATGTTCCGTATCTCAACACCGATACGAATTGGCGCGTGTCGTCGTCATCCGAAGACCCGAAATATTTCAATCACGCATTTGCCATCCTAGATTTTTCAAGGAAAAACAGCACAGACCCGATACGCTGTACTTACTACATGTTCCCCTCATGGGGACAAACGCCGCCAGACAATTGGCAGGTAAAAGAGTTATATACCGAGTCTATCTCTCCTGCCCACTGCAAAATCAGTACTGCACATCATTAACACGCCCATCTGTGGAACAGAGAGCAGAGACGGCAAGAATCTGCCATCGGAAAACTCTAATGATTACCGAAGTGTATTACAGAGACAGTACATTGATTTAAGAGGTGAAACAATCATGCCTATCCAAAACTACGGTGTCATTCGTGGACAAGTTGTACGTTACACACCCGGCACACCCCAGTCCCCTCATTTCGCAATTATTTTGGCGGACAACGATAACAAGGAGTATCAAGTTGATGTCAATGTGCTATCACGTGACGGTTCGGAAGTGTTGTACTATGCAAACGAGAATTTCCTGAATTCCATGATACAGAACCTCCTGTCTCTCACTCCGGGGTTCACACCGCTGAGGAATAACACGAGTTCCGGTGCTCTGGATTATCTAAGGGAGTCCCTATTTGACACCTCCGCGATGAAACCTTTGCCCATCAATGGGCCTTCACAAAACGATCTCGATGCGTTTATCGGCAGCGTTGTCTCATCCGCACAAACGAGCAACGCCTCCGTCTTCGCATTCGGTCAATATTTCGATGATAATGCGCGTTCCGTTGCACAGGACCGACGTGAAAACCTGCCGCCTCAAGGGATTCATGATATTCACATGAACCAGGGAAACGCTGCCCCGTACGAAAGGGACAACGGCACGTACCAAGATGGTGGCCTATTGGTGTACTTCCCCGCGGAACAACGCTACGTTGCTACGTTCCTGGCCTTCCAAACGCAGGCCTTCCAGACGGACGATAATGGAAACCCAATTGGGGCTTCCTGGGCGGATGAACACGGTGGAGAGACGATGGAACCGGGTTGACACCAACGTGCAAGCATCAACGATAGAGTAATCTTTTAGGTTTCATTAGCTTAACAATCCAGTAGCAAAATGACCAAACGGACACTGGGATCCACGAACTGAAGCCCGTGACTTTGGATTCGCACCGATCATGTAAAACACAATTCCTTTGGAGGTGTACTCAATGGACCGTGTTTTGGGGGCACTTGGTGTCATTAAGGGTAATCCGGATCAAACACGCCTCATCACACCGTACGTTGATGGAGTGAAAGCGATGTCCGCGTTTCTGGGATCAGCTACCCAAAAAATGCGTACAATGATTTATGCGGACACCTTAGAGCTTTATTACGACGATGTTATAGCCGCCAAATCACGTGGGGTCGACGTCAAGATTATTTTTGATCACAGTCAATCTCAAGGCGCGTATGAAAACCCACATATTCAGCAACTTTTAAAAGAAGGTTGGAAAGATGGTACTGACTTTGTCATCGGCACAAGTCCTGAGTCCGGACAGATTGTCCACCTAAAATCAACGTGGATTGATGATCGCTATGTTGAAGATGGCAGTTTGAATTACTCCCCTTCCGCGTTCAAACAGGTTAACAGTGTATCAATTTCAGACTGGCCAGAGTACGCCTCCTACCTTGACGGAGTGTTTGGCCAGCTGTGGCAATGGATTTTGCAACATGAACCTCAATATCAGATCTGACGCTCCACATGGGTGCATGGTTCACAAGGCTGACTGAGCACCGAAAACACGACGACAACAAGACAAAGTACCGGACCCCTGATCATTGCTTATCTTAAAAAAGGCCGCCGATTTGGGACCTTGTCTTCCGTCCCAAATCGGCGCAAAGACACCGCTCGCCGCAGCCTCCTTCAAATCACATCCCTCTAAGCTCCTAAAATACTCGGATAAGCTATAAAATAAGGTTCAGATAAAGGTGCCAAAGGAGTGAATTTAACAAAAAATTAATATTGACAGTGTATGATGATAGAATCGCGTGCTCACGACCCATGTACTAGTTCCATTGGACTTCCCCGATCCATAGGATTGAGCAAAACTATATATAGAAGTTTACGGGATACCAATTCAAGCATGTTTCCTCGGAGAACATCTGGTGAGCCATAAATGACCCGGCACTGACGATTAAAGTTCGAGTACGTGTAGCATAGTGATAGAAAATCCTGAAATTGTGGTGTTGAATATGCGCGTTGGAATCATTGATTTAGGCTCAAACTCTGCACGCTTGGCCGTTTATGAAATTAACGGAAATGGTGGATATCGCCCGTGTTGTCGGATGAAGAAGAATATTCAATTGGCGCAATACATAGATGGTCAGGGCAATATTTCGTCTTCGGGTATCCACCAGGCCGTGGTCAGTGTACAAGCCTTTAAAAATGCTGGAGAACTATATCATGTCGAACACTGGGCAGCCGCAGGAACAGCGGCCATTAGACTGGCTAAAAACAGAACAGAAGTAATGAGGGTTTTGGAGCAGGAAACAGGTATATGTTTTCGCGTTTTAAGCGGCGAGGAGGAAGCGTGGTACGGATACCTAGGTGTCATCAATACGACGGAGGTTAAGGACGCTATTCTGGTCGACATTGGTGGTGCGAGTACAGAAATCGCCCATATTCGCAATCGTGATTTTGTCAATGCGATCAGTCTACCTTACGGCGCTTTGACATTGTCAACAAAGTTCGCCCATTTAGAGACACCATCTCAAACCGAAGCCATCTTTCAGTTTATAAAGAGCGAGATGTTCAAGATCCCGTGGCTAAATCAGTTAAGTAATCTTCCGGTAATTGGAACAGGTGGTACCGCACGCGCGATCGGTAAAATTTTTAATCAAACGCACCAGAGCAAGATCAATCGTGTGGACGGAACTGTAGTTCCTCGAGCTGTTCTTGAACAAATTTACGAAAAGATAAAATCAAAAAACGTGAAGGAACGTAAGAAACTAGGGAAACTATCAGACTCACGCGCTCACATCATTCATGCCGGAATCGCAGCCATTCGGGCGTTAACAAGTTTGACATTTGCAGACACATTTCTGGTAAGTGGAAACGGATTGCGTGAGGGCTTGTTCTACGAGTACCTTTTTCGTGACAGTACATCATCGATCTTGCACTCTGTCAAAGAACATAGCATACATAACTTGATTCGACTGTTTGATATACCGATAGAAGCCACGTACAGAGTGGCCGATCTGGCAGATCAACTTTTTGAACAGCTTGCGACGATTCATGAACTGAATTCGAAACATAGAGATCTGATGCGGAGTGCGGTGCTCCTTGAAATGATCGGAACCTTTGTAAATGTAGAGCACTACAAAGAGCATACGGACTATCTCATCCGTTCATCACATCTACAGGGGTTTTCTCAAGAAGAGATGTTAGATATCAGTCGGGTGATTATCGGTAATGGACAAAAACCCTTCAAACAACTCAATCTAATGATGCAACTAGCCAAAACGTTGGTCTATGAGGCGCAAGCGAACAACGCCAACACGACTCTACACAAAGGTAAGAATGAATTAACCATCACGTGTTCGACCGAATCGGAATACAAACTGACTGGAACCTTAGAGTCGATGAGCAAGGATTTCTTCAAGCAATTTGGCATCGGACTACGCGGAGTATCCGCTTGTCACTAAAAACCAGGGCGCCTTTTGAATATATCGAGGCGCCCTTTCCCCCATCATCATACGACAGAAATAGGAACCATTTGATGGTGTGCGGTCTCCGACACGATAACATGTTGGCATGCCTCTTGATAGAAATACGACTGACTCGCAAATGGAGACTCATTATCTTTAGATTTGACTTTCCGATACGCCCCACTGCTGGTCAAGATATAGCGATTCACATTATCCGAGAGCTGCGAATTCAAGATATGTTTCAACCGTTCCCTCAGGTTCTCCTGAATAACAGGAAATAGAATCTCGACTCGATTCTCTAAGTTGCGTGTCATCCAATCTGCACTTGACAGATATAAAAATTCATCTCCACCGTTTTGAAAATAGTAAATTCGACTGTGCTCCAACTGTTGGCCGACAATGCTCGAGACTCGAATATTTTCACTCACACCAACGATCCCTGGACGTAAACAACAGATCCCGCGGACAATCAAATCAATTTGTACTCCGTTGCATGAAGCTTTGTATAACGCCTTAATGATGTCTTTATTCGTCAACGAGTTCATCTTCGCAATAATTCGTCCAGGATTTTCTGGAGTACTTTTATCCATTTCATTTTCAATTAGCGTAAGAAATCTATCTTTTAAGCCCCGTGGTGCCGTAGATATCTGTTTCCATAATGGTACCGACGACAAGCCCGTACACCCTGTTAGATGATTGAAGAACGCGGTCGCATCTTCGCAAAAGTCTTCCCGAGCTGTAAACATTCCTATATCCGTGTAAATCCGCGCCGTGATATCATTGTAGTTTCCTGTACCTAAATGGACATATCGACAGAGTCGATTCCCTTCCTTTCTGACAACAAGTGAGATTTTACTATGTGTTTTGAGTCCCACCAATCCATATATGACGTGACATCCGGATTCCTCCAGAGTGTTGGCCCATTGTATATTATTTGCTTCATCGAAACGTGCTTTTAATTCCAAAATTACGGTTACTTGTTTACCGTTTTCTGCGGCCCGCATGAGTGCTCTCACAATGGGGGAATTCCCGCTCACTCGATACAGCGTCTGCTTGACTGCGAGTACATCGGGATCATCTGCAGCCTGCTGAATGAACTTAACAACTGGGTCGAAGGATTCATATGGATGAAACAACATGATGTCCTTCTGAGCAATCGCGTGAAATAGGTTGTCCTCACCAATTAAATTTTGTGGTACTTGAGGAGTAATCTGCGCATGTCGAAGATGATCGCAGTCGGGGAGATTATAAAGTTCACCAAAACAGGTTGCATCGACAGGACCGTTGATTAAGTATATGTCCTCTTCTATGAGATCGAGCCAATTTCGCAAAGTCTCCTTCATGGTATGGCTCATATTACGCCCGATTTCCAATCGGACGATATCTCCCTTTTTGCGGCGATTCTTCAGTTCCTTTTTAATTTCTTCAAGAATATCTTCAACATCTTCGTCCAAAGTGATATCCGCATTTCGAGTGATGCGAAAGCACGCAGTTTCTACAACCTTGCTACCTGAAAACAATCTACCGATTTGATGTTCAATCACGTCTTCCAGGAAGACATAGGATATCTCCCCATTGCTCGATGGCAGTTCAACGAATCGTGGGAGCACCGAAGGTATCTGAACAATGGCAAACAGATTGTCGATGCCGCCTTCTTCAGCTTTTGACTCAAGAAGAACCACCAAATTGAGGCGTCGACTTGCCACTTTGGGAAAGGGACGGGTGGAGTCCACTGTAATCGGTGTTAGAACCGGGAATATTTGCGTATCGAAGTAAGCAGTAAGAAATTCACGCTGCTCTTTTGAGAGTTCGTGTGGATGTACAAATTTGATCCCTATCGATTTCAGATTATTTATACATGATTTCGCGACGGAATATAGCTTATCTAAATGAGTGTGGGCACTCCTGGAGATCTCCATTAACTGTTGTGCAGGAGTCATTTGTGTTTTATTTTCTGGATGGTTGGATCCCATCTTCACCTGGTCTTTGAGACCAGCGACGCGAACCATAAAAAACTCATCAAGATTTGAAGCCGCGATCGAGATAAATTTGAATCTATCAAGCAAAGGGTTGCTTTTATTCATCGCTTCGGCAAGAACACGATTATTAAAAGCTAGCCAGCTTAGTTCACGATTCACGTAGTAAGACTTACTGTCTAAATTACGCATGTTCAACTCCATCCGATTTACTTGGTCAATATGAGATTTCCCAAAGAAAAATGCGAATAGTGATTTCTGATTAAAAAATGTTTGACACTTCAGCATGAAAAGGGTTCCTCCGGAGTTCCACTACGATTACCACTCCTGCTCCGATATACCTCGAGTGATATATCGCAAACAAATGAAGATCATGAGTTCTCTCTGCGTGTTTCGCCGATTTTCTACCACCATAAAACTCTTATCCGATTTATCGAGGTGTTGTACAGAATAGCAAGCTAATGTTAGTTTTCCGTTAAGAAATCGTGAACAATGTGGCTGGATGGAAATAGTCGCTATTTTATATGGAGAATCATTTCAAAGATTGCAATCCACGACTCTAAGCAGTTGCACTCCATCACTTTGTGTATTTACACCCTTTGATTACGTGAAGTGGTCTATACATCTCTCATCTTTGAGGAAAACGAAACAATGGTCCAATGAAACTGCCCGATGACAACTCACCCCAACACAGCTCTCCACACTGCATTTGTAATTCCGGTTGGCATGATTCGAAGGCCCCTATTTCGTTCCAATATCCATCAGGGATGTTCGATCTGCGTAGCTTGTCCGAGTTAGTGGATTTTGTACACTTCAAGCAAAAACAAATCCCCTCGATGGACTCTCAAGGAATTCACTATGGTAATAAGGGGGAGATATTTTGGTAAAATAGAAAGACAGCGTGTGAGGAATGTTTTGTAGGACGAATTCCATCTTCGGAAACCGACGCGATGAACACGGGTATAGGCGGACGGGAGGGCGTGTATGCAGTATCCTTTTGCCGGCAAGGTTGCCCTTATTACGGGTGGGGCGAGCGGAATAGGAAAAGCGATCGCGAAACGCTTTGTTCAGAATGGAGCCTCGGTCGTCATAGCTGATTTATGTGTGGAAGCAACGATCGATGCCGATTGGAAGCAGGCCGGGACATCCTTGCAATTTGTCCGGGTCGACGTTCGCCGGGAGGCGGATTTGCTTGACGCTGTCAGGTTTGCTAAGGCCACGTTTGGAGGTCTTGATATCCTGGTCAACAGCGCGGGTATTTTTCCCCGAGCGACCATCCAGAACACGACGGCAGAATTGTGGGATAAAATTATGGAGGTCAACCTAAAAGGCGTGTACCATGCGTGTCGAGCTGCCATTCCTGAGATCATTGAACGGGGCGGAGGCGCAATTATCAACATCGGATCACTGAATGCGTTTGGCGGAACACCAGACTTATTTGCCTACTCCACTTCGAAGGGTGGCGTTGTCACCTTGACTGTAAATCTCGCGCGCTCCTTGGCTAAGCACAAGATACGGGTTAACTGCGTCCACCCTGGTTGGGTTCTGACTGAGGGTGAAAAAGAAGTGCAGAAACAGGGCGGCAGACCCGATAATTGGTACGAGACTGAAGGTGAAAAACTTCCACTTGGTCGGATTCAGACTCCGGAGGACATTGCGCCTTGCGTTTTGTTCTTGGCTTCTGACGAAGCGAGCCAAATTACCGGCCAATCTCTAGCGGTAGATGGCGGGCTCGGTTTTCATTATTGATTCAAAAGCACTATCGATAGCATAGGTCAAATCAATATCTCGTTGAAAATTCCACGATTAGGGGGAATGGTCTTGGTCACCTGAGGCAAGACCGTTCTCTTCCTCTCGGAATCCAACGATATTTTGACCCGCCACCAGCGGATATCTTGACAAGACTTTGTTCCTTTTAAGGTCCCCTCTCTCCCACAGCTAATCCCATCGGCGGTACTTACGTTGTATCCTCATTTTGGAAATTACTGCTGAATCTCCTTAACATACACTCAGTCATTCCAAAACAATATCGGTTGCCTTCGCGTGGGTTCTGCACTGGTCTCAAGCCCCCGTGTAATCCACGATGTGCGAAACGGATCCTGCACCGTTCATGATGACTAGTTCAAGAGCAAGCGTGACGAATATCTGGATTGATCTTGTTGGCTATTACAAAGAACGCCGTAATCCCTGTTGACCCTAGGGATTACGGCGTTTGTTAACTGCTCATTTCGATACATTGTACTCCCGCAAATCGCATATCAACTAAATTGTTTCGGATACGGTTTGTTTGGAATCAAACGCGAACCATTCCAGTGATACGTAATTGTATCTGGCACTCCAGTTGGATTGGCATAAGAGTCATTTTTCTTATATACGGGATAGGTAACAGCAATGGAACCTGTTCCAGCAGGTTTAGCACTTGTAATTTCTGCACTTGGTTTAGCGGTATCTGTTCCTAAATACTTACCATTGAGGAAGAAGAAGACGAACTGATTATGTCCATCCCCTTGCCTAGCTACACCAATCCAGGCCGTAAGTGTATCCCCTGAATTTGTCTGAACAGATGCATTCGGTGTAGCACTATTTACGCTGTATCCTTTACCTTTAATTAAAGCTACCTCGGATGCAACGCTGGTTCCGGCTCCACTATTAAAGAGAGTGTTCCAAGTTTCTGGGCCGACAATGCCATCCGCCGTTAATCCATGTGCTTTTTGAAAATTCTTTATACCAGCCAGGGTCTTCGGGCCGAAGTCTCCATCAACGTTACCAATATTGTCTCCGACTTGATTGAGTTGTTGCTGTACTTCCTTAACGTACACACCGGTGTCTCCGTATTCAATCAGATGTCCCGGATAGCTATAAGATGAATTTTGGGGCGTAGGGTTGCCACTCACGCTTTTCGTAAAGAGGGCGTTCCAGGTTTGCGGGCCTACAATACCGTCCACCGTTAATCCATGTGCTTTTTGAAACTCTTTCACACCAGCTAAGGTCTTAGGGCCGAAATCCCCATCGGCCGTACCTATGTTATATCCTTCTTCGCTTAGTTCTTGCTGTACCTCCTTAACATACACTCCGGTATCTCTATATTGAATCAGGTGTCCTGGATAATTTAGCACAGGCTTTAATGCTAATGTTTGATAAGCGGCTGCTTGTTGATGAGGTTGACTTTGGGACGAAGTTTCAGCGGAGACCAGACTCGGCAGAACACACAACAGGCCCGTGGCGGATACAGTTAAAATCATTTTTTTCACCAGAAATTTCCCCCTGTTCGATAAGCGTGGTGACTGACAACAAACATAAGACGGAATGATTCAACGTAAGGTGACAAAATTTTTGGAATCCATCTCAGTGAATGGGGGTTGTGTTTTATAAGGATTTGCAGCGGAGGATGGAGAGTGGGATGCAGTCGAAGCGACCACAGTTCCAACTGCGTGATGTTCGGGAACCAGCACAATGCAGCACACAGCATTGATTACAGCACAGATGCCGTTCATCCAAATTGAACATGCAGGATTGCCGAGATGGGCTTGTTGCATAATGAACGATGACCTTACTGGCTACCTTAAAGATTAGACCAGGAGGTAGGATCAGGAACGGGGCGATTGTATCGTAACGAGAGCCGTACAAACCGGATTCGAAACGGATCCGATGTCCTACATTATGACTATTCCAAGCAAGCGTGTCGCCGAAACGGGTATAAAAAACAGCCGTCCTTGGATATGGACGACTGCTATGAGCTATCGCTTGTTTATGCTTGTCCCTTCTTAACCCACTCCGCGACAGTTACAACACGTTTAGCCTGGTGCTTAATAGCAGCAACTGCGGATGAGTCAATCGTGCCACCCTCGACTGCAGTGACGCTTGTGCCATATGGGTTGCCTCCAGCAGCAAACAGCACTTGATCAGTATATCCTGGTGCCACGACAATCGCGCCCCAGTGATACATGCTCGTGTATATGGAAAGGATAGTCGCCTCCTGCCCACCATGAGGGTTCTGAGCACTCGACATAGCACTTACCACTTTATTTATCGTCTTACCTTGTGCCCAAAGCCCTCCCATCGTGTCAAGAAACTGCTTCATTTGAGATGGAACATTTCCAAATCGTGTCGGGACGCTGAAGATAATCGCATCTGCCCACTCAATATCCGCTCCTGTTGCTGTTGGAACGTCTTTTGTTGCTTCGTAATGTGCTTTCCACCCTGCATTTGAAGCGATCGCTTCCTCTGGTGCAAGTTCAGGCACTTTAAGGACCTTAACTTCAGCGCCTGCTCCCTTTGCTGCCTCTGCAGCAGCCTGCGCCATTTTGTGGTTTGTACCCGTCGAACTGTAGTAAATAACAGCTAGTTTTACATTAGCCAATTGCGGTGCCTCCTCTTTAACTGACTTACCGGGAATCTTATCTAGAACAGCCTTCGGGTCACTGCCCCTAACGTTATTTACAATTAACCTTTTTATCATTCAATGTGTTTCGAGCGAAAGTGATGTAAATTCCTGTATCCATCTCTGAGCTACCACAAGTTATGGTTTGTTAGACCGTGACCGTATCTTCTTCAACGAATCACCCTTGAGATCTTAGAAGCTAAGACTAGGATGGATACCCACGGTATTTTCGCTAGAACGACGAAACCGCCTTCTGCAATTGATTTAAGCCTGTATTCGTAAATGACGTTGGCGCGAGGGCCGATTCTACATCATGCAATCTCTTACTATTCTCATTGATGAACTTCTGTGTTTCTTTGCTGTAGAAGTTTGGCTCATAAGGACTGAAGTTTTCTGATTCAACTAAAACCAAGAATATTGGGTAAATGTCCATTCCCTTTTTCGCAAAATCAGTACGTAATCCCCAAATGGTTCCTATCGCCCGCTCCAAGTCAGTATTTGCTTGGATTGCATCCGATGCCAAGGCGGTTGATCCAGGTTTATCGTGTCTTTCTGCATCCGTTGCTTTCACGGCTTCACTCAAGAAGGTCTTGAAGCTGTTATAGGACGCCGTTTGCATTTGAAGTACACTGGAATTTTTATAGATATGAAAGCCCAGCCATCCATTCCCGATGAGAGATAACACCAAAGTGGCACTTGTAATAACTCGAAATCGATTCATGAAATCCTCCATCATTTCAAACCTCATTCCCTATTGAACACTGCCTTTTGTTTAACCAAGTTCTCAGGAAGTTCATGTATAAGTCATGCATCCGTAGAGGCACAAAAAAACCGCCCTGACTTAGGTCGTCAAGGCGATTATAGTACACAGTCTCTCGTACGGCGTCCAATGGAGAAAATCGCTACAGACATAACATATTTAAATAGTCGAGGGAAAGTTCAGTATTTGAACGTGTTCCTGGATTCGTATCACAGCGAAATTTTCCTCCTTCTCTATGCGGCATTACGTCAATACGTCCAACAGGAACGATAATTGACGTTTTGCCGTTCATTTTTTGTTTGTGGTCGGGACCGAGACACCCTAAATACATACAGTGCGCAATAGCACAAAGCCAGAACCCCCACCTCTTAGGTGGAGGGAGCATTCACTACTTGATCACGGAATATCCTTTGAGAAGTCCAGAGTAATCACGCTTCCTTTTGATTCCAACTTTCTTCCCAACAATATAACTTAGGACTGGAATTTTACCAATCATCCATGAAAGTGCAGCACTAACTAGGTATACACCGACGATAGACAGTGGAAGCAGGAAGAGATGAGCCGTCAGTGACATGTGATATGCATAGATGAAGTCGTCATCATAGTGGAGCGTAAACGGTTGAATTAAGAAAATCCCAAATGAAGCATTCCCAAAAAAGGTGATGACTTTGCTGATTTTCTTGTTTTGTTCGCGTGCTTCAGACCACTTAATCCCGACAAGCCACAAAACAACCGTCACCATCAGAGCATACGGAACCATAATGGGTTGCAAGACCAAAGTGGTCATGCCGTCGCTTTCCCGAAGGATCATACGGTCATATCCTGCATGAACCAGTAACAGTGCAAGCATAATCAAGAAGATCGTGAAAACCATACGAGCATGTCGAACCACAAACGCTTTTGCTTGTTCGTAATGAACAGCCAACAGTGCCCCCGCCACAAACCAAAACTGATACGTCAAGATGAAGCGATCCCGATATTGATCCAGCCAACGAATCCAAACGGGAACGTGGGAAAGTGGTATGTTCTGCAAATAATATTGATTAAAAGCCATGAGTCCGAGTTGAAGAACAAAACTTCCTGCAAATATCCACCAGTGACCTTTCTTAATTTTCTTGATGGCTTTTAGCATGAGCGGGAAGAAAAGATACAGTTGCATCGAAACAACCAAAAAGTACATATAAAACTCATTACCCGTTAAAAGGCCCATTCCAAGTTTAGGGAGAAACGAAGACCATGTGAAACCCGGAACATAACTTTTCATAAACAACATGTACAATGTATTCCAGCCAATGTATGGAATGGCTATTAATAAGAAGCGCTTTTTCCAAAACGACCTTGATTGGAAAACATCTTTTCTGCAGTATGTGATAAACAGCACGATTCCTGTGATAAACATAAAACTTTCTCTTGTAAAGTGAAACGAACTGAGTAGGCCTTCGTAAAACAAATTTCTTCTTGTAAAGTTTGGTTCGAACGTGTTGTAAAACGATGTGACATGAACCACCAAAACGCCAAAGATAATGCAAGCCCGCATGAAATCAATTTCGTAAAGATGTTTTTTGGTTTTTCCCACCAAACACTTATCCCTTCTTAGTACATATTTTATTTTTTATCATCATAAAATAACCTCTAGAAATTATTGAAACTGACCCAGCTAATAGTTCCTCGAGATTGCCAGTGAAAAAGTATTTGTCCCTGTGCTAAAGTCGGGCATACCCTCGGAGGTGTACTGGAGGGTCTTACACATCTGCCCAATCCACCAGAAATCAAGCCACGTCTTGGAAGGTTTCTCGTCACTTCAACACGCATAAATCCAGTGAAGCAGTTTGTTAACACATGCAATAAATCGAGACTTTATGTGGTTTTCCTTCTTTACGTTTTCGTTCGTAAAAGGACTTCATCCTCGGACTGCCGGTTTTTCGTAAACCGCACGACGCTGCAACGTACACACTGTGGCGTAATCGACTTAAGCCACGCTTAGACTGCGTAGCACTGAGTGTCTCAATTGAGCGTAGCGCTTCGAGGAATTGGCTAAATCCGTCGATTATAGGATCGACATCAAAAATCTGGCCATGGGGATGCCCTTTATTCAAGATCGCCTGACCTTTACTTTGTCCCTTTGCAATATCCAGACCGATGACTGGATTCACATACAAACTCCTTCTCGCAGTTACCCGGCATCCCCTATGCATTCTTGCAGTTCACAGCTTCGCTTGTTATACGAGGTCAATGCCCCAACCAGTAATAACTGGCTCACCTCATAATACGAGCGCCCCCCAATAGTTGAAGAAGATCAATCGGTAAATATCTCATGGATATTCCCTTCAGGATCGGCAAAAAAAGCCGTGGTTTGACCCCATGGCATGGTTGCAGGTTCTTTAACCGGAATAGCTCCTTTTGAAACAATGTCATGGTACGACCACTCGACATCCTGCGGAGAATCACATGGAAAAGCCAGTTCAAAAGCTTGTCCTTTCCGTTCTGCGTTAAACGATTCATGACCTCCTGTGATGTCTGCCATCACCTGGCGTGTACAAATGGAGAATCTTACACCTTCGTTTTCAAATTCCACATATCCATCCATTTCACTCTTAATTGTGAAACCCAGTACGTCCTGATAAAACTGTTTCATTTTTGGAACATCATTTGTTAGGACCGTGACCAATGCAATCCGGGGTTTCATTTTTTCACTCCTGTCCGAAGCATAGTGTTAGCCTGATATTTGAGTAGTCCGTACCGTTTTCCTGCATTATCTGTTCCTTTCTACGAACAATATAGAAAATCTTCTTGAAGTGCTATTGCAGTACCTGCCCGATAGCGCGATAAGGAGGCCAAAGAGCCTTGTAAGCTATTGTCCCTTGAGTTCAAGAAACTTGTTGTACTCACGTCCCCAGTCATGAAACATTTACCCCTCCAGAAATAGGTCTTACACCAAGTAAAAAGTGTATTTCGAGGTGTATAAATGGTAATCAATACAGAGACAAGCCCGAATACAAATTTCGACTGTCCTGGAGAGGGGTATTGGTCCTTGCGCGACATTCACTTAATACCAGTTTCCTACTATCCATCGGAAAACCTTGAATTTCCGTTAATCACTGCTCCACAAACCATAACTCCAAATGAGTTGTTTTACGTCAGAAACCATTTTGATTATCCAAAAGTTGACGTAGATGCGTGGACTCTTTCCATTGAAGGCTCAGTGAACCGCCCAATTCAGTTCGCTTATCAACATTTAAAAAGCATGAACACGGTGACAGTTCCCGCTACACTGGAATGTGCCGGCAACAAGAGGTCACTCTTTGAAAAAAAGGCACAAGGGAATCAATTTGGACTCGGTGCCATTAGTCATGCGGAGTGGACGGGGGTTCGGTTGCGGGACGTTTTAGAACAGGCTGGGGTTTCACCAAATGCTAAGGAAATCGTCTTTGAAGGATTAGATTCAGGACAACGAAACGACATGGATGGTCGAGTATTTTTTGAAAGAAGCCTTCCACTCGAAAAAGCACTTCATCCAGACACTTTGCTCGCATTGGAAATGAATGGCGAACCACTTTCCGACAAACATGGTTTTCCTCTACGATTGGTTGTACCAGGGTTTTACGCTGTGGCATCGGTGAAGTGGCTACATCGTATTCGAGCTGTGGATCAGCCATTCAAGGGACCTTTTCAAAGTATTGATTACGTCATTCTAAATAAACCAAATGACTACAAACACGCAAAACCACTGTCATCAGTTTTAATCAACTCTTCTATAGCCTCGCCGACAGAAGAGGAAGAATTAGCTGTTGGCACGCATGTCATATATGGATACGCATGGGCTGGCGAACAATCCATCTGGAAAGTTGAAGTAAGTATGGACAACGGAAAGCACTGGGCTGACGCAAATATCCTAGACCCAGATGTACCATATTCATGGAGACGATGGTCATTTGACTGGAATGCAGACAAACCAGGTCCATACACCATTATGAGTAAAGCCACTAACGACCGTGGTGAAGCTCAACCACTAAAGGCAAAATGGAATGCAAAAGGGTATCAAAACAACTCCATCCACGCTGTCAATGTGCACGTAATCGATCGGAAGTTAGTTCAGAATGTACTGCATTAAACCTTCACCACTCCTGTTCAAATGGCTGCCTTCTCGGTGGCCATTTTGTATTGTCACTCAATTCTAAGATGAAACCCTTCTGTCGCTAAGATGCCCGTTAATTCAATAAAAGAGAGATAATCATGGCACACCTCTTGTTTGACCTCAATACCTCCACTTCTGAGCAGTGAACAGACTGAGACAAAAAAAGAAACGCAATATATGCGTTTCAAATCAAGAAATAGTTTGTAGCTATACCTTATGATGGGGCACATACACCAGTCATGGCTTCTGAGGACATTCTGATCTTGGTGTTTATTACCAATAATATCCCCCAGCCATTCCACCGAGCGCAAGTCCAGTTAGTGCGCCGAAGCCAAAAAAAGCAGCAGGTCCATAAACTAAACTTGCTTGACCGTCTCGAATACCCTTTTGGATAGAAAGTTCCACTGAACACTCCTCGTTGTTGTTGAAACTGACGACCGCCCTATTCTGAAGCAAGTAGATCCCAGATGGAGTCACGGTCTGCAAAACACCTGTGTATTTTCTCCCATTAACATGGTGAGCCACGACCGAACGCCCCACCATTCGACATGCAACAGGATACAAAGGATGCATAGCCATCCTCCTCCCTTAACGTATTTATAAACAGGAGTCGTTGTGTAAGAGGTTTGTGTTGGCATATCCAAGAACGAGTGATCAGTATGCTCCCGCACAGCTGGTAGCTGCACCATAACCAACGGCTGGTACAAACAAGAAGAACAGAACAAAGATAATCAAGAACACTACAGCCCATTGGGTATATCCGCCAAATGCTCCGTACATGGACAATCCCTCCTCCTAGTCATCGTCCATTTAGATTTACGTTTAGATGTTTGTCCTGTCGAAGGTCAGATGACTCAGCAAGTTCGCCTAATTTTAGTTTTGTACGTACTAGGGGGACTCCCAAAAGATGAGAAAGTCCCCCTTTTTCAAACAGGGGGACTTTCTTGAAATCATCACGACCTAGAATTCACATTACGCCGAAATCGCTCGACCAGACTTACGGAGTAATTACTGATGCGTGATCCCAGACATGCGTGTGCCTAAAATCAATGACCATTTCATCAGGATCATGATCGATCTCAAATAAATCGATAAAATGTGTCACCGTTCGAAAAAACATCTTCCCTCTAATCGTGCGTTTTGAATCCATTCCGATCCGTCCCCGTTATTGCGTGTAAGGAATTACCTTAGTGAAAGGTAAGAAACATTCCACCAGGCTGTTGTAGCTTAGCCCTCTTCGCTTCAAGAGGATTACAAACCCCCAGTATGAAAATTGAACGCCTTTTTCCTGCAATTCCTTGGGAACGAGCTTATTGAGTTGTTCCTTGTTGGCGACTCGTAATTGAAACAAGTACAACAATTACTCCTGTTAATACCGCTAGAACAATAAACGAGTCTCGAAATGCAGGAATCATTTGTACCACAGTTGCACTATTTTCAATGACAACTCCATACGTGCGTAAAAAGAGTTGATAGGTTAGCCCACCCAAAGCCACGCCAAGTCCCATACCGAGTGTCCTCGACATATTGAGCATCCCTCCACCGATACTTAAACGATCGTGTGGGACACTTGCCATGACATTACTGTTGTTGGCAGGGGTGAACATGCCCATGCCACAGCCTATAAAGAACAACCCTACGGCGAATACGGCTGCTATGTACTTTTCTGTAAAAACGGACAGAATGACCGCGCCGATTACAATAATCGATGCCCCCGCTACGATTGAAAGCTTCGCGTCAAGTTTATCGGTGATTATTCCTGATATGGGTGTTAGTACTGCCATTCCGATCGGGATCACCATTAGGAACAACCCTGAATTCAAGGCACTTACTTTATGCACGTTGTCTAAGTAAAATGGCGCTAAGAACATGACCCCATACATCACCGCAAAGGAGAGAGTGACAACTGTGTTCCCATAAATGAACGTCCGATTCCGAAATAGGCTCAAGTCGATGAGCGGATATTGGACATGTCCCTCAATCAAGACAAATCCAACAAGCCCAAACATGATAACTCCGTAACATGTAATTGAAATCGGTGCAGCCCAACCCACTTGTTCTCCAACATTGAGGACGTAAATAACCGCCACGAGTATGGGTGCCAAAATTAAAGATCCAAACAAGTCAAATTTCTCGTGTTCTTTATGTTCTTCTCCTGCAGGAAGCATCAAGATTCCAAGAATGGTACCAATCACACCTACGGGGACATTGACATAAAATATCCAACGCCATCCAAGCAGCGTAATTAGCGCACCTCCAATAAGCGGACCAAGACTCAGACCGATCCCTTGCGCACTTGCCTGTATACCTATTGCCTTCCCACGGTCATTAGCTGGTGTGGAGGCAGTAATAATCGATACGCTGTTTGCTTGAAGCATAGATGCACCAACCGCTTGTAGCGAACGCGCTACAAATAAGACTCGTAAGGATGGCGCAAAGCCGCAAAGGAACGACCCAACAATAAACACAAAAAAGCCGAAGCTGTACATCCACCGCCGTCCAAACATATCGGACAGCCGGCTAAGTGGGACAATGAAAGCCGCAAGTGTTAAAAGGTAGGTTAGGCTTACCCACTCAATAATTCTCATATGCGTATGGAAATCTCGTTTCATGACAGGAAGGGCAATGTTTACAATGCTTGAGTCTAATGCAGCCATAAATGCACCGATGCATACTGTTGCCACCACAAACCAATGATACCCCTTCTTATTACACATAAATGTTGATGGAAGTTGGGTACCCAAATGGCTCCCCCCTTTTTAGCATACTTTTTGAAACAACTTGTTATAACATCATTACAAGTTAAGCCCCCACAAACATCTTATTCCGTAAGCATGATGAGGTTAAATTAGGAATACATATAGCATTTATAAGTTTCGCTTATAACATAGGGAGTTTTAAGCGCACACGTTTGATTTCGCGTTCGATATATAACTAAGGGGATACGACAGGTCCCCGTACCCCTTATCCAAAAGTCCAATAAAACAGGTATACTTTCCTGCAACTACTGTTTAAAATTCGCATCTGTACCGTCAGTGGACACTTTGCATCCTCCTATCGGCTTGTCATATAAGATTAATGGCTTCTTTTATAATTTCATCGGCGCTCCCTCGGTTCTTTTAATAGACGTTGCACAAAAAGGCGTATGATCGATACGCCATATCATGAACATTCGATGTGGTGGTGTCATTCTACATTGGTTTCCCTAAGAATTGGGATCGCGAGCAGAACTGCAAATACGGCAGCCACTATCCCCAAAACGTAATCACAAGCTCTGTTACGATGAGTACAAAGAGCACAGCACCGGCAAATGCAGTACTACCAAGGGGTTGTTTTCTATTCAATCCTCTAGAACTTTCTAAATAGGAATGCTGCCCGCTAGCGATACAAGACATCGGTGCGAGGTTGTGTATATCCATGCACAAGTGAATGCACAAGCTTGTGGGATTAACGCCCCGTTAATGCAACAGGTAGTCGTATGCACTTAGTGACATACGACTACTAAAGACTGTACATCTTCTATGAGACTAGAACGCCTCCGCCGAATTTGGCGCATCCACACGTTCCACATCACGGGGTATTATCAACACCAACATCATTAATCCAATCACTGACACTGTGACCCCAGTACCAAGCATCACCCCTACGTTTTCATTGGCTCCGAGCATAAAGCCACCTAAAACGGTGCCTACCACATTGCTGATCCCCATCGACATCGTCATAAATGCCTGTCCTTTGACTCGGTCTTCACCATTAATGATCCGATCCACAAAGTACACAGATGCAGGTATAAGCAGAGCGAACGCAAAGAACTGACAGCATTGTGCTACGTATACCCACGCGACGTTGTGGGCGAGGAGCGCAATTACCGCTCGAATAACGAAAAAGACTGCGGACAATTTCATGATGGTGCTGGCACTCTTTATTTTTTTCAGTAGTAAAGGAAATAGTGTCATAGCAGGAAGTTCAAGACCACCAGCTATCGCATAGCCAATGCCAACATCCGTACTGTTACCACCGACATGTTGAATGATCTGGATGAGGTACGTATCGAGTAACACGTGGGAAAAATACACAAGAGTGATGCTGATGCACACCATCACAAATCGCTTGTTATTCAACGCAAATTGGAATAATTGCGTCCCGATTTTCTTGGAAGCATCATTCCGGTCATCCTTTACACTAGATGCCTTTGGGAAGGTGGAAACCGAAATAATACTGATTAAACTAAGGACGATACTGATCAGTATAATTGCAGATCCACCGAAACGGTGAGTGAGAAAACCCATAAAGAAGGACAAAACTGCATAAGCAAAAGAACCAATTCCGCGTGCTAGCCCAAAATTTATTTCCGTTCCAGCATCATTATGCTCCATCGCCATGGAAGTAATTAATGGTCCAGGGAGGTACTGACAACAGACAAGGAGTAAATAGAGCAATGCGGTTGGCAGAACCATATTCGGCATCATGTACAGGATCGCTGCAAGGACCGCGAGAACCAGAAGCAAGAGAGCAACAATATTTCTTAATGCAAGTTTCTTTGATTTGTCTGCAAACGCTGCGACAACTGGTTGACATAAAAAGGACAGAGTGTTTGCAACGGCAAGTGTAATCCCAATTTGAATATTTGTGAAATTACGTGATAACAAGAACACGGTAGCAAAGCCAATAATGCAACAGTAGCTCATATTGTAATAACTTTGAATGAAGGCATAACTTGTCGTTAATCGTCTTGCAAGTATTTTTGAAGTGTTCATATTCTTCCTCCCGAATGTACAACAAATATCTGATCACACAGGGTTCTTTTATGACTCCCTCGCCCAATAACGTTGTCTGATGATGTGTAAGCTCAAATATATGACTAAAAATGAAACCAACAGCAAGATAATGGAACCCAGAATCATCCATAGGACCTGTTTAGGCAGTAAGTGGTCCATCGCGTATCCAATCATGGCAGGAAATACAGCCCCTCCCACTCCTGCGAAGGCGGTCACAGAACTCGTAACTGTACGTTCCATCCCTGGGAAAATGTGATTGGCATAGACCATAGTGATGGAATACACAGCCGACAGTGACAAGCCGAGTCCAAATATAGCTAGATAAGATAGCCATGGTGTATTCGACTCGATCAGCACAAGAAAAAACACGCTTCCCATCACGATACTGCCAAATAAGTAGCGCTCGTAGCTGACACGTCGGACAATCCACCCAATTACAAGTCGACCTAGAACCATAGAACTCCAAAAAACCGTTGAGCTCAGCGACGCTAGGTATGGTAGGCTCTTTAGATCAACGGTAAATATACTCGGAAGGAAGCTGTTCAAGCTACCCTCTACACCGACGTAAATAAGGATCATCAAAAGAAACAGCACGAGCACGCTATACTTAGAAAGCATGCCGTTAAATATGGGCGGGGCAGCGGTTTGTGCATCCCCTTGCCCAGAGTCTGATGAAGACTGTGGTGACTGTAAGGAATACGAAATCGTTTGCCAAAACACAGAGAGTATTAATGCGATTACTGCGATAAACAAGGACGTAAACCGCCACGAGTGCATCGCGATGAAGAGACTGGCCAGAGCGGGGAGAGACAGTGCTCCGATGCCAAAGGCTACTTCCAATCGACTCATAAATATCGCTCGTCTGCCTTCGAATTGTTCCATGATATATGAAGCTACAGCCGTTTCCAGAGATGCAGCACCAATTCCGTTTAAGACGACGAGTATTCCCAACAGAAAAAATGGAGGTAAACACAAAACTCCTATTTGTGCAATCGCCACTGCGAGAGCTGCCCCTGACAGGATAAATCGGTAGTGAAATCGCCTCATACAATTTGCCGTAATCGGTACGCCTACAATAAATCCAATTGATCCGAGAAGAACGAGAATTCCTCCTGATGTGTAAGCTGTGTGATAATGGATTAGTAGTTCTGGCATAATTGCTCCCAAAAGCACACTAGTAGTGCCACCTAGAAAGTACATACCGTAAGAAGCCCAAAGAAAGCGATTCAAATTACAATCCCCCCTCACGCAGTATTTCAAGAAATTTCTATTTTGTTAACTGCAAGTTCGGCGTCAGCGTGCTTAACGTTTGTACAATCATTCCTTGCAGATAGTCCGCCTCAAAATTGTCTGAAAGCAATATGGTCGGCAATACACTTTGTGGAAGCTGTGCCTTAGATTTTTGGATAACGGCATTGATATGTCCCTGATTCAGGAAATTCCCATATAAGACAACGGAATCGGGATTGAGTACACTACTGATCGCCACGGTCAGTTTAGAAATCGCGTCACAAAGTAAATCAAATGTTGTGAGTAACGAAGTTTCAATCCAATTTATACCAAGTGGTATATTGGCTACCTCACCTGCGAAATTTCGTCTTCCTTTGTAGAGTTGTCCATTCAGATAAATCCCCGCACCAGGAGGAAATCGTTCAGGGAAAAATAGGTAAACAATCGAAGAATCCGCAGCTAACTGCATCCTGTTAGCAAATCCAATTACCGCAGCGTTCACATCGTTTTCAATTGTGATTGGCTTTTGATACCGATTCCTGAAATGTTCCGCAACCTCCATGCCCAGCAAATCCTTATAGTCAGACACGATCATTTTTCCTTCAAATTCTGCACCAGGTAATCCAAATCCAATGGCTTCAATGGAGGGGAATTCGTGAATGGATTTATCGATGATTTGTTCAAAGCTAAACAGATTAATGTGCTCGACTTTCACATCGGTCTCATGCACACAATCTCCAGCAAGATTAACTACAGTGGTATGAATGTAAATACTTCCTTCCCTTTCGACAGGGAATAAAATCAATGCAAGAGCGTAGTCCAAATTGTACTTGTATTGTCGTGCAGGTCTACCACCACTTGATGCAGCAACCCCGATCTCACGCACTTCATTTTTTCGCATCAAATGTTGCAACACAGTACCGACTGTGACAATACTCAATCCCGTGGCCTCTGCAATTTGCCGCTTTGTGGCTAGCTCCTTTTCCTTCAAAACTTTACGAACCAAGTTCTCATTTACTTGTCTGATGACAATCGCGTTGCCCCCGATGTTCTCCATCACATACCACCTCAATACGATAATACTTTATAAAAGTGTTTTAATAAATCTAGTGTCAAGAAAATTGAAGCTTTAATGATTTCCTTTTAACAGATCCCGTGCTTTCTTGACATAAGACAAGGGAGCTCAATCATTTTGATATCAGCGAAACATCCACAAACTTTAGATGTTCGATCATTGACCTAACCCAGCTAATGGTTTATCAAGCAGGGTGTTAACAGCCCTTAAACCCTGTGCTACAGTTATTTTAGACATACCCAAAAACCTTCCCTTCATCAACTGGAAGGTTTTTGTCATTGTGCGTTATCTAGAGGTTATGCCACGTCTAGGAAAGTTGCCTTCCGCTTTAACAGTGCACAAATCCAGTGAACAAGTTTGTTGATGCAAGCCACAATGGCTACTTTGTGTGCTTTGCCTTCGTCTCGTTTCGTTTGGTAAGAAGCTTTGATCCGCTTGCTTCCTGATTTGAGTAAACCGCACAAGACTGCGTTGAACAAGGCATGACGCAATCGACTGGAGCGTCGTTTGCTAATTCGGTTTAACGTCGCGGTGAACTTTCCGGACGAAAAAACGCTTGGGTCCACGCCGGCAAATGCCACGAGTTTCGTTGGGTGATTAAACCGCTCACTCTCTCCGAGGTCGGAAATAATCGTTGCGTCGATTTTTCCTCCAATACCGGGAATAGACTGGATAATCTTATATTCTTCACTCTCCATGGCGAGGGCATCTATCTTGTTTTCAAGGGCGGATAGATGCTCTTTGTATTGAACAAGCATTTTGATGTACATGTCCAAGCTGAACAAATGGCTTTCAAGTCGTGGACGTCTAACCGGATTTTGATCGCCTGCGGTTTGAGTTTTTACCGCTTTCTCCGTTGCCAACGATACGAACGGCTGCGCAGATGCTCTACCCGGCTACCGAAAATAAAACTTCAAGAGGTCAACCAATCCGTTACCGAATTGGTTGACCTCGTAATACGAACCTGCCCATTAGGTGAATATTGGTTGGTGATATTCTATCCTTAGTGAAGTGCCCTAGCCAGTAACCCGTCTAATGTGGCTCTTGATCGAAGGAATATATTGTCATATTTCAAATTTGTCTGTTTAGTATCTACGACCACTCGTCCCTTATTGTCGACACCTTGTACATACATGTATTGATAATCAATCATGCCCTTGAATGCATAGGGTATGTTAATCAGATAAAAACGGCCGTCAACAGGCTGCTGATAAAGAGTAACCCCCCCTAGTTTGACTCGTATTTGAACAATCGATTGACCGTTGACAACACCAAGTAACCGTGTTTTGTGCTTATCCCACCCCATGATACAAGTAAGTTCTTGGTCGTGAACAAGCGGAGCTGTTACTTCCACATGTACAGATTTTGCGTTGTTGGCTGGTTCAGAAATGCTTGCGAGACCGTAGCTGGGCTTTTGGTCAAGGGTATAAGTGAAAATTACATGGTCACTGTCGCACCAATGCACAACTTGGACATCATCCACTTGTGTAGGTCTACGGCTATAAACTGATGCAAGGTATCGGTATATCCCAATCGATGACTGCATTGCTGTTTTATTTATGTCGGTATTCTGCCCAATTGTTCCATATCGATTTTACAGAATCAGTGAATTTTTATACAGCCTTGAAACCTACAAACCGCCGCGATTTTATGTCCGCGACGGTAGTTCTAGGTATAGAACTTAATTTGTCAGTACACGACTTTGGTTTTCAGTACACAACCCTATTTTCAGTGATCAGCAGAGATATCTCCCTAAAGTGAAGAACTTCTCATACTACGGCACATAGTCGTGCTCGCAACATTACAGGGGTATAATTCTTTGAAGGATCCAAATTCCATCTGATCCTTGTCGTATTGGCTGATAAAGATCCAGTACATACTTGCATGGACCATGTTTAACCCGAACAGTCGCGTGGTGCAGACCGGAGCCTGACGAGATGTATATTTGTGTTAGTTCATATTGATCGCTATCCTCTAGTCCGAACAGCTTCCCGACCACTTGTGCAGTGCGAACCGGATTCAACCTCCAACGCTTCTGTCCTTGATCTACAGCTTGCTGGATCCTCATGTAGTCCTCGCCAGAAATTTGTACATATCCTATCGTGACTTCTGGACACTCTGCCACACTATCACCACCTTGAGGTACTTACATACACGGTATGCAGTTCATTTGCCTACGTATCTGGGCTAGAGCTGATCTTATTGCATGTACGTAAAAACATATCGTGTATCTATTGATTCTGATTGCAGTATTCCTTCGCGGATGAAGTTATGAATCGATGAGTAAATAAAGGGGTTTGGGAGGAACGATATGATTGAACTCAATTGACACAATATAAATCCAAAGGATGTTTCTATTCTCTAGGTGTTCTTACCGGTTTCTGTTGCTCTGGCTGTGCCTCTGACTGTTCCTGTGTAAACCAAAAATAGAATGCCGCAAGGAAAATCGCTGCGCCAAAGACAACTGGTTTCGGTGTGTGCACTGCAGGCAACTTATTCAGAAACATTTGGTTTACTCCCTTTTCCTCAAAGTATCATTATGGTCTTTTAGTGATATTGGACCTTTTATTCATCTCGCGGATTGTAATTTGTTGGGTAACGACGGTTAGCTGTCCCGTAACCATGCCATTGATAAACCTGAAAGAACATCTGTAGCAACTGCCACCTGCTACCCGCCCAAGCTCCATATAATTACATACACACTACCCCCATTAGGATAATTCTGGGTAGGCTTCATATTGAACTATTCTGCCCGTTTGTTTTAACAACCACAGGCTGATCGATGTATTTTTATGCAAAATGAAAAACCGCCTTGACCAAATCGTCAAGGCGATTTTATTACACAATCTCATTTATTCTGCGAACCGTCTCACTTTATTTGCAAAAAGGCTCATTAATTATGCGAAATCACACACAACGTTCGTCCTACCCGAAACACTGAGGTTAACACTTACTGTAGCCGCATGCCTCACATTCGTAGCAACCGCCCGTGTGGACCAGGCTGTTTTGGTGGCAATTCGGGCACAAATCCTTCTCTACCGAGTAGGAGCGCAGTGTCTTGCGCTCAGCCGGTGCATCCGCGACTTCCGTCGTAGCGGTCTCCTGGCCGCTTGCCCACTGTTCGTACGCAGCCTGACGCATCGGGAAGGTTTCCGCGTGTTCGATGATCGACTTCGCAATAGCGTCCGGCACAGACGTAATGCGACGGCTGCCAAACCCAACCGCACTCGATCCGCCAATACCGGAGAAGTGTTTCACCAATTCAGCTTCCTTGTTCGGGTTGGCCGAATCGCGCAGGTACAGCGTGATGGCGCGGCCCAGTGCCTCGTTCGCTGCATATACATCCGTGCCCGCCTTCCCGATGTTGACGAAGATCTCCGTGGCGACGTGATCCTCAGGGTCATCGTTGATGGTGATAAACGCGCGGCCAAGCGGGGTATCTTTGCGGTATGTCGCACCATAGAGCACATCTGGACGCTTCCGCTTCACATATCCTTGTGCCATCGGGGCAGCCGCCACCGTCGCGGCCACATCCACCAGTTGCTCCGCGGTCGCTTGCGACGCTTGTGCGTCCTCCCCGTTCTCGTCATCAGCTTTCAGCGACAGGACTTGTTCCGAACGAGAGCCGTCGCGGTAGATCGTAATCCCTTTGCAGCCGAGTGAATAGGCGAGATCGTAAAGCTGCTTTGTGTCTTCCACGCTGTACGAATTCGGTGCATTACAGGTCTTCGAAATCGAGCTGTCGATCCACTTTTGCAACGCGCCTTGGACACGAACGTGATCTTCTGGGCTCAATTCCATTGCCGTCACGAAATAGTCCGGCAGTGGGGCATCCTCGCCGTGTGCCTTGAGATACTCGTCGACAATTGCCGCGTGCTCCTCAAACATGCCGAGGCGAGAGTTTCGGAAGTAAGACCATGCGTAATATGGCTCACAACCCGTCGAGCACCCTACCATCGTACCCGTCGTGCCAGTCGGTGCGATGGTCATCGTTGTCACGTTGCGAACGCCGTGCTGGCGAATCGCATCGACGACGTGCGGGCGTTCCGCCGCCATCTGTTGCATGAAGCCGGACTGAAGAAACTTATCTGCATCAAACCGCGGGAACGGACCGTTTTCCTCCGCGAGATTGACCGATTCGAGATACGACCACTCGGCCATCATGCCGATGAGGGCGTCGATGAGCTTGACTGATTCTTCCGAGCCGTAGCGGATGCCACAGTAGAGCAACAGATCGTGCAGGCCCATGATGCCGAGGCCCACGCGGCGCTCCGACATCTGATTCTCGCGGTTTGCCTCAAACGGGTAATACGTCGCGTCGATGACCGCATCCTGGAAGCGAATGCCGCTGCGCGTGATGCGTTCGAGTTCCTCCCAGCGAATGTGGTGCAACAAGAACTCAGCTTCCGCATCCGAGAACTTGGCCTGCAACATGGAGCGGATGTACGCTTCCTTCTGTGCGTCCTCGAACTCCGTCTTGATGCCACTGTCGCGAAAACCGTTGGCGAAGCGAGCCAACACGACAGCGCCCAAGTTACAGATCCCGTTGGCCGGTAGCGGCTGCTCCCCACATGGATTGGTGGCGACTAGCGGATTGAAATACCACGAGTTGCTCATGCGGTTGGCGCGACCTAGGAAGACGACCCCCGGTTCCGCCGATTTCCATGCCGACAAGCACAGTTCGTCCCACAATTCGCGAGCAGAGAGCGTCTGCGCCACTTGGATGTCACGGCCGCTCGCCAACCACGTGTCGAAGTTGCCGTCGAACTCGCCAGTCTCGTTGGGTGAAACGAAACCGATATTCCACGCTTCATCGGCCTCTTTAGCTTCCATGAAGCGCTCCGAAATGCCCACGCTGATGTTAGCGCCCGTGATGACGCCGTCCACCTGCTTGGCGCGAATGAATCGCAGAATGTCCGCGTGCCGATCGTTCAGGATGAGCATCAGCGCCCCCCGACGAGACCCACCTTGCAACGTCAGTTGGCAGCCCACGCTCATGATTTCGCCGACGCCGACCGGACCAAAGCCGTCTCCGAACACCTGGTTGCCCTTGTCGTACAACTGACCCCAGGAGTACGCACCGGAACTGCGGCCATTGACGCCGCGAACGTAGCTGTAGCGAGGGCGCAATGAAGACAAGACCACACTGACGCGCTTGTCCTCCTGCATCAATTCCCACATGTCGCCAAGCGTGGACGCGATGGTACTGCGTTGGTCGCCAGGGTAGAGCACAGCGCCGACGAGCTCTGGCATCACTTTGACGTCGCTCTCGAGGATCTTTTCGTAGAGATCCTTGGCCGAGACCGGTTCCGACTTGACGACCGGGCGACCCGCTTCCAGCCAGTCCTCAATTCGACCATTCCACAGTTCGTCGTACCCTTCGACGGAGGTGTCAGGGAAGACGAACGACCACTGGGCGTCTTCCTCGACCGCGCGCAAAAAAGCGCCGCTCAGGCGAACAACCTTGGTACTATGGCGGTACTCAGCCTCGAGGAAGTCGTAGATATCCGCATGCCAGATGTCGAGGACAAGGCACAAATTGAGAGGGCGAGCCGCCTCCGACACCGGGATGAGCGTGCCCTGTGGCGGAATTCGCGACAAGTTCATACCTACGCCACCGCTGCGCGCCTGAATTTCCAGCGTCTGCCCAAACGACTCCGCATAGTCGCGCAGGTTTGGCCCGACACTAGGAATCACGAAACAGTTATAACTGGTCGTCTGCATACCAGTGCCCATCGACGCGTTGATGCGACCGCCCGGAACGTAGCGCCAGTGGCTCTGAAGGTCGTAAAACGCCTCCCGCCAGCGCTCTGGGTCATTGGTGACCTCTGCGGCCCCCGCAGCAACCCGCTGCCACATTTGACGCGGGCTCGTCTCCAGCAACACGTCGACTTGTTGCGTCGGCAACACCTCTTGCGCCCCGTCGCGCAGTTCGACAGTCACTTGGTCGTGTTCTTTGTCGACAGCGACCACGCGTGCCAATTCGTGGTAAGCGCGCTTTTTATCGAGGACTGCGACGACGAGAGAGCCCATCTCGAGGGTCCTCTTTTGTACGTCCTTTTGCAGATACCTATCCGCGACGATCTTTTCCCCAGTCGCGTTCAACATGTCCTCTGCAGTGAATTGAAGCATGTGATCACCCGTGACACTTGCCATAGTTCGGCTTCCTCCATCCGCTAATCCGTGTAACTCCGTGACGACGATTCGCGCGTTTACCGCTTTTCCCCGAGGAGTGACAATACCTCTTGAGCCAACGTCTCAACGTCGCGAAACTCGCGATACACACTCGCAAACCGCACATAAGCCACTCCGTCCAACCGCTTGAGCGCGTCCATGACGCGCTCGCCGATGGCCGAAGAGGGAACTTCCCGTTCATACTCCATGCGCAGCGCTCGTTCAATCTCACTACACACCGCTTCGATTCGCTCCACCGAGATAGGGCGCTTTTCGCATGCCCTCATGAGCCCGCGATAGATCTTCTCACGGGCGAACTCCTCCCGCTCCATGTCCTTTTTCACGACCATGAGCGGGCGCTGTTCAAGCCGTTCATATGTAGTAAATCGCCGCCCACATGCCTCGTTGACGCACTCGCGTCGGCGGCGAATGGTTGTCCCATCATCGCCTGGACGTGACTCGACGACGCGCGTATTCTCCGCGTCGCAATATGGACACTTCATGTGAATTCCCTCTTCTCGGCTAGCCGTGCGGTTTCATAGTTAAACCACACATGTGGTGTGGTTTAATTCTCGCCTTGCATTATACGCGCTATATGTACGATTGACAAGAGTGGTGATAGAACGCATAAACGCCGCCACGACGGCGTTTATCGCGACCTCGGCCCCTATTGTCGAAAGATCTTTTCGACAGATTCCACCGTTTCATCTGCGACCGGTGCGTTCTCGTCCTCTGGGAACGATACGCCACTTCGTACATGAATCGTGTAGACGCCAGCCGCTGCCCCCGCAAGGACGTCCGTGTACGGGTTGTCCCCTACGATCACCGTCTCGCTCGCCGTCGCTCCATATCGTTCGAGGGCGAACTCGACGAATCGGCGATCCGGTTTGCCCGTCACCAAAGGCTTCACGCCAGAAGCGGTCTCCACTAAGGCCCCAAGCGACCCGTTGCCCGGCAAGAACCCGTCTTCCGTCGGGTAACGCGCATCCGAATTGGTCAACACAAACCAGCCGAGGCGATGGGCGACGCGCGTGACGACGGCGAGATCGAGATACGTGACAGCCGGGTCCATGCCGACTACAGCGGCCTTCGCCTCCTTTACCCACGCTTCCGTGAGCTCGCTCCCGCGTGCGCGCTTGGCGGCGAATCCCGCATCCGTCAAGGCCTCTTCGAGGCCAGTCTTGCCGACAAAGGTCACCGTCGATCCTGCGGGAATGCGCTCTGTCAGCGCGTGTGCCGCAGCCTGCGCCGACGTGCAAACCTCGTTGCTCTCTGCGGCGATGCCGCACCTGAGGAGGGCGCCTACTACTTCGCTCGGCGTCCGCGACGAGTTATTGGTAAAGAATACTGGCTGGACACCGTCATGGCGAAGGCGTTCTACGAACTCAGGTGCGCCCTCGATGACGTGTCCGTCGCGCCAGAGGGTTCCATCGAGATCGAGTAGGGCTAATTTAAAACGTCTTGTCATCTAGGATTACCTCCGGTTTCGGTGCCTGGAAATCGACGCCAGGCTCGTCGTGTTGCAAGCGATGATTGACGGTGCGCGCAAGTACGAACAAGAGATCTGACAGCCGGTTCAAGTACTGTTGCACAATCGGCAGCGACACGCCTTCCTTAGCGAGACTGACCACCCGGCGCTCCGCTCGGCGCACAACCGTCCTCGCATGGTGCAGGTGTGCGGCCGCAGGCGAACCACCGGGCAGGACGAATCGCGCAAGTGGCGGCACCCGCGCGTCGAGGTCGTCGATCAGCCGCTCGAGCAGCTCCACGTCGGCCTTCGTCACGTACTGATCAGCGCGCTTCTCCTCCGGCGTCGCAAGGTCCCGTCCCACGTCAAACAGATCCCGCTGTACGCGCGTCAGTATCGAACATAGGTCGAGCGCCCCCGCATCGGTCAAGGTCGCCACAACGACGCCGATCACTGCGTTTGCTTCGTCCACCACACCATATGTCTCCACCCGAAGGTCGTCCTTCGCTATCCGGCGGCCGTAAATGAGACTCGTCTCCCCTTTGTCTCCGCCCCGCGTATAGATTCGCACCGTCCATCGCCTCCAACGACCCGTTTTCACACCCTACAGTCTACCACGCATCAGCCGTGTAGACGCACGCAACAAAGGACAGCCTCCGCCTGACCCCCGCGCAGACTGCCCGTAAACGACAAGTTATCACAGCTTTGCTTTTCCTCTGGCATACAGTTCAGGCGCAATCCGACGCTTCAGCGTGACCACGCTGGCCTTCAGCCACTCACACCGCTGCTTATGCCAGGTGCGCGCAGGTCCCTTCCACTCCTTCGGCAGCCGCCCTGACTCGATGAGCGATTCCACGATCTCGCCGCCCTCGGAGTCGGCCCGCCTCGCTTCATACAATAGTGCGACTAGATCCGAGATGACTCGTTCCTCCTGCTGTTCTCCGCCCGCTCGCAAGAAATGCAGTCGAATACAGTGGCCCAGTGCCGCCACGCGGCAACTACTCGCAGCATCGGTCGCACGGTGAAGCGACTCGCGAATGGAATCGTCCAGCAGGAGCCCTCTTTCGTCCCACTCTCTGACCATCGAGGAAAACACCTGTTGCGCGTAGAGCGACCGGCGAAGTGCCTTCAGACTGGCTCCCCATACAGGGTGTGTCCCTGTCTCTGACATGTGCGTTCTTCCCCCAGCAAATCGTTCTCTGCTATCCATATGAAAGGTACCGGACTTCGGTGACCACGAAGGAAATTGACCATCTGAGCGGAAACTCTTAACATGAATCTCGAACAGCAGGGGGTGGTATCATGACGCAAGCACTGCACTACGAGACAGTCAGTGAACACGTGGTTCGGTTTGAATTGCCAACACCGACATTACCACCGCTCGAATCGACGAATACATATGTGGTCTACCACGGGGCACAGGCCATCGTCATCGACTGTGGAAGTAGCGACCACGCTCTTATCGAACAAGTCGCGAGCTGGATGCGAGAGCGGGGTATTAGCGACGTGATCGCCTATGTGGCAACCCACTATCACATCGATCACACGCAGGGCATCCCCCTTCTCTCTGCACACTTTCCGGCCCCCATTTACGTCCACCCAATGGATCACACGGGTGCCGCCAAAGCGATGCAGTGTACGACAGACGTGCTGCAATGTCCGCCGGACAGCCTCGTCGTCGGAGACGTGAGCATCGAAATCAGTCACACCCCTGGTCACACGCACGGACACCTCCATCTCTGGATGGAGCGAGATCGACTGATGTTCGTCGGGGATCACATGTCGGGACAGGGTACTGTCTGGATTGGCCCGCCCGATGGCCATATGGAAGACTACTACGCCGCCCTTACGCAAATTGAACAAAGCGACGCGAACTTCGTCTTGCCCGGCCACGGACCGACTATTTCTTCGCCACAAGCGGCGAGCCGCGAGCTGCGCTTGCACCGGCTCGCAAGAGAGCAGGAGATCCTTTCATTATTGGAAGAAGCTCCAAAGACGACCGACCAACTCGTCGATCTGATCTATGGGGATCGCGGTCTCGGGGCCGCCTTATGGGTGGCGAAACATACCGTCCAGGCGCACTTGGCACGGCTCATCGACCTCGGTCAAGTCGAACGCCACTGCGCCGCCCCGGACTTTCAGATGCGCTACGCAAGACATACACCGCAGGAGGGTTCACACCTTTGAACGCAGAACCAAAGAATCGGCGCGAGTGGCAGACAAGTATCGCCCTCGTCGCCATCGCACTCGTGTTTCACCTGTACTTCATTTTGCGTTCGTGGAAGACGCCCGTTCAGTTGTTCGGGGATGCCGTCCATTACGATCACGCTGCTGTCTACCTACTTCTCGAACACGTGTACTCCTATTGGAGCTACGGTCCCGCAGCACAGGTCACGCCGGGGTACCCGCTCTTTTTGGCGTTCGCCTACGCACTCACCCACCTGACGTCACACAACCATCAGGTCGAGATGCATGTGGCTCAAACGCTGCAGCATTTGCTGGCCGTCGGCACCGTGTTTGTCCTCTACCGCATCATGCGCTACGTGCTACCTCGTTGGGCTAGCGTCACAGGTACCTTGTTGTGGATGATCTATCCGACCGTCAACTGGGCTGCTGACCAATTGCTCACGGAGACGCTCTACATCGCGACACTGCTGACCTTTACGTGGACGTTCCTCATCGCATTGCGACGCTCGACCTTCTGGTACTACGTCCTCGCGGGCCTGATGCTGGGCCTGACGACGCTCGTGCGGCCGACGATTCTCCCACTCATTTTCGCGCCGCTCATCTTACTCCTCAGTCGCGAGCATCGAACGCAAATCGCCTCGCTGCTGGTGAACTGGGTTGGATATGTCGGCGTGTTCGTGCTCGTCATGCTGCCGTGGTGGATTCGAAATCTGGTCACCATGCATCAATTTATCCTGACTGACCAAGATATGGGTAATCCGCTTCTGTTTGGGTCCGACCCGAACTTTCAAGTGGATACGAATTTGGCAAGTGGCCTCACGTCGACTCAACAGGAACAGCTCGCCATCCATCGGATCGTACAAGGGTTCTCCCACGAGCCGTTCCTCTATTTGAAGTGGTACACCATCGACAAACTCGGCTTGTTGTTCGGCACGCCGTGGTTTACGTCGCATCTTAGCGCCAATGCCGGGCCGCTCACGACCGTGACCTATTACTTTGCGCAATTTCACTTGGTCTGGGTCATTCTCGGAGCGATCGGTCTCGTCATCGGCATCTGGAAGCCATATTTGCGCTGGCTGACCGCCCTGACGCTCTTTATGATCGTCGTCCAGTTGCCGTTTATTCCGATCAATCGGTACGTATTCCCGGTCATGCCTTACCTATTTGTCGGCGTGATGTACTTCGTGGTCTTTGCGGTGTCATTCGTCAAGAATCGACGAAAACCTGTTATCGGTGCCTAAAGCGTGGTATCCTGTTGGATGCAGGATCGACAAATGTGGAGGACGGCTTTACATGCGGATTGCGGTATTACTTCCTTGTTACAACGAGGAACTCACGATTGGTAAAGTAATTGCAGATTTTCAACGGGAATTGCCCGAAGCGACAATTTACGTCTACGACAACAACTCGAAGGACAACACTGCCCAAATCGCTCGCGAGGCAGGCGCGGTCGTCCGTCGAGAAGTTCGTCAAGGCAAAGGGAACGTCGTGCGCTCAATGTTTCGCGACATCGACGCCGACGTCTACATCATGGCGGATGGCGACGATACGTATCCCGCCGAATTCGTCCACAACCTGATGCAGCCAGTCGTTGACGACGAGGCCGATATGGTCATTGGAGACAGGCACTCGGATGGGTCTTATGGAAGTGAGAACAAGCGACCGTTTCACAACTTCGGCAACCACTTTGTGAAAGGGCTCATCAACCGCCTGTTCCGCAGTGGACTGCGCGACATCATGACTGGTTACCGGGTGTTCAATCGCCGCTTTGCCAAGACGATGCCCGTCAAGAGTGAAGGGTTCGAAATTGAAACGGAAATGACGCTCCACGCGTTGGACAAGCGGTTTCGCATCGTGGAAATTCCCATTGCGTACCGTGACAGGCCCCCTGGCAGCGAGTCCAAACTGAATACGTTTAGCGACGGGATCCGGGTGTTGAAAACCGTCTTCTGGATCTTCAAAGACTACAAGCCGTTGGCGTTCTTCAGCATCATTGCACTGATCTTATTCGTCTTGGGCCTCTTGGTGGGTATTCCGGTCATCACCGAATTCTTTGCAAGTGGACGGATTGCGAAAATGCCTTCTGCCATTCTCGCAGTAGGACTGATGGTGCTCGCCACAAACTCGCTGACCTGTGGGTTCATCTTAGACACTATCGTGCGCAATCATCGCGACGAATACGAGCTGATGCAAAGTGACTATCATGGATAAAGAAACGTCCGACGAAGTTCGCCGGACCAAAGGAAGATTCTCGTTGTTATATGTAATCATGATTCTCTCAAACGTCGTGTTGCTTGTCGCGGGTCAAACGCTCTGGAAGTTCGGGCTGATGAATAAGGACCTCACAAACATCAAGAGCGTGATTGTCGCCATGTTCTCACCGTGGATCATCGGCGGCATCGTGCTCTACGTGGTCGCTACCGTCATCTGGATCTTCCTGCTCAACAAACTGTCGCTGAGCCTTTTGTACCCCCTGCAGAGCCTAGCGTACGTCTTGGCAATCGTCGTCTCGATCGTCGTTTTCCACGAGCACATCCCGCCGCTGCGATGGGTCGGGGTCGCGGTCATCCTCGCGGGTGTCAGCCTCGTCGCCATCAAGTGAGGGGAATTTGCGGAACGTCCAAGTATTCGAGGCACCAATCCACACTCGGTGCCTCAGCCAGGGCTTCGAGCATCGTTTGCGTCGGCAACGCCGCCTGTTCCAGTCCCGCTCGAATATCCTCCAGTACATCACCCGGGCTTCTCCATCCGGCCCAATCCAGTTCCCCATGATGAACGCAAAACGACCGGTACTCCCCTGTTCCTCGTGTAACAAAAAAACGCGTATCAAAGCGCACAGGCAATTTCACTTCAGGTGGTGTCAACCACCTTCCAACAAAGCGAACATCCCCTAGATTGAGTTGGAGATTTCGCCGCCCGAGGGCCTCGGCAAAGGTCTGGCTTCCATCCAGGAGCGCAGACTGTATTTCCTGATCGACCGCCGCGTCCACAGACAGTCCTTCGGGCCACACAGGAGCGCCGAGCCAGCCGATCTCTTCAACCGTTTCCCGGAGTGCCGCAACCGCGAATACGTCGTCGTCCAACCGGATTGCAGCCCGCGGCCGCCCCATCGTACACACCCCGATGCACGCCTGGTCGGCGGCCTCGACGCCGCCGCCAGGAAATGCAAGATGTCCAGGAAACGTGCGCATGGAATTAGACCGTCGCACTAATAGGACTTCCATGCCGCCCAAGTAGTCCCGGAGCACGATCAGCGTCGCCGCGGGCCGTATCGGGCGCTCCAAGGTCCCGTCGTCCGAATACACGCGCACATCTCCCCCTTCCCAATTCGAGTGGATACCTACACTCTTCACAACGCTGTAAAGACTGGTTCCGCGGACGGCCAAGCAAAGGTGCCCTCGGCGACAGTGACAGCTTCACCCGTCATGAGCACATGCCCGTCATCGCGGATTTCGATCTCCAAATCCCCACCAAGTAGATGCACAGTAACGCGCTCGTCTACGAGGTTCTTGCGTACCAGTGCCGCCACGCTCGCACAAGCCCCGGTCCCGCACGCGAACGTGATGCCCGACCCCCGCTCATAGACGCGAAAATCGATTTCGTTCCGGTTCACAACCGACACGAATTCTGCATTAATTCGCTCAGGAAAGTCTTTGTGCGATTCAACCAGTGGGCCGACAGCTTGTACGTAATTGTCGTCTACTCGATCAACCATGGTCACAAAATGGGGATTGCCAACGTTGACAATGGTGCCCTGAAGTTGGTCTGTGCCGACTTCCAGCACGACGTCTTCATCCCCGATCACGCTATTTCCCGCATACCGAATGCTGCCCGCGCCAAATCGTGGCTCGCCCATGTCGATCGTGACCTGCTTCACACTTCCATCCGGTCTGACGTGGACCTGCGCCTCAACGACGCCAGCCTTGGTTTCGATAGAAAACACAGAGGTATTTACGAGTCGATGCTCGTAGACGTACTTGGCGACGCAGCGAAGGCCGTTTCCGCACGACTCCGCCTCAGAGCCATCGGCGTTAAAGATCCGCATGCGGACATCCGCTTGCCTGCTCTCCTCGATGGTAATCAGACCGTCGGAGCCAATCCCCCGGCGAACGTCGCTCACCAGTCTAGAAAGCTCCGGAAGCGAAACTTCGGGCAATGTCGTCTCATACAAAGAAACATAGATGTAGTTGTTCCCCAGCGCCTGCATCTTCGTGAACTTCAAGCGTGACCCGCCTCCTGTGCCTTTGAACTGGTTGTGGATGCACGCCACGAACCCTGTCGGATCGCGTACGCGTGCATCGTTTTTGTCTATTATAAGGCGACAGGCGAAAATGTTCCAAGCCTTTGCGATGATTCAGCTTTGGTCACGTGGCAGCCTTTAACACATTGTCAGTGCGTCAGTTGATTGCGCAATTGCTGAATTCGATTCCACTGTTTTTGGAGAAGGTCTCGCCGCTCGCCAAAGGAAATCGCCTCCCAGTGCTCGGACAGGTGTTGATTAGCACTTGCAAGCCGCTCCATGGTATGCAGCAACAGTTCGGACTGCTCCTCGTCGTACGATCCGCCAGCAGCGGCACGCTGTGCGATTTGCCTGAGTCTTTCCTGCTGCTTTTGCAACAGAGCGTCGATATCTACATCGTCGAGCCTTGCCCACGTCTGCATCAATGCGTCGTTTGCCAGTTCGTAGTTCTTTAGTACCTGTTCCATCACGCGTTGATACTCCATGTTCCCATCCTCCATCCCAATCTGTGCTGACGACTCGTTCACCTTCGCCACCGCTGTTGACATACACCCGGTTGTTTCCGCCTCAGGAGAGCATCGATATGCAAGCCCTATCCAGACAAAAAACGGCTGTCTCGACACCACATCCCTAGGATGCGATATCAAGACAGCCGTATGTATCGTGGTGCGGTCGAGAGGACTTGAACCTCCACGGGGTTGCCCCCACAAGAACCTGAATCTTGCGCGTCTGCCAATTCCGCCACGACCGCATGAACATGCCGCAGACTCATGGAACACCATGAATGTCATCCGACGTGCTTCAGTATACAAATGCCCAGTGAAAATTGCAACACAAATTTTACAGCAACCTGACAAAATAACCGCGCTTGAACAAGTTCCGAACATGGCACATGTTTCGCAAACAATCGGCAAAAATATCCATAAAATGGAATGCGTTTTACAATCAACTGACGCAGACGCATCTAAGGGGGCTCCTATGAGACGACATCATACTACACTCGCCATCACCTGTCTTTGCGCCATCTCCCTCGGTGGTGTCACGTTTGCGCAAAACCTAAACTCGGTCACAAGCCACAGAACATCGAACAGCGTCACGCAGGAGGCGGTCACGACGTCAACTGCACCGATTGGCTTACCAGCCGCCACTGTCCCAATGGCTGGCGGATCGAGGGCAGGCGTTTTGATTGTCGGAGCCTCTGTCGCACGGGGTTGGAAGGACGACCGCACCGACGGGGGCGGCTACCTCGATCGGGCGTTTCGGGCGATCTCGGACGTGAGTGAGACCGACTTCCACGTGATCAACAAAGCGGTCCCAGGAAGTACGCTAAAGAGCGTACGAGAAACGTATCCGCAGTGGCTGAACACGTACCACCCCGACTTGGTCATCCTAGCTTGGGGCGGGCTCAACGACCTGGCGAAAAAGACGCCGCTTGCTGACATCCGACGCGAAGTACACTGGGAAATCGCCACCGCCCTTGCTCATCGAGCCAATGTCATTCTCGTCACATCACCCATTTCGCGCGCGTCCTACACAACGTACCGTACAGGACAGCCCCGTCTGTTCCAGGCTGAAATCGACGCCGCCAAGAGCTTCCGCAGTCCCAATGTGCACGTCTTCGACGTGTTCACACAGATGAAAATGTATTTACAAGTACATCGGCAGACGTACGTGCCCTATATGGGCGACGCCTGGCACCCGAATGCCCTGGGGCACGAGCTAGCCGCTCAGTTGTTCCTAAAGGACTGGACAACTTCGTTTGGACCACAGCGACTGGCTTTTCAGGATCCACAATCGAGCGACAGCACTTCCAGGACATAAAAAACGAGGAGTCTGTGTGCGCGACTCGCATCGCACACAGACTCCCCCGCGGTTTCCGATTTACCAATGAAATTAGTGGCCTGGGTCAACCCAAATCGTTGCGAATGGGTCATACATGACCGAACTGGTGTAGAAGCCATGAACCCAAGGCTGTACACAATAGTAACCGACGTTTTGGTACAGCGGTACCCAAACCGCGTCGGACATCACTTGGTTGATGACCTTGCCATACAGTTGATCACGCTGTTGTTGATCCGTCGAATACTCTGCTTGGTTCAACCACTGATCCACTTGTGGGTTCGAGTAGTTGTCCATGTTGTTTTCCGGAATCTGATCCGAATTGAACATCGTGTTCAAGAAGTCAGATGCATCTGGATAGTCTTGGTTCCAACCGCTGCCAAACGCTTGCGCCGAGCCAGACATCGACTTGGATAAGAAGTCTTTCCAGGTCACTTCATGCAAGTTGACGGTGATGCCAATTTGCTTCATCATCGCTTGGAAAGCTTGGTCCTGCTTCTTGGCGCCATCGGTGTTTTCATTCCACAGGTCCATGGTAAAGCCATTCGCATAACCAGCTTTCGCCAACAGTTGCTTTGCCTTGGCGACATTGTAGCTGTATTGTGCCGATGGATCGAGGTTCTTCACATAGCCTTCCATCGAATCCGGAAGTGGCTGATTCAAGCCCTTCACGGCACCGTTGTTCAACTTCACGATTTGACTATCGTCAAACCCGTACTCGATGGCCTTACGAACGTTCACGTTGCTCAGCGGGTTCGCCTTGCCGTCGATGGTCGGCTTCGTGTTCAAACCATAGTAATAAATCGCATTCATGTCCTGCTTCATCACTAGGTTCTTGTACTTCGGCGAGTTCATGATGGTCGGGTACTGGGAGCTCGGAATTCCGTCTCCACCCTGGAGCCACGGGCTCATGAACGCAGTTTGACCTTGTTCCCAATGCATAGCATCGAGTTGGCCGTTATTGTTCACGTTGATGGTAACCTTGTCCAAGTACGGCAGTTGCGTTCCGTTGGAATCCTTCTTCCAGTAGTTCGGATTCTTCACCAAAACCACTTGGTTCTGGTTGTTCGTCTGCAACTCAAAAGCGCCCGTACCCATTGCCTTGGTCGTGTCCATTGCAGCGTTTCCGACCTGCTTGACGTACGTCGGATCGACAGCGGACAGGAATGGCATAGCCAAGATCTTGAGGAAGAACTGCTCTGGCTTATCTAGGTGAATCACCAACGTGTAGTCGTCAGGCGTGCTGACGCCGCTGATGGTTTTTGCTTGTCCGTTGTAGTACGCCTGCGCCCCGGTGATGTCCATGAAGAACTGGCTGCCCGGCGACGGCTTAGGCTGCAAATTCTTGTCGAGCAAGCGCTCTAATTCGAAAACGAAGTCGCTCGCTTTGAGCGGATCCCCATTGGAGAACTTAACACCCTTTTGAAGATGGAACGTGTACGTCTTACCATCCGACGAGACGTCCCAGCTCTTCGCGAGATCGCCAACGATGTTGTATGTACCCTTGTCGTACGTCACCAACTGTTCATACACCGCATAGTCCACTTCCGCAGAGGTCGTGTCAAATGCGATCGCTGGATCCAAGTCAGGAACAGCTTGACTCATGTCGAGCGTGATGCTGCCACCTACGACTGGTTTTCCGGACGTCGCGGATGCGCTGCCACCGGTCGAAGAGTTCCCTGTCGTGCTGTTCGTACCACAACCAGCCAACAGAGCGCCAATCATACCGATGGAAGCAACGGTCCCGAGACCCTTCTTCCATGATGCTGTCATTCCATTTTCCCCCATTCACATCTGTTTCTGTTTCAAGGCAACCAAACCCTAAATCACCAGCGAATTGTCGAAAAATTAAATCACAATCTATGGAATTTAAGGTTTAGTTAAAACATTAAGCAATAGAAGATCGTTCGTCAAGACAATTCATCCATACGAGAACATTCCCGAATTATCCCGCTTTTATGATTTGTTCGTCGGAGTTGGCAATGCGCTTTTGCAGCAAACTGGATAAAATAAAATCAAAATTCTCCATTTAAATCACTTAATCCGTTTCTCAGTGGCCCCAACATTGGACCAATATCGGTGGATGACAACGAAAAAAGCCGACTCGAACTGTCCGAGTCGGCTCAAACCTCGACGTCTAATACAAAAACTGACGCAATGACTTATGGCATTGGCGTCGCCTGACTCACGCGGCTTCGCAACGCCTCGACAAGTGGCATCACCTGGGCTGCAAAGCGCTCCATCTCTTCCAGTTGTGGAGAACATTGAAGCAACAGCAAGTCCAGCCCAACCTCTTCGTACGCGAGGATTTGACGTGCAATTTGCTCGGGCGTACCGACCAAATTAGGCCGTAAACCGCGATTGGAGACCGAGTAGTCGTACAGTCGCAGTTGTTGTTCCAACTCCGACTTCGACACGAAATCTGTGTAGCTGTCGTACGCAGCGCCTTGCTTAACATCCGTGATGCGGGACAATTCGGCCTGAGCCTCAGCTTCTGTATCGCGGCAGATCACATAAGCCGCCATGCCAAACGAACGAAGCGGTGGCAGGTGCTTCTGCTGGCGCCGATGTGCCATATCCTCGATTTTCACCCGAATTTCCTCCACAGTTCCCCCGTGCATAACATAGGCGTCGCACGTGGATGTGATGAGGTCCTTCCCCTTTTCACTTTCGCCGCCAGCATAGAGGACAGGGTTTGGTCGTTGGATCGGCTTAGGATTCAGTTTGGCATCCGAGATATCATAGTATTTTCCGTGGTAGGAAAAGCTGGTCTCCGTCCACAACCCTTTCATAATTTCGACGAACTCGCGGGTGCGATCGTACCTGTCGTCATGTTCCGTAAAAACACCGCCATACTGACGAGCTTCTTCGGCCCACCAAGCGGACACTACGTTGAGGGTAAAGCGCCCGTTGCTCAGTTGGTCTATATTGGCCGCCATTTTTGCGGTGACTGCCGGATTGTGAAATCCCGGCCGCACAGCCGTCATGATCTCGAGTCGCTCGGTGACAGCGGCCAGCGCCGCCGCAGTCGTCCAAGCTTCCAACGTATCGGCTTGTGCGCCTTTGATGTCGTTTAAGTTGAGTTCGGCGATGAGCGTCGTGTCAAAACCGAGTTCCTCTGCCCGAACAGCAACTGCCTTGGCGTAGTCAAACGTCGCAGGCATCCCTTCGTCGTCCACATTTCGCAACCAGCCCCCAAAAATGGGCAGCCAAAATCCATATCTCATCGCTCGCAGAGCTCCTCTCACACCCAATAAGGAATACAAAAAAACTCCTCGATAAGAAGGAGTTCTCGACAACGTCCTCTTATCTCTCAAAGCGCCAGTTATTGCGCTCTGCAGGAATTAGCACCTGCTCGATCCACGAGCGGTTGCTGGGCTTCATCGGGCCTGTCCCTCTGCCTCTCTAGATAAGACCATTCAATTGTTCAGCAAGTAACAATCATATAGACCCTAATCCGTGCTTTACTTTGCCTAGCGTCAAACGGACGCATACACGTTCAGCTGAGTGAGGAGGTATTCTGCCAACACCTTCATGCCGAATATCCCTGCAGCCGCTTCCGCATCCGAATTGTAGTTCGTGTTTGTATTGATATCGTACGTATAAATCCCGCCGTGAGCATCGCGGATAAACTCGATGCCAGCTACCCGGATCTCGTTCTGTTGCAAAAAGCGCTCGTACTGTTCGATAATCGGATCCGCAAACCCATCGATGATTTGAAACTTTGGCTTGTTGTCGACCTGTTCGCCAACAGGGCAGAACAAGTCCCCTATTTGACACGCATCCGCTGGGCACAGCTCAAAACCTTCACTCGTATCGACACGCACGGCGTAGAGAAATTTCCCTCCGATAAACTCACATCGCGTGATGTACGATTCCGGTGACTGAATATACTCCTGCACTAACGTGATGCCATCGACAGGTTCCTCAAAATCCGGTCCGTTCACGTAGGCAGCCAGGGCGTCGACGTCGTGAAACAGTTGAACCCCTAAGCCCTTGCCAGCACGATTGTGCTTCGTAATGAACGAGTTGCCGCGGAACCCGTTTGCCGCTTCCAGGATTTGCGCTTTGCCGACCGCTACAACCGTCTTCGGTGTGCGGATGCCCGCGGTCTGCAACGACAGATACTGCAGCGCCTTGCTCACTTCCAGTTGTAGCGCACGACTTCCATTGACCACTACGCGACCGTGGCGCTCCAGCCAGGCGAGTACAGCACTCGTGTACTCAGCGGCATACCGGTGATCACGCGTGTGAGAAGACGCGCTCATGCGACTATAAAAGATACCCTCAGGCGGTGTACCGTCGAGGTCTAAGTGTCCCTCAGCCAAATGCCACTCGTCATAAGGCACATCTAGTTCCTCTAGGCGCCGAGTTAAGTGGACAGTCCACTCCGCATTTTCGTGTAAAACATAGATTTTAGTCATGCCCGGCCACCTTTCATGTTTGCAGAATAGCGACATTATACCAGATTTACAGATAATTTTAAGTGTATGTTCACGGTCGTGCTCGTCGACTGAGTCGTGCCTGGCGCACACGCCTCAGTCGACGAGCTATCCAACAGTCAGGCCATACAGGCTGCGTGTATGCTACTGCCCTACGGACACTTTGAAATGCGCGTCCACGTCCTCATAGTTGGCCGTAAGCACATGGACGTCCACGTTCCATCGTCCGCCACCCGTTAGATAGAGGCCATCGGTGGTATACGTCCCGTTGCCGTGATCGACCAGGCGAACAGTATCCGATCCCGCCGCCACCACAGACGACGAAAACGAAAGCGTCACCTGTTGCGCCGTGTACGGATGGCCGCCTCCATCTCGTAAAGTCACGAGAAACTCGTTGTCGCCCGCCTTGTTCGGCGTAATTTGCAGGTGAACCGCGTAGCCCGCGGCAGTTTGTGACGCGTTGACCGGCCCTGGGGCCACCTCGGCTGTCTGAACGTTGGTCAGTACAGAAGTGAGGCCTAAAATCAAAATGCCTGCGATGAGTTCAAGAACGACCATGCGCCGGAGCGAATACATCGACAAATGAACCCTGCGCACCCAATGATATGCCGCCAATCCGACCATACAAAAGAAGAGCGCGAGTTTACATAGAAGCACTTCGCCATACGTGGTGTACCACAAGGAGTACCACGTCGGGATGTTGACAATGGCGGCATAAAACCCTGTCAAGCCAAGGACGAAGACGGAAATACCAGCGAGCATCGAAAACTGGCGGACGACACCTTTGACCGCGTCCGCGTCGGGCTCATGCTCGCGCAGGTGAGCGGTAAACAGCAACACCGTACCGACGATCCCGCCAAGCCAGATCGAAGCTGCATAGAGGTGGATAACGTCCGCGACGATGGACAGACTCAGCGCACCATGCACCACGGCGTGACCGACATAGGCCTTCGCAATAGGGACGCCAAAAACCGGAAGCGCCACCCAGAACCACCGTCGCCGGGCAGTTTCGCTCAACAGGACGGCGATGATCGGCGGGAAGATGAGTTCCAGCAACAGTTGAATGATCCAGGTGTAACCAAACAGCGTGAGATTGAGCGTTCGCAGGAGGTATTTTCCGGCAAACGCCTGAGTGCCGTGTACGCCCCAGGACAGCGCTGCCTGAATCGGGAGACTAAAAGCCGTACTCAGACACAGCGCGATCCAAGCAGAGAAGAAGATCCACCGCCTGCCCCCACGCATCGGCGATGGCCCCTTTTTCGGCCACAGAAATTCAAAGAAAATCGTGAGGCCAATCACGAGCATCATGCTGATATAGAAGACGGTGCGGTCGAGCACCATCGGAACCCCCGGGACATATCCCGCCTCGGTGGCACCTAAGTGCAACGCCTTTACATCTACTTGAACCCCAAAGGGAATCGTCCCCTCCACGGTGTGGCCGTCGGCGGAAATGACCTGCCAGTGGATCGTGTACACGCCCTTGCCTAAGTTTTGCGGGAGCGTACAGACGATTTCCCGGCCATTGGACGGAAGCGTCCGCCCGTTTCCCAAATCTACGCGATGCCCATCCTCATCGGTGACGGTGAGGCCATCTGGCACCAAGTGCACGTTTTCGTCAAACTGAATCTCAACCGTTTTAGGCGGAGACTGCAAGCTCTCGTTGATCGTCGGATTCGACGTGACGACATACGCATGGGCGGATGCCGTTGCCGGTGAGATCAATAGTACTAAGAGAACCATCAGGAGGCCTGTCCAGAGCTTCCATAAGCGAATCCTACCAGATTGCACTCCGTTCCCCTCCTTAACAATACAAGAAATATGACACATCTATTATGGACACAAAACAATGGCCGCTACACGAAGAAAGCGGCAATTGTTTGTCGGAGTGGTGAAACGCAAACGTGAGGTTCGACGAAAAGTTACACAATTTCAAAATCCTGTTTTCCTATCGCATCTTCGACACGGAATTGTCACATTCAAAGCGCTTACAGATGTCCCACGTTGCACAGGCGTGCGCTAAGCTGTCAATGTAATCATTTCGCGAGTTCGCATCACAATAGAGCCACGCTGAATAAGCCGTGGCTCTATTGTCGTTTTATCCCCTCCTCTTTTGCTTCTCACGTCACCTGAGTTCGTTTGCAGAACGATGCAATCTATCGGATTTTTTTGTCGACCGTGCGAGAACTGTGTAAAAAAGTGCATTTTTTTGTGATTTTCCGGGAAAGGTATCGTGCGTAAATCAGCTTGATGGAGTGAAAAATATGAGCCGATTCAAAAGTTCGATTCAGGTAGCCTGCGCGGTCGGCGCATCTTTCTTCTTCGCGTCCGTAGCACATCTCTCACCGGTTGAGGCAAACGATAAGAATGTGACCGTCGTTATTACAGACCACGGTTTTTCCCCGAACAAACTCACGGAACCTCTGCATCATCCCGTTCACCTGCACATCGAGAATACAGGGAAAGAGATGCACGAGTTTGCCATTCCAGAGTACCGAATCTACACGCGAACACTGGGACCGGGTGAAACCTCAGATGTTGAGTTTTCCCCTTGGCAAGCGGGCTCCTTTGTCATGTACAGCGACCCGTACGCAGACAGCCACCCAGAATTTGCAGGGCGATTCATCGTCACAAACAAGTAGACAAGGAGCGTAACGCGATGGAACATGGCTGGTATGAGCGGCTGGAGAACTACTTTCCCGAGCACGAGTTAAAGAGTCCCGCTCAGATGGAGGAATTGTTCGAAGAGCATCCAGCGTATCTGCGAGAACAGACGGACGAATACCTGATCATCTACGCCAATTTCGAGGAGTTCATCTTCATCGACTACCTCTTGGTCAACCCGAAAACCCGCGGTGGCGGCGTCGGAACCCGTGTCATCGAGGCCTTCAAACGTCGAGGCAAGACCTTGTTGGCAGAGGTAGAGCCGGCAACTCGTGCAAATCCCGACACGGAGAAGCGCGTTCATTTCTACTTGAAGAACGGGTTTCGCAAAGCGCAGAACATTGACTATACAAGAGAAACGGACGATGGAACCTCCTATACCATGGATATCTACTACTGGAGCCCATCCTCCACATCCGAACGAGATATTCTCGAACAAATGCAAGTGGTCTGCGATCAGATTCATAATTTCCACGCAAAACGGCACTATGGTAGATTACCAGCGGATCCTGACGACGTCTTGACGTGGAAACCGTAAAGCCGCGATCTAGGCCTGCTTGGACGCGATGGATCTTGGCAGGCCTAGCACCATGATGACCACTCGGCTCTCCCCGGCCACATTTGCCTCTTTTATTCATTTACACAAACTTCACTTGACCCATACACATTTTTAACACCACCAAGCTAAACTTTGCTTCGAGTTCATTTCTCTCAACCGTATGTATAATCGACCTGGTTGTGGGAGAGTGATTGGAGTGACATTCGTTGGGTAAATCCATGACAATTCAAAATTTACACGCCTGGTATGGGGTGCAACATACACTCAAGGACATCAACATTCAACTGGACGCCAAGATGGCGACCGCGATCATCGGCCCTTCTGGCTGTGGTAAATCCACGTTCATCCGCTGCTTGAATCGGATGCACGAGACAGCGCCGTACGCCAAAGTTCAAGGCGAAGTGAAGCTCGGTGACGAAGACATTTATGCGCTCGACCCAGTCGACGTTCGACGCGTGGTGGGAATGGTCTTTCAGAAACCGAATCCGTTCCCGACGATGTCCATCTTTGACAACGTCGCCGTGGGCCTGCGGCTAGGCGGCGTAAAGCGGCAAACAGAACTGAGAGAGCGGGTCGAACAAAGTCTTCAGATGGCGGCCCTCTGGGACGAAGTAAAGGATCGGCTGAACAAACCGGCCACTGCGCTGTCCGGTGGTCAACAGCAGCGGCTGTGCATCGCTCGAGCACTGGCCGTGGAACCCGACGTCCTCCTGATGGACGAGCCAGCCTCGGCGCTAGACCCCATCTCCACGATGCGCGTGGAAGAGCTCGTTCAACAGTTGAAGGGCGACTACACCGTGGTGATCGTGACGCACAACATGCAACAGGCCGCCCGCATCGCCGACAAGACCGCATTTTTCCTGCAAGGGGAACTGATTGAATTCGGCGATACAACGACCATTTTCACGAAACCGACGGACAGCCGGACCGAGGACTACATTACAGGTCGCTTCGGCTGACCAATTCCACGCAGGAGGGATGACCATGCAACAACGACAGTCGTTTGACATCGCTTTGAAGGAACTGAAATTGAAATTGCTCCGAATGGGCGGTGACATCCAGGAGGCGATTCGAGTGGCCGTCTCGGCCCTCGAAGGATCCAATATCGCCTTGGCAAAGGAAGTGGTCGACAACGACGTCAAGATCAATCGCCAAGACCACGAAATCGAGGATTTGTGCATTCGCCTCATCGCCACACAACAGCCTGTTGCGACAGACCTGCGCAAGATCGTCTCCGGTATGCGCCTGTCGATGGACTTGGAGCGAATGGGCGACTTGGCGGTAGACATTGCAAAGTCGACCATCCGCTTGAATGGTCAAAGGCTCGTGACGCCGCTGGACGACATTCAAGAGATGGCTAAAATCGTCGACCAAATGATTTCCGAGGCACTCAACGCCTATGTCAACAACGATATGGAGGCCGCACGGCAACTGGCATCTCTAGACGACCAAGTGGACCACCGCTATCGGCGAATTGTCGAACATCTGTTCAACTTGAGTGCCGCCGAGCCATCCGCCACATCGCAAGCGATGACGCTTGCATTCTGTGGGCGATATCTCGAACGTATTGGAGATCACGCGACAAACATCGGCGAAAGTGTAATTTATATCATCTCTGGAGAGCGTTCTGACTTAAATTAAGTGACGTAAAGGTGCATATCTATACGTCCTTGCATCCTCTCCAACTCGAAGACTCGTTCGACAAAATGCGTCATATCCCGCGTCCGGTCGATGTTTTTGTGACATAAGCTTCACAAATTTCTGTAACGAAAAATGATTGAACTTCACATCTTGGTGTTACACTATAATCATACATCATGATGTGAAAAGGGCGTGACGCAAGTGAACTCAAAAACCCCAAAGGATCCGATTGTCACGCTGCAGCGAGTGATTCATTTTGCGGAACGCGCAGCTGTGGCCTTGTCGGTCATATTAGTGGTTGGCACTGCAAGTTATTTATCCATAAACGCCTGGGTATGAAGCACCAACCCAAACAACCCATATTGAACATAAATGAACCCGCACCTCTTCGCGACGTGCGGGTTCATTTATCAAAGCTTTACGGACGTCGCGCTCCAATGTAGTGCGAGTCCCAATAGGCACTGGATAAGCTGTCGATCTCGACTTTAACACTCGCCGCATTAATAAACTGACCATTCCCCACATATATACCATCGTGAGAAGCTCCACTGCCGTAAGTGTCAAAGAAGACAATGTCTCCCGGCAGCAGATTCGACTTGGAAACGCTCGTACCCGTTCCATACTGGCTGTAACTGGTCCTCGGGAGGAGTGTTCCAAAATGCGCATATACATATTGGACGAAACCGGAACAGTCAAATCCGCTTGGCGACGTACCACCCCATGCGTATGGAACACCCGTAAACTGTTCGGCGTATTGCGCGACTTGGTATCCAAGCGCATCTGTCAAGCCGGCCGCTGGAGAACTGCTGCGACTTCCGAGTGTAGCTGCCCCACCCTTGACGACCAGCTTCTGGCCAACATGAAGGATGCTGCTCGACGTCAGGTGGTTCCATGACTCAAGAGACGAGAGAGAGACACCGTAACGCTGACTGATCGCCCAGAGCGTGTCACCTGACTTCACTGTGTACGACGAGGAAGATGAACTTGTGGTCTTTGACGTCGTAGCGGCCACTGTCTTCGTCGTAGAAGTAGTGGTGGTCGTGTTGACGGCGAGGTGTTGTCCTGGATGGATGAGATCAGATTTCAACTTGTTCAACGACTCAATGGCTGAAACCGTGGTGTGGTACTTCGATGCGATTGCCCAAAGAGAATCCCCACTTCGAACGGTGTACTGCACGGTTCCGGCGTAGACGGTTGAGAGGGATAAACCCATCACGGCAGTTGACGACAAACCCATTAGCAGTTTAAAACGCACAGAAGCAAGCCCCATTTCCGTCCTGCCGGGTACCCTATCAATTCGAATAGTCTTGAACGACATGTCGCACTAAATATGTGAATTAACCGATACTTTTTATAAATTCTCTATGTATAATCGTGCAGACTATGTCAGAAAGATGCGGTCCCCTGCCTCCAGCGCATAGAGTTCGGACTTTTTTTGGCTGCGCTACCTTAATTATAAACCGAAAAACGTGTCGATATCAATCAAAAATTGATAGAACATGCAGATTGATGGCAAGGCGGAATCATGCACTAACAGACGAGAAATCTGGTAACAGAGGATGTTTTACTCGCAATTATTCATAGGATAAAATAGAGCTTGGATACACTTGACTTGAATGAGAGGGGCATTTGAATGGCAATTGATGCAGCATCATTTCGACATGCCCTTGGTCATTTTGCCAGCGGCGTCACCGTAGTTACGATGGCACACGACGGTCACCTCTCCGGATTGACCGTGTCTGCATTCAGCTCTCTGTCCCTCACTCCGCCATACGTGCTGGCGTGCATCGATAAATCGTCTTCGACGCTGCACCTGGCCCGTCACGCAAGTGCTTTCGCGGTCAATATTCTCGGTGAGCAGCAGAGCGATTTGTCGAATCATTTTGCCAGTAAGATGGATGACAAACTGAGTTCGGTGCCCTATCGGCTTGGGCCTCTCGGCAGCCCGCTTCTCGATGGAGTTCTCGTCAATTTGGAATGCAAATTGGCGCAGGAAGTAGACGGTGGAGATCATATCATACTCATCGGTGAAGTTGTGCACGCAGAAGTGAGCGATGAAGGAAAACCCCTTCTCTATTACGCAGGTCACTACGGGGATTTCCAATCGAAGTGAGGATCGTAAAAGTCCGCCCGATTCTACAGGCGGACTTTTATACGTTCACGTGGCCCCTCGCACCGCCTTTGAGAGAAGACGTACCACATTGTCACAGCGCTCATCCTCGGACCGATGACTCCCGCATCCCGCATCGTCCACCCCACGCTTGCACAATCGCTCGCGCAGCACGCACAGCAGCGTCCGGGTGCGCGATCGCGATCGCGGACTTCGACATATCCGCGAGCGATTGACCTTCGAAGTGCTTCAACACTGCGAGAAAATCCTTCCTGCCTGTAGCGATGTGACCGGCACCCAGGCGCGCAATCGCCATGGCATTGTGATGCTCCTGGCCCGGTTGTGGTTTGTAAAAGAGCATCGGGGTACCTGCCGACAGGCATTCAGAAATGGAGATTCCGCCTGCCTTCGCCACGACGAAGGAAGCACGCTGAACGTAGGATGCTACATCGTCTGTGAACGACACTGCCAACAATCGGCCCGAACCGTCCGTTTGGGCGATTTCCTGCACCTTTTCGAGCATCCTGTCGTTGCGCCCACACAAGACAACAATGTTTCTATCGCCAAACTGCCTCAGCAAGGCGGTAAGTACAAACGATAGATTCGGGAAGACCCCTCTCCCTCCCGCCGAAATGACGATGGGGCCCTGAGACACATCAGTATCCAACCGGCACACACTAAACTGGTCACGAATGGGAATGCCGCTTACGGCGACTTTACTTCCTCTAGCGCGAAAACGGGCCGCTTTCGCAACGATATCATCGGTAGGCATGAGGTAGAGATCGACATTCCGGTGAAACCAGCGACTGTGCAACGCATAATCGGTCAACGCAGTCACAATGAGGGGGCGTCTGCGAAGGGTTGGCGGGTATTTCGCAAGGGCGTGGTCCGGGAACAACTGCACCACGATATCCGGCTGGTGAGCGCATACTTTCTCCCACGTCGCCCGCCGCGAAAAAACGGCCAACACCTTCCACAGGACGTGCTGCGGCGATAGGCGGCGGGTCCAATTGTAGCTCCACCCGTAGAGAAAAGGTGCATAAGCGGTGAGCGTCTCGTAGACCCATTCGTTGAACGCGGCCAGCGCCCGGTTCGTTTGGCGAAATGGGTCTACCAACGCGACATCCGCCCGATACTCATGTTTGAGGACATCCTGAAGAGCGTGTGCCACTTGGCGGTGTCCGTCCCCAAATGATGCATACAACAGCAATACTCTCATGGCTCAGCCGTGACCGAATAACCCGAGGTAGCAGCGTAGTCCGCCGCCGGACCCTTGGCTGTCTCCACCCCTGCGTCGGGAGGAGACTGATAGCGCGCAATCATGCCCGCCTTAGTGGCTACGACGAGACGCGGCTCCAGCATACCGCTGTGCGTGCGAAAAATATCGTCTGCGTGCGGGTTCAACATCTTGAGCACGTTCCTCAAATGCCACTTGGTCAGCCGCGTCGTCAGACTGCGCTCGTTCAGTGGAAGCGTCTGAAACCCAAGGCGATCGATGCCGCGATGGATAAACGTAATTCCATACAAGACCTCTGCGTCGCGATATTTTTCTCCTTGAATCGCATTTGCAAGCGCCGGTAGAGATTGTCGAGCCTGACGAATGAGTTGAACCATCGCCCGAACAATGTTCTCGTCTTCGCGCAACCTGCGCTCGACCAGCGTATTATTGATGTGAAGTTCGACAACCGGATCGAACCGTTTGACAGAGACCCCGTCCACCGAAAACGTTCGCCCGAGATACTTGCGGCGAGTTATGTAGAACAGGTGCTCTACCCCAGGCTCGATGTCCTCGAGATGATTGATCTTGTGAAACATGAGTTCCCAAACGTCGAAGATGCGCCGCAATACACGCTTTCGCATCATGACTCCCCCAGACAATCGCAAATTCTGACGAAGCGAAGCCCTCGGGACTTAACGGCTTCCGAGATACCGGGAATCGCTTGAACGACGCGCTCCGGTGCTCCGCGTTCAGCGCCAAACGTATGGTCGCTGTCGTGCAGCACGATCACACTTTGGTTCTGTAGCTTGCCAACAATTCTCTGGACCAATTCATTCGGTTCGGTCACCCGCCAATCCCCCACCATGACGTTCCACGTACAGAGGATCATGCCTGTGCGCCAAACCGCAAACAGCGATGCCAGGTTGGCTGCGCCCCAAGTCGGACGGTACACGCGAACGGACAAGGGAAAGGCCTGTTCTAGAGCCTTAGCGGCCCCAACGCACTGCACGCGGGCAGCCGATGGGGGCAGAAACGGAACAAACCAGTGTCGGCTGCCGTGCACCTGCACATCGTGTCCCTCAGCGATCATGCGCTCAACAATGTCCCGATACTGCAACGCACGCTCACTAAGTACAAAGAATGTCGCCTGAATATCGTGAGCTTTCAACGCGTCGAGCAGTCGCGGCGTATACGTTGGGTTCGGACCGTCGTCGAAGGTCAAGGATACAGTTCCGTCCATCCCGGTCGTTCGCATCGATCTCCCGAATCCTCGCGTCCAGACCGTCGGAAACGCGCAATAGAGAATCATAAGAATAAGTACAATCAACATGACTGTCAACCACCAAGCCAAGCTGCCGCCCCCTCGTCTCCTAGGCGGCCTCCCGCGCCTAGGTCATTTGTAGCTCTGGCGGGAACGCCTGTAGTGGACTTGTGACGGTACCACCGGCGAGATCGATCAGGCGCGATGCAATGTTCTCCGCCGCGCCAAGCACAGGGACATTCTCCGTCGCCCGCCGCATGCGCTCGAGAATTTGCGGTCGTTCGGTGACCGCTTGCAGAAAAGCCTGCGCTTCCTCTGCATGCTGCGCCCGCACGGCCACGCCTGCCCGTACAGCGTAATTGGCGTTGATTTCCTCCTGGCCTGGAATTGGCTTGAACAGAACCATCGGCAGGCCAATCGCCATCGACTCGGTGAGCGTGAGCCCCCCTGGTTTGGTGACGATGACGTCAGCGGCAGCCATCAGTCTGTCGATCTCGCTCGTAAATCCGTACACTCGCACTCTATCGTTCGCGAGTTGCGCAAACCTGCGTTCCAAGCGACGGTTTTGACCACACACGATGAGATATTGCAATCCCGACGACTGAATAAACGTCTCCCAGTCGGACGTGTCTCCCAGAACGCCGCTGCCACCACCCATCAAAAGCACAATGGGGATGTCAGGCGACAATCCGAGTTGCAAAATCAGATCACGGCGGTGACTCCGCAAGAATCTAACCGCGTCGGCACTAAACTTCCGGCGGAGCGGTATGCCAAAGACGTCGATCCGCTGCTCATCCACACCATATCGAACCAAGTCGCGCCGGACCTCATCTGTCGCGACGAAATAGTGGTCCGAGTACTCGTGAAACCACTGCCGATGCGCCGTATAATCGGTCACGATGGACACATTTGGCACTTGGACGATACCGTGTCTGCGCAACTCACCCACAACCCCCATCGGCGTCGGAAAGGTGCTCGCAATGACATCTGGCGCAAACAGTTCGATATAGTCCTGAATCCGCGTAATGCCAATGTGATTGACGTACCGCTGCAACGGGGAGTCCGGCTCTATCCTCGACATTGACTTGTAAAACAATCCATACAGACCAGGTGCCTTTTGAACGCCCTGGATCAAGCTAAATTTTGCAAATGATCGCAAGGCCGGGTTCAACAGACTCACATAGTCCACAACCTCGGCGGACGCGCCTCTCTCCTTGAGGGCCTCCTGCACTGCGTACGCCGCTTGGTTGTGCCCGGCGCCAAATGACGCCGTTAAGAGCAAAACGCGGTGCAATGGTCTCATCCCCTTGGCAACATTCCACATATAGTATTGTAAACGCCTGAGTGGAACTGGACAACTCGATTTGTTATGGGTTTCGACAACATTCCCCATCGGCACAAAAAAGCGGAGAAGAAAATGCCTTCTCCGCTTATCCTATTCATTTGCATGTCCTTGTAGCCGTGGTATTAGTTAGTTGTTGTGCCGACCGTACCCCGAAGATTTCCAAACAAGGGCGCGAACACCTAACTGGATGACAAGGATCACGACAAGCAGCACGAAGGCAGCCGCATAGGCCAAGTTGCGCGCGGCCTCGTAGGGCTGGTCGAGATATCCCCAGACGACGTACGTCAAATACGGAACCTGCTGGTGGGTCAGTTGACCGGTCGGATTGTGCGTGCTCCAGCCCGCCGTGTACAGAAGCGGTGCCGTCTCACCTAAGCCAATGGCGACGGCCAACAGGATTCCGGTCGCGATACCACCAGCAGCCGGTCGCCAAATCGTTCGGCTAATCGCCTGGAAACGAGTCATTCCAAGTGCCCACGCGGCTTCCCGCTGAGCGTGAGGCACTTGCCGCATGCTGGTCTCTGTCGTCCGGAGAATGTACGGAAGCATCATGATGGTCAGTGCGATGCCGCCAGCAAGCGCGGAAAACCCCCAGTGCCAGTGCAGTACCATCAACAGATAACCAAAGTAGCCGATCACGATGGACGGCACGCCGGAGAGAACTTCCGCCAAGAAGCGCACGACGCTCGCCGTGCGCGTGCCAGCGAACTCCGACGTGTAGACACCGCCCAAAATCCCCAGCGGAGCCGCGAAGACGAGGGCGATGAACACCAACTCAAACGTACCCAAAATCGCGTTCTCGAGGCCGCCTGCTACACCCTGCGTCGGTTGGACCAACATCGACCAGTGAAACGCCCGCACGCCGTGCCAGACCACGGAGAAGATGAGATCGAACAGCGCAAATACGACCAGCGCTCCGGCGAGCCAGGCAAATCCCCAACCGATGTAGCCAGACACCTTTCTTCGCCTGCGACGAGCTTGAATCATCCGTTCGCACCTACCTTCACCGATCTCCGTCCCGTTTTACGGTTGACGAGAAACCTAGCCAGCAGGTTGGTGAGCACCGTAATGGCGAGGAGTACCAACGCCATCTCCGACAGGGCGTGCACCGCCATACCCGAAGCGTCGGTCTGCGCACTGTCCAACTGGTTAGCGATGAACGCAGCCATCGTGGAGATCGGACTGTACAGATTGTGCGGCAAGATGTTGATGGCGTTGCCACTCACCATCAGAACGGCCATCGTCTCGCCCATAGCGCGTCCCCAACCGAGAGCAATCGCACCGACGAGACCATCTTTAATGTAGGGTAGGCAAATATAGCGAACCGTTTCCCAGGTCGTCATCCCGAGACCGAGACCTCCTTCGCGAGCCAACAAGGGCACCTGACGAAATAGGTCGCGCGTCGTCGCGGTGATGATCGGGACAATCATGATAGCGAGCACAATACCGCTCGACAAAAGTCCGTAGCCACTGCCAATATCTCCGCCAAAAAACGGAATAAACCCGAGAATCCCCTTGAGGAACGGGCCAAACTGGTGTGTGACCCACGGCGCCAAGACGAGGATTCCCCAGAGGCCGATCACGACGCTCGGAATGCCAGCCAAAAGCTCGACGAGAACGCTGAGGACAAAACCAATGGGTCCCCGGACGCGGTACGCCAAGATCATGGCCGTCAGAATCGACACTGGTATCGCGATGATCAAAGCGAGCAGTGAACTCGCGACAGTACCGACGATGAACACGAGCGCGCCGTACGAGGCACCAGCAGGAACGCTGACACCATGTTTGTGCGTCATCGCGCCGTACAAATTACCCATGTCCCATTTGATTGTGGTAAGAAACTGCCAGCCCATAAAGTGTATGGTCGGTATCGATTGAACGACGACTATGATGGCTATCGCCAACAAAAACAGCACCGGGCTACTGGCACAGATGCCAGTAGCCACCTGAAACACCCGGTCTGCTGCTTTGGAGGCGTTTGAAACACGCCGCATAACATTTAGCCTCCATCAATAAATTGCTAAGGTGGATTATTGACCTGCTTGAATCGAATTGATCTGCGCTTGGCTCAGCGGTTCTACATTGCTTGGCAGCGGCAGGAAGTTGACGGGTGACAAATACTGCGAGCTGTTGCCCTTGCTCGGGTCGATTGCCCAGTTCAAGAAGCCCTTCAGCGCCGTCGCATAGGAAGCATTCTTCTGCGTTTGCTTCACAATCAGATACTCGAAGTTAATGATTGGGTACGAATTTGCACCAGGCTCGTAGATAAGCGAGATGCGCTCGTCCTTCGGCACGTTTTGCGCGCCTTGGTTTGCGGCCGCCTGAATATTGGCATTCGTCGGCAGAACGAACTTACCGTCCTTGTTTTGCAGTTCCGCATAACCGAGGCCTTGCTGCGTCGCCTTGCTCAGCCAACTGATACCGACGTAACCGATGCTGTACTTGTCTTTCGCGAGCGCAGCGACGACGCCGTCGTTGCCCTTAGCGCCTACTTCGGAGGAGAGCGATGGCCAGGAGACGGTCGTCCCGTATGCTGGACCATTCTTCCAATCGCTGTTGGTGTCTGTCAGGAACTGCGTGAACAAGAACGTGTCACCAGAGCTATCCGAGCGCGTAACCGGAATAATGCCTTGGTGCGGCAGGGACACACCCGGGTTCAACGCTTTAATCGCGCTGTCGTCCCAGTACTTGATCTTGCCTTGGTAAATCTGCGCGATGACGTCGCCCGATAGTTTCAAGTGACCCTTGACGCCTGGCAAGTTGTACATGATCTGCTGAGCGGATATCGCCACAGGGATGTTGAGCATACCAGGTGACTGTTGCATTTGCGCATCTGCGAGATAAGCGTCAGACGCGCCGATGTCGACCGTGCCCGCGATAGCTTGTGAGATACCCGTGCCACTACCGGTGGAAGCGGCCGTCATCTGCACGTTGGAATTTGCGGACTGATATGCTGCGATCCACTGGTCGTTAAAGAGCGGATAGAGAAGGGATGAACCGGACTCCGAGAGGCTGACCGGACCTGAAGCGCTTGCGTTCCCACCTGTAGAGGTGTTGGTGGTAGCCGAATTGGAAGTAGTGTTGGAAGATGTGTTGTTCGTTCCGCAACCGACTACCGCGACGATAGCGGCGAGCGCTGCAGCTCCGGCGAACATTTTGCTTGAGCGAAGAGACATTTATGTTTCCTCCCTGACCCCGTTTTGGTCGTCGTGATTTGTCCTAACGGAGTCAGGATAACAAGGCTATGTGAATATCAAATAAGTATGGTGTAAAGACTTTGTAAAGGTTCGATGTAAAACGACAGCAATCGCAACACAATGCATAGACAGGTCACAAATCGCTTTGCTGTTCATCGCGGCTCAGACCCAGCCGCTTGGCCACGGCACCCGTGCTCGTCGCCTGAACCAAAATCGTGCACAGAATGGCCAAGAACGTGACAGCTAAGATCGTCTGCGCCTGAGGGATTCCCTTCGCCACCGCCGTACCAGCAAGTGCCGCAGGAATCACGCCCGTCTCGCGCACCCACGTCATAAAGGCGACTTCGCGAGCGTTCCAGCGCGCGACGCCGTCCACCAAAACCGAGCCAAGCACCGAGAACGGCCGCGCGACAAACATCAAGACCGCCACAATCAGCAACCCCACCCACAGATGCGCAGCCACAGCGTGGAAATTCACCTGTGTGCCGAGCAAGACGAAGATGAGAATGCGAAACATCATCGTGAGCACGCCGCCCGTATGCTCGATATGCAACTCGGTCTGGTCGGTGAACGACCAGCCAAACGCCTTTGCATTCCCTGTGATCACGCCAGCGGCGAAGGCAGCCATAAATCCACTCGCGTCAAACCGGCTCGCGACGACGTACGAGCCCACGGCACACACTAACATCACGATGGACCCGAACTCGTGGAAGACGCCCCACGCCCGCTTCGACACCGTGAACAGCGTGGCCAGTCCAAACACAACGCCGACAGCGAGCCCAATTAAGGCATCGTGGAAAAATTTCAGCACCGCCGGCCCGATCGACAGATGGCCGCCAGTTTGTACCGCCGTCATCACCATCAAAACGAGGACGGATGCCGTGGCGTCATTAAACGCGGATTCGGTCTCCATCGTCTGCTGTAGGCGCTCGACGATGGGCACGCGGCGGAAGACGGGGATTAAAGTGGCCGGATCAGTCGACGCGAGGATGGAAGCCAACAACAGCGACCAGACCCACGGCTCGTGCAGCAAGTAGTGAACGGCGACGGCGACGACAAGAGCACTGATGAGGACGCCTGTCGTGACGAGCAGTGAGATGCTGATGTACACGCGCCGAAGCACGTCGAAGCGCACGGATCGACCGCCATCGAACAAAATAAGAGTTGCTCCCAGATAGACGATGAACTGGTTCGCCTGCGATTGACTTGGGGCGCTCACCACGTGCAGCACCGCCGGGCCGAGGAGAATACCGAGCACTAGAAAGACGGCCACGTCTGGGATCCGCGGCTTTTCCGAGAGTTTGCTCACAACAAGCCCCAAGCCGACGACAATAAAGACGATCATCAAGGCCTGCTCCCAGCCAGCCCCAAGGTCCAACACATCAGTTCCTCCTATCGCTATGACACTGATTCGCCGTACCCGCGCAACCTTTGCGGCGAATGCGGTTACGAAGTCAAAAAGTCTGCCAGCGCGCTGATAAACGACTGTGGTTCCTCAACGTGCGGTGTGTGGCCCGCGTTTGCGATGACCACTTTGTCACAGTGAGGGAGCTGCCTGGACATATCGGAGGCGATGCCGGTGAATTTCCGATCCAACTCGCCAGTGATGAGCAACGTCCTCGCTTCGATTTCCGACAAATGCGGCCACATCGACGGCTGAGCACCCGTACCGATGCCCCGCAAACTGGCAGCGAGACCCTTTGCGCGCTGCGATTCGCGAACTGCGCGCTGTCGCAGAAACTGCTCTTTCGGCAACCGCTTCTGGGATGCAAAGAGCGGGATCTCCTCCCAATCGCGAACGAAGGCCGCAACTCCCTGGCTCTCCAACTTGGTTGCGAGCGCATCGTCGGAAGCGCGCCTCGCTCGCCGCTCCTCCTCCGTCCGCAAACCTGGAGAAGCGCCTTCGAGAACGAGCCGATGGACGCGCTGTGGAAAGCTGGCGGCAAAAGATAGAGCGATGCGCCCACCCATGGAATAGCCGAAAACATGTGCTCGCGGGATGTCGAATTCGTCCAACAGGCAGGCGAGGTCGGCCAGCGTCTCATCCATCGCATAGCGGCTCGTCTCTAGTGGAGCGTCGGTTTGACCATGGCCAAGCAGGTCCGGAACGATGCAGTGAAACTGCTTCCCGAGTGCACGCACGAACGGCTGAAAGACCTCGTGGCTGCCAGTAAACCCGTGGAGCATGAGCAAGGGCGTGCCCTCCCCTGCCTCGTAGACGTGGTACTGCACGCCGCGAATCTTTATCGTGCGAAAGGCATCGTCCATCACTGAACCACCGCCTGGATGGCGTCTTGGGTAAGGCTCCGCAATTTCCCATATAGTGCCGCACTCTCGGCATTTTCAAACCGTACCTCGATGACCTGCAGGCCGTTTGGCTGCCCCGTCGCCTGACGTACCGCCTGCTTAAGTTGTGCGGCGTCGCCAACGCGCGTGAAGACCCCGCCATACGCCCGGGTGATCTCCTCAAAATCGAGTCCATGAGGCGTCGTGAAATACTCCAGCGCGTCTTTCCGCTCCGCTTGACTCAGATGCTGAAATATCCCGCCACCGTCGTTGTGAATCAACAGGACGGTGAGTGGAACGTCAAACCGCCTGGCGGCGAGCAAGCCGTTTAAATCGTGATAAAAGGATACGTCGCCGACGCAGAGAACGGTCGGGTGCGACCTACCTCCAGCCGCAATGCCAAACGCGGTCGAGACAATTCCGTCGATCCCGCTGACCCCCCGGTTGCCAAACAGCAGAAGTGGCGCGCGGGCAGGGTTGACGAGTGCGTCGAGATCGCGAATCGGGCGGCTATTTCCGATAAACAGTTGAGCGTCCGCCGGCAGCGCATCGACCAGCGACCGCAGGGCGCTCCCCTCAAACCAATGCTCCTCTGTAAACGCCCCGATTTGTGCGCCTATGGCCTCATCCGCGCGCCGCCACCACTGCAGATGACCCTGCCACTCAGCCCGGCGGTCGAGCGATTGCGACTTGAGGCGCCGAACCAAAGCCAACTCGTCCCCCGCGATCACGTCGGTGGCGACCAAGGAAGCGTCTCGATACCATTCCGTGGTGTCGACGACGAACACCTGCGCTCTGCCCGACATGCGCTGAAAAAAGCCTCCGAGCGACTTCGACGTCGGCTGTGCGCCAAAGCGGACGACCAGGTCCGGCACCGGGGCCTTGTTCCCCGCAGCAAGAAGCAGCATGTCGTAATGCGTGACTTGCGCAGTGGATGGAACCTCGCCGGCAAATCTCGCCTGCGACAGCACATCCGCAAACCATGGGATGCCCTCGTCGTCGCAAAATGCCCTTACCGCTCTCGCTAGCCTAGCGGACGGCTGTGGCCCGAGGACGAACAACGGCCGCTTAGCCCTGCGCAACGCCGCGAGCAACCGCTCCACCGCCTCGGTCGACGGTTCACTGCCAACCGGACCATAGAGCTTGGGGACCGGCACGCGGTGGGAAGCGTCCAGGTCCGTGCGAAGTGGCGGCAACAAAGGCTCGACGAACGGGTAATTGATATGTACAGGTCCACACGGCGAAGCGAGTGCCACCGCTGCAGCGCGAGCCGCCATCGCCGCAGCGTGGCGAGCGATCCCAACTGACCCGTCCGGGACCGGCATCTCGAGGGCCCACTTGACGTGCGCCGCGTACATCCCTGGTTGACGAACCGCTTGATTGGCGCCGACGTCGCGAAGTTGATGCGGTCGGTCGGCCGTGACGACGATGAGCGGTACGCGCGCCTCAAACGCCTCCATGACGGCCGGATAATAGTTGGCCGTGGCCGTCCCCGACGTACAGCAGAGCACGACCGGAGCATTCGTCGATTTCGCCAGCCCCAACGCGAAAAACCCGGCTGACCGCTCATCCATATGCGTATACACTTGAACGTCTGACTGCTCGGCGAATGCCAAAGTGAGCGGCGTATTGCGCGAGCCCGGCGAAATGACCGCCTGCCTCACACCAGCCGCAACCAGTCCATCGACGAACGAATGAACCGGCCACAAATCCCAGTTTGCCATGCTCACATCCCCTTACCCGAGCGCGAGTCGCATCGGTTTCAATTTCATTTCTGTCTCACGCCATTCCTCGTTTGGGTCGGACGCCGCGACGATGCCACAACCCGCATACAGCGTCGCATGCGGATAGGCAATGGCGGCACTGCGCAAGGCGACGCTGAGCAGGCCACTCCCCGCTGTGTCGACGAACCCGATCGCCCCCGCGTAATACCCGCGCGGCCAGCCCTCGTGATTGCGAATGAACTGCAAGGCCCCCGCCAGCGGAACACCTCCGACCGCCGGCGTCGGATGGAGGAGCCCAGCGGCATCAAACAGGTGCATGCCTGGCCGGAGACGTCCACGAATCGGCGTATACAAGTGTTGAACGTTGGCCAGTTTCTTGATCACTGGCACGTCCGGCACATCGATGTCCAGTGCGACGAGCTTGAGTCGCTCCATGACGACCCGCACCACCGCCGCGTGTTCCATGCGATTCTTTTCGCTGCTGAACAGTTCGTTCGCGAGCGCCGCGTCTATCGCCATGTCCTTACTGCGGTCGGTCGTGCCGGCCAGGCAATCCACCGCCATCGTACCGTCAGTGACGCGTACGAGCTGCTCTGGGCTGGCCGCGACGAGCCACCTTTGCGCCCACTGCATGGCAAACACATGGCTGCTTCCGTACGCGTCGAGCAGTCGCTCAAGCGCCTCGGCGAGCGATACCTGAACCTCAGCTGGCGTTTGCCGCGCCAACACCACCTTGTGGAGGTCACCGTGCTGGAGCTCACCCACAGCAGTCTCGACGAGTTGCCGCCACGACTGCTCGTCATGCACCATCCCAACCTCCGGCCGCACATGTGACGCACTCGATCTCGCTTCCCCGCCACCGAACGATCGCTGAAGCTCTGCCTCGACGTCGGTCAACGTATTGCAGACTGCAGCAGCGTCCAGCTCGGCGGGTACCACGACCGTGATCGTGACACAGTCCGTACCCGCTTCCCGCATCAACGTCACCGTCGGCACAAACCACAGCGCGTGTGGCCAGCCATCTAACGCCCCGGCCACCGGCTCCGTCGGGTCAAAAGCAAATCCTCCGAACCACGTGACGTCGATGTCCGGATCGGGAAGCGCTCGAATGGCGGCTTGGATATCTCCCATGGCGTCAGGCCCCGTCCCATGCAGCACCTGTGCCGCGCCGAGGCCGAGCGTGACGCGGTCGGTGGCCGGATCGGAGGAAAATACGGCCGGGATCGACAGTTGCCAATGCAAGAGTTCGGACAGAGGCAGCTTGACGTGCGTCGTGGTGCGGATGATCCGATTTGTGCCCCAGACAGCCGCACGCCCGGCTTCGAACGCCGCGACGACGTCGTCTATGATCTTCTGCCACGATATCATCACGCTTCCAACCGCTCCTTTAAGGTCCTCCGCAACAACTTTCCGGAAGCGTTCCTCGGCAGCGCGTCGACAAAGTAAAACGCTTTGGGAACCTTGTACCCGGCGAGAGCGGCCCTGCAAAACTCGGTCAGCAACTCGTCGCTTGGGCGTTCACCCTCGCGTGCGACGAGAAATGCCACTGGGACGTGACCCCACGTCTCGTCCGGCTTGCCGACGACGGCCGCCTCGGCGATCTGCTCGTGTTGCGCCAAAACCGATTCGACCTCTGCCGGATATACGTTTTCCCCACCGGAGACGATGAGATCCGCACGCCTGTCGAGCACGTATAAATACCCCTCTGTATCAAACACGCCGATATCGCCCGTGTAGAACCAACCGTCCCGGAACGACTTTTTGTTCGCATCCGGGCGATTCCAATAACCCACGATCACGGTCGGCCCCGAAACGAGAATTTCGCCCTCCACACCGGCTGCATCGGTCGGCCCTTGCGGTCCATCGATACACACCTGCATATTGGCAAGCGGCTTGCCAGAACTCCCGAGCTTGCGCAGTGCATCTACCGATTGCAGGGTGGTAGCCTGCGTGTTGGTCTCCGTCATGCCATAACTCTGGTTGACGGGCACACCAAGTGCCAACGCGCGTTCGAGCAGAGACTTCGGCGCAGCACTCCCGCCCAACAGCACACTGCGCAGCGACGCAGGATATCCATCCTTGCGATGCTGCAGCATCCGCTGCAACATGGTGGGCACCACCGAAATCAGCGTAATGCCTCCCGCGTCCAGCGCATCGTTCACGGCGATCTCGTCAAAGCCGTTTTGAATGACCACCGTCGTGCCATAGATCACACTGCGAATCAATACCGCCATACCACCTACGTGAAACAGCGGCATTGGCACGAGCCATTGATCCGCGGCGCTAAGGCCCAACTGGAGCGCAGAAGCCATCGCGCCCCACCAGTGGTTCTGATATGTAATCACGGCCCCTTTAGAGGTACCCGTGGTTCCAGACGTATAGATGATGGCATGTGCGCGCGTCAGCTCGATATTCACACGTTCTACGCGCTCACTCGTGCGCTCTAACGACTCAATCTGCCGCATTCCCAGCGATGGTTTAAAGCCCCGATGGACATCTCTTGCAAGCGGCGTAGCTTCCTCGTCAAACAGTAACAACGCCGCCTGTGCGTCGGCAGCTTGCTTCGCTAACTCGGGGCCAGTGAGCCTCCAGTTCAAGGGAACGACAATGGCATCAAGCTGCATGAGCGCATGTAGCATCAAGGCATAGGCGGAGCCACGTTTGGCGATGACCGCAACCCTGTCCCCCTGTGATACCCCTAATATCCGCAACGAAGCCGCGTATTCACACGCGGCGTCGTAAAGTTCTCGATATGTCCAAGTCCCCTCCGGCGCGACAATGGCCGGATGGGTTGGATGATGAGTGGCGCGTCCTTGCAGCCAATCGGGAATCGAACGGACGGGTTGCACTTCAAAGGCGTGCATTTATCTCACCTCGACTCAGTTCGAAACTACAAATGTGGATGTACACACACGTCTCTCAGACCAGTTGGCCAGGGACGTCATTAAGGCAATCGGTCGAATTTCGTGAAATCGGGCTTGCGCTTTTCAAGGAACGCATTTTTGCCTTCCTTGGCTTCCTCGGTCATGTAGTAGAGCATCGTTGCGTCGCCAGCGAACTGTTGAAGCCCAGCTGCTCCGTCGGTGTCTGCGTTAAATGCCATCTTGAGGAAGCGAATGGCGATCGGGCTCTTCTCAAGAATCTCCTGCGCCCATTTGATGCTCTCTTCTTCCAAGCGATCAACCGGCACAACTGTGTTGACCAAGCCCATATCCAAGGCTTCCTGCGCAGAATATTGGCGGCAGAGGTACCAGATCTCCTTCGCCTTCTTCTGCCCCACCGTCCGCGCAAGCAGCGACGCGCCGTAACCAGCATCAAAGCTGCCGACTTTCGGACCGGTTTGGCCAAAGCGCGCATTTTCCCCAGCGATGGTCAAGTCACACACTAGGTGCAACACGTGGCCGCCGCCAATCGCGTATCCCGCGACTACGGCGATGACCGGCTTTGGCAACTGGCGAATCAATCGCTGCAGGTCGAGTACATTTAAGCGGGGTACCGAGTCGCTGCCGACGTATCCACCGTGACCGCGCACGCGTTGATCGCCACCGGAACAGAACGCCTTGTCCCCTGCACCGCGGAACAGAACCACGCCCGTGCTCGCATCATCGCGAATATGATGAAAAGCGTCGATCATTTCAGCTACGGTTTCCGGCCGAAATGCATTATGTACTTCTGGACGATTGATGGTCACGCGCGCAATACCTTGTGCACGCTCATAAATGATATCCGTATAATCCTTTACGACTTCCCATTGTAGTGTCACGTGAAACCCTCCCGAATCCACTCGAGTCATGTCGAGCGGTGCTTCACAACGCCCATAATTATAGAACTTGTCCTAGTCAGGGTCAAAATTGCGAACGATCTGTGAAGGCACGTCGTAACGTACGTGTTTGCAGGAGTGAGATCGGTCGTCGCAATCAGATTGACGTGGTCTGAGGAGATAGGCGACGACTGTGCCAAGGCGGACAAAAAGGCAACAGGCCGTCTTCCCTCGGAGGAAAACGGCCTGCACTAAGCTTAATTCCTTGCGGCAAGGGTTTAAAACCCACGCCATCAGAGCCGAAAACTCATGAACAATCCGACCGACAACAAGAGTCCAAAGATGGTATTCGTCTGGGCGGTCGCCTTCATGGCAGGCATCATCTGTACTGGCATGCGCTTGCCGATAAAGCCTGTGACCGCCTGAATCGGCTTCGGAATGCTCAAAAAGACGACAAGCACCCATGGGCTTGCATAACCGAACACGACCAATCCCGTGATCCACAGATAAGCGATGACAAACATCACGGCCAGCAGGGTCACGGCGTGCTTGTGCCCGACGAGGATGGCCAACGTCTTCCTCCCGGAATCCTTGTCGCCGTCTAAGTCGCGGATGTTGTTCGACATGTTGATCGCGCCGACGAGAATCGCGATAGGCACCGAGATCAGCACACTGACGGTGTTGATATCGCCCGTCTGAATAAAAAACGAAATCAGGATGAACATGGCCCCCATCGAGAGGCCCGCAAACAACTCACCAAGCGGCGTGTAGGCAATTGGCAACGGACCCCCGGTGTAGAGATAGCCAATCAACATGCCCACTGACCCAATCAGCGCTAACCACCAACTGCTGCTCATGCACAGATAGACGCCGATGAGCAGGGCGATGAGGTAGCAAAGCAGGGCCAAGCGAAGGACGGTCTTCGGATGCAGTCCGTCGCGGACGATCGCGCCGCCAATGCCGATCGAGTGCTCTGTATCGAGGCCGCGCTTGTGATCGTAGTATTCATTGAACATATTCGTGGCAATTTGGATAAAGAGACAGGATAAGAGCATCGCAATGAAGCGTAAAATGTGAAGATGCACGAACGACATGGCGAGCACGGTTCCAATCAGCACCGGAACGAACGACGCCGTCAGGGTGTGAGGTCGCGTTAGCTTCCACAGTACTCGGCCAAGCTGTCTGTCTTCTGAAACGTTCTCCTGTAGTTGCATAACATATCTCCTTTCCGTCAATATCTTACTATCCTCGTCAATAGATTGGGACAAGCCAAACGTCAGGTCAGGTGAACAGTATGCTGGTATTTAACGGAAGTGAAGTTACGCGCGTGAAAAATCGACGGCCACAGGAAGGTGAGACCGTCTTCTTACCGCTACTCAACCCTAACGATACGGACATTCGGCGCGTCGTCGGCGACTTGTATCAGTGCCATAACCTCGTGGTCGAAGATTGCCTTCGCAAGGACGTACGCCCTCGTTTGCACATCCATCAAAATCACGCGTTTTTCCCTTTCTTCTTTCTCAGAGACGACTGGAAACTCGTCGAGATATCCGTCGTCATGGGGCCGAACTTCATCATTGCCATCCTCAAGGAGCCGATGCCATTTTTATCGGAACTGGAGACAGAATTCACCAAAGCGCCCGAGAAAATGCATAGTCCAGGACGAATTCTCTACGAATTCCTCGATCTCTGCGTCCACCACTACCTCGACTTCGTCGACAATATCGAGGATACGGTTGATTCGATGGAATCGCAGATCTATGAAAATCCACAGGCATCCGTGGCATCGGACATCTTCTCGTTAAAGCGCACGCTGCATCACATTCGCCGTGTATTCACCGACGAGCGGGGCGTGATCGAGGGGCTTATGCACTCCGGGTTCCCGTACACGCAACAAAGCGAAAATATCTACTTTATGGATTTGTACGATCACATCAGCCGCATCGTCGACGGCGTCGACAGCTTCCGCGACGCACTCTCCGGGCTACTCGACTTGCAGATGGCCATCAAGAGCGATCGGATGAATTCGATCATGAAGACTCTGACCATCGTGAGTACGATGTTTATGCCCTTGTCGTTTATCGTGGGATTGTATGGTATGAACGTCAAAGTACCAGAGTACGGTTGGCGATTCGGATACCTGTGGGTGTGGGGATGGATCATCCTGTCCGTCGTCGGGCTCCTTATCTACTTTAAGCGGCGCAAATGGCTGTAATCCCAGCAGCGACAAGAGGTACCGCACGCACTGCTGCGGTACCTCACAACGCGGGCACACAGCTCACCTCTGGATCCGCCACGCGTGCGTGTACACGTTAAAAGACCTTCCCCGCACGAACCCCACGGCCGTAATGCCCAGTTCTTCCGCCATATCGATGGCCAGTGCTGTTGGCGCCGATCTCGCCACAACCACCCCAACCCCGATTTTGGCCACCTTCAATAGGACCTCGGACGAAATACGCCCACTAAATGCAATCACGGTGCCAGAGAGCGAGATTCCCGCCTTCAAAACGTGTCCATAAATTTTGTCCAGGGCGTTGTGACGGCCGATATCCGTCCGCGCTAAGACGAGTTCCCCTGGCCTACACAATGCCGCCATATGAACGCCGCCCGTCTCGTGAAAGAGGCTCGCCTCGCCGTCCATCGCGTCGAGCACGGAAAACACCTGCTCGGCCGTCAAGTGCACATCGTCATCGACGTGTTTGGCGGTCACAGCATCGTTGTGAAAGTAGAAACTCTGCCTGCCCTTCCCACAACAAGAAGCGATATAACGCTTGTTGTAGAATTCCTGATTAAAGGTGACTTTGTGCTTGGTCGTCACCCGCGCCGTACCCATGAACCGACTGACGTTCAGCGCCTCAATCTGATCAGCCCGACGAATAATGCCTTCCGAAGCTAAAAAGCCGACCACCAGGTCTTCCATGTGTGTCGGTGTACAAACGATGGTTGCGAGTTCGTTGTCGTTGACGAAGATGGTGAGGGCATACTCGGAGGCGATGACGTCCATCGCCTCCACCCACGCTCCATCGCGGTACTGCACAACGGGTTTGTCCATGCGCTGCGGCAAATCCTGCCCTTGCTGCGCAGACAGTTCACTCACTCGGTAGCGCCTCCAGTCCGCTCTTCCCCAAGCGCTCTACCCATGCCCTTGAGGAACGAGGTCAAGAAGGAGATCGCCCGGCTCACGTCCGGGTCTTGTAGTGTCTTGAGCAGCCCATACACGCCAAACTTTTCGTTGGCCTGCGCCGCGCTAGCCTCTTCGAGACCTCCAGCCACGCCCGCGAGCACCGTATTCATCGAATCCTTAGGAATCGCGCTGAACACTTGGAGAAGCGCCATGACGTTTTTGACCCCGCCAATGGTTTGATCCCGCTTGAACAGTCCCAATAGCACGCGCAGTACGTCATCCCCCTGCTCTACGAGTGCCCGTAGCAGTGGAATGACACCGCGTTCTTCAAGGTCCTGTAACAGGTGGAGCGCCTCGACGATTCCCTCAGCCGTCTCGCCCTTTGCGCGCTCGATCAATTCACGTACCTGTGCCGACTCGTCTTCTTCGGCTCGAACAATCGATGTGGTTGAATTCGCCACGTAGTGTTACCTCCCCTGAAGCGTGCGTCCACTGTGCGCACCAGCCATTCCTAAAAGGCCTGTGTCGCACAGTCCGCATTCGTCTCTCTTGATCCTTCTTACACTATGAAAGCGTAACTCGCGCAACCCGAGAATACAAGGCGCAGCGACAAGCTTACGGCGCGGGAGCCACCCGAACGGCGAGCCCGTGCAGGAGGGAGCGCGCCCCCATACTTTGCCCGGCGGCGCGGGATCGCAGCGTCAATTCGAATGGCCTCTCCCCAAACCGTTCCAAGACATCACTGAGGTCTTGGCGACGCGGCTCCCAAAAATAGGCCCGAACCTCCCCAAGCAAGACGCATAGACCCTCTCCCCGCTCTCCATCGTGCACTGGTTCAAACGGCGTTGAGAAATACGCACTCCAACGCGCTCGAAAGGATTCGATCTCAGACACAACAGAGTGCACTTCGAGCAGATCGTACGGCCGATTCCGCGGTGACAACCCATTGTTCTCTAGGGTCCGCCTGCGCGCCTCGTCGGACTCCCCCCATTCGATGACAAATGGAAGCTGATAGTGGCGTCCGACCTGCTGTCGTGGGAAGAGCATCCGCCAAGAGATGGTCTTTCCATCCGATCCCGTCCGCGATGCAGCGACAGGCCCGTCGAAATCGAGGCCGCGCGCACGCCAAGCCTCGGCCACTGCATCCATCTGTGAAGTCCTTACCGCGAATTGCACAGGACTCTCGGCAATGGCCAGTGCCTCGAGAACGCGCTGACCGAATTCCGTACCTTTCGCGATTTCGGCGTCTCGTATCGAGATCCACTCGATATACGGCAATCCGAAATAGCAAAGCGAATTATAGGTGCCCCACTGCGGATGCGTCCCACCAGTTACCGTATGCACGCCCAACGCATCGGAAAAATCCACGCGCGCTTGCTCGGGATTGTGCACCGCGTGCAAGAGATGATCGAATTCGAACACGTCTAGGTCCCCCCAAGTCTACTACCGCCGCCTCCCCAACGAAGCCGTCTGCAGCGACTCAGTGCAGGCGCGGCGGGTTTTCTCGAACGCGTTGCGACGCCGCTTGCCAGTCGTGAACTGGTCGTTCGCACGCGAAGTGACGACACACGTAAACCGTGGTACGCCCATCCTGGACTGGATACACATCTACTTCTTGTACCCTCGCATCCGGTTTGAGCACGACAGCCTCCGGTTGAAAGGTCTGGTGCCAGTCCTGTAGAAAAGCGGCAAGCGAGCGATCTGTGCTCGCTTCAGCGAACACCACTTCCGTCGATCCCACCGCCACCAACATCCCGGCCATCAACATATAGAGATGCTCTGCAGGCGCCTCGTTGAGAAACTCTCCAAAGGCGCCAAACAGTTCATCCACCTGCTCTGCAAGGTGACTTTCCCCAGTCAACGCATAGAGTCGGCTGAGATTGTATGCAGCGACCGAATTGGCTGAGGGCGTCGCCCCGTCATATGCCGTCTTCGGCGTAGCAATCAGGCGCTCCGCATCCGTTCCTGCTAGGTAATAGCCGCCGTCCCCATTGTCCCAGAACAAGTCGTTCATCTGCTGCTGCCAGTGCATCGCACGACGCAGATAGTATGTATCGAGCGTCGCCTGATAGACCTCGATATACGCCCACACGAGGTACGCGTAATCGTCCGCATAGGCGAGAATTCCGGATTCCCCATCGCGGTAGCGCGCCAAGAGGCGCCCGTCGTGCCGCACCAACTGCTCCTCGACAAACGAAAGCGCACGCACGGCGCTGCCGATGTACTCGTCGTCTCCGAACGTCGCGCCAGCTTTTGCTCCTGCCGCGATCATCAAGGCGTTCCAGGCCGTCAACACCTTGTCGTCTGTGCCTGGTGGCGTGCGATGCGCCCGCCACTCGAGCAAGCGTTCATTCGCAGCGTCCATCTTCGCAGATAGTTCCTCCACCGACAGGCCGCGCGACGCTGCAAACGAGGAAATTTCCACATCGATCAGGTTGGGCACGCTGTACCCTTCGAAGTTCCCCTCTTCCGTCACGTCGTAAAAGGCACAGTACAACTCACCAAGCTCTTCTCCCAGCGCCGCCGATATCTCATCCGGACGCCACACGTAGAAGCGGCCCTCCTGCCCTTCCGAGTCCGCATCCTGCGCAGCGTAATAGGCGCCCTCTTCAGAAGTCATCTCGCGCGACAGGTAGCTCATCGTGCGCGTGACGAACGATTTAAACGTCTCATCCGCCGTCGCTTGATACAGTTCCGTTGCAGCGAGAACTCCCAAAGCGTTGTCGTACAACATCTTCTCGAAGTGCGGGACGCGCCACAACGCGTCGGTGGAATAGCGGGCTAGACCGCCGCCGACGTGATCGTGAATGCCACCTCGAATCATCGAGACCATCGTCTGCTTTGCCATCTGCAAAGCGTCCTGCTCACCGGAGAAACGGTGATACCGCAAGAGAAACATCAGTTGGTGGAACGAAGGAAACTTCGGCGCATCACTAAATCCACCGTATTCTGGGTCAAACCGGGATTTCAGTTGGCGATAGGCCTTCTCAATTGCGGGACGAGACTCGAACTCAGCCGGTGCTGCCGCAAAGATAGGCTGCATTCGGTTCGTGATGTCGGCACTGGCTCGCCGAATGGAATCCGCCTCGTTGGCCCATTTAGCAGCCAATTGTTGCAAAATATCGACAAGCCCCGGCCGCCCGTAGCGGGAAGTCTTCGGAAAGTAAGTACCCGCAAAGAACGGATGCCCGTCGGGTGTCATAATGACCGTCAGCGGCCAGCCGCCCTCACCCGTGAGCGCTTGGCAATACATCATGTAGACGTGATCGATATCGGGACGTTCCTCCCGGTCGACTTTAATCGCTATGTAGTGCTCGTTGAGATACTGCGCGACTTGTTCGTCTTCAAACGATTCGTGTGCCATCACATGGCACCAATGACAGGTCCATATATTACTCCATATCCGTATATTGCTACTCGTAGCCCCGAAGGGCTACGAGTAGCCCACGGACAAAAAGACCGGCCGGTTGTATAGCCGAGCAATTTTGAAGGCTTCGTCGCCCCACGGGTGCCAATCGACTGGATTGTGGGCGTGTTGAAGTAAGTAAGGTGACTTTTCGTGGATAAGGCGGTTGGTATATGTATGTTTGCCGTTCTGGTGACTCACGGTTGAATCATCCTTTCTGGGGGGATTTACCGCTATTGTACACCAATATGGCTGGAAGTATTGCTGTGGGTACGGGGATTCAAGTTACAACCGTGGGATCTTTCCTGTCATTCCGTATAATCATGTAGGCGACTTAAAATAATCATTGCGGCATATTTGCCCCCGTTGATATGAACGACACCGTCAAGCCCCGTGTCGTCACGGGGTTGAGCCCGGACCGAAGGTTCATCGACGGTTGGCACACTGATATCCGTGGGTTAGTTGCCACATTTCGTACCTCCGTCATGGGGCTGCCTCGGACTAGTGACGTGCGTCAGGTTCTCGACCTTGCACAAACGGGGGACGAGGTTTCCCCGTACCGGATTCCTGTGCCTCCAGTCCCGACCTTCAACCCTAATTAGAATTATTCTTTACTACAGTTCTTTCCAAAACTTATACTGCAGTCGATATCTCCATCTGTCGCTCTGCCTCACATGCGATGGCCCATATAAATCCCAATAATTCTCTCGCCACTGAAGTGATCGCCATTCCGATATATCTCGGTTCTCCACGGCTGATGAAACACACTTAAGGTGACAAGAGACGCAACTGACAAACATCGGATGATTCGGGAATTAAGAGAGGAAAATGAAATCCTAAAAAGCGCTCGGCATCTTCAGCAAGGACCGGAAATAAGGTATCAATTCATCTACGATCACCGCTTCGAGTTTTCGGTTCAGAGGATGTGCAAAGTACTTCAAGTTTATCGGAGCGGATACTATGCGTGGCTGAAACGTTCAGACAGTGAACGCAAACAATGCCGGCAAAGGCTGACTCGGTGTATTCACGAAATCTTCCTGTCCTCTCGTCGTTTATACGGGAGTCCGGAGATTACACACGTTTTGCGTGAAGAGGGCGTTCGGGGTCAAAAGACAGTTGCTCAAATCATGCGTGAATGCGGCTTGAAGAGTCGCACTGTACGTAAATATAAAGCAACTACGAAGTCAAAACACAACCATCCTGTACACGACAATGTCCTGAATCAAACATTTGTGGCACAACGTCCGAACCATGTGTGGATGTCAGACACTACCTATGTCTGGTCGAACGAAGGTTGGCTGTATGTGGCAAGCGTCATGGATTTGTTTACGCGAAAAATCGTTGATTGGAAAGCTGGTGCTCGGATGACAACAGACTTGGTCATATCCGCACTAGAGCAAGCTTATCGTCGAGAAAAGCCAAGCGAAGGCGTGCTTCATCATTCGGATCGGGGCAGTCAATACGCGTCGAAAGAATACCAAACCAAGTTGCAGCAGTACAAAATGATTGGCAGCATGAGCCGTAAGGGCTGTTGTTATGATAACGCGTGTATTGAATCATTCCACAGCGTAATAAAGAGAGAACTCATTCATCTCGAAACATTCAAACGCGAGCGCAAGCCAAACAACAAATCTGGGAGTACATTGAACGCTGGTACAACCGTGGTCTGATTCATTCGTCCATTGGCTACAAAATACCTGTTCAATTCCAGTCTGCATATCAACAAACTTTGCTCAAAGCAGCAGTCTAATCATGGCGATACACAAAGGACATTTAATATTCAATTATTCTATGTTTGCTGTGTCCACCCTATTGACCTAGTACCAACAATCTGATCGGTAAACCTAACGTCCACCGTCTCCTTAGTAAGAGTGTAAGGAACGCTGTAGTAACAACCCTCGACGGCGATGTGATAATCTACACTCACACGGGCCTGTCTCCACCATGCGAATTCGTAGGCTACCGTGGGCAGTGGGCGCAGGGCCGGTTTGTCTATTTCCTCGAACAGTGACAAACAGGAGCCCTCCAGCTTTTTAAACGGTTTGCAATTGAGTTCGTCAAGTAATCCCATAGGGCTTCGTTGAGCTCATCCAGACTGAAGAACACCCGATCGCGAAGAACAGCAAGTATCCATCGCTCAACCACCTGCACAGCCACTTCTACCTTTGCTTTATCTTTCCGGTGGCGGGGTCTGGCCGGCAAAACTGCGCAACCATAATACGCAGCCATTTCTGCGTAGCTGCGGTTTACCTGCGGTTCGTAGCGATTGGAGGATAGGACGCCAGACTTCAGATTGTCCGGCACGATAAGTTGCGGGATACCCCCAAAGTATTTGAACGCGTGGACGTGGCCTCCGATGAACGATGCAAGATTTTGCGACCACTGCGCCTCCACAAATGTGTAGCTGCTGGCGCCCAGTACGGCCACAAAAATCTGTGCCTCTAGGATTTCTCCTGTTTCCGGGTCAACAACTTTCATTGTCTTGCCAGCGTAATCACAAACATCTTCTCGCCAGCACGATGCTCTTGACGCATTGGGACGTTCAGTGATTTTTCCCACTGACGATAACGTTGACAGAACTAGCTGCACTGGTATCCGTCTGGGTTCTCTCGTTTGTACTCAATCCACAGCAATTGCAAAGTTACGCCTTTGCACCACATTTGCTTAAACACATGATTCCGGTCCGGCTCAACTGGTTTCTTGGGACGACCAGCGGGCGCTGGGAAGAGGAGTGACTCGAGCTTTGACTCATCCCCCAATTCGTCTGGCAACGGCCAACTCAGGTTGGCGGCGATAGCACGCGACTACACATTGCTCACCGTGCTTGGCGAAATACCCAAACTACGTGCAATGGCGCGTCCGCTCATTTGGTCTTCGTGATGTAACCGTAGGATTTCTTTCACTTTTGGCATTGGCAACCTCCAGTTGGTCACGGTATGATGATCTCCTTTCGCGGAATGCTACAAATTCCGACAAGGGAAAACTTCACACCTGCCGCCATTGGTTTGCCTCACGAACTGGAACTTGGAGATAGCTCAGTTTGATATGGTCCCCAGGTGGCCAGGAGTTATTGGAATGAGTGATCGAGAGTTTCAGAAGTGGTGATCGAGACTTTCCGGAATGCCTGTCCAAGACTTTTCGGAATCCGCAACACTATTACTAAACAGCAGACGTAATAGTTTTACGTAGGTTTAGTAATTTTTCCTATGGTGTATATTTGACACTTGAATCATCCTCAGGCGAAGGAGTAGCTGGTAGATCTATATGATCATCTTTAATTTTATATGATCCTATATTAGATAGAGGTAACAATAATACGGCTATTGATAGTAAAACTGCCGACACAAGAAATGCTGCATGCGAGCCATAAGAACTAGTAACCCCACCGAGAATTACCGCTGATAGCGGGTATGACGCACTTAGTACCATGCGATACACCGAATTTGCACGACCTATGAACTCCATTGGAATTTCAAACTGCCTAATTGTAAAGGTATATATATTCGTTAAGTTTATTGTCATTGAAACTACAATCAAGCCGAGTATCATACTATGTAATGAACTAGGAAGTGCCATAAGCCCCATTCCAACTACTGCACCGATCATATTTAACGTAATAGCACGTCCAATTGTTATCTTCCTTGATAAAAAGGTAGCAATAAAGGAGCTCAAAACAGTTGAAGCACCCATAATGGCGTACGTGATCCCAACAACCTTAGAATCTAGGTGGAGTTCAACACCAAAATGATAAGTTAGTATCGTAACTCTAGCACCTACAGCTAAGTTCCCTATACAGCTCACTAATGATAAAACTCTCAAGATTTTTGAACGATATATGAGTGCTAACCCTGTTTTGATCTCTCCTAGTAACATACCTATGGTTAATTGATACAAATTTTTACTTATTTGTGGTGAAAAAGGAAGGAATAGAACTAATAGAAGTGTTGAAAAATAAGTAAGTGAATCAATCAGTAGTGCATTCACAGGCCCAAGAAAAGATATAACTGCACCTCCGACTGCGGGCCCCAAGAGACTAGATAGACTTGACATACTTGACATCGCAGAGTTGGCTTGGGTTAGTTCGTGTTTTCTTACTAAAAACGGAAGTAATGCAAAATCAGACACTAAACTGAAACTTTGTGAGGCAATTGACAAAAGAAACACCACAGTAAAGAGTATCCATAATGAAAAAAGATGAACCAAAGAAAAAACGGGAATAGCAGTCACGAGAATTATCCTCGATAAATCTGAGAATAACAAAACCCTTTTTTTATTCCACCTATCTATAAAAACACCTAAAAATGGTGAAACAATAACCAAAGGAAGAATTTCGGAAATCCATGTTAAACTCATCATTTTTATTGATTGGGTGTCCTTCATAACAAGCCAAGGTATAGCAAGGTTAGAAACCTGGGTACCTATTGCAGAAAACATGGAACAGAAATAATATACAGCAAATCGTTTATTACCGAATATTCCCATATCAATGCCCATGAACTTCATATTACCTCTCATAAGCAATTAGCGTAATAAGGCAAAAACATCTATATCTATGAATTTATCGTTATTCCAATACGCTTCGGTAAAACGAGCTTCCAATTCAAAGTGATTTTGACATAATACATCCTTTAATACTTCTCCATCGTCTCTAGCATACACATAGATACGTTGCATATTTTGTGTTTTAAACGCATATTCAACAGAGTGCTGTATGGCCAAATTTAACAGTTTCGGTTCGTAACTTTCATTTGGGCAAATCACAGAAAGTGAAGCAACTGCATTTTGGTAACTTAATGATATAAAAGAAGTAACGTTCGTCTCACTATTATTACTATCAAATAAGGTGAAAAATATTGTGTTATCGTCTAGTAGTTGTTTAATCCAATGATCTAGATTGAATGCTGATTTCGGTAGCACATGGAGACTGGTACTACGAAAAAAATAAGTTTCGTCTCCAGTAGAGCGCGCAATTATCTTTTCAATAATCTGATTATCGTTCTTTGTTATTCCATAACTTACCATAGCGTCTTATCCTCCAATTGAAAATCTTCTCGACGATATTCGTAATGTACGAGGGAGTAATATTCACCATCTATAAACAACATTCTCTTGAGATCCCCAAGTATATGCGCGCCAACCTTCTCGTGTGAACGTTTACTGGCCATGTTATAGCTGCCGAAGCATCCAAATACGCGTCTAAAATCCCATTGATGGAATATGTAGTTCAACAATGCACGCCTTGCGTCAGAACCGTATCCCTTACTTCTGTCGACCTGTTCACCAATGGATGAACCAAAAGAACAGTTTCTATTCCTCCAGTCAATGTCGTAGATAGTGGCTCTTCCTATAACACGGTCATCCACGGTGGTGATAGTTAAAAAGCGAGTATATTCGTCATCTATTAATTTATTACACCATTTATGAGTTTCGTCTAAACTTTCCGGAAATAAATATTCCCCAAAACTCAATTTAGAGAACTCTGGATCATTCCTCCACTTATTAAACAAAATTGCATCATTCTCTTCAAATGCACGAATTTTGGTTCTCTGTCCTATAATCATAACTACCTCCATTAATGTTCATTGACAGTCTCATGTTGTGTAGCAATACTCAACAATGACCTAGCCTCCTGCGGAGTAGCTATTTCTCTCCCTAAATCCAGAGAATAGTTCACAAGCCTATCCACCAATTGCGCATTGGTTAATGCTAATTCCTTATATCTATAATAGACGTTATCTTCAAAACCTGTACGTATATGTCCACCTAATTGAATACCTAGAAGATTCATTGGTAGTTGGCTTTTTCCTATCCCCGCTACAGACCAGGTGCTATCTTTGGGAATTGAATCGATTAAGTTTATTAGGTTTTTACTTGTAGCAGCAATACCACCATCAATACCTAGAATGAACTGAAAATGTAGCGGATCATCAAGCAGACCTTCACGTTGAATTTTAAGTGCTTGCCCAACCATCCCAGAATCAAATATCTCAATTTCCGGTTTAGCGTGATACTCCTTAATCTTTTTAGCTAATGTTCGGACGAACGATGGAGAGTTGATCATCACTCCATTTTTCCGATTCATGGAGCCTGGCGTAAAGGTAGCCATATCGGGTCTACATAAGAGCGAATTCCATCGCGATTCATCTTGGCCAGATTGTCCCCAACCAGTAGTTGTCATATTTACAATAACATCACTGTGTGATCTAATACCCCCCATAATTTCTTGATACAATTCAGGCCGTTGACTCGGAGAACCATCATTTTCTCGCGCGTGAATATGTACTATAGAAGCTCCTGCATTCCAACAATCGAGGGCTGCTTGAATTATCTCGCCTGGTGTAATCGGTAAGTTTGGATTGTTGGATCGAGTCGTTACACCACCTGTGACCGCGGCTGTAATGATTAATTTTTGCATCGAGTACCTCCACTGATTTTCCTGATTGCATTTAATTAGGGGCTTCAATCATTATGCATAAATACATTCTATATTGAAAATTTATAAAATTCCATGCTAGATCAAATTTTCAAACTATATTAAAATGCTATCATAATTATTTCCTAAGGAGAGACACTATGGGAACCAGAACCGAAGATGTAAGATTGGCTTATAAGACGTGGAAACAAGTGCAGGAATATTTAAACTACGATCAGACAGTCATTATACCTGTTGGTGCGAATGAACAGCACGGTCCATCCTGTCCTGTTGTAACGGATACTCTATTAGCAGAACATTTAGCACTAGAAGTTGGTAGAAGACAGGGCGTACTTGTTGGCCCTACGCTTCCGATTGGTGATTCTCTGATACACCTCGGCTTTCCTGGTACAATCGCATTTCGTCCTTCTACATTGATGTCTGTGATTAAAGATTATGTTACATCACTTCACAAGGCCGGATTTCGTCGCTTTTTTGTTGTGAATGGACACGGAGATAACAAACCCCCTCTCCAATCCGCTTTTTCGGAGCTAGGTGAGGAATTATCCGAAATACGGTATTTTGTACACGATTTTTGGGATTTTCCAAATTTCAGAGAGATTTTAAACGATGAATTCGGTGATCCTAATGGGGGCCATGCCGATGCATGTGATGCGTCTCTTTTAATGGCTATTGACCCCTCGTTAGTGAACGAGAGTTTGCTAACTAGTGAATTTCCAAAAGTTAGATACTGGATTAGCCGTGATTTAGTAGATGATTTATACACCAAATCAGGTGTAATTGGTTCAGACCAAAGATTGGCGTCTAAAGAAGTCGGTAAAAAATTGTTAGAGGAAGCGATACAATGTTACAGTCAACTGTTAATGGAGTTAATGGAAGTAAAGGAGCCAGCCCTCTCGTAGCTGTTTCATTTGCTGCATCAATAACAGGGTATATTACGCATCCTAAAGGGGAAACACTTGGTTCCCTCCGGGATAGATACCAGCTGGAATGGTTACGATGTCAAGCAGATGCCTTATTGTTTGGTGCAGGTACTGTTAGGATAGACAGAAGGAAAATTCAAATAAGACAACATCCAGCGCTAGCAGATATTACTGCAAAATTCCCTGCAATATTCGTTGTTTGTACGAAAAACAATTTTGATTTTACAACATCGTTTTGGGATAGTGAATGCGAAAAAAATATTTTGCTGCTAGGTAATGATTCGGAACAAAAAATACCCAATGATAAAAACATTACCCTGGTTCAATTAGGAAACAATTCATCCATTAATGACGTTATCTCGTACATATATGGTCTTGGATTTAACCGTATATTGTGTGAAGGAGGAGGGAAGTTGTTTTCCTCCCTTGTCGGTGAAAATCTTGTGGATGAGTTGTTCTTGACGTTAACGCCTTGGATAATTGACAAAGGAGAACAAATGAACGTTTCGAGTATCATTAGTGGACCTTCGTTAGTCAAAGAAGTGTCGTTAATATCGACTACTGTACAAGACAAGGAGGTTTTTTTACGTTATCGGTTTCAGAACGGCCGAGCGTGGCCAAAATTCGAGGAAATACTGTAAGTTGCCCGTTGTGCGGTAGTAGTAATTGTAGCGTTTTCTGCAGTAAAGAAGAAATCTCAAGTGATATTGCCTATGTAAAGGGATATTTTCAAAGGAGATTTCAAGACGTTCCAGCATACATGTTTAAGGATACTTGTGATTTTATGTATGATGACCCTTGTGTTGTTTATTCGTGTTGTGATTGTAGCAGTATCTTTAGGGATCCAAACTCTATTACGTCCCATATCGAAGAATTATATCAAGAGGATGAGTATCCGATTGATCTGTTAGATCATCTATGGAATAGATATCAAGAAGAATACACGAATGACAAAACATGGTTAACTTCGCTAGGTCTTCAAAAGGGTAGTCGTGTATTGGAAATTGGAAGTCACGTCGGCGCGTTCTTGTGGTTTGCTCAAGAGCAAGGATGGGATGCAGAGGGGCTTGACATCGGCAACGATGTTTCCACCTACGCACGATCCAAGGGATTGAAGGTGAGTGTAAAGCCGTTTAATGCAAATGACTACGAAAAAGATGAATTTAATGCAATAATCATTTTGAACTGTTTCGAACATTTCGATGAGCCGAAGTTAATTATTGAGCAATTGAACTGGATACTAAAGCCAGGGGGACTGCTTGCTATAAGAACTCCAAACGCGGATTTTATTTGGCGTACATATAAATCCGCATTTAAGAGATTGTTTTTTAACACCTTACTCGGAAACAATTTGTTGGGTATATCCTTCCCGAAGTGCTACTCGTCTCGATGTGCAATGGATTTACTTTCTTCGGGGGGATTCGAACCGGTTATACTTCGTGGAAGAGAGTTAACATCGGTTGCTCCTCAAACATTTTATTCCAATTTCTACTCTAAAAAGCAATTACGAGACATGGTGTACAGATTATTTGACTTACAAAAAAATCAGTGTGGATATCCTTGGATGGATATAGTCTCTAGAAAAAAGTAAACCAATAAGGAGTGTTATATTGTGGAAAAAGTCAGCCTGTTTAAACCAAGCTTCTATGATGTACCGAATCAAGAGTCAAAATTCCAACTTACACTAGGGAAAGTTTCGGTATTTAATCAAAAAATTCCAGTTCCATTTGAAGATGAATTATTCGGTACTGTATGCCCTAACTTAGATGTAACCGCTAGTGTCAAGTTACATTCCCGCCAACGTGGTATTCACATGTCTCGAATTGAACAAGCATTTCAGAATTTGCCTCAGAATCTAAGTATTGCTGAGGTGGCACATTTAATTGCAACGAGAATTAAAAACACCCAAGAACAAGACGAGGCTGCGATCCAACTATCGGGAGACCTTATATACCAACGTAATACCGCAGTGAGCAATTTACCAAGTCATAACATCGTTACAGTCTCATCCGGAGCTTGTGTGGGTACTGCGAATGAAAAGGTAAGTCTTGGCCTAGGTGCCACAATAATAACAGCATGCCCATGCATGCAGACGTATGCTTTAGAAGAATTAATTACAAAGTTAAACATAAACACCGATAATCCAGAATCCCTTATTACCGAGGTGCCAATAGCAACACACAGTCAAAAAGGAAGAGTAGAAGTTATCATTGAGGGCCATATTACAGACGTGAAATATGTTTCGCTTTCTCGTATTTACGAATCTTTAAATAATTCGGCTCATTTAACCTCCGAATTATTAAAACGACCTGATGAATATGATATGGTACGTCGTGCCCATACTCACCCACAGTTTGTTGAGGACGTTGTCCGTGAAACGATAGTTAATGTTGCGCGGGAATTAGAAAATGTTGATCCTGAATTGAATATTACAGTGAGGGCAGAGAGCTATGAGAGTATACACGGACACGATATACGTGCTGAAGCAAACTTCACTTTAGGAGATCTATTAGACTTAGCAAAACAATAATTAACCATTGCTCGTTAATTAGGCAAGGCCGTCATCCCCGTGAACAAAGTCCCATATTCCACACGGGGATGATTCATAATTGACAATGTTTGACATTTTCCGCCATCCATGATGACGAACGAAAATTTTTGTTTATCACAAACTTATCTTTATGGAATGATGTTCAACCCAAAGAATTATCGTAGTGTTTACGTTTGATGTCGGTAGGGAGGAAAGCAGTTTGAATTTACATCTTGCAACATCTCTTGACCAATATCTTGCTACAGCTTTGCAAATGCAAGACGTGAGTCAGGAGTATGTGGTGTTAGGCAACCCTCTTTCAAGGACAATGAACCATATAGTCAAATCGTTTAATATCAAGGTTATTGAGCATGAAAGTGTTACACCCTCGTTATTTGACTCAAAGGTAATTTTCAATGAAAGGACCAAAACAATTGCAAATCGTACAGACTATACTGTTTTTGGAATTGAAGGGGACCCGTGGCTTCCTTTAGCAAGAGTATGGGCCTATTTTAAAAAAGCAAAACTAATCACCTTACAAAATATTAGTGACGTATTTCCAACGCTGAGGAAAATAAAATCAAAGTATTGTGCTGTAGTTTCCCATCCAGATAGGATCACTGCAAGAACAATCGCAGAACTCCAAGCATATAACATGGAGACATGGATTTCTGAATCACACTCCCGTGTGGGTTTTCTCACATCTCGCACACCCGAGGGACTAACCGAACTCTTCTTTAAAACACTATTCTATCAACACGAGAACTCTGATACTAGTGCCGGTATTACCCTAACTCGTAAGCAAGGGAGAATACTCAATAGTGATTTACATCCAACTGTATATACTAATGTGACTACAACCGAGGAGTTAAAGGACTATTTATCGACATACAGAGAATACTTTAACTTATATACTGAAGCATGGGAGGATCACTTTTTCACAGGAGACGGATTCATATGTACAATTGGCGGGCTCACCGATCCATTAAATCGAACAGGTGCATATAAATTACCGTCTTGCGCTCAGTCTGGAGAATGCTATGACCTATCGAGAAATATTTTGCCTACTTACGGTATAAAATCAAAAGTGATCTTTGCAAACGCATGTACCAATTTGAGGTTTACAAATGGACTATTCGAGTCCAATTATGGACTAATGCAAGGTTTCATTGAAGGTTTTGCTTGTGCTTACATTGGGAGTAATATTACTAAGTGGGCAATGGACGATGAAAATCTTCTGTTTCAAATATTATTCGAGTCTGGTGCCACGTTAGGAGAAATCGTAGACGCGTTAAATCGCAACTGCTATATCCGACGAATTGAACACATGAACTATGTAGTAGTTGGTGATCCTGAGTATAGACTTCGACAACCGATTAAAAAGCGGTGTGATAGTAATATATCGTGTATACGTGATCCACTTTCAAACTCTGTCATAATCGATATTAATAATACAAATTCCAATTTCATACAATTTCAATTTGAAGAATCTGACTTGTGGAGCAGCATTAAAGATGCAAATGTTAATGTCGGTGTCCTTCGGGGAACAAGGAATGTAAGTGAGGTCTTTTACGAATTATATCCTCAATCGGATGGTAAGACGGTTAGATGTGCCCTTTTTTCATGGGACTTTATAAACAGCGACCTATTACAGATAAGGATTGGTAGTAACCATATTCCAGAGCAACTCAAGACTGTTATCATTCCATCATACGAGAACCTTACCTCGTTACATAACTTCCAAATAAACATACAAAAGATAAATTCGTCAACAAGGGAAATAAACGATAAAATTAAGAATCTCATTAAACTCGAACTAAAACATAGGTTTAACGCTATTTGTTACCAAAAATTAACTGAAAGGTTGAATGGTATCATTAAATTATTAAGCAACTGCGAGCACGAGGTTCTTTCATATTTACTTTATAATACCGAATCTCCTTCGTATAACTTCCCTGATTCATATTATGCGAGCCACCGAATAGACCATGTGGAAAATTCCCTTGATTGTTGTCCACACTGCAATGATTCATATTATATATACCATTTCGAAAATATTACTCGGCCAGGTTTACAACGACTGAAAAGCTTATGCCCGGTATGTGGGGAAATTTCTGATCAACCCAATAACGAGCTACATATGTTGATTGACTCGGATGATAAGTTACTAAGAGGAGAAAAGAAAACTATTAGTGTTGTAGTAGAAAACGCATCAGATAATACAAAAAGTGTTATTTGCGGTATGCGATTTGTAGACGGTCATAGATTTGACATTAAATGTTTGACGCCTGAAATTACAGAAATTATATTGCCGCCTAATAGTTCAAGAACATTAGCGTTTCAGTTTATTACAACTAATAAAACTCCTCTACATTTAGTCTACGGAAGGGCATATGCAATTAGTAATGCTGATATTTATCTATGTAGTAAGCCTTTTTGGATTAACCGATAAAGAATGTCGTCATCCATTCAACTAAGAATTAGTTGTACGGATGACGACACCTTTCATACTTACCGTGAACTGCCCAACTTAGAACCCGAGTAATGTCTAACTTTATCCTCTTTGCCCTCCAACATAGCTACCTTTTTGAAAAAGAAAGACAGGCTCTATTTATAGAGAAATCCGTCGCTAACAATATTACAGTCCCGGTGCGGGAAACTGTTTAGCCAAATCTGCAACAGCCATTGCAATTCGATCTAGTTCCATTTCACTCCCTCGTTTCGCCGCCTCAATTGCTTTATCAATGTATCGAGCTATGACTCTCATTTCCGCTTCACCCATGCCCCGACTCGTCACTGCCGGGGTACCAATTCGTAGACCAGACGGATTGAATGGCTTGCGAGGGTCGTAGGGGATCGTGTTGTAGTTGCTAATTATCCCAGATTTGTCCAAAGCCCTTGCTGCCTGTTTCCCGATGATGCCTTTATTAGTTAAATCGATAAGGATTAGATGATTATCTGTACCTCCGCTGATCAAATCGTAGTCCCTGTCGAGTAGTTCTTCAGCGAGAACCTGAGCGTTCTTGACCACCTGCCGTGCGTAAGCTCTGAATGCCGGCTGCGTGGCTTCATGCAGACATACCGCAATGGCCGCTGTCGTATGATTGTGTGGTCCTCCCTGTAAGCCGGGGAACACTGCCTTATCTAGGGACTGGGCGTACGCTTGAGTGCTCATCAACATAGCACCTCGCGGTCCACGTAATGTCTTGTGCGTGGTCGTTGAGAGAATAGGTGCGTGCCCCACAGGGCTTGGATGGGCGCCACCTGCGATAAGACCAGCGATGTGGGCAATATCAGCAACTAGTATGGCATCAATTTCCTTCGCAATCTCCGCGAACGCCGCAAAATCAATCTGCCTAGGAATGGCGGTTCCACCACAAAATAGTAATTTCGGGCGTTCCCTTTTGGCCAGCACCCGTACTTCATCAAAATCAATCCGCCCTGTTTGTTTGCTCACACCGTACTGCACGCTTCGGAACCAACCTCCAGTTACCGAGACATTCCAGCCGTGTGTCAAATGCCCCCCCATTGGAAGGGCCATCCCCATCACTGTGTCACCTGGATTTAAAAATGCGGCGTAGATAGCCAGATTAGCCGGAGAACCAGAATACGGTTGGACGTTAGCGTGGTCGACGCCAAACACCCCCTTCGCCCTATTGATCGCCAACTCTTCCACTTGATCAATCAATTGTTGCCCCTCGTAATAACGCTTCCCTGGGTATCCCTCGGAGTATTTGTTGGTCAATACTGATCCAGTTGCCTCACGCACCGCCTTAGATACGTAATTTTCTGACGGAATGAGTGGTAACTTGTCCCGTTGCCGCTCTTCCTCTTTACACAATAGTGCAAATAAATCCGGATCTTTTTCATCTAATGTAGTATCAGGAATTAACGGAAAATGATTAGCCATCGGATTATCCCCTCTCTTGTTCGCAACGTAAAAAGGCGAAGAGATTTTCCTCTCTTCGCCCAGGCGTACGGCTTTTCGTCAGCAGCTCCCCCATGGTTCCCCACGCTCCGCCAGTTACTGCTGAAGTTTGATTGATAATATCATTATAATGAATTTCAAAACTAATTCAAGATAATTGCGTAGCTGTGACAGGGGGTCTGGTGCAAAATCAAAAGAAGGTGGGGATTGAGCCTAAAATCGTTGATGTGGGGTTATGCAGCGAAGTGGAAAAGAGCATTAATAAAATCCGCGATGAAAGAGACAGGTAGGTGAAGTGACTGGACCTATCCTTTCCTTATCATGTGTATAGCCTCAATTCCCTTGATGGTGTAGTCGGCAGTTTGAAACGATTTGAACCCCATCATCGGATTGTGATTTTCTTGATGAATCGATGATCTTGTTCAACAATGTTATTCAGGTATTTCGTCTGCCGGATTGAGGTTTCTTGCCGTATCTCCGTTTTGTCTTTTAATTGCTGTAGTGCCGAGGGTAAGCAGGGTTTTTATATACGTTGATGACTCACGGCGTTTGATTATGCGGCGATGACAGTGCTTTTCTGAAGAATCGCTTTGCAGCTTGGACATCTCGACTCGAAGACAGCATGAAGTCAACAGTTTGTCCTTTAGAGTCTACTGCTCTATATAGATAAGTCCATTTTCCCTTTACTTTAATGTAGGTTTCGTCAACTCTGTAGGAATCGGTGGTCGGTTTCAAATAACGTCGAAATACGCTTGTCCAACTCTGGACCGAACTGATGGACCCATCGCATGATTGTGGTATGAGAAACCTGAACTCCGCTTTCTTTTAGCAGTTCGACGATGTCCCGGTAACTAAAGCTGTATCGCAAATACCATCGGACAGCCATCAAGATAATGTGAGCTTCGAAGTGCTTCCATTTGTGCATTCGTAACATGCCAGCCTCATCCCTGAAGTTTATCCGGACAATACTAGCGTGCCTAGTGTTTTTGCACCAGAACCTTCAAGCCTATCTCTTAGCGTGCACAGGAATGTTATTGGGCAGGAGTACGCAAGAATAACGTGTGGTGGATGAACTCAAAACACAATCGAAAAAGAGGTGAGAGACTTGCTTAACAATGAACAATTGATTACCTATTCATGGCGTGGCCACTTTGAAAATGTAATGAGAAATGAAAGGTGGACCGCCCCAAAGTCAACAAGGGGCAGTCCACTTTTCAAATTTCATCTTTCAATCAGCGTACCGGCGATGGAAAGTACATCAGCAGCAACCTCGTCCTCAATGCGGGTGCCTCGTGTTTTTGCTGCCTGGGCCTTAGTTCTGAGATAATAAGAACCAGCCGCCAACAACACACCTGCAAAGACGTGCCACATCTTCATGGCATATTCCCCCTTAATTGTTGTAGAGCATTTTTATTGCTCTCATCCTCGATGATAAAAACCGACGTGATACTCTTCCATTCGAATTGATAGCTTAAAATGTAAGCTGTAAAATTTCTTCTATGATGACTCGTGAGCGTTTAATTCAAATATGTGAGCGGCTTGGTTATCCCTCATCGAAGAGAAAACTGGAGCGTAGATTAACGGACTGGTGCCAGAAGGGTCTCCTGCCCCAACTGCTGCAGAAAGGGAAAGGTCGTGCGGCGGGTCCTTTGTTCTATTGGGACTACCCGTATATCGTCTCTCAATTTCTCGCTGCCGTAGAGCTGATGTCCTGGCACAGAAGATCAAAGTTCGTATTGCTAATGCTGTGGCTCAATGGATTCCGTATTGACGTAAGCAACGTGCGTGACACATGGACAGATATATTAAGAAAACGTAATGTCGGGATTTCCAGTTTCTATCCCGATCCTTTTGATCTAGAGGACGAAATTGAACGTAACGTAGGCCGAACAGCTAAGCGTCTGGACAAACATTCGGACAAATCGACGACAGAGCTGCTAGCATACGTGCTGAAGCTCATATTTAGTAATGACTTTGACCACACAGAGCGAAAAACGGAAATATCTCAAGAGTCAATTGCTGCGATATCAGACGGAAACTCTGTTAAGGATGGCACTCATAGAATATCGAAGTTCTGGGATTCTACGTTTAATTTTCTTCACAATCATTTTCCCCAGAAGCACGAAATGAATTAGTGGAATCCGCCACTGACGGAGATCTTGGTAGTGTCCCGTCAAGTGGTGTAAATTCGAGTGCAACCACATAGTGCGGCTATTTATGTAATACTGACGTGGGTGCCAGTAGTTGCTGTTCATCCGTTCCGGTGAGTTTAGCCATCGACTCGCGGCTAAAGTAGCGTCTCGCGACGACCCACTCATCGTTCTGCTCCTGGAGAATGGCTCCTCCAAGACGTACGACAGAATCCCGATTCGGGAATATGCCAACGACATCGAATCGGCGCCGTAGTTCGCGATTCAATCGCTCCAGCGGATTGGTCGAACAGATTTGCTTCCAATGCTCCTTGGGGAATGCCATGTATGCTAAAACGTCTTCCTCAGCCCGCTCCAAAACGTTCATCGCTTTGGGGAACTTTGCCTGAAGTTGCTCCAGGACGACAGCCAGTTGTTGCTTGGCTGTTTCTTGCGTTGGCTGAGCAAAAATCGTCCGGACAATAGACGAGACCATCTGTTGCGACGCCCTGGGCACCTGGCTTAGGATGTTACGCATCGTGTGAACACGGCAACGTTGCCACGTCGCTCCTGTCAAGGCAGAACCAATTGCATTTCGTAGTCCTTCGTGTGCATCGCTAATCGCCAACTGTACACCGCTCAATCCACGGGCAACGAGGCTACGAATAAATGTGAGCCAGAACGAGCCATCCTCGCTCGTGCCAATATCAAAACCCAGCACTTCTCGCTCGCCGGTATCTCGCACGCCAATGGCAATCACAAATGCCATACTCTGAACTCTTCCGCCTTCTCGAACCTTTGGGAACGTTGCATCTAACCACACATATGGATACGCCCCTTCTAGAGGACGATTCTTAAACGATTGCACCACATCGTCGAGTTCTTTGCAGATGCGGGAGACTTCACTTTTGCTAATACCCTGAATCCCAAGTGACTCAACCAATTCATCCACCTTACGCGTACTTACACCATGCACGTACGCCTCTTGGACAACGGCCAGCAGAGCCTTCTCCGCCTTCCGACGAGGCTCCAGGATACTGGGGAAGTAGCCGCCCTTTCGAAGCTTTGGAATTTGTAAGTCAATCGTTCCAACGCGAGTATCCCATTCTCGCTCTCTGTGTCCATTGCGACTATTGCTGCGCTTTTCACTACGTTCATACCGTTCTGCACCGATGAGTGAACTGACTTCAACATCCATAACGGCTTGGGTGAGGATTTTCAGTCCTTCTTTTAGAAAATCTACATCCCCATCTTCTAACCCGATCTTGCGAATCAAATCCAAAAGTGCGATCTTATCCATATAAGCCATCGATGTTGTCAACAACGGTTTGAAACTCCTCAAAATCATCGGCCGAAAATTCCCCAGTTTTATCGGTTATACCTCAGCGCCTAGCGAGTCATCGGTTTACCGTCTTCGCTTATGTGCAAGAACCCGGCCTTCTTCTTCTCCTGAATCCTGAAGCTCTCTCCACGGATATTTACCGTGGTAGAGTGGTGTAAGATGCGATCCAGAATTGCTGTTGCAAGCACATTGTCTCCAAAGATATCTCCCCACTCGGAATAGGACTTGTTTGAAGTGAGGACCATTGCCCCTTTTTCGTATCGTTCCGCCACGAGCTGAAAGAATAAATGTGCCGCAGCATTATTCATCTTTCGGTACCCAATCTCGTCTACAATCAGCAGCGCTGGCTTGGTATATTGCCGTAGTTTACGGCGAATGGTTCCTTTCTCATGTGCCTCTTCAAGTGACTCAACTAAATCATTTGCTGTGGTGAAGTACACTGAATGCCGTTGGCGAATCGCCTCCAGTCCGAGTGCTACAGCAAGATGTGTTTTCCCAACGCCCGGTGGCCCTAAGAAAATCACGTTCTCTTGGTGGCTCAGAAAGCGCATGGTCGCTAAATCGCGCATTCTTCGCTCGTCAACGGAGGGTTGAAATGTGAAGTCAAACTCCTCAAGCGTCTTCTGAAACGGAAGCCTGGCGAAACGAGTCCGCGTGAGTATAATGCGTTCGTATTTGGCACGCAGTTCCTCCTGCAGGAGATTGTCCAAGAATTCAAGGTAAGATATATTTTCTTTGGAAGCCTGCTCAGCATGCTGGTAAAGGACCTCGGGTAGCCGAGACCACCCTAATTCTTCGCATGCGTGCTGAATTCGTTGTTCAAGCATCAGCGTACGACCTCCTCTTTCAGAAGACGGTCATACACCGAGAGCGGGCGACGCATCACTTCGGGTGCTGGATTTTCAATGAGGCGTGGGATAGGTTGGGGAACCTTTTGTTTGCCTCCTGCGAGAATCCCCTCGAAGTGTTTTTTGTTCCTCGAAACCTGGTGCTTGCCTGTGCACTTTGTGTGTTCGGCGACCAGCTTTCCAGCGTGGAAGAACCGGATTACACCGTTACGCTCATCCTGTATTTCAACCATATAGCCCACCAATGGATACGGCACAGAGTAACGGTTTGTTTCGTATGTAACCAACGCGTCAGAAGGTACTTTGCGTAGATGACGCTCCGCACTTTCAAAGGGCATTGTATTCATCGGTAGAAGTTGTTCTTCTGGGAACCTGTCTATTGGCCGTTGGTGAGTGGTGCCATGGACGCGGACATTCGCCACCGTGTCTAACCAGTACCTTACTTGCCGGTTCAAATCATCAAGCCCAGTGAACGTTCGGACTCTTGGCCAGAAGTTCCTTCGGACGTATTTGACCCCATTTTCCACCTTTCCCTTCGTACGAGCGCGGTAGGGTTTACAGCGCCTGACCTTAAACCCATGGTGTGCTGCAAAGGCGGCGAACCGCTCATTCCAAATCGGCTTGCCTCGGTCATCCTGACCGGCCACCACAGTCTTCATGTTATCGTATAGACATGTCGCGGTTATTCCATTGAAATATGCCGCGGCCCTTACATGGCAACCCATGAGTGTTTCTAGCTTCTCATTCTCCGTAAATTCTAAGTACATCATGCGAGAGTAGCCCAATACCATCACAAACGCATAAATCCTCTTCCTGTGTCCATGCCAGTTCACTGTGAAGCTACCCCAGTCTACCTGAGCTTGTTCACCGGGCAGCGTCTCGAATCGTGTGGTAGCCTTCTCTTCAACGGCTTGCCGGTGCGGCTTCATAAATACACGCAGTTGCGTCATTCCACCGTCATATCCCATCTCTGAAATCTCATCAAAGATAACGGTCGCGTTCACGCAACCCTCGCTCATACGCTGCAACACGTATTCCCGGTACGGGTCAATTTTCTTTGGTTTGTAAGTGCCACGTTTATATATACCGGGGGCGGATTCTCCTAACCACTTACGAACCGTTTTTCGGTCGCGTCCGACTTCGCGGGCAATTTGTGACACACTCATACCCTTATCATGCATATCCCTAATCACAAAAAACTCCCCATTCTTGACCAAGATTCTCTCCCCTCCAGGGGAGATTGTCAGGTTTTAGGTAGGGAATTTTCAACCGATTATATTGAGGATTTTACAACCGATGTTCACAGTGCCTCCTCTACTGATTGCTCGTCACTTTTAGTAGATTGCACTCGATGGCTTTTTCGTCAAGATCCATCTTCCGAATTTACACCACTACCTGAGACTCTAACTTGCGATTTGTATCCATTTACCATATCACATCTCTTTGGCGTAATTTACAGTTTGACAATTCTATAAAGCCACGAGATCATGCACCATTCAGAAGTCAAAAACCTCCCCCTCAATTGCTGCATCACCTAATATGTGCATTTCAAAAAGTGTTCTTTAACAAACTAACTCTTTCTTGACGAACACTTTATTTATAACGCGAGATCATAAAGAACCCTACTCACAAAAGGTGAGTAGGGTTTACAGAAAGCGAACATTCACTTTTATGTAATCGCCTTCGCGAACGTATTCAATTGTTGTCCGTATTGGTCTAAATCAAAGAACAACTGAGCGTATATAACTTCGACACTTGCATCACTGTTTCCACAACGATTCCCGAATGGATCAGACTTGAACCCTTTTGTGATATGTGTTTTCAACTCAGGCGTACGTGTTTCTCACATACTGCTCTGAACCAAACGACATGTCTTACGCCTCCAAAATCATGCGCGAACGGTCAACTCAATTTCTCCCATTCCTTCAAACTCAATAGAGATTCTATCCCCATCATGGATGTAAATGGCTTCCGTAATACCGCCCGTTAATACGACCATACCCGGTTCAATTGCTTTACCAATTTTGCTAAGCATACGTACTTGTTCTACAATGGAGCGCACTGGGTGCCCCAAAACTGCAGCTCCTGCCCCCGTCTGAGAAACCTCACCATTACGCTTCATGACGACGCCAACTTGATCCAGTTGAAATTGATACGGTGAGTAAGCTTGATCCGCTAAATAGAACTGTGCACTCGATGCATTGTCTGCAATGACATCTACTAATGTGAAGGAGAAGTTCTTATACCGGCTATCAATAATTTCGAAAGCAGGTATCACACATTCGGTAGCGAGCCACACATCGCGTGGTGAAATATCCTCTCCCTCAAGCCTCTTGTTAAAGACAAAGGCAATTTCAGGTTCAACACGTGGATGGATCAATCCATTTAAGGACACTTCTGGATTCTCTAATTCCATCGATTTCAGGAGGTGACCATAAATGGCTTCATCGACACCAACAGATAGCTGCTTCGCCTTACTGGTCAGGCCCATTTTCCATCCAATTAATCTATCACCGTTGGCAATATACTTTTGAATCGACAGTTGTTGTATCTCATAAGCATCTTCAACTGTTAACCCGTCGTTGCGAAGTGTAATTTTTTCGAGTTCTTCTGCCGCTGTTTGATGTCTATAAATTTCTTCTGCAATTAGCTGTAGAGCCAAGTCAACCCACTCCTATGTGCTGTTGTTATTACTTTTTGTTTGCAATTTCAAATGCTACGTCAACAATCATATCTTCCTGTCCGCCAACCACTTTGCGACGACCCAATTCAACTAAAACGTCACGTGTATCAACGTTAAACTGGTCGGCCGCACGGTTTGCGTGAAGTAGGAAACTGGAGTATACTCCTGCATATCCAAGTGTCAAACTTGTCCGATCCGTCATAATTGGCTGATGCATCCGTGGACGCACGATGTCTTCCGCTGCATCCATGACTGGATACAGCTGAACCCCTGTATCAATACCATACTTCTCGCAAGCTGCTACGAAGACTTCGAGGGGAGTATTCCCTGCCCCTGCACCTAGACCAGCTAAACTAGCATCAATGCGGAATGCACCTTCTTCAACAGCAGCGATGGAATTGGCAACGGAAACACCGAGGTTGTTGTGTGCATGGAACCCAACTTGCACATCGCTTGACAATACGTTACGAAGCGTACAAACCTTTCTTCGTACTTCGTCCATTAACATGGCACCGGCGGAGTCTACGATATAGACGCACTGTGCACCATAGGAAGCCATTTTCTTTCCTTCTTCAGCCAGTACTTCAGAGGGTGTCATATGCGACATCATTAAAAAGCCTACTGTATCGAGTCCCATTTTCCGAGCTTCTTCAATGTGCTGTGCACCAGTGTCTGCCTCAGTCGAATGGGTTGCCACGCGGACAGCCTTAATGCCCAACTCTTCAGCATGCTTGAGGTCTTCAACTGTACCAATACCCGGCAACAACAATGTTGCTACACGAGATTTTTTCACGACACTACAAACTGCACGAAGGTAGTCCTCTTCGCTTTCCTTCGAAAAGCCATACTGTACAGAGCTTCCGCCGAGTCCGTCTCCATGTGCAGCTTCAATCAATGAAACGCCCGTTCCATCGAGCGCAGAAGTGATCGCCTTCGCATCGTCCACACTAAACTGGTGGCGGACCGCATGCATCCCGTCACGTAACGTTACATCTGTCAACTCAATACGATATTTATATGCCATTCGACAGACCCCGTTTCTATTTCACGAACAATTTATTCTTCGCAAACTCTTCCCCGAACTTCACAGCTGCTGCGGTCATGATGTCCAAGTTTCCTGCGTACACTGGCAAATAATCGCCCAAACCTTCAACTTCAATAGAAACGCTCACGACATTATCTCTAAAAACCGGTTCACGATTTAAATGGTAACCTGGCACATACGTCTGCATATGTTTCACCATTTCATGAATGGACTTTCTAACCTTCTCGTAAATTTCTTCATTTGCTTCTTCCATCGCGCAATAAATCGTATCCCGCATCAAAATTGGAGGCTCTGCAGGGTTCAAGATGATGATCGCTTTTCCTTTTTTCGCGCCACCAATTACTTCAATTGCCCGAGACGTTGTTTCCGTAAACTCATCAATATTTGCTCTCGTTCCGGGACCAGCACTTTTACTTGCAATGGTAGCGACTATTTCACCGTAGGATACGCCAACTACACGGCTAACCGCATGAACAATCGGTACAGTTGCTTGACCGCCACATGTGACCATGTTCACATTGGGAGACTCCAAATGTTCTTGCAAGTTTACTGCCGCAATAACGTACGGTCCTCGTGCTGCAGGTGTCAGGTCAATCGCTTGAATACCAGCCTCACGCAACAATTTCGCGTGGCGAACATGTGCTTTAGCACTTGTTGCATCAAAAACCATATCTGGGCGAGCCCCGCCGTCAAGAACCGCGGCCAATCCATCCCAGGATATTTCCAGACCTGCTGCTTTCGCACGACGTAAACCGTCGGAGTCTGGATCAATCCCAATCATGTACCGCGGTTCAATCCACTCACTGCGCTGAAGTTTAATCATTAAGTCGGTGCCGATATTTCCCGATCCGACAATGGCAGCCGTAAGTTTTGCCATTTTTCCACCTCACATTTCGGTCGATTAGCCCTTAATTGTTAAATCCACACGTCCGAGACGACCGAACGTTAGAGAAACGTGATCGCCAGACGCTACAGGCACCGCCGCACTGACCGCACCCGATAGGATGATGTCACCCGTTTTAAGCGTTGTGCCAAGAGAGGACAGTTTGTTTGCCAACCATGCGACAGCAAGAGCCGGGTTTCCAACGACAGCGGCACCAGCACCCGTTTGAACAATCTGACCATTCACCTTCAGAATGGCACCACTCAGCAAGATATCCGCATTTTCAATCGAATGAGCGGTGTGACTAAGCACAAAACAGCCAGAAGACGCGTTATCTGCAACCGTGTCAACCAATTTAATGTTCCAGTCTGCAATCCGACTATCAATGACCTCAATCGCTGGTAGAACAAACCGCGTTGCACGAAGTACATCTTGCACGCCAACATTCGGTCCAACTAGATCTTCGCGCAGAATAAAGGCTAGCTCAGGTTCTACCTTTGGTTGAATCAAGGGATAATCCACAACATCCCCTGATTGATAGTGCATCGACTCAAACAGATGACCAAAATCGGGTTCATTCACACCGAGCATCGCTTGCATCGGTCTGCTTGTGAGGCCGATCTTGTGGCCGACAACGCGGTCGCCCTTTTCTAACCGTCTTTTAACATTAGCCAACTGAATTCCATAAGCTAATTCGACGGATAGGTCTGGGTGTTCAAGCGTCAATGGTGCAACAACCGACTTGTTTGCTTCCGCTGAATACAACCGTGCAGCTAAATCTGCTGTCATTTGATCTGTCATGGAATCTTCCCCCTACAATTTCATGCAGACGTTCTTCAATTCGGAGATGAATTTAAAGCTATGCACGCTCCCTTCTCGCCCTATACCACTTTTGTTTCATACCGCCAAACGAGATAGAAGGCCCCGCAGGAACCTGTATTTACCCACAAGGCCTGCTTCAATTCACTTACAAAACAACAATCCTCAACCGTTTAACTCTCTCTATGCATACGTGCTATTTTAGAAATGTTCATAACCGCTCCAAGCCCAATCAACAAACAAATCCAAAAACCGACAACAAAGTTTCCGATATAATCTCGTAACAACCCAAATACTTCAGGGCCCAATAGAATTCCAATATTTTCACCGAAAATAATGACACACATAGCTATTCCAACTGTTTCGGATTTTCGTGCCAAAGCTGGTGCCTTGGCGAAAACCAGTGTGGGGATAAAACCGCCAACCAACCCGAGAATTACGGAACTCATGTACAGTACTGGAATGCTGTGAAAACTGAACGTGGGCCAGATAAGCGCCATCAAAAACGGTGGTAATACGTAGGCAAAAATTTTATCCCGATATTTCTTTAAAATCCAACCGGAACACAAATTACTGATAACCACAAAGAATGAAACGAGAATAGGAATACGACTAGCTTGTGTTAGGGACAAGCCGCGTGATTGTGTTAAATAAACGGTGATCCAAGTATTAAACGCAAAAAATGCGAACGTAAAGGACGCAAAAATCATCGCAAGTAACCAAACATTCGCGTTTTTCAGCTCACTCTTCACAAACTGACGGGAAACAGTTTTGTCTCTAGACAGTTGTTGAGTAGGTGGAACGTCGTTTCTCGGGAGAAACAGCCATTGAAAAACGGCAACAACACCAATGACCAACAGTAGGCCACTAAAGTACAGTGACATATGAAAATGTGAAGCGATGGAAGGCCCAACGCCAAACATAATCAAACTCCCAAGCGGAACCCATGTAGACCATATCCCCATCGCAAGGTCCATGTGCTTAGAGGGCATAGTTTGGCCGATTGCGGACGGAGCGGCAACAGCTGTAAGACCAAATCCAATGCCCTGAACCAGTCGCCCAATCAGAAATACTAAGAAATATCGTGTAGCAAGTGACAAAAGGATACCTACAAACATCAATCCTAACCCTGCAAGGCTGATTTTCCGTACTCCGTATCGTTGGACAATCAGGCCGCCTGGAACTGCGGAAAGAATAGTGGCAAACGCAAATACAGACATCAACAGTCCATTACTAGCATACGAAGTTTGGTACTTAACCTGTATGAGGATTAGGACTGGCGGAACTGCAAACTGAACGAGCGTTGCAGCTACACCAGCCGTAAACGCGGCCCAAAACACTCGCCATGGAGACAGCACGAATCATCCCGCCTATCAAACTTCTCTATTCGTTCTTAGCGTTGATTCGCAACCAGCGACAAAGATCAACCTGTGTATCGGCTGAGATTTCATGCCCTGCTGGGTAAATCACATATTTCACTGCATGTGCGTGTTTGCGCAAATACTCATCCGTTTCATTGCCAATTTTGATTGGGAAAATTGGGTCAGAGCCTCCTTGGGCGAGAAACACGTCCGTTTGATTGAGAGACTTTATCGGAAATTCCTCGATTAAGAAATTCGGAATATATCCATTCATGGCTACGACACCTTTGATTTTTTCTCCAAGTAATAGAGCAAGCGACATACTTAAAATGGCGCCTTGACTAAAGCCGATTAGATATCGCTTAGACGGATCCACCGGATACTGATTTGTTGTTTCCTCAATGACGTTTAACAAATTTTCAATACTGCTATCGAACAATTCACGCTCAGGATTCCCATAATTTTTCAAATAGTAATAAGCATATCCATTTTCATATGTGAGATTGCCGCGGATCCCAACGACAATAAATTCATCATGGAGTTCTTCGACAAGCGAAATCATATCTTGCTCGTTGTAACCAATTCCGTGTAGAGCAAATATAACCGGATACTTTTTACCTTCTGCAGTTGTCGATGGAACGCGTACTTCCGTAATATAAGTGCTCGCCATATTCATTATTCCTCCTTGTGGAAATAACGAAACTTAAGTCAGATTTAAGTCCAATTCACCAAGCGATATCATAAGCAACAACGCGCTGTACAACTGATTCCCCGTGTACGGGACGTTGATATCGCAATTCAAAATTTCATTCAGTCTTTGTAATCGATAGCGTAGCCCACTAATTGACAGATTCATGTCCCTGGCAGTCTTGTGAACATTCCCTCCATTGTTTAAGTAAAAATAAAGCGTTTTCGTCAGCTCCATATCTTTCTCACTATCAACTTTTAAAAGTCCGCCTAGCAAGCGCTGGATAAACCGTTTTGCCGATTCAAGGTTTTGACACAACACACCTTCGATACCAAGCGAATCAAAATACGTTAACGGCTTTTGTGAATGCGACACTCTCAAAGCAGATACACTTTCATTGTAAATCTGCTGCAAGTTCTCAAGCGAATCTGTTTTTGTACTGACACCAATCTTTAAAGGGTACTGTGGAATCATTTTCGCGTAGCACTGAAGCAACTTTCCACAAATGTTTTCACGATAGTGCTCATTGCCCGTTTCTAGGCCGTTATGCGCAACTAATAAAATTACATTGCCGTCCTTTTGCCCTGCCAATGCATTGACAGAGTGCTTGTTGACAAATGTCGACGTCAATTTTAGGAGTTCGCTTCTGTACTCAATCATTTGTTCAACTGTCATTTGGGATGACAGAGAAGTAACACTGAGTACAAAAAATGGAGCCCAAAATTGAAAGCCAATATACTGAGCACGATGATAGATATCCTCTCGAGATATACGGTTCGAGAGCATGTCATCCAAGAAATCTCCACGGACGCGTTGCTCTGTGTTAAAACGCGTTTGTTCATTTAACAAATACAGCGAACATGTAACGGCAAATTGTTCAACCAAAAGCTTATCAAGCCCCTGAGGATGGGCTTCTACATACTCGACAACACAATACCCAGCAGTTTTTCGATTGAGAACAACGGGTATGCGCAGAATGCAACTACTTTCCTCTTTACCTTTGATAACAAATGACTCGGTATCAGGGTTCAAGAGAGTGACAGACTCATTCCCCGCTTCATTCAGTGTTTTTCGAATTTTCTCCGTCAAGGAGGCGGAGTCATACTGACTCATTCCAGCGAATGCTAGGAGATTCGCATGTCTATCCGTAACAACAATCGGTAGATGACTCGCTCTAAAAAATTCATTTGTTATAGACGGTAAAGCGCTTTCTCTGAGAAGTTCATTCATCAGGATCCGTTGAACTTGTTGAACTTTGTTTAAACCTTCTTTTTCTTTCCGAATTCGTTCAAATGCTGCATCAAGTTCCCCGATAATGCTATTTTCCTCATAATATCGAAGCTCCTTCTCAATCTCTGTGCCCCACTCTTCTACAGTCTTACATACACAGAAACAATGATCATGCCCCATTGCCTCACATTCAGTTTCGAGCGCGATGACTTTTTTCCCAAGGACTGTTGATAAATACCCACTTGCGTATCCGACCAACGTATAGCAGACTGGACAATCACTTCGTCCAATGAGTGCCTTGTGTTGTTCGGCTTCAAACGAATTGCTCCAACGACCATCAAACCGCAGTTTTCCACTCTTCACATCGATTAAATTCAAAACGATCTTGGATTCGGTTAGATATCCATGTAATACATGCATCTGCGGACCAGCAAGAAAAAAGTCTTCGACTGAATCCCACTCTAAGCCACTCATTTTCATAGCATCGCTTACACCACAATGCCACCCATAACGCATCAAAAATCCCTTTGTACGCTCCAGGCCAAGCGTTTCAATTAGTTCTCGGCGAAGGGTTCCCAAGGCGGAGGTCGGTACTGTAACGATTCTATCCGCCTTTGTTTCCACTGAATATGGAAGATTAAGATTATAGACTTCCGTCAGCTTCAAATCTGAGCTCCTCACCTTTCACACCGCCCAAATGGATGAGTTATGTTTGTAATGAAACCATCATGTCGCTTTTGGGGAAAGTCTTGCAAGCCAGCGTATAATTCAATTCTCTATCTGAATCTGGCAACACCGCTTTTGAACAAAGGCCCCGTTCAAACTGTCCTTCGTCTACTTTAATCTTACACATTCCACAACCGCCTCCTCTACATCCATAGGAAATTTTCACTCCTTGATTACGAGCAGCGTCGAGCAAACTCATCGTTCCATCACAGGAAAATACGGAACTTTCTTCCAATCTACCTCTAGAAACTGTAACTTTGTACATAGCAAACACCCCCTTGATTGATCATAGACTTCATTCAAATAATAAAATGGCTACCTACCGTGTTTCAGAACTCCCCACGTTGTCTTGAAGTTTCTCCTTCATCGAAATACCTGCGGTGCCCCAATTCTCAAGCGGTACTTCATCGATGACCAACCGTATCGTCCCAGGGGGCGTATCCAAAATTGAAGCTGTAGTTTCAGTTATCCCCCTTATCAGCTCCCTCTTCGTTTCTGTTGTAATACCTTCCAATAAATGTACTTGAATAAATGGCATGCTACTCACCTCGAAAGATTACTGGGTTGAATGGATACAGCTAAGGTTATCCTAGTGCGTATTGGTTTTTTCGACTATTTTCTCGCACCTCAGACATGCGCCTTATCCAACGAACCTTCACTTTTCCCCGTATCCTTGCATGAATCACGACGAGTGGTTCCCCTTGTTCGTTCACAAACAAATAAGCCGGTGTGCGATGAATCTTCTCCTTCTCATCCAAGTACACACATACGTCATAAAACCCCTCAGGGGGCAGTGAACATCCGGATGTAAGAATATCCAAAAAACTCACACTACTGTGCGGAGGGGATAGGTTTACAACGCGCCCTTCGGTCTCGTAGAATCTCCCTAAACAAGTTGCGACGAATTCCACATCACCTTGCAGTAATGATTCTCGTATTAAAGTAGAGCTGATTTTCTCGCATCCGTGACTCACTTGCTCAACCGTAGTTACGCCAAATTTATTCATTCCATGCGCTTGAATCGTGCCCATGTGTCCGGTCCCTCGATATCCGTAGCGAAAATCAAAACCCGCTACCACATGTACTGCACCTAGGGGAACAATGTACTTCTGAACAAAATCGACGTCCGCGAACTTTGCAAAGTCTAAGTCAAACTTCATGATGTAAAGTCTGTCGACACCTAGTTCGCTCATAAAATTTCGCTTTGCATCCAGGGACATCAAACGACAAGTAGGATTCTTATTCTTCTTTTGTAGGACTTCGTTGGGATATGGTTCAAAAGTCATAACCGCAAGTTTGATATGATTAGACTTCGCAATTTCCTTTGCCACCCGTATGACTTCCTGATGCCCTACGTGAACACCGTCAAACACGCCTAAGGCCAAGACACACGCTTCGTTATTTGTTGGGATGGGCTGACGGTGGTCAATGAAAACAGCCTCCACGCCAATTCCTCCCCTATGAATTAGGCAAACTCATGTTTCCTACTGTATTTTCCAGCATGAAACAACAATGGTTCGCCTTCATTCACTTGAATATCGGTTACAGCACCAACAAATAGGGTGTGATCCCCAACATCGTACGCTTCGACAATGTCACAAGCTACGACAGCCAGTGAATCCGGAATGACCGGTGTTCCACCCAATTCGTCGAAGTCAACTTCAAAAGGTTCATCTTTCATCTGACCCGCAAACAACATGGATAACGGCTTTTGATCTTCTGTTAAAAAATTGACGGCATATTTTCCTGATTGTTTGAGCAGAGAATGCATTTTTGCGTGAGTTGCTACTGAAATGGTCACTAGTTTTGGATTTAAAGAGACGGACATGAATGCGTTTGCAGTCATTCCGTGAACTCTCTCATCAACTTTGGTTGAAATTACGGTAACGCCCGTTGCAAATTTTCCCATCGCGTCACGAAACAGACGATCATCCATTGTCTCACCCTCCATGAGTATTGTTGTCAAATCATTGTGTTTAACGAGCATGCTCGGCTCGTTTCCGAAATTTACAGGAACTACCTGGACACTGACATCTCCGATTGCCTAACATCCTCATCATCCGTCCTATCACCGGAAACAGCACAAACAGTGCGTGCATTCTCGGTTTACCAAACCGGATCCCCTGGTAACCCGAAGAGTGTTCTTCCGTAAGCAGCCATCGAATCTTCATAAAGGCTGTTTGGATGTGCAGCTACAGCGAGTACGTCACGAACAAACAACTCAACTGGATCTCCCTTAAAGATGGACGTTCCACCGAGTGTTAACATTGCCCGAACAGAAATATCTGCTGCTGCTTTCACTACGTGGCCACGTATCGCAAACAACTCTTCCCGTTCTTCGTCGCTCACGACCACTTTCGCTTGTTCTTGCCACTCGTCCAGGCGTTGTACATAGCGATCGACAAGCGCCTCTGCTGCCTTCAATTGAATACGGAGTTCAGCAAGTAAACGTTGGCTGCCTGCAGATTTTTTCTCCTCGGCTCCTGCTTTGAAGACACGAACACGCTTTTCTGTGCGCTCTTGGAATAAATCTAGGACTCGTTCAGCGCCACCCAAGGCGACAACTGGGAAACCTAGTAAGAAAAGTGGCATAAACGGCATGCGATAGACCGGATCTGCCTCGTCATAATCTCCACCAGTCGGCTTACCTGTCGCCAGTAAGCGACCCGCTGGGAGAACGCGACGCTCTGGAACGTAAGCGCCTTCAACACGAACGCCATTACTGCCTGATCCACGAAGTCCAATCGTATCCCAGTTATTAATAATTTCAACATCTGTTTTCGGAAGTGCTAAAACACAATACTCTGGGCCATCCCCGTCAGGTAATTCCATCATCGCGCCTAAGCCAACCCAGTCACACCACAAAACACCACTGCAAAAATTCCACTGGCCATATAGCCTGTAACCGTTTCCGTCCTTTTCTACGCGGCCAATTGGTGCAACGACGTCTGCTAAAAGAACATCGTTCTTCAAGATTTCATCTCGACCTTCAGGGGGAAGATGAGCCGCCCACACCTCGTGCATAGAGTAAAAGTACGCCAACCATGCTGCCGGAACACTGTGCTTAGCAATCGTACGAATGATTCGGACGTACGTGCTTAAGCTAACTTCTATACCACCGTAACGCTTGGGCTTCATCAACTTGTTAATGCCCGCCTCACGAATCGCTTGAGCTATCTTCTCAGACAAATGCGCATTCTTGTCTGCCTCCATTGCCTCTGCTTCGGCAAGCTTCCCAATCTCTTCTGCCTTTTCAAGTAATATTTTCGTGTCCGCGTTTTGCTCTGCTTCAACTACGTTCCCAGTGCCAGTCATTTAGTTTCCTCCTTCGAAAATCTTGCAAAAACCAATTTCCAGTTTCCTGAAAATGGAATCTTGAGATTTACATGCTATCCGATGTTTCACTCACATATCAAGTAAGGGCTTTCATGTAAGACTCTTCAATTAACGCTCTGCGATGATAGAAAATACCGTGCATAATTTTGTCCTCGGTCCATGTGATGGTCGGGAAATCTGCGTACGTTGTATAACCACCGGCAAATGCTTCGTTACGGTTTCCGGATGGATCAAAGAAATATACGGTTTCTCCTCTTGTCATCGCATGGCGGGTCGGCGTAATTTCTACCGTCACATCATTTCGAGCAAGAATATCTGCTGCTTTCAGCACGTCGTACCAATTATCCACGAAGAAGGCTGCATGGTGCATTTTGTTGTCGGGACCTTTAATAAACGCAACATCATGTGGCTTGCCATTTTCAGCAAACATAAAGCTGCCAATCATTTCTTCTCCGTCAACTGTCATGACCTTTTCACTTTGATGTAAACCAAGTGCTTCTGTGAAGAATCGGGTTACCGTGCCCACGTCTTCGCCCATGAGAAGGACATGGTCAAGACGATGTGGCGCGATTCCCTTAAGCCCTTCCGGCCATGGATGCGGGTTAATGACGCCAACGCGTGTCCCTGGAGATTCGATTTGATGATAGAGTTCCATGCTGTGGCCGGTCGGTAATTCGAAGCGAATTGCTTCCCCTTCTCCGAGACGCGTGCCTCTTGAAACCCTTTTCAAAGTACAACCGAATTGTTCTACCTTTTTCTCAAAACGAGACAAATCTTCTTCCGTTGCAACCTTAAATGCAAAGTGTTCCAGACCCGGTGCGTCCGCTTCAGTCAGTATCAAACTGTGGTGATCAAATTCGTCCCACGCTTTTAAGTAAACTTTACCTTCACTACGTCCAACCACATCTAGTCCAATAACGTTGGTATAATAATTGACTGATGCTTCTAAATCCATGACCCTCAATTCGGCTCTGCCGATGCGCATGATACCCAACTGAAATCACTCCTTTTGACATGTGTTATGAAATTATGTTACCCTGGCCAACCATGTTATTTGAACACATCGATCATTCTGAATAATGTCGCTGTAAATTCTTTTTTTCGTACGATTCGTACGAATCATAACAAAATACGTTCAAACGCCCATTTTTTAAGAAAATCAATATCAGAGCAGTCATATCACTTGAGGGTGGCCCCTTCGTTTTTTGTTCTTAGATTGAGCTTCAGAAAAGGATAAGATTTCCTTATCCAAAATTTCTTTCTTTTCGTCAACGGAATCCTTTCTTTAAAAATTGTGAACAAGTCCCCGCTAACCTAGGTAGCAACTTTGATTAGGACGTGGAGTAAGACTCATCTCAATGTGGATAGGCTATCCTCCAGACAATAATCAATTGCTAGTTAACATACATATTTGCGGCATCCAATGGGACTTTGAAGTGTCCTTCAAATACACCAATCATTGCTACGTCTGCAAAAAGAGTTCCATGGTCATTCATACGACATGCTCATTAGCCACTCAACGATTGTCTTTTCACGGTACATTCTGCTGGCTTGGCAGTACAGCCAAAGGAGGGATGACTGTCCACTGGGGAGTTTGTTTCCAGTGTGATGTCACAAAGTAAGTGAACAGGACTGGTAGTCCATTGTGTCAATTGGTTTGGAATTGGTGAATGACATTTCCAAGAAGGCGAGCAAACGTTTATAAGCACGGTACAACCTAATAAGGCACTTGTGTTTTGTTAGTCGTCATTTTATGACGTGTGTGCGCGGTGTCTCTGGCGAACACTAACGTTGTTGATTCGCATTCAATTCGTATATCCATTTCAGCTTAACCGTTTAGAATAAATAGACAATGCCTTTTGGTGCATGGATAACGGGCCTTGTACTACCTTACTACGGAAAGGAGATGGTATGACAATTGCCTCAATCGCAACAATTGGGCTGGGTCTGCAAGGCTTTACATGGTCTAAATTTCGACAGATAGATGGATGGGCATATTTATTTGTAGCTTGTCCAAGTTCTTCACGCGTTCCATGGTTTGGCCATACAATACGTGGCTCGACTCCCTCTTGTCCCTTTCGGGTTGAATATGACGATGCGGCAGGATTTACTGCATGTTACAGCCTGTAGTTTTGCTTCACCCCAGAACCCTGCGGTGAAAGGTGCTCCCCCTTAGGCTGTCGCCACCAGACGCCTGATAACTACGAGGCCGCTTGGTCCCAACCTCGGTTAGACTTTCACCAACAAGTTGTACCTAGCCTGGCTAGGCGAGTATTAGAATAGGTCCGCGCCGACCCGCCCCCCGAAGGGGACAGTTAGGCACCCGAGACGTTCCCCGATCCGGACTTGCGCCTTTCAACGAATCCGGCTCTCTACTCAAAATAGTTGTGTTTGCACGTAGCTCAGGACGACCCGCTTGGTTCAGTTACGTAGCCGTTGCTGTCGCATTTGCCTGTAGAGCGAAATGCACGAGGCAACAAGATTGACCGCCCGATCATTCACGCCAAAGAGCTACTACTTCTCATCCGCATCGATTCACGAATGAGAAGTAGTAGCTCGGTAGACCACGGGATTTAAAGGGCTCGCTACCTCGTCGCCAGGTTTCAGGCCAGGCAACCAGCGTTTCAAATCATTCTTCCTTGCGTTCGAATCAGGCTCCGAAACCCTGGTACCGTCGGCGACGTAGATTATGGTCATCACTTCACGGGTCTGGTCCGTGGGGTTACCCGGTGCGCTGTGCATGGTCCAACCCGCATGAAACGTCGCGTCTCCCGCTTCCATGGAACCATAGCTCACGGTTGGTATTCCTTCGTGATCGATATAATCTTTCAACGTCTTGTGCGATTGATCGGAGATCTCCATCTTGCTCACATACCCACGCTTATGAGAACCGCTTGCAAACGTCATCGAACCGACCTTTGCAGGCACGTCGATGAGAGGCATCCAGAGAGTGATGGTATGGTCACTCGCGATGGGCCAGTAAATCTGGTCCTGATGCCATGGTGTATGACCGCCTCCAGGCTCTTTAAACAGCGCCTGATCATGATAAATCCGAACACCGTCAACCCCCATCAATTCGGCCGCAATTTTGGCAAAACGTCGGGCCATCACAAAGTTTCGTACATCTTGATTTGATTCCCATATGTTGGACACTTGAATAAACGCCTTGCCATACGTGTCCCGTTCGCTCAACGGGCGTGATTCGCGATTCAGTCGTTGAACCTCCTCCTGGATGATTGGCCGATACGCGTCGATAACATCAAGACTTGCAACCTCTTTAAGTAAAATGTGACCATCACGTTGGTAACGTGTAATTTGCTCACCGGTAAGTGGGTAATTATTCTCCAAATCCTCAGTAATCGTCATGATCTCGGCTATGTCCCCTTCCTGATGCATTCGATTGGATTCAGCAACCGAGTTGCTGCCCAATAACCATTACAATGGAGAATTTATGAATTCCGTCATCCATTCGATTGAATCATATGGGCGACGGGCTGGACACTAAGGCTTGTAAAACTTAGATTAAGGGGATTTTGCGTTTTAAATCCTCTCGTTCGATTTCGGAGTCATGCCGTATATAATGACACACATATGAACGCCTCCAACGATCTGTGGTTTGGTTCTTTGTCGAGGAGTGAACCAGTAAATTATGGAAGAACAAGAGGTCCCCTTCTTCGAGTACGACTGGGATTTCCTTGGTCAGGTCAATCGCTTCCACTTCGTCGGTCCACGGTTCATGCTCCTCGGGCCTTTTGACCTTCCCGTGAGCCAGTAATCCCAGTCGATGACTACCAGGTATCACCCACAGACATCCGTTTTCTTCATCCGTCTTCTCCATAGCAACCCAGGCAGCGGTCAAGGTATTGGGTTCGTTTCTGATGTAAAAGTAATCCTGGTGTGCCGCTTGTCCTGGGCTCCCAGGCTGCTTGTAGAAATACATGCTTTGAACACCGACAGCTTCGTCCCCTAGTATCTGGGCGAGTGCGCCGCGAATGATGGGTAGTTTCATCATCTGCAGTGAGAACCCATCGTGAAGATGAGGATTGAAGAGCCGCAACGAAAACCGATCCCGATCACTGACTTCGCCATGACGACGAGGTCTTGCCCAATCTGGCATCTCTTTTGCAGCTCGTATGGTGTGAATGTGCTGATTATAAATGTGGATGAGGTCGCGGCTACACCCTTGTCGAAGCACAACATAGCCATTCGTTTTGTAAAACTCGAGATCGGACGGTGATAACGGATTCATGCGCTCAAGTCCACTGCCGAATGGAGTCATAAAGTTCATCCTTTCATTTTCGCTGATTCCTTATTGTATCCCCAGGCGAGGTCAATGCCATATCGCGTCAATGCACTCGCGCGCTGAGCCCCAAAGTACGCACGAAGTCGTCTTCCTTCCCTACTATATGCACTTCATATACGTCGGAGACGAAGGATACTCGGTATAACTCTCTCCCCTGAGATATCTCAGATACCAAGTCAAAAAATGCTTTTATCTCTTCAATCGGTCGTTGGGTAATACCCACCTGTGGTAGATGCAAGTCCAGCTGAACTATCCAGCCAGAACCCGTGTCCACTAACACGCGGACTGTTTGCCTTCTACGGAGAATACAATAGCAATTGGCAACTGTTTGCCGCCGTCACTATCGTCGTGATTCCACTGGTCCTGCTGTTCATAGTTCTCCAGCACTACATCGTGGAGGCCAATGATGGTAGCTATCAAGCAACACTATCTATCCTTATTATGGAAGTAAGGTTGGTGGATATGCCTGAATTGACAATTCGTGACGTGAGAGTCATTCTCACCGCGCCAGCGAATATCGATCTCGTCATCGTCAAGGTGGAAACTTCAGAACCGGGTCTTTACGGCCTCGGCTGCGCCACATTCACGCAACGCGCCCTCGCCGTCAAAACGGCCGTAGAAGAGTATTTGCGGCCATTCCTCATCGGCCGAGATCCTCAGCGGATTGAGGATATCTGGCAATCAGCAATGGTGAATTCCTACTGGAGAAACGGTCCGGTCCTGTCCAATGCAGTCTCCGGTGTCGACATGGCGCTATGGGACATCAAGGGGAAACTGGCTAACATGCCGCTGTATCAATTGTTGGGCGGCAAGTGCCGAGACGCGACGGCAGTCTACCGCCATGCGGACGGACGGGATCTGGAGGAACTGGAGGAACGCGTTCGCGGCTTCATGGACCAGGGATATCGGTACATCCGGTGCCAAATGGGAGGGTACGGTGGTGTATCCGGCGTCAAACCACTGCGAGGCGCCATGCCGGGCAACTACTACGATCCCGATGTGTACGCTCGAAGCGTTCCCAAGATCTTCGAGCACATTCGATCCCGCCTCGGTTTCGACATCGAACTTCTGCACGATGTGCACGAGCGCGTGGCGCCCATCGAAGCGGTCCGCATCGCGAAACAGGTGGAACAGTATCGTCTCTTCTTCCTTGAAGATGCGCTGCCGCCAGAGCAGGTGGAATGGTTTGAGATGATTCGCCGTCAATGCAGCACGCCTCTGGCGATGGGCGAATTGTTCAATCACCCGCTCGAGTGGAAGTCGCTCATTACGCAGCGGCTGATCGATTTCATTCGTGTTCATCCAAGCCAGATTGGTGGGATAACACCCGCCAAGAAGCTCACTACGCTGTGTGAAGCGTTTGGCGTACGCACCGCATGGCACGGGCCAGGAGATGTGTCACCGGTGGGACACGCAGCCAATATCCATCTCGATTTGTCCTCCACCAACTTCGGCATCCAGGAGTGGAGCGGCTTTACCGAACCGTTGAAAGAAGTTTTCCCCGGCTGTCCAGAAGTGGAAAACGGGTACGTTTACGTCAGTTCCCGCCCGGGACTCGGAATTGACCTAGATGAAGAAAAGGCCGCCAGATATCCATGCCGTCACGAAGTCCCCACGTGGACACAGACCCGGTTGCCAGATGGGACCGCGGTTCGGCCGTAGACTACAAAGGACGCCGAAGAAGAGAAGGTGATGAATTGAGTAAACGCGAACGGCCAGTTGTCCTCGTGACCGGGGCGGGCAGAGGGATTGGTGCCGTCATTGCCCGCACGCTCGGAAAGCGTGGATACGATATAGCCCTCCATTACTGGGACAATGAAGAGGGAGCCAGGGCGTTGTCTCAAGAGATTCAGGAGCACGGCGGCAGAGCCGCTCTGATTACAGGAGACCTGACGCTCGATGGAGTTCCTGCTTTCATCGTCGATGAGGCTGTACGAGATCTCGGGCAGGTGGACGCTCTCGTCAACAATGCGGGAGTCACCATCTCCGAATCTTTCTTGCAATTTGACCAAAAGGCCGTGGAGTACGCGTACCGGATCAACTTTCTGGCACCGTACCTGTGCGCCCAACGTTGTGCAGCCCAGATGGTGGAGACCGGGATTGCAGGGACCATTGTCAACGTGACATCGGTGCATCAGGAGCGGGTGACGGACTGCGACAGTGCCTATGGCTCCATGAAAGCCGCCCTTGCTCGGGCGACAGAGAGCATGGCATACGAGTTGGCGCCACATCGAATTCGAGTCAATGCAGTCGAGCCGGGGCGGATCCGGACATCGCGTTCACCGCTCACGCCATTCGATGAAAGCGTTGCACATGCCATACCATTGGGCCGAAGCGGAACACCCGAGGACATTGCCGAGGCAGTAGCATGGCTGCTCTCACCGGCTGCAAGCTATGTGACCGGCGTAGCCATTCGAGTAGACGGTGGCATGAATCTTCCCATGCAAAGGGCTTTGATGAACGAAAAGTTGAGTTTTTTCTAAGTAATGATTTTACTATTCTCGGGAAGATTCTTTATTCACACCCCCATCATACTCAACAAATCCCTATGTATATGGATAGGCAAAAACCACGGATCATCTGATCCGTGGTTTGACATGGCCCCTCAACGTAGATTCTGAACTCACGATGTTCTGGACCGTAACGAGAAAACCTGGCGGTTGTTTGTCGCAAAGGGCAACCTAATTCCCTACAACGTGTGCACAGAAGATACACCCGAGTTTGCGTGAAGTGTCGCGTAATACTCTCCTCGCGAAAGAAGTTCCTCATGGTTACCTTGCTCGACAATTCTCCCTTTATCCATGACAAAAATCGTATCGGCATTTCTAATGGTCGACAATCGATGAGCTATCACCAAAGTGGTTCTCGACTTTGCAACAGCCTGCAAACCAGCCTGCACCCACTCTTCTGTCTGACTGTCCAAGTTCGCTGTCGCTTCATCCAAAATCAACACACGTGGGTTAAATGCGACAATTCGAGCAAACGCAATCAATTGCCGTTCACCCATCGATAGATTCGTCCCTTTGGCATATACCTTCGTATTGTATCCGTTTGGTAAACGATCAATGAATCGATGCGCTCCAACCGTAACTGCTGCGTCCACCACTTGCTTATCAGAGATATCTGGACGAAAAAGCCGAATGTTGTCCGCAATGGAACCTGAGAAAATATATACATCCTGTTGCACCAAGCCAATTAGCGAATGCAAATCCACCTGACGAAAATCCCGTACATCCCTCCCGCCAATCAAAATTTGGCCGGTCGATGCGTCATAGAAACGCATTAAGAGGCTCATGACGGAACTCTTACCAGCTCCTGTGGCTCCGACAAAACCCACAAACATCCCTGGTTCGATGGTAAAATTGATGCCCTGAAGAACAGGTTGAGCCTCTTCATAGGCAAAGAAAACATTGCAAAACTCAATCCTTGCATTGATGTCGAAACTGGCAACATCGATAGGCTCCGGTGGGTCTTGAATCGCAGGTTCAAGACGAAAAACATTGCCAATGCGTTCAGCAGACACCAAAGCCGACAGTAACGTATTCCACTGCTGCGTGATGGCATTTATGGGGGCAAAAAAATTCTTGATATAACTGATAAACGCGTAAAGCGTGCCAAACTTAATGACATGATGGAGCACCGCATCGCCGCCGACAAAAATCATGGCCGCAACCGACAAGTTGGCCAACAATTCTAGCACACGGTTGAAACTCACCATGGTTCCGTACTCAAACACGTTAGCGTCCCGGTGACTACTGTTCAATCGTTCAAACTCGCCAGCCTGCCGCTTCTCTTGCCGAAAAAGTTGAATGATCCGTATGCCTGCCAGATTTTCTGCTAAGAAGACAATCACTCTCGACAGTCTCGTCCGCGTAACTTGATATGCACGCCGCATACGTTTGCGAAAGATAAATGAGATGGCGAACACGATAGGCACTACTACCATAGAATACGTGGCTACCCGTCCATTTAACTCGTACATGGCAAACACAATCATGATAATCGACAACGCATTGCTAGCGGTGCTTAGAAAAAACTGCGTAAAGAATTGATTAATATTCTCTGTGTCGTTGGAAACCGTCGTTACCAAGCGACCAATGGCTGTTTTATCAAAAAATCGCAACGCTTGCCTTGTAATGTGTTGAAACAGGTTTAGACGAATAGAGCGAATGATGGACTGTCCAATGTACTGAAGCACCACCACTTGTGTGTAGTTCGCTGCAACGCCAACAATCACTGTGACGATGTACACACAGCAAATTACAGCCAAACCATGTACGTTGGGATGAGATAGACTCAGATCATCGTCGATCGCCACCTTGACCAAATACGGTTGAAGTGTGCCAGTCACATTGAAAATAATCGCTAGTACAACGATAAGCGCAAAGCCAAGAACGTGCGGTTGCGCGTACGTCGACAGGCGAATCAAACCGCCGATGCCTCGTGAACTTACGGCGTCCAAAGCGGACTCTTGGCTAACAGACTGGATTTTCCCCTGCGCTTTCTCCTGTCTCACGTCAACGTGGTGTTTCGCCTGCGTGCGCCTAAAGGAGTATTTCAATCCGCTGTCACCTCACTATCATGCTGCTGAAGTGTATACATACGGGCGTAAATCCCTCCAAGCGCCATCAGTTCATCATGCGTTCCGCTCTCTACCATCACCCCATCGTCAAGAACGATAATGAGATCTGCATGGCGCACTGCAGATAAACGATGAGCAATGATAATCGTGGTTCGATTTTCCCGAACCTCATTCAGATTACTGATGATGTGCTTTTCAGTGTTCATGTCCACCGCAGACAGACAATCGTCAAGAATCAGGATTGGGGCATCTTTTAGGAACGCTCGAGCGATGGCTGTGCGCTGTTTTTGTCCACCCGACAACGCCACGCCGCGCTCACCAATCACAGTGTCGAAACCTTTCGAAAATTGTTGGATGTCATCATAGATACACGCTTGTTGCGCCGCTTTCTCGATATCGTTCAGCGTGGCATCTTCTTTCGAGAATCCAATATTCTGCCCGATGCTCGTCGAAAACAAAAATCCATCCTGGGGAACATATGAAATTGCACTGCGCAAATCTGCCAAACCAACCTTTCGAACATCTTGTCCATCCACGAATACCGTGTCAGGAGGCGGATCGTAAACACGAGGCAGCAAATTGACCAATGTCGATTTCCCCGATCCAGTTTGCCCAACGATCCCAAGCGTTTGCCCCCGCTTCACCGAAAACTCGATTTCCTTTAGGACCGGAATGTCGGAATCCGGGTATTGAAAATCCGCCAGTCGAACGTGAATATCTCCTTGCATCGAAATTGGCTCCGTCTGAGCGCTTTGATCGACAATCTCCGGTTTCTCGCCCAAAAGCACACTTAGTCTTAATAGTGAAGCCGAGGCCCGTTGGAAGTTGTTAATCACATTTCCAATCTGCTGCAGTGGATTGATGACCAACGCCAAATATAGTGTGAAGGCCACAAACGAGCCCAGGAGAATTTGGTGAGTAACTGTCAGATAGCCACCATACGCTAGCGCGATCACGAAACTAATCGAACCCATAAGCGGTATTAACGACTGAAATGTAGCTGTTTGACGCACCATTCTCAATTGTTGAGAAAGTACAGTATCAACACGCTCGCGGAATCGGTTCACGGCTACGTCTTCATTGGCTGTGGCTTTAATTAATCGGATCGCAGAAAAACTTTCTTCCGATAAATCAGTCATACTCGACAGTGACTCCTGTGCGCGCCGAGACGCAACTCGAACTCTGGGTCCGAACCAAACTACAACCAGCGGCACAAACAAGATGGGTAAAATACTGACCAATGTGAGTCGGAAAGTAACGGTATGAAACATCATGAACAGAGCGCTACACAGAAGAAAGACCGCATTCGACAGTTGATTCAAGCCCTGTGAAATTGCTTGACGTACCGCCTGCACGTCATTCATAGCGTGGTTCAATAAATCGCCAATGCTGCGTTTATTAAAGTAGGAGGTTGACAGCGTCTCCCAGTGTGAAAACAAGTGCCGCCGAAATAAGTACTCCAGTTGCCGTCCCATCATTCCAGTGCGAAATTGACCAATTCCAAAAAACACGGCGTACCCAATCGCAATCAAAACCAGTAAAAGACTGTATCGTTCCACCGCGCCAAAATTCAACTTTCCCGCCTGAAGAAGGTCAGTAAATCGTCCAATGACATTTGGGGACTGTACGGTAATGACCTCTGCAATCAAGATGGAGAGAAACGATACAACATAGTACCCTTTGTGATCTTTGATGTAATCCCACAATAACTTTGTCGCTTGCGCTGGATGTTCATGACTCGAGTCGTTGTTGTCCATAACAAACACCATTCTTTCATATCGATGTCCACTTAACCGTCGATTCACGCTTGTATATCCTTTAAAAATCTCCTTTGAGCACATGAGAAAGGACCGTAGTGTTGGCCAAATTTCCTATGCATGGGATCCAAGAATTTTCAGTACTTTGCCATATATACAAACAGAGGTCACCCCCACAACACAATATATTTAACTAACTCAATTTAATACAACAGCACAACGGATTTGCGTAGCCACTTCATTCAGTTTTCACGTAAATCTGAGATGTGCTTTGTGTATCTCCCGTATGCTACGAACGAAGAGTCAAGTGAAATTGCAAAGAGGCTATACACAGTCCGGTAGTAGGAGTCAGGCAAAATCTCACCTTGAAAATCCTAAAACAGGTAAAAACCACGACATGGTCGTGGTTTTGATTGGTGAAGGAGACCCGTATCGGGGCACAACCACGGCCGTTACACCGAAAAAATGAATTCTACATCCTGGGTCTGACCGATTCTCGAAACGTCCCGGAGCATTTCGCTACCCTTGTTTCACCAGGTTTTCGGCCGTACGGAACGCCAAGGCAAAAATCGTCAACACCGGGTTAACGCCACCATTGGTCACGTGTACAGAGCCGTCGCTCACCCAGAGATTGTCGTATCCATGTACGCGACCGTAGGGGTCGGTGACGGATGTCGAAGGGTCGTCGCCCATGCGTAGCGTGCCCGCCTGATGCTGCCCGGCACTAAGCCCTCCCCCTGGCCGGGTTCGCCACACACGACGTGCTCCGGCAGCCCAAAGCCACGTCTCGGCTTGCTCCCCGAGCATGTCCGCGGTGCGAAGAGATTCGCGATGGACACCACCTGAGAGCGCTGCCACGGGCATTCCGAAACGGTCCTTCACCGTCGGCGAGAGCCGCACTCTTGCCTCGGGGGTTGGGATCTCTTGGATCGGTCCCTGAACTTGAGCGGTGCGCAAGTAACTCTCGCGCATCGTTTCCTTGCCCGCGATGCCCCATCTCGCCGCATCCGGTGCAAGCGCTCGATACCAGTGAATAAGCGGCAGCCGGATGAACTCGTTGGCCAGTAACCCGCCACCGATAATCCCTTTGTTCCCATGGGCAAAGCGACAGGTGGCGATGCTCACCCCCGGTCCAAAACCGTCTTGAACCGGTTCATCAAAGAGGGCATAGGCACCCACATAGACATGGCCTTGAAGGTTCCTCCCCACGAGTCCATTCCGATTTCCTACCCCATGGGGTTCTGCATCGCTTGCCGAATTGAGGAGGAGGCGCGCACTTTCGATGGCTCCCGCTGCAACCACTACGTGCCCTGCGCGCACTTGCCGCCGTCTGACCGAGCCCGCCACTTCCTGTACAAGTCGAACCCCAGTGGCATGCCTCCCTGCCTCAGTCTCGATGCGCTCTACCATGGTATCGCAAATCAGGTCGCATCTGCCGGTCGCCATGGCTCGGACCAACATTGTGTTGTGACCGCCATTCTTGCTATTCGTCGGGCAGGCAAATCCGACACACTGTCCGCACTGCCCGCATGCCGGTCGACCGTCCCGATCGACCGAGTTTATGAGGAGAGGCACAGAACCTGCTTCCCATCCCAGCTTCGCAGCTGCCCGAGCCAAGCGTTCCGCTTCGAGCGTCCTTGGCAGTGGTGGCATTGGATAAGGGCGACGGCGACGCCTGTCAGGGTGCGCATTCCCATCCCCGGAGACCCCGACTTCCCACTCCGCCCGTTCGTAGTAGGGTTCGAGATCGTCATAGTCAATCGGCCAATCGCTTAGCGAACTCCCGTGCGGAATCCCATAGCGAGTCGCCATACGAAAGTCATCCGGATGAAATCTCCACGCCTGTGCCCCGTAGACCCGTGTTCCGCCGCCCACCGTCATTGCGTTATTGTGATAATCGCCTTCAAAGGGCAAGGTAATCCGCTCGTCTCCACCGGCCGAAAGAATCGTACGAGGATTGCCTTGGGGCCCTGGTCCTGTATTGTGACCGTATCTGCTTAAACGATGATTCCGCAGATGATCCCTGCCAACCTGATCATATCGAAGCCAGCTTCCGCGCTCGACGACAAGCACCCGAAGCCCCGCTTCGACCAACACTGCGGCCGCTACAGAGCCCCCAGCTCCAGCACCGACGACGACCACATCATACCGGTCTTGGATCTGGTCGAAGGTTCGCTGCGGCAGATCGGTCTCTGGGATCGGTGCCTGGATTTTAGTGGCAGGCGCCGGACGAAATCCAATCATGTCCCACGACTTGCCCTCGCGGTTCCCGCCAGCCTCGGGATTCCCATAGTAGCCTTCGACGACCAGGCTCAAAAGGGTTAAAAAGAAACGTTTAGATGAAACGGGCCAGTGCCGAACACGATCTCGCTCGATGTCATGTAACAGTGCGTCTTTCTCACCCGGAGACAGCTCCACAAACGGAAGCCCATGGCGTGTTATTGCTTCTGCATTCAGCGCGCGAAGTCCCGGTTCAACCATAGCCTTCCACGTACGGCCATCCTCGCCGGCGCAACGCTCCAGGTATTCCAGGACGCCCCCCTCGCTCGCCGACGGCCACTCATCTGTCGGAATCATCCGGTCGGCGACGGCCTCCAGAATAGGGAGCACCTCACTCGAATAGTGCTTCTGGTTTCCGGGTGTCATCTACGTTCACTCCCCTTCGGAAAATGAGGCCGCATAAAAGCTTTAGGTTCTTAAACCTTTACTCTCAAATGCACACGATAATCTTCACACGGGATAAATCATTTCAAAGTCCAGGGAACCACTCGGTGTTCTATCAGGATAAAATCGAATCAGACACATACATGTAGCGTTCGAATCGCGCCAATACATGGCTCTTTTGCGTTGGATAATTCTCGTACAGATAGTCCAGAAAGTAGCCTGGCTTTTCCGAGTTACCAGCAAACATATCGTAATGCGTGGGGATGACGATTTGAAATTCGGCAGCGACAGCCAACTCCACCGCCTCACGATAATTCATATTACCCACCAAGTTTCGCGCATTCCGAAACGGATCGCGCCCATTGATAGGCAAGAGTCCCAAGTCGATAGACTCTGCCTTCAACGCTTCAACCAGTCCAGGATACACAGTGGTATCACCGGCATGGTAGAGGGTGACACCATTCAGCTCCACAATGTAACCTACGTACCGATGATCCAGTTCTGCATCCCACTCCAATTCCTCGTGAGCGGATGCAATCGGCTTTACCCTGAAGCCTGGGCCCGGCCACCATTCGTTCGTCCGAGCCGCATGGATCTTATCCGCAGGCACTCTGCATCGGAGTAGTTCCTCTTTGCAGCATCGAGGAGCCATGTATACCGTATCGTCCTTTACGGCTGCTAGTCTAGAGATGGTGTCGGAATCGAGATGGTCTAAATGCTCATGAGTGATGAGTACGACCTGCGCATTCGTCAGTTCTTCAGGTTTCAGCGGTGGCTCAAACGCACGGTAGGGAGATGAAGAAAGATACGGATCGATGTACAACACCGTGTCTGCCCCTTTAACGATGACGCTGCACTGACCGAGAAACCAGATCGCCAACATGCCGAAGGGAACTTTCGTTTCATCCACTTCACGAATCAATGCGCTCCCGGTGCGCACATGGTTTTCAGGCATAATAGTCGTCTCCTAAGTCCAGCTTGGGCTTACCCGTTCGATTGAGTGAATTGATAGATATGCCAGGCGTTTAAGACCTCGATGGCGCGGGCTTCATCTTAGCTCCCGCACCTTCTACTCAATGGTCCAACCACCATCAATGACGATGGCCGATCCGGTCATAAAGCTAGACATGTCGGAAGCGAGATACAAAATCAAGCCTGCCAACTCTGTCGGTTCTCCCCAGCGTTTCACCGGCAGATGGTTTAGAAAGTGTTGATTGGCCTCTGGATTGGCTATCACCACTTGGTTCATTTCTGTTGCGAATGGTCCCGGACACACAGCATTCGCGGTGATGTTGTGATCCGCCCACTCGAGCGCCATCACCTTGGTCAATTGAATCAATCCACCTTTACTCGAACAATAGGCTGACCGCTCCGGCAATGCTACGGTTCCAAGCATAGATGCCATATTGATAATTCGCCCAAATCTCTGCTTGATCATATAGGGTACGACAGCCTTAGCGCACAGGAAGGGTGCCTTCAAATTTGTGCTCTGTACCATGTCCCAAATGTCCTCGTCGTATTCCAGAATGGGTTTCCGCACATTGATGCCTGCATTGTTGATCAAAATGTCGATGCGGCCGAAAGACTGCATGACTTCGTCTGCCATGCGCTTGACACCCGCCGAATCTGTCACGTCCACCGCGACTCCAATTGCCCTTCCTCCTGTTTCCTCCCGAAGCGAGTCAGCAACCGCTTTCGCCTTCAGCTCATCCCGACTGGTTACTGCTACGTGCGCGCCTTCTCTCGAAAGAGCACGGGCGAACTCCAAGCCGAGGCCTTGAACCCCACCCGTGATCAAGACTGACTTGCCTTCTAGATTGAAACTAGTCAATGTACCCCACTCCCCATGAATCAGTTTGAATCGGACAGTCGGCTGCGGCTACAGCCCGAGCCCCCCGTTGATGTGCAATTCCGTACCAGTGACTTGGCTGGATTCGTCGGATAATAGATAGACGGTTCCGTACGCTATATCGCTCGGGGACTGCATTCTTCCGCTCGGTACATGCGTCTTTGCGCGCCTTCTCAATTCCTCTACGCTGATACCCAGGCCCTCATGTAGTTCAATCTCCCCTTCAGAGGCCACCCATCCCACGGTCACCCAATTCGAGCGGATGCGATCCTTGGCGTAATGAGCCGCGATGTGGCGGTTCAATGTCAACATGGCTCCCTTTGAGCAAGAATAGGCAGCGAGTTCCTTTGCGCCCTTGTAACCGTTGGTGGAGCCCATCTGCACTATCGATCCGCCGCCGGTCGCTATCATCGACTGAATCGCGTACTTAGAGCAGAAGAACGCACCCTTGATATTTACTGCAAAAATAGAGTCGAATAGATCTTCGGTGGTATTGATCATGGTTCCTCGTGGAAAAATCCCTGCATTATTCACCAGCCCGTCTACTCTTCCAAACTGTTGGATGGTCTCATCCATCAGTCTCTTGCACTCCTCTTCCAAGCTGATATCGGCTCTCACAAACAGTGCAGCCTGCCCATGTTTGTCTTGAATTTCGCGAACGACCGCGGTTCCATTCTGTTCATGTCTGCCATTGATGACAACCTTCGCACCCTCAGCTGCACACATCAAGGCCACGCCTTTTCCAATGCCTTGAGTGCCTCCAGTTACGACGACAACTTTTCCTTCCAGCCTGTTTCCCATGGCTATATCCCCCTCACGCAGTTCAATTTATCGAACCGCTAAACGCCGTCATTGTGTACAAAATGATGAAGGAGCGAACTCAAACTTCCGCTATTCCGCCTGACTCAGTTTCCACCCCAGCAAACGATCGTTTCACCCGACAGCAGATCTGATTGTCCGCTGACCAAGAACAAAACAATCTTAGCCATGTCAGCCGGCTGCCACACCTTGCGAAGGCGAGGCAAATCATCCTGGTCTCTGACTGTGCGTGTCGCCATAAACCTTCCTGTGTACGTCGGAGCCGGTGCGACACAATTCACATTCACTCCGTCAGACCGCAATTGTTCTGCTAAACAGCGCGTATAGTGCGAGATGCCCATCTTGGCGGCCGCGTAAATGATACCGCCGGTAACCGGGAGGTGCCCCGCCACAGAACCGACGTTGACGATTTTTCCTGCCCCATTCTCCCGCATACGTACACCAACGAACTTACAGGTATACATCGTAGCGAGCAGGTTTCGCTCCACGACCGCACGAATGTCCTCGACTTTGATATCGAGTGCATCATTGGGATCCGGACGCGGGTCTGCAGCACCAATGTCACCACCTGCATTGTTCACGAGAATATCGATGCGTCCAAATCGTTGGATTGCGCTTTCGACCATCTGTTCCACCTGCGCGGGGTCCCTAAGGTCCGCGGCAAGAAATATTGAACGTACTCCAAGGCTTTCAATCTCCTGTGCCACGGTCGGCCCAGAACTCGCCTCACCAAATTCAGCCGCTGCAGTTTCGTTTACATCATGAATAATGACGTCGGCGCCTGCTCGCGCCAACGTGAAGGCATACTCTCGTCCTAGTCCCCGACTCGATCCCGTCACCAACGCTACCTTACCGGTCAAATCAATGGTATCCATCCATTTCACGCTCCCAGCCTCGCTACCTCGCAGGTTGTCGGGTTTCCCACAAACTACTGTCCAATCCTTTCAAATACGCCAGACTTGCCGCCAGTTGATGCTCCTCATAACGAGAAATTTCCTCAGTCGATTCACCACGTTCATAGGGCGTGCGCCAGTCTCCCGCAATCCTTGCGTTGTCTCGGACAAACCGTATCACGTGCGCCAACTGTGCAGCGGAACGCTGTGGGTAAAGAGGCCAAAAATCGTCTGCCAACACCCGGACGTGTCTTGCTTCCAGAGCGCCAAGTTCGATTGCCATGGTCATATTCGGTGTGTGCGAGGAAATCATTTGAAACAGGCCCGGAAAATCGATGACCCCCTGTCCGAGGGGGCAACGCACAAGTCGATATCCTTCGTCACTAAGAAATATGTCATAGTCCTTTAGATGAACATTCTTCAAGTACGGAGCAACCCGTTCAAAAAACGTAAAAGGTTCCTCTGCCGTCGCAAGCGGATTACCTGTGTCCAAATTGATGCCGAATCGCGTCGAACCGATGGATTCACACAGCCAAACCAACTCTTCAGAGGCGAGATCCTGGTGATTTTCGATGGCAAAATCCACCCCAACCTGTTCGGCCACCCGCGTAGCTTCTTTAAAAGCCGCCAAAACATCCCGTAAGAATTCTGACCACCGCCCGGCCATCGGTCGTCGGTCACCACCAAAGTCAGCGCCACCCACGACAGTGCGTACAGTCTCGGCACCCACACGGGCGCTCAGTTCTATGACGTTCGAGAGCTTTTCTGGGTGGTACCCACCTGTATCGACATTGATGAACATGCCATGTTCTCTTGCGAATCGCTTCACAGCATCGATATTCGTATCGTCGAGTAATTGGGCGGGTAATTCGACACCTGACAACCCCATACGCAAGGCCTGCTGCAGAAGATCCAGCGCGGTTATGGTCACTCTTTCCGACTCGGGATGTAACCCCATACTGAAGACTGTGCCGTACATACTTAGACCTAAACGCATACTGCACCCCCGTTTCGTCGCCCTTCTTACGTTCAAGCACCGCGATTTTACAACCAAACCCACAGAACAAAGTTAATATTCAATGTATTTATACGTGGCGTAACCAGAGATTCATCAAAACACGTTCCTGTTTCGCAGGTTATCTTTTTCATATTTGGTCGACAAAGATATAAAGTATAGCCAATACATGTGCTACTAATCCGTCATAAGGCATAGGCAGCTTTAATCTGATTTAACCCATATTGGGCAACCTCAAGTGCTGATTGATCCCCAAAATGTTCAATAAATAATTCCAAGGACAAAAATCCACTGTATCCAATACCGTTTAGCAACTCAGCAAATTTTTTTGACGGCATTACACCTTCTCCGGGAAACAGACGATCTTTATCCATGATGGTTTTACGATCAAACCCGTCTGGATAATCGTTAACATGTACGATTCCAACACTTGCTCCATTGATATACGCCAATTGGTCCAGGCTGCTGCCGCCAGTGTACATATGAAACGGATCAATCAGCATTTTGCCGTTTGGCACGCCACTCTCCATCAGCACCAACATGGCCTCACTGATTCGGGATAAATGTGCTGCCTTTCCCCAAAACTCAAGATACGGTTCGACTCCAGTCACACGCCCTATCTCGTACAGTCGGGCAAAATATCCGGAAATTTCACGAAAAGTTAACCCTTCCAAATCTCCGAATGGAGGGGCTGCTACAGCCGGACACCCCAAATCAGCGAGTATTTCCATCTCTTTTCGGGCCTGATCAAGAGCAGCCTCTCGCTGAATGCCGTCTCTGTCAGACCATCGAAAAAAAGCTATCGCATTGACACATGAAATCCCTAGATCATTCATGTACTCCGTTAACGCGTGTGTTGACCCTCCGTTTTCTAAGTAGGACATGATATCGGCCATCCAAAGTTCAATACCCTCATACCCTGCCTCCGAAGCAATTTTCAATTGTTCCACAACATTTAAATTGAATGGACGCAATGTAGACGAGTTTAGTGCGATTCTAAAAGGGAACACTCATTACACCTCTTCTCAAATATACAAATGTATATAAATTGCTGAACGAACGAATTAGGGGAATTCTGTCGCATTGTTCACCAGAAGTTTCATTCACTCGTGAAGTATTTATCGATGAATTGTCTCAAAAAGGTTACCGATAGGCGCATCTCATCTAATCCATTCAAACCATCTTCCACGGAAATCCATCCGTCAAAATTGACACTTGCCAGCTGTTTAAAAATTGCATCATAATCATTCATTCCCTGCCCAATAACACCATGAGCCAAAGCATCGGAATACCCTGCTGTTTCGTGTTGCTTCAGTGCGTCCCACGAAAACCCATCTTTTAAGTACCGATCACTAGCATGCATCGTGACCACCCGTGAGCTTACTTGCTCAAGCAGCGCAAGCGGATCTTCTCCGGCGACAAGTGCATTGGACGGATCATAGTTAATGCCAAACCAGGGAGACGAAATTTCCGCAATAATCTCCAGAAAGACATCCATGAATTGTGCGAATTCTGGGTAAACCCAAAACCCGTCCTTGTAGTGATTTTCCATCACTAAGTGAACGCGCTTTTCCTCTGCGTAAGGCAACAGCTCACGGATAGCCTCGATTGTGAATCGAATTCCCTCTGCCCGCGACACCTCCTTGCGCCGTTGACCGGACAACACTCTACAACTTCGAAAATCCTCAGGGCCGATGTACGCCATCACGTCAATCATCCGCTTCATCTGGATGATTTGTTTTGCGCGAAACGCCGGATCAGGATGGGTGAAATCTGGAGATGAACACATCATCGGGATAGTCATACGATTTTCCGTAACCTTATCCGCTACTGCTTTCAGATAAGATTCGTCGAATTGACGTAAAAATAGTGGGTACATCTCAATCCCGTCTGCTCCTAGCGTCGCAGCCTTCTCAATCCAATCCGTCAGTTCCATTTCTCCATTTGATAGCGCTTCCATATATGCCTTAGGAAATACTGCGATTCGGGGCATATCCATCACCCCTCTCTGCCTTTGACCTTATCGACAAGGTGCTTTAAGATGGTCCGAAGTTCGTCCGCATCTGTACTTGGACGGAAAGCTTTGTTATCAATCACAAGTGGTGCGCCGACAACAACGAGCGGCGCACCATACTGAGGCATCATCGCTGCCTGCTCTAATGATAATCCCCCAACAGCCTGAACCGGTATAGATACCGCTTCGACCACTCGCTGCAAGTCATCGAATGGCGTTTTTGAAGGGTCCTCTCCCCGTTCATCAAATCCCGTATGGACGATAACGTAATCAACTCCGTTTTCCTCCAGCAATTTGGCGCAAAGAACCGGATCCGCAGAACCAAGAATATCGCCCATCACTTTGATACCGTATTTTCTAGCCGCTTTTACGACAGCTCGTATCGTCGCTGGACACGCCACACCCATAACAACGACATGTGTTGCACCAGCCTTTGCCATCATCTCAGCCTCTAGGTATCCCCCATCCATGGTCTTTAAGTCCGCAACAATCGGATGATTCGGATATGCCTTGCGTAGCGCCGCGACAGCATGGAGCCCTTCGCCAAGAATCAAGGGCGTTCCCGCTTCAATCCAATCAACTCCAGCATCGACAGCGATTTGTGCCATTTCTATTGCTTCATCTATGGTCGTCACATCTAAGGAAATTTGCACAATGGGGCCCATGTCCTCTCCTCCTCGAAAAATTTTATTACCCGTTTGGCAAAAGAATTGACTTCGCATGAGCGAGTGAATCCATCTCGTTAAACGCTTGTTTCCAATCCTCCATACTGTAGGTCTTTGACATAGGCAACGGATCGATTTCTCCCTTGCCCATCATTACCAGAACTTTCTCCCACATCGGATAGAGATGGCTAAATGAACCTTGAAGGCGAACTGCCTTTTGGATTATAGGATCCAGTGAAAATCCTACAGGCGCGGGTCCCCAACCGATTTTAGTAATTTGTCCAGCTGGTCGGACAACGTCGATACTCTGCTTCAACGTCGCAGAAACTCCAACTGCATCTAACACCAATTCCGGACCAAATCCATCACCATACGAGAGTAACTCAGCTACAACGTCGCAGTCCTCAGCGACTAATACTTCATCCGCACCGAATTGTTTGGCGATTTGCAACCGATTCACATCTCTTTGTGTACCAACGACAACAATTTGTCCAGGATGGAACAACTTCGCAATTTGAACACACAACAGTCCAATCGGCCCAGGCCCAAATACAACCACATAATCTCCTGGTCGAATTTGTGAGTGATGTGCAACAGCGTTGTAGGCAACACAGCACGGCTCTGTAAGCGCCGCCTTTTCAAACGAAACATTGTCGGGAATACGGTGAACAATCGCTTCGCGAGTTTTCACATACTGTGCCATTGCACCATCCACCAGAACGCCGAAGCCCAGACGATGCGGGCATAAATTGTATTGACCTGTTCGGCAGTAAATGCAGGTCCCACATACGAAAGCTGGTGTTTCACTGACAACGCGATCCCCCTTCTGAAATAAAGTTACCGAACTGCCAACATCGGTAACAATGCCAGAGAATTCATGCCCTAATGTTACAGGGCGATTCACGGCAAATCCTTGCGTATTGTGATACATGTGCAAGTCACTTCCGCATACGCCAACCGCTTGAACTTGTATCAAAACATCGTAAGGATCTAGTATATTAGGAATTGGAACGTCACGAATTTCAACCTTTTGCGATTCATTCGCATAGTTCACAAGTGCTTTCATCATATGTGCTCCACCCTTCTCGCGTAATTCATGACAATAACTATGCCATCGCTTCACTGCCGCTCAGGCCAGCGCAACCATCTCTTCAATTGAAGTGTGAACGGGGATATTGGACAGCCACAGATGTACCGTTCTTGGCACGGTCTTTCATCGAATCAATTCGAAAATAGACACGACAAACAGCAAGGAACTCTTCAATGCCACGCTGTTGTCATATAATTCATAGTATTTAGGCTTTGATGCCATTCGCTCAGAACGGAGCATTCCATCCATAAAACCATTTGCTTGGTTCCGTTCATTAGGCTGCGAAATCAGAAATCGTTGTTATCGAAGAATACGCCTTAAAATGGAACCACTGCTCCGATTCTGCACTTCGCCAAGCAGCTTCTGTCAACCTTGAAACACGATATCCACACTCTGCAGGTGCAACCGCGCTATCTGTTTTTAAAGGATGACATCTATAAAGTTGGCATCTAGGTTACTGGCAGCAGGGAAATCCCTCTCAGACACAGTCGACGCATGCGGTGTAGAGTGTTCCAAAAGTGAGCGTAGTTAAACGCTTACACGACCTTGAACCGAGTATATTATCCAGTTTTAACCGCGTCAATTGCGGAAATCGGACATATTGATTACCAATAGCGGACATGTAAATTAGCAATGGATCTACCATGACCACTGCTAACAGTTTAATCAATAGAGCTAAATTAGACTCTCCAAAAGGGACAGGGATTATGGTGTGCATGACTCACCTTGATCATTGGTTCTAAAGCACTCCTGGGTAATCAGGGTACAAGGGCACCAGGACAACGGAGCTTCAGAGCGAACTGACGAATTCGTGGTGGAAATGTGGCGTGAGCGATTGTGCCATTACCCCTTTAGGCGAGTCCCACTTGGACGCGTTCAAATCCCCGACAATCAGCACAGAAGCACCCGGCAGTTGTGCGGAATGCGCCGCCTCCAATCCGCCGGGACCTGCGCCCAGCTACATACACGGTCGATCCGCTTGCGACCCCAGCACTGATAGCCCCATGATACCCGGTCGGAAAAATGTCGGAGAGCGTCGTCAGATCAAGGATTTTCTCCAAGGACTGTTCCCTGTCAGGAAAATTTAAGCAACTGAAAGTCCGCATACGGTACCATCACGTATTCCGATTGGCCGTCCACCCAGCAACCCATGTCCACGTGTCCGCACGCCGATCCTTGACCATCTGGCTTCACGGGTCAGCAGATATGTGCGTTACCTTCTTTGCGGTGCGGTTGTTCTGCCGAGCGCCATGTGTTGGTCGCTGCCACAAATATTGGTAAAAATTACCTTTAGAGTGACGCCGTGATCGCACTTTCGCTGCCTTTGGCAGCCCATCCTATGCTACTCGCGTACGCGACGTAATTTTGTAAGCCGCCTCTGCGGCACCCATTTCACCACAAAGTGTCACCACGGGTATCCACCAACGTGCCATGCGGAGACACAAAGTAGCCGGGTACATGTTCCACGGCCGTTCGGTTTGGCGATTGTTTATAATAGTGTAATTTTATACAATAAAGCTATCGCGATTATTGATGATTGGGGGGATTTATGAAATTTAGTTTGCCTTTTTATTTGAGTGGTTTATATAAAACCCCACTGTAATTGCGTTTTTTTGTTTAGATCGTGGACTGAGTTGAGTAAGCGCTTACCCAGATTTGATTCGTTGTTTGATATGTGCAGTCACCTTATTTCCCTCATGTGCGGCAGAATAAATCTCTGATGGACCAAGTTGTCGTTCGATTCCTGCATGCAAAGATGAAAGGAGAGAGAGTCCCTACAATGACATCTATTCCGTATGCATGATCTCTAAATTAGGCAGAGTGTAGTTACTCGGTCTCCGTAACGAACAAAGAGTAGATTTTCCCGAATATCGAGATGTTTTTTCATTTTTAGCATGCTTACCTAATACCTATTCAAAGACACTTGCAATCCCACTTAAAAACCGTAATACTGCCCGCAGCTCCCAAGTGATTGATTCTTATATACTAAAGGAGTATATTTTTATGTTCTCTTTGAATGGCCCTGTTTATCGCACCCTATCCACCTTTAGTCGATATTTGTTATTGAACATTCTATTTTTAATTTCCTGTATATTTATTGTTACGATTCCCCCTGCTACTGCAGGACTATTTGCAATGACAAAAAAATATTCAAACCGGGAGGAGCCTCCATTGTGCAGAACATTTTGGCACGAGTTTAAGGAGAACTTCATTCAGAGCTGGACCATTTATATACTGTTTACACCAATCTTTTTAATACTAGGTATAGATATACATCTATTTTTGATAAATGGCTGGACGTATAGTGGTGCTGCATTAGTGATTATTCTATTCATCTCATTACTCACCACATCTACATTCATACACATATTCACATTGATGGCTCATACTAAATTGACGACATTGAACCTGGTGAAAAATGCCCTAAAATTAAATCTGATAAAACCGCATCTAACCGTGCTGAATTTGGTAGTATTGGTGTTGTTGACTTTCTTTGCAAGTAAAATCCTCATCCTGTTGCCGACTATATACTTTAGCGTCTCAGCAGCGATCACTTATCGCATCGCAAAAGCAAAGTTTACGAAAATAATCTCCTCTCAGCGTGATACTGAATCTGAACCTATCTAGTGCTCCGTTTCCGCTATCAAAATTTACAAAATATTTTGGTATAGGAGATTCAGTTCCTTGTAAACGGAGATACCTAACAGCAATCTCACCTGATTGCCGGGCCTCTTACTTCTACTCTTTATTTCTTATTGCCCACAAGTCACACCCCTTAATCTGAAGCACTGGTTTCCCAAAACTGTTTGTCATTTCTTGCTTCAAGCTTGAGGGCAAAGGCACTCCACTCGGATCGAACGGTGTAAGTAAGACATATCCGGAATGTAAAGTCTGCTTAATCGTTCGAATTTGTTGAACCCAGAGCGCAGAACTACCGTATTGCGCAGAGAATTGAAACTGACTCAGTGAAGCGCCTGCTGCTTGGTTCAACGCATCAGAAGGAGAAAATCCATACATGTTATAAACTTTTAGTTCATATCTGGATGCTGTCAAAGCTTGCATATCATATCCAAAGTTCGGCGTAATCCAAAAGACTGGTTGTGAACCGATTCGCTGGACAATCGCCTTCGGCAGGGAGTACACGGACGAATATGGGTAGTCGATGGTTGGCAACCACGATACAAGCGGTAAAAAACAAATGAACGTTAGCCAAATCAATCGACGGATGGAGACTGAGCCGACGGATGACAAATAGTGTTGAAGGGACATCGTTGTCCAGATTACGAGACTGGCATCAACATATAACGCTAGCCGTATAGGTAGTGCAGAATTCAGGAATGGAACACGAGAAAATAGGATCCATGGCAAAACGATAGGCAGTTGTCGGCCGAAGACATGCACGTGGGTACCCAGCGAAAGAATAAACATTGTGATGGCCAACCATGAGAGGGACCGGCTCACTGGTGTTCTCCATGCTCTACAAAGAATTAACGCGCTGCAGAAAAAGAAGATGCCTACATAATTCCCGTGTTCCTCAGGTGTACCGAGAAAGTCACCATTGGTTATACGTTGTGTGAGAGCAGTATGAATCAGAGAAAGTCGTGTAGGATACCACGGGCTCAAAAAGTCTGCAACCCAATATCCTCCCGAATTCGGATGCATCTCGACTCCAGAAAATAGTAATCCTCCTGTTGAGATAAACGCAAAAATACCAGGTAGCATAAGAATTCCTGCACTCAGAACCAGCGGAATCCAAAACCGTCCAGGGAGTGGGCCGAAGTGAATCTGGATCCAAGTACGGCCACTCTTCTGAATGCCGAGATAGATAAGGAATATCGAAAGTACTAATAGAAATGTAACAGTCAGTTCGAGTGAAGTATAAAACTCAGCCGCGCATACAACGCCAATTGCCGTTCCATAAATCATTTGATGATTCGCTTTCCCGTTGATACAACGAACGAACAAGTACGTGGCGACAAATAAGGGAGAAACGAAATATTGGCTCATGTGTCCCAGTTCTTGAGCAGTGAGATACGGCATAATACAGAACATGATACCGCCCCAAGTAGACAACCAAGTCCGAATGCCACATTCACGTAAAATCGCTCTGCCCACACAACCAATTAAGAAAATATTTATGAAGAACACGAAATTGTAAACAAATACAGTGGACGTCATTGGCACAAGCCAACCGAATAAAACAGATATTGCAACTACCGATGTGTTGTACATGAGTCCAAATCCCTGCGGCCAATTCATCTCATGTGAATAAAAGGGGTTTAAACCATGTACAATTGCGTGCCAAAACCATCCTATATACCATGTATATTGATATGAATCGGGGATTCCACCAACAATCCGTGTGTACGGATGCAGTACAACCGGCCATTCTATCCATAGAGCCAAGGCAGCAAAAATAAGCCACGAATAAGGCATATGAGACAGAAATCGTGCCCTCATTGAAACTCGTGCAGTTTTATGGTATTTATCACCAATCCCAATGCAACTTCGTGTCATTCACACTCACCTTTTCGTAAGAAAAACAGAGCATCCTGAAATAACAGTGGATATCGCGTTGATCATGCCACCAGTTCTCAACCGTTGCATAGTGCGATCCGTGCCATCGAGTGTCTCATCATAGAAATCGTCCGGAACGTGGATATATAGGGTATCTACGTAGTCTAGCACAAGACGTTACAGACTTCTTTCAAACGGTCGTAACACGTCATCATGGGTGAAGTCTTGAATCATGTGGGACGGATCGTTCGGGTCAAAATCGGAGCCAACTTTTGTTGCAACGACGAACTTGTCGGGGAATGCACGGAAGAACCAAACCTTTGCTGTGGGAGACCTGTACCGTATAAAGATACCGTAGCAAAAGACGCACGACTTTTTCCACTGCGAAAGAAATCGTCTCTGTCACCTTGCGCGTTTCTACCGCTTCGTATAAAAACCAAGCGCAGCACTCCCTAACCCAAGGCGACTGACTTACACACATTTCCTAACCCCGGTTCATGTTTCGCCAATTGCTCTGCAGCAGGGAGGTACGCGGCGTTTACCGCGTACCTCAATAGTTTTCAGGAGGATGTGACAGGATTCAAATGGCGCGGTACACGAAGAGTAACAGACACTTTACGCATCTTGTATTCGTTGAGTCCCTCCCTGTCGAGGATCAATACCAGCCATTTTTGATTTCTTGATTAATCTTATTCGAGAATGTTTTCAAGGCAGTGGCAGGATTTTGTGAAGTATCATTCGTCACCGTACTGACAAGGCTAGTGGTCCCGTCCCAAATCTCCGCATTGAGAGGAGAGTTCGGGCGCGTATACGTAGTCGGCAAGAGTTCAGCGGATAACTTGTCGCCTGCCGGGCTGACGACTACATGTCCAGGTGTCCCCAAGCTCTTCAGCATCGACATACGGGTGGGAAGATGCGTGGTCGCTTTATCCCATATCAACATCTGTTTGGGGGCGACAAGCCAATTCAAGAACTCGGCAGCAGCTTCCGGATGCTTTGCACCTTTCGGAATGACCTCTGAAATGCCTCCGGACCACGTCGTTCCTTGACCGTCTACCGTGGGGACCGCTTCAACTCCATACTGGAGTTTAGGAGCTTGTTGCTGAAGTGTGGCGATATTCCACACACCATCCACCGTCATTGCCTCTTTACCCGCGTCAAACGCGCTGAGTCCTGTGTTTTGCAAGGTAGCTGTAAACGCGTTTAACTTCGCAATACCGTATTCTTTGGCGTACTGTTGTTGCCATTGTAGGGATTTTATAGACGCGGAATTTGCGAGGTTAATCTCTCCTTCCGAGTTTTGGTTAAAGGTGGCTCCGAATGCCCAAGCCCACGTGTCAAAAGAACCTTGGTCTCCCCATGGAATAAAACCAGCTTGCGTAATCTGCCCAGCCGAATTGTGTACGGTCAGCTTTGCGGCGTCTTGATCGAGCTGTGCAATCGTCTTCGGCGGTTGATTTGGATTCAAACCAGCCTTTTTAAATAGGTCTTTGTTCCAATATAAAAACCTAACATCCGTATCGTGTGGGTACGCATAAAGGTGTCCGTCAAACGTGTTCGCTTGCCAGATGGCAGGAATAAAATCAGATTTTTTCAGACCTTGCGCCTGAATATATGGCGTTAAGTCTATGAGGGCCCCTTTTTGTGCGAACTGAGGTACAAGAAAACTGTCGAGTTCGGTACAATCAGGCGCTTTTGAACCAGCGATCGCCGTAATCAGCTTTTGTGGCACAATTGATCCGCTGGATGCCACAAAGGTACCGATTACATGGATATTTTTGTGTGTTGCGTTAAACTCTTTAATGAGTTGTTCGTAAGTCGTACCGCCAATCCCGCCTTGCCCATACCAAAAATTAATCGTCGTTACGTGGTTGTTGCCACTATTCGTCCCGCACCCGGTCACGAGGGAGCAAAGTGTCAGGATACCAAGAGAGACCGAGAATACTTTTTTCTTCATGGTGATCCTCCCTAGTTCAATTGTGCCAATTTTAATAGGCTACCATCGCACGGTTGCGGCGACAGGAGAGGGTATTTAGCCCTTGATTCCCGTAAACGTAATACCCTCGATAAAGCGTTTTTGGACAAAGAAATAAATTACGATAATCGGAATTGTCGTCAACAAACCGACAACCATCAACTGTTGCATCATCACCGTGTGCTGGGTCATGAATTGCTGTATGCCGAGTGACAAAGTATACGTACTCGGCTTAAAGAGGTAAATCAAAGGACCCATGAAGTCTCCCCAGGATGCCATGAATTGGAACAAACCGACTGTCAATACACCTGGTACAGCTAACGGCAACATGACCCGGAAGTAAATTCCGTATTCGCTCAGGCCGTCTACACGGGCTGCGTCTTCCAATTCGTTCGGCAGTCCTAAAAAGAACTGTCTGAGCAAAAAGATATAATATGGACTTCCGAAGAATGCCCCTAAAATCAACGGCCATCGCGTACCAACCAGGCCGACGGTTTTCCATTCAACGAAGAGGGGAATCATTGTGACCGTAGATGGCAACATCATCACTGAAATCGTCAGCGCGAAAACGATATTTCTACCGGGCCACCTGAGACGGGCAAAACTATACGCTATCATCGGACAGACCAGCATAGCTCCGAATGTCGCTAACAAGCTAACAAACACTGTGTTACCAAAATATTCGGGAAATGGAATGTACGTCACTGCTTCGATCCAATTTTTCCAATCGAATGGGTGGGGAATCCAAACCGGGGGCACCAGATTTACCTGCGAGTTCGTTTTCAATGTAGTTGAAATCATCCACAGGAGAGGGAAAATACTGAAAAGACCGATGATAATCAAGACGATATAAGCTATTGTTTTCATGCTCTTGCTCATCGCGTGGTATCCCTCTTTTCGAAATGCATATTATTTGAATAAGATGAAGACTATCTTTCTTTAGCTCCTTGATAAAACACCCAACGAGATTGGCTTTTAAACACAAAGGCAGTAATGATTAGGATGATAATAAACATGATCCACGCCATTGCAGACGCGTAACCCATCCTTAAATATGAAAAGGCGGTCTGGTATTGGTAAATGCCGTAAAAGAGCAAGGAATTGTTCGGATTACCATTGCCTCCGGAAATCAGGTATGGGAGGTTGAACTGTTGCAATGCTCCGATAATACCCATGATCAATTGGAAAAAGATGACCGGAGTCAACAGTGGAATCGTGACATGCCTTGCTCTCCGGAAAACTCCAGCTCCATCCACTTCTGCTGAGTCATATAAATCTTGCGGAACATCTTGTAAGCCGGCGAGATAAATAACCGTTGAACCACCGATACCAGTCCACAGGCTGACCAATACCATAGCAGGCATTGCCCAATGTTGATCGGTAAACCATCCTGGACCTTGGACATGGATCAAGGACAATAGCCAGTTGACAACACCGATTTGTGGACTGAGGAGCCAGTTCCAAAGGATCATGATTGCAATGACTGGGACCAGGCTCGGCACGAAGGCGGCAGTTCTGAAAATCGCTTGTCCTTTAACTTTAAGGTTCAAAAGCAGCGAAACACCAACGCCGACGATGATCGTTAGGGGGACGGAAAACACAGTATAGTAAAAAGTTACGAGCAGGCTCTTCAGAAAAGTGGCGTCATGAAAAAGGTGAACGTAGTTACTGAATCCAACGAATTTCCCCGGCTGCAAAATGCTGTAGTTCGTGAAACTCCAATAAAGTGAGACGAAAAAAGGAATGAGGAAAAACAGAATAAGCCCTATAAACCATGGCAGAGCGAGCACAATCCCGGCGTTTCGTTGACTGCGCGTGGTAGGACTCAGATTTTGTTTTCTGAGTTTACGTTGAATCGGCGGATTCTGAGTCTGGATTCCAGTAGGGGTCATCATTATCTTCCTCCTTGTGCTGCAAAGCAGACATTACTTATGTCATCCTCCCGCCATGTCTTATCCAATGTCTATGGGAGAGTAGCAGGTGGGGTTGAGCACAGCTTCAGTGCCATCCGTTTTGTCAGGCCGCATGCGAATGGCAACGTGCCCTACCCCACCCCAGTCCCTCCTGAACATCGAGAAATGCATCACTGTTTACACATCATCGTTTTTAGAATTGAATTGACTTTCCGGATTCAGCGCTTTGCCAGGCGACCTCAGTCAGCCGAGCAACACGATAACCACACTCTGCAGGTGCAGCCGCTTGATCGACACGTCCCAAAATCAAGTCGACAAAGTTTATATCCGGATTACTGGAAATCGGTAGCTCGCTTTCCGGCACTTCAACAGGCGCCTCGTGTGCACCTCTCGAGACGAATAACTTACCGTTCCGATAAAGAGCGCTACCCTTATCGCCATGGACGGAGACATCTTCCCACCACCCGATATTGGCACTGCCAACCACATTAAACGTGCATATGCAACCGCCTTCAAAACGTACAGAAAGCGCAGTGTCGATGTCCACTTCCGTACCGCGGTTGTCGATATACGCCTGAACTTCTTTTGGTTGCAATCCAGTCGACCACAAAATGACGTCCAATAAATGTGAGCCGGAGTCGTTTAGCTGACCTCCACAGGACAATGCCTTATTTTGTCGCCAGGTGCCGCGGCACCCTTCAAGCCAGCGCTGTGCCTGGTAAGCCGTAATAAATCGAATCGTACCAAGTGCGCCACTCTGAATGAGATTGCGAAGGTACATATATTGTCCCTGAGTATGACGTTGGTAGCTCACTGCCAAGTGTCTATCTTGCTCATTCGCATGAGCAATCAATTTTTTCGCGTTTTCACTACCGGAGACAAATGGTTTTTCCATCAAGACATGAAGCCCGCGACTCAAACATGCCATCCCTTGTTCGAAGTGTTGACTGTGCGGTGTCACAATGACAGCTGCGTCAGCTTCAACGTCATTAAGCGCCTGTAGATAATCAGAAAACGACGGTACCTCTGCCAGCGACGCAAATTTTGATTTCGTGGCCTCGATGGAAGCATCCGATGTATCGACCAGGCCAACAATCTCAGCGTCTTGCACATTCAAGAGATTTTCGACATGTACGCGCCCCATACCGCCAATACCAATCATTAAAAACCGTACTTTACTCATTGACGATCTTCCCTTCAATTGAACATGAATAAATCAAATGCAAGATTTCAAAGTTCCTTATGTTATACGAGTGCGTAATTGCGTCAGCCAAAATGCGTCACCAAATGTTCGTGCGCCTTGCGAATGCCGCGCAGTTCATCCTCCAAAGTTCCCCAGTATCTGAAATCCTCAAGTTCAATGGATACGCATCCGGTGTAGCCAATTTGGTCCAGACGGTATGCGACTCGATGCCAGTCAACCTCTCCGGTCCCAGGGATGCAGTATCGCCAAGGGCCCTCAGAAAATCCAGGTGTATCGTCAAGACGTGCGGCCATTGTGCCGTAGAGATACTGTTGCTCAGGAAGCAGTTCTGCGTCTTTCCCGTGACAGTGGACGATTCTCGTGCTGAATTCGTCAAACACGCGCAGATAATCGATGCCGAGGCGAACGAGGTGCGACGGATCAAAGCAGAGCCCCAGGGCTGTTGACGGAACGCATCGGAACATTGCCCGCCAGACCTCTGGCGTGTAACCGAGCGTCGGGTAGTTGGGACCAGGGCCAGGCCATCCTTCAATAGCGACACGAATGCCAGATGCTTCGCACACGGGTGCAATCTCGACAAAGGTCTCTTCGAAATAGCCGATGGACTCTGATATCGGTTGCGTTCTCTCCTCCGGTACGAGGCACATAAACATCACCTTTGCGCCAAGACTGGACGCCTCGCGAATCTGTGCGCAAATACGCTCAACGGCCATTCTGCGCATATCACGATCTCGAGACAGTAACTGCGATACGTTGTGGGCATCGACTGAACCGATGGTAAGTCCATGGTTTCTGCAAATTTCGGCTACGTCAGCTGTCAATGTTGGCACATCAATCGCGGACAAACCGATCCCCTTTAGTAATTCTGCTACTCGCTCGAAGCCTTCTGCGTACAGCTTTGGTGGAATTCGTGCTCCAATTGGTGTACTCAAGAGTTGTCTACCCTCTCTCAATCAATTTTTTGAACCCCAGACTCGGACAAAAAGGTAATTTCGACATGTACTTCGAACTCGATGCTGTATATGGGTGTATCGGTAATTGGGAATAGGAAGTACAAACAAAGAGGTTCACTCTCCCCCTTTCTTATGATTTTTGCAACTAACAAATTGTAAACGTTTTCAAAAGCGTTACTTTATAAACCTAGAAATGCTAAGAATGTCCCCACGTCCCACTCTTTAAAACGCTGAGTCATATTGTGACCTCCTCGAATCATGTGGTGAGCATTGTTTCAAAAGTGAGCAATGGTAAACACTTACTTTCCTTGGACCGAGTATATTAACCAGTTAACATGTGGTCAATGGCAAAATCACGACACGAGGAGTTCGATTATCGGACATACTTATGACCAATGGTTTTACCATCACATTGTCAGAGAATAATCGAGCAATGTGCAGAATAGCTATTTTACTGGAATGAACAAGCGGCAACACCTAATTGATGTGGAGGGTCTTCTTTTCGTTGGCATCCCTTTCGGTGGTTCCTTCTCACCACGTTTATTCAATGCAAGGATTGCCTACGCACCGTAGTTTCGAACTGCCATATAGTCTTCATCCCATTTTCCTAGTGTTTTAAATTCAGACTGACAGGCATCTTGACACATTCGTGTCAGATATAAAACCACCCAACTCATATTCGCAGTTGTGTCATCTTGCGCCAGCTTTTTCTATTTGGCGTCTTACGATCATACACATCTTGTTATTTCACTGAGACAGGCTGAATCCAAAATCTGTGAGCTTAAGCACCATAGATACCATTTGATCGCTAACTTAGATATAAACTTCTAGCTAATATGTCATAAAGTCATAGTGTAGTTGTCACTAAATCACACGGAAGGTGTGCTGTTCTTCATGCTACAGTAACTTCACATGGTAGCCTTTTAGTGTGATGATCGGCCAGTTTCGTCTTTCCTTAATTGAAAACGGCGTTTATGAAATCGCAAACAAAACCAATTGAACGATGATCATACCGTGAAACATCAAGGATTGAAAGGAGGGAATATTCGGTCAAAAACACTGCGTATTTAGGATCGCGAAAAATTTTCTGATGAAGCGCAGTATCGCGACTGTCTGCAGTGTTTTAGCTGTTGGAAGTATCAGTACAAACACTGTTTCTGCAAGCCCTCAGCATAATAATCAGATTATTCATATAAGTTATCAAACGAGAGCAACTACCGCTGTTCAGGGATTAATAGGATCCTATTGGAACAGTACCGGGATCAGTTTGAAAACATACCCGGCGGGAGCTATACAGGGGATTATTGGTGGAAAGCAAACGCACTGTATGTTTTAGCGGATGCCAATTTGGCGGCGGATTCAACGACTTATAATTCGTACATCACCAATTTCATCACAGGTCTTCAAAAACAATATAGTTCACAGATGTTGGATAGTTGGAACGATGACAAAGGATGGTTGGGGATCGCCTTCATGCAAGCGTTTAAAGCGATGGGAACCAATTCGACATCGACTTTTCCAGTAGCTCCCACCGTATCGGCCGGTATGAATCATACCGGCTCGCCAGCACTTGTACAGGACGCGGAAACCCTTCAGGCGGATATTGAGAAAAGTTGGACGCCAGAGGGTGGTATCACATGGTATAAACCGAGCTCCGGAAGCAGTTGGTACAATCCCTTCTATCGAGAAACAGCCGCTAATATGACGGATGCTATCCTCTCTGCCGAACTGTACTCAGCTACTCGGCGCCAGTCGTATCTTGATGATGCTATGCAACGATTTGATTGGGAATGGAATACGTTGGTTCTCCCCAAAGGAGGCATAGCAGGAGGAACAACATATGGTCCAGGTACCGTTTTGGATGGTGTAGACTGGAATCCACTTAGTCAACAGAATACGTATCCAACTGGCGGCACCGCACAGTGGACCTATAACACGGTCTTGTCATAGGCGCAGCTGTTGAACTGTTCCAATTGACTGGCAATGGCATATATCTATCGGACGCCGAACTGGTTGCCAACGCGGCCGTGATGGCAGGCGTCGAGACGGGCGGCGGCGATGGAGGTCTGTTCAAAGGGATCTTCATGCGATATATGATTGAACTGCTCAGTGTAGATGGCCCAAATCACAATTTATTTACGTTTGTACAGGCCAATCTCTCCTCGTTGTGGAATCGTGACCAAACGTCTACCGCAGGCGTTTTTGGGGGTAATTGGGCTGGTCCTGCACCGTCAGCTTCCTCTGTCGATCTTTCTAATGGACTAAGTGCAGTCACGTCTTTAACGTCCATGGCTACGTATCAACAGCCGCCTAAAATTCTCCAGCGCAATACCAGCTCCCACCTTGAATGCGTTGTCATACTTCTTCCGTTGCAAAACATCATCCCCTTTGCACTGAGTTTGGCTTTGACCTAACTCCGTGTAAAGAGTATTGATAAAGTCCACACACTCCTATGAACGTCCCTTAGTTTGAAAATATCCAATCAGAAATATCCCGTATGACTTGTTTATCTACATGTTGTGCAACGTTATACTCTTTTTTCATTTTTAGGATTTTCCCATATACATAAGGCATAAACAAGTGATTCAAGTTGGAATAGAGCTTAAAGGTCACGTTTGGCATGTCACCCAGTAACTTTTGATAGTCCTTAAAATCTTTTTCCACGGATACGTGGAAATCCTTATCTCCTTGCAGTATGAGTACAGGTTTATTCAAACCTCTAAGATACTCAATGGATGGATGCTCACCCATTTCTTTAAAGTAATACGCCGTTGTATATTTTCCCACAACCTTCGTTGACTTTGCCTCTTCATCACTAAGATTATAGATGTTGGCAAACCGAGAGGATAAAGCCGCTATTTGTTTCTTGGCGATGATTTTTAAAAGCATATTTAACGAATTGAATGCATCGTTACTTTGGTCCATCATAATTTCCTCTAATTTTCGTGGAGAACCACCCATGATAATCAATCCGGCAAAATCTCCACCCTCTGCATCAATCCGAGGAGCCAACATTCCGCCCAAACTGTGCCCGATAATAAATATCTTGCTCGGATCAATGCGCGAATCACTTCGTAACAAAGCAGACGCAAGAACGGCATCTTCAATCGTTTCTTCTTTTACAGATAAACCACTATCCTTTGCCATTTCCTTGCCGTATACAAAGGTTCTCTTGTTATAGCGCAAGACCGCTATACCTCTTTCAGATAAACCTTCGGCAAGGTCTTTAAAGGGGTAATTATTTCCTATTTTCTCATCCATATCACTCGGACCGGAACCATGAACCAGTACAACCGCTGGCAACAAGTGATCAAGATGATTCGGAATCGTTAAAATCCCATCAAGTGAGTACTTTGTTCCAGCACCTATGACAATTCGCTCATCAGTCATCTGTTCGCCTCCAATCATGACATCCCAAAATAGACGCAATAGGTGCGTCGACATAGATAATACGAATGAAGTTCTCGATGGGTTCACCAGTCATGCTTTAACTGATATGAATATCTGTGCCATACTGCACCAGGCGTAGCTTTCTGGCCACCGATTGCGACGCGAAATTGTCCCACGACGTGCTATATAGGGCGATTCGTCCTTGTTTTTGTACCTCTGCAGCCCAAGCCTTTACAACTTCTACACCATACCCTCGACCACGGTATTCCTCATGGGTAAATACACTTGCTTCATCGGCTCGTGATGTCTGCCTGGCACTACAACATATGGAAACAGGGATGCCCTCTTCCATCCTGACAAAACAGGGGCGCTTGTGTTCAAAGTCATCAAAGGTGTAGGGGAAATGGGGTTTTAACAGCTCTTTATTATCGTGGCTGACTTGTATTACTTGGGTGCACGAGCTTGCCGTGACATCTGGGAATACGTACGCTGGTCCCATCCAGAGGTGATTAATTGGTCTATCTCTGTTGAGAATCTGAATGACTCCTGCCAAATGAATGCCCGGATATGTCCCGATCACGCTTTTTAACTCAGCTACAAGTTTGACGTCTAATGTACTTGAATACCTAACCACGTTGCCGAGTCGTGTACCACCGACGAAAACGTACGGCGCTACATGGTGCGGAACTTCATTGACGACTGTCATTCTATTGCGAGCATCGTGCTGGAATAGCACTTTCACCTGTTGCTCCATCAATTCCAAGTCAGATAACAATAAACATTCCTCCACATACGCTAAAGTCTAAACTCTGTTTTCACACGAATTTTGGGCGTAGCCTGTTCATGCAAGAAATCACGCTCGGAAACAGCTCATTATGCGGTGTGATTCTTGTGAATGATTCGAGCTTCTTTATGGGAATCAACAAGGTCCATGTCCCTGTACTGCCGAACACCACTGGTAAGTTCTCATCGAGGTCTTCCCGTATTAGTCCGAAGGAAGCCGCAAGCACATCGAGAGAACCTGCGCGAGGTTGAACGCAACCCCGTGCCACGACGGGACAGGGCTACGTAGACTTAAGCTTGCTTGGACAAGACGTCCTGGGCTTCGCGAACTGAACTGATATAAGCGTTACGCCCCGCTCCCATACCAAAGATGAACAAAAGCACGATGGCGACCACGAGAATGAAGAGCGGCACGGTCCAGGAGTCGAGCGCAGTGTGCACAATACCGATCAAAATGGGGCCGATCGCGGCCAGTAGATAGCCAATGGATTGCGCCATACCCGACAGCTTGGCAGCTTCATCAGAGCTTCGCGATCGCAATCCAAAAAACGCCAATGCCAGGCTGATGACCGCACCTCCTGCCACCCCGATCAACACGATCCACAACCAGTTCAAGGCATTTACTCCACTTATCAAACCCACATATCCAATCAGGAACAACAAGATGATGAATACCACTAAGCTGCGTTGGCTGGACCGTTTGCCGGCAATGACTGGTACGATGAAGGACGCTGGCAGGCTGGCAAACTGCAGCAGCGATAGCATCCAACCAGCTGTCGTCTCACTCATGCCTCTGGTTTGCAGAAGATCAGGCAGCCAAGCGACACTTACGTAGAAGACAAAAGATTGCAGCCCCATGAAAAAAGTGACTTGCCAGGCAAGGCCGGACTTCCACACGTTAACAGTGGATTCAGCCTTCTTCGGAATATGGCGTTGACGCAATTGCGGCAGCCAAATGAGGATGGACACGATCGACAAAATGGCCCAACTCATCATGGACCCTCGCCATCCGATATCGACAACCTGGGATATCGGTACGCTAATGCCAGAGGCGATTGCCGCCCATACGTTCATCGAGATCGAATAGAGCCCTGTCATCAATCCGACCTGCGTTGGGAAATCCCGTTTGATCAGGCTTGGCAACAGCACGTTACCCATGGCAATACCAACGCCTGCCAACAACATACCTAGGAACAGCCCAACTTCTGAACCGATGCACCGCAGTACGATGCCAATGGTCAGCAAAGCCATACTCGCACCCAGGGCGTACTCAATACCGATCCGCCGGGCAATCACTGGGGCAACCGGCGAGACAACCGCGAATGCGACGAGGGGCAACGCCGTCAACATGCCCGCCAATGCCGTCGACAAGCCTGTGTCCCTGCAAATGTCATTCACGAGCGGACCCACACCGGTGATGGCTGCGCGCAAATTCGCTGCAACTAGAATGATGCCAAGAATCAACATCACCTTGGTGGTTGCATGCGACGAAATTCCTTGAACCGAACTGTCCTTCTCCACGAAAACCACCTACTTTATATTTCTATAAAAGATAAAGTCCTTCCATAAAAATGCGTACGATTATGTAAAGGCACAAGTATGGCGTGAAAGTAGGATTAGTTTACATTTCAGATTCCAGCAGTGAGCGGCACCGCCTCGGCGAACAATGACGTCTCCGCCATGGCTACCCGTCGTGTCTCTATGCGGGTTCATGCCCCTCCCTTTCGCTGCCACTGATAGCTGCTTTCGATTCGGCGATGTAGTGATGCACGGCGGCCACTGCGCGATCAGCGTCCTGACGGACAATCGCTTCGACCAGCTGCCGATGAACTTCCAAATAAACAGCACCAACTTCACGTCGCGTCAGACTTGAGATTAAATCTCGCAACGTTTCCGCAATATGCCCGTACAATTCGATCAAAATGTCGTTGTGAGAAGCAGCGATTACGCTTTGATGAAGACGAATATCCTCCGTTACGTATCCGTCGATGTCGCCGCGTTCCACCGCTCCTTCGCATCTTTCGAGCACCAACAGTAGTGCCCGCGCCTCGTCACTGGTTCTACGCTGTGCAGCCAAAAGAGCTCCTTCGCGCTCGAGTGCATGCCGGACTTCTAGAGTTTGCTGGGTTTCAGAGCGCAAAATGCGTTTTTGCAACACAACCCCCAAAACGCTCGAAGAGCATACATAAGTTCCATTCCCTTGCTTCGTCTTCAGCAGTCCTGCATGCGTCAACGCCCGGATGGCTTCCCGCAACGTGTTGCGGCTTACATTCAACTCGGCCATCAATTCCGGTTCGGCCGGAATACGCATTCCAATCTCCCACTTGCCAGACTCGATCAACCCCTCCATCTGCAGCGCAATTTGCTCAACCAGCGTCAGACGGGTCGTCCTCTGAAGCATATTTCAACTCTCTCCTCGCTCTTTCGCCAAACGTAGGATGATTGGTTTATTGGCACTTTAGCACGCTCAACAGCCCAATACAACAGAGTAGAAACGGACTTTTCTCGAAAACTCCCTTCATTAATCTGCCCCAAACTACCGGATATATTGTAAAATTCGTGACTAAGTGATTTACAACAAGGTCTGGTAAGGGAGCGTTGAGAGGTTGAAATACCGCAAAGCAAATATAGATGATGTTGATAAATTGGTCGATTTAAGGAAACGGCAATTAGTCGGTGAAGGAATAGCGCCGAATATAGACATTGATATGGAACTGTTCTCCTTCTTTGAAAACAAGTTAAACGATGGTTCGTTGGTTCAGTGGGTAGTAGAAAATGATGAGGATATTATCGCTTGTGGCGGAATCATTTTTTACGAATTCCCCCCCACCTATACCAATATGAGTGGAAAAAAGGGGTATATCACCAATATGTATACTGAAAAAACTTACCGAGGACAAGGAATTGCAACTAAGTTATTAACTAAATTAGTTGATGAAGCTAAGAATTTGGGAATTACAAAAATATGGCTTGGAGCGTCAAAATTGGGTCGACCTGTATATCAAAAATTCGGATTTAAAGAAACAAACGAATGGTTGGAGTTAAGTCTTGATCATTGAAATGTATCAGACCTACACGTTTGACTTAATGATGTTGTAACTTTGACGGGCGTACAGAATCCTTTAACCTTCCATACCACTTATAGATCAGATCCCACCGTTCTGGCATAGACAATGGATAGTTAAAACAGGAATATCGCAAATTTGAACGCGATGAGGCCGCCCGTCTCCACAAAACAGAGTGAGCGGCCAATCCCTAGACTATTTCACAACCGTTAAGCTATCCCATATACTACAGACCACTTTTGAACTATCAACCCAGCCAAATGCGTTGCGAATATTCTCTTCCGTCGACTTCTGTGCAGCGTCGCTCGTTGTCGCCGTACAGTCAGAGACAAGTAGTATATGAAAGTCACGATTAAGTCCATCTCGAACGGTCGATTCAACACAGACATTCGTGGCAACCCCTGTGGCCAAAATCGAGTCACGTCCGAGCGCATTTAGGATTTGTGCCAAATTCGTGCCCACAAATGCGGAGTACCTGTGCTTGCGAACGACAAGGTCACCCTCTTCTGGCAGCACACCATAAAATCCGCATCCCCATGTGCCCTCCACACAAGTTTGATTGGGATCTCCACTAGATTGTGACTTCCGTGATAGCCACGCTGATGTCGAGTCCGCATCACTGTGCGTTGTTTGTATAAAGATGATCGGTACATTTTGACGCCTGGCCGCTGTTACAAACTTTTGTAGTGCAGGAATCATTTCGTTTATGAAATCCATATTCTTTCCGCTGCGTCCCCAACTTCCCTCAGGATGACAGAAATCATTTTGAACATCCACCACAATTACTGCAGCTCGACTCGGGTCAACCCGATCCTTTAAATTCATTCTCAATTCCCCCTAAGAAATCCATCCTTTAACTGGAGAAGCCCGATAGTTTTCTAGTACGTCTTGCAACGTAAGTGACAGTCACTTATGTCACTTCTGATAGATTTGAAACCGATTTCCCAAACTCAAAGCCAAGTACATCGGCGAAACGAGACTCCTTAACTCGTGTTAGGGACACTACATACGGTTTTCAAACGGTTGAACACATATTCTTCCCCTCCTCATTAAATTCTAGGTAAGTTCCGTCAAAAAATAGTAATGGTTGTTGTCTTGTATACCCTCCATCGACAACCTCACCGACAATGATGGTGTGGTCCCCACCTTCGTATCTTTTCGTAACACGACAGTCAAAGTGGGCCAATGAATCTGTTATCACAGGAGAATCCGTTGAACCTATCGAATATTCGACCCCTTTATAGCGATCAATCCCTGACATGGCAAACTGTTTTGCTAAGTTTTGTTGTGTAGATGACAATACATTCACGGTGAATCCATCGCTTTGCTGGAACTGACGATAAGTACTCGATTTTTATCGATGTTGAACAAAAGCAGAAGGGGTTCCAGCGACAGTGTTGCAAACGAATTCGCGGTCATTCCAACGGCAGTCGTTGTCTCTAAATCCACAGTGGTGATAACGTCACACCCGTCGCGAATTTGGAAGCAATTTTCCGAAAAGTGGCTTTGTCCACTACACATCCGTCCATGAAGTTGGATCGGTTTGTGAAAATGTTCAGGTTCTTTAACGACAAATTTTGTCAATTTTCAAATAATTCTAGCACTGCTTCATTGAAGCCGTTGAAAGATTCGATCTGGGCATTGTGGCAACAGTTCGGAAACACGACCGCATGACTGTGCGGAATCAACCGTTCCAATTGTTCGGCGTAATCCGGAAACTTCGTGTGTCTTGCGCCCCCGCGAAAATAAGAACGGGACATTTTATCTTTGCATACCGTTCGTTGTATTTTGGCTTGACGGACACTTTGTGTAACGGTGCACTTAGTCTTGCTGCACTCAAAGCCTCCCACGCCCCGGGTTGAATACTTAGACGAAATCTCCTTTCAACATACTCATCCGTCTTCCAATGCATCATCAAAAATAGCAAATCATGAATTTTCCTCGTGTGGGATTTAGTACAATCTTACTGATTGAGTACATTGTGTACATCTTGGTTATTGGGCCCACCGCCACTGACGGTCACGATTTTTTCCACATTCCAAATCGAACTGTCCATTGACGCTACCTCTAAAACGAGACCTCCACCCGTAGAGCATCCAATAAACGACGCCTTTTCAATACACAAACACGTCATAAAGTCACGAATGTGATTCATTCTAAAGCTACGCACGTTCCCAAAATCAAACAGTTTATCAGTCTGACCAAAACCAACCATATCAATCGCATATACATGAAACGATCGCGATAAAGGCTCTATGTTGTATTCAAAGCTGTTTTCTGCAGATGCTCCATGTTCTCCACTGTGAAGCAAAATCAAGCTACGTTCTCCACTACCGCACTGCAGATAATGCGTTTTGATATTTCCAACCATCACAAATTTGCCTTGCATAGCCAACACCTCTAGAATAGATTTGCGATGATAGCCGTTGGCAAAATCCCTCAGTATCTCTGAGGAATCAATACGGCCGTCAATGCCGCAGCTGCTACCGCAAATCCACTCAATATCAAGAATGCCCCTGTAAAGCTGTTGTAGTGCCCAATCACAGCACCCATCACCATCGGTATAAACGCTGCTGCCACGTTGCTTACGCCAGTCAATACGCCAGAGCTTCTTCCCATGTGGGATTTCACCACAATACTGTGCAACATTGAGAAGGTCATGGTGACTGCTATCTCATAACCCCAGATAGCAATGGTCTCCAGAATTAATACGGCAATAGAGCTTTCCGCCAACGTTGCAAAATAGAAAAACACGGCGAACGCAATATATCCGATGGTAATGAAGGCGGACCTCCGAAGGAGATGATCCGACCAACGCCCCGCTAAGACCATGAAAAGCGGGCACAATATCCAACTAATCGCCGTAAAATACCCCATCCCCGATAAGGACAGATGTCTGACATTTGTTAGATAACTCGGCATCCACGTATTAATGCCAAAGTTCAAGACGGATGCGGTTACATTACAAAAGGTCAGAATCCAGAACCGATAGTCACGATAGAAAGCCCTTGTCGTTGCCTTATCATAATTCGGGATTTCTGACGTTTTCTCTAAAACACCTTGCTCAATTAGAGAAATCTCAAAAGAAGAAATGTTACGAACATATCGAGGGCCGTCTTTCGTCAAAAATACAAACATACAGAGTGGTATTAGATCAATAGTGGCTAGAATAAAAAATACAGACCGCCAACCAAAGTTCGAGAGCATTGGGGGAACCAGGAGACCAGACAAGGCGATGCCGATACTGAGACCCGAAACCCAATAGGCGCTTGCTTTACTGCGCTCTTTCACGGGAAACCAATGTGCAATTAAATTGTTGCCTAAGGGCCAAATTGTGGCCTCTGCCAAACCTAGTCCAATTCTCGATATAAATAGCCATGTAAGGCTGGTCGATAGACCACCTATCACTAACATGACAATCCACGCGATAGTAGATAGGATTGCGGACTTGCGTGCGCCCCATTTATCGATGACCATTCCCCAAAAGGGCATGCCGATACCATATGCGACCACAAACAACGTCATAAGCATCCCTGCCAGAGCCTTTTGATTGGTCAAGTTCATGTACGTCAAAAATGGTTTGTACGTCATGACCATACCAACATTGACTTTGTCTACCATCCCGAGCGTTTGCAGTAAAACCAAGGTTGGCATGACATACCGCCATCGTACCCTGCTGTCTACAACTGCTCCATTTGGGCTCAATCCCACATTCAGGCTCAATCTCAACCCTCCAAGCTAAGCAAATGTTTAAGAAAGTGGTCTTCAAGGTAAAGGGGATATCTGCACACCCAGGCCCCTATCCCTTTCGGGCCCCTCGCTTCGAACATTGATTCAGAATTCGAGCAATGCTCGGTTTAACCGAATGCTAATTACAGGTGAACGCTTGGCAAAAATTCCTTTAGCCCTGGAAGCACGTTCTCGGCAAACCGCTCCATGCTTTTTATTACCTGAGCGTGTGTCATTGTTCCAAATTGCATCATCGGAACAATAATGCCAGCGCCTGCTCGCTCTGCCATCTCCCTTAAACTACGTAACACTGTATCCGGATTCCCCACAACCGCATAACCAGATTCGATCAATTCCTCATACCGCTTATATCGAGTCGCCGCACCCTTGGCTTTCAGGACAGACTGCATGGAACGCTCGGACAAATACCCGGGTGGAAATAACGATTTTGGTGGACGATGCTGCAAGTTTTGAACCATGTAGTTCAGATGTGGCCGGGCTTCCTCATATGCCGCCTCATCACTGTCACCCACATACACCGGTAGCGACCATCCAACTTGATCTGGTCTCGGTTCATATCGAAATTTTTCGATGCAAATATTCCTGTACTCGCCGAGAACGCGCTCGATATTTTTGATCGGATTGAACGTTTGTAACAATGTGTAGTGCCGCTCCGCCGCCCATTCTAACGTTTCCCCACTCCCTTGAGTTGGTATCCATATCGAAGGATGAGAATCTTGGTACGGCCGCGGCCAAGGATTCACATACGAAAATTGATAATGTTCCCCATACCATTGGAATGGCCCTGAATCCATCCAGGATTTCAGGATCAGATCATGCGCTTCGAGAAACCGCTCCCGCGACGTCGTTGGATCCAATGAAAATGAGTGGTACTCGGAACCGATTGCGCGAACAAAGCCGCAGATAATCCTTCCTTTACTGAGTACGCCGAGCATCGCTACTTCTTCTGCGACGCGCAAAGGGTGGTCTCGTAAAGGAATTGCATTTCCGATGATGGCAATTTTCACGTGCTTCGTTCTCTGAACCAATGCGGACGCCATCACATTCGGACTTGGCATCAGTCCATATGCTGTTTGATGATGTTCATTCACGCAAATTCCATCAAATCCAATTTCCTCCGCATAGCAAAGTTCATCTAGATAGTTATCGTACAGCGTTGCGCCCTGAACCGGATCGTAATTCCTATTCGAGTAGGTGATCCAAGCGGACGGATGTTCTTTGTTGAAATTTTCAGATAAATATTGCCATGGCATCAAATGAAACATAAAAACTTTCACATAAACACCCCTATATCGTTGATTCAAAGAAAGCTCCCCACCGATTCAATAAACAGATCACTTTGTTCGAACTGCGGAAGATGTCCGCTTTGCGGTATCCGTGTTACCTGTGCATTTGCAATGAGGGATTGATATAGCGTTGCAAAGGCTGGAGGCACCACGCCATCCTCTTCCCCCCAAACGATTAAAGTTGGCGCTGTTATCCGACAAAGTTTGTGAGGAAGTTTCGGATCATGTAGTCTTGGATTCCAACCCAAATGCGCAGTAGCCCGACTAGCACGAGCCATTTCCAGAAAATCCACCTCCTTCTCAAGAAGTTGATCTCCATGCGGTTTAAAATAGCGCAACTTCATGTGCTCCTCTTCGGAAATCAAGAAAATGTCTGCGACTTTTACCTTAGGAGAATGAAGTCCCATGGCATCAACTAACACCAACCGGCGCACCATACTCGGATAGTGAGATGCGAAGGCGACTGCTAACCACCCTCCTAACGACGACCCAACAAGCGATACATGCTCGACATTGAGTTCTCTGAGTATGTCCACATAAAAAAACGCCAGCTCATCCATCGTAGAAACCCAGGACGGACAGCCAGACTCGCCAAATCCGGGGATTTCGCTAGATATTACTCTAAACCGGTTTGACAGCACCTCTAAAAAGGGAAACCACGGGTCCATGCCTGTATAGCCATGTAAATATAAAACGACATCCCCCTCTCCCTGCTCCATGTAGCGGATCTGGTGCCCTAATACAGTGACAACGCGTTTACAGGCAACTCGTGCACAAACACCCTCCATTCACAATAAGCATATTAGTTTCATAATACGCAACACAACGAACTGAACAATAACATCAAAACAGCTTTCAAATGTAGTCTAATTGATGAAAATAAATAACTCAACATTACAGAACGAATATTCTGAATTAATTTATTGTTGCGCAATATGTGGTGTTGTTGCATAATAAGCAACAGTAGAAAAACATGAGAAAAGCGTAAAATGTTCAGTACTTCAGAGCAACGTTTGATTAAATGACGTCGATGGATACGAATGGAGTGATAGCGTGGAGTCTATTGAAAAAAAGGGATACTTATCATCCGTCAAAAATGCACTCAGGATTTTGAACAGCTTCTCGGTGGATGCTCCGCAAAAAAGGGTTACGGATTTGGCTGACGAGTTTGGGCTATCAAAAAGCACAGTCAGTCGACTAATGATAGTTCTCGCCGAAGAGGGATTTGTAATTAAGGATAGTGAATCACAATTTTATCAATTAGGCTTTTCCTTCTTACGGTTGAGCAATGTGATAAAAGAAACTGTGACACTACGAAAACAGGCGTATCCAATTATGCAGAAAATGGTCAACGAGATCGATCACTCCTCCCATTTAGTCGTTTTACAAGGGACTGAAGTATTCTACCTAACAACTATTCAGTGTCGTCATCCAGTTCGAATTTCAGCGCCAGAAGGCGTAAGAAACCCTGCTTACTGTACGAGCTCCGGTAAACTACTACTGTCCTATGCCGAGGACGATACGGTACAAAAAGTCATTGCACGTGGAATGACCCAATTTACACCGCATACCATTACCGATCCTGACGAATTCAGAAATCATCTAAAAAGCATTAGAAGCCAGGGATATGTAACGAGTTTCGAGGAGTTCGTCGAGGGAGTCGTAACCATTGGGGCCCCAATCCGGGATTTCACTGGAAAGGTAGTAGCGGCCATTACAATTGTAGGTCCAATTCAGAGGATACATTTCCACAATATTCAAACCTATATCAAAAAACTGATCGAAACAGCCGATGAGATATCACGGAAAATTGGTTACAATGCATGACAATGGCACAATTGGTCCCCGTCGTATCAACAAACGCACTTGGTCTATATAACACCGGCTTCTTCGACATGTGAGTCTGCACTGCTTCTCAAGTCTCTGTGTAATCCACAGTATGCGAATGAGAGCCGGTGTCGGTTATTTATGACTAGACGCATATTTGTTTGTGTTAACCGGAACAGGTCAAAATAGCAATAGATTCTTATCAGCTTCGTTGAGCACTGATTCGGAGAGTTCTTTCCGTCTGTAAGTAGTAAATAATCTGATTCGAACAATCATCCTGTTACGTAAATTATTGGGTCAGATGAATACTCTTTAGCCAAATAACACTCTGTGTGCTCCAAGTACTTCTGTAATTTATCTTCAAAATTCCAGTCGCTCAATCAAGATCCGCTTTAGGGGGGATGTATCCCAAGTGTCGTGCCTGTGAGACAATCTGACCGTTATGGTAAAACTCATGCGTCTCATCATCATTCCTTTATGCGATACCAGTATCGATATCGTTCTTGAAACCCTAGCTTTGAGTACAATCCCAACGCAGCGCCATTGGTTAGCATTGCTTGGAGATACGCATGTTTCGCACCGTTTTCTTTTCCCCACTTCAACAAGTTCAGCATCAGTTGTTCTCCGAATCCACGGTTTCTGAAGTGGGAGTGCGTCACAATGTCGAAGATGCCTAAATAACCTCTTTCTAAAACCCCTAACCCACATGCAACGACAACCTCGTTATCATTTAGCGAGAAAAATCCTGTTTTCGGAAGTATTAATGAAAGCATTTGCTTCATCGTCGCTTTACTAGCCTTGTCTTGATTGTTCAGGATACAGAACTGATTCAGCCACTCATCGTTCAGTGTCTCGTGGACTTTAACAGTATGTATAGATGGCTCTTTTGACTGCGACAACGACATGGATTGAACACTTGTATGGTCGATTGCAATGTATCCGCGCTCCTCTAAAGTGGCGTCCAGAGATTTTGGATACACGGACTCTGTCATTTTAAAAACAGGTTTTAAATTTCTAGCGCGAAATACGTCTTCACAGTAATGGATTTTGTAGTCTAAGTCTTCGGTTGACCCATAAATCGGGTTAACCGAATTCGCACGTTTCGTATAACCATTAGAGAACCGAATCAGCCAACCATCATAGACTACCGTTTGTAATGACGCCCAAGCATTGAGTGACAATTCCTCGATATGACGAATCATTCTCAACCTCCTCAATCAATAGAAATACATTTGTTTTATTCAACGTATGTTTAGAAAATTTGTAAAGAAAATTCCACCAGCGTTTTACAAAACGAAATATCCGAACGTATACAAGTACGAACACAACGACCCGCCAGATGGTGCGGCATACGTTGGATGGCCTGAACGCCAATAAGATGCTTATAACGGTCAACAAGTGATTCTCTGTCGAGACCGATATTAGAGAAGCACGCAGTGAATGGTAAGGGCATTGCGAGAAACCGAATAAAACCAAGAAAGGCAGAAGGCCATATGCGTACCGGCAAACCCGGAGTAGGCCAAAATTAGAGCGATCATTACGGGGGCTACGCGAATAGTCGGGGAAGGCGTGCTGCACGAGTGCATGCTCCACCCTGATGTGGAGCAAGTGCTGGTCATCAACCGGAAGCCATGCGGAGTAGTCCATGCCAAATTAACAGAAATCGTTCACCCAACTTTTTCGACTTGTCGTCAATTAGATCGCGATTGTTGGTTTTAACACATGCTACTTGTGTCTTGGCAGTAGGCGCGAGTGAAGAGCAGTATAGCAAGTTGACTTATGATTTAACCCTGTTGCGGGCATTCTCGCCGAATTGAATCGGGGCATGATCTTTTGCTATGTATCCGGAAGCGGTACGGACAGTTCCGAGAAAGGAAGAAGTATGTGGGCACGGGTGAAGGGGCGAACAGAGAACCATTTGTTACAGCTTCCTTTCAAACAAGCATATATGTTCCGCCCTGGATATATCCATCCGACCAAAGGGCTGAAAATACTCATCGATATTACTACGCTATAAACTGTTGCTGTATCCTATTGCGCATCTTATCTTGCGTCGTCTCTCATGTCCTTAAGGGAACTCGGGATTACCATGATTCATGCCGTCAACGAAGGTTATCCAACATCTATTCTGGATAGCAAAAAATATCCAAAAAATGGCGAATGCTTGAAGGTCAACATGAATCAGCAATCCCGTTGTCTATACAGTTCAAGCCCAGGCTCGTAAACCAGCATCAACCTATGTGGCCCCACGCCAAGAAAAGTGGTGTGGAGCCATACGGTTACTTCATTTGTTTCAGCTGTTGCTGTTGGCGAAACTCTGCCGATTGCGTTTACACCCGAACACGTTAGGTGTCAACTCTTCCTTTGGCGATAACGCCAAGGTTGATCCAGTGACCGTAATTGACTGTGTATACACGCCCTTGCTTCACGGCCGGGAGCCCCTTCCAAACGGGGTTGCTTGTCAAAGTCCCCTCTTCCGCGGCGCTGTCATTGCCCGAGACCATGAAGATGTAATCGGCATCTAGTTTCGGCAAGTCTTCCAATGAAATGGACGACCAGTCTGTCGCCATTTTCTGAGGCGTCAACCCCAAATCCCCATATACCGACTCGCAAAGGTCCCTTTGCCTATCAGGAACACCCGTTTGCCTGACGGTTCAATGATGGCGACTGTCTTTTTGCCGATCTGTTTTTGAAGTTTTTCCTTCGCAGCGCTGACTTTTTGATCGTAGTCCTTGAGCAACTGTTGTGCTTTACCGCTTTTACCCAGTATTTTGCCAAGTGTCAACAACGTATTCCGCCAAGACCCTTGTGCGCCACTATCTTGATTAAATTCGTACGTAGGTGCAATTTTTGAGTATTGTTTATATTTTCCATCGTTCGTGAAATAGGTTGAGTACAACACAATCAAATCAGGGTTCAAACTCAGTACAGATTCCGGATCTAACCCATTTCCGGAAAAATCAATATGAGGCTTCCCCTTCAGCCATTTCTGAAGATAATCATCGACAACTTCCCCACTCGAATACTGACCTGCCAGATCTTTGTTATCACCAAGTGCGACGATCGGGTCTTCTAATCCTGGCGCCCAAATCCACCACCGACGCTTGGGGCATATAAGTTGTATTTAACATCGCTCAAAAATTCGTTTACCTCATTCTGTATAGAAGAATGCATATCTGTACTGACTCAAACATGCTCCGTATTATAAAACTGAAAATTCAGACTACCATGACGCGCCCAATTTGACGCATGTGTGGAGGGTGATTCGACATGAGGTCAAGAACGAATGCTCGTTGGTTTTTCATTGTACCTTCTATCATGGTGTTCTGGATGATAGGGAACATCGACAAACTCGGAATCTCCATCGTTGTCTCAAATCACTCCTTTCTGAACGCCATGAATTTGCAAGGTAAGACAGCACGAATTGCACTGTTATCAACTGGATTCACCTTTGCTTACGCCATCGCTAACTTCTTTTGGGGCATTGTGGCGGATCGTTGGGGGCCTAGACGAGTCGCTATCTTTGGTACTTCAGTTTGGGGTCTCATGATGATTCTGGGCGGAATCAGTACCACATATGGCGCTCTACTTGCTTCCCGAATTTTGCTAGGCATCGGAGAAGCCATACTCTGGGTGGTATCGACGAAGTTCTCAGCGAACTGGTTCAGCAAGAAGGAAGTGTCTCGCGCCCAGTCCCTTTGGTTTATCGGGAATACGCTAGGACCCGCCATTGGTGCCCCGCTTATCGTTGCGGTGATGGCAGGAACCTGGCGGAATGCGTTTTTTATGTTAGCTGCTCTCTCCCTGGTTATCGCTATGCCCATGTTTGTATTCCTGACAAGGAACACGCCTAGCGAGCATTTCGCTGTAAACGAGGACGAGATCGCGTACATTCAATCGGGAAAAGAAATCCCTATCACACAGGATGAGCGCGAATCGATCACCATTTTCACTGCAAAATGGCGGTACTGGCTTATCGTCTTAGCACATGTCTCGTTTGGGTACGTATTTTTTGGTCTGTCCTTTTGGCTCCCGACCTACCTAAAAACGATCCGCCACTTTTCGGCTTCGTCCATGGCAGGATGGACGTCTGTCTCGTGGATATTCGGCGTAGTCGGCGCGTTGTTGGCCGGATACATCATCGACCGTTCGAGACGAGCGTCAGCATTAGGCATCGTTTGCGCGGTGATTGGAGCGATTGTCATGTATATCGGTGCTATCACGGGAACCGCCGCGATCTCAGCGGCCATGCTGAGCATTGGCGTCGCTTGCCAGCAAGCGGCCATGATTGTCAATTTGTATCTGCTTCAGAAGTTCGTACCGACCAGGAGCATAGGCAGTGCGACAGGAATTATGGCGGGATTCTCCACGCTGCTCGGCGGATTTGCCCCAATGGTGATCGGGGCACTCGTCTCGCTAACTGGTGGAAGTTTCATGATGGGAATTGACACCTTAGTCGTTTTTGCACTTCTCGCCTTGATCGCCTACATCTGCATTCTACCGAGTGAGCGGACACTACGAGATAAATCCGTGGAGACCTCCGTACAAATTTCTTGAAAATCATCCGACGAGGTGAGTAAAACGATGCGTGATTTTGAGGACTACTGTTGGCGGACTGTTGTTCCGCAAGAGACTTTAGATATTTACAAGGCATATCATCGCGAATTATACATCGGGAGCCGCCCGGCGTTATTAGTGATTGATTTATATAACTGTGTATTTCCCCCTGGCCCATTGCCGCTCTCAGAAACCGTCCGCCTTCACTCGAGCTCCTGCGGGGCGAATGCATCGAATGCGATCCAGCCTATAAGAGACCTGTTGGCATTCGCAAGGGAGCGTCAAATTCCCATTTTCCATACAACGTCAGGTGCTCGGCGAAGTGGCCAACAAGAACACGTCAGAGCGACGAATCGCAATAGCACTGAGTTCTCAGTTTTTGATTATGATTTTTACCCCGCGTTTCAACCGCAGGACAGAGAACAAATCATTTACAAAGACCGAGCAAGTGCGTTCTTTGGTACACCATTGATTGCTCATCTAACACACCTAGGCATTAACACGGTTATTGTCTGCGGCGAGTCGACTAGCGGCTGTGTCCGCGCAACGGTAGTGGACGGATATTCATTCGGTTTTCACATGGTGGTATTCGAGGAAACGGTCTTCGACCGCAGCACTCTATCTCATCAAATCAATCTGTTTGATTTACACCACAAATACGCTGACGTGTTGCACTTATGTGACTTGCCAATGTACTGGGATCGCAGGAATGGAGGAGATATCAGGTGAAGCCAAGAGCGACTGGTCCGTTTGAATTTTCCCCCATCACACGGAGGCCGACACTAAGTTGGCCCAACGGGGCTCGTGTGGCCGTTTGGATCGTCCCGAATATTGAGGTCTTCGCTCTCTGCGATAGAATGCCTGAAGGACGTGGGAACATTCCCGATATATACAATTACTCGAAACGTGATTACGGGGCTCGAGTTGGTGTGTGGAGGATCATGGATGTCCTTTCGAAGCACGACATTCGCGCGACAGTTGCGCTCAATAGCGAGGTCTGTAATATCTACCCCGAGATCGTCGAGGAAGCCGCTCGCATGGGGTGGGAGTTCATGGGACACAACGAAACAAATACACAGTACCTGTACGAGTTGGAGCCCGCTTTGGAACGTGCATTAATTGATCGGACCCTGCAGCGAATTGAACAGGCTACGGGAGAGAGACCCCAGGGATGGTTAGGATCCGGATTACAAGAAACCTGGCACACACTAGACTTTCTCGCGGACGCCCGTATCCGATATGTGGCCGACTGGGTGAACGATGACCAACCATATTACATGAACATTGAAGGGTATCCACTGGTCTCTATCCCTTATACCGTGGACCTCAACGATAAGCCGATGTATGAAAAGTATCATCGAACTGCGCTCGAATTTGAAGCGATGATATGTCGGCACTTTGACACGTTGTATGAGGAAGGTAAAGACTCGGGACGAGTCATGGCCATTGCCCTCCATCCCTATATAACGGGAACCGCACACAGAATACTCGCACTCGACAATGCATTAAAATACATTTCTTCACATGAACACGTTTGGTTTACAACAGGTCAAAAGATTGTCGAGGAATTTGTGAAACAGACTCATGTTTCGGGTAGCAATGCGCCTGAAGGTTGACCATACGAATTCCGTCGTCGGCACTGCCGATATTCACCTAAAAATAATCAATCTACCGTGGCACAACCGGCCACGGTAGATTGAGTGATTGTTCTCCCGTTAAAAATCAAAGTTGTCCGGATCTGGACCGACGCGCTGCTCTCTGTTCAGTGCATCGATTTCACCCATCTCTGCAAGCGCCAGTTCAAAATCAAAAATCGAGGCATTTTCGACGATCCGGTGCGCCTTTGTCGACTTTGGAATGGTGATCACGCCGTGCTGTAAATCCCAACGCAAAATCACTTGAGCAACCGTTTTGCCATACTTCTCGGCAATACGACTGAGGATCGGGTGATCCAGGAGCTTGCCCTGCATAAGCGGTGACCACGCCTCCAGTTGGATGTGCTGCTCCCGTGTAAACTGAAGCAGTTCTTTTTGCGTCAAGAGCGGATGGAATTCCACTTGGTTGACCATCGGATGAATGTGGGCGTCTTCCATAAGATCCCTTAGATGGTGAACCTGAAAATTACTAACCCCGATAGCTTTGACACGCCCTTCTTGATACAGGGTCTCTAAAGCTCTCCACGCCTCTTTATACTTACCAGCCACGGGCCAGTGGATCAGATAGAGATCGAGATAGTCGAGACCTAACTTGTCCAAGCTCCTCTCGTATGCAGCCAGTGTGGCTTCAAAACCAAGGTCAACGTTCCATACCTTAGACGTTACGAACAGATCTTTACGCGTCAATCCGGTTTCAGACAAGGCCTCGCGGATCCCCTGCCCGACACTTCGTTCATTCCCGTAAATCGCCGCCGTATCAATGCTTCGGTAGCCATACTTGACGGCTGATTTGACCGCTTCGACGAGTTCGGCGCCTTCGTCTACTTTGAACACGCCGAGTCCAAACCAGGGCATGCGAACTCCATTGTGTAGTACAGTAGTGCCTTTCACATCTTGTTTCAACATCGTGACCTCCTGTATTTTCCGTGTGACTTTCGGGCCTCGTCGCTTGCTACTCGCCCTTCAGAGATACGCCCGTTTCGCTTCAGTAGCCTGCTCGTCCTTTCGTTCCAACACGCAACTCCAGCCTGTGAGAATGGCTGCCGCCAACACCATAAGCGCGCCAATCCACGGCGTATGAATGAGCCCCAGCGTTCTCGCGACGATACCGCCTAGGTATGCCCCAAGGGCGATGCCTGCGTTAAAGGCAGCAATATTGAGAGCAGAAGCGGCATCAACGGCTTTCGGCGCAAACCGTTCGGCCAGTTGGACGACGTACACTTGAAGTCCAGGCACATTCATAAATGCCAACAGTCCCATGCCAAAGATCGTGACGAGTGCCGCTACCTTAAACGGCGCAGTCAGGGACAAGATGGCCAGCACGACGGCTTGTGCTACAAACATGTACAAGAGCGCAGACAGCGGCCTTCGGTTCGCCAGTCTTCCGCCGATGAAGTTGCCAATGGCGATGGCGATGCCATAGACGAGCAGGATGGCGGCAACTGTCGCCCCTCGAAAACCGGTGACATCTTGGAGCAGTGGCGACAAGTACGTAAAGACGACAAATGTGCCACCGTAGCCTAACGCGGTAATGATGAACATCAAGAGCAATCGGCGATTCGTGACGATGGCGAACTGATGGCTGAAGTTAGGGCGGGCTCCCCGGGGTAGATTCGAGGGAACCAGAATACTGTTCGCGACGAGCGCCACGATGCCAAACGCGACAATCATCATAAAGGCGACTCTCCACCCCAACTGGTGACCGAGGAAGGTTCCCAAGGGCACACCGGTCACCGTGGCAACAGTAAGTCCGGTAAACATGAAAGCAATGGCACTAGCTCGCCTATCCTCGGAAGCGACATCTGCTGCCAACGTGCTGGCGATGGCCATGAACACACCGTGGGCCAGCGCCGCGAGCACGCGGCCCACCAGCAACATTTCCATACTGGTTGCCATTGCCGCCGTCCCGTTGCCGACAATGAACAGGACCATGATCCAAAGTAAAAGAGCTTTTCTCGGCACACTTGCCGTGAGAGGCGTTAAGATGGGTGCTCCGAGCGTCACCCCTAGCGCGTAAACCGTAACGGTCAACCCCGCCGTCGTAACGGAGACGTGCATCCCCTTCGAGATTAATGGCAATAGCCCGACGCTGATAAATTCCGTCGTTCCAATTGCAAATGCACTGACTGCCAATGCCAGCAGCGCCAGTGTACTTCGTTGTTTATCCACTGTACGTCTTGACCCTCCTATCTGAATCAACAGTATGGTTTCTGTGCAAGCATTTGTTCTGATGCCTCGCGAATGTTATTGTGATGCGTATACTAACAAAAGAGTAGTACGCACTTTTTAGTTATATAGGCACTTAAAAGTTTCTATCATCGTTAGGGGTGACAAACATGAATCAAAAGAAAAAGTACAATATCTCGGTTGAAGCGACGTTAGAAGTCATCGGTGGCAAGTGGAAATGCGTCATCCTCTGCCATTTGACACGAGGGAAGAAACGAACAAGTGAATTTCGGCGCCTGATGCCCGGTATCACGCAGAAAATGCTGACCCAGCAACTGCGGGAGTTGGAACACGACGGGATCATTCGTCGTATCAGTTACAATCAGGTACCCCCCAAAGTGGAATATGAACTCACTGAATACGGGTGGAGTTTGCAAAGCATTTTGGACTCGCTGTGCGCTTGGGGAGAGCAACATATCGTCAGAGTCTATGGAGATAAATTTAGCGTACTTGAGGAGAGCATTTTGAACGAATAGAGGTCACAAAGAGATCAGATCAATTTTGAAGTCGCAGATGCCGTCGCATCAAGTGCCATACCCTTGCATCATGAGGACAAAAGGCCTAGCGACAACCACTCATTTGCTTAGTAGATAGGAACGGCGATGGTCAGATGATATCCAACGGGATCGCCCTGCCTTTGAGCGCGGGAGCGAAGGGTGCTCTGGAGCCGACGTGATGGTCGGACGCCGCTCACACTCTTTGGAGTATCGTCGAGCCGGCGTCAAGAAATACTCGTGTTGAATGGTGGCAACTTCGCTTCAATGGATGCTCGCTGGCCTTCCAAAAACGGTGGTAGTACGAGGTTCTCTCCAAGGGTTTCGAGGGTTTCGTCCACCGTCAAACCCGGTCCATCGGTCGCCAACTCAATCATGATGCCGCTTGGTTCCCGAAAGTACATGGATCGAAAGTAATAACGGTCAATCAATCCTGTCGTCTTCAAACCTGCGGCTTCTACACGCTCGTACCAGGCCAGATACTGCTCGTTGGTCGGCACGCGAAAGGCCACGTGATGCACGCCACCACGACCAAGTTTTTGCTGTTCCAAATCATGCCGCTCTTCGACATGCACCTGCGCAGCAGTCCCACCGTCCCCAGTCTCAAGGACGCGGATGTCAGGCTGACCGGTTACCCGTGACGCATAGTGACCAATTTCCCGAAACCCTAGGACGTCGATCAGCGTTCGAAGTGTGGGGTCCGCATCTCGGACCGTGAAGGTGACCGGGCCTAATCCGCGTATGGAAAATTCAGGTGGTACAACACTCCTATCGCAAGGTGTCCCCGAAGCGCCGCCTGCATACCCCTCATCCGAGACCATAACTATTGGTAGGCCTTCAAAATCCTCATAGTCCAGTACGTCGCGGCCCATCTGCGCAGCGATCTCAAGGTGCCCGGCACTCGTTCCTTGCAGGCGATCCCGCCAGTACTCCAATGCCCTCGGATTCGATACCCGCAACCCGATTTTCGATATGCTGCTGACACCGCGATGTGTTCGTGCAGCGCGCGGGATGTCGAAAAATGTGACCTGCGTCCCCGGAGCTCCTCGGTGGTCTCCGTAAAATAGGTGGTATGAGGATGTACGGTCTTGATTCACCGTCTTCTTGACCAGTCGCATCCCCATGGTCTTTGTATAAAACTCGTAGTTCTCGCGCGGATTCGCCGTAAACATCGAAACATGGTGTATACCGGTCAATGGCTCCATCGTTTCATCCCCTTGTGCTCAGTCAATGGGCTTCAAGTTCGTGAGAATTTCAGCTCGGCGTTGCTCCAGGGAAGGCGGTAACACGACCTTCTCACCAAGTGTGTTGGGATCTTCATCGACGGCAAAGCCGGGACCATCCGTCGCGATTTCGAACAAAATGCCGTTCGGTTCGCGAAAATAGAGACTCCGGAACCAATAGCGGTCTACTTCCCCGCTATTGCGAATCCCAGACGACTTGATGAATTGCGACCACTCGTGATACTCCTCTTCATTTGGCGTTCGAAAGGCGACATGATGCACACCGCCTGCGCCTGGTTGCACGCCAGGAAGATTCGCTTGTTCAACGACATGCAATTCTGCGTGAGGTCCCCCGGGCCCCATCTCGTATACGTGAACCACGCCTTCTTCAGGATGATGGTACTGTCGCACGGGCCGCATATTTAATACATTGGTCAGCATCCAGTCCGTTCGGAGTAGCTTCTTGACACTCATCATAATGGGACCCAGACCGCGAATTTGATAGGGGGCCGGGACTGGACTGCGGTCCCACGGCAGATGCGTATCGCCCTGCCCGCCATCGTCCACCAACGCCAGCCGCTGCCCTTCTAGATCTTCAAAGAAGATCACTGCGCGATTGTCTATTTCTTGAATACCCGCGTGGGGGATGCGGTTCTCACTCAGCCAATCCGCCCACCATGACAACGCATCATGCCCACGCACCCGCAAATAAGTCCGGTTGATGCTGTGAGTCCCACGCTGCTCTCTTGGCACATCCCAATCAAAAAAGGTTAAATCGTTACCTGGCGTACCGCGTTTGTCACCACTGTAAAACAAGTGGTAGGCACGGACGTCGTCTTGATTGACACTGCGTTTCACAAGCCGCATGCCCATAACATTCGTGTAGAACCGATAATTGTCGCGGATGTTGGCCGACACAGCCGTCAAATGGTGAATCCCAGTCAAATTCAAGCCCATCAAAATGACCTCCACGTTTTCATCGCTAGTGTTACAAGCCGAGTGCACGCCAATCCACCGTTGTACACTGTACATACCGATGTCCGTACACACATTTGGTCCGCCTTTAATATAACTTTATAATAGTAACTTACTATAAGTCAATATGATTATTGAAAACCATAGGGAATGAATGGGGGGCATAAAAATACACCGCCCGTTGGGACGGTGTGATCGATGGTAACGGATCGGATAGCGGATAAGCACAGTTGCCCGCCACACCAGCTTAACATCAGCTCATTCCTGAATCGTGTTCCACGGTCAATAAAGCCATTCCGACACTCTGTCTGCCTTCCACCCAGTGATGCGCTTGCATCGCCTGTTCCTCCTTGCAATCAGACGCTCCATTCGAGAAACTCGAGGCGATTGCCGAATGGATCATCCACATAAAAACGATCCGCCCCCGGTAACAACTCATCGTCTCGAACCGGGATACCACGCTCGCGTATCCGCTCTTTCAGACCTCTCAAATTTCGCACGTGGATAGCAGGATGAGCCTTTTTTGCAGGTGCGAAGTTGCGATCGACACCGATATGTATCTGATGACTGCCACAGCGGAACCACACGCCGCCATTGCGCTGCAACCGCTCTGGTTTCTCGATTTCTTCCATGCCAAGCACGCCTCCGAAGAAGGCGCGGGCTTCATCCTCGCAGCCGTGTGGTGCCGCTAATTGGACGTGATCGAGTCCGTAGAAGGAGTGATTCACGACTAATACCTCCCGAATCCCGTGATGGTAGAATCCTCGTCGTCGATTCCACGATAGCTACTGGAAGGAAGCACGGAAATATGACATGTCTATTTCCAAACGACCCATTGCAAATTCAGATGGGGCATTAGGACGAAATAGGGCTGCTCGCAGGCCCTACTCCACCACTTCACATCTTCCGAAATATGTATCCGTCGAAATAGCCACGCTCATCCGCGTAGGAGAGGTAGTCAAGCAGTTCAAGTGACGGATCGACGCCGACATACTCGCGCTCCGCGTAACAATACGCTTTTGGAAAGTTGTTTCGGGCGTGTTGCAAAACGTTGAACGACGTCATCAGCAGGATCCCGTCCGTGCGTAACATTCCAGACATTGCTTGGAATGTGTGGATCGTGGGCTTGAAATGGACGACAAGGATATTATCGAAACATCCCAAGTCGGCGAGCGTATACGGGTCGTCAAGGTCTCGTTGGTAGGCGTTCACATGTAAACCTTGCTCTTCGGAAAATGATTCCAGGCGCTTCAGTGCCTGGTCCGCAAAGTCGACACCCGTCACGGCAAATCCGTGTCGCTTCACCACTCCTCCTGCTCGTGTCACGGCGCAACAGTGATTTGTGGGACCTAACCGCGCAATGACCCCGGTTTTGCGTCCAACCATTCCCGCTTCAACAGCGAAAAGTGGAGTTGATCTTGGATTTGGTCTCCGATGAAGTAATGCTCACGTAGGATCCCGTCCAGATGAAATCCTAAGCGCTTCAACAACTTGACGGAGGCGTGATTGCCGGATGCAGTCGTCGCGTACAACTTATGTAGATCCCATTCTTCGTCCGTGTACATCGAGTGTAGGAATCGGGTGACCATCTCCTGCCCGTAACCTTGGCCTCGATTTTGCTCGGGAAGATAGTACCCGAACTCAGCGCTTCGGTTGCGCGGATTGAAGTCAAAGGCTGTGATCTTCCCGTACGGCCTCGCCATCTCCTCGCTCGGTGCGAGCACAAAGATACGCCGACTTCGCTCTTCGATGCGCGTTTTCACCAAATGCACATACTCGTATAGAGCTGTCATGGGGCGCAATGGACGGCATGTGTACATCTGCCGTTCGGGCTCCGATACGTCCCACTCATGAAACATCGAAATGATATCAACCATGTCGGGTGATACTTCATATAAGGTAAGAATGGTCACCCCGCCTTTCAACGTCTTAAAAGGGCAGCTTCAGCGCGCAAAACGATTCTCTACCAGCACTGCGCACGCATCAATAAAGCCGATTGGTATAACTATCCCTTAACGTCTCTCCTACTTTGGCTGGTGTCAAATCTGGTATCGCTGCGTGCTCAGCCAAAATTTTTGCTGGATTCGGGAGTTCTGACGGTGATGGCCAGGAGTCTGACTGCCACAGGCGGGATCGTTTAAGTGCTTTGGCACAGTGAATATAACATTCTTCGACTTCGATCCCGATGCCGACGAGTGGTCGCCGCCCATTGACGTCCATCTCACTGAGGATGAATTCATCCCGAATCACGCACGCTGAGCCATTCACTCGCAACGTCTCCTCCAACCCAGGAATCATAAAGATGATGCCCACGTGAGGGTTGGAGAGGATATTAAGAAGGGAGTCCATCCGACGATTGCCGGGCCGCTCGGGAATCACGAGCCTCCTCTCGTCGAGCACGCGTGCAAAGCCAGGTGCATCGCCGCGCGGCGACGCGTCACACCGGCCGTCCGAATTACATGTCGACAGCACGGCGTAAGGGGATAACCGGATGAACTCACAACAGTGATGGTCTAGATGATCAATCACCTTGTTGCGAACCAATGTGCTCGGGTGGCCCAAAAGCTCACGCAGTTCCTCTTCACTGGCAATCTGGTGTTCAAAGGAGGACAAAGGGTACACAGCAGCATTCACTCCATTCTCAGTTTCCAACCAAACGATGTGACCTCATGAGATGAAAATAGATGAACAAGACAGTCAAGGCCGTCTTGTTCATCTCCTCGCTTACATGGTGCGAAAGGAGCGAATGGAAAAAAGGGATATACCCACGACGACCACCAACAGCCCTGTGTAACCTATGACAGTTGAAGACGGTAGCCATTCCCCAATACTCCCGCTCAAATACGATCCGGCTGGCATCCCGATGGCGATGAGCGAACCTCTGATACCCATGATGCTCCCTTGGTGCGCACGAGGCACCAGTCGTTGGACGGACGTGCGTGCCAGGGGTGGAAATCCCGAAAACACCAGTCCTCCAAGCCCCATCGACAAATAGGTCACCCAGAGGGAAGGCGCCGCCATCATCGGTACGAAGCTCACGCCCCAGGCCATCGCCATCAGGGACATCCACACACCGTGACGCCCCCGCCTCGAAATTGGACCACAAAGCGCCGATCCAACGAGCGAAGCTAGAAAGTATGTGGTCCAAAACGTGCCCAACTCAAACGCGCTGCCAGATAGTTCGCGTCGAGTGAGCAGCGGCAGCGAAACCTCAAGTTGTCCGTACGCGATATTGAAAACGATCGCTGCAACCGTGATCCACCACACGGGTTTCAATCTGTACAAAAGTTGAAAACCAGCCAACGTGTCTCGCCAAAATCGGCGCCCGGGAAAAGGCTCTGATACAGTTCGCGGAAGTGTTTCGCGGATTGATTGATCCTTCCACACAAGAAGGCACCCGACCGCGATGCAAAAAGATAGCCCATCCGCGCTAAGAGTAAGCGGCGCCCCCAATCGCGCAATCGTGACTCCACCCAGCACCGGCCCCAGAAGGGATGCACCGTGCCAGATTGTTTCCACGACAGAGTTCGCCGTCCCTAGTTCATCGTCCCGGACTAAACTCGGTACAATGATCATCCAACCAATACTCGTGAAGGGCGTCAGACAACCTGCCACGAGTACCAAGAGCAGCAGTACCGTCCAGGAGAGTGCGTGTGCGCTGTACAATAGCGGCATCCCCAAAAAGATGGCGCCCAGCCCAACATTCGCGACGAGTAATACCGTTTTATGCGAGACGCGATCGAATATCTGCCCGACCAGAGGACCCAGTATCACCCCAGGCAATCCATAGGCCAGACCAACAAGTCCAACCGCGGCTGAATCTCTCGCCGTTTCTGTAGCAAACCACAGCAATGCCACCCACCCGATTTGGTCTCCGAGCACGGACACGGCATCTGCCACTGTCAACACACCAAAATCGCGCTTCAACAACAGCGAAAAGGAACCACTCACCTAGTTGTTCACCTCGTCAGGAGCCCCAATAAGAGCTCATGTAGTCCATTGAAATGGGGCTGCCCCCAACGAGATGAATTAAATTGGCGTGGATGGGAACATAGCCTAGCCCCTCTCACCATTCAATCTGACTATGATAAGAATACTACAATTTATCTAACTTCAGGCGATTGCCCTTTGTGACAAAACAGTATTGACTTTAACGGTACGTAAAGGTTTACCGTTTGGTTGTTAGGAGGTGAGAGCGTGGAATATACGGTACAGAAGCTCGGAAGACTCGCGGGCGTGAGCACGAGAACGCTTCGGTATTACGATGAGATCGGGCTGCTTACACCGACGCGGACGAACTCGTCAGGATACCGAATTTACGGTCGGGCGGAAGTAGATAGACTGCAGCAAATCCTCTTTTACAGGGCACTTGGGGTAAAGCTGGAGACGATCAAAGACCTCTTGAACTCCCCTTCCTTTGACCGTGCGAAGACCTTGCAGGACCATCGGCAACAGCTCTTGGCCAAGAGAGCGGAGTTAGATGTGTTGATTGCGAACGTCGAAAAGACCATCGCCATGACAGAAGGGAAAATCACCATGACGGATCAGGAAAAATTCGAAGGGTTTAAGCGATCGATGATCGAGGACAACGAGCAACAGTACGGCGCCGAGATTCGCACGCGGTACGGGAACGATGCCGTCGACGCCTCAAACGCAAAGGTGCTCAACATGACACCTGCTCAGTATGAAGAAGTGACGCAATTAGAACTGAGCCTGAAGTCCACATTGGCCGAGGCGTTTCACACTGGCGATCCCGAAAGCGACATCGCCCAACGTGCGGCTGACCTTCATAAACAGTGGTTGTCCTATTTTTGGCCCGAGTACAGTAAAGAAGCTCACGCACGATTAGCCCAAATGTATGTTGACGATGACCGCTTTAGGGCGAACTACGACAAGAGGCAACCAGGCACCGCCGAATTCCTGCGCAAGGCGATTCACATCTATACAAAATACGCGACTGAGTAATTCACCAGTTTATGCGCCATCGTCAATCGTCATTTGGATTGACGATGGCAAAATGCAAATGGTCTTCCCACTTTCCGTTGATCAACACGTTCTTTTTCGACAGACCTTCTTTCTCGAACCCTGCCTTCTCAAGCACGCGAATGGATGCCGCATTGTGAGGCATGACGCCCGCCTCGACCCGGTGAAGTTCTAATACTTCAAAAGCATAAGCGATGACTAGACCCACGGCTTCGGTGACGAATCCGCGGCCATTCTGTGACTGATCCAAGTAATATCCCATCCAACACGTCTGCAACGGACCTCGCACAATTTCGGTCAACGACACGTTCCCAATCAGTTCGTCGTTCTCACTTAAAAAGACGCCAAAAGAATACTTCTGGTCTTGCGCCGCCAACGCGTGACCCTCGGCAATGGCACGCAACTGGTAGTCCATCGTGTAGAATGTTTCGGCTCTGTCGACGAGATACGGTTCAAAGAAAGCGCGGTTTCTAAGATGCAGCGCCAACATGGCGGGCGCGTCAGATTCCTCCAAAAATCTGAGGTAAATGTAGTTCCCGATCAATTGCATAGCTCCACCCTCGATCCATCGTCTCTTCTCCGAACAGGCCTGATGCGAAAACACACGGCTCATCGATCACCGTTCAGAGAACTGTGCCTCGTAAAGTTGCCGGTAAAGCGCCGAACTGCGAAGAAGCGATTCGTGGTCACCGGTAGCGACCACCTGCCCGCGGTTCAATACGACAATTTGATCCGCGGCGAGGATGGTCGACAGGCGGTGTGCGATGACAATCGCGGTCCGGCCTTCGAGCAACATAGCCAACGCGGTTTGAATCTGTCGTTCGACGAGCGTGTCCAGAGCACTGGTCGCTTCATCCAGAAGGACAACGCGAGGGGCTTGCAGCATCACCCGAGCGATCGCCAAGCGCTGACGTTCCCCGCCGGACAGCCGATAACCGCGCTCCCCGACCAGGGTTTGATACCCGTCTGGCAGGCGGAGGATGGTGTCGTGAATCTGTGCAGCTTTGCAGGCCTCCTCGATCTCCGATTCCGTCGCCTCAGGCTTGGCATAGAGGAGATTCTGCTCTACAGTGTCATGAAAGAAAAATGGATCCTGTGGGACGAGGCCCATTTGTGATCGCAACGAAGACAATTGCAACGAACGCGCATCCACGCCGTCGATCTCGACGACGCCAAAATCGGGATCGAAAAATCGAAGCATCAGGTTGATGAGTGTGGACTTCCCCGCACCACTTGGGCCGACCAGGGCGACCGTCTGCCCCGAGGCGATGGTCAACGAAACGCGCGAGAGGACATTGCGGCGAACTCCCTCTTCCGTGGCGACCGGGTATGCGTAGGTCACTTCGCGGAGCGCAATGGTCGCCGCGTTGTCTCTAGAGGGCAGGACAACAGGGCCGTCCGCCACCTCCGGCACGATGTCGAGCAGTGCGAAAATACGCCGAAACAGCGCGATCGACGAGAGGACGCTCACGTGCAGTTGGGCGAGCTGGCTCAGTGGACCGTAAAGGCGGCCGAGAAGTGTCGTAAAGGCGACAATCGAGCCGATCGACGTGCGGTGGTGAATAACCAGCCACCCTCCATAGCCCCACAAAAGCGCAGGGCCGATACTGGAGAACATCCCGAGCCACATGAACAGCCATCGACCGATGACGGTCTGGCGGATCTGCAAATCACGAAGATTTCGATTTGTGTCCGCAAAGCGCACTTCCTCCGCCCGCTCTCGCTGAAAGATCCGTACGAGCAACGCCCCGCTAACCCCGAACACTTCGCTCAGATGGACGGTCATCGCCGAGAGCGTCTCCTGAATGCGCCCCTGCAATCGCTGGCGCGCTCGGCCTACGCGCTGCGTTGGCAAGACAAAGCCTGGGACGACCAGCAGGGCAAGAATCGACATCCGCCAGTTCATGCTAAACATGAGCGCGGTCGTGAAGGCGATAAGGAGCAAATTGTTGACCAGCCCCATCATCGTGGTCGTGATCACATTTTGAATGGCCGTGACGTCATTCATCACCCGCGACACCAAATCCCCGGCCTGCCGGGTGGTGAAGAAGCGGATAGTCTGCGCTTGAATGTGGCGAAAAATGGCCAGTCGATAATCAGCCATCACGTTTTGGGCGATGATGTTGCCCAGCCACGTCTGCAACACCCCCAATAGACCACTGACGAGCGAGACGGCGATGAGCAATACGGTCAACCAGAGAATCGTACGAAGGTTGCCTTTGCTGATGCCGTCGTCGATGATGCGCTGGGTGAGCGAGGCGGGGATCACCGTTGTGCCAGAGGTCAACACCAGCAACAGAGTGGTAAGGATGGCGTGCGGCCAATAAGGAGTAAGGCTCTGTAGGGCGCGACGAATGATGTTCCATTCAAACCGCTCGTTCTCTGCGAGTTCGCGCAATCTCCAAGAATTTCGGCCACCGCCTAACCCTCCGCCCATGCCGCCGCTGCCGTGTCCGCCACTTCCCATCATCATACCCACGTCAGTTCCCCCTTTGTGGACTGTCAAAGCGTCGGAATAATCGGCCGTAGAGCAATGCCGAACACACCTGCAAAACGCCTGTTATGTAGAACGGAACGGAAAACAGGCCGGCGTTGAGCAAATCACCGGAAAAGGTCGGCCCAATCGCGGAACTCATGCGCATCACGAGCGAGTTCATACTGACGGAGAATCCTCTTCGCTTGTCCCGAGTCAAACTGGTACTGAGGGCAGATCTGGCGCCTTGTGTTCCACGGCTGAGCGCCGAACGCAGAACGTAAAACGTCGAGGCCAGGGCAAACGACGGCATCAACGGCAGAATGAGAATCATCACTGTGCCTAGGACCTGGAGCAACACGACGGATCGAATCAAGCCAAAACGCGTCGTCAGTGCTCCGGTGACAAGTGAGGATATCCCTGTAAAGACGAACGACAACGCCAATGTGACACCGATTTGAGCGGAGGAGACCCCAAATTTGGCGGCGAACCAATACGACATCATTGGGCCGACAAAGCCGACGGCGAGTCCGTTTAAGACGTTGACTGCGCCCAGTCTGAGCATATTGCGATTTTCCTGGCGGCGAATGGATCGTTCGTCAGACGCCTGCTGGGTGGCGACTCCCCCCTTGGTGGAACCCGTGTCTTCGACGCGTTGTGGGCGATGCTCCTTCGGCGCAGTGGCAATGACAATGGCGCAGAGGATAGAACCGACAAACATAATGCCAAACAGTGGTTTGTACGCGCTGGCCCCGGTCAGCGAATGCGACCACAATCGAGGCAACGCAGCTAGCATCGAGCCGATGGCCATGCCAAAGAACCCGAGGGCATTGTTTGTGCTAAATACCCGACCGCGGTATTGGCGGGCGACGTGCGCCGTCATCCACGCCTGCTCGGCAGGCGTAAACGGCCCTGCAGCACCGTTCTGTCCCCGTCCAAACCCCGTGAGAACGATAATGATGGCTAGAAGTGGGCTGTATTCGGTGAATACCATGAGCAGAGCTGAAATCGCGGTCAACGATTCGTAGACGAGAAGAAATCGCTTTCGGCCATAGCGGTCGCTGAGTACCCCGACAAACAAAATGAGCACCGCTCCTGCTACGCCTGCGGCAGAGAGAACGCCGCCAATCTCCGTCGCCGACCAATGCAGCTCTTTCAAATATAAAGCAAGGTCCACGATAGCAATGCCTTGGCTGATGCTGCGCAAGAGCCGTGCCAATTGTAAATGAACGACAGTTCGATCAGCACCTCGCTGCAATCTTTGCAAGTAGTTGGTCATCTAGTCATCTCCTCGAAAAACAACACCCGGTCAAAGGCCAGGCCCGTCACCCCGGGTTCCCTAGCGCGCGGGTCAGCGCATCCAACAGCGGCAGAAGCACTTGTACCTCTGTCGAGTCCATCGTAGCCAGGGCCGATTTAAGCCGCTCCAATGAAGCTGACTTGACGTTCGCGATGAGCGACTGTCCCGCTGCCGTCAGTTCAACAATGCGTACCCGGGCGTCGTTGACACCCGCACGGCGCACCACATATCCGTATCGCTCCAGTCTGTCGAGCATCTGCGAGACCGTGCTCGGCTTGACGCCGAAACTCGTAGCGAGCTCTCCGACGGAACACGTGGAAGTGCGGCCGATGTGGCGAAGAATCATCCATTGCAGCCGGGTCAAGACGTGATCGTCGTGCCGGACGACATGACTGCGTAGTTGACGGTGGATCGTTTGGATCCGCTCGAGTACGTGCAGCGCAGTGTGATCGTCGAAGGACGAAAAGGATTGTTCCACGTTCTCATCTCCTCTTTCCACTATTTTATTTAGCAAAACAAAATAAATCAAACGGGCGTGTTAGTTATTTCCTGTATCGATCTACGCCATTAGGACAGCATTTTAACGACCCAAATGAATCACCCCACCCATCAACTTAGGAGGTTACAACATGACAGTAGGAAGCCAAGTCAAGCAGACCCTTGCGGGATTAAAAAGTGCACAAGCTAGTTTCGAGCAATATGCGTTACAAACCCAGAATCAACAAGCCAAACAACTCTATACAGACGCTGCTAATCAAACAAAAACCATCGTCAACACGCTCGAACAACGCGTTCAACAGTTGGAGCAAGAAGAACCACAATATAAAGGTTTTTAATTGTCTTGTACGGGACGGAAGCAAGCCTTGTGCTGCTTCCGTCTTGGTCAAAGATTGCGGCGTTTCGACCGATAAATAGATGATTAGGGAGATAATCAATGCCAATTTACATAGAAATTATCGTCCGTTCGGCAATATCCTTTTTGCTTCTTCTAGCCATTTGCCGCCTCATCGGCATCAGCTTTAAAGTCGTTCTACCTGTGGGCATCGCTGTGATTGGTGTCATGTTTTCGTTTGATCGAAGCATTCGTGTCGTCGATGGCTTAGTGGCCATCATCACGTGGGGCGCCTTTACCGTGATTTATGGATTGCTGACCATCAAATTTGAACGAGCTCAAACCATTTTGAACGGGAATGCTACAGTGCTCATCGAAAACGGAAACATCATCGGCAAAAATCTGATGAAGGTGCGCATGACGACCAATGAACTGTTGGCTCTGCTGCGTGAAAAGGACGCATTTAAACTAGCCGATGTAGAATTTGCCGCGCTGGAAACCGATGGTCAAGTCAGCGTGATGAAACAGTCCGATGTCGTCCCGGTCACGCCAAAGGTAGCTGGGATTACGGTGCAAAAGGAAAAGCCACCGAAAGTCGTGATGAAGGAGGGCAAGCCGGTTAAAAAGACTTTGTCTGAGGAAGGATACTCGGAACTTCAATTGTTCTCGGAGGCCGAAAAACAAGGGGCCACATGTCAGGACGATGTGTTTCTTGCACAACTCGACGGCTCGCAAAATCTGTACGTCGATTTAAAGGTAGACGCAGCTAAGAAGACACCAGACGATCCGTCAAACCAATCGAAATTGCTGCTGCTGTCATCCTTGAAGAAATTGCAAGCCGATCTCGAAGCTCACGCATTGAATACGGAAAATGTCCAAGCAAAATCATCCTACGAGAACCAGGCGAACGAGATGCAACAGATCATCGAACAAGTACAACGACAACTGCGAAAAGAATCGCAGTACGGTCCAGATTAAGGTGGGCTTTTTTGTTGCATATCGCATTGTCGCGATGCGCATTCCCCCGGCCCCCGATTTGTACTCCCGATTCTGTGGACACGACGCTTCACCGCACTCACGCCTTTTGAACTGGCCCAAACGAATCCCATCATCTGTCCTATCTACTCTTTCCATAACAACACCATCTACGCGTGACTCGCGATGTCGAACTGATTCTGCGACGCTGTGCGCAGGTCTTTCAACTTGCCATAATACTCGGTCAAATGCATATATACGTGATACTCCGTTGCCTGCCCAATGAACGAAGCGTGGTCTGTGGGCAAGGCGCGATCGTAGAAGTGCGCCTGCACCTGCCGATAGGCGGCATCGACAAACGGAAAGTGGCAGGCATGGCCCCAGACCATCCGGCGCTGCACGCGAATGAGAATTTCCACCAACCGAGTGAGCTCCGACCGCTCGTGGCTGTCCTTCAAGCCCTGAAGTGACTTATTGACGTCGCGAATGCGTTCCACCATCGATTCAAGTGTATGAAACGCATGCAGAAGGTGTTTATCCGAGGCGTTTCGATACTTTCGGTCTTCGAGCACCAACAGCCCGATGCGCTTACCCTCGTCGAGCGAAGACCGGACGCGGTCGATGTTGCGTCGAAACACCACATAAGGCGTAGCCGTTCCACGCAGCAAATCCTTGTGAACGGTGCGCAGGAGTTTAAACACCTCGCGCTCGCTCGCCGTGAGAAGCTTGTCGTAGCGAGGTCCATGCGCCGGCTTGAAGAGAATGTTTACGAAGTTGCCGTATCCGATGCCAATGAGCACGAGGCAGAGCTGGTTGAGGCCGCCGTGCAGGTAGGACATCCCTTGTGACCCTATGGTGTTGAGCGAGATCACCACCGCGACCAACAACGAGTTTGTCCATCCCCACCTGACGTGCAATCCCATCACGATGAGAGCCGCAAGTGCGAAGACCCATGGAGACAGGCCGAAAACGTACAGGAAGAGGACGCCAGTCACTGCTCCCGTGAACGCGCTGACGATTTGTCGTGCACCTTGGCGCAAAGAGCGATGAACCGAAGGTTGAACCGCAAGCACCGCGACAATTCCAGCAAACTGAGGGGCCGCCAAATGACACAATCGCGCTGTCATGATGGCGAGCAGGATAGCAACACACGTCTTGAAAGTTCGACCTCCAACCGTTGGGACGAGCATTCTCAAGCCTGTGAGCATCTGATTCGCCAGCGTCTGTAGTCGATCCACGCACGCACCTCCAACAGTCCGGTACGATTCATCCACAAATTGGAATGTGATGTACCGTTCACTCCTATCGTTGTAGTCTCAAGATATGCGGAGGCAACACGTTCGGTCAACGAGTTGTGTTATATATTCTTACACATATACTGGATTTTTTGAATTTATGTAATAAAACATAACATACAATGAGAAACCCTCTGCCGTACGATGGGCAGAGGGTAGACATTCGAGTCGATTGTCCTACGATGAGCACTCCGGGCGCTCATCGTCGATGTGAATGAAGCCCGGGAGATACCTCGGGTCGATAACTCAATCGCGGTGAAATCCGTATTCACGCTCCACCTTGCAGATGCGCGTTCTGCACGCGTTGTACCATTCGGACACGCCTCTTTGCCGAGCCACTTGATGACGGTCGTTCATCTGCCAACTTCGAATCGACTCCAATGAATCCCAGTACGACACGAGAATGCCCGTCCCCGCTTCTGCACGTTCTACCCCCAGAAAGCCCGGATGTTCTTGCACGAGCTCCACCATAGCGCGGGCCATCTCCTCGTATCCAGCTGAAACATCCGTGCGATCCGCCGTAAAAATGACGGCGTAATACGGTGGTTCAGGCGTATTGGCAATTTTTCTCATCCGTTCAACTCCCCCTACTCCATTCGTCAAATTCGAATGGATAGTTGTCCATATTATGGGTATCCATATATGTATCCATCCAACCAATCGCTGCGAAAAGGGGGATTCAGGTGAGATCGAGAAAGCGTGCGACCATCAAGTTGCGGGACAATGGAATCATCGTGCAGGCGTCTCACGCCGCTGACGCGGACGTTGGCGACAGTTCTCCGCTACTCCTTTCGCGTGACCTGGCCACCAACTTAAAGTACTTCCGAGCCGCCTTCAAACACGCTTCGGACGTTCATGTCCGCGTCTTTCGCATCGTCGACGGGCGCGAGGCGGCCATCATCTACGTGGAAGGCCTATCGGATAGCAAAGAGATCGACGCAAGTCTCCTCTCGCCGCTGACCCGTCCGAAGAGCCCTTCGTACGATGGTGATGTACCGCGATTGACGTTCGATGTCCTCGCGCAGGAATACATCCACATCGCGAGTTTAGAACAAATCACCACGACCGCTGATGCTATCCGGATGGTCGTTGTGGAAACGTCTGTTCTGCTGCTCATCGACGACGAGCCAGTCGGGCTCTCGTTTAATGTGGTCGGTGGAGAAAACCGCTCCATTCAAGAGCCCAACACGGAAGCCGTCGTTCGTGGACCGCGCGAAGGGTTTATCGAGAACGTGAGTATCAACCTCTCGATGCTTCGACGCCGAATTCGCACAGCCTCGTTCAAGGTTGAAAGCTTCGACATCGGGGTGTACACCAAGACGAAAGTAGTGTTGTGCTACGTCGACGGCATCGTGGACCAGAGGGTCGTCGATGAGGTGCGCAAACGACTCGAGCGGATCGACACAGATGCGGTCATTGATTCTGGATACATCGAGGAGTTCATCGAGGACAATCCCTACTCGCCGTTCCCGCAAGTGCAAAATACAGAGCGGCCGGACGTCGTCACCTCGCAGTTGTTAGAGGGAAAGGTCTCGATTCTCGTGAACGGATCGCCGTTTGCGTTGATTGTCCCCATCAACCTCTGGGGCATGATGCAGGCATCTGAAGACTACTACGAGCGCTACATGATCGCCAACGCCATTCGGGCACTGCGATTCGGCTTTTTGTTTATCAACCTGTACCTGCCCTCCCTGTACGTGGCCATCACCACATTTCATCAGGAGATGCTGCCGACCAAAGCGCTCTTATCGATCGCTGCGGCCCGCGAAGTCACGCCATTCCCGGCGATCATGGAAGCGTTCATCATGGAGATCACGTTCGAAGCACTGCGCGAGGCAGGCGTGCGACTGCCAAAGACGGTCGGATCAACGATCAGCATCGTCGGCGCGCTGGTCATTGGGCAAGCAGCCGTTCAGGCCGGAATCGTGTCGGCGCCCATGGTAATTGTCGTATCGATCACTGGGATTGGGTCGTTCGTCATCCCTAGGTACAATCTGGCTATCTCCCTGCGCATGCTCCGCTTCCCGATGATCCTATTGGCAGGTACGCTCGGTTTGTTCGGTATCGTCGTCGCGACGCTGGCCGTCGTCATTCACCTGAGTTCCCTCCGCTCCGTCGGCGTGCCGTATCTAGCTCCGGTCTCCCCGTTCGCAGGGCGCGACATGAAAGACGTCTTCGTTCGCGCGCCGCACTGGGCGATGCAGCGACGGCCCCGGCAAACCGGCAAACAGAATCCCCGGCGTCAGACGGATTCCACTCGGCCCAAAGATCGAATGCCGGGGCGGCGCGGTCAACAGCCACAATCGTAATGGAGGTCCGACGATGAACGCCCGTGCTCTATGCTGTGCCGCCGTACTGGCGCTCTCGACCCTGTGCACCGGTTGCTGGGACGCCACGGAAATCGACCGTTTAGCGATTGTCTCGGCGAGCGGACTGGACCTCGTGCAACCTGACCCCGACTCTCCCCCGCTCGTTCAAGGAACGCTCCAAATTGCTCGCGCGAGTGAGATGGGCTCCAACGGGGGCGGGTCACCGACGACGACGACAGGGAGTACCGACGCGTTCATCTTGGAGCAAGCCAAGGGTCAAAACGCATTGCAGCCGTTCGACATCATCCGCAAGCGGCTGTCGCGCAAGCTCTTCCTTGGCCAGCGCCGAGTCATCGTCATCGGGGAGGATTACGCCAAACACGGCGTCTATGATCTCGTCGACGAAGTGATTCGCAATCCGCAATCCAGGCTCAGGACGTACGTGGTCATCGCGTATCACAGCACCGCAGAGTCGATTTTGAAACTGCCCTATGCGCTGAACAGGCTTCCGTCCGATGCGATTGCCGAGATCGAACAGCAAGGCTCTGTCCCGGAAGTCGACGCAAAGGACTTCATTGAAAAACTCGTTTCCAAGGGAGATACATTTGCCATGGGGATCGATCCAGTTCAGTCGGCCCCTGAGGGCTCGGATGCGTCGGCGAGCACGTTTCAACTGAACCAAATCGCCATCTTTCGTGGAGACAAACTCGTGGGATGGCTCGAAGGGCCTACATTCGAGGGTTTCTTGTGGATTTATGGGCGCATGAAGCGCGCCGATACCACCGTCCGACTCCCGGGCGTGCCAGGTTATTTAACTGGGCGCATGCTGTCGATTCGAACGGAACGCTCAGTCGCTGTCGTCAATGGGCGTCCGCAGATCAACATCAACACGCGGACACAATACGACATCGCAGAAAACGGAACGCCGATGAATCTCAACGACCCAAGTAGCGTGAATAAAGTACGCGACGCCATTCAACAGGAAATTCTGTCGCAAATGAAGTCGACCATGGATGCCCTTCAACAGAAGTACGTCTCCGACCCGTTTGGATTCGGGGAGCAATTGGACAAGCAATACCCACGGGCATGGGCAAAGGTCAAGGAGAACTGGCACTCGACGTATAGCAAAACACCCGTGGTGATCACGGCTGACGTCGAAATTCGAAACAGCGGTTTGACGGGTCCCCCGCTGCGCAAGCCCCCCGAGAGACAGCCGTCAACAGGAGGACAAGACTAATGTTCGCGAGCATCTTGTGTTTAGCCATCATTCTCGTGGTCTCCTACAAGATGGACTACCAGATGTTGGTGACGGATGGAAGTAAAAAAGAACGGTTTGTCTACGGCACGATGTACACCATTGGCTTCATCGTGACAGCCATCTACGTGTGTAGTCCAACGTTACCGGACCCTCTGCATTTTCTTGCGGGACCCATCAACCCATTGAATGCGTGGTTGGTCCCATGAGCGCCAAGGGCAAAGCAAAAGTCGTCCTGTCCAACATGCAGATCTTCATGATTGTCATCGCGAGCACCACGGCATTCGGACATTTTGTCTACGTTCACCTGGCGATTCTGTTCGCCGGGCGCGATGCTTGGATATCCCTGATTATCGCCTGTCTCGCCGGGTTGGTCATTCAGTATCTCCAACTGACATTGGCCATCGGGAAGAGTGAATCGCTCGTAGAACATGCCGTGTCCGTGTTCGGGAAGTGGATCGGCGGCTTCGTTTCCGTCATCTATATCGTATTTTTCCTCATCATCGTCGCGTTTACCATCAAAATTGTGTCGGATTTTATGGGGGTGATTTACCCGACGACGCCACCTGGTGTCTTCTTGTTGGCGGAGTTTACCGTCGGGGCCTGGGCTGTGTACTCGGGGATTGAAGTCATCGGGCGAACGATGCAGGTGCTGTTGCCCCTGATGATGCTATTAGGCATCACAGCCAGTCTCCTATCGACGCCAGACAAGGATTTCACGCAGCTATACCCGATTTTCAATCAGGGGATTACGCCTGTGACCCAAGGGGCACTTGCGTTTATCGCCATGCTCTCCGAACTGATCGGCTTTGGCATGATCGCTGAGCACGCGAGGAAGCCGGAGAAACTCGCAAGGCAGTCGTCCGTGCTCGTCTTTGTCCTGCTCATCATGTTCTTGTCTCCTGTGACGGGTCCGGTGATGGTATTCGGGGAAACGTTAGCGAAAGACCTGTCGTTTCCTACCTACACGGAGATTCAATACATTCATGTCACGAATATCATTGAGCGGCTGGATATCGTCGGCGTGCTTCTGTGGACCATCGGAAGTTTCTTCCGTATCGCCATGTTCATGTTTGCAGCAGTCAAAGGCGTCTCTCAACTCGTCGGGGCAAAGAAGGAAACCACATTTCTCATCCCAGTCACGTTGCTGTGCGCAGCATTCAGCTTGAGCCTCATGCAGTCGTCTCGCGAAGAGATATACCATTTTCTTGGATCCGGTTACCTCTATGTCGCACCTGCCATCGGCGTTGGCCTACCACTGTTGACGGGTGCCGTCGCCTGGGCCAAGAAAGCGATCGGCAACCGTCAAGCGAAGCTGCGAAACGCAGGGTGATTTGGCCGAAGCATTGTGGTACAACAACAGGTCGACGCCCTGACGCGCGACGCCCGGTTTCACCCTTCCACGCGAGCCCTGGCCAACTCTTGCCGTGCCCGAAACATCCCCATACACAGCAGCTCGAACTCCTCAGCGACGTCCAACAGGTGGTCGGTTGTCGCACCCGTTAAGGGTTCAGCCAGCAGCGTCTCCAACCGGCGGGCGTACGAGTGAATCTTTCCCTCTTCCAGCCCTTGGAGGATGTCAAACACGAACTGTGTGGCCGGATACCAGGATGACACGCGATGCAGGTCGCGATAGATCTGCGTCAGGAGCAAATTCTTCGGGCCTTCCCACTGCTCGCTCACCATCGCATCTCGAAGCAGTCTTGGCAGACACGAGAAATCTTCCATCATGCCGTGTCCGCCAAAGAGCGAGATAGCTTTTCGAATCGCATCGACGGCGTCTTCCGCTGCGGTGATCTTCTGCATGAGCACGAGTTCTCGAAATTGAAAGAGGCGGCGACTGGTTTCGTCACCCTCCTTTGCAGAGGCCGACTGATACAGGTGGAACACGTCGAACGCGCCGGCGGCCGTCCGCTCGGCTACAAGCCGAAGGTCCCGCAATTGGCGAGCCGCGAGCGGGTACTCGGCAATCTTTTTGCCAAACACCGTGCGAAAGTTGGCGTACAGCTGTGCTTCACGATGGGCGCGAAGCACGTACGCAGCACTCGCCCCCCCGATGTCGAGGCGGGACTTTGTCAATACCATCGCGACCGCGATCGACACGCCCTTCCCCTGGTCGCCAACTGGGTAGGCAACCGCCCCGTGGTAGTCGATTTCCGCCGTCGGCAATTCACATGTCCCCAACTTCACCTTCAATCGATTGACGACGTGCCCGTTGCGACGCTCCTTTTCCTTATCTCCAGGGAGCCACGTGGGAACGACGAACAGTGAGATTTGTGACGTGCCAGAGATACGTGCCGTCACGACTGCGTAATCTGCATGTGTGACCGAACAGAAAAACTTGTTGCCATAGAGCCGGTACACGCGCCCATCAGGGACCGCCTCCAGTACGTTTGCTGGAATGTCGGATCCACCCTGCCTCTCCGACATAAACTGCGCACCGATGGCAAACTCCCCGCCAATGCCATCCGACGCGTGTTTGAGAATCCGCACAAGTTCCGGCGAGTCGTCTGCGGCATAGCTTCGCAACAACGTGACCAATCCGTCCGTACAGGCGATCGGACAATTCAGGCCGACGTCGCCCAATTCGTTGAGCAACAGGCGTTTGGCGTAGCTTTCGAGCGGATCGATCGTGGACGAAAACAGCCCCTCTCGAAACACTTCCTGCTCAAGTTCGACCATCTCGAAGGGCCGAACAATTCGGTCGATCCTGTGCCCAAACGCGTCAAAATGCTGCACGGACGGCCGAACTTCCACTCGGGAGATACGCTCGGCCAATGCAACCCACCGCGTCGACAACACCTTGGAGAAACCCCCGAGCTGTGCGTGTAACCGCTCGGCGTCAGTCCCGGCGTAGTGCGCGACGACCTTCTGCAAATGGATGTCATCGTCATAAAAGTCAATCTTCTTACGCTGCTCTAAAAACGCGTCAAAGGAATAATCGTTGGTGCCGTACGCATCGTTCATCTGCTCGCCCCCTCTGTGCAACCGCTACCTCGATTATACGCTCGACACCCGAACCTTTTTGACAAGTGATACCGACATTAACGCCCAGTTTGGACAGTCTCTCCAGCAGGAGCAGCCTTGCGGGCTTTCCAGGCGGTTTGAAACGCGCGCAAATTCATCATCAAAACACCGCACAAAATGGCTGCGGCACCGACGAGCGTCCATAGATAGACGCGTTCGTCGAGTACCAAGTACCCTGCCACCACTGCAATCACCGGCGAAACGTAGGTCCATGTAGAAGGAAACAGCGTCCCTACCCGCTTCACCAGCAAGAAAAACAGCGACGATCCGACAAGAGAACCAAGGACGGTCAGGTAACCGAGGGCGACGAGACCTTCCGACCATACGACAGGCTGCGATAAGGCGAATTCACCTGCTACAGCAGCGAGCAAGAACAACGCAAGACCGCCAAAAAACAACTGAAACCCATTCACGACGAACGAGGACGTCCCGTCTTTAAGCAGGCGTCCGGAGAGAAGTGCGCCGGTTGCGGCCATCATTTGTGAGACGATCAGCGCACCCGTACACACTGCAAAATGAGCAAACCCCGCCTGTAAACCGGGCCACGCGACCAAGAGCACGCCGAAGAACCCCACAATCAAGCCGAACCATTGCAGACGAGTCAGTCGGACGTTGCCCGTGGCGCGCCCGAGCAGGACGACGAAAAATGGCATCGTTGCGCCCATCAACGCAGCATAGCCAGAGGAGACATACTGTTCGCAGGTGTAGACGATGGCGAATACACCAGTGGTGTTGAACAGCCCGACCAACGCCAAGCGCCCAAGCGTTCGAACGGACCTCGGGAATGTGGTCCGATGGCGAAGCCAATAGAACACCAACGTGACGACACCTGCGGTAAAGAACCGAAGCGCGGCGAATAACAGCGGCGGCATCCCGGCATCATCGCCGGCGCGAATCGCGAGAAATGTCGTTCCGTAAATCAGACACATCAGTCCATATGCCCAAACCATCCGCCCACCCCCATCCAGTGATTGACCAACTGAGGGATATTTTCTATGATCACCGCTATAACAGTAAAACAGTGACTATAACACCACACGGAGGTGGGTGACATGTTCGAGGTGCGGCGTAAGTCGGATGTTCCATTAACGGAGCAAATCGTACGCGAGATTTCGGAGCGCATTCAGACAGGGATGCTGGCTTCACAGACGCAGTTGCCGTCAGTACGAACCTTGGCGAATCGGCTTGGCGTGAGCCTCGTAACGGTCGTGCAAGCTTATCGAGTATTAGAGCAACGGGGATTCGTCGAGCGCATTCAGGGAAAAGGCACCTATGTGCGAACTCGCACGCGGACGCCTGAGCAGCTCCAGCCAACTGCCCCGCACCAGCGTTTCGACTGGCAATTGCTCCTCGCTGACTACCTGCCGCGAGCTGCAGTGTTCCGTCAGCATACAGAAAGCGTCGACGAGACGCCGCTAAAACTCTCGATGGCCGCTCTCTGCCCCTCCCTGTCAGCGGCGTCACTTCCGGCAGACCTCTACACCTCCATCGTGCAGATGCCAGCCATGCTCACGGAATACGGTCCCGTCGAAGGGCTGCCTTCGCTGCGCGCGAGACTCGCCGTCGAATTCCGAGAAGCCGGCCTCGCGGTCGACGTTGACGAAATTTTTATCACCAACGGGGTCCAACAGGCGATTGATATCGTCGCTCGCACCTTCCTCGGGCCTGGCGACGTAGTCGTCGTCGAAGCTCCGACCTACGCTGGGGCACTCGACGTCTTCCGCGCGTGTGGGGCCAATGTCATCTCCATCCCCGTGGACGACCAGGGACTACGAACCGATTTACTGTTAAGACAGTGCGACCACAAACCGCCCAAACTCATTTATACGATGCCGGCGTTTCACAATCCAACCAGCGTCGTCATGAGCCAACAGCGAAGGCGCGCACTCCTCGACATTGCAACCAGTTATCAGTGCCTGATCCTGGAAGATGATTCCTTTTCCGACTGTTCTTTTGGCGTCGCTGTTCCGCCTCCGCTGCGCGCGGACGACGATGGCGGGCACGTCGTCTACGTCAGAGGGTTTAGCAAAGTCTTCCTCCCCGGTTGCCGACTGGCCGCCGTCGTCGCGTCTGGCAGTGTGCGCAATAGGTTGGTCGCCGCAAAGTCCGTTTCCGATCTCGGCAGTCCCCTCATCACTCAACGCCTCGTCGAGCACTGTCTGATGGATTCAGGGCGGCGTCGCCGGATCGAGAAGATTGTCAATGCACTGCGAATCAAACGCGACCTGGCACTGCAAACGCTCGCTGAACACGCTCCACCCGGGGTGACCTGGAACTTTCCCGATGGTGGCTACAATCTTTGGGTCACATTACCTGACCACGTCAACGCTGATGTGCTTCTGGTCGAAGCGATGCGCAAGGGCATCTCCTTTCTTCCAGGCTCTGCCTGCTACAACGGCGATCTGGTCTACCATCACTTGCGTATTAGCTACTCCTACCTCGAGGACGACGAACTCGTACGAGCGGTTCGCGCACTGTGCCTGTTGATGAGCGAGGCGGTCACCGGTCAGTCCCGCCCCTTCATGCCCGTCATCTGATGACAAGTGTTCTTCGTCCACACACGTCGGTTCAGAGAAGAGTTACATCCTCCTGTGCCCGTTACGCTGCAGACGGAGCCGTACACATAAGGGCATCAACCAAACGTTCGCTTGTTAATCCCGTCGATATGCTTTACCCTAGCCACAGATGAGTGAAATCGCTTTCTATTCGTTTTCTATTCGCTTTCCATCACAGGGGGTGCATCCGTGAGGTTTCACGAATATGCGGTGGGAACGGTGTACGTCACGCCAACCGTGATCGTACCGCTCGAGGAAATCATCGCCTTTGCCGAGCAATACGACCCACAGTATTTTCACGTCGACGAAGAAAAGGCGAAACGTGGCCTGTTCGGGGGGATAGTCGCTTCGGGTATGCACTCAGTCGCCCTACTCAACGCGCAGTGGGTCAAGATGGGCTATTTCGGAGACGACATTCTCGGCGGGCTTGGAATTGAAGTCAGCTGGTCGCGACCTGTCTACCCAGGAGATGAGATCTACGGGGAATTTCAAATCGCCGAGAAAACGAAAAGCCCCGGTGGCAATGCAGGAGTTGTCACAGTTGAACTCACCGGCAAGAAGTCAGACCACAAAGCATTCTGTCAAGCGTCGATGCGGGTGCTGGTTCGAGTCTAGCATCGCTGTGGCAGGAGGGTGTATTGGAACGGTCGTGATAACGCTTTCATAATTGTGATTTCTCGTTCATCTACTGTGTATATGAGGAGGAGACACCTTGGACTTTGAGTTGAGCAAGGAACAAGCGCGAATCCGCGAGGCCGTACGGGTGTTCGCACAGTCAGAAATCGCACCGCAAGCTGCCCTGCTGGACAAAACCGAACGATTTCCAATGGAGACGTTTGAAAAAATGGGCAAACTGGGGTTCCTGGGCCTGCCCATTCCGGAGGAATACGGGGGCGCTGGCGCGGATATGGCGAGCTATTGCCTCGCCGTGGAGGAAATCGGCCGAGCCTGCGGCGGTACGGGGTTGAGTTATGAAGCGCACATCTCCCTCGCCTGTATGCCGATTCTTCATTTCGGCACAGAGGCTCAGAAGCAGACCTTTTTGGTTCCACTCGCAAGCGGACGGGTGCTGGGAAGCTTTGGTTTGACAGAGACGACGGCGGGATCGGATGCGAAGGGGACGCGAACGACCGCCATCCTCGATGGGGACGAGTGGGTGATCACGGGCAACAAGATCTTTAATACCAACGGAGGCTATGCAAAGACGGTCGTGCTGACGGCGCTCACCGATAAAGCGTCGACAGGCATCAGCGCGTTTATCGTCCCAACCGATGCCCCCGGCTTTTCCACAAGCAAACCGTACGAGAAGATGGGCATGCGCGCGTCGAACACGGTGGAGCTCATCCTCGAAGGCGTTCGCATCCCCCGTGAGAACCTACTCGGACCTTTGCACCACGGGTTCCGCCAATTCCTCTCGACGCTCGACAACGGACGCGTCGCCATTTCCGCGCTGGCCGTTGGCATCGCGCAGGCGGCGTTTGACACAGCCCTCGAGTACGCCAAAGGCCGTACCCAATTCGGTCAATCCATATCCAAGTTCCAAGCTATTCAACACAAACTAGCCGACATGGCGATGCATATCGATCTCGCCCGTACCGCCTACCTGAAAGCTGCCTGGCTCTACGATCAGGGGCGCCCGTACACAAGGGAAGCTGCATTTTCCAAGCTTTTCTCGTCAGAGATGTGCACGCGCACCTGTAACGATGCCATTCAAATTCTCGGCGGCAATGGCTATATGCAGGAGTATCCTGTGGAGCGGCACTTGCGGGACGCAAAGTTGATCGAGATCGGAGAGGGTACGTCGGAGATCCAGCGCCTGGTGATCGCACGTCAATTGGGCTGTTAGGTGCCGCGCCATCAGTCGTCTGCGGAATGCGACGCCAGCACGTCTCGCGTTGCATGGCTGTTCGACAATCCATGTTATACGACCCTCACCCGCTCGGTTTTAGCCTTAACGTTTCAAAGGGCGTATCCAAGTACAGCGGGATACGCCCTTTTGCTATTCTTTGAAACCCTACTTTTTCTTGCCGAGACGCAGTATGTTTTGCAATTAAGGATTGGCGTGCCAAACTATTGGTTTCGTGGTCCGCTAAAAGAAGGTGACAGCCTAGAGGACTGTCACTGTAAGATTGCTTTTGCTAATTAAACCTTTTGATGGACCTTATGTGACTGTGGGTGAGCAGCACAATATCTGCGTCGAATCGAGAAAAAGAATACCGCTATCCATAACTGAATGAGTACAAGCATAAAGTCAATTGTAATACCTTCGTCAAAAGGGTCTCCAGGATTCAAGAATACCGAACCGCCTTGCCAGAAGAAAAAGTTCAGCGCCATGAACGCCGAGACAATGGAGGTCCATATACCTAATTGGACGATCATCGTATTTATACGATTGCGAAACAGTGCGATAGCTAACACAACAAACCCAATAGCTGCACAAATTTCGCCAACCTCAACTAAAACAGCAAATGTCGTGGCGTGAGGAATAATGGTGCTTTTGACTATATTCTCATAAAAATGGTATTGCATACCGGACAATGATGACGACAATTGCCCTTTGAGTTGCTGCACGAAGTTACCGCTTAGCAATTTATTGACCCCAGATATAAGCCACTCGTAAGCGATAAGAATCATAAGTACAGGGGTGAACACCCTTTTGTAAAGTGTGACTTCATCCATGAACCCCACCTCCTTGGCAAGTATAGCTGTACGGTCGGCTTCAGTTGTGATGGAAAGAAGAACAGTATGTTACACATATGTGAAGCACGAACGAACAAGAAATATGGGGATTTACTCTCACTTCTGTATGAAACTTGCTCAGAGGTGTAACAGGGGCGGTCACTAACCTAAGTCTCGCTTGATTCCCATACAGAATCTTGTCCCTCTCTAGTGCATTTCCTCGGTATTCTACTTGGTCGCAATGTAGGAAGGCATTTTGAGTCATCAGCTGATATCGTCGGCTCGCTCTGTCTAATTGCAGTAGGCGGATTGTTTTTAGTTTGGTGACGTCGTAACCCGATTAACTGTTCAGCCTTTGTGTATTCGCTATATATCGGTTGCGCTGTGAATAAGAATAAGGGGCAACACACCTGTGCCACCCCTAGACAGTCTAGTGAGTTGTTTTTCATTTGCCCCTAACCCAATACAACATTGCCTACGAGTCCCAATCCGTAAGACACAATGCCCACAATAACTCCTGCCATCGTCATTTCCAGGCCGCTGGACCACCAGGAACGGACTGTAACGAAGCTTTTTAATGCCCCAACCACGAAGTGGGCTAAAATGGATACCATCGCCGCAAGGATTAAGGCTGTTGGGCCGGTCTTAAAGAAAAACGGGATCAATGGGACGATTGCGCCAACGAATGTAGAGATTGAGCCTGATATCGCCGATGACCACGGATTGCCCTTTGCGGACTCATGGAGTCCATGTTTTTCCTGTGCAATGGTTCGAAGAAACATCGAATCGTCCTTGGCAATGGTGCGCGCGATGTTCTCCGCATCCGTTTGATTAAAACCCTTTGATTGGTAAATGAGCGACAACGTCTCAAGTTCACGTGTCCGCTCGGTTTCGATTGACCTGCGCGCACGAAATAAGGTCGTGTCCATCAGTTCATTCTCGGACTTTGTTGCCAGCCATGCTCCGGCGCCCATCGACAAAGTACTCGCCAAAGCGCCGAAAAGACCTGAGATTAAGATCGTGTGACTGTTAGACGTAAAACCTGCTACTCCTGCAATAATGCCAAAAATGGCACCTAAGCCATCATTTACGCCGTATATCGCGTCGCCAATCCAGTCTGAGACATCATGTTGTTTATCCTTGGCTAAAATTTCACCAAGCCGTTTCGAGGGAGAAAGGGTTACCATGCATATCACCTCTCAGTTCGTAATACAATGCAAGTATTAAATTTAGACTCATTCTAAGTCAACGCTAATTTCTTTAATTAGATCCAGTCAGATCGAGGGCATTCACAATTTCAAACTCTGAAAGTTCCTCCCAACTAATCCTTTATCTCTACACTGCGGTGATTTGAAGTCCTCACTTATTTCTTCTTTTCATCCCAATATTGAAGTGCACATTTTTTTACATGTGGAGTATAATGAGCTCAAAAAAGTTTCCCAAGGCTAAAATTGTTGCACCCATACAACATCCATCGGGTATGTAGAGGTGAAAGGTGGTACTGAATTTGAGTACATCGTCCATTGAAGTGGAAAGCAAGGCAGTCTCTGCGGCGCGGGAATCCATCATGCACAAAAGAAAAGGCATTCGCGCACTGCTTCCCTTTCTGGGACCCGCATTTGTCGCTTCCATAGCCTATATTGATCCTGGTAACTACGCGACCAATATTCAAAGTGGTTCTGAGTTCGGATACAAGCTCCTGTGGGTAGTTGTTCTCGCGAACCTCATGGCAATGCTGATTCAGAACATGTCGTCCAAATTAGGCATCGCCACAGGGAAGAACCTGCCTGAAATGTGTCGTGCATATTCCCCAACGTGTCTTTCTTACATCATGTGGGGATTTTCTGAATGTTGCTCTTGTACCTGTCTTTTGGCGGATCTCTGCCGTTCTAAGCCACGAAATGATATGCATGGAGGGATAGAAGATGGAACCTAGCGAATGGTTAATCGGAGGAACTGCCGTAGCTTTGCTCTTAGGTTGTCGTATCGTGACGAGGAAACGTGTTTTAAAACCAAAATCAAAGCTCAATGAACCAAACGCCAAAGAGCGGTGGACTAAGTGCTGACATACAGAGTTAGACGCCCCAACGTGGTGAGGCGTCTAATTCACATTCATATGGCAGTTAGTAGTTTAGCCCATAGTGGAAAGGAAAAAGGTCACCGATGGTATATGCTACCAGTGCGCATCATTGGTGGCTCCTATAGGTTTCTCGTTTCATTGTCATTTACGGTTTGGATGAGGTTCTTTGTCTGCTACTCATCCGCCTTCCGCGATGATGGGTCATTCCCGCGATGTAGTTTGCCAAGCGTGGAGCAATCGCTATCGGACACGACCTGAAATCTCGCCTCCGTCTTCGCGATCACCTCATCGAGGGTCACGCCATCCCTCGTTTCAACGAGTAGCATGCCTTGTGGCGTAAAATCGAAGACCCCCAGGTCGGTGATCAGGCGATGTACGACGCGCTGTCCGGTCAAAGGCAGGGAACAGGCGCGTCTCACTTTCGACTCGCCGTGCTTGTTGACGTGTTCCATCATGACGACGACCCGCTTGGCGCCCGCCACCAAGTCCATCGCACCACCCATGCCTTTCACCATCTTGCCAGGGATCATCCAATTGGCAAGATCGCCCTGTTCGGAAACTTCCATGCCGCCGAGGATGGCGAGATCGATGTGTCCACCGCGGATCATGGCAAACGACTCGGCGCTGTCAAAAAACGACGCCCCCTGTACAGCAGTGACCGTTTCCTTGCCGGCGTTAATGAGGTCGGCATTCTCCTCTCCTTCGTACGGATACGGCCCGATGCCGAGAAGTCCGTTTTCCGACTGCAGTAACACATCATTCTTGTCGAACGCGTAGTTGGCAAGCAGCGTAGGCATTCCAATGCCGAGATTGACGCACATCCCATCCTCGATTTCCTGCACTGCCCGGGCAATCATCCATTCCCGTCGAGCATCCACGTGGCTCCCTCCCTATCGTGCGCGAACGGTTCTCTTCTCGATGCGCTTTTCAAAGCACTCGCCGACCACCAATCGCTGCACAAACACAGCTGGCGTGTGAATATGGTTCGGGGGTAGCTCACCCACATCTACCATCTCCTCGACTTCCGCGATCGTAATCTTCCCGGCCATAGCGGCAAGCGGATTGAAGTTGCGGGCTGTGTCGTGGTAGACGAGGTTCCCGAGCGGATCGGCTTTCCACGCCTTCACCAGGGCAAAATCCCCCGTGATCGCCGTCTCCAACAGATACGGGCGGCCGTTGAACGTCCGCGTCTCCTTGCCTTCTGCGACGGGCGTGCCGACGCCTGTTGGCGTGTAGAAGGCCGGAATACCTGCGCCGCCGGATCGAATGCGCTCCGCCAAGGTTCCTTGTGGCACCAGCTCAACGTCGAGTTCTCCGGAGAGAAACTGTTGTTCAAAAATTTTATTCTCGCCTACGTAAGAAGAAACCATCTTCTTAATTTGCTTGTTCTTCAACAGCAGACCAAGGCCAAAATCGTCGACGCCGCAGTTGTTGCTGACAACCGTCAAGTCTTTCGTCCCTTTTGCACACAGCGCTCGGATGGTATTCTCCGGAATGCCACAGAGGCCAAACCCGCCGACAATTAGCGTCATACCGTCCTCAATACCCTCGATAGCCTCCGCAAATGACTGGACGACCTTCGTATTCGCCACGTGCCACACTCCTTCTGCTCGGCAGCAATCGCCTCAAACTGGGTACACCGCGTGTTTGCGACGGGAAAACGGCTGATCTTTGGCCTCATACGCGCGAAAGCGCCGAATCAACTCATCACGAAGGTCCTCAGGCTGGACGATCCCATCGACGATGAGCTCCGCCGCCAACCGGTAGATATCGATGTCTTGGCGGTACTCCTCGCGCTTTGCCTGGACGAATGCATCGCGTTCGGCTTCTGGCAAAGCGGAGATCTTGTTGCTGTAGACCGCATTCACCGCCGCTTCCGGGCCCATCACGGCGATTTGCGCACTCGGCAGTGCGAGACACGCGTCCGGTTCAAAAGCGGGGCCTGCCATCGCATAGAGCCCGGCGCCATACGCCTTCCTCACGATCACGCTGACCTTTGGCACGGTCGCCTCCGACATGGCCGCGATCAGTTTCGCCCCATGCCGGATGATACCCGCGCGTTCGACGGCTGTGCCCACCATGAACCCTGGCACGTCCGCGAGAAACAGAAGCGGGATCGAAAACGCGTCACACAACGTGATGAACCGCGCCGCTTTATCTGCCGAGTCGACAAACAACACGCCACCCTTGACGCGCGGCTGATTGGCGACCACGCCGACGACCTGGCCCGACAAGCGCCCAAAGCCTGTGATGATCTCCTTGGCAAACAGGGCCTTCATCTCAAACCAGGAGTCCTCGTCGACCAAGCGTTGAATCAAGTCGTGCATATTGAATGCAGCATTTTGATTAGCTGGGATGATGTCTCGCAACGGTTTCGCAAACGCCTTCGGCGCCTTCTCCTCTTCCCGTGCGGGAAGCGTCCTGTAGTTCGCAGGCATGTAGCTCAAGTAGTGTTGCGCGAGGGCAATCGCTTCCTCTTCGGAGCTCGCCAACACGTCGCCGCAGCCACTGACCGTACAGTGCATGCGGGCGCCGCCCATTTCCTCGAGTGTGACTTTTTCCCCGATCACCATCTCCGCCATCCGCGGGGACCCTAAGTACATGCTCGCGTTCTTGTCCACCATGATCACGACATCGCAGAACGCCGGGATGTACGCGCCACCCGCAGCCGATGGCCCAAACAAAATGCACACCTGCGGAATCATGCCGGAGAGTCGCACCTGGTTATAGAAGATGCGCCCGGCGCCCCGACGGCCGGGGAACATGTCAACCTGATCCGTGATCCGCGCCCCTGCCGAGTCGACCAAGTAGAGCAGTGGAATCTGGAGTTTCTCGGCCGTTTCCTGGATGCGAATGATCTTCTCGACAGTGCGTGCGCCCCAGCTCCCCGCTTTGACTGTACTGTCGTTGGCCATCACCGCCACATCGCGACCGCCGACGCGACCGATACCCGTGACCACGCCGTCTGCCGGCAGCCCCTCTGCCAGCGCGTTGGCAAACAGTCCATCTTCAAACGAGATGTCGTCATCGAACAACAAGCGCAGCCGATCGCGAACAAACAACTTACCGACCTCGGCGTTCTTCTCGTGATATTTCGCAGCCCCTCCTTGGAGAATGGCTTCTTTTAACGCATCAAAACGGTCCTCTGCCATCTGATCGCCCCCTGTGACGCCCCGGTGGTAGGGGCCTCCTGCTCCATCAGCGCCCCTGGTAATTGGGGCGCCGCTTTTCTGCAAACGCCAGTAAACCTTCCAACCTGTCCTGCGTTGGAATCAACGTGTCGTACGCGGCCCGCTCCAACAGCAGTCCGGAAGGAAGCGCGACATCCATGCCGCCGTCGAGCGCCAACTTAGCTTGGCGGACTGCCAGCGGCCCGTTCGCGGCAATCTCCTCGGCCATCGCGATGGCTGCCGGGATGAGTTCGGACGGAGCCACGACGGCGTTGGCGAGCCCGATCGCCAGAGCGCTTTGCGCATCGATCCGACGTGCCGTGTAAATCAATTCCTTTGCCTTGCCAACGCCCACCAGGCGCGCGAGGCGCTGCGTTCCACCTGCACCCGGAATGATGGCGAGGCTCGTCTCCGTAAGCCCCATCTTGGCGTGTTCCGAGAGAATGCGAATGTCGGCGGCGAGCGCGATCTCCGTTCCCCCGCCGAAAGCGACGCCGTTGACCGCTGCGATCACCGGCATTGGCAATGTTGCCACGCCCTCGACGGCTCGCCGGATCCTGTCGACGGCGAACCGCACCTGTGCTTCGGGAATGCCCCGCCGCTCTTTCAAGTCCGCACCTGCACAAAACGCCTTTTCACCGCTCCCCGTCACGATGACGACCCGGGCGTCACTGTTATGAAGCTCCTCGACGTGACCGATGAACGCCTCGAGGAGTGCCGTGGATAAGGCGTTCGCAGCTTCTTCGCGATTCAACTGCAGTATGACGATGCCGGGCTCGCGATCGGTTCTCAGAACCAACGAATCCATGCCAGCACGCTCCTTTTGCCTTCGCTTTCACGGTGGATAGCCACCTGCCATCTGTTCTCTAAGCTCGACCCGACGCCCTGCGGGCGATGCTGCGCGCGTGGCTGGGCAACGGTTTTTGCACGACAGCTTCGAGCCACGCCGCCGTCTCTGCTAGCTTATCTTCGTCGATGCAAGTCTCGTACCCCATGCGCGAGAGCAAGTAGAGTAAGTCGTCCGTGGCCAAGTTGCCCGAGGCGCCTGGCGCGTACGGGCAGCCGCCGAGCCCGCCGAGCGATCCGTCAAAACACGTCACACCGGCCTGCAATCCAGCCAACACGTTGGCCATTGCCGTGCCCCTGGTGTCGTGCAAGTGCAGGGAGATGCGGTCGACTGGCAGGACACCCGCGAGTGCCGCGAGCAATCCGGTGATCTGGGTAGGCACGGCCACGCCGATGGTGTCCCCCAAGGAGATCTCGTCGACGCCAAGGTCCACGAGCGATGTCACCACGCCGACCACCTGCTCCTCTGCCACTCGCCCTTCATACGGACAGCCAAACGCGGTAGAGACATAGCCACGAACGGGTAATTGCTCCGCATGGGCCAGTTCCACGACAGGCCTCAAGGCAGAAAGCGTCTCTGCAATCGTCTTGTTGACGTTCTTTCGGTTGTGCGTCTCGCTGGCCGATAGGAACACGTGTGCGGCGTCGATGCCACACAGAAGGGCGCGCTCCATACCGCGGACATTCGGAATCAGCGCGCTGTACTCAACGCCCTGACGGCGGTCAATCGCCGCAAACACTTCCTCTGCGTCGGCGAGTTGCGGAATCCATTTGGGCGCCACGAATGAACTGACCTCGATGCGCTGGCAGCCGGCGTGAGCAAGCCGATCGACAAAAGCTACCTTGTCTTCTGTCGACACTGTGTTGGCTTCGTTCTGCAATCCGTCGCGCGGCCCGACCTCGACCACAGAGACTCTTGTGTCCTTCACGTAGACCGCCCCCAGCCTTATTCGATCTCGAGCAGAACGTCGCCCTCGTTGACGAAATCTCCAGGCTGCACGTGGATAGCCGCGACTTTACCGGTCGCCGTCGACATGACGGGGACTTCCATCTTCATCGATTCGAGGACGACGACGTCCTGGCCGTCGCTGATTGTATCCCCCTGCACCACGAGCACTTGAAACACAGTCCCTGCCATATCCGATACCACTTGTGCCATCTCATAGTCACCTCTTCACCGTTCTAAGGCCTCTTATGTCCGAGGCGTCACTTTGATGCTTGCAGTTTTGCGATAAAGTCGGTCGTGGTCTGACCGTTGCCAAACGCGGCCGAAGCCGCAATCTCGCGCAACAGAGGCAAATTCGTCTTGATGCCCTCAATTCGATACGTCGCAAGCGCCTCGTTCAGCCTATTGATAGCGTTTTCACGATTGTCGGCGTGAACGATCAATTTGCCGATCATCGGATCGTAAAACGGCGTGATCACCGCAGGACCTTCCACCGATACGTCGTTGCGCACCCCTTCGCCGACGGGCAGCGTGAGTGCCGTGATGGTTCCCGGCGAAGGCAACATGCGCACCGGATCCTCGGCGTAGACGCGAACTTCAATGGCGTGCCCGCTGCACGAGAGTTGAGACTGCGTGAAGCCAAGCTCCTCGCCATGTGCGATGCGGAGTTGCCACTCGACGAGATCGAGTCCGGTGACCATTTCGGTGACAGGGTGTTCGACCTGAAGTCGCGTATTCATCTCGAGAAAGTAGAAGTTGCGGTTGGCATCGACTAAGAATTCCACAGTGCCTGCGTTGCGATAGCCGATCGCACGGCCTGCCGACAATGCGGCTCTACCCATCGCCTCGCGCAATTCGTCGGTCACAAAGGTCGATGGAGCCTCTTCGAGTACCTTCTGATTTCGACGTTGGATGGAGCACTCCCGCTCAAACAGGTAGACGCCGTTCCCGTACGCGTCAAACAGCAACTGAATCTCGACGTGGCGCGGACTTGCGACGTACTTTTCGAGAAACATCTCGCCGCTGCCAAAATAGGACTCGGCTCGCGCTCGATTCGACGTGAATGCGCGCTCTAGCTCCTCTGGCGTGTGGACGAGTTGCATACCTATACCCCCACCGCCGCTCGACGCCTTCAACATGACAGGGTAACCGATTTCACCCGCCACCCGCCGGGCCTCTTCCACACTCGCCACGGCACCAAGCGACCCCGGCACCGTCGGCACGCCGGCCTGCGCCATCAGTTTGCGCGCGTTGACCTTGCTGCCCATCGCTTCGATGGCGTCCGACGTCGGGCCGATGAATGTTAGCCCTGCAGCTTCGACAAGTCGCGCGAACGCCGCATTCTCGCTCAACAGGCCATACCCAGGATGAACGGCGTCAGAGCCCATGTCCACCGCCGCCTGGACAATCGCCTCAGCTTGCAAGTAGCTCTTGGCGACAGGAGGCGGGCCAATTCGCACAGCTTCATCTGCCTCACGAACGTGGAGCGCGTCGGCATCGGCATCGGAATAGATAGCGACAGTAGAGATATTAAAGCGCTTACATGAACGGATGATGCGGCGCGCGATCTCGCCGCGGTTGGCAATCAGGACCTTCTGAAACACGGCTCCTCACCCCCAAATTCACAACGATCATATCAATATGGTCACACTTCTGTAAAATGTTCGAAAATACAAAAAACGGCCAAGAATACCTCGATTGCGTCGCAAGCAAACAGGGAATCTCTCTCGCGGCCCGTGCGCCCCTCTACTCGCCTTCGAGCGCTAGCTCAATCGACTTGCGGGCCTCGCGAACTTGTGCCTCGTCCTGGATGTCATTGCCGTAAATCAGGATGTAAAGGCTGGTGTGTACCGCCCGAAACCGCGCAAGTGCACGCGTTTGGTCGTCGACCTCGCCGTACACCGATTGAAACAAAGCTCGGCCTTCCTGCGGCACGTAGCTGTACATGATCGCCAGGTCGACGGCTGGATGCCCGACGTGTACGTCCCCCCAGTCGATCACGCCCTGAAGTCGCCCTTCCCCATCGATCAAGAAGTTCCGAAAATTGAGATCACCGTGAACCAGACGCGCTCTGTGCTCGATGTCCGCAGAGGTCGGAAGCGTCTCCACTAGCCTCAGCAGTGGTGCCACATCTTGAATCAGCCCCTGCTCACGTGCCTCGTGCGCATAATCTTGGAACTGCGGGATGCGCTTGGCTAGGTTCATACGCCCAATCACGTCAGACGATGCGCCAAACCGCTTTGCTTCCTCCGTTGGAATGTCGTGAAGCTTCCGCAGAAACGCCGCGAACTCGGCCGCATGTTGCGATCTCATCGACCGCGTTGGCGCACACTCGTGAACAGGGTTGCCGGGAAGTCGCTCATACCCCGCGAACGGATGCGGGTAAGGCTCGCTTGCTACGCCGATAAACAGCGGATTGGACACAGGCACGGATAGTCTCTTCGCAATTTGCGGGAGACAGCGCAATTCTTCTTCGAGGCACATGACGCCGAGGGCTCTTCGTGGAAAACGGAACACCAGATGACCGTTGACGAGAAAGACGTGGTTGTCCCACCCTTGTCCGACGCGCTCGACGGCGGCGGGTGCCAGTTGTGGAAACTGACGTTCGATGAGCTGATGTGCCAGTTCAGTCGACACGGAGATTTCCTCCGACCATTGACGGCTCAAGCCTGGTTCCCCCCCAATCGTTCATTCGCAGCGAGGCTATCCTCGTGCACGTGAAAAAAGTGGTGATGGTTCGCACCTATCCATGATAGGATCAAACATGCTGAACTGGAACATGTATACATACCCTCGGACTGAAGGAGCGGTGACGATGGAATATCAAATTCACGGTAGCACCATGCAGACGTTGGAGGTCAGTTTATCCCCAGGGGATCGCGTATTTTCGGAGACAGGATGTCTGTTGAGCATGACCCCAGGGACGAACATGGAGACGCACGCCCCAGGTGGGCTCGGCGGCATGCTTCGGCGCGCGTTTAGCGGCAATAGTATCATGCTGAATTACTTTCAGGCAACGCACGACGTTCAGACCGTCCGCTTCACGACGCGCATGCCAGGACATATTCTCGCCATTCCGTTGCACCAATACGGTCGCTTGATCGTCCAACGACACGCATTTCTGTGCGCCGAGGATACAGTGGATTTTGGGGTGGAAGCCACCTTGAACCTCGGTCGCTTTTTGGGTGGCAACGGCCTCGTGTTCACCTATCTCGAAGGCGACGGCACGGGTTTTATCTCCGTCGACGGCGAGGTCGTCCACCAGGATTTGGCGCGCGGCGAAAGTATCCTGGTCCATCCAGGTCACATTGCTGCCTTTACGGGGGACATCGATTATCACGTCCAGCGGATGCAGGGCGTGACCAACATGTTTTTCGGTGGCGACGGCCTGTATCTCGTGCGCCTGACCGGTCCAGGAAGGGTTTGGATGCACTCCGTGACCATCCACAACCTGGCACACGTGCTCGCCGACTACATGAGAACGGGCAGAGATTAACATGGAGCGTACGACCGTTATCGCCATTCGGCACGCACCCACGTACGAAAACGACACGTACGTCATGGTAGGAAGAACGGATCCGTCGCTCCACGACCGTGGATCGCTCATGGCCCAATCGCTCGCCGACGCGCTCCTCGGGATCCCGTTTGACGTCGTGCTGACGAGCCCCCTGTTGCGCGCGCGGGAGACCGCAGAGCACCTCCTGCGCGGGCGGCGGGCGGATGCGCCAGTCATCGACAGGCGACTGGCCGAGGTCGATCTCGGCGTCGTCGACGGGATGTCTTCGTTTACCGCCTATGAGCGCTATCAGGTGCAGTTCGACGCCGCCCTCGACCAGAATGCCACCGATTTCTCGTTCCCAGAGGGCGAGCGATGGTCGGATGCGGTGATGCGCATGGACGCGGTGCTAAACGATGTGACAGCTCGTCACCGTCGCCAAACCGTCTGTATCGTGACACACGGAGCGCTGTTGGGACTCTGGAAATCGCAGCTTCTCGGTGAACCACTCGGTCATTTCCGGCTCCACCAGCCCAAACACGCCAGTTTTTCCGTACTGCAGCACACGGGGGATCAGTGGAACATCGTGCGGTGGGGCGATGCGGCGCATCTGCAAACAGACATTCGCTAATGGTTGAGCGCGATGGCGACAAAGTAGAGGACCCACTCCATCAACTCGGCCAAGGCGCCATAGGTGTCGCCGGTCATCCCGCCAAAGCGGCGGCAAAATGCGTTCGTGGCAAGGCAGAGGACGAGCGCAAACGCCACAAACGACCCGAGCACTGGAACCCACGGCATCGTCGCCAAGGCGCACGCGAACACCCCTGCTGTGAGAGCGACGATGGGCGTCAACCGAACGCGTTTGGCGAACATCGCCCCAAGACCCCCTGGTCTGGCCGCTGGAGCGAGACGCATGGCCCACAACATCGCCAGGCGACTGAGCGCAGGGACGAGCAGAAACACCATCAGGGCAGACGTCGGCAACGCAGACATCGCAATCCATTTGCCCCCGAGCAACAGCACCGCGGCGATGGCGCCCATCGCCCCGACGCGGCTGTCCTTCATGATCGTCAGGGCCTCCTCGCGGGGCTTTCGACTCCCCACTGCGTCGGCCGTGTCCATCAAGCCGTCCACGTGCAGGGCGCCAGTCGTGAGGGTGTAGAGAGCGAGCGCCAGGAACGTCGCCGCTGAGAGGGGCATGACCATCGCGAGAAGCCATCGCACCACGGCGAGTACGGCGCCGAGAAAGACGCCTACCACTGGCAAAAAATAGGCACTGCGAACGATATCTTTATCAGTTGGCGCCGTGATCCGAGGCGCCGGAATGATGGTGAAAAATTGCCACGCGCAAACGAGTGAGCGGTACAATTGACGCATCCCGTTCCCCCTTTCGAACTGGCCCACCTAGAAGTCCCAAGTGGTCCCCGGAAGCTGTTTCACATCGATCGCGACGCCACTCACCACCAAGTGCACGCTGTCGGCGACTTTGGCTACAGCTTGATTCAGCCACCCAAGCCAATCCCTATACTGTCGACTCAGGGCGTCGGCCGGCACGAGACCCAGGCCCAATTCATTGGAGACGAGCACGACGTCCAACTCGGTATTCGACAAGCAAGTGATGAGCCGCTGCGTCAAGTCGTGGAACACTTCTTCCGTCAAGTTCAAATCGTACATCCAATTGTTGAGGAGGAGGGAGAGACAGTCGATAAGGTACACGTCGTGACGCCGCTCGTCGAGTACCTTCACAACGTCGTGGCGCTCCTCGACTGTCACCCAATCAACGGGTCGCTCGCGTTGGTGGCGTGCGATTCTCTCCATCATCTCGTCATCGACCGCAGGCGCCGTCGCGACAAAGCAGACGGTCTTCCCCTCACCCATGTTCGTGGCGAGATATTGGGCAAATCGACTTTTGCCACTGCGGGCCCCGCCCGTCACAAAGCTGACGGTCATTCGCGTCGCCCCCCCACGCTGCGTTCGCCAACCTGAACAAGCGGTCTCGCTTCGGCAGAGGATAGGCTTAGACGCGCGTGCTGTTGTACTGGATCGAGAAAGATGGTCGCCTCGACGCCAAACACGTCGCGTACCATCGTCGGTGTAAACACTTGTGCTGTCTCCCCTTGTGCATAGATCTGTCCGTCAGAGACGACGAGCAACTCGTCGCAAAACCGCAAAGCAAACTCCAAGTGGTGGATGGCGATGACAATGAGATGTCCACGGCTCGCGAGGCGGGTCAACTGCGTCATGATGTCCAACTGATAGTAGATGTCGAGGTTCGAGATCGGCTCGTCAAGCAGCAACACAGGGCTCTCCTGAGCGAGGCAGCGGGCGATCCCGGCCCGTTGGCGCTCACCGCCGGACACACGTTGTAAAGGTGCGTCCTGCAGCGCCAAGAGTCCCATCTGGTCGAGTGCGTCCGCCACCTGGTCGCCACCTGCGACGCGCCTGGCGCCCACAAAGAGCGGTCCGTGACTGTAGCGCCCCATTTCGACGAATTCGCGGACGGTATATGGAATGTCTTCTGTCAGGCTCTGTGGCAGGTACGCCACGTGCTGTGCCCGGCGGCGCGGCGAGAGCCGATGGATGTCCACGCCGTGGACACACACCGCCCCGCCGGTCGGCCGTAAAAGGCCGGCGATGGTACGCAGCAAAGTCGACTTTCCCGCTCCGTTCGGCCCGATGAGGCCGACGACTCGCCCAGCTTCAAACGAGGCCGTCAGTTCAGACAAAATAGGCGATTGCGCGACGGATTCAAGCGTCAGCATCGGCATGCCTATCAACCCCTTTGCCACTTTCTCTGGCGTTGAAATAGCAGGTACAGAAAGAACGGAGCGCCAAGAAACGAAGTGACGATCCCGACGCTCAGTTCCACTGGCGCGAAGACGGTGCGCGCGACGAGATCGGATAAGGCCAACAGAATGGCTCCGCCGAGGGCCGCTGCAGGGATGAGCACCCGATGCTTGGAACCGACGAAGTGTCTGAGCACGTGCGGAACGATCAGTCCGACGAACGAGATGACCCCGGTCGTGCTCACGCAGACGCCGACCAGAAGTGCACACAGGCCAAGTGTCACTTGTTTCATGCGCTGGACTGGCACGCCGACCCCCTGTGCATGTTCCTCACCGGTCAACATGATGTCGTAACTCCACGCGATCAAGGCGAAGGCCGTGATGCAAATGGCGTCGACGATGGCGAGTAGAAGCACCTCGCTCCAGTTGCTTCCATCCAGCCCGCCGAACAGCCAGAACATCATCTCTTGCATGACTTGGAGTGGAGACAAATCTAACAGTGCAGTGATGACGGAGCTGCACAGCGAGCTCACCGCGACACCTGCCAGCAGCAGCGCGTACAAATTCGTGCGCCGCCCAACTGTGGACAAGCGGTAAATCGCGATCACCACCGCCAGCCCAACCACAAATGCGCCAATGGGGGTCGTCCAGACGCTCGCCGCACCGATGCCGAGGCGAATGGTCAGCACCGCACCAAGTGCGCCGCCGCTCGACACGCCAATGATCCCCGGATCTGACATCGGATTCTTGAACACCGCTTGTAACACCGTTCCACAGACGGCTAGCCCGGCTCCGACTAAGAGAGCCACCAGCAGCCTCGGCCAGCGGATGGCACCGACGACGAGCGCGTCGGTGTTATGCTGCCCTTGTCCCAGCAAGTAGGCGAACGTGTCTGGAATGATCTTGCGGATGGGCACAGCCATCGGACCGATGGTCATCTCCAAGACGACGGCGAGGACCAGGCCCAGGGTAAGCACCGCAAAGACCATCCACCCCCTGCGGGCGATCATCCTTCGCTCGCGACGTCCGGAATCTGTGCGTTGGGATGCAGCACCTTCGCAATGTCTGCGATACCCCGGACGATAGACTGTGAGACGCTTGACAGGTCGGCACTGTTAATCGAATACAAATGGTGCTCCTTGATGGCGGTGATCGACTGCAAGTCAGGCTGCTTCGCGAGCTTTTGCAAAAACGCCTTGTCGTCACTCGAATCGATGATCACGTCCGGATTCATCTTGACGAGTTGTTCGTCGCTGACTTTCGCCCACCCGTTCAAAGAACCAGCCGCATTGGTACCGCCAGCGTCGGTGATCATCTCGTTGACCGTCGTGCTGGATCCCGCGGCGAATCCGTAGGAACTGAAGTCGAGAACGGTCGGTTTCTGTTCTCCGGCTACGGCCGATTGAATCGACTTGATCTGCGAATCCATGTGGCCGACCAGTTGCGTCGCTTTGGCATCCTCACCCACGAGCTCACCTACGACCTTGATGTTCTTTTCAATGTCGCTCACGGAATTGAAGTCGTTGAACTCGTACACGGGCACGCCGGCGTTGCGCACCTGTGTCACGACGCCCGCCTTCGTATAGGAAGCCAACAAGACGAGGTCTGGATGAACGGAGAGGATTTTTTCGGGATCGGCGTCCGCCATTTGCGGGATACCTTTGACTTGTGCGACTACGTTCGAGTACGTGGGATCCGCCGAGTAATTCGTGACGAGTGCGATGCGAGACTTCGGAACGAGCGCCGACAGAATCTCGTCCGTGCCCTCAGTTCCCGAAGCGATGTGCATCGGCTTTGCGGACACGGTCACCTTGGACCCTGTATCGTCCGTCAAGGTCACCGGAAACGCAGCTGCAGTTGTACTCGCAGCGGACGTACTGTTGCTGTTACCTGAGCTGTTCTGCGCAGTGGACGTTCCGCAGCCCGCGACAATCGTCGAGATGGCAGCGGCACAGGCGAGGAATGACAAAACTTGATAAGTGCGTTGCATAGATGGAACCCTCCCAAGAAATTGGAGCGTCCCGACGAGAAAAAGAAACACTCGCCTTGTGGCGAGTTGTCCGTCATGACAAGTAGCTCTTGCCATAGCCAAACAAACCTCTCCTCGAAGGTTAGCTCAAGCGCTTTTCAGGCAGGTCTCCTGGCTCGCAGCAAAATTCTAGCCGCTTCCTTCCCATGGCAAACCACAGTGGATAGCGGCAGTGCACTGCTTACAGTGGCGGGACCGCACCGGACTTTCACCGGTTTCCCTATTCTCTCTACCGATGGTAGAGCACCTGAAGAGTCATTGAATTCGTAACCATCCTATGCGGCGGCGGCCCAATTGTCAATTGTCCGCCGCCGTCACACGCACCACAACGCCTTTACTCGGCTCAAGTTACAGACTCTCGCGGTTCCCCCAGCGATTCGCGAAGACCACCTCCGCAAAATCGCGCCGCGTTCCCCAACCGGCTCGCTCAAGCAGCGGTATCTCCGGAAAGTGCGGCGTGTAGCCGATGGTGAGCAATGCGGCCGGATCGACATGGTCTGGGATCCCCAGTATTTTACGCACGTCGTCCTTCTCGTAGATGCTGACCCAGCCCATCGCCACGCCCTCGGCGCGCGCGGCCAGCCACATATTTTCGATGGCGCACGCGGTCGACATGAGATCTGTCTCCGGAATCGTGTTGCGCCCAAGCACATGCGGTCCACCACGCGTTGGATCGTTGGTGACACAGATGGTGATTGGGGCTTCGACGAGTCCTTCGACTTTGAGTCGCAGGTAATAGTCGCGTTTGGCATCTGGGTACGGCTCGCCCGCTCGAATGCGCTCCTTCTCCACGACGGCCTGGAGGGCGCGAAGGACCTGTTTGTCCTGAATCACGACGAAATTCCACGGTTGCATGTAACCGACCGACGGACCGTGGTGTCCAGCTCGCAGGATTCGATCGACAACGTCGTCCGGCAGCTTGTCCGGCAAAAACACGCGGATGTCCCTGCGGGCGAGAATCGCTTTGTAGACGGCGTCGATCTCGGCCTGCGTGAAATCGCGCCCGACAGGCGTGCACGGGATCAAGCAGTCCGCTTTGGCGCCTTCTGGGGGCACGACGTCGGCAGTCAGCTGTTCGCGCTGTGCTACATGTGGATTGGTGACTCGGGCATCCTCAAACGTAGCGGTCTCGGCCATAAGGCGAAGCGCGCCGGTGATCACGGGCCAGGCAAGCAGCGCGCCAGTTCCCTCGCCCACCCGTAGTGAAAGATTGAGCAACGGCTTTTTTCCAAGCGCATCAAGGATTGCGGCGTGAGCCGGCTCTGGAGATACGTGCCCGGCAATCAGGTAGTCCGTTACGTTCGCATCCAGTTTCGCGGCCCACAGCGCGCTGGCGCCTGTGAGTAACCCATCGAGGACGACCGGGATCTTTCGCGAGGCTGCGGCGAGCATCGCGCCGGACATCGCAGCCAGTTCAAAACCGCCCAACCGCGCCATCACACTCTCCCAGCGCTCGTGACGGGACGCATTCTCCGCTCCCGCGCGCCACGAGTCGACCGACTGTTGAATGAGTTCTCGCTTGAGCCTGCGCGACGCCTCGTCAATGCCCGTCCCTACACCGACGAGTGCATCGACGGGCAAATCAAGCAAACATGCTGCCAAAGCGCTCGCTGACGAGGTGTTGCCGATGCCCATTTCACCTAAGAGAATGCAATCGCAACCCTGTTCGACGAGGCGTAACACCTCGTCGACGCCAACCTGGACCGCCTCTCTCAGCTGCTCGTCGGACATCGCTGGGCCCGCACTAAAGTCGGCCGTGCCGCAGCCCACCTTGCGAACGACGACGCGTGGGTGGCGGACATTTGTCGACACGCCGACGTCGACGACGCGCGTCGCCATGCCATACTGCCTGGCCAATACGGCGCTGGTCGACGTCCCCATCGCTATATTGACTGCCATCTCCTCCGTGACTTCTGCTCCGTAGCGCGACACTGCGTGTGCCTTCGCGATCCCGTGATCCGCCGCGAACACGAGGAAGCCCGGGGCGGTCAATGTGGGGATGATGCGCCCTTGAATGGCGGCGATTTGGCAAATCAACGGCTCGAGGTCACCGAGGCTCCCGAGTGGTTTAGTAAGGCTGTCTAAACGTGCCTGAGACTGTTTGGTCACCGCATCTAGGACAGGCTCCACGAATGGTATGGTCATTCGATTTCGATCTCGATCGGACACAACATCTTCTCCTCAGATGGCTGACTTCGACGGAAATTCATCGCTTTACATGTAACAGATGGGTTCGTTTCCTGCAATCCTTAGTGGGTAGCAAAATGTTCTGACTGCGTTCATAGAAAGTTACTATAAACCTACACATTCCAGGGGAAATGTATGTTAGAATAGCTCCTAGGAGATGATGGTCATGGGAAACCATGAACAGCTGTGCCCGAAGTTTGAATCAGCCTTCGCCTTGCTTGGCAAGCGCTGGACAGGACTCATTATCCGAGTCCTCATGCAGGGCCCAAAGCGGTTCAAGGACATATCTGAGATGATTCCGAACATGAGTGACCGAATGCTTGCAGAGCGGTTTAAAGAGCTCGAAAAAGCGGGGATTCTAACTCGGCATGTGTATCCTGAAACCCCTGTTCGCATCGAATATGAGTTGACCGCTAAAGGGACGGCACTGGCGCCAGTGATGGACGCAGTTCAATCATGGGGCGACGAGTGGATGTGTCCTGAAGAAGCAGACCGGGATGACGTGTAAATCATTCTGTGTGTCGACTAAAATCGGATAATGGACGAGCGAGGCCCCAGGTTTGGGGCTTCCTTTATGTGTTTAAATAGATTTCACACTGAATGGGGGCTGACTCGTGGGAACGTACCGAATCCCTGACAAGTTGCAGGAGTTTGGAAAGGATATCAAAACGGATCAACTCGCCTATCACCGGCGTCGCGTGGCCTTGACGAAAGAATTCACCTTCGATGCGGCGCATCATTTACACCAGTACGACGGGAAGTGCAAAAACCTCCACGGACACACCTACCGTCTGGTTGTGACGGTCAGCGGATACGTCAATGACATTGGGTTGGTCATCGATTTCGCCGACCTGAAGCGCATTTATCGTGAGACCATCGAAGACAAACTCGATCATCAGTATCTCAACGAGGTTCTCCCGCCGATGAACACCTCGGCAGAGAACATGATCGTGTGGATGTGGGACGAACTGGAGCGCGCACTTCATGCCGAGACCGAAGCTTCGCAGGACATTCGCCTCGAGGAACTGGTTCTCTACGAGACGCCAACAAGTCGTGCGACATTAAAGCGAGCCTGGGTGGAATGACGGAGGTGATTGCGACGCGAAATACAGCTTACGACTGGTTGGATCAATACGAGCGTGCGAAAGAGGCCAATTCCTCTTCCCTGCCCTTGCCCATGGTCGAGATTTTCGAGACCGTCGAAGGTGAAGGGACACGCGCTGGATACCCCACCGTGTTCGTCCGCCTCTTTCACTGCAACCTGCGCTGTACCTGGTGCGATACGCCGTATAGTTACGCACCGGCACAACCGGAGTTCGAGGCGACCATTGGGGAAATCGTCAGCCGTGCAGCGGACTTTGGCTGGGAGAATGTGTGCCTGACGGGCGGAGAGCCGCTGATTCACCGCCATAAATCGCAACTGCTCGTCGAAGCGCTCGCTGCTGTCGATCACATTCAGGACATCCATATCGAGACGAACGGTGCGATCGACGTCCGTCCGTTTGCCGCACTGCGCGACAAGAGCGAACTGTTGCGGCGCAAAGTGCGATTCATCGTCGACTACAAACTGCCTGCGAGCGGCGAGATGGACAAGATGATCCACGAGCATTTAACCGCCTTACAGTCGCGCGACGAATTGAAGTTTGTCATCGCAAATGACGAGGATTTCGACATCGCCGTCGACGTCATATCCGAATATGAACCAACATGCACCATTCTGTTTAGCCCTGTATGGGAGACCATGCCGCCCGAACGGCTCGTCGAGAAGATCTTGCAGGCCGGGTTAAAACAGGTAAAGTTAAATTTGCAGATCCACAAAGTGATTTGGGACCCTGCAGCGCGTGGGGTGTAAGCCCTAAGCGGGCGTATCTGGACGGAGGATGAGTATGGCTGCCATTGTATTCGATGCTTACGGCACCTTGTTTGATGTAGGAGCTCTGGTCGCCACCGCGACAGAACTGGTCGGGGATGCATCAGACGCACAAGAAATTTGCCGGACGTGGCGCTCCAAGCAGTTGGATTACGCGTGGAATAGCCTATTGATGAATCGGTTTATGGACTTTGACAAGGCCACAGAGGCAGCTCTCAAATTTGCGCTGCGCGACGCATCTGTGGACGAAGGGCGCATGTCCACACTCGTTCCAAGTTTACTTGAAGCTCACGATAGGTTGCCATTGTTCGACGACGTCAGGAGCACGCTGGAAGCACTCGGTGAACACCACAAGCTGTTGATCCTGTCCAATGGCACATTTCGGGCCTTGCAGACGTTGACCAATGCACAAGGAATCCTGTTCTCGTTGGATTACATTTTGAGCACAGAGCCCATTCGTACATACAAGCCTACGCGCGCGGCGTATCAAATCGTTCTGGACACGCTCACTTGCGACAAGGCGGATGTCGTGTTTGTCTCCTCGAATCACTGGGACGTCACTGGCGCCAAGGCGTTTGGGTTTAAGACCTACTGGTGCAACCGCACTGGCCAGGTGGCTGACCCGATTCCACCTCAACCGGATGGCGTGATGGCGTCCTTAGCGGATTTAACAAAACTGCTGTAACATGACGCGGTGCGCATCGGCGAACGTTGACGTCAGATCGGGAATCAACACAGAAGGAGCCGTCACTCGAAAGTGACGGCTCTCGTTCGTTGTGTAACTCTACAGCTTAGCGGCCAGAGAGGCTTTGCTCAGCAAATGCCACGAGGCGCTTCGTGATTTCTCCACCAACCGAGCCATTTTGACGAGAAGTTGTTTCAGCACCCAACTGAACGCCAAACTCCGATGCAATTTCGTACTTCATTTGGCTCAAAGCCTGCTCTGCCTGTGGAATCAATTTGTCGTTGCTGTTGTTGTTGTTTGCCATTGTGTACTCCTCCTTATCGGTTATGGTGATGACAAGCCATATTGTGATCCACCACGAGAGAGCTTATACACATGTCTATCGCGTGGGAAACGATGGAAACTTGCTTCCGCAGACGGTCTCACCATGACGCAGAAGGTCTCGGTCCGCGCCTTCAGTCAACCGCTATCTCCTCTACACGCCATACATGATTGAAGTCGAACAGGCAATGATGATTCAGAGGCAATATCCGATCCACGCAGGAGGCACCCAGGAGATGCAGCGAACTCTGAAGATCACGATGCAACGGTTCATCGCGCCGGTTCTTACCATCGGACTGATACTTTGTCCCATCGTAGACAAACGGCCTGTACACGCACAGGTGCTGCGCCAGATTGGCCACGACCAGACCATCTACTTGACGTTTGATGATGGACCAAGCAAGCTATACACGCCGAAAATCCTCGACGTGTTAAGAAGCAAACACGTGCCCGCGACGTTTTTTGTCTTAGGATTTCGCGTGCGGGAGTTTCCGGGCATCGCAAGGCGGCTCGTAGCAGAGGGGCACGAAGTCGGGAATCACGGGTATCAACATGAATTTCTGCCTGAGAAGACGACAGCCTGGGTGGAAGAAGATGTGAAGAAAACCGACGGCACCATTCATCAAGTTACGGGCAGTTACCCAAAATACTACCGTCCACCTGGTGGGCTCATTACCGATAACGAAGAGAAGTCGCTCCGGACCTTAGGTCACCCTGTGATCTTGTGGACGGTCGACTCGCAGGACTGGAAGGCTGCCAACTCAGCGCAAATTGTCCGTGAAGTCGTTCAGCAGTGCCGTCCCGGAGCCGTGATTCTCATGCACGACGGCGTCTCAAAGAGCCGTTTTACCGTCGAGGCACTGCCGGAAATTATCGACCTATTGCGCGCAGAAGGATACCATTTCGCACGCTTACCCCAGGGATGAACCAGGCGTACAGCGTTCGCCATTTCGAAACCAATTTGTGACTTTGTGACGTTTATGTGAATATCCACATTTTGTATTATGATTCATATTCATACGCTTGAAGCTCGTATGACCAGATGCTAAGATTTCCTTAGCACAGAAATACCCCGCTTGTCGGCAGCGTAACGCACGTTGCCGAATTTTTTTGTCCTCTCTCGAGTACTCAACGAGGGAACTGTTGGTATTTGTTACAACGCTCATCCCTTTCCCAGCATTCTCCTGCCACACCACAGAAAATGGGCCGCATAACTGCGATACGGCGACCACTTTTCCACCATCTGGACCGCCTCTTTGGCACTTGGCCTGACCACGCCGTACATACGCGCAAGTGCGTCGAGAAGGCCGACGTCCAAAGCAGGGAAGACGTCCGGCCGCCCAAGGGCGAACAGGAGGCAACACTGGGCACTCCACTGCCCTACGCCACGAATTTGGCAAAGGTACTCAACTGCTTGGTCATCGTCCATCGCCTGCAGGTGGTCAGCGCTCAAATCGATTGCCCCATCGTCTACCATCTGCGCGAGTTGTACGATGTACTCGGCCTTTCGCGAACTGAATTGCAGACGTCTCAACTCGTCGACGGACACGGCCGCAACCTCTGCCGCAGTCGGGAAGACCGGAAGTTTCAGCCCGTCCCACACGACGAAGCGCCCTGCGAGATCAATCAATCGATTCGTAAGCGACGTCGCAAAAGCGACGTTCACCTGCTGTCCGATCATCATCCGCACCAACGATGCGAATGGATGCATATCGCGCTGCAGATGCAGGCCGACGAGTGCATTAATGACCGATTTCATCGCCGGATCAGCTCCGAAATAATCCTGGATGCGGGCGTAGTCGCTGTCGAGATCGAGCCAGTGACGAATCTGGGCTTCGATGTCGTGCCCCTCCTGCTGCGACAGGTCCTCAGCCGTTTCGACACGGAGGAGCCGCTGGTCGCGGTCGGCGCAAACCTTCACCGCGATGGGCTGACCGCTGCGCCAAAACGCGCGATAGACCACAGGTCCCGCATCTGTCTGTGCGACGTGAAGGTCTCCGATGCCGAACACATTTCGCTCGATGGACAGCGAGAAGTCAAATGAATCGGGCAATTCCAACCGCAAGGTGCTCACAAACGATACCTCCTGACACACGTCTATCTACAAAGGCTTCGCGCACAAAAGCGAAACGGAGTACCTGAACGGCACTCCGTCTCTCTCATCTCGCACGCGATGATCAATTGTCAATGCCGAGCGGTGTCTTTCGATCCGACTTCCAAAAGACCCAAATGGCCAACAGCACGCCGACGAGTGCAGAGGCGAGCGCCGTCCACTGAGCGGCATCCCAGCCGAACACACCACGTGGAGAGTCGCCGCGCAGCATTTCCAGAAAGAATCGGCAGATGTTGTACACGATGAGGTAGTACACGAAAGCAAAACCTCGTGGCCACCCGTTCTTTCGCTGCAACAAGACGAACAAGAGTGCCATCAGCACGATGTCGACTTGCGCTTCCCACATCACTGCAGGCCACAACGGCTGATTGCCGTACTGTTGGCGAGCCAATGTATCGCTTGGAAAGAGGATGCCAAAGTTCTGATGGGTAGGTGCACCGTATGCACTCCCATTCATGAAGTCCGCGTCTCTGCCGATACTTTGCCCTAGCAGAATGCCTGGAGTACCGATGTCCGCGAAGTGGAAGAAACTGAGCTTCTTTCGCCACAAATAGATGATGGATGCGATCAAAGCACCGACGATGCCGCCTTGGATCGACAGTCCACCGTGCCACACCTGAATAATCTGGCCAGGGTATTGAGAATAGTAGCCCCAATCGAAGAAAAACACCTGCCAGAACCGAGCGCCCAAGATCCCACCGACCAGACAAAGAGGAGCCAGACTCCACCAGTGCTCTGCATCCCCTGGGTTGCCTTTGGTTTTCGCGTAATACAGCGTAATGCCGAGCCCTAGCAAAAATGCGAGGGCGAAAACGGTACTGTAAGACCGAACGGGAAAAGCGCCAATGTGAAACCAATATGAATGCACGTCAACTGTCACATCCTTAATTGCGTTGGCAAAACGAGCCTATGTACAGTAGACAGCGTACCTTGTCCACTCGACTGCGTCAACTCAGCCTGTCAGCGCTTGTACGACACGGCGTGCCGCAAGTCCCCAACCATGCGCAAATGCTTACGCCGGCGATTCTGCAGTGCCCAGATAGTCGGACTCGGTTCTCCACCGGCCGCTTGCAGTGGCCACCATGGCGTCGAGTCTGTTTCCGGTGCCACGGTCATCTCGTCTTGCATGCACTTCTGCGCTTGCACTAGGAATTGGTCGAGTTGTTGACTCAGACGAATGACGTCCTGATGTAACAAATCTCCGGTCGATTCTGCTCGAAGTATCATCTTGTCGCGCAAGTAGTCAATCACATTGGTCGTTTTACAGTCCCCGTTGATCATTGTTCTCCCCCACTACCATGAGCAATCAATGATCAACAGTATACGACGAATTATGCAGGATAAATGTGACGAACAATCGGCGAATTCGTTACATGTTTGTCGAAGGCCGTCGATGGAGTCTGAAAATTTCCTAACAGACCGAATTTCCCAGTCAAAAATGCGTCATTCGAACGATTGTGGCCACGATCGCACCGGCCACTACCGGCGCTGAATGCTGTACCCACAAGTCCCCCCGAAAGAGTCGACGCTGCAATAGATAGGTCCGACCCGTACTCAACGCTCCAAAGACAAATACGCAGGTTCCGATGGTCAGTGCGACTGTTGGGCTCGCCGAAAGTACTCTAGTGACTGCCCAAGCGATGGACGCCGCAATCAGGCCAGCGAATAACCGTATTGAAGGATTCATGCCCGTCCTTCCTCTCTTTCGCATCGAGTATCTAATGATACCTACTCAAAACCGTTGAGGATATGCGTTCACATCCCACAGAGAGAGGTTGGAATCATCGTCAACACTCCGTTTGGCGATCAAACTCAGGCCAATCGAGCACAAAGTGCCCGCGGAAACAAAGGCCACCCGGATTACGAGACGCCCGAGTTGAACGTCATTACGAGATATGTGAAACCAATCACCACCGCGGCGATAAATGTCCCGCCGGCTAGAGCGGCGGCGCGCATCCACCGCTCATCGTGAAACGACGCGTGCAACAACAGCGTCAACTGCAACACGACTTGAATCAGCGCCATCGCAAGGACGATAAAGACCATGACGGTAGTTGGTAAGTGAAGTCCGATTGCAATGAGGATAGCAAGCCCCGTCAAGGCGACGCAGATCAAAAATGCGGCGACATAACGCCAGGGAAACGGTGCGTCTACCTGCTTGTCTGACTCCTGAAACAAATCCATTCCATGTCACCTTTGCTTTCGCGGTCTTATGCTTCCCTTGGATAGAAACTCGAAAATGTCAATGGTGGTGATGCTCCAGCGCGTCTTCCTTGTGTGCACACAACTCGCGATTCTCATGTGGGTGACTTCCGTCCTCAATTTGAATCGTGACGTGCCCAATGCCGAAGTGCGCCAGACAGTGTTCCGCGTCCCGCAGGACCTGCTGACTGTCCCGGATGGTCATATTCCCATCCAATACCGCGTGACAACTCAGCGCATTTTGACCGCTCGTGATCGCCCATACGTGCACGTCGTGGACGTCCTGGATGCCCGGCAATGCCTTAAGCTCGTCGACCACCGCCCGAAAATCGACGGTCTGCGGCGTGCCTTCCATCAAAATCTTCATCGTCTGGCGAACGATCCGCCATGCGCCAAACGCGATCAGTACGGCGATGGCGATGCTCAGCAGCGGATCGACGATATACCAATGGGTGAACGAAATGATGATACCAGCCACGATGACGCCGGCAGATGCCGCGGCATCGCCGAGCATGTGCAAAACTGCGCTCTTGACATTGAGATTCTCTTCGTGTCGCATACCGAGCGCTAGGTAAAGATTCACACAAAGGCCTACGCTTGCACTGATAAACATCCACAGACTATGGACGTGACCGGGATGCTGCAGACGGCGGTATGCCTCCATCAAGATCCACAGCGTGATGACGATGAGCGTCAGCCCGTTCACCAATGCGGCGAGGATACCGGACCGCGCATAGCCAAAGGTCATCGATTCGTCTGCCGGTTTGACGGATTGCCTGATGGCGAACCACGAGAGACCTATGGCGAACACATCTGTCAATACGTGGCCGGCATCCGACATCAGTGCAAGACTATGGGAGAACCAACCACCGATCAACTCGACGATAAGAATGGCGCACGTCAACACAAACGCCTTGCCCATTTTACCAGTGGGCGCGTGGGTGTGGAGAATGCCGTGGTGATGGTGGTGCCCGCCGGTGTCATGATGATGCGCGTGGTGATCTGCCATACTCGCATACACTCCCTTCCCCGGCGCAAAACAATCTGTCGCGTGTACAGATGAGGTCTCTGCATCGCGACCAGTAGCGATTTCTCATCATAGTTTATGGATGAAACACACCTGCGTGCCTGACTTGAACTAAGGCCGAAGGGTCAAAGCGGACCGGAGGACAAGTACAGCAGACAGCTGCCCTATTCTCCCTTCTCCCCTTGTTGCGCGTGGCCTAAACGTCCACGTCTGAACTACGGACGGGCTCAGCCAACAGACTGCGGGCGCTTCACGCGGCCACTGAGATCGTACGGGGTCTCCTGGTACACGCAATAGTTCAACCAGTTTGAGAACAGGAGATTCGCGTGCGAGCGCCACTGGTGTCTTGGTGAGCGCGAGTCGTCGTCATTCGGGAAGTAATACTTCGGCAGCGGCACAGAAAGCCCCCTCTCGAGGTCGCGCTTGTACTCGTCCCATAGCGTCGTCGCGTCGTACTCGGCATGCCCAGTCACAAAAATTTGACGTGCATCGGGCGTGGCGACCAAGAACACGCCAGCTTCGTCCGACTCCGCGAGCACATCGAGTCCCGGAACGCGCTCGATGTCGCCTTTTCGAATGTAGGTGTGTCTCGAGTGCGGTACCACAAACGTATCGTCAAAGCCGCGCGTCAGGTTGCAACGGACGTTCACCGTGTGTTCGAATACGCCAAACAGCTTCTCCGGCAACGCGTATTTGTCAATGCGATAATGATAGTATAGAGCAGCTTGTGCTGCCCAGCAGATGTGGAGCGTGGAAGTCACCGATTCCTTGGTCCACTCGAGAATGCTACAGAGTTCCTGCCAATATCCGACTTCCTCAAACGGCAGGTGTTCCACCGGTGCACCGGTGATGATCATGCCGTCGTACGCCTGTTTTTGAACGTCGTCGAACGTCTGATAAAACGAGGTCAGGTGCTCTGCCGACGTGTTTTTAGCGAGATGCGACTGCATCCTCAGCAACGTCACCTCTACTTGAAGCGGGGAGTTGCCGAGGAGTCGAAGCAACTGCGTCTCGGTCACTTCCTTCATCGGCATGAGATTCAGAATCAATATTCGAAGCGGGCGAATATCCTGCTGAAACGCGCGTTGTTCGCCCATCACAAAGATGTGTTCGGATTGAAGAATTTCTTTTGCAGGCAGATGATCTGGAATCTTGATTGGCATCTTCGCTCACCCCTCATGTGGTCTCCTGCCACAGTGGCTTCGTTCAGTTTAGCACACTTTGATCACTTCAACTGTCCTTGTGCCCAAACGTCATGTGGGCGGGCACATGCGGTGACGCCAGTGCATTTACTGGGTGTGCAGTGAAGACGCGTAAGGAGGAGACACGGTGCCAAACGAAAATAACGCGGAGCAAGATTTCACACCTGATTATCGCAGTGAGGGAAAGCCTTCATACCAGCCGAAAAAAGCCTATCATAAACCACCGAAACCGCAGCCGATGCACGAAGAGGAGTCCCCGTCCTACCCATCACCAGAGATGCAATTTTCGCTGGAGATAGAAACGGAATCCCCCGTCGTCCAGTACGTCAAAAAGCCAGTTCCAAAACCGAAACCAGCGCCCACGACACAATTCACGTATATGCAGTATGAGTTCGAAGAGGAGCAAGTAGAATTCGATCCCGGCCTGTTCGCAGCCCACCCCGTCCACCAATGTCCAAACATCTGCGAGCAAGTGAAGGACTGCATGCTCACATGTGAGCGCACCATCCACATGCTCATGTGCCGGCCAGACGCGTACATGCACGCGAGGCAAATTGCCATGTTACAGGACTGTGTCGAAGTCTGCCTCCTGACCACGCGACAAATCGCAAGGCGCAGTCCGATGCTGAAAATCGCACTTCGCTACTGTGCAAAAGTATGTCGGATGTGCGGCCACGAATGCATGCGGTTCCCCGGCCCAGAGTCGCAAGCCTGCGCGCGGATATGTCTGCATTGTTCGAAGATCTGCGAGAAGTACATGACCACCAAACAGTGGGCCTGACGAAGAGCGCCAGGGGTGTCCCAAAAGTCTGTTTGTGGTTTTCAGAGCCCACTTTGGCTAATGTTTCCATCGCACAACAAGCCTCCAACTCCACCTTACCAGTGGACTTGGAGGCTGCTTCATGAAAAACTTGGCGCTGACGAGATGGGCCCACCCGTTGGGACAACCCCTGCTCGGATTCACAAGTGTCTCATCACGCCAGAGCAAAACCTAACTTCTCCACGATAGTGCGTGGAACTTCGAAACGTGCTGTCCGCAGCGGATCGACGATTTGGCAAACACGCAAGTCTCCTGCCGCACTGCAGAGAAAAGTCGCCTCAGCCAACTCCATGCCAAACTCGTCGTGCAGCCAGTGAACCATCTGCTTCGTCGCACGCACAGCCGCATCGTCGAGCGACTCTTCGGAGGCGATAGTCACCACGACTTCGTCGTTCACGAGCATCGGCAATGGCCACGATTTCCCCTTCAGCACATCCAGTCGAACCGTCACTCGGCCTGCGATTTCAATCCCACACACGGCGACTTCCCCGTCGCCCATCGAAGCGTGCAAGTCACCAAGGGCAAACAGTGCACCAGGGACGTTGACCGGCAGCAACAAGGCTGCCCCCGTGGTAATGCGGGTACAGTCCATATTCCCGCCGTGATCGCCTGGTGTACCACAAGGGACCGACTGACAGCCGGGCGCCGTCCCGATGACGCCGATCATCGGCCGCAGCGGAAACTCGATGTCCGTCGAAAACACCGCTTTGCCGTCACGGACCTCGACCATCCGAATGGCGTTGGCCGCGAGTTCGTCTCCGAGCACGCCGAGTCCCGGTCCAGTCGTCATCACGCCCTGTTCCGCGAGCTGAATGTCCTCGATGTGTACCAGGAGGATGTCCCCCGGTTCTGCCCCGCGAACGAAAATAGGGCCTGTGGCTGGATTGATGCGCTCCCAGTCGAGCGTGCCAAAATCCTGATTGACATCCTCTATTTGACCCTCAAAGCAATCACAGGTGGCAATCGTCACCGTCGATCCCGCCTCTACCTCAAGCACCGCCTCGTTCTCAGGCGCCATTGCGTAAATCATCCGATCTGCACTCAACTGATATTGCAAGTTCGTCACCGTCCTCGTTTCCAGCGAATTCGTCATGAAAGTTACAAATACTCCGACATCACGCCACATCTTAACCCAGACTGGTACGTTACCAAGAATTCAGCATCAGCCTGCTGGCACGTCCATGGCGAGATGCACGAGATCCCGACATTGCAAGCCATCTTCGTAAATCGGTTGCGGATAGCGCTTCACGAAATAATCCTGCTCGATATGCGTCATCCGGAAGCCGAGCCGTTGATACAGGCGCAGTTGCGCCAAACTGGAGTTCCCTGTGGCGATCTCCAATCGATCTACTGCTCGCTCCTCTTTCGCGAACGCGATGACTTCACGTAAAACGCTACTCGCTACACCTTGGCGCTGCCAGGCCTCGTCCACCGCCACGTTGACGATTTCCAACACCCCTGGCCTCGTCGGCAGGAGCGCACAGACGCCGATGACGCCAGCGTCGGCGTACTCTGCGACGTATACTGCGCTGCGAGGCAAATAGGAAGCAATCACTTCCTCCGACGGGTCGGCCAAAAGGAGCAGCTCCATCGGGGCGGGCTCAGATGCCAGCAGGCGGCGTACCGCCATCATCTCATGTGTCATGCGAATCTCCCTTTGCGTCGTCGTATCTGTACTCTATCACACGCAATCATTGGATTCGAGGAGTTGAGGACAGGGTGTAGACACCACTGCATATAGATGGGATGAGGAGGTGGGACATATGTTATGGCTCTTTTGCGCGACCTTGCCGATCGCGGTGGCGGAAACCTGTCTCTTGTACACGCTGATGAAACCGAAGCACGCGACTCGCAGTAGCGGACAACTCTTGACGGCTGACGTCGAGCGCACGCTCTACTCTGGGCTGATGCGCTTTACGTTCTCTATCCAACTCGTGATGGAACTCTGTACCGGAAGCAAGACTGCGGGGTGCATCTTCAGTTTCGCATTTGGGGTCGCTGCGGGGATCTTGATCGAACGAAACACCGACCTAAAAGGGCTGTCCGACATCCTCATGAATGTGTTCATGGGCATCTCCATGGGCGTTTTCCTCATTGGTCACCTGCCATTGACTCTGACGCTCCTGCTCATCGCCCCGGTCCTTGTCTCGAGCGGTTTCACACTGGCGCACACGGTCCGCGTGGCGAATGGAAAGTAGGTCGACGGTCCAATCCAAAAACCTCGACGCGGGGCTGATGGAGGTCGCCGTGGATAGGTCTGCACAACGAGGTCTACGAAGCGACGCACATCCACCAGTATCATCAGGTCTGCACAGGAGATATGGAAGATGTCTATAACTTATCCAGTCATCATGAGAAGAAAGGGGGAAATTCAAGAGGGTGTCGATCCAGTAGGTGACGTGCGTAGATCCGCCCAAGCGGCGAAACGCCTAAAGCCGCTTTGAGCCGACCCACGAAAGGAACTACCTAAACAAGCGTGATCCGAGTGTAAAACTCACAGGGACTTTCGCTGTGCGACAGACGTTTGCCTCGCCCGCATCCGCCGAAATGTCCACAACAGGCCGGCGAACACGATGACCGCCGCCACGACCCACAATGCGGACAAGTTTCGATTCGTCACCAGTTCGACAAGCACATACGACAGCAACAACGACGAGACCGGAGAGGCAATCCAAATCTTCACGATCCGCTTGACGACATCTTGCCGCCAGATGTCCCGACCGACTTTCGACTGACCGACGCCGAAAATCGCCATTGTGGTCGCTTGCGTCTGCGGCACAGGCAGGCCGAACAGCGATGCGACGAGCACGAGCGTCGCACTCGTCAAGGAGACCGCCGTACCCTGAAGAATGGAAAGCTGCGTGATTTTCTTCGCGTTGGTTTCAAGCACTTTGCCGCCAAGCGTCATCGCGCCAATGGCCACGAACAGCGCCCCAAAGACAAGCCCCGCGTGCACGCCGATCACGTTCGCCGCCACCAGCGGGCCAATCGCGTTGGCAACGTTGTTCATCCCAGCCGAAAACGCCTCATAACAGCCTGAGAGCACGAGTAAAACCGTCAGGGCCAGCGTGGTGTACCTCGCGGCGGCCGACACATTCGACAGTTTGGGCTCGAGGACGCGTATCAATTTTCCAAGTAGATAAGCGATGCCCATCGCGACGAACGGCATAATCAGCCACACTGACACGATAAACGCCAGTTTCGCCCCGTACACGTGCCCAATCGCCAGCCCGACGCCGACCACTGCACCGACCGTGACCTCGCTCGTCGACAGCGGCACACCAATTAGGTTAGAAATAAACAGAGTTAGACAAGCAGATGCGAGGATAAGCACGGTGATCTCCACCGTAATGTCGTGGGAAGGGACAATGCCACCGCTGATGGTCTTCACCACTGAGCCGCCACCCACGACAGCCCCTAAAAACGCTGCAGCAGCCACCAACACAAGGGCTATCCACCTACGCCTAATGGCGCCCGCGCCGTAGGCGGCGCCCATGGAGGCCGCAGTACCACTCGCTCCGATGTTAGCCGCGAAGAACAGGGCAATAATCCACGCGATAATGAGCATATCTTCGGGCCTCCCAAGACCTATTATCCAAATCAATAAAGTCGGTATTCACCCAATAAAACATCCCTCAAATTTACGAATCTCCCTATACAACTGACACAGCCATGGTGAGATCTTATTCGAGAACGATGTGGGACGCTACGGTCGAATGCCGATAGCGCGCAGATTGCCGAGTGTGTTTCCAGAAGTAGGATAATGGTCGAACGAATCTATATTGCCGCTATTCTAACAAACGAAAAGTCGTCTGTATATAGAGAACCAGAACAACTTTTCGTTGTTATACTTTTGTAAGTACTTCATTTGGGCCTAGCGACCGTAAAGATATCCCCCAGTGTTGCGTAGTCGTTTCCAGCAAGCCGTGCGACAGGGTTCAATCCACGGGCGCTGATCCGGCCGTGCTCGTACAACGACTCCTCTACGTGGTACTGGACGATGCGCCCGATGAGCAAATCACAGGAAGGCGTACTGCCACCGAGCGCCAAAGCGTGCTCGAGAACGCACTCCATGCGAATTTTTGCCTCGCGAACCCCTGGAACCTCAACGACCGTACTGGTGACTGGCGTCATCCCGACGAGTGCAATTTCACTCTCGCTGGGCGCCAGCGAAGCAGCCGTCGCATTGACCTTTTGTACATTTTCCTGATCGCAGATGTGAACGACAAACTGTTTGGCAAACGCGGCATTCCTCGCGGTATCCTTCTGTACTCCATTCTGCCGCTGTACGGACACCGAGATCATCGGCGGCGTAGATGAGACGATGTTGAAATAGCTAAATGGCGCTGCGTTGAGCGTGCCATCCTCGGCTTTCGTCGTCACAAACGCCACCGGCCGCGGAATGATGCTGCCGATGAGAAATTTATAATTGTCCCGTGGACTCATGTCGTCTGGATTGAGTGCTAGCACTGGTCGTCCCTCCCTGTAGACGTCACAGTCGCGTCCTGTGACTGCCTGCGCATCTTCTCAACGATATCGACGCGCGGGTTCCAACACGAAAACTGAAAATGCGATTGAGTCGCATAGCCTAAACGTTCACAACGGATATACACGCGCTCCGCCTCGCGTCCGATGCGAAAGTGCTGACAAGTTGCACAACAGTGGTATGACTTCTTCATGACACCGTCCTGCCCTTCTGTGCTGCAACGCACATCATCGCTTGTATGGCGAAAGATCCATAGCAAGGCTGTCTTCGTTCATCCGGTTATCGCCCCCTATGTTATCATTCCTGTACTACGCTGATCGACCTATCCGACCGATCTTCGTGGACTGACAAACCAATGGGAGTGTGCATCGCCTGTGATCGAACAGCAGGAGACGTACCGCTTGCGCGGACATCACCTATTTTGCCTGCTCGGCTATCGCGGAATGGGGTATTCCGAAGAGTATGTGGAGAACATGACGCGGGTGCACCAGCACTTGCGCGAGCAGCCCGAGGCGTGGATCCTCATCGTCCATGGCCCAGACGACTTGTGCGCCAAGTTTCCCGAGCAACAAGTCTGTCACTGTGAAGATCCGCACATTTTTGAGCGCGATGCCGACATCTTGCGGACTGTTGGCCTGGATGTCGGCCAAAGGATCCGCTGGTCCGAGGTCGAACAACGCATTCGCGACCGCGTCGTTCCCGAGGATATCGCGCGGGTCTGCAGTACCTGCTCGTGGCGAGGCTACGGCGTGTGCGAAGAAGGCGTTCGCCGGATCCATCGAGGAGAGGGGCTTTATTTCGTTAACGCACTATCGCGATAATTCAGTATTATGTTAAAATGACAGGGACACAATTTCCCTTTACCCTGTGGGCCGCCGTGATGGCGGCCATTTTTTTCACTGTCTCAAACCTGTCAAAGATGGCCAGTAGAGACCACCGTAGTCACAGGGGGCTCCTCCCCCACGCTCAGCGCGGCGCCGTTCCTAGCGCAGCCGGCAGGCGCTGGCGAAGGCGCGCGGCATCGACCGGCAGAGCCAACGTGCACAATGCCGCCGCTGGCATCAGCCAAACGATCCACTGTAAGGCGACGTGCAGCGAATACACGTCTGCGATCTGGCCGACGAGCATGATTCCCAATCCGGCAATGCCACCTGCAAAACCGATGAGTAAGCCAGATACCATGGCGATGTTGTTCGGCAACATCTCCTGCCCGTAAATCACCGTCACGGCAAACGTCGACAGCAGGAAAAAGCCGACCAGGGCCAAATCCACTAAAACGAGATCCCGTGGGATGTACGGCATCAGGACGGCAAGCGGCGTCGAAACCACCATCGAGATCCGAATGACGTTTCTCTGTCCGAACCTGTCTGCCATCGGGCCACCTGCCAAGGTGCCAATGGCGCCAAAGAGCAGGAATACGAAGGTATAAATCCAGATGTGCTGGGCCGTTACGCCGAATTGAGCCATGACGTACAGCGGAACAAACGTAGAGAAACCAGATACGATCCACGAGCGAACAGTCACGATGAAGACGAGCAGGGACAACCCGAGTTTCGACGTACGAGCTGAGGTAGACGTGGTCCGAACCGATTGTTTTTGCTTGGCCCCTTCTACCAGTCGCGCGGCGAACCACTTCGTCAGGGAAAACAGCAAGGCGCTCGACACCACGCCCAGGATCATCAACCACGCGATACCGGATAGCCCGACACCTTGGAGAAAGCGCAGTGCGATCGCCGATAGCGCGAGCCCGAGGTTGCCACCCACCTGAAAAATCGACTGTGCCGCGCCACGCTTATCGGCTGCCGCAAAGAACACGGCTCTGCTGGCATCGGGGTGGAATGCCGCCGATCCGATCCCGTTCAGAACGACTGCCGGAATCAGCCAGATGAATGACGGTGCAAATTCGACACACAACAGTCCCAGCGAGAGAGCCAAGGCGCTCAGCCCTAACAGCCACGGCATCCCCTTTTTGTCCGATATCCAGCCAAACACCGGTTGCACCAACGACGAGGCCACGTTGGAGGCCATCGTGAGGACGCCTACCTCGCCATATGACAGGTGAAAGTCGATGACAAGCAGCGGGAGAATGGCTGTAAATACGTTGATCAGAAAGTCGTTCGCCAGATGGCCGAACGACAGCGTAAAAATAATCCGTCGATTCATAAGTCACATCACCCATCGACTAATATGAACGACTGCTCTCACGTTGGCAACGACAAATTGTGACGTCGTGTGCACAACAGCGCGTCCTCATCGCACCGATAACGTCGGTCTTGCATACGTTGTACGGTGTCCAATTATCGGTGGAGCGTGATTTGCTATGGCCCCAGCAAAAAAGGCGAAACATTCGGATTCTCCGCGGCAAAAACAATGGCCCCTCGTGACGTCCAGTGTGTGCGACGCCTGCCCCATTCGGTGTCCCGCCGGCGTCAGGTACATGGAGACGGTGAGTCACTCCAAGAAGGCAGCTCGCGGTGTGGTTTGCAAACGAACGCTGTTTGAGGAGCGGATCAAGCATGGATTGCCGCCATTCGAGAAGGTGGTCCGACTTTGGAAGGCAAACCAGTAGGCAACGTCGAGTTTATGAAACATGAAATGAAGCGTTTGTTGATAGTGGCGATGTGATATGGTTTTCCTAACGTGCTGTACGATTCACCTGTGGAAGGGCCGCTCGGCCTCACGAAAACTGTACCTATTTGACGCGTGCTCTGCAACGACTGTGCAGAGCACCTTTTTTGTCTCGTGGAACGCCGCCCGAACGCGGTCGTCGTGGGGCACACAAATTGGTCGGGGACTAACGTATGTACAAAGCGTATCCATACTTTCCGCTTGTGGCCGGAAAGTATGGTTCACCTATCCGCGATACTCATCGACCGCCAAGGACTTGAACCCTACGCGCGTTCGGGGGAATCGCGGAGCGTCAATGGAGAAACCGCTTGATCAACTGGACGTGACGATTGAACAAATACCCGGCGATCCAGACGACGACGAGCGCAACTCCACCGACGATGAGCCAGGTGACATAGCGTTTGGACACGCCTAAGAACACCAAGGCTGCCCCAATGTAATAAGGAATTCCGCCGACCGCCGAAGTCCAGATGAAGTCGCGCAGGCGGATGCCTCGCAGTACCCCAGCGGCATAGTTGACGACGATAAACGGAAATGGAATGATCCGAACCATAATCAACCCGACGGCTCCTCGATTCCCAATCCAGTTCGAGATCTGCTCGAACCGGTCTTCGGAGATAAAGTGGCTCAGCAGCTTTCTCCCCAAGTGGCGAGCGAGCAAAAACGTCACGATGGCTGCTGTCATCGTCCCTATCCAACTGAGCAGTATGCCCCACCACGGACCGAAGATCTTCATGATCACGATCATCAGAAATTCCGATGGCAGCGGGAGAATGCTCAAAACCGCCATGAGCACGACGGCAATGAGGATTCCGAGCAGTCCCGTCGAGTGAATCACCCTCGAGAGTTCGTCGCTGCGGTCAAGCCGAAAAAAAAGTACGATGAGCAATGCAAATACGAGGATCACAACAGCACTTGAGACCACGCTCCCCGTTTTGCGTGACGTGCTTGCCAACGGGAACTGATCTCTACCGCGTCTGCGCTTCTTGTAGACTCGGGACCTCGGTTCAGTATCCATCCCTTGATTTCCACTCCTGTCGGTCGAGACCAGCGTTCACCTGAAACCTACTCCATAAGGATCGTCTATCTATCAGCATGCCCGGGCAGGAACAATTTAGAAATCTCTACGCCGCAAAAAAGATCAATTTCTCTGGAGAAATCGCTTGATACGAACATGTGTTCGTATTATGATGAATTCAACGAAACTGGTCGAAGGTGGATGATAACTGTGACCCAACTAGAATTCTTTAAAACGTTCGGCTCCGCAATTGTAGCAACTGTCAAAGACGAACAATTAGCCATGCGCGTCGTCAACCGCGCTTGGATGACGCACAAGCGTTCGGTCCAGACACGGGCTGCATAGCCCGCCAAGTAAGGTGTATAAGTGCCAGTCCGCCAAGTTGAACTCATCGCGTTCTCCGTCGGCCGCGATGTGCTATGCCATCTCGTTGACGACTCCATTATCGACAATTCAAGCGGCCGTCGGCGGCCCAGGCTATCGGTTACTGGACGAAGCTATACACGGAACCTCCGAATTTTACCGCTTACGCGTCAAACTATCAAAGCGCCTGATAGCCAGGCGTAACTTTTGCTTGATCTAGAGCGGATTTGTGTCGGATCGCGTGCAATTTCCGACCGAGTGGGAACATGTTTTCACTTAGCGCTCATTCCCGCCTCCGCGCTATCATCCTATCATCAATGGCCACCGCGGTCCCGAAGAGCGCATCGTTCAGTAAGTGGCTCATAGGCGTCGGCACACTCGTGAAAGCGCTAACCACGGAGCCGTCACGATGCGGAAACGATGTCATTCGTGCCAGACGGACAATATATCCGGTTCGGTTACGATGCTGAATAGCCCCCTACCCGTCGACACACCACGACGTTTCGCCCGTTAAAAATCGTAAAGCACAACCCATCTCCGATTGTGCTTTACGATTACTCCTGCGCGTCCTGCAACGCTGCACAACCGCCCTCAATTCACTCTTTGCTGGAAGCGAGCATCATTTTCAAATGAGCAGACCGTCGGACGGTGCAACTCACTTTAATTTTCTCTGAATCCCCTTGAGCGTCTCAAGAATGTCGTCCAGTTGAGGATAGTAGTTAAATTGTGGATGCACGATGGACAACAATGTGTCACATCCCGCACACACAATCACAACGATTTTCCGAGTGTCACCTTCTAGCTGCACTTCATCAATGCCAAACTTTCCAGTACCGCATTTTGGACATCTAGCCATCTTACAACCTCCACTTGCAAACCAATGTAACCTCAAGCGTACACCTTAGCCCTCCCTTGTACCATGTACAAAGGATGACAAATTTCGCGGAGTTAGAGCCCTGTACTACGCAATACATGGACGACTGCACATTCGGAGAATTTAGGTATACAAGCGCGAGAGGAGAGACGATCGATGGACGAGTTACAAAATGGCGGATCACAAGCGTTGCCGTTTGCCCGTGCGGGCGGCAGCGAAGTAAACCTGCCAAGAGCCCACGAGCGGTACAGCGTGTACTTAAATGATCAGTTTGTCGGACATAAGACCCTCTTAAAACAAGTGCAATCCCCAGATGAAATCGGCTCCTATTTAAACCGTTGCAACATCGAGCAATTTACCACAGACGTCGAAGGCGACCATTACAAAATATCGGCCACGCACGACAGCATAGCGCGAGAAATTCGCACACATCTGAACGCGTATTTGGACACGCATACAACCGGTGTGACGTCCGACCAGCCAGGTTTTTGATCTGCCGAAGACCGTCGCTCGCATTGGCGAGCGACGCGACGTTGGAAAGAATCTTCCAAGAGGAGGCGGACCTCGGATGCACAAACCCACTACATACGCTGTACGCGAACCGAATTACACCGTCGACGGCAACATTCCACCTGGCGCATCGAATGGATTCCAAATCGCGTTTGTTTTGCACACCAATGCACATGAACAAACGTTTTCGATCACGTTGACCAACCTCGCGGCCGTCTACTTGACGATGCAAGGTGTGGCTCAGGAACCTTACGATTGGCTCTGGTCAGAGGCCCTGAACCTGATCGAAAAAGCCCTGTCCAAGGGACTCATCCAATCTAGGGAGTATTACATCCTGCTCGAAGATGTGAAGCGTTGGTCGAAGGTGGAACTTGCTGATTTGTCGCCGTCGCCGCGTCCATCCGCACACGCGTAAGGCCTAAAGTGCGATGAAAATCCAGAGCGCAAAAGTACCAGAGTACGAAAAAGGGGCTAGTCGCGCGCACGCGAACAGCCCCTTTTTCCTTCTTCGGTTTGCTATTTTGCAGCCGACCGTAAGCTCTTGCTGCCCCATGAACGTTCGATTTCCTCAAGCGATTTCCCCTTCGTTTCAGGAACAAGTGCCAAGGTGAAGACAAACGCCACAAGGCTCAAGATGCCAAACGTCCAAAACGTGCTCGTTGCGCCAACGCTGTTCAGAAGTACAGGGAACGACTGGGATACGGCATAGTCGGCGGCCCACAATGCGACAGACGCGATGGCCGTGGCACGACCACGAATCCGGGTCGGGAAGATCTCGGCCATGACAAGCCATACAATCGGACCAAAGGAGACTGCAAAAGCGGCCACGAACAGCAAGATAAACACGAGCACCAAAGGACCTGCAGTCTGACCCGTGTGAAACGCGTAACCCACGACGGCGAGGCTAATCGTCATCACCGCGGAACCAATTAGGAGCAATACCTTGCGACCAACCCGATCGATCAACCAAAGCGACACAAGTGTAAAGACAAGGTTGTCGGCGCCCGTGATCACCGTTTCGATCAGAGAGGCATTCGTACCCGCGCCGGTCTGTTTAAAGATCTCTGGGGCGTAATACATAATCGCGTTGATCCCTGTAACCTGTTGAAGAATGGCCAAGACGATACCCACGAGAAGTGCGACTCTGAATCCAGGCTTGAACAACAACCCGATATGTCCCGATTCGCTCTGCAAGGTGGATCGGATTTCAGACAGCTCGGCCTCAGCGCGATTCGTACCATTGATTCGAGCTAACACGCGGAGGGCTCGATCGCCCATGCCCTGCTTTTCCAACCACCGGGGACTCTCCGGGACAAACAACAACAAAAAGATAAATATACAACCGGGTACAACTCCGAGCCCGAACATCCATCGCCAAGCCGACGAGATGTCCCACGCCAAGGTGCCCAAGTTCGCCACCCACATATTCACGAAGTAGATGGTGGAAATGCCAATGACGACCGCCAACTGGTTTAATGACACCAGACTTCCGCGATGCTTGGCCGGAGCGATTTCAGCGATATACAGCGGCACTAGCGTCGACGAGATACCAATTCCCACACCGCCGATAATCCGGGCGATGACAAACTGGGATATGGTGGCCGGCAGCGCCGAACCAATCGACCCAAGTGCAAATAGAATTCCGGCGATGACGAGCATCTTCTTTCGCCCAAATCGATCACTGAGCACACCAGCACAGCCGGCCCCTACGATGGCACCGATCATCAAGCAGGACACGGCCCACCCCTGCATGCCAGGACCGAGGTGAAACTTCTGCTGCATAAACACAATGGCACCCGAAATGACGGCCGTGTCATAACCGAACAACAGACCGCCAATGGCCGCAACAACCGATACGAGTGTGACGAAACCTAAATTTGTTCCATCCGTCTGACGGGTACTCAATCCGTTCACCTCACCGATTCCATGGTCATTACCAAACAGGTCACGAATTTGACTTCCTGATATTCACCCGTCCTAATTTAACCTCGTGAACCGCTTTTCAGCCGTGAACTCGTACGACTTTCAGCAGAAGGAAAGGCAAAAAAATACGAAGAGACGGCTTTCGCCGTCTCTTCGCGTAGGTTCGTTGACAGGACCACAATCACGAAAATGTTTTCGTCTTTGCGGTACATCAACCTCCCATGAAGCTAATGTACCCTTTGCATCCATGGATATACACGCGTTTTTTGTACGTCAAGCGTCACTGTGGGTTTGTCATCCACAACCCCGCTTGTTTCACGAATACGCGCTGTGGCAGTTTGAGAACGTCCACCAATAATTGGGAAACATCCTCTGGCTGCATCATGTGGTCCTCGTCCCCTATTTTCAACCCGGCATTTGCAGCCAACTCTGTATTGACCGTACTTGGCGCCAAGGCCGTTACGCGAATGTTATTCTTGCGGACCTCTTGCATCAGAGATTCCGTAAAGCCCATCAAGGCGAATTTGGACGCCGAGTAGGCAGACGTCGTCGCCGATGCGCGCTCTCCAGCAGTGGAACTAATATTGATGATGTTCCCTGAATTCTGCTCGATCATCAGCGGCAATACCGCACGCGTGACGTAATAAGTCCCCAGCAGATTCACGCGGATAATCTGCTCCCACACCTCAGGTGGCATGTCGACGACTTTCCCAAACTGAGCAATGCCTGCGTTATTGACCAAAATATCGACGGCGCCTAGTTCCTTATGTAGTTTCTCAACGGCTGCTTCCACAGCTTGCCTATCCGTAATGTCAACGGCAGCGATCGCCACCTTCACGCCGTACGAAGAAGTAATGTGCGCTGCTGCATCCTCCAAATCGCTCTGCGTTCTCGCGATGAGACCGACATGAACACCTTCCTGTGCCAGACGCTCGGCGATGGCTCGGCCAATTCCTTTACCCGCGCCAGTGATGAGTGCTACTTTTTTCTGTAAGTCCATGAAAAACCCTCCTTCTCCATTCCCTTGTCGAGTGTGGCGACAAGGGCCTCCATTCAAAGTGTACTCCTCGACGTGGTGTTCGCCAAATCGCGAGCAGCACATCCTTCGCCTTGAAAATCACCACACCAATGTGCTACGCTTCACACATTACAATGAAACTTCATCGCACGATTACATGACTGGCGGATTCGTGGGTAACCACAGGGGAATGTAATCGACGTTTGCCGACCGCCTGGGCACCTCTCTTCGGAGTCCCAGGCGGTCTTTTTGTTTGGGAAAAATCGCGATGACAAAAGGAGTCAGCGACGAAAGCATGTATGGACCTCCACTCTCCCCTTCAGCAAAGAAAATGATGTTACTCGGCTCAGGCGAATTGGGTAAGGAAGTGATTCTCGAAGCACAGAGACTTGGTGTCGAGACGATCGCGGTCGATCGCTACGAGAACGCCCCTGCCATGCAAGTAGCGCACCGCTCCTACGTCATCGACATGGCCGACGGCGCTCAATTGCGTGACGTCATCGAGCGTGAACGCCCTGACCTCATCGTGCCCGAAATCGAGGCTATCGCCACCGGGACACTCGTCGAGTTGGAACAGGAAGGGTTTCACGTCATTCCGACTGCGCGGGCGACACAACTGACGATGGACCGCGAGGGTATCCGCAGATTCGCTGCCGAGGAGTTAAACCTCCCCACAGCGAAGTACGAATTCGCCAACACCCTCGACGAACTCCGTGCAGCAGTCGAAAAAATTGGTACGCCTTGCGTGATCAAGCCCATCATGAGCTCGTCCGGCAAGGGGCAGAGCATCTGTCGGTCCTTAGACGACGTGGAGAAAGTCTGGGACTACGCCATGAGCAGCGGCCGCGTTCGAAACAATCGGGTAATCGTCGAGGAGTTCATCCAATTTGACTCGGAGATCACCCTACTGACCGTGCGCTCTAGCTCTGGCACCTCCTTCTGTGCTCCGATTGGCCACGTACAAAAGGATGGGGACTACATCGAGTCGTGGCAGCCACACCTCGTGACCGAAGTACAAAGACAAGAAGCACAACGAATCGCTAAGACGATCACGGACGCACTCGGTGGCTACGGCGTGTTTGGCGTCGAGTTATTCATCGCGCCTGACAAAATCTACTTTAGCGAAGTGTCTCCGCGCCCACACGACACCGGTCTAGTCACGTTGGTGACACAAGACCTCTCTGAATTCGCATTGCACACAAGGGCCATTTTGGGTTTTCCTATATCCGACATTCATCTCGTCACTCCAGGTGCCAGCAAAGCGGTAAAATCCCCAATTGCGTCCGATGGTTATCAGATCGCCGGAATCCACGAGGCGCTTTGCGTACCGCGGACGCAAGTGAGATTCTTCGGCAAGCCGAGCGCGACCGTCGGCCGTCGACTGGCTGTGGTGCTCAGCGGTGCAAGTGAAACGAAAACGGCGCGAGCCAATGCGGCAGCGGCGGCGTCTGCACTGACGATCGAAGAGTCGTAATGGAGTACCGCGGCGTTCCCGCGGTGCCACATAAATCGAACCATATATCACCCCAGCTACGTGATCCACAATGATGAAAGCGTCCCCTGGCACCTCGCAGGGGACGCTTTTTGCGCCTCGCTCCCCCACTGCTCCCAGTCCTCAATTTACCAGTTGAGGCACGGATGACATCCCACATTTCTCATTAACCTATGACCAAGGTAACGCAGGCCGTTTCCAGCTCGGTAATCGCGACGACGAGGATCGCCGTCCTCATCGTTTCTTGACGGGGGGCTCAGACCGATGACACTGTATTTCGGAGTAGACGTGGGGGGCACTAGTATCAAGACGGCTCTCGTGAACGAAGAGGGTCAGACGATTGCCAAACTGGCGTTCGCCACGCAGTCAGACGCCAGCGCTGAACACATCTGCCGGAAGTTGAAGGGGTTACTCGAAGAAAGCCTACAGCAGACGAAACACAAGTGGGCCGACGTGGCTGGAGTCGGAGTCGGCTTGCCTGGATTCTTAGACCTGCGCACCGGCACCATCTTAAGACTCCCTAACATCGGTTGGGAAAATATCCCCTTCATCGACATTGCCGAAGACGTGTTTGGGTTGCCAGTCGTCATGGAAAACGACGCCAAAGTCGCAGCGCTGGCCGAATCTTGGACCGGAGCCGGTCGCAACGCGTTGGTCCTCGTCTGTGTGACGGTGGGAACTGGCGTCGGTGGCGGATTCGTGCTTCATCGGCACTTATATCGCGGGGTAAACGGCATGGCCGGCGAAGTCGGCCATTTGACGGTCGATAAGAACGGGCTACCTTGTCACTGTGGCCGCCGAGGTTGTCTCGAGACGGTCGCATCCGCGACGGCCATGATCCGTCGCGCCAGAGAATTGCAGCAGGTGGGGCAGATGTCTGCCCAGACCGCGATCGACGACGCAAAGACGATTTTCGATCTCGCCGCACAAGGCGACGCAGCAGCGCAACAAGTCGTCCGTGAAACAGCGGACTGGCTGGGCTATGGGCTATCGATGATCGCCGGCACCATCAACCCAGACACCATTCTCATCGGCGGCGGCGTGTCCACTGCCGGGGACGCCTTTCTGCAGCCAGTCACGGATGCCTTCAGACGGTATGCGCTTGACCTCGTCTCACAAGCTGTTACCATCGCCCCTGCCCAACTTGGCAACGACGCGGGTGTCATTGGCGCTTCACGGCTGGTGTCGATACGCGAATCGCTGCGGCGATAAACAAATCCAACTGTTCGCCACACCACTTTCACCATGATTCACGGGAGGAAGTCCATGGGCAATCTGACAGTTCGACATCTGGTAGACCACTTCCGGCTTGAGGTGGTGGCCGGCGGTCATGGAATCGACCGATCGATCACGAGCGCGGACATCCACCGTCCAGGGCTGGAATTTACAGGTTATATTGGGTATTTCCCGAACGACCGGGTGCAGATCTTAGGACGGACGGAAGTCACCTACTTGCACTCGCTGGACGTTCGCCGGCGGGACGAGTGTATCCGCGCTGTGGTCGCGCTGGAGCCACCCTGTTTCATTGTCACACGTGGCCAACAGGACCTCGAGTTCTTCGTAAAACACTGCGACGCAAACGGTACCCCCCTGCTCAGGACTGACAGCAAGTCGACGCGGTTCATGAGTCTGCTCGGAAACTATCTGGAACGCGAATTGGCAGAAGAGCAAACCATTCACGGCGTGTGCATGAACATCTTCGGCGTCGGTGTGGCTCTGTGCGGCGAGAGCGGCATCGGCAAGAGCGAACTTGCGCTATCTCTGATTGAGCGCGGGCACAGGTTGGTGTCTGACGACATCGTCCGGGTGAAACGAATCGGACCCGACGCGCTAGTCGGCACACACAACATCAACAACCGTGAGATGCTGCATCTGAGGGGGATCGGATTCATTGATGTCACAAGGCTATTCGGGTCAGGCGCCTTTCAGGATGAAACGCACCTGGACATGGAAATCGAGCTCATTCATTGGGACGATCACGTCAATACCAACTTGATTTCCCTGGGCTCGGAGGACGTTCACGTCGAGTACCTCGGCGTCGTCATTCCACGCATCGACATCCCCGTGCGCCCCGGTCGCGACATCGCCTCACTCGTCGAGGTCGCCTGCAAGAATTGGCGATTAAAACGCGAAGGCTACGACGCGCTGCAGGTGTTTCAAGAGCGCATCTGGACCAAGTCATAACGGATTTCCCCCCTGCGCGTCGGTGTCCCGAGACCTGCCGCGTCGACGCATAAAAACGGGCCATCTCGCATCAATGAATTGACGACGAGATGGCCCTGTTGACGGGGCGACTCACAGAGTGGGCACATTCGAACAGTGGCCCATGTGCTGCCTTACTAAACGACGATGAGCTATCTACAACAGTAGCGAGAGCGAGAGTTGGTTCGAGGACGGCAGCCCTTCTAAACAGCCGTGCGCATCGAGCAGTTCAATGACCGTCTTCGAAGCGCGCGAACGCTCTTGCAGATCTTCAACCGAAAGAAATTCCCCTTGACTGGCCGCCTCCGCGATGCCTTTCGCTGCTGACACGCCAACCCCGTCCAACGCTGCGAACGGAGGTAACAATCCATTTTGCTCCTCCATGACTTTAAACTTGGTCGCGTCAGACTCATAGAGACTCAAGGGCAAGAAGCGAAAACCGCGCGCGGTCATTTCCAATGCCATCTCGAGGACAGTGAGCAATGATTTTTCTTTGGGTGAAGCCTGGAATGATTTAGCTTCAATCTCCTCGATCTTGGCGCGAATCGCGTCGTAGCCTCTCCCCATGATCTCCAGGTCGAAGTCGTCGGCGCGAACGGAAAAGTACGTCGCGTAAAATTCAAGCGGGTAATGCACTTTGAAGTACGCGATGCGCACGGCCATTAACACGTATGCCGTGGCGTGCGCCTTCGGGAACATGTACTTGATCTGCTTGCAAGACCAGATGTACCAGTTTGGCACATTGTTTTGCTTCATCTCTTCCTCCATGTCGGGCGTGAGCCCTTTTCCCTTACGTACGCTCTCCATGATTTTAAACGCGAGCGACGGCTCGAGCCCAGCGTAGATCAAGTAGACCATGATGTCGTCACGACAACCGATGACATCTTTAAGCTTACAGACGTTGTCTTGAATCAACTTTTGGGCATTGTTCAACCAGACGTCCGTCCCGTGCGACAGACCAGAGATCTGAAGCAACTCCGCGAACGTACTCGGTTTCGTGTCCTCGAGCATTTGGCGGACGAACTTCGTGCCAAATTCCGGGATGCCGTACGTCCCCGTCTTCGAGCGAATGCGTTCTGGTGTCACCGGTTGATTTGGGTCCACCGTCAGTGCCTCTGTTCCCGAGAACAACGACATCACTTTCGGGTCATCCGTTGGTATCTTCTTCGGATCTAGCCCCGTCAAGTCCTGGAGCATCCGGATGACCGTCGGATCGTCGTGGCCGAGAATATCGAGCTTGAGCAGATTGTCGTGGATGGAGTGAAAGTCAAAGTGCGACGTCCGCCACTCCGCATCCTTATCGTCTGCTGGGAACTGGATTGGACAGAAATCGTAGACGTCCATGTAATCCGGCACGACGAGAATGCCGCCCGGATGCTGACCGGTCGTCCGCTTGATGCCGGTACATCCCTGTACGAGCCGCGTCATCTCTGCGTTGCGCAGATTCCAACCCCGTTCTTCTGCGTACTTCTTCACGTAGCCAAAGGCCGTCTTCTCAGCGACTGTCGCAATCGTCCCGGCGCGATACACATAGTCCTCACCAAACAGCACCTTCGTGTAGGCGTGGGCCTGCGCTTGATACTCGCCCGAGAAGTTCAAGTCGATATCAGGGACCTTGTCCCCCTTAAACCCGAGGAACGTTTCAAACGGGATATCGTGACCATCCTTGTCGAGCGATGTCCCGCACGACGGGCACTCCTTGTCCGGCAAATCGAACCCGGAACCGACTGATCCATCCGCAATGAACTCACTGTATTTGCAGTTCGGACAGCGATAGTGCGGAGGCAGCGGATTGACTTCTGTGATATCCGACATCGTGGCGACGAACGATGAGCCGACAGACCCCCGCGATCCGACCAGATAGCCATCATCCAGCGACTTTTTCACGATTTTATGCGAAATCAGGTAGATGACCGCAAAGCCGTGCGTCGTGATCGAGTTGAGCTCTTTCTCCAGCCGCTTTTCGACGATCTCGGGCAGCACGTCCCCATAAAGTTTCCGCGCCTTGACATAGCACATGTCGCGAATCTCCTGTTCCGCCCCTTCGATCTTCGGGGTATACAGCTTGTCCGGCACGGGGGATACATCCTCGATCATAGCGGCTATCTGATTCGTGTTCTCGACGACGATTTCCTGCGCAAGCTCCGGTCCGAGATAATCGAACGCGTCGAGCATTTCATCCGTGGACATGAAGTACAGCGGAGGTTGATCGTCTGCGTTCGGATCTTTTTGCGCCTTTAGGAAGATATCTCGGAAAATCGCATCTTCTGGATTGAGAAAGTGCACGTCCCCGGTCGCGACGACCGGTTTTCCAAGATTCTTGCCGACTTCGATGATGGTGCGGTGATAGTCCTTGACCGACTCCAGCGAAGAAATGATCTCGTTGCGCAGGAGCGGCTTGTAATGCTGCGGCGGCTGGATCTCCAGATAATCGTAAAACTCGGCGATTTGCTCGAGTTCCTGCCCAGTCTTCCCGCGCAAAATCGCGTCGAACACTTCGCCATTCTGACATGCACAACCGATCAGTAGGCCCTCCCGATAGCGCATGATGAGGCTGCGTGGCACGCGCGGCACGCGGTAAAAGTACTTGGTGTGCGCCTCGGACACAATCTTGTACAGGTTCTTCAATCCGGTCTTATTTTGCACGAGCAAAGTCAGGTGAAATGGCCGGACGCTGGTGTAATCGATGTTGCCGTCGTCGTCATTCAGCTGAGAGATCCGTGTGAAGCCGTTGTTCACCGCATCTTTCAACATATATTGATAGACTTTCGCGAGCGCGACCGTATCGTCTAAAGCGCGGTGCGCGTTAATCAACTCCACTGCAAACTTCTTCGCGAGCGTGCCCAGCCGGTAATTCCGCTCATGTGGATACAGTTTGCGCGCCAGCGGAAGCGTATCGAGTACGACGTTGGTCCAAGGTTCCATTCCGATACGCTTTGCACACGCGCGCAAGAACGCCAGGTCGAATTCGGCATTGTGAGCGACGAGCACCGCATCGCCGACAAATTCCCTGAAGTCAGGTAGCACTTCGTGCAACTTCCGCTTCCCTTTCACCATGTCGTTGGTGATATGCGTGAGTTCGGAAATCTTCTTGCTAATCGGCACTTCCGGATCGATAAGCTCTGTCCACTCTTCGACGATTTCGTTGCCGCGAACCTTGACGGCGGCAATTTCAATGATGGTGTTCTCCGCCGAATTGAGACCTGTCGTCTCCGTGTCAAACACGACCCACGTGGTGGAGTCATCAATCGCCACGTCATTGTCAGCGTTCAGTTGGTAGACGATTGGCACGCCATCGTTTACCACGTACGCCTCTAGGCCGAGTAGACATTTGAGATCGTGCTTCTTCGCCACGCTGTACGCCTCGGGAAACGATTGGACGACCCCGTGATCCGTGATCGCGATCGCAGTGTGGCCCCACTTGGCCGCTTGTCCGATCAAATCCTTGACAGGCACCACGCCGTCGAGGGAGGACATCGGCGTGTGGGCATGAAGTTCGACGCGCTTGACCGGTGCCGTGTCCGTTCGCACTTTGCCCTCGGCGGGGCGCATATCCTGAATGAGCAGGACGAGCTCTTTAAGGAATGTGTCGTACTGCACCTGCCCCTGAACCCGAACGTAGACGCCGTCTTTTAAACCGGACAGCGCTTCAAGCTGCCGTTCGTTGTTCACAAACATCTTGGCCGTGATCGAATCGGCATTGTCCGTGATGTTGAACTGCACCAAGGTGCGACCGCTTGGCAGCGTGCGCACTTCCGACTGGAACACCCGGCCCTCGACCGCCACGCGCCGCATCTCGTCCTGAATCTCTTTCATCGACGTGAGTGGGCCGTCGATCGACCGACCAATGTGCAAGGGCTCCACTGGTTCATCTGGATTCCGGCGCTCCCGGCGATATCCCCCGCCATTCCCTTGAAACGAGGAGGCCGCTTCCTTCTCAGCAGCTTGCGCCTGTTCGCGCTGTGCCTGCTCTTGTTCGATCATCACTTGCTCAACGTGCTTGCGCTCTTCATCGCGCAGCTTCTGACGCAGTGCCTCAGTCTTATCCTCTGCGGCACGATCCACTGTCGCCGTGATGGCGAGTTCGACCGCAAACACCGAACGCAGCGTGTCAGATATCCTGGTGAGTGCCCCTTTGCGCTCGAGCGACAGCCGTTCCGCGTCGTTCCCGACAAAGAAGGTAAGCCGCCCGTCGGCAAAGCTGCGCTCTGCTTTGCGCAACCAAGTCGCAGCGACCATCTCTTCCTCTTGGTACCAATCGATGAGCGACTCCACCATACATTCCACGGCGGGCGGCGAATACGGGCTCGGCGTGTAGGCGAGATGGAAGTCAACGTTTGCGTCATATGCTCGAAAACACAGCGAAGCCTCCTGCAGTGCGCGGTAGTCGCGCACATACCGGTTGCACTCTCGCTGTACTTCCGCTGCGTCGTCACTCGCGAATTCGAGCGGCATCAAATGAATGTCCACGCGGTTTCCCGCAGGGTTCACGACCACCCGGGAAACCGTGCGTTCAACGACGTCTCTTGGCAAATTCACTTCATTCTGCTGTGCAGACTCGTTCATGAAATCATCCTGTTGCATGACTTACCCTCCGCGTCGTCACGTTCCCGACTCTATCGTTTCGCAACAGATTCAATTCTTCTACTATCCAACATAGAGTGTAGCACGGTTGCCATCATTCTTCACGGGTTCATCGCGGTCAAAGCACTGCGAACGAAGATTCCTCGAAAGGCCCGATGAGCTCCCTCGACATCTCGATGAACGCTTTGAGCGCGGGCGACATCCACTTGTCCCTATGCCACAACATCTGCGTGATTACCGGGATATCTGGACCACGCCATGGGACGACACTAAGCATCCCACGCTCGACTTCACTCGCCACTGCAATTTCTGGCAGTAACGTGACACCCAGGCCCGCCATCGTACACTGCTTGATGGCCTCTACGCTCGAAAACTCCATCGTCATCGTCTGCACGCCAGCAGACGCCAGTGCCGTTTCAAACATCGACCGATAACGGCAGCCAGGCTCGGTCAACAACACGGTCTCGCCCTCGAGGTCATGTGGATAAATCGCATCTTTGCGTGTCAACGGATGTCCCGGCTGGACCAGTATCAGCATCGGCTCGTCGAGCAGTCGCTCAAACGTGATACGTTCGTCAACGCCCGGTTCCTCCAGCGTGAATGCCAAATCTACCTCTCCCCCAAGGACCTCACGGCGCATCGTGGCGCAAATTCCGGTGCGCAAGATGAGTTGAACGTCAGGGTAGCGGGATCGATAAGCGGCGAGCACTGGGGACAACCGATACGTGCATAGGCTTTCAACGGCGCTGATGGTAAGCGTGCCTGCCGGTTCCGTGTCCCCTTTGACGGCGGTGCGCGCCGCATTGCAAGGGAGGATCGCGTGGGCCAGGCGCTGTTTCTTCGTCGAACACATCGCCGTCCACCCGAATTGGAAGGGCAACGTAGAGATATGCGAACAGCTTGTCGAACTGGCCATCGACCGGAGTTTAGAAGAAGGGTTTCATGGCTGGGTCGCCTGCGCTCCGGAAGAAGGCACGGAACACCTTTGGAGGGCCCTGATATTCTCGCCGAGCAGCGACCACACCTATCGACGGATGGGCTATTTCGCGTAGGGATTCCGGCCGTGACCCCGGCCCTCCGCGAACGAGCGTGGGAGAGGCCAAGGTGATCGGCCGTCTACAGAGCCGGGACCAAATAGGGTGCGATGAACAGCGTCACAATCGCAGCGATAATCATCGAAATACTGCTCATCGCGCCCTCCACTTCGCCGTACTCAAACGCTTTGCTCGTTCCAGCGGAGTGTGAACTCGTGCCGAATAAAACGCCTCTCGCAATCGGCGTTCGCACTCGCAGCAAACGAATGACCACCGGGCCGATGGTGATGCCTGTGAGCGCCGTAATGATCACGAATACCGCAGTTAACGTAGGATTTCCCCCGATCGCGGTCGACACGTCCATCGCGATCGGCGTCGTGATGCTCTTGGGGACCATACTTTTGATCAGCGTCAGATTGAGATGAAGCACTTTGCCCAAGAAAAACGCAACGGAGATAGCGATCACCACGCCCGAACAAATACTGACGACCATCTCCAAGACGTTTTTCCTGAGCAACTGGAAGTTCTGGTACAAAGGCACGGCGAACGCAACGGTAGCCGGTTGCAGAAAGTAAGTGATGATGGACGTACCCGCCCGATAGCTTCCATACGGGATGTGTGCGACGAGCAAGACGAGCACCAAGAGAATCGGTGTGGTTAAGATCGGCGTCAGTAAGTCAAACTTCGCCTGCTTGTAGATCCACCGGCACAGGACAAAAAACAAGACGGTTACAAGGAAGCTGACGATCTCAATGGCCATGGCGCATTCTCCGTTTAATGGAGACAAGTAGTTCGGTCATACCTCCGCTGACGATCATCACGGCAATGGTGCTCAAGGCGATGACCAACACCAATTGCAACCCCTCAGTTTTCAACAAGGGAAGGTACTGAATGACCCCGACCGCAGACGGTACAAAGAATAGCAGCATCTGCGACAATAGAACTTTCGATCCCGGTTCCACCCAATGTACTGGAATCACCCGGCATTGCAGCAGAACCCACAGAAGAATCAACCCGATAATGCTGCCGGGCACACTCACGTGCGTGAGCATCGTCACGGCATCGCCGGTGAGCGATAACAGGACCAGTATGCCAATCGCGTATATTTGTTTCATCTAATGCCCACCTGTTTCTGTACAGTTCATTCATCGATAAACTCTTTCAATCGATAAACGTCCGATTAAGCAGTGCCAACAATTCGCCGAATTTGACCAAGTCATCGTCCGACCAAAGCTTTAACAACGCTGCATATCTATCGTGTCGAATTTGTTTGGTTTTATTTAGTTCTTCAAGCCCCGCCTTGGTGATGTCAAACAAACTCATTCGCCCGTCGATCGGGTCTGGAATTCGCCTGACCAGCCCCTTGAACTCCAGGGCGGCGATCTGGCGACTGATCGTCGATCTGTCCAAATGGTGCTCATCCGCCAGTTCCTTGAGCCCCACGACACCGGACTCGTTCAGTTGGCGCAAAAGCAGGTAGCCGGGTCTGTCGATCGCGCCTAGTTGTTTGTACAACGTGCTAAACGCCATCGCTCTGCGAATTAAGATGGCCACTTGGTATTCGATTTGCCCGATTTCATCTTGTTCTGCATCCACGCCGAATCCCCCGCATTTCAGTTGTCGCTCATCCAGGCACGGAAATAAAAATGTCTCGTACCGACGGAACCGACGGTACGAGACCATGGGGTTCAAACATGTCTGAGGACGAGTAGGTTATGTATGAATTGTAAGACTCTGCGGCGATGTTCATCAACGTAACGTGTATATTACACATTTCCAATACTGGATCCCATCCAACTTACTCTGTCCGGCAGCGCAAGGCGCTGTGCAGCATCCGGTTCTGCTAATATACCAAATACGCGGTTTCGCATACTCTCGTTGCCGTTCCTATGAATCGGCCATCGCGTACCCTCTCTCCCACTTCTGTGCACGCCAACTGCGAAAACAATCACAAAACGTCAAAAACATCTAAATACACCTCAATAATCTATCACAAATTTGCACATATGAGCACAAAAAGTCATAATGGATTGTCCCCCCTATTCGTAGGGGCTTTTGTACGTTGGTTTCGCATGTTAGTCAGACAAGGAGATGTTGACATGAGTTCTCCGCAGAAAGCCAGTGTTGGCTTTGTGACATTAGTGTCGATTGTGGCCGCCATCGGCGGTTTACTATTCGGATACGACACTGCAGTGATTTCAGGTGCAACTCCGTTTATGCAAGTCAAGTTTGACCTTGGCCCGGGCATGATTGGCTGGGCAGTATCTTGCCTCATGGTCGGTGCCATTATCGGGGCAGGCTTCGCTGGTACGCTCAGCGATCGATTTGGGCGCAAAAAGATGCTCATCGCAGCAGCCATCCTGTTTTCGATTGGGTCCCTCGGCTCTGCGCTTGCTGCAAGCATCACCGAATTCGTGGTGGCGCGAATCATTGGCGGGATCGGCATTGGCGTCTCCTCGACGCTTGTTCCTTTATACATCGCCGAGATTGCCCCAACAAAGCACCGTGGTCGGTTGGTTTCTCTCAATCAACTTGCCGTGGTCATCGGCATTTCAGCCATCTATTTCGTCAATCGAATGGTCGTCGACACAGGTTCCCACACGTGGGATGTCAATACCGGCTGGCGCTGGATGTTTGGCCTCGGCATCGTTCCCGGCATCATCTTTATGGCCCTCTTGTTCACCGTGCCAGAGAGCCCGAGATGGCTTGAGAAACAAGGAAAATCGGAAGTTGCGCAACATATCCTCCAGCGAGTAAACGGAACTGAAGCCGCCATGGCCGAAATTGCCAACATCCGACACTCGCTTCAAACGGAAACCGGAACCATCGCGCATCTATTCAAACCGGGCTTTCGAATCGCGCTTCTCGTCGGCGTCATCATCGCCATCTTGCAACAAGTGACGGGTATCAACGCCATCATGTACTACGCTCCTGAGATCTTCAAACAAACGGGCGCCGGCACCAACTCAACGATGACCGAAACGATTATCGTCGGGCTCGTCAATCTCGTATTTACACTCGTTTCGTTGTGGCTCATCGACAAGGTGGGGCGCAAGGTCCTGTTACTGGTCGGTTCAGCCGTCATGACCGTCAGCCTCTTCATCATCGGCTACGCGTTTCACTCAGGACACACCGGTACACTCGTACTGATTCTCATTCTATTGTTCGTAGCTGCATTCGCCGTCTCGTTTGGCCCGATTGTGTGGCTTATCATCGCGGAGATATTCCCCACGCGCGTCCGCGGTCGTGCCACAGCAGTGGCGTCTGTAGCCCTGTGGGCGGCGGATTACCTCGTTTCGCAGATGTTCCCAATTCTCCTCAATGGAGCAGGAGCAGCCACGACGTTCTGGGTGTTCTGTCTGATGTCCGCCTTCGCGTTCTGCTTCACCTTGTGGGTCGTGCCAGAGACCAAAGGAAAGTCATTGGAGCAAATCGAACAGAGTTGGAGCGCGGCAAATGAGCCGACGCTCACGAGCTGAAGTTCGACCATTCACCTAATCTTTCTCTGTACACGGAGGAAAGAGGCCATCGAAAGAGATGGCCGCACCCCTTCTTCACCTCGCGGCGGCGTGGCTTGTCCCCTCGCCGCGAGGTACCGTTTACGCGATTTTATCTGAAAATTTAAATTCCGTCACAATTTCGCTACATAACATGCACCATTTATCTACATGAATCATGCTGTAAGCGATGTATATTGAAGTCAAGGAGGTGACGCCAGATGCTAATTTACAAGATGGCAGCGCAAATGCGAAAACTTCAAGCACAGGGTATGAGCCCACAAGAGGCAGCCAACAAGTTAGGCGTGAAAACGCAACTGGCCGGGCTCGGAGGCGGAATCCGTTCGAAGACCGCCAAGAAAAAGTAAGCCCCACCCTAGGTGATTGCGCTCGTGATAGCGAGGTTTGCATACCTGCGACGCAACCGTCGCACGAACGCTCCCGCTCCTGTCTTACGATGGCCGGGTGCGTGTCCTCGTCGCTCAGACAAGCCCACTCTACAGGGGATGATATCCGCACATCTACTGGCTATCAGAGATTTTGTCTTTAGACGCTATTCCCCACCACTTTCGCCATCACGTGGGTGGCTATCGCCGGTGGTCAGCACGTCCGGATGGAACTGATACCGTTCCAAGTCAATGCCATTCCCACTCGTAAACTGTACGCCTTCCGTCTCCAACGACAGCTTTTGAATTAAATACGACTCATCTTTCAGACCTAGTTGTCCTTTTGAATTGATTACGCGATGCCAAGGTAATTTATACGGTTTGCTCAGCGAGTGAAGCACTCGAACCACTTGCCTCGCACCTCTGGGACTCCCGGCGAGTCTGGCGATTTGCCCGTACGTCATGACCTTCCCCTGAGGGATATTCTGAATGATTTGCACCACGCGCAAAGTAAAGGGAGTCATTCGCGCTTAATCCTTCCCTGCCGAAACCGTAGTCGACTTCGCGGTCTCCCGAGACAAGCGCATCTCACTCCCGTGGCGGCTCCAGGCATCATCACCTGAAATGCTTCGAGTGCCCCTGTTTACGTTTCTGTGGTCGGAACCCTGCGCGCTTGCCTGTGAATCCTTTCAACAAGCTAGACTTCGCGGATTGCAGCCGCTTGCTCAAATAGAACCAGCCCACGACGGTACCTGCCGCAATGACACCGACGATCGCGACGTCCCAGCGAATGGGAATAGCTCGATACAGTCTTGGCGCGAACGTAAGCGAATTTGGCGAAGACTCCTCAATGACGACAAACTGACCATCGAGCGCAAGCAGGTGCGCACTTGGCGGGAGTAGATGTATTTGTCCGTGGTTATAGAACCGCAGATAGCCTTCTTCATCGTACCCGTCGTACTTCCAGTCATCAATGACGTTCTCCCCAACGGTCACATCTTTCCACAACGGGTTCACGGAGTTAAACGGAATCACGAATTTGTACAGTTCCACACCACAGACGACGAGGATTGGCAAGAACAAGAGCAAGAGCCAACGGCGAATGGCTGGCTTTCTTCGCTTGTTCGCCACAAATCGTGCCATCCTGGAACCCCCAAACTTCCGACATACGATGCCTGTATGCAGCAGACAACCACAAGACATTGTATGTCGGCCAACCCGCCTCCATGAAAGCTCAATTCCCTGTCACCGCGACGGGTCTTGAACAGCAGCCGGGTTGACGATGCGCCGCAGAAACTGGCCGAGTCGCTGATTGCCGTCCTGGTGGAAAATTTCGTCAGGGGTACCTGCTGCCGCGATGACCCCTCCGTCCATGAACACAATTCTGTCGGCGACGTCGCGCGCAAACGACATTTCGTGCGTGACGACGACCATCGTCATTCCCTCCTGTGCCAAACTGCGCATCACGGCGAGAACTTCGCCGACGAGTTCTGGATCCAGCGCCGATGTCGGCTCGTCGAACAGAATCACGTGCGGATTCATCGCCATCGCTCGGGCGATCCCGACGCGCTGCTGCTGCCCTCCCGACAACTGATGAGGATATGCGTCGCGCTTGTCTCGGAGCCCAACTTTGCCAAGCATGCTCGCCGCATGCTCGGCCGCCTTCGCCTTGGGCCACTTGAGCACCGTCACGAGTCCCTCCATCACGTTCTGCAAAGCGGTCATGTGCGGGAATAGGTTGTAACCTTGAAACACCATCCCGCTATTGCGACGAAATGGAATCAGCTCTCTCATCTTCAGATGCGCGCCCGGTTGAAATACGAGGTTGGCGTCCGCGACCTGCAGGCGCCCGGACGTAGGGATCTCGAGAAGGTTGATGCAGCGCAACAGCGTCGTCTTGCCGGAGCCCGACGGCCCGATCACCACCACCGTCTCACCCTCGTCAATTTGCAAGTGAATGCCCTTTAACACCTCGAGATCGCCAAATCGTTTATGCAAATCCTCCACTTGAATCACGCGATATTCACCTCTAACTCACCACGTAGCGGCTCAGGCGGCGTTCTAGTTTGTGTTGCAGCCAGGCGAGCACCGTGCAAAACGCCAAATAGACAATGGCCGCATCGACATAGACGGGGAATGGTTTGAACGTCGAGCCCACAATGTCCTGCGCCTTCTGAAACAATTCCGGGACGGTGATCACAGCGGCGAGCGAGGTGTCCTTCACAAGGCCGATAAACTCATTGGCCAGCGGCGGAACACTGACTCGCGTGGCCTGGGGAATGATGATGCGACGCAACGCCTGCCCCCCATTCATCCCCAGTGAATACGCCGCTTCCCACTGCCCCTTTGGCACCGACAGGATGGAGGCACGAATCGTCTCAGATGCGTAGGCTCCCACGTTCAGCGTGAACCCAATGATGGCCGAAGTCCAATTCCCAAGCGTCAGGCCAAGATACGGCAGACCGTAAAAGATGATGAACAACTGCACCAACAGAGGGGTACCACGAAACACCCACACATAGAACCACGCAATCCCCCGAAGCCACCCAAGTTTCGACAATCGCGCCAGTGCCGTGAGCACCGCCAAGGCCATGCCCAAGATGAACGTGACGACGGCGAGCGGGACCGTACGTTCCAAGCCCGCCACGAAAATAGGCCACAGGGAGTTCAACATCAGTTGCAAAGGTCCAGCTTCCATGCGCTATCGCCTCACTTTAGAACGTTCGTTCCAAAGTACTTGTCCGAGATTTTGTCGTACGTCCCATTTTGAATCAATGTATGAAGTGCAGCATTTACCGCCGTTTGAAGGTCCCCTTCGTCCTTGCGGAACATAAATCCACATGGCGTCGAGTCGTTCGCTGTAGCGGCGATCTTCAGGCCCATGTTCGGGTTCTGCTTCTGCATTTGCAGAAACGATAGCTTGTCGTTGATGGTCGCCTCAGCCCTGCCCGACTTCACAAGCTGAATGGCTTCATTAAAGCCCTGCACGTCCGTGATCTTCGCGCCGTTCGCCTTGGCTTGTGCAGCGTAATTGCTCGTCAAGGACTGCGCGACACTCACGCCCTGCAAATCTTTGAACGAGTGAATTTTGTTGTCGTTTGCGCGGACGATGACGACCGAGGCGGATCGGATGTACGGATTAGAAAACAAAAACGACTTTTGCCGATCGGACGTTATGCCAACTTCGTTTGCTATCATGTCAAAGCGCTTGTCGTTGAGGCCCGCAAACATCCCGTCCCAAGGCGTCTCGACAAAATCGGCCTTGACGCCGAGTTGCTTGGCTACTTGTTGGGCAAGTTCCACGTCGAATCCAGTCAGTTGCTCTTGACTATTGTGGTACGTAAATGGTGCGTACGTGCCTTCGGTGCCGATTTTCAGCTCGCCACTCTTCTTGACCTGCGCCAAAGTTTGCCCATTCACTTGCGTCGACGCTTCACCTGGCGACGTACCGTTCACGCCATTTTGCGATCCAGCGTTCGAAGAATTCCCGACTCCGCACCCGGTCAACGCCGCTAGCATCACGATGGGCCCCAGGCTCAAACTCATCCACTTCTTGTGTTTGGTGTGCACGATTCTCCAACTCCCTTTGTCTGCATGAATCTAACGATAGATATTGAGTCGATGTAACACATGGTTAAATAAGGTATGTGTCTGATACTCTTCCCTTGGCAGAAGGCTGTTCATGCACAAAAAATAAGACGATCTCCATCGTGTGGATCGGGCACACGGTGATCCCGTCTCATCAAGGTCTGCGATGGGTCTTGCACGCAACAAAGCGCCCATTCGGAATGGGCGCTTTGCTACAAGCTCGCTCGAGCGCGATCGTACACTGCCTAGCGGAGCATTCTTGCATTCGTTTGAGGGATTACATGCCCGATGGCGCGATCAAGCCAGTGGTTTGCGCCCGACGATCAACGCGCGATGACCATGTGCATGTAGACAAGCCGCTTCGAAACCCGACTTGCGAAGCCACTCGAGGTGTTCGTCCAACAGCACCGGATAGTCCCCCCGGTCGAGTACAGTCCGCTGATGGTCTTCGAAACTCGTTCCTTCATGCGAGGCAACCGTCGACTCGTACAGTCGATCTTGGCGGGCCCAGACCGTGTGATAGACCTCCCACAGCCCCTTTGTTTCGACCTGTAACCTGTCGAGTAACAAAAATAGGCCACCTGGTTCGAGCGTCCGGTATATGTATCGATAGACAGCCTGCATCTGCTCTTTCGAAAGGTGGTGCAGCGATTGGATGGCGATGACAAACTGATATTTGTGATTTGGCAGCGAGAGCGTATCGATGTCACCCAAGTCGTGGCGAACGGACACAAAGCGACTGGTGTTTTCACTAAGACGCTGCTTTGCCAGTTCCATCATCGCTTCGGAATTGTCCACTCCGACCACTGACGCCTCGGGCAAACGTTCGAAGATCAATTTCTCAACCTGGCCAGATCCGTACCCAAGGTCCAGTATCCAGGCGTCTTTGGCATACGCGCTTTCCAATATGGAAACAAGAATGTCCAACTGTTCGAAGCGAATCGGATTGCGGCGATTGCCTTTTGCATCCCAAAGCCTCGCCGTATCTGGATGATTCCAATTCTGAGTCAATCTTCTCCCTCCAGATGACCACATGATGGTTTCACGCGTGCGTACAGCGCAGGATCGTGAAGACACGTTCAATTGTATCAGGAGCGGGCCTAGAACACATGGCTTCAGGGCTATGGGGCGATCACCCAACGCGGCGTACCCAATGAAGGGACGTCGCGTTGAAGTAAGCTTCAGGTTTTAGGCCCAGCGCTCTCTGATGTCCGGAAGGTGATTTTATGATGAATATCGAGATCCGTCCTTGCGCCCATCCAGTGTGATACAGTAGACATCGTACACACCCTTTTACTCCTTTGGGCCCTCGGTCGCATGCGACCGAGGGCATCTTTTCGTCTCGTACGCCCAGCCTACTCCAACTTGAAGAGAGAACACGCCATGCAGGAGTTGCCAGGACTCGGACGAAACAAGGTGGATTCATGCATGTTAGTACGGGCGGATACCTAGAACTCTGGGCCGTTTTCCTATACAATGAACTCAACTCAATGGGTGATGGAGCTCACCATGAACCGCCCGAACCGGGCTAATGGCTCCTGCAGGAACTGTGACTTTTCACAGTTGTCTGCAGGAGCCATTTTTATTTGGAAAATAAACCCATAAAGGAGCGTTGACATTGAACAATATCATGGCTATTTTTATCGGCGGTATCATCGGTGGTGCGAGTCGCTGTGGGTTGGGATTCATCATCCCTGCCCCTAGCGGATTCCCGCTCGATATTCTGGTCATCAACTTAGTCGGATCGCTTGCGCTCGGAACATTGAACGGCGTAGCCGCCAGCACGAAGATGAAACCCTGGTTACGCAACGGAATCGGCACGGGCATGATCGGCTCATTTACTACGTTTTCGACGTTTTGCGTTGGAACCATCCGCCTCGCCCAGGTACACGCCCTATCTGCTCTCGTCTACGTGGCAATTAGTCTCATTGCGGGTCCCCTGCTCGCGCTCTCAGGCGAGCGCACCGCGCTTTGGGTAGTCACGCGAAAGGAAACAGAAGTCGGGGAGGTTTCAGCATGAATGTGGTTCTCCCTGTGCTGGTTGGTGTCGGCTCTGCCATCGGAGCAGTGGCACGATATGGCGTTGGCGTTTTCATTGGACGCGTGAATCACTCAGCGTTCCCATGGGGAACGTGGCTGATCAACGTCATCGGAACCGCGCTTTTGGGGTTGTTTACGCTCAATTTGCAAAGCGCGTCTCCAGACCTTTTTCTGTTGCTCGGGACAGGATTCTGTGGTGGCTTTACCACCTTTTCCACACTGTCGGTCGAAACCGTTACTCTGTATCGGGCAAATCGGCTTTTAAGTCTTTTCTATCTATTTAGCTCCCTTGGCGTGGGCCTGATTTTGGCCTGGCTGATCAACCTGTGGGCATAATCCCCCATTCCGTCCAGGTAGGCGGACGACTTGGTCACCTGTCCAGTTCACTCACATCGTATAGTCACTACATTGATAAGAGCCGAGTGTAGAAGCACTTCGGGGAAGGTGAAAGGAATGGGATGGTTATCGGCATTCATGATCGCGAACCTCATCGGGATCGGATCAAACTTTGACAACTGTAGTACTGGGATTGCCTATGGCTCGCACAAACTTAAATTCCCTCATTGGGTAAACGCAGTCGTGAACGCGATCGGTTTTAGCACGTCATTGCTCGGTGCCTATATGGGGACATTCATCTCGCGCTACCTGACACCGGAAAGTGCGGCATGGGCGGCCTGTGTCGCGCTGATTTGTATTGGCCTATTCTTTTGGTATGCAGCGTACATCCATCCGGTGGTTTCCAAACGCGGCCGGCAAATAAACATCAAGCGACCAGGTTGTAAAGAGGGAGTCATTTTGGGCTTCGCGCTGTCCGCTACGAATGTAGTAAGTGGATTCGGTGCTACCGTGTCGCATTCAGCTACAGTGTGGGTAACCGCCATCACCATTTCCATTTGGGGATACATCATGATCTGGGTTGGCAACGTCATCGGGATCGGCATTCTATCGAAATTTCTTGGAAGCTACTCTTCTCTGATCTCTGGTCTAATCCTTATCTTAGTCGGCCTTCATCAAGTGTTGATTTGACTTTGTAAAACCACGGGCATCATTTTGACGAGTTCCTCTGCGACAAAAATCGCTTCAGGCAAAATCCAATGGTCAATATCATCGTCGTCATCAGACACTGAAAGGTCATGGATGGCGCATCGTCTAGCCCTTCCAGGAAGCCCTTGATGACGGGGAGGTCAAGCGTCAACGTCGACGCTGCCCACGCCATCATCCCGGCGCCTAACGGGAGGACCCACAGTTGTTTCTCGATTTGATCAGAGAGAAACAGCGTGATGACGATGAAGATCGGGATGCTGATCAACGAAGACAAAGTGAGCCATAACCTATCCCCATGTAACGTGGAACCGAGCCAGATGATATTGTCCAGATTGCCAACCAGTGTTACGCAAAATAAGCGCAATACTGGTCCCAACAGTCCATCAGCACTCCGCATCCCGATATATACCACGCGAAGCGACATCCAGGTAAGCAGTGCAATGGCTATCACTCGAAAAATCACGAGCTGCATGAAGTAATCCACACTGGCCGAGCAGACGACTTGCGATATCGCGAGCAGCACAGCGACAAACGTGACAGCCGTTTTCTTTTGGCTGGGTTGCATATGTGGGATCAGTACTCCTGCTAACAACGCATTATCAATGGCTGTGATCACCACGATTGTACAAATCCCGAAAACCGACGCCATATCGACTCTCCTATAAAACCAAGCCCCTACTGCAAGGGGAAAGAAACAGTAGTAGGGTCAGTAATCCATGCAACCGTTGGCGGTAAACGGCGAACTCCACCGCCGATTCGACTGGTATGTTATATGCGCAGACTAGGACATTCATACCAAAACGCTCAGTATCCCCGTCCCATCGGTCCATCGCCTTTGTCGTACAAAATTGCGATTGCCCCGGACCATTCACGCGTCATCTACAGTCGCTAATGTTAGTGAACTAATAATAGCCACACATAGTGACAGGATAAAGTAACAAACAACGTTGGAATGGTAAGCTGTACTACGTGGAGTTATAGTGAATTTGCATGTTCAAAGCGCGTGATGAACGAGTACAGCCAACCCGAAGTCGGGTTGGCTGCTCGTCTTTCGATACTCGCGCTGTCAAAAGGGGCTCAAATCTCAGGATTATTCCTCGGTGAATGAGATTACTCGACTGATTTTTCCGCGCGGCGCCCTATAGTGTCGGATCGTGTCGCTTCAGCGAGCATGTTGTAAAAGCGTCGGCATGCACTCGTCGAAGGACTCACACCGCACGTCCTCACTACAGCCAAAGACGCCGTCGCATCTATCGCCCCTTAAAAAATCCTGAAAATGTCGTCTACGATGTCTTCGCCGATCGCGAATCCCGCACCCATTTCAGCAGACTGAAGGATCGTGTTCCAAAAGCCACCGTTCTGTCGGGCGACAGGCTGTTGATACTGTTGCGGATATCGTTGCTGAAACTGATCGTATTGCGGGTGGGTCTGTTCTAAATGGTCAATATAGTTGACGGCGTTCTGAATTAGCCCCGTTGTCTCTTGATTTAAGCCGCGCACAGAGAGTGCTAACTCCTTCAGCGAATAAATCAAGTTCATCTTTTGCGACTCGTCAATGTTCAGCCCCTGTATGTTTTGCGCAACCTGCTGTAATTGCTGGATGATATTTGTGTTGTGCTGCTGGATGGTATTCGCCTGGCGCTCGATTTGATCAAAATTCACTCTGACGTCCTCCTACGCTAGGATTACTTGTACACTCACACACTAACGAACAAATATTTAATTTAGCTCTAATTCGGAGAAGCGACTTTCCCCCTCCACCTGCCCTAACGAACCGCTCTTTTAGCCCGGTGGTCAACTCTCCCCCGCCGTCTCAGACAGTGTTGCTGGGCACCGTTCAATGCCAGGTCGAATCGTTGGCTTTCTGATGAGAAAGAAATACACAAGTAGAGCCAAAAGACTTGCAGAGAGAAGAATCACGCCCAGCGGCGTGGCACTGTATTCCCCTTGTATCCCTACAAGAGGAGAAGTGACTGCACCGAAGAGAAAGGGCAGTAACCCAAGTATTGCGGACGCGCTGCCCGCGATGTGACCTTGACTCTTCATAGCCAAAGGAAACGAAGCCGTCGAGGTAATGCCAATGGATGCGACAAAAAAGAACAGCGGGATCACAAGTGCAAATAATGGCCCGTGAAATAATACGACTAACAAAACGACAGAGCTCGTAAGCCCGGATAACAGCAAACCGAACAGTAGGAATCTACGCTCTGAAATCATGTGACTCAGGCGACCAACCATCTGAGAACCCAGAATTAAGCTGATTCCATTTGTTGCAAACAGCATGGCGAACAATTGCGGAGATGCACCATAAATCTTCTGATAAATAAACGGAGTACCGGAAACGTACTCAGTTGTACGAAAGAAGCCTTCGAGCCAAATTGTTGGGCAATCTGAGGAAATGACGGTAAATACATATCGATGGTGAATGGACCCAGGGCTGAAAACGCACCTAGTATCAAAGCAAATCCCAATCGATTTTGATTCGTCGTTGTCGCCCTCCTCATCCGCCTCAATGTAATCCACCACGTACGATATGGGGCAGAGGGATGTCTTATGACTCATGGAGGTGAAGTTGCAGAGGCATATCTATACCGTGTACACTTGATAATTTCGTAGCACAATGTAAATATCCTCCGGCAACGCATTCAAAGTGAGTCCATGGTTCCATCCAGCAGCATTCAGATAAGCCACAACGACCGTCGAACATATCTTGCGGTACCGCTCTTCTCGTGCAACGAATTTGATCGGCAGGTGCAACAGATTGTGCGTCAGCGCTCGTAAGACATCATCGACGATGAGTACCCAATCGTATGTTTGCCCGACAAGCTTCGTCAACTGCTCAATGCCTCTTTGGCGACCCTCGAGTGATATGGGTGGTCTAAACGCATCAAAACCACCACTGGGAATCGCATTTATCCGGACGGTTTTCCCATTTGACTCGATTTGTGTATGCTCATCTACAACCACGGAACAGTGGTAGTACGTGTAAGGTTGCTTTCCATCCTGTAAGCGTTCGATCCAGTCGATCTCCCTGACCTCAAGTGTCTGAAGTGTCCTAAACAGCAGGATATCACCTTGCTGCTTGACGTACATCGCTCTACACCTCGATCGTATTTTTCTGGTCGAACTGAACTAGAAACAACGATTCATCAATGCTCCATACTCTAGAATATGTTCCTTCAAGTTCATTGCCACTAACGATAGTTCATTCTCTGCTACCCATGCGATGCCAATGGTGCGGCGACAAATAGGTTCCGATACTCGGAGTAGACGCACGGAGGACAAATCCAATCCCGACCAATAAGGCGTTAGGGAAACCCCGAGCCCAGCCCCGACGAGTCCGGCTATGGTAGGTACTTCCTCACCTTCAAAAGCGATCTGCGGCGAGAATCCGGCTTGATCGAAGAGCTCGTCCATGACGATGCGTAGCCCCGTCCCGTGTTTCATACCGATAAATGGCTCATCTGCAATGTCTGTGAGCCGAACGTAATCGTTTGAAGCGAGGCGATGATCCGTCGGCACGATCACAAACAGCTCCTCAGAAAACAGTTGACGCCATTCTAAGAGTGATTCCTTGAGCGGCGACAGGCATAGACCAAGGTCGATATCACCTGTTTCAAGCTGTTTAAGGATGGTCTCGTGGGGGTTCTGCCACAGCTGAATTTGGACGTCAGGATGACTTCTATTGAACTCCTTCACCAGTAGTGGAACATAACCGAGCCCTAAAGTAGGCAAGAATGCCAGCGACACACTTCTGTTCGAAACGCCTAGCATTTCCTGGATTTTGGCTTTCCCTTCATCCATCGTCCGGAGCGCTTTTTCGACATATCCGAGAAATGTCTTTCCATACTCGTTCAGGACCACGTTGCGTCCTTGGCGATCGAAGAGCGTCGTGCCCAATTCCTGTTCCAAACTGGCCATCGCGCGACTCAAGGCCGGCTGTGACAGCGATAACAATTCCGCAGCACGGGTAAAGTGTTGAGTCCTTGCAACCGTTCTAAAATACTCCAATTTGGACCACTCCAACAAAACGCCCTCCAAACCATATCAATTTTGCATCATTTATATAATCAACATAAATTATACACATCATTTCGTTCGTTGTAGAATGACCGATGTACATGAGACCACGAAATGGTCAAATTCGCACTCGTCCTCCATACTGAGAGCTCCATTGGAAGGGAAATGGAAAGATGCAATACATCGAAAAGAAAGATCAGGACTACCGCAAAGTATTAGTTTGCATGTTGCTTGGGAGCATTGTGACGTTCGCTGTATTGTACGCGCCGCAGCCATTGATCGCCGTGTTTTCGACGCAGTACAATATTTCACCAGCGACCGCAAGCGCCTCTATCTCGTTCCCCACGATCGCCCTCGCCGTCAGTTTATTGTTCGTCCCTCTGTTATCAAGGCGAATCGGTCGAAAACGAATGATGGTTATATCTCTGTTCGCGACTTCCGTGCTTGCCATGCTATCCGCATTTAGCCACGGCTTTGTCGTTTTTCTCGTCATTCGCCTACTAGAAGGGATTAGTGTTTCTGGGTTTCCCGCCATAGCCATTGCATATTTGAACGAGGAAATCTCTCCAATAAGTATTGGCGGGACGATGGGGGCCTATGTGGCCGGAACGGCTGTTGGCGGCTTTGTGGGGCGCGTCGCAATCGGTCCACTGACAGACTGGTTTACCTGGCAGATCGCCTTCTTTGTATTGGGGGCTATTTGTTTTCTATGTAGTGCGTGGTTTGCGTATTCTCTCCCGCGCTCACGCAACTTCCAATCGGCAAAAATGCCTCTTGTCCAATCGATCAAGGCAATAGGAACCGGACTCAGCAACAAACGACTGCTCTCCTTATACTGTATAGGGTTCCTGGTGATGGGGGCGTACATCATGCTGTTCAACTATATCGGCTACCCTTTAACCGAAACGCCATACCACTTAAGTCAAACTGAGCTGGGACTCTTGTTTGTAGTCAATTTAGTTGGCACATGGAGTTCGACGATGTTCGGTAAACTTGCGGATCGTCATACTCGTCAAAAATTGCTGTCGTTAGCATGTGCCATTTGTGTGCTCGGAGCGTTACTTACGCTCGCCCCTAACCTGTGGATGAAAATCCTTGGCATCGCTGTGTTTGCGTTTGGATTCTTTGCCGCGCACACAACAGCAAGTGGCTGGGTGGGAGTCGCGTCTCCCGCAGAGCGAAAGGCCACAGCATCTTCACTGTACCTGCTGTTCTATTACGTGGGCTCAAGTGTGATCGGCTGGTCGGGTGGATTCATCTGGGTGAGCTTTCACTGGTTCGGTATCGTTGTCGCAATTTGCCTCTTCCTTCTCATGTGCTACGCGTTGTCCTTCGTCTCATCACAGAAGAACAGCGGTCTTCATGCCCAAGGGTAAAACCTCGAAATCCCAGTCTAGAATAGCGGCCGGACATCAAGCCCTTTGCGCACCTTGGCAACGAGGAATCCCGTACCGGGGTTCCTCTGCCTGTAGGGGCCAACATTGTCGCATCGTGTGTATGTACATTTCGACGGCTCGTCGTGGACAGTCTTCACGGCCATTCACGATTCTGCAGCACAAAGTCCCCTATTACCATTGAAACAAAACCGCCTTGGTTGCGGACTCCACATAATGGCCACAACGTCTCCATAAGGACTTCACATGACAGAACTACTATAAGTACTGTACCGAGACGCCGAACTTAGTACCGTTTGGACGACGTCCCGCGTACGAATTGCTTTCTTTTGCCTCCTGGGCAGTCGTGGTGCGAGACGACTGCCCATAAACGCGTACACGGCAGGATGGTGCCCAGTATTGTTGCCGGCTGCCAAGTATCTGCAAGTGAAACCATGCACCAGCAAATTGAGCACGAAACGGAGCGAAATGACGGATGAATCCGACGCCCTCACACACCCAAAGACGGTCGACACGGGTTACCCGCAACGAACGGATGACAGCACTGGCCGGCGCTGTACTGTTTGTACTCATCTTGGTCGAGCTTGTCGTCACGGCGAATTTACATGCACTGATTTCCGTACATATCTTCGTTGGCATGCTGCTATTCGGACCACTTGTCGTCAAATTGTGCAGTACCGGCTATCGATTCTATCGCTACTACAGTAAGTCACCTGTATTCGTTCAGAAAGGTCCACCGCACATTTTACTCCGACTGTTAGCCCCGGTCTTAGTTTTCATGACGATTGTCGTGCTGGTTAGTGGGTGCGGACTCGCGATAGTTGGCCCCAATCACGCTGGATGGTTTTTGAAGGTTCACGCCGTGAGTGTCTGTTTGTGGCTGCCGCTCATCGCCGTCCACATCTTGGCTCACATCAGACGAGCTTCACGCTTCATCGCAAGTGACTGGAGCAAGCGGGATGCAAAACGGGTGTCGGGGCGGGCAGGACGTCTTCGACTCAACATCATGGGACTAGTCACGGGCGCGATTGCGGCCGTCGTGATGATCCCGATATCGGCGCCGTGGGATCATTGGCACATCCATCCCGGATTGCCAAGTCCACTCGTTGCGGGAATCCTTGCTGCAGCATGTGCCATTCTAATCGCCATTCCTCTTTTCCGCAAAACCAATCTAAGATAGTGGGGTCAAAACGGTCGGGCGCGAGAGGTGCATTGAATGCCCCACGAATACAAAAAATCTCCCCGCACAGATCACCTGGGAGACAAGGTGTGCGAGGAGATTCGGTGGAGAGGAATCAGGCACCCCAATTATAGGCACTATCGTTTTTCGATCACAATGAAGCGTGTACACTACATATAGCCAGAGCTCTCCCGAACACGCATCCGTCCACACCTGGCACCAAATGTGCCTGCATACGGTGTTGTGTGTGCTCTCCGCCATATCCCATTGCCTTGCTGTACACAAATAAATCCAACACACATGTTTTACACCCGCAGTGCCAAAATACGTTTGAACGTCGGCCCCTATAGGATGCTGCGCTCTTGCAGACACCGACCAGACGTTTGAATGGACGACCGGGTATAACAAGGAAATATTGCGACAAAATTTTAGTTTGTTACTTTTGTTTTGTTCGTGTATACTACATAGCAGTTTACGAATGGAGGAGACATACTTTCATGGCGACAGTTCTTTTCATTACTGCACATCCACACGATCACACCAAATCTTTCAGCATGGCAGCAGGCAAGGCATTTATCGAAGAATATCGTGAACAGAATCCAAATGACGAAGTGATTCACGTCGACCTATACAAAGAAAACATCCCATACATCGACTCCGACGTGTTCAACGGTTGGGGAAAATTGCAATCCGGCACCGCGTTTGATCAATTGTCGGATGACGAAAAGGCAAAGGTTGGGCGTCTTGGTGCGTTGGCGGATCAATTCGTAGCCGCTGACAAATACGTATTTGTCACACCGATGTGGAACTTCTCCTACCCGCCAATCATGAAGGCGTACATTGATTCACTGTGTGTCGTTGGCAAGACCTTTAGGTACACCGAGCAGGGAGCGGTTGGCCTTCTGACCAACAAAAAAGCACTGCACATCCAAGCGCGCGGCGGCATTTATTCAGAAGGGCCGGCAGCACAAATGGAGATGGGCCATCGTCACCTGGCAGCCATCATGCAGTTCTTTGGCGTTCCATCCTTTGAAGGACTCTTTATCGAGGGGCACAACCAGTTCCCAGACCGTGCCGAAAAAATTAAAGAAGACGGCATTGCTCGCGCACGCCAACTAGCTAAAACGTTCTAACAAGGTTCAGAGGGGGGCCGTCCTAGTGGACGGTCCCTTTTTCGTTCAGGAAACATGCATGGCCCACGCGTGCGAACTCACTCGTGAATCTCATTGGCGCTTCCTGCAGACAAACGCTCATCTTTATACCAGGGATTCAAGTGAACGAGTACTTCTTTCACATCGGCATCCGTTTCCATAATGGCAGATTTGATCACACGACTGATATCGTGCCCTTGTTGAATCGTCATGTCTCCATGAACTCCAACACGGACATCCACTAAAATGTAGTGACCCAGCTCTCGAGCGCGAATTCGGTCGATCCGCTTGACCTCTCGCACATTCTTGATTTGGTGCTCGTACATGTTGATCTTCTCTTGTGGCACGTTTTTCTCCATGAGTCCATCAATCGTCTCCCGACTGATGCTGTATGTAATTCGCCAAATAAAGAGAGCCACGACAATACTGCAAATCGGATCGGCATATCCAAGATTAGAGTGTCCAGTGTATCGGCCGATCAGTGCAATACCGATACCGATGACGGCTGCAAGGGATGAATACACGTCGGAAAGGTGATCGTAGGCCGTTGCGATCAGCCCTTTACTTCTGTACTTCTTGCCGATGCGCATCGTGTACAAATAGAGGATTTGCTTCCAAACCAAGGACACTGCCGCTGCGATGAACGGCAGAATACTCGCCTTCTCAACAGGGGCCAATAAACTTTCCACGCCGTGATACAAAATCCACACAGAAGCTAGGAACAGTAGGACACCGACGATTCCGGACGCGATCACTTCTGCTTTACCGTGCCCGTATGGGTGGTCTTCGTCTGCTGGGCGAATGGAGACTCTCATCGCTCCAAGGGTAGCGACCGAGGCCACCACATCGGCCGCACTGTGAATTCCATCTGCAAACAAGACCGAACTCCTAAACAATACGCCGACCACAATCTTGAGTGCCGTGAGAAGGACATTACTCGCGAGATTCACCCATCCAGCGAGAAATGATGGAGTATTCCGATCAGACAAACAGTTCACTCCCAGAAAGACTTTTTCCCTGAGGAAACAAAAAGCCTCTAGCTAAGCGCTAGAGGCTTACGGTCATTTTTAACGTACAGAATCGCATCGAAGCACCACGTTTCCAAGGACATTGTATCTAATGATACCCGATTCCCCTGACCTCTTCAATTCGCCTGTGCTTTCCTCAACCAAATTGCCACACGCTGTGACTCAAATTCCCGTACCGGTAACTTCGGTGCAACAACCTGGCGGTACGGACATCGTCGGCCGCGCCCATGGCATAAAATATCGGTACAAAGTGTTCATTCCCATGCGGCGGAACCGCAAGGTTGGCGCTAGGCGCCACCGAATCATAGCGGTACAGCGATGTCAAGTCCCACTGCAGTAAGCGATGTTCTAACCACTGATCAAACTGAAGCGCCCAGTCGTCGATCCCATCTTCCTGCCAGTTCACAGCCCATAAGTTATGCACGGTACCACCGCTTGCAATCACAAGTATGTCGCGTTGCCTCAATTGAGCCAAAGATTGCCCTATCTTATACTGCTCCGCAGGCGAAACGCGAGGATTTACGGACATCGCGACCACAGGAACATCTGCATTCGGATAAAGCAACCGCAGGACGACCCACGCCCCGTGATCTAGTCCCCGATCCGCTTCAACCTCAAACGGGATCCCACCTTCGGTCAATAACGATTCAATATCCCTGGCAAGTTGTCGATCACCTCTAGCGGGATACCGAATCTGGTACAGAGCGTCAGGAAATCCGCCAAAGTCGTGAACCGTTTCATATTCGTTGACCTCACTAACCTTCTGTGTACCCGTCACCCAGTGCGCAGAGAACACAACAACAGCCTTCGGTCGAGGTAGACGCCGACCTAATTGCGTCAGGAATTGCGTATATTCATTATCCTCGATCGCCAAAAGAGGAGCCCCATGGGCAACGAATAAGGAAGGCATCATCACACATTCGTCCCTTCGATTCGGAAGTCTCAGCTATTCTAGGCAATAGCTTACTTATCGTAAGTATACCATCTCAAGATACATCCTCGACTTACTTTTTGTCAACGAGATGCTAGATGAACTGCAGAGCGACGAGACCATACATTCGCTATAAGATCTCCATAAGAAATACATATCATTTTGAATCCGGTTTGATTGTCCTAATCGATAATGAATGTGTTCCAAACAGATACAATAGCCACACAAAGGGAGAGAGCAACATGACTTTCAAAGTAAAACCTTTCGCAGCTTCGATCATTTTGTTAGCTTCACTCGGGCTTGCTGGATGTGGTTCGACGTCGAATAACACGTCAACTTCCGCAAACCAAACGTCGACGAGCAATACAACAACTTCGTCAAGTGGGTCTGCAAGTACAAAACATACTGTAAAACACACCGATAAAAGCTCAGCTGCCACTTCGAAGAGCGCAACGACCAAGACGACGAAAACGGACGATTCTTCGAAGTCGACTACATCGAAAACTAACAAAACTCCTGCTGCGACGTCGAAGTCCGCATCGACAAGCAGCCAGAAATCATCTTCCACAAAGTCCGATCATTCAACTTCAACCAATTCCACATCCAAATAAGGAACTGATGGTGGTACCGCAGAGGTACAGTTGCTATCTGGGGCACCCCATAACTTCGATAGCAAGTGCAACTCTACATTCTGCCATCTACATCCCTTACCTCCAGGGCAGCCGTCATAGCAAGCGGCTGTCCTTTTCATATTCCTGTGTTCACGTGCTTTGCGAAACTAAAAAATCCCCTCGTGCAAATGGCCCTGGAGAAGAGGCCATTTGCACGAGGGGATAGGGCAAAGGTATTAGACAATTCGATGTTAAACACTCCCTCATTTACCTCTCAATGCACCGTGTATACTACAAATACCCAACTATGCGAGGTCACACGATTTGCATTCCGGAGCCCTGTGACAACCCTTCTGACAATGGAAAGGCAGTGATTCCAGTGAACACACCCGACATTCAATCCACTTACAATGCATTGTGGAGTCAAGCCGTGCAGTCGATCGAGACGAACTCTATCAGGGTCGATCCCATTCTGAGCAATAAGGCGAACGATTTACGAAGAGGATTGACATTGATCGCTCGCCCGTCGGGCGACGTCGAACTTGCAGTCATGAAATTTCTAGAGGAAGCCCGCCAGATTGAGCCCAATCAGTATTACTATCAATCGACTGAACTTCACACAACGGTATTAGCCATCGTTACATGCAGTGTTGACTTCAAGCTTGATGAAACAGACATTGCTCCTTATATCGATATCCTTACCGAGTCCATCGCGTCTTTTCCACCGATTCGTATTGCCTATCGTGGCATTACAGCTTCGCCTGATTGCGTGATGGTTCAGGGATATCCGCTGGATTCAGCCCTACAAGACCTACGGGAGCGTATCCGAGGACATTTTCGGAAAGCGGGTGTCAAAAGCACTTTAGATCAACGATTTAAAACGCACACAGCTCACCTGACATGCCTTCGGTTTCAGAATCCTATACTGAAGCAGCCCGAGCAATTCCTTCAATTTTTGCAACGCAACAGAGATTTCGACTTCGGAATATGTGAAATAAGCGAATTGGAGTTTGTTGCAAACGATTGGTACATGAGCGATGAGCATGTAGACGTGATACATCGCTTTCCTTGATGCGCTAATGCGCGTGCAGATATGCCTCTGGCTTGTTGCGGAGACGCCCAATGGCCAGTCGAAAGTATGCTCGGAATTCGAGTCATCTTACTGGCCGGAGACCCCAAACGTGGCTGCCGAGGGTTCATCTGTCACCGACGCAGGCAATTGTAAATCCGCCTGTAGTTTGCCGTTGGCGTCATAGATTTTACTCCCGCGAATCGACCAATCTCCAAACCCATTGTTTTGTGACAAAACAACCGACGATTCTACTTGCGTGCGTTGTCCGGTCACTTCGTCATAAACATATGCGGTGGCATTGATCTGACCATTATGTCCTGATTCCATCGCGGCGCCAGTAAACACCATACCCGAAACAACACGCATAGAATTAAACAAACCTCCACCGTTCGTAAGGCTCGCCAGCCCAACAATTCGATGGTTAGCAAGGTCTAGATCATACAGATTGACTGCGCCACCCTGGTTAGCTTGTAGCACCTGCGTCTGCACTGCTAAAACAACGCCGTTATACGCAGGATAGAGACCAGTTGGAACCGCGACAGTCGTTTCAACTGGCGGTTTTGCAGCAGGAACTGAATAAGGATGCGCCACATTCCCCCATTGAAACCATCCAGTCCATGCGCTGCCCGCAAGTGATGAAGGACTACTATCTTTGGGATTAGACGGAAAAACATATTGCCCGCTTGCGCTAAACGCAGGCGGAATGTCATTGGTAATAAGCGTTGCGCCTTTACTCAATACACCGCCTTGCACAGTCCACGGCGTCATCCACATTTGTGACGGGCCAGTCGGTTCCAGTTGATGCGGAATGTATGCGGCACTTCCGGTCTCAGAACTACCCAATGGCTTTTCGGGCGCAAGATGACACCAGACGAGAAATGGTTTCCCCTGAATCGTCGTCGGAACCACCACGTAATCTTTCGGATTCGTGTCAGAAGAGGGCCATGTCCAATGGACTCCGCCAATCACCGGACCAGAGGCAGTATAAGTAGCCTGAAACATCCCCGTGCCGACATTCGTCGGAGTCGTCCCCGCTAACGGCCACCCGGTTGACAACATGGCTCCTGGAATCGCGTCGATCGCCATCGGCGCAGCACTGTTTGCCCCAGGTTCAGTTGTCACCCTCTGTACGGTTGAATTCGCCGGTTGCGTGGCATGAGAAACCGCTGTGTTCTGCACGCTTGTGGAATTTGCTGAAGCAGCGTTGGCAGTGCTGTTCTGAGATACAGTTGAGTGGTTCGTCCAATCGTTTGTCGCGCAGCCTGTGACAGGCATAGTCGTCAAAATAACGCCCGCAAACACATATCTAAAATGATGACGCATGAAGAACCTCCTGATCGGTTGGTGATCCATCAGTAATTGTACACAACCAGCGAAAAAACAGAACGACCATGCTCGATCGCCACTTACCATTCCAATCATACGTTTAGGCGCTGACCGTGGTGTTATCCAATTGTTTTTTCGGTCAAACGTGACAGCCATTGACCTACAATAGGTAAAGAACGTATTTGCTGTGGGCGGATCAATCGCATTCGCAGTGTGATAAATAAGTAGAGCGCACCACCAGTCACACAGGCAATCGACAATTGAAACACATTCCAAATCCACAGCCAGGAATGTGAAAAGGAGGAACCGATGAATGATAAAAGATGGTTCACCAAAACTAGCTCAATCAGCAGTGGAAGTGACGCGAGCAAAAAAGGAAGTGCTAAGCGAATCACCGAGAACTGTACGCCGCTGTACCTCTTTACCGCCAATATATTGAGTGTCGATGAAAGTACATAGCCTAATATGGTGGCAATCGCGGCACCCAGAACACTTTTCAAAAGGATAATAAGGAGTACGTTAAGGATTGCCTTAAGGGCAATTCCCAAAAACATATTTCGAACAGGTCGATAGAAGTTCCCAAGTCCTTGGAGTATGTATGTGGACATCAACTCCATGCTCGAAAAGATACACATAAACGAGATTGTGGCAATGACTTTCGATCCATCAAAAGAGTTGGAAAGAATATATTCGATTGGCTTTCCGAGGCTTAGAAAAACCGCTGCGGCTGGAAATGTCACGAAAAACATCATTCGGAATGGAGTAATGATATTTAGCTGAATGACAGAACCGTCTTTCAACGACATGGCCTCCGAAATGGCTGGCATGACGGAAAATCCTACGGCCATGGTGAACGCCAGTGGCAGCTGAACGAGGTTTTGTGCTTGCCTTGAAAGTATTCCAAACCCAGCTTGGGCTTGGCTAAAACTCTGTCCAGCAAAATGCGTAAGAAAGTTGACGACCGTAAGAGAATCAATATTACTTGAAATGGGAACCACGAGCGACCCTAAACAAACAGGCAACGCCACGCGGTACAACAATCGGCGTATTTCTTTGTCGCTTCTATCCGCCTTATAGGTGAGTAAACGTTTGTTGTGCCGACGCAAAGGAAAGATAGCGAGCCATAAAACCAACACGCCTGCCACCGCGCCTACAAATGCTCCGAACGTAGCAGCAGCAGCCCCCTTTGCCACGCCCATACCAATCTTGACGACTATTAGGGTTCCAAATACCGCTACAACCACCCGGAACAATTGCTCGATAGCCTGAGATAGAGCTGGACCTTTAACTTCTTGAAATCCTTGCAAATAGCCTCTTAAAGCACTCTCCAATGGGACAACCAAGATAGCTGGAGCAAGTGCACGAATAGACAGAGTCATATCTGCGATCTCACTGTGATTCGCATGCAAACCGACAAGTGATGCATAATACGGTGCGCCGAACCATACCAACAGTGCCCCAATCACAGCAAACGAGCAAACGAGTTTTAACGTAATACGATATAACTGTTCAATCTCTCCGAATCGATTCGTTGAAGCCCGTTCCGATATGAGTTTACTCAAAGCAGTAGGTAATCCACTTGTAGCCAACACCATTAATATCGTGTAGAGATTGTAGGCTGTTGAATAATATCCTTGACCAACGTTTCCAAGCAATTGATTGATCGGCACAATAGAGATGATCCCCAAGAATTTTGTAATTCCAATAGCGGCAACCATGATTGACGAACCACGTACTAACCCTGCTTTTTGCATAATCCATCCTTGTTTGTACTGAGTGTTTAACTCTCATATTACACTTACCCTAGTTAAACACTAGATGGATCCAAGCATTTGTCGACGAACTGCCTCATAGTCATTCAAAAATTCATGTGAAAGTTGACAAACGAACAAGCCTCAAACGTGTTACTTACGCGCGCAGCATCCCAACCTATTATCAATTGGGGCACTTTCGAATCTTTACCGCTGGGGCAGCCGTATTACCAACCGGCTGGCTGCCCCTGAAAATGCGCGATGCTATTCGCCTGAGATAATGCTTTCCGCATATTTCGCCAAGTCAGCTGCATTTTGGCTTAATGTTTGAATAGCCGAAGCAAATTGTTCTGTTGCTGCAGACTGACTCTCCGTCTCCTGATTGACAACGGATATTGACTCTGAAAGTCTACGTATTAATTGTTCGATGGCATATACCGACTGAGCAATACCTTCTGTCTGGCTTTTCGCATCAGAGGCTAATTTTCGTACTTCCTGTGCGATAACCGAAAATCCTTTACCAATCTCGCCTGTCCTAGCTGCCTCAATAGATGCATTAAGACCCAGAATCTTGGTAGTATCAGATATACCTCGTACTCTCTCAGAGAGCTTCTTAATCTCGTTTATACTGGAAAGTACCTCACTTGATTGAACAAAGATATCAGCCATATTATTCGATAAAACATTCACCGAGGCAGCTAGTTCTTGAATGCTGGCACTAATTTGTTCAATGGAAGATGACAGGTTTAAGGCAACAGAAGACAGATACGTATATCTTTCCATACTGGCCCCGGCCCCGATGGCTCCAATAACTTCTCCGTTCCTGTCATGAACGGGAATTGAGCATGCCATGATGGGGACTCCGAATACCTCTTTAGGTACAAATGTTTTAGTCGGCTTACCGGAGTGCACAGCCTCATACATCCCGTCGCCAGGAGTGATCTGGTAACCCGGAGTCAATCCAAGGGAAAACGTTTTACCTGGTACTGTTCCCCAAAGAGTGTTTAGATCGCAAACACCTATTGTCACATCATCAGGGAATATTTCTCCTAATAAAGGTGCAAGTTGTACTAAAACCTCAATGGTTGGATGTATCTGGGGATTAACGTCAACTTCGACTGAAGTATCATTCATGTAACAGTCTCCTAAGCGTGTTATGATATATCAAATCTCGAACAAAACAATTTACTCAAAGACATCTATATCAGTCAATGGCCAAGGCATGTTTAACTTTTGCTTTCGCCCCTTCGCCAGTTACCACTCGCCCACATGTATCGTACCTAGTTGCACATCATAGATCACAGCGATTAACACAATCATTACATTCACTCAACTACACTTTAATAGTCGTGCCCTACACTGACGAAGTCATGTTGTTGTTGGCTTTACCCCCAAATTAGCCCGCTATCGGGCTATTTTTTTCACGCGGGATGTCAAAATAATTTGGAGATGGTTAACTTGAATAGTGAAGACAGGCTGAATGTGCTCTGGGCAAAGAAGACAGCAATTCAACTAATGAAGCAAAGTGGTTCCAATAAGATTTTGTTTGGCTGTCCTATTTGTTCTGACAAAGCTCAGATGTATCACATCGATCAACGGTATGAGTCCTTTTGTCCCAGCGGCTGCTTTAAATCTGTTGATTGAGGATGAAGGGACGTAACCTTCGCCTCCGTCGTTCCTTATCCGAGACTCAGTTCGATGTGAAGTACCTTACGGTGATGGGGGACGCTGAAAGGATCGCGCTGATACAGCATGTCCATTGCAGGATTATAACGTTGTATGCGCCATGATAGATCGGTTGGGTACTAGCCAGTTCGACGGGAAAATAGAGGCACCTGCGAGAGTCAAACGAAATTAGCACATGTAACTGTAACACCGCTACCATACCATTGAACATACGACTTTGTGTTCATCACAGAATTTATACGCCGAACTACTCCACTGAGACGACCCATACTCGACGCCATCTCCTGCCGATGGTTGACCAGAATTCTGTTCTCTGCACCGAAGCTCTACCTGTATATCGAAGTGTTTTCAAAGAAGAAGGAGTTCAACATAAGGCATTCAAAATGAGCCGAGGTCTACGAGTTGATGGTGTCTATCACATTCAGAACGTCAATTCCATCACTCAAGGCTGAGGACGTGGATGCTTTCTTGCAGAGGAGAGGCTACGAAGTACCTGGGAAATTATATGAGTTGGTTCGAGTATATCGACACCACAAGAGCTGTTAGCCATGGTGAATGGGGACGGAGATTCTTAGCCATGTCTTGCATCGATGTTCCTCAACCATCTGTTATGGTAGCAAACGGACAAGAATGTGTCGTATGTCATCGGCCTATCACAGAAGAACAGGACATAGGTAGCATTTATTTCGTCTCACACAAAACCGGCGAGCGAACGAATGGTGAGGTTTGTCACAAGGATTGCTTCGATCTCACCGAATTGTCATATAGGTAATGAGCCTGATATAAACTCCTAATAATGTGGAGAAATGAGCAAACGCTCAAGCTTATGAATCAGATAGCTACTAGTCAGATTCTTTTCCAGTTTCGCCTATGAATTTCTATTCCGACTCCGATTATCGCAAGGCAGACAATAATAAGACTGTATAGAAGGTACTTATTCATGTGCGTTTCCATAGAACCTACGCCCACAATAGCAATACCAAACCATCCGATAGCAAACCATTTCTTTGCCGTTCTATAAATTCTCCGATTTAGTAAAAGCGCAACAGATACCGATAAGCAAAGAAGTAGTCCACCATACATCAATATCACCCCACTTGAATACAACCTCTTGATTTCCCATCATTATACATTAAATAAGCCGAGAGATGTTGCATTTTTTACACAATTCTTCTGCTATAGCAACAATTATTGCAAACAGAGCCTTATCTTTTGGGTGCGAATCCTATAACCACGTAATATCCGAAGGTGGTATGTGGTTTTTTCTCAATTTGTGTCCCCTCTTCACGCCTAGCATTCTTACTATTGTGGTAACCTGACCAATCGTCAAATAGCCCCTAGTCCTTAGTCGCTGTAGGTTCATGCGGTTTGCAGAAGCAGTCTTATGGGACTTATACCCCCGGTCATTGACAGGTCCATTGTCTTTGGCATCAACCCAATTGAAGTTGCCATGACACTCCGAACTTGTCCGCTACCCAACCGAATTTGTTGCTCAAAGGATAGGTCGCTAATAACCCCCCCATACATAAGCGGCTACAGGGATTATGTTCTAGGTTTAAAAATAAATGCGGACGAATATCATCAATCGACAGCAAAAGTAAAGAATCGGACGATCCAACCAAGCATGACCCAAAGAGCTCCTCGAAAGGAAAGGAGTCATTACATGCGTACAAGCATGGTTTACATAATGACCAATCATGACGTAATGAATAAAGTCATTGCCTTTCGCCGAGAAATAAATGGAATACTTACTTTTATGGATTCCTACCCCACAAATGGAAAGGGCACTGGTACAAGGGAGGTTTCGACTCAAACACCCAACGATGGCATCGATCCTCTTGCGTCACAAGGCTCTCTAGCCTTGTCCCGTGATGGACGTTTCCTATTTGCAGTGAATACTGGCAGCGATAGCATCAGCAGTTTCATCATCAAAGACACCGGAGAACTTGTTCTCGCAGATGTGAGGCCATCGGGAGGCGCTCAGCCCAACGGACTTGATGTCTACGATGATCTTCTCTATGTTTCCAATGTGGGTAATACCGCCAATAATTTCACATCGAATATTACTGGTTTTCATATACACGATACCGGACATCTTACTCATATTCCTGGATCTACTCATTCTCTAAGTACAATGAACGCTCAGCCGTCTCGGGTTGGGTTCACCCCAGACGGCAGTAAAATCGTTATCTCTGAACTTAAAACAAACCGTCTCAGTGTATTCCATGTTAATAACGATGGTACAGTTACAGGACCAATCATGAACGATTCTCATGGAATGGGACCGTTCGGCTCCTGTTTCCTATCCTCAGGACTCCTTTTAGTTACGGAAGCGGAATCTAATGCCCTGTCATCATATTCAGTGAGCGAGAACGGAATCCTTCATGTTATCAGCGGGTCGGTACCGACCGGACAGAGGGCCACTTGCTGGGTTGCAGCAACGAAAAATGAATGTTTTGCTTACGCCACAAATACCGGAAGTGGCACCATAACAGCCTACCGTATAGATAGCAACGGGGCATTAACGGTTATCGGGCGTATTCGCAGTACACCAGCAGGCACACCTACTGGGCTGCCAATGGATGTTGGAATGAGTAAAGATGGACGCAACTTTTACACCTTTAACGGGAATCAGGGTACGGTCTCAGTATTTAGTATTAGCCAGGAGAATGGTGTTCTTGACAGATTACAGGTTGCAGAATGGACCAAGACTCGGTATTTTTGGGGGCAAGGGTTGGCTGTTCTTTAATTCCAACTGGAACACCAGAACTCTGTCACAGGCAGGACGGATTCTTCGATGCAACCTCATAACAGACGATGTAACTAACTGGTCCATCACCCCATACCCCATACCCCAACATCCCGCATTCCGATGACGTCGTCCGGAGGTACGTAGCCCGGATCTCTTGAAACAAGGCAGACGATAGTGTGGACTTTCCGGATCAAAGAGGAGCGTTCCTCTGTCAAGCAACGCTCCTCCTCTAAACTTGCCAACCAAAATGTCTTACATATATCAATTCTAGGAAAGTACCGACCAAATTGTCATTTACTCATTCTATAGTGATATGGTTCATTGTCGCTATAAGACTAGGAGCGTGCTACAGCCTCGAAACCCGAATTTACAAGAGTTCTACTGACAATGAGTTTTCAATTTGTTCCTTATTCTCGTTTTGCCTTGCGAGAATCTTCTTTCTCGCAAACAGGAAGTAATAGAGCATGATAATCGCGATAATCGGTACGCCTGTGTATATCGTAATCCGCTGACCAGGCACGAACCAAAGGCTGACAGCGATAGCCGCGTTGGCAATAATACCGACAAGCGGCAAGATAGGATACAGTGGAGTTCGGTATGGGAGGTCGCTTACCTTTCCTCCGGAACGAACGTACTTGCGCCTAAATCCAATTTGTGCCCAGCAGATGATCCCCCAGTCAATGACGACGACCAACCCAATACCGGACAGAATCCATGTGTAGAGTTTGTCCGGTGAAACTTTATAAAGCAGGAGTCCAGCCACACCAATAATCATGGTAAATAGCACTGAACGGACCGGTACTTGACGTTTACTGAGTCTGCTCAGGAACTTCGGTGCCATGCCATCAAGCGACATCGACCAGAGAAGACGAGAAGATGCGTACGTCCACGAGGAACCTGCAGACAATGCAGAAGTGACGACGATAATATCCATAATCACATGTGCTGACGGAATCCCAGCCAATTGGAATATGGTTGCAAATGGACTATCGTTCACGCCCGCCGTCTGCCACGGAATGATGCCGACCAAGACAATCATTGCCAGCACGTAAAATAAGAGCGTGCGAAGCGTCGTTGTACGAACCGCGCGAGGTACGGACTTCGCCGGATCGCGGCTTTCACCCGCCGCAATGCCAATAAGCTCCGTGCCACTATATGAAAAGCAGACGGAAACAAGTGCGAGGAACGAAGCACCAACACCATTTGGGAAGAGACCACCGTGGTGCAAATAGTTTGTAGCGCCGATTGCCGGGTGCGATGTCCAACCAAAAATCACTGCGATGCCAACAGCAGAAGCAACGATAATCCCGATGACCTTAATACTTGCAAACCAGAATTCCGATTCCCCATACACACCAACTGCCATAATGTTTAAAACTAAGTAGATCACAAAGAATACGGCGTAAAATACCACGCTCGGAATGTGTGGGAAGTACTGCTGCAAAATCATGACGGCCGCTAACCACTCAACCGTGATCGTTATGGCGCCATTAATCCAATACAGCCATGCACTTAGGAATCCAATACTAGGACTGATAAAGACTTGGGCATACGTTTTAAACGATCCGGCCACGGGCATGATCGTTGCCAATTCACCTAGCGCCATCATGACAATGCCTACTAGGATACCCCCTAAAATATAAGCCAATACAGCGCCGCCTGGGCCAGCTTGATTGACGGTGTAGCCGGATCCCACGAATAATCCTGTGCCAATAACACCGCCGATTGAAATCATAAACATATGCCGACTTCTCATTCCTCGCTTGAGACCAGCTTCTTTGTCGACAATTTCGTTTAGTTTATTCAAGTAGGTTCCCCCTTGTCTCTAATTTTTGTTTACAATTTCACAATAACCATATCCGCGGAAACCGCTTTCACACCGGGCTATGACAACATATTGCGGACTAAATGAATGTAACACAACTGCCTTTATGTATTGCGGTAGCAAAAAAATTTTGCACCCAAGTTCATCATCTTGAACTTGGGTCTGTTCTCAAAGAATCAATTCTCAGCCTGTGACCTTGTTATTCCCTCACCGGGTTACTCCTTTTCTTCCTAAGTCGTGTGATTCCACTTGCGAAGCCTATACTGTAGACTTTGTCTACTCACACCGAGCGCTCTTGCTGTTGCAGACACATTCCCTTCATTTTGTGATAAAACTTTTAGAACGTAAGCTCGCTCATACTGGGACAACTGAGACTGTAAATTTCGCTCCTGTGTAAATGGTCCATAATCCAGGAACTGACTGCTATTGTGACCATGTGAAGTATCATCCAAGGCGTTTACGCGGCGACGTATGTGCATAGGGAGATGTACAACATCAATTTCCCCATTGTCCATTACCAAGTTCATTGCACCTTCGATGGTATTTTCGAGTTCACGGACGTTGCCTGGCCAAAGGTAGGTAAGAAAGTATTTCATCACCTCATCAGAAACACCCTGAACCTGCATTCCAAAGAGTTCGTTGTATCTCCGGACGAAGAAGTCGGTAAGGCTAGGTATGTCATCTTGACGTTCCCGCAATGGCGGTAGAAACAGAGTTACAACGCTAAGACGATAGTATAAGTCCTTCCGGAGTGTCCCTTTAACCACATCATCCAGTGGATCTTCATGAATTGTCGCAATGATCCGCACATCGACCGTCCTATCCTGTGTGTCACCGAGACGGCGAATGGTCTTCTCTTGAAGTGCCCGAAGAAGCTTGGCCTGAAGGGATAAACTCAGCGAATTCAATTCGTCGAGTAGAATCGTACCTCCATCCGCTTGCTCAAGGAGCCCCGGCCGATCAATAGCTCCAGGAAACGCTCCATGCATCGTACCGAACAATATGCCTTCAATGAGGTGCTCTGGCAAGGCGGCGCAGTTTTGCGAAATAAAAGGCCCGGCGGAACGAGGACTGGCGTGGTGAATGCTTTGAGCAAACAATTCCTTGCCTGTTCCAGTTTCCCCAACAATAAGAATAGACGAGTTTGTCCTAGCCGCTCTCTTTGCATGCTCCATGACTTCAACGATATTTGAACTCTCGCCAACCAAACTGTCGAACGTGTACCGTGTTTCTCCGCGTTTCAGGATGTTCTCCTGAATTCGTTCAATTTTGGTTATATCGCGCGCGATTTCCACAGCCCCACAGATCTCACCTTTTAGAATAATTGGCATTGTGTTGTTAATCGTTGTCACCGACTCGCCCTTCACGTTGTAATACGTCTGTTTTACGTTGAAAGTTGAGCGGCCAGTTTGCACTGCATGAAGCAATGTACTGTAACCTTCGTCCGGGAATGTGAAGACGTCAAGGACATCCTTATTCAATACATCTATTGCGGACATAGACTCAATGTCCGCCATTTTTTGATTGTAAATCACCGTTTTCCCAGATGCGTCTACGACATGGATTCCTTCGTCAAGTTGATCGACCAGGAACTCGTACATTTGAATCAAATCTCGAGTTTTATTTTCTGAGTCATTTATGTTTGAGTTCGCCACGCATATCACCCCGATGGGTTAATTACCTGCTGCCTGCAAATATTGAAATTCATTGTCGTTCTTAAGACAGTTTACTTCGCGTTCCACAACACCGCAAACATTTTTTGCACCCGCAATAAATAAAGGCAATTGATTTATGCAAATCGTTTTTGCATCATTGGGTTTGTAAGCGCTTATTTGACATCGAATCACTATTTTCAGCATCACAATTACTTCATTCCTGACCTGCTTAATCAAAAATATGAGCCGTTCTCAATGAGGAGGAAATAAGCTATGATTCCTTACTTACCTGAAGCATTTACGGATTTCTCAAAACCGGAGAATGAAGCAGCATTTACCGCCGCTTTTGAGCGTGTCTCGTCGCAAATGGGCCAAAGCTGTCCGCTTATCATCGGGGGGCGCGAGGTTCACACGGACAAGCGCAATGAATCTCGCAACCCATCGAACTTAGAACAAATCGTAGGCTTTGTAGCACAGGCGGATAAAGCCATCGTCGACGAAGCATTTCAAATCGCTGCGCAAAAATTTACCACTTGGTCACAAGTAAGCCCAGAAGAACGTGCCGGCTATCTGTTTAAGTCAGCTGCCATAATTCGTCGCCGGAAGCATGAATTCTCTTCTTGGTTGTTGTTGGAGGCCGGGAAGACTCGTACTGAGGCAGATGCAGATACGGCTGAGTGCATTGATTTCCTAGAATATTATGGACGCCAAGTGTTGCAGTTGTCCGAGCGAGGAAAACAGACGCTCGTACCATATGCAGGCGAGGATAACCGACTCGAGTACATCCCGCTTGGAGTTGGTGTAGTTATTCCGCCCTGGAACTTCCCCCTCGCAATCATGGCAGGGATGACGGCAGCAGCGATTGTTTCTGGGAATACCGTGCTCTTGAAACCGGCAAGTCAAACTCCGGTGATTGCCTACCGCTTCTATGAAGTTTTGAAAGAAGCTGGTCTTCCGGACGGCGTCGTAAACTTCGTACCAGGTGATGTCGGAGAAATCGGGGATTACATGGTCGATCACACCACCACTCGGTTTGTTACCTTCACCGGATCGCGCGGTATCGGTGTCCGCATTTACGAACGTGCCTCTAAGGTCCATGAGGGCCAAATCTGGCTCAAGCGTGTCATTGCTGAAATGGGTGGCAAGGACTCCATCATTGTCGATGAGGGCGCGGATTTGGACTTGGCCGCACTAAACATCGTCAATTCCGCATTTATGTTCAGCGGCCAGAAGTGTTCTGCATGTTCGCGTGTCATTGCACATGAAGCGATTTATAACGAACTCCTAGACCGTGTGGTCGAAAGAACTCGTACACTAACCATTGGCGATGCGATAAACGCCAACACCAAGGTTGGACCAGTTATCGACCAAAAAGCCTACGATAAAATCAGGAATTATATTGAAATCGGCAAGCAAGAAGGTCGTCTCGTCTGCGGCGGTGAGGCTTGGGACAACCCAGGGTACTTTGTGTCTCCCACCATTTTCGCTGATGTGCCTGCAGACGCACGCCTCTCCAAAGAGGAGATTTTTGGACCTGTGGTTGCGTTCACAAAGGTCAAGACGTTTACTGACGCCATTGCGGCGGCGAATAACACAGAGTTTGGCCTAACCGGATCCGTTTTCACAAGAAATCGTGAACACGTAGAAGAAGCACGCCGTACGTTCCATGTAGGCAACCTATATTTCAACCGTAAATCAACTGGTGCTTTGGTTGGCGTTCATCCGTTTGGCGGCTTCAATATGTCTGGTACGGATTCAAAAGCCGGAGGACCTGACTATCTCTTGCTGTTTACACAACCCAAACTCAGTTCAGAAGTTCTATAAGTACAAAGCACCAATGGTCGCGCAGGAACACCGCGCATCCAATCACAGAAGGAGGAACCATCCGTGCAAAATACAATATCGTCCCCAAAGACCCTTGAAGAACAATACGGCGCAAACAATTACCATCCCCTCCCTATCGTATTGACCAAAGGTGAGGGTGTTTGGGTTGAGGATACCGAGGGCAAGCGATACATGGATATGCTCAGTGCTTATTCAGCGCTGAACCAGGGTCACAGGCATCCGAAGGTAATTCAAGCACTTAAAGATCAAGCCGATAAAATTACGTTGACGTCACGGGCCTTTCACAATGACCAACTCGGTTTCCTGTACGAAGGTTTAGCCAAAATCACACAGAAAAACATGATTTTGCCGATGAACACGGGTGCTGAAGCGGTTGAAACAGCGATTAAGGCAATTCGCCGTTGGGCCTATGATGTTAAAAAGGTCCCTCACAATCAAGCGGAGATTATCGTGGCTTCGGGCAATTTCCATGGCCGCACCACAACGATTATCTCCTTTAGCTCAGATACGGAATACCAACGTGCGTTTGGTCCGTTGACGCCTGGTTTCAAAATTGTGCCTTATGGCGACATCGAGGCACTCAAGGATGCGATTACGCCCAACACCGCTGCATTCCTTGTGGAGCCGATCCAAGGTGAAGCAGGGATTGTAATTCCTCCCGAGGGCTTTATTCGCAGTGCCTATCAAATCTGTAAAGAAAACAACGTACTGTTCGTAGCCGATGAAATTCAAACCGGCTTAGGGCGTACCGGAAAAATGTTTGCCTGTGATTGGGAGCAAGTCGTTCCAGATATGTACATCATCGGCAAAGCGCTAGGAGCGGGTGTCATTCCGGTTTCGGCTGTTGCTGCAGATAAGGAAATTCTCGGCCTGTTCGAACCAGGATCGCACGGTTCCACATTTGGGGGAAATCCACTGGGCAGTGCGGTCGCCGTTGCAGCGCTTAAAGTTATTGAAGAAGAAGGATTACCCGAACGCTCCCGCATACTTGGTGAGTATTTCCTTCAAAAACTGCTCACGTTGAGCAATCCGGTTATCAAACAAGTGCGGGGCCGCGGGCTGTTCATAGGACTCGAGTTGACGACAAAAGCTCGTCCATATTGTGAGCAGTTGAAAGACCTCGGTCTTCTGTGCAAAGAGACCCACGAAAACACGATTCGCTTCGCCCCGCCTCTCATCATTACAGAGGAAGAGCTCGATTGGGCATTCGATAAGATTCAATCTGTATTCCAAATGTAATGAACCAACAGCGATGAATGACATGGGGTGGCATGAATGAGCACGGTCACTGAAAACAAAACAGCACGACAGGAACAGGATGTTCTTTCCTCGACACAACAAGTGATTCTTGATGCGTTGACACATCTAGGCTACGGTCCAGCGTACTACGAACTGTTAAAGACTCCTCTACTCACACTGACAGTTCGGATCCCGGTACGGATGGACGACGGATCGGTCAAGGTATTCACAGGCTACCGAAGCCAACACAACAATGCTATTGGGCCCACCAAGGGTGGAATTCGCTTCCATCCTAATGTAACAGTTGAGGAAGTCCAGGCTCTGTCCATGTGGATGTCGGTTAAGTGCGGCGTCGTGGGACTTCCTTACGGGGGTGGTAAGGGCGGTATCATTTGCGATCCACGGGACATGTCAGGTGGGGAACTGGAGCGGCTGAGCCGGGCCTATGTCCGCTCCATCAGTCAAATTGTTGGTCCGACAAAGGATATTCCAGCACCGGACGTGTACACAAATTCGCAAATTATGGCTTGGATGATGGACGAATATAGTAATCTCCGTGAGTTTGATTCACCTGGATTTATTACGGGTAAGCCGTTAGTTCTCGGTGGATCGCAAGGTCGGGACACAGCTACGGCCAAAGGTGTTGCCATCTGTATCGAGGAAGCTGCGAAACGGCGGGGCATTTCCCTCCAAGGGGCAAAAGTGATTGTTCAGGGATTTGGAAACGCGGGAAGCTACCTGTCGAAATTCATGCATGATGCAGGTGCTGTTGTGATTGGTATCTCTGATGCATACGGAGCTATTTATAACGAGAATGGCTTGAATATTGAAGAGCTATTGGATATGCGAGATTCATTCGGCATGGTAACGAAAAACTTCAAAGACACCATTTCAAACAAGCAACTACTCGAGATGCCTTGTGACATTCTCGTACCGGCTGCGATTGAGAACCAAATCACGATGGAAAATGCCCATCGTATCCAGGCACAAATCGTCGCCGAAGCGGCGAACGGGCCAACGACATTGGATGCCACAAAAGTGCTTTCAGAAAACGGCATCTTGCTCGTTCCGGATGTATTGGCGAACGCGGGCGGTGTTACCGTGTCTTACTTTGAGTGGGTGCAGAACAACCAAGGACTCTACTGGACTGCAGAAGAGATCGAACAACGCTTACGAGAAGTTATGACCAAGTCGTTTGAACGTGTGTACGATATGGCTACTACTCAGGACGTGAACATGCGTCTTGCAGCGTACATGGTAGGTATTCAGAGCACAGCGGAAGCGATGCATTATCGCGGTTGGGTATAAAGGAGCGGAAGAAGTTCCGTTCGCCTTGTCATCACGCAAACATGTACGGAGAAGAAAGTTGGGGTTACAGTTGAAGGAGTTACGCATCATCGGAGTTCCGTCTGACCTTGGGCAAGGACGGCGCGGTGTAGATATGGGACCAAGTGCAATTCGATACGCAGGTCTTGACACGGCGCTTGAACGCCTTGGATACCAAGTGAAGGATCTCGGCAATATCAACGTTCCGACGCCAGAAATGCATGAACAAACGCAGAACACAAAACTTCGGTATTTGCTCGAGGTTAAGGCTGTCTCTGAAAGTCTGTGCGGTATTGTAAGTACGGTCGTTTCGGAAGGACACGTACCACTCGTTCTCGGCGGCGACCACAGCATTGCTATTGGCAGTCTGGCCGGCATGGCGCAATCTAGCACCAATTATGGCGTCATCTGGTTTGATGCACACGGGGATATGAATACAGAGGAGACGACTCCCTCTGGAAACATCCATGGTATGCCCCTCGCTGTAAGTCTTGGTTATGGTCATGAGGATTTGACCCGAATTGGCGGCTGTACGCCCAAGGTGAAACCGGAGAATGTTGTACTCGTTGGCATTCGTTCAATTGACGAAGATGAAGCGAAACTGATCGCCAAGGCTGGCATTCGTTGCTACACGATGTCAGAAATCGACCGGCGCGGCATGGCTGTCGTCATGGAGGAAGCGATTAAAATCGCATCGAATGGAACAGACGGCATCCATCTGAGCCTGGACCTTGACTCCCTTGATCCGATGTTTGCTCCTGGCGTTGGTACTCCAGTCAATGGTGGCGTCACATACCGTGAAGGACACTTAGCGATGGAAATGTTGTCAGCATCGAACGCCATTGTTTCCGTTGACGTCGTTGAAGTGAATCCTATTCTTGATGAGCAAAACCGTACGGCCGTAATGGCTGTTGAACTCATCGAGTCATTGTTTGGGAAAACGGTTCTCTAAGGAGATAATTTGGCCATCAAAAGACGGTAGCGCGTTAATTTGGTGTTTATTCGATCCCGATTTTCCTTACTCCTGGAGCGATATCAGTAGGTGAATTGGTTCTGCAAAAGAAACGCTCCATAGAATCGGCATATCGTCTCCATCCACTCTTCATATGGCCACTATATCATCAGTGGTGTCGCGGATAATAGCCCAGACGCTTTCAATTACACTTTTGCCTCCAGGACAGCCGTACTGACGAGCGGCTGTCCTTTTCATGTACATACATACTCGATGAATGGGCACCTTAAATCACTCAGGGGAGCTTGATCGGGGTATCCGTCCATAAGTCCAGATGGATGGGTACTCGCTCCCTTCTAAGGCATGCTATCCATATCAGCGCTCCTACAATATAGAGCAAACCTCAACGCAGACTACACTACAGATGCCCACCCTAGATTGTCCACATTATGTGAGAGGGCGTCGCCTTGTAGCTGCGTCTTTTTTACTTATGGACACTCGAATTTTATGTATGCGGAAGCATTCATGTGACGCGGTCTGTATCCGACCAAGATAAAATGACTATGTTTTGTACGAATTTGTACATAAGTATACAAACTATATAATAGTTATGCTCTAATCAAATGTAAATATTTGGGCTGTACTGTTTTTTGTGCTATGCTCATTTGTGACACCCTTTTACCCTATCCTAGCCTCGGCGTCCTTGGCGTCGGGGTCTTTTTTTGAAGAAAACCACCCGTAATTAAACGAGTGGTCATTGTTTGAGTACGTATTCTTCTATGATTGACGACGCACGGTATATCGCCACGTCGGATGGTCCATCAACATACACGAGTAACACAATCGTTACTTGTTCAAAACAAAATCGTAACATCCACGTTCTACAATGAGGGTGCTGCAATTGTTCTGGTTGTCTAACTACCCCCTAGCAATACATATTTTGTTTTGCCCCCACGATGTGATTCGTAGGGGCACATTTTTTGTACCTGCAAAAGCTTCTCGTACTATGTGATCCGCCATCACGATATGTCGTACTCGATTAGTGCACCATCCATCGTCGCAAACGTAACAGTGCGTCGACCAACATCCTCAAGCGTGAGTTGAAATCTACGTGCAAGCCTGTCGAGTGCCTCAACTAATGACCTTGCTTTCACTGTCGTCTGAGTAGGGTACTCCCACACCGAAGGATCCGCAACGGCAGCCGAGAATCGATATTTCTCCATAGCTGAAAATCCTCCTTACTTGCAATCAATGATGAGACTATAATATCAAACCCAGAACATGCGTTCTTATTCTAAGCGTTAAAATTGTGCAAAAAAACGACATTCATCATGAATGTCGTGAGGAAAGGTCTTACACGTTGAATTCTACACGCGCAATATGAAATTTAAATGGAGACGTTATGGTGATTATGTGGAGTGCCCTTTACAGAGCTTATTCATCCACGCTGCCCCTGTCGCATATCGGTAAAGAACCGAGTGTTGAATTATGACTGATGCGTATACGTTCACATACCCTACACGCTATATAATTCCACCCAACACCAAAACCGCGCCCCCGCTGGGTTCAGCGCCCAACGAAAACGCGGTTCAAACAAGGGTATGTAGCCGTTGAAGAAGCAAGCCTGTAAGCCGAGTTCTGTGCTCCTGTGCTTCAAGCGGCATCGAATGGACACGTAATGCCCTCGTGATACCTCGCACTTTGGAGTAGCAATCATCTATCTAGGTCGACTGTTGCCAGCCGACTCAAGCGACCAACCCGAGTGCGTGGCGGGCAACCACATATGCACTCCTATCCGGTCTTGCTCCGAGTGGGGTTTACCTAGCCATCTCGTCTCCGAGCTGCTGGTGCGCTCTTACCGCACCGTTGCATCCTTACCTGTGTCCATGCAAGCACGGACCATCGGCGGTCTACATTTCTGTGGCACTTTCCCTAAGATCGCTCTCGCCGGACGTTATCCGGCACCCTGCCCTATGGAGCTCGGACTTTCCTCCCGTGCGGCCTTTCGGCACTGCACCGGCGATTGCCCAGCTTACTTCTTCGTCGTAACAGCATCGTTTATTATACGCCATATAGGTTACAGTGACAATGGAAAACCGCGGTATTCCGCCATTTTACGACAATGGTGAGGGATGGGTTTAGGTCCAGTGGAACGGATCGACGTCGATAGGCGCCGCGGCGATGTCGACGCCGCAGTCACCAGCGACGGAATGCAGCATCCGCTGTAGTCGATCCGCTAACACAGCGCACACGGGCTGCTCTAATGCCGCATGTGTCGCGTCCACGATGGCAAGGCCGTCTTGCCATGCGTCGCCTGCCTCGTGGTGGCCGACGTCAGCGGTCACTAAGACCTGCGCGCCTTTCGCGAGGCTCTTTTCGACCCATCTGCTTCCCGACCCACCTAATACCGCCACTCGCTCGACCAACAGGTCGCCGTCACCGGCGTATCGGATGTGTCTCATGCCAAAGGCGTCGCGAATATGTTCTGCAAATGCCGACAGTGCCATACCCTTTGGCAAATTGCCGACGCGTCCGATGCCATACGCCGGTCCAGGCTGATCCACACGATACACGTCGTACGCCACTTCCTCATAAGAGTGTGCGTCACGCATGGCCGCCAACACTTGGGGCAGGAGAGATTCTGGCACGATCGTTTCCAAGCGTGCTTCCTCGACCCTTTCGAGCACGCCATGCGCTCCGATAAACGGAGTCGTACTGTCGCCTGGCAGAAACGTGCCGATGCCCGTCGAGGAAAACGTGCAGTGGCTATAATTGCCGATCGCACCGGCACCTGCCTCCCCGATAGCACGACGAACGGCTTCCAGATGTGTCGTCGGCACGTAGACGGCGAGTTTGCGAAGCGCGTCACGATAGGTGACATCGAGAATCTCGGTGTCCTTCAAGCCAATGCGCTCGGCGATGACATCGTTGACGCCGCCCGGTGCTACGTCTAAATTGGTGTGCGCCGAGTAGACGGCGATATCAGCCGCGAGCAAGTGCTGAATGGCGCGACTCCGGCGCTGGCGTGTATCGAGGACGGAAATTGGGCGAAAGAGGAGCGCGTGGTGCGTGATGATGAGCTGGACGCCCGCTGAGACGGCCTGTTCTACCACGTCTGGCGACGCTTCAAGCGCCACCCAGACGCGAGACACAGGCTTGTCCACGTTTCCGATCTGAAGGCCGATTTTATCGTTCGCCAAGGCCCATTTCGGCGGCGCGATGTCCTCCATTAGACGAATGATGTCCCCGACCGTCACTGTACGGGTCACCGTCCTTCACCTTTCCCTTCGCTCAGCAACATCACGAGTTTTTCCACGTCGGTCATCAATTCAGCGGCCCGTTCCCTTGCTGCGTCGTTGTCGCTCTGTTGAACGCTGTGCAAAACCGACTGAAGCTTCTCGATCTCTCGCTGAATGCGCAGCCTGTACAATCCGCTCTTCTCCCGCATCAACATCGGACCATACGTATAGGCCTGCGCCAACAGGTCGGTGTCGTGACGAACGTCGTCGTAGATCGGGTCAGGGGCCTCAGCCGGCTCCGCCACCAGGATTTCGTACACTCTGTCGTCTTCCAGAACGAGTCGCTCGCAAACAAGGTGAAAACCGAGTTCATCGAGGCTCTGGCGCAACAGGTGTCCTGCGTTCATCGGTTGAAAGATGATGCGCTTAGCTGCCTTCGCTACGTCGAGGCCCGCGCGCAACATCGCCGTGTGCACGTGGCCGCCTATGCCCGCCGATACGATGACATCTGCCTCCCCGGGCTGGAGCGCGTCGAGCCCATCGCCCAATCGCAATTCGATCACGTCGCGCAACCCGTACTTCGCGACGTTTTCGCGGGCTTTTTGGAGCGGGCCGGATCGTAAATCGGTGGCGATGGCGTGCTCTACACGGCCCACCTGAATGGCGTAGATGGGGATGAATGCGTGGTCCGTTCCGATGTCAGCCAGCACACTGGCCTTTGGTACATCATCAACAATCGTCTGAAGCCGCTTTGACAACGTCATCAACTGCATAACAAACCTCTTCTCAAAATAGGGACTGTCGACCTTGCAACGTATATTGGATGTGTGCAAAAACCTCACGTATCGCAGCATGAAATTCTCCATGCGTCGAATATGCCGCAAAACCAGTGACGTTCATGTCCAGCATCCGAGCCACCGCCAGCGCTCGAGGCAGGTGGTAGTCACTCGTGACGATGACCGCTGTCGTGAACTGCAGTCGCTGCATGAGCTGTTTACTATTCTTTAGGTTTTCCCAAGTGTCTTTGGACCATCTGTCCTCGAAGATCACGTTGGGAGGTACGCCATTGATAATCAAAAACCGCTTCATCGATCTCGCCTCGGAGACAGTCTCATCTTCACCCTGTCCACCGCTCACGATGAAGCTTTGGATGATCCCGCACCGGTACAGGTGCAAGGCCGCACGCAATCTCGAACGCAGGGGGAGACTCGGGCGGAACCCGTCCGTGTAGGCGCCGAGGACGATGCCCGTCTGGCTTACTTCCGGGCGTTCCTGCCGACCACTTCGGCGCAGATGAAGAGCAAACCTGTGCACAAATACGGACGTTCCGATCAATGCGATGGCTGCGACTGCCGCCAACATCAGCAGACTGAGGATCACCTCGAACCCCCGCTTTCAACGCCCAACCTCAAAAACGGTCGGTACATCCTACAATACGTGGGTCTCAGCCGAAATAGACGCACTTGTCCACTGACTTTACGGCGTGCGCAAAAACAGCCTACGCTCACACGTAGGCTGTCCGCTCTTCACCCCGGTCTCGATGTTGCCATAGAACGATGAACTTACTCGAGGAAATCCTTCAGGCGTTTGCTCCTGCTAGGATGGCGCAGTTTGCGAAGCGCCTTCGCCTCGATTTGGCGAATGCGTTCTCTGGTGACACCGAACACTTTGCCGACTTCCTCCAACGTGCGCGTACGCCCGTCGTCCAATCCAAAGCGCAGGCGCAATACGTTCTCCTCGCGTTCCGTGAGGGTGTCGAGGACGTCCTCAAGTTGCTCCTTCAACAGTTCGTACGCCGCAGCGTCCGCTGGTGCAGGCGCCTCGTCGTCGGGGATGAAATCCCCGAGGTGCGAATCGTCTTCCTCGCCGATTGGCGTTTCGAGCGATACCGGCTCCTGGGCGATCTTCTGAATCTCCCGCACCTTGTCGGGCGTCAGGTCCATCTCCTCCGCAATTTCCTCAGCGGTCGGTTCACGACCGAGTTCCTGTAGAAGTTGACGGCTTACGCGAATCAACTTATTGATGGTTTCCACCATGTGCACAGGAATTCGAATCGTGCGTGCCTGATCCGCAATAGCGCGTGTGATGGCCTGCCGAATCCACCAGGTTGCATACGTACTGAATTTATATCCCTTGCGGTAATCGAACTTTTCGACCGCCTTGATAAGCCCCAAGTTTCCTTCCTGAATGAGATCCAGGAACAGCATGCCGCGGCCAACGTAGCGCTTTGCGATGCTGACGACGAGGCGCAGGTTCGCTTCCGCAAGGCGGCGCTTCGCTTCCTCGTCACCCGCTTCAATGCGCTTGGCCAACTCGATTTCATCTTGGGCCGACAGGAGAGGTACGCGTCCGATTTCCTTCAGGTACATGCGCACGGGGTCACTGATCTTGACACCCGGCGGCATGGATAGGTCATTCAAATCGTATTCATCGTCATGACTCTCGCTCTTTTCTTCGTCGCGCTCATTGACGATATCAATGCCTTGTTCGCCAAGATGTTCAAAAAAGTCGTCCAATTGGTCCGTGTCTTGGTCGAATGGGGACAGGCGGTCTGTAATCTCCTCATAGGTCAGGGAGCCCTGCTTCTTCCCAAGCTCCACGAGTTGTTGTCTTGCCTGCTGCAGTGTCAGTCCGCGTTCTTCTTCGCGTACTTCGTCCTTTGCTTTGGTCATTACATCCCCGCCTCCTTTACCCCTCTGCGTTTTGTTCTCGGGGTAGCTTCAATGTTGCAATCTGGCCCTGAATTTGTTCCACCTGCAACTTTATCTCTCTAGCACGATTCCCGTCACCCGACGCTTCCACCTCTATCCATTGGTGAAGCAACGCCCGATATTCCGCCTCAAGGTGGTGGCGTTCTACCGTGCGCACATAGTCATCCAACAGATCTTTGGAGAACTCTGGCGTTTCTCCAAAGAACAAGGAAGAAGCCAATTGCACCAGCGGTTCGTCTTCCAGTTCGTCCACGAATGAGGACGGATCGCTCGTCGGATTGGCCAAGCGCCATGCGTATAACCGAGCCAACAACGCCGTTTGCAACGGCTCCGCGAGTTCAGTTAGCCCCTTCTCCATCACGTACATCGCAGCCATCTCATCCATCAGAACAGCCTTTAATAGTCCTATACTTGCTCGCGACACAGCCCGCTCCAAAGGTTGAGCCACAGCGGTTTGTGCAGCGCGTTGAACTGATTGTTCGCGATGTCTCTTATGTTGTTTCGAGAACGTCCGAAGCTCTTCCTTCAAAGTTTCGACGGACAAGTTAAATTCCTGTGACAAATTTCGCAACTCGTATTCCTGTTCGACAGGCGTTGCTCGCTCTGCCAAGAGTTGCAGTGCCGCCCGAACAAAATCCGTACGCCCGACAGGGCTGACCAGATTTGCCTTCTGCCGCAGTTCATCCAGTAGGTATTGAACAACCGACAGCGTCCGCCGTGAAAGTAAACGCGAGAACGCATCGCCGCCGTGGGAGCGAACGTACTCGTCGGGATCGAGCCCATCTGGAATCGAAAGTACGACAGGTTCAATCCCTGCTCCCTGCAGTAGATCAATAGCCCGCACCGCGGCCTTTCGCCCTGCCGAATCTCCGTCGTAGGCAATGATCACCCTATCGCAGTCGGCCTTCAACATACTGGCCTGCTCCTCGGTCAGAGAGGTCCCCAGCGAAGCCACACCGGACGAAATGCCCGCCTGTGCCAACGAGATGACGTCCATGTAGCCTTCGAGCAAAATTGCGGTTCGCTGTTGCCGAATCGACTTTCTTGCCACGTGAAAGTTGTACAGGAGCTTACTCTTGTGGAAGACATCGTTCTCGGGTGAATTCAAGTATTTAGGTTTACCGTCCGGCAACATCGTACGGCCACCAAATCCTACGACTTCGCCCTTCTTATCGCAGATGGGAATCATGATACGACCTCGAAACCGGTCCACAATTCGACTTCCCATTTCGACCGCCAGCCCACAGGACACGAGCTCGTCGTCCTCAAAACCGCGTCTACGCAATGCAGACACGACAACATCCTGGCTATTCGGAGCAAATCCCAACCGAAACTCCATGATGGTTTTACGAGTGATTCCGCGCTTTTCTAAGTAAGAAAGGGCTTGCACACCCGCAGACATATTCATTAAAATATACCCATACAACTGTGCCGCAAGGTCGTGTGCTTCTCGATGTCGCTGTTGCTTCGTATTGGGTTGCGTCGTACCGGTACCGAGTCCTTCGGGAATGGCCATACCGGCCCGTTCCGCGAGCGCGATAACCGCTTCCGGAAAGGAGACCCCCTCGATATCCATCACAAAATTAATCACTGTCCCACCTGCACCGCAGCCGAAACAATGGTACATACCACGGTCTGAGGACACCGAAAAGGATGGCGTGCGCTCATTGTGAAATGGGCACAATCCGGAATACGAACGACCACTTCGACGCAACTGAACATATTCAGACACGACTTCCACGATATCGACCTTTTGGCGTAGTTCCTGAATAAACCACTCAGGTACCTTGCTCACCGGCATCTCACCTCTTCGGTGCGCAGTTCCTCGTAGGTCGAATCGACTTGCCATTCAACTTATACACTGATATTCTACGAAGAAAGATACTTTCCTCCTTCTGCACAAAATTTGAGTCGAGGAACTTTGTCACACGTCGACATTACGACACGGTTCATGGGCAATCGACGTCACAATTCGTCCACGCACATCAAGCTACGCATTAGTATCGACGCATCAAGTTAAAATTATCCTCTGTTTTAACCTGCAATCCAGTGTATGGTTTGACAAACGCACATATGTGTGTATTCGTAGCTCGAACTATTTACCTTGGCATCTCTGTCTACCATTTTACCATCCCGTAGGATACTTACAAAACTTCAACTAGATCCAAGAGTCGATCCATCCGCTCCAAGGCTCTGCTACAGTTGTTGCTGCACATCGCCCCTGCTGACGATCTCGAGGATAATCCCTGCTGTTTCTTCCACAGCTCGATCACTCACATCCACAACCGGACATCGAAGTCTATCCATGACACGACTTGCGTATTCCAGTTCTTCGACAATCCGCGTTGAACTCGCGTATCTCGCCTCGTCTTGGAGCCCCAGTGCGCGCAATCGCTCCTGGCGAATGAGGTTGAGTTTGTCTGGGCGTATCGTCAGCCCCACGACTTTGTTGCGGACCTCCTCGTAGTCGAGTTGTTTTGGCGGTTGGGCCTCAGGTACCAGCGGCACGTTGGCCACCTTGATGGCTTTGTGCGCCAGGTACATGCTCAAAGGGGTTTTCGATGTACGGGATACCCCGACGAGAATGACGTCCGCCTCTAACAAACCACGAGTGTCCTTCCCATCGTCGTACTTGACTGCGAATTCGATGGCTTCGACGCGCCGAAAGTAGTCTTCGTCCAATTGATGCACAAGCCCAGCCAGTAGCCGTGGCCGCTCGCCGACGACGTCTTGAAGCACTTCCATCATCGGTCCCATGATATCCACGTAGCGAACACCCACCGCCCGCGCTCTGCGAATGAGTTGCGCTTTCAACTCCGGCACGATAATGGTAAACGCGATACAGGCGTCCTCCATGGCGGCCGCGTCGACCGTCGCTTCGATGGTGCGGACGTCCTTGACATAGGAGACGCGGCGCAGGATCACATGGCCGCCGTCGAACTGACTAGCAGCCGCCCGCACCACAGATTCAGCTGTCTCACCTATCGAATCAGAAACGACATAAATGACCGGAATTTGTCTCATCCGTTCTCGCCATCCTTTCGGTCAAACGCATCGACTAACTGATTGAGAATGTCTCGCGACTTGAGATATAGTCCTCCGAAATCCACTAGTTGATAGTATAGCGTTTGCTTTAACGCTTTGTGTGTAGCAGCCGAAATCTTTACGTTACCCAGTTGCTCGATTGGCGTCCTCTCAAACAAGTAGAGAATCTTGCTGGTGGCGGAAGGCACTGCATACGACTGATTCGTATCCTGTGCTGTGGCGCAATGCTGGCAGACGAAACCGCCCTCCACCATGTGGTACCGGTACTTTTCCGTCAACGGCTCGCCGCATCGAATACATGCTCGCCAGTTTGGACTGACCCCAAGCCAGTGACACATCTTCGTTTCAAAGACGCGGGCGAGTACATCGGCGTCCTGCGGTCGTTCCACCAGCGCGTCGAGAATGGCTGCAAACTGACGGTACATGGCCGACTGGCCGTGCGGCCGCTCCGGTGCGACTGAGAGTACGAGGTCACAAAAATAGGCGGCATAGGCCGCCGACTGTAAATCCTCGTGCAGTCGACGACGGCTGGCCACCATCTCCACTTGTTGAATATTCCCCATGCCGCTTCCCTGATACATGAAGTAGGTGCCCTGTGCACACAGGCGTACGCCTGCGGCCAGTCGGCTAGTTGGCTTCATGGCGCTTTTCGCCATGGCAGACACCCGCCCAGTGGGCGTCAACAGTGTCACAATGGCGTGCGTCTCCCCGTACCGGACCGTTTTGATGACGATAGCCTCGGTGTTGTATTGCACACTCCCACTCCCACGCGATAGACAAGGCAAATAATCTCACTGTGGCATGATCGCCTCAGGCTCGTCGGTGGCCGCCTCATCCAATGCATCAGTTTGTATTTCTGGACTAAAACCATCCGCCGCTCGATACAATAGATAAGCATCGATGTCACCAGTCAATTCGAACATTTGCCAAGTATAATCCCGCAACTCAAATCGTCTCCTTTAAGGGCGTATGCGTTGCATCTATGATGTTGGCTATATTCTTCCGCACCGCGCAGCGGCTATGCGAACGGAGCGGATGGTAACAACTTGCAGGGATAACGACCAGATGTTGCGACTTACTCGTTGTTAAACCCAAACTGACGCAGGAGTGTGGGGCGATTGCGCCAATCCTTTTTCACCTTGACCCACAGTTCCAAATAGAGCTTGGAACCCAGGAGACCTTCCAATTCCCTGCGAGCCAGTTCGCCGACTCGTTTGAGCATCTGGCCTTGCTTGCCAATCAGAATGCCCTTTTGACTGTCTCGTTCCGTATAGATCAACGCATGCACATAGAGCGTATCCTGGTTGCGTCGCTCCATTTGCTCGATGTCGACCATCACCGCGTGAGGTACTTCTTCCTGCGTCAACATAAGCACCTTCTCGCGGATGACCTCGGCGATGATAAACTGCTCAGGGTAGTCCGTCACCATGTCGTCCGGATAAAACTTCGGCCCGTCGGGCAGCCGCTCTTCAATCAACTTGGCGAGCGTCTCCGTCTGCTCGAGCTTAAGCGCGGACACAGGTATGTATTCGTCAAACGAATGGATGTTTTGATATGACTCAATGTGCTCGAGCAACAGCGGCTTTTCAACGGCATCCACCTTGTTCAGCACAAGAAAAATCGGCGTACGGACCGATTCAAACCGCTTGACGATCTCCCGTTCAGCAGGGTGCAGCCCAGTCGTGGCGTCGACGACGAACAGGACGAGATCGACCTCTTGAAGCGTCTGCGTCGCCACTTCAACCATATACTCACCGAGCCGATGGTGAGGTGTGTGAATACCTGGCGTGTCAATGAATATCGTTTGCGATGTATCCGTCGTACGAACGCCTCGAATCCGGTTGCGCGTCGTTTGCGCACGCTTCGACATGATGGCGATCTTTTGACCGATCATGGCGTTTAAAAGGGTCGATTTCCCCACGTTGGGTCGACCGATAATGGCTACAAAGCCCGACTTATACCCCATCTTGCGTCTCCTTTTCTGGTACGTGATTCATAGGCACCCGATGAAACGGCCAATACCGCACGGTCCATATCGCCGCTGTGGCAATGATGAGCAGCCAAGCAGCGCATGGGTGGACGGTCGAGAACAGCCGAAAGCGCAGCGGGACTGACATCGCGATCACCCATATCCCGACAAATAGGCTCCCAAACGCCAACATCGAAACGGCACCGGCCGCAACGTCCTTCGCTGCGCCAGCAATCGGGTGATGCTTCCACTCCACAGATAGATCAACCGCTAGTTCGATCGCGGTATTCAACAATTCAGCACTAAAAATACACGTGGCCACAAACAAACTGACGGCCACTTCCGTCAGTGGCGGCCGAAAGACCAATTCTACAGCCGCAAGGGTATTGAACAGCCAAAAATGTCGACGCATGTTCGTTTCCGAATGAAATGCGTAAACCATCCCGTGAAACGCAAAAGTCAGCGACTTTCGAAAAGAACTGGCCTTGTATTCCGATGTGTCACGCATAGGGCTCCCTCATCACCTAATGTTACCGAGTTATCCCTAGAGTACCTAAGATCTCGTCCTGTAGCCCGAACATTTCGCGCTCACCCGCGTCATCCTGGTGATCGTATCCGTTGAGGTGCAGAAAGCCGTGCACCAACAAAAAGGCCATTTCGCGCTCAAGTGAATGGCCGTACTCCTCGGCCTGCTCCCGCGCCTTGTCCACGCTGATGACGATATCTCCAAGCATGGTCGGGGCCTCGAAGTCCGGGAAGTCATCCTCACCCTCGGTCATCGCAAACGAGAGGACATCTGTCGGCCGATCGACATCGCGGTAAGTGCGATTCAGTTCGTGGATCTCCGCGTCGTCCACGTAGAGCACAGACACCTCGCCTGAAACGTCCAAGCGGTCTGCCGCAGCTTCTAAAATGTTTCGCGTAAAAGATTCCATTTCCGTTCCAACCAAAGGCCAATCGACATGGGCGTCAATCGCCACGTCTAAACGCTCGGCACTCATTTCGCGACTTCCTTCCGAAGTTTATCGATGTCAGGATACTCGATGCGTGAATGATAAACACCTTTTAGTGTCTTCATAAAGGCGCCAATCATGACATCGAGGTCCTGTAATGTCAAATCACATTCGTCCAATTGACCGTCCTGCAAGCGGTCCCGGATGATTTTGCGAATCACGCCTTCCACGCGGTTAGGCGTCGGTCGGGCCATGCTTCGAACCGCGGCTTCCACGGCGTCGCAAATCATGAGAATGGCGCACTCGCGCGTTTTCGGTTTCGGCCCTGGATAACGGAAATCGTCCACCTTAACCGTTCCGTTTTTATCCAATTCCTTCGCCTTGTTAAAGAAGTACCACAGGATTGTCGTGCCGTGGTGCGTTGCACAAATATCTTGAATCGGCTTTGGCAACCCAGCCTTTTTCTGCATCTCGAGCCCGTCGCTCACGTGCGACGTAATGATGAGATGACTCAAACTCGGGGCGATTTTATCATGCGGGTTCTCTTTCGTCATCTGATTTTCTACGAAGAAAGCCGGTCGCTTGGTCTTCCCCACATCGTGATAATAGGCTCCGACTCTGCACAAGAGCGGATCGGCTCCGACGATTTCCGCGGCTGCCTCCGCCAAGTTCCCAACGATGAGACTGTGGTGATAAGTGCCCGGCGCCTCCATCAAAACCTGCCGCAACAAAGGGTTGTTCGGGTTGGACAGCTCGAGCAGGCGAATCGGCGTCAATAGGCCGAAAGCCGTCTCGAAGAACGGCAGGACACCCATCGCGAGAATCGCAGCAATAATTCCGTTTAACGCGGCGAGCCCGATATGTAATGAGAATGAGTGAAAGTCTTCGCTGCGGTTCGTCTGCAGCAAGTGCAGGGTGATGACCGCACCCACATTCATCAACGAGACAAAGAAGCCTGCGCGCATGAACGTACCTCTGCTCGTCACCTTTGCCACGCTGTACGCACCGACCAAAGAGGCCACAAAGCCATAAAACACAAAATCGTAATTAAAACTGAGCGACGCGCCGAGCAAAAACGAAAAGTAAAACGAAGCCACAACGGCCAGAGACGAATCCATCATGACGGTGATCAGCATCGCACCAAGAGAAATCGGCAGAACGTAGGCGACAGACGTCGTACCCGCCGTGTTAGCCACCCATTTCGTGAGTACGATGAGAATCGACATCAGGACGAACACGAGGCCGAGGATGCTCAACATGAGGTTATCCAATCGCCTGCGCGGCGATCTGCGCTCGACGTACGCCGCCAGCAAGCCAATGGAAAGCGCGATGAATGCCGCAAAGCCGATGGCCACACCAAAGTTCGGGTGCTGGGCATAGACGCCCACGTCCTGCAGCCGACTGAGCACACTCGCGGTGATAATGCCGTACTTGGAGACGATCAAATCGCCCTGGTGGATCATGACGTCAGGCACTGTCGCCGCAGCCTGCTGCTTAGCGCGCTGTGTCGCGGCCGCCTGGTACACCATGTTCGGCTTCAGTACGCTGACAACTACGTTTTGAACGATGAGTCGAGAGGCTTTGTCGAGATCGAAATTGTCGAGCAACTGTCGATCCACCAATAGCCCGGCCTGCTGCATCGACTCCTGATAAAAGGGCGCGCCTAACAGGTCGTTGACAATGCGGTCAGCGTCTTTTTGCAGGGTGTTGATCTGCGCTGGCGACTCCGTGAGCAGCGCCTGCAAAGTCGATTGCGAGACGCCCTTGGGCGCGGAGCTAGACAAAGTGTCGAGCTTTTGCGACGTAGGCATCGACTTGCTCGAGACCACCTGCGCCGCGGTGGCAAAAAAGGTATCGACCTGATTCACCGCGTCCGTCTCGACCTGCGTCGACTGCTCATACTGCTTAGGAACCTTTTGTTCAGCCGCTTCTTTGGCTGCCTGTGTGGCAGCGCTATCCACCGTGGTGATAGGCGACCGAATGGTGACAGGACTCGTTTGACCAATTGTAAAATGATACCGTGGAGGCAGGATGCTGCCAACAAGAATCGCGAACATGACAACGCCTAAAGCAAGATAGATGATCAGCCGGATTCGACTGTTCTCGCGAAACCTGGCGTCATCTAAATACTCACGGATGGTTTGTCCCCATCGCGAAAAGAACATGATCCATTCTCCCTTAAATTCCCATACTGACGCATATACTGAATCTCACCGCGCTGGCCGGCACGAGGGTGCGCCGACGGACCGCGCATGATGGAAAGCAGCCGTCCGCAGATTGTCAGACAATCGCGGACGGCCCTCTCTCGTCAGCTACACTATATGCGTCAATGATCTTTTGAACAAGATGGTGGCGGACGACATCCGACGCGGAGAACATATGAAAATGAATGCCTGCCACGTCTTTCAACACCTTGTGGGCGTGAATGAGACCTGACGTCTTGCCGGTGGGCAAGTCAATCTGCGTAACGTCACCCGTGATGACCATTTTCGAGTGAAAGCCAAGTCGGGTCAGGAACATCTTCATCTGCTCCGCCGTGGTGTTCTGAGCCTCATCTAAAATCACGTAACTGTCATCCAGCGTCCGCCCGCGCATGTAGGCGAGAGGTGCGATCTCGATATTGCCGCGCTCCAACGCGCGCTGGACCTGTTCCAGCCCGTAAATATCGTATAGCGCGTCGTACAAGGGGCGCAAGTACGGGTCGACCTTCTCCTGCAGATCCCCCGGCAAAAATCCGAGCTTTTCGCCCGCCTCTACCGCCGGTCGCGTCAACACGATGCGCTTGACTTCGCCGCGCTTGAGTGCCATCACGGCCATGGCAACTGCAAGGTACGTCTTGCCCGTACCTGCCGGACCGACGCCGAACACGATGTCATTGCGCCCAATCGCGTTCACATAATGGCGTTGGCCTAACGTTTTGACGCGTATCGCCTTGCCTTTATACGTCATTCCGATTTCCGTCGTGTAAATATCGATGACGCTCTCCAGGTCATTCGACTTGGCCATTTGAATGACGTAGCGATAATCTCCATCGCCCAGTTGGATCCCGTGCTTCGCGAGTGCCGTGAGCGTACTCACGACGCCATACATCAACAGAACCTCGGCTTCATCACCCGTGAAAACCACTTCTGTGCCGCGCATGGTCACCTTTGCAGAAAACGACTGGTCTAGACGTGCAAGCAATGTATCGTTTGGACCGAGGACGCGAACTGCCTCCTCGTTTGTCGCGAAAACCCACTTACGAACCGTTTGGTTATCCGTCAACCAAAAACCATCTCCCAAGTGATGTTGTCAATATCGTCGGGCGCGACGCACCGGAGAGACAAAGGAAGAACGACCGAATGAGCGGTCACCTCACCTAGTCTTGACTCCCCCAGCTTGGCCCTATGGTTCCTGTGGTGCGGGAATCGCGGCAGCGACACCGATGTTTTGTTCCACGCGTGTCAGCACTGTCTCGTATAGAGTACCATGTGAAACTTGCTCGTGTAAAACAGATTGCCCTAATACGGTCGCGTCGCTCTTCACCTTCGTCTGCACATCCGCGGATGCGAGTTGTAGGGCCTTTTGTTTCGCGTTTTGCAGCGATTGCTGCTCGGCAGACTGCGTGGCCTGATACAACCGAACGTGCTGGACTTGCACCGGCAGCACAAAGCGATGAACGCTCCACTCAGTGGTGCTGTCTCGCTCATACGACGCCGCAAAGTGAGGTTCCTTGAAGCCCCATACGCGAATGCGCCAATTGCCGAGCAACAGGTAATCACGTGTAACAGATTCACCAGTCAGCCCACTCTTTATAACTTTGAGGGGAACACTGACTTTGGACGTGTACCAGACCTCGGCGAAGACGTCACCACTGGCTGGCACCTGCTTCTGCCCGTCGGCAAGTGTACCGGAAATCAGCACCTGCCCTGGATACACGTACTGGTTGGCCTTCACGAGCACCCGCCCGCGAGTCGCTGCTACACTTCGGATCACCGCCGGCTCAGCGGCGACGATATCGTGAGGGGTCGTCGAGGACTTCTTGGTACCCTCTACTTTCTGGAGCGCTTGAATTGTCGCCACGGATCCACTCGTTCGAAGACCTACCCAAACGAAGTCCGGCGCCTTGGCGAGAATTTTCTCCTGCAAGACGAATGGGTCACCCAATTTCGATCGCTGTTGGCCCACATACAATCCCACCGACTTTGCCGCATCGCGAATCTGCGCAACGCCATCCTGATCCTCGACACCGAGCACATCCACCCGCCAAATGATGGAGGACATCCCGTAGATGATGCACACGAAGAGAAGGGCGCCAAGCGCGAACATCTTCCTCTTCCACACTCGCTTTCGCCAAAACGGCAGACCTTGGCGTTGTTCTATGCGAAACCGAACACGATGTGCGCGACAGACGCGATAGACCTCGTCGAAGTCCTTGAGACAAATGCGACACTGCCCTGTCTCGCGGTGGACGCGAACCGAACGAAGCGAGATGCCATGTTGCTGCAATTGAACGATACAACCGCTCACGTCACGCCCCCGCATGCGAAGGGTGACTTCCCCGTATAACGCGTACGCCACTGGTGAGTATTTCATGGTACATCCCGTCCATGTGCCATATATTCCAACCTCGCCACTTGCCCCTTGACGTGAACCTCTCTGTCTGTGACGAGGATGATCTCAAAATCGTGGCCGTGGAGGGCGAGGATGTGATCGCCGAGATCGAGTGTGACTTCCTCCGATTCGACCTTCAACAGCCGTCGAGCGTTTTCCACCACCACATTCTTGCCGTCGACGCAAGTGACGCGGGACACATCCAGGAGTGCGTCAGGGGGCAATTTGAGCATCTCTGTCGCCGATTGTTTCAGGCGTGATTTCCATCCAGGCATGGCCACTCCTCCCATAGTGTCATGCCTATGAGGGCGACGTATGAGCTAGTACACATCTGTGCCGACAAATTAAAAAACCGCCGCGTTTCGCGACGGTTTGTCCATTCATCGATTCAGTTGAAATTATGACAGCAGAGACTGGACCACGAGTTGAACTGCCTTGCCGTCTGCACGCCCACGCACGAGCGGCATCAGTTGACCCATGACTTTTCCCATGTCCGCTTTCGACTTAGCGCCTACTTGCTCGATGACCTGGGTCACGATGTCGCGCAGTGCTTGTTCGTCCAGTTGCTCTGGCAGGTAATCTTGTAGGACCAGGATTTCTTGCTCGACGGTTTCAGCTAAATCCGTTCGATTCGCATCTTGGAACGCTTGGAGGGAATCTTTGCGTTGCTTCAACTCCTTCTGAACGACGGACAGGACGTCTTCTTCAGAAAGAGGATGCCCGAGCTCGATCTCTCGGTTCTTCGTAGCGGATTTTACCATCCGTATAACGGACAAACGAACTTTGTTCTTGTCCTTCATCGCCTGTTTCAAATCTTGATTCAGACGTTCAAGCAATTCCACGACAAGGTCCTCCTGCAGGTCGCGAAATTAGAAGCCGCGACGCTTGTTTTTGCGAGCTGCTTCCGCTTTCTTCTTGCGCGCAACACTAGGTTTTTCGTAGTGCGAACGCTTGCGAGCCTCGGCCAGCACCCCGTCCTTCGCCGTCTGTTTCTTAAACCGACGAAGTGCGCTGTCCAGTGATTCATTCTTGCGTAACCGGATTTCCGACATCCTATTCCCTCCCTCCAATGATGCATCAAAAGTATTATAGTACAGTGAAAAAAAACTAGTCAAACATCCATTCGCCAAACGCCATAAAAAAATCCCCATCGGTCATCCATCCTAGCTCGTCCGCATAGCCTTAAAGCGATGGGAGGGAACCGACATGTGGGCAAATGTACTGGCCGTAGTCCTGTCTCTCGTGGCGTTTATCGGCGGTTTAAAACTGATGCGCCGCGGCCTGGAGGGAATGGCCGAGGGGCGACTCGCGCGCTGGATCGAGCGGCTGGCCAAGACGCCCACGCGCGGTATTCTCACGGGTACGGCGACGACGGCCCTCCTGCAGAGCAGCGCGGCACTCACGGCCATCACGGTGGGACTCGTCGCCGGCAAGAGCCTGACGTTTCGCAGCGGGCTTGGCCTCGTCCTCGGCGCTAACGTCGGCTCCACCATTACACCGCAAATGTTAAATTTAAACCTCTGGGTGATCGTCCTGCCGAGTCTCGTCCTCGGTGCACTGGCCGTGCTCACCCGCAGGCCGTCCCTGCGTCGTCCAGGCGAGGCGCTCATTGGCTTCGCATGTATCTTTATCGCGTTGCAAGCGCTCAAGGTCTCACTACACCCACTGACGACCAGCGCTTGGTTCACACACGCACTCGCGGTCGCCGGTGGTCACATCGCCCTGGCGATGGTCGTCGGATGCATCACAAGTGCTATCGTGCAGTCCTCGACGGCGGTGACCATCCTGACGATGACCATGGCCAGCGCCGGTCTCATTCCGATGACAGGAGCGGTCGCCATCGTCCTCGGCGCCAACGTCGGCACCTGCCTGACCTCCGTCATCGCAGCCATCGGCGAGTCGCGGCAGGCACAACAAGTGGCGCTCGCCCACGTCATCTTAAACGTCCTCGGGGCGCTTGCCTTCCTGCCGCTCATCGGTCCCTTCACTACCACCGTCAGTTGGCTCAGCGCAGACCCAGCACAGCTTATCGCCAACGCTCACACCATCTTCAATATCATATGCACACTCGTGGTTTGGCCGTTTACGCGCCAATTCGCCACGATGATCGAACGCCTCTTACCGGACGAGCTTCACGCCTGAACTGGTACCGAGGCGGCTTGCCCCATAGGACAGCATATTGATCGCGGCAATTTGCGTACGCACGCCGCCAGACGCCTTGACCTTGCCTACGCGCCCAGCGATCATCGCCATCGCGCTGACATCCGCGACGACTGCTCCGCCCTTGTGGAATCCTGTGGAGGTCTTGATGTAATCGGCGCCCGCCGCGATCGAGACGAGTGAGCTCTTGATCACCTGGTCAAACGTCAATGCGCTGGTTTCGAGAATCACCTTGATCTCCGGCCGCGGATGCAGCGACTGTGCCGTGCGAACCACGCGCGCCACGTGCTGGTAGACTGTCCAGACGTCGTCCTCCACCATCGATCCCACCGGAATCACCATGTCGATCTCCCGAGCGCCCTTTGCCGCCATTTCGACGACCTCTGCCGCGAGTCCTTCCGGAGATGTCGCGCCAAGCGGGAAGCCGATCACCGTACACACGTCGGTCTCACTATCAGCGAGAAACGCTGCGGCAGAACCCACGTGCTGCGGATTGATGCAAACCAAAGGAAAGCGATGTTCACTCGCTTCTCGACACAGGTTCTCGACGTCGACGACGGACGCTTCCGGCTTCAATAGCGTGTGTTCGACAGCAGCGCGAACTTCCTCCACCCCGATGCCCTCGCGTGGCAGTTCGACCTTTTGCGCTGGCGGTTGCGTAAGCTCCGGCATGACGGTCGTCAACTCGTCTCGGCAGGCGGCAATCAGCTCTTCGACGACTGGTCGCGCAAACTGCCACACCTCGCCAAGTTCCTCAGGGCGAGCATCGTTGGAAATCTGCCTCCAGCGCTGTTCGAAGTCGCCGTCCAGCCACGCGAGTACGGCCCGCGCCTTGCGAAAGACGAACGACCAATTCTCGTATCCTTCTTTGCCGTGCTTTTGTTCAGCCTCATCCATCGGCGAGAAATAGGCGGCCCGAACTTCCTCGGCCTGATGCTTAGGCGTCGTGTCACTGTCGATGGCTTCGAGCAAGAAAAACCGCACTTGTTTGCGAACTGGGCGACCGTCTCGCACGATCGGGTACTCGACGCGGCCGAGCGGCGCGAGAATGCGTGTTTCCACGCCCGTCTCCTCGAGGACCTCGCGGACGGCAGCAGCCTCCCAATTTTCACCCGCCTCCAGGTGCCCCTTCGGGAACGTGACGCGGCCGTAGGCATCGTCAATCAACAGTACCTCTCGCTGTTCGCCCTTACCGCGAACGACGATACCGCCTGCCGCCCGCTCTATGCTCCTCTTCATGATGTCATCCTCCTCAAGCGCTCTTCTGTCTCCTCTGGAACCGTCACGAGCGATGCGAACGTCCCGATCTGCAGCGTGGAGCTGGTCTCGTCGATTCGCACACTGGAAACCTCGCCGATCACAGACGTCAAATCGCGGCCTTGCGGCACTGTGAACGCCACCTTTAGGTAGTTCGAGGCGTGCCCCACCACGATTCTGTCAGCCAGGGCGTGCTGCGACAGCTGTGCTTTTGTCGCCTCGTCCGCCATCTGCACCGGGTGTTCGGCAATGACTTCAATCTCCTTGCCGACAAATGAAGCCGCGTATTCCGCTGTGAGTCGCCTCGACAGTTCGATGAGCCGTTCCACTCGAGTGTGCTTGACGTCCTCCGGCACCTGATCTGCGAACTTCGCCGCAGGCGTGCCCTTGCGCTTGGAATACGGAAACACGTGCAGCTCGGAAAACCGCTCGCGCTTGACAAATTCGTACGTCTCTTCGAACTGCTCATCGGTCTCCCCAGGGAACCCCACGATGACGTCACTCGTCACCGCGAGTTGCGGCAAGGCCTCGCGAAGCTTCGCCAACTTATCAGCGAACTGCTGAACCGTGTAATGCCGATTCATCTTCTTGAGCACAGGGTCGCTCGCCGCCTGCAAGGGAATGTGCAGGTGATTGACCACTTGCGTCGATTCCGCCAGGACTTCAATCAACTCGTCGTCGATCTCGCTGGCCTCAATCGAACTGATACGCACGCGGTGCAACCCCGGAACGCCTTCCAGATCTTTAAGCAGGTGGGCGAGGCGATAGCCGTCGAGATCTGCTCCATAGCCGCCCGTGTGGATACCCGTGAGGATGATCTCGCGGTAGCCAGCGCGAGCGAGCTTCGTCGCCTGCGTGACGATTTTCTCAGGTGCACGGCTGCGGATCAGACCGCGAGCCCACGGAATGATGCAAAACGTGCAGAAGTTGTTGCAGCCATCCTGAATTTTTAAGTTCGCCCGCGTGCGTTCTTCGAAGAACGGCACGTCGAGTTCCTCGAACTCTCGCGTCTTGAGGATGTTGTCGACGACGAGGAACGGATGCTGCTCGCGCCGCACCGCTTCCACGTACTCGACGATTTTTGATTTCTTGTCGTTGCCGATGACGAGATCGACACCTTCGATCCGCGCGATTTCGTCAGGCGCGATTTGGGCGTAGCACCCCGTCACCACGACGACTGAATCGGGATTGGTCCGCACCGCACGGCGAATCATCTGACGGCTCTTCTTGTCGCCGCTCCCCGTCACCGTACAGGTGTTGACGACATACACGTCGGCCGTTTCTTCAAACGGAACTTGCGTGTAGCCGTGGTGCTTAAACACCTGCCAGATCCCTTCTGTATCGTAAAAGTTGACCTTGCAGCCAAGCGTATGAAACGCGACCGTCGGCACAGGTCTCAACCTCCCATGTCCCCAAAATGCGCAAGTGTCACTGCGAGTCCGACCACGCCAGCCGTCTCGGTGCGCAAAATGCGCGGTCCGAGCGTCACCAGGCACGCTTTCTCACAGGACGCAAAATAGTCGCGCTCCGCGTCGCTCCATCCGCCCTCCGGACCGACGAACAGCGCACGCTTTACTTGCCTGTCGCCTTCCATTGGCACCCTGGACAACGCCGTGGTAAGGCCGATAGCATCTTCTGCCTCGTCGAGGACGACAAGCTGTTCGACGCCCTCGGCAATCAGGCTTTCGCATAACTGTGCGAGCTTAGGCTCGTAGCGGATGACAGGAACCTTGTCGCGTTGCGCCTGCATAGCCGCCTCCTGCGCCACCTTCTGCCAACGTGCGAGCTTCGCTTCAACCTTGCCAGCCAATTTCACCACGGACCTGTCCGCCTGATAGAGGACGAACAGGGCGGCGCCGACTTCCGTGCACTTCTGCACAATCGTCTCCATCTTATCACCTTTGGCTAGGCCTTGAACCACGACCACCTCACACTGGGGCTCTGCCCGGGCGTACGGCTGTTTCAGGCACACGTCGACAGAGTCTTTCGCCACGGCCGAGATCTCGCCGAGCCACGGTCCTTCTTGCGTGACCACGACCAAGGGTTCGCCGCTTTGCACGCGAAGCACCCGGGCAAAGTGGTGTCCATCTTCCCCCACGAGCGTGACCACGCGCGACACGCCTCCTGGTACGTCGAGAAACACGCGCGGCAGCATCAGGCCTTCACCGCGAGCGTCGCGACCCAGTCGTCCTGCTGGTAGCGCTCGCAAATATGAAATCCGTGTTGCGCCAACGCCTCTTCAACCGCCGGTGCCTGCGTGTCAATATATCCAGACGTCAGCAAGTAACCCCCTGTATTCAGGCGCTGTGCCACCTGTGGCAGAAGCAGGATGACGATGTCGCGCAGAATGTTCGCCACGGCGACGTCGAATTTCGCGCCTTGCTGGTAACCTGCAAGCAAATTGCCCTCTTGTACCGTAATCTGGTCGGACAGGTCATTTCGAGCGACGTTGTCGCGGGCGGCGTCGACTGCGACCGGATCGATATCGATGGCCGTGACGCGCCGCGCCCCTAGGCGCGCTGCCGCGATGGCTAGAATGCCTGTCCCAGTTCCGACATCGAGCACTGCTCGATCGCTCAAATCCAGTTGCGCCAACGCAGCCGTGCACAATTGGGTCGTCTGGTGCGTCCCAGTGCCAAAAGCCATGCCTGGTTCCACGATAATCCGCTTTCGCGACCGCAGTTCAGCTGGTAGGTCGTGTTGGTTCCAGACCGGCACGATGACCAGGTTATCCCCGACTGGAATCGGGTGATAATGCTCTTTCCACGCGTTTAGCCAGGAACTGTCGTCTACCGATTCCACGCGAATCTCTCGCGCAAGCGGGCCGACGTCGAGTCCCGCCTCAGACACTTTGTCCACGACGGCAAGGACGCGCGAGCGAATGTCGCCCGGCTCATGCGTCTCGGGAAAATACACAAAAACCGTCACGCCCTCTGTCGGGACGACCATTTCGTCAAACCATTCCCCATACTCCGGGTGCGGCACGTGCACGTTGCCGATGCCTTCAAGCTGTACGCCTTGGATGTCAGGGAACTCTTGCAACAGCCCAGCGACGGCATCTGAAGCTTCGTGCGTCACGTTAAACTGTACTTGCCACCAGTGCATAACAAACCTCCCACGCGGTCTTCGGTCTTTTGCGCACCCATTCGCGGGTTGCGCACGCTGCCCCTGAACAAAACGAAACGGTCCAACGTGTGGACCGTACTCGTTGTCTTGATCATCGAATCCGCTCGCCTCAGGCGTTGCCCAAAAAGGCGTCCTTCATTCGCTCCATAAACGATCTCGCTTGCTCATGTGTCTGAACGCCGAGTTCCTTGCCGAGATCGCGGAATAATTCCTTTTGTCGCTCCGTCAGGTTGGTCGGTGTCAGCAGTTGCACGCGCACGTGCTGATCCCCACGCGTATTCGGCGATCCCAGCCGGGGAATTCCCTTGCCGCGCAGGCGGAACATCGTGCCGGACTGCGTCCCCTCAGGGATGCGCAACTTCACTTCGCCGTCGAGGGTGGGCACGTCAATCTCGTCCCCCAACGCCGCCTGGACAAACGTGATGGGCATGTCGATGTAGACGTTCATGCCCTCGCGCTCGAAAATCTCGTGCGGCCGAACGCGAATGACAATGTGGAGGTCCCCAGGTTGCCCGCCGTTGGGACTAGCTTCTCCAGCACCGGCCACCCGCAGGCGCGTACCCGTATCCACACCTGCCGGCACCTTGATCTGCACGGTGCGGCGAACGCGCTTGCGCCCTTGTCCGCGACAGTCCGGACAAGGCTGTTCGATAACGACGCCGCGACCGTGACAATTGGAACACACGCGGCGATTGACCATGCGGCCAAACGGCGTCGATTGCACGGTCTGTTGTTCTCCCGACCCGTTACAAACCGTACACGTTTTCGGATGCGTACCTGGTTTTGCACCGTTTCCACCACAGGTAGAACAGGTCTCCGTGCGCGGGATCTGAATCTCTTCTTCGACCCCGAACGCGGCGTCCTCGAAATCGACCTCGAGCTCGTATTCGAGGTCCTGCCCGCGCTGCGGTCCACGCGAACGCGGGCCGTTTCCGCCAAAGAACATATCAAAAATGTCGCCAAACCCGCCAAAGTCAAAATCGCCAAAGCCGGCACCCTGTCCGCCACCAAATCCGCCTTGTGTAGGATCCTGATGGCCGAACTGGTCATAGCGCGAGCGCTTTTGACTGTCCGACAGTACATCGTACGCCTCGGCTATCTCAGCGAATTTCTCTGGCGCGCTCGGGTCGTCCTTGTTGACGTCAGGGTGATATTGACGCGCCAACTTGCGATAGGCTTTTTTGATCTCGTCCTGATTGGCTGACCGGCTGACACCGAGCACCTCATAATAATCTCGCTTGCTCACCGGCATCCCTCCAGTGCCTCATAATGACAACTTTGTATATCTTACAACGATGGGCAGGGATGCGCCATCCCTGCCTCATCGCCAACCTTGCCATGTTCATTCATCGCGCCGTCGCAGGCGCAGAAGACTTACTTCTGATCCTTATCGACTTCCGTGAAATCGGCATCGACAACATTGTCGTCCGCTTGTGCAGCGCCTTCCGCACCAGCACCTGCGCCCTGTGCGGCCGACGTTTGCTCATACAGCTTCGTCGACAGCTTGTGCAGCACTTCTGTGAGCGCGTCCTTCGCCGAGGTGATGGCTTCCGTCTCGGTTCCGCTGAGCGCTTCGCGAAGCGCACTCAACTTTTGTTCTGCCTCCGACTTCAAGTCCGCATCGGCTTTGTCGCCGAGGTCTTTGAGGGTCTTCTCGGTCTGATAGAGAAGTTGGTCGGCCTCGTTGCGAATTTCAACTTGCTCGCGGCGCTTCTTGTCCTCTTCGGCGTGCATTTGCGCCTCTTTCATCATGCGGTCGACTTCATCCTTGGAGAGACCGCTCGAAGCCGTGATGGTGATACGCTGCGATTTGCCCGTGCCGAGGTCCTTCGCACCAACGTTGACAATGCCGTTTGCGTCGATGTCGAACGAGACTTCAATCTGCGGAACACCGCGTGGTGCCGGCGGGATATCCGACAGTGTGAAGCGACCGAGTGTCTTGTTTCCGCTCGCCATTTCGCGTTCGCCCTGGAGCACGTGAATTTCAACCGACGTCTGATTGTCAGCGGCGGTCGAGAACACTTGGCTCTTCGACGTCGGGATGGTCGTGTTGCGGTCGATGAGGCGCGTGAACACGCCACCCATCGTCTCGATGCCGAGTGACAATGGCGTGACGTCGAGCAGGACGACGTCCTTCACTTCACCCGTCAAGACGCCCGCTTGAATGCCGGCGCCGACCGCGACGACTTCGTCCGGATTGACGCCTTTTGAAGGATCGCTGCCGATCAGGCGCTTAATCGCCTCTTGAACGGCTGGAATCCGCGTCGAACCGCCGACGAGAATGACCTTGTGAATCTCGCTTGCCGACAGACCTGCGTCTTGCAGAGCTTGACGAGTCGGTGCCAGCGTCGCCTCGATCAAATCGGCGGAGATCTCTTCGAATTTCGCACGCGTTAAGTTGATTTCGAGGTGCTTTGGACCGGATGCATCTGCCGAGATAAACGGCAGGGAAATCGTCGTCGTGAGCGTCGAGGACAATTCCTTCTTAGCTTTCTCTGCTGCGTCCTTCAAACGCTGCATCGCCATTTTGTCCTTGCCGAGGTCGATGCCCGTGTCCTTCTTAAACGTATCGATCAAGTACTGCATGATACGGTTGTCGAAGTCGTCGCCGCCGAGATGGTTGTTCCCGCTCGTCGCCTTGACTTCGAAGACGCCATCGCCGAGTTCCAGAATCGAGACGTCAAATGTACCACCGCCGAGGTCGAACACGAGGATGGTCTGGTCTTCATCCTTTTCCAAACCGTAGGCCAGCGCGGCGGCAGTTGGCTCGTTGACAATACGCAGGACGTCGAGACCTGCGATTTTGCCTGCATCCTTGGTGGCTTGGCGCTGGCTGTCACTAAAGTATGCAGGTACGGTGATCACCGCTTGGGTGACCGACTCCCCGAGATATGCTTCCGCGTCAGCTTTCAACTTTTGCAGAATCATAGCCGAGATCTCAGGCGGCGTATACGATTTGTCGTCCACCGTCACTTTGTAGTCCGTGCCCATGTGGCGTTTGATAGAGATGATGGTGCGGTCGGGGTTGGTGATCGCCTGACGCTTTGCGACGTCGCCTACCAGACGCTCTCCGTCCTTTGTGAACGCGACGACGGACGGCGTCGTGCGGTTGCCCTCCGCATTCGGGATAACGACTGGCTCCCCGCCTTCCATAACGGAAACGCATGAGTTCGTTGTACCAAGGTCAATACCAATGACTTTTGCCACTGAAGGTTCCTCCTCGATCACGTTGATTACTTGTTCTAGGTATTGTCCTCAAGCGCGGCCACAGACCGCTCGGACGTGAAATAGCACATAAGTAGATGAACGCGGCACCCTAGCTCCTGTTACACGCTCACCTTGACCATCGCCGGGCGAAGCACCTTGTCGTGCAACAGGTACCCGCGCTGCAGTTCTTGGAGGACGACGTTCGGCTCGACCCCGTCGGCGGCTTCCTGCATGACCGCGTCGTGACGGTTCGGGTCAAACGTCTCTCCCTGTGCGTTCATCGGCACGACGCCGTACTGTGACAACACGGCGCTGAACTGGCGGTGCACCATCTCGATGCCCGTCCGAATCTGCTCATCGGCGTCGCCGACAGCCTCCATCGCCCGATCGAAGTTATCGATCACCGGCAACAGGTCAGAGAGGAGTTTCTTGGTCGCAAACTGACTGAGTTCTTCCTTTTCAGCGCGCGTGCGACGGCGGAAGTTGTCGAAATCCGCCCGCGTGCGAAGCAATTGCTGCTGGAGTTCGGCGATTTGTTCATCCTTCGGATCGAGCTCAACTTCGGCACTTGCGGTTTCCTCTACCTGCTCTTCGGCGCCTTCGACCTGAACGCCCTCGACATCCTGGACGTCCTGCTCGAGAGCCTCACTTTGTACTTCGTTTGCATCTTCAGCCAAAATCGAACATCCTTTCCTCATCCAATGGTCAGCAGACTCCAAGCTCGCGCCACGGGGTTTACTTGCCTTCCGACCACCGCGTCAACAGGCTCGTCATCGATCTCGACGTGTAATCGAGAATTCGCATGATGCGCCCGTAATCCATACGAGTCGGCCCCAACACACCAATATGTCCCACCGGTTTGCCAGACAAACTATACGTCGTCGTAATGACCGCACAATCCTGCAGAGGTCCCTCGGGGTTTTCGGCGCCGATGCGCACCTGAATCCCAAGTCCCTCAAGCGGCAACCACTGCGTGAACGTGTTTCCGGCTTCGAGCAGGGACAAGAGCGGCTGCGCCTTCACCACGTCATGAAATTCTGGTTGACTGAGCATATTTGCTGCGCCGCCGATATACACCGGCTCATCCCGATGACCTACCTGGCAAATCTCTTCGACAACTGCGAGTACATCCTCATAGCGTTCGACGGTCCTCGTGAGTTCCTCTGCCAACTTGCTGTATAGGTTTGACCGAAGTTTCGAGACAGGTATGCCTACCAACTTGTCATTGAGCACGTTGACGATGGACTCTACGTCCTCCACGCGGATATCCTCCGGAAGGTGGACGGTGCAATCTTCCACGTGCCCTGCATCTGTGACCAAGATGGCGACCGCTCGCCCCTTCGAGAGCGGGATCAACTCAATTTTACGGACCTTGTCCGTGTACATTTTCGGACCCAGGACGATGGCGGTCTGCCTCGTCAAGGTCGATAGAACTGTCGACATCTCGCGTACGACTTGCTCCATCTCATCCATGCGCTGGGTGAAAAACGAACGCAGGGCCGCAGCCGTCGAGTCCATTTCAACAGGATCTTGCGGCATCAGGTGATCGACGTAGAATCGATACCCTTTTTGCGATGGAACGCGTCCAGAAGACGTATGCGGCTGTGCTAGATACCCCATTTCCTCGAGGTCAGCCATTTCATTTCGAATCGTGGCGGGGCTGAACTGGATCTGTTCATGTTTGGCGAGCGCCCGTGAGCCAACTGGTTCAGCCATGCGAACGTAATCCTCAATGATTGCACTCAGAATCAGCTGTTGCCGGTTTGTCAGCACTCTTCTCGCCTCCTTGTTAGCACTCTCCTTACACGAGTGCTAAAGCCCATGAGTTGACAATAGCAACGCGAACGCCTGTTGTCAATCAGCTCCACCGACCGTCACGAACTTCTCAAAGATCGCATTGGCGACAGGCCAATACGCGCTAGGGATGGACACGCGCCCGCTCTCCTCGACGAGCAAACCCTGTTCGCACAGACGCGCCATCTGCTCACCGTAGATGTCCTCCAGCGCGACGCCAAACCGCTCGCAAAACGACGACTTCGATACGCCCTCAGCCAGCCGCAAACCAAGCATCATCGTGTCTTCGGCAGCTTCTCGCCCCGAGACGGGAAACGATTCGGCGACTGGCGACGTTTGTTGCTCGAGCCTCGCGATGTAGTCAGGCAACTTGCGAACATTCTCGTACCGTACGCCTTCGACGTAGCCGTGCGCGCCCGCCCCAGCGGCCAGGTACGGCTGGTTGCGCCAATACACGAGATTGTGTCGCGCAGTTCCGTTCGGCTTGGCAAAGTTACTGATCTCATAGTGTGCAAAACCTGCGCCTTGAAGGCGCTCGCGCACCCTCTCATACATATCCGCCTCGAGGTCTTCCCCCGGCAGCGGCAACTGCCCCATGTCGCGCCACTTGCCAAACGGCGTACTCTCTTCAACTTTCAGCCAATAGGCGGAGACGTGATCGATCGGGAGTGCCAACACCTGTTCCAACGCGTGCTCCACGTCGGTCAGAGACTGTTCCGGCAGACCGAACATCAAGTCGACGTTCAGGTGCTTAAAGCCCACTGCCGCGGCCATTTCCACGCTCTTCACGACCGTTTGCGCGTCGTGTGCGCGGCCGATGGTCAAGAGCAATCTGTCGCGAAACGTCTGTGCGCCGAAACTCAATCGATTGACGCCAAAATCGCGCAAGAGCCGCAATTTCTCCTCGTCGATCGAGTCAGGGTTCGACTCGAATGTAAACTCCGCGCCATCTGCAAAAGAAAAATGCGCATGCAGGGATGTCAGCATGCGCTCGAGCAGAGGAAGACTTGGCAGCGTCGGCGTCCCACCGCCAAAAAACACGGTTTGCAGCGGCTCGCGAGCCCTATCTGCGAGTTGTGCAAACTCGGCGCTTAGCGCCGTCATATAGTCGCTCATGACGGCGTTTGGGGCGACGTACGTGTTGAAATCACAGTAGAAGCAGCGGCTTTTACAAAACGGGATATGCACGTACAGCGATGTAGGCGTCGCCAGCTTCTCATGATCTTCTACAGTTTGCCTCAAGTCCCTCACTCCATTTTCAACACGGCCATGAACGCCTCTTGCGGAACCTCGACGTTCCCCACTTGCTTCATGCGCTTCTTACCTTCTTTTTGCTTCTCCAACAGCTTCCGCTTGCGTGAGATGTCGCCGCCGTAACACTTCGCGAGCACGTTCTTGCGCATCGCGCGAATCGTCTCGCGCGCCACCACCCGATTGCCGATAGCAGCTTGGATGGGAACCTCGAACATCTGCCGCGGGATGAGTTCCTTCAGCTTTTCGCACAGCGTTCTCCCACGCGGATACGCCTTGTCGCGGTGAACGATAAACGACAGCGCATCGACGACGTCGCCGTTGAGCAAGATGTCCATCTTGACGAGTTTCGACTCCCGGTACCCAACGAGTTCGTAATCGAACGAAGCGTAGCCTTTCGTCGACGACTTTAAGCGGTCGAAGAAGTCGTACACGATTTCCGACAAAGGCAGATCGTAGATGATGGTGGTCCGCAGTTCGTCGAGATACTGCATGTCGTGAAACTGACCGCGCTTTTCCTGACAGAGCTCCATGACCGCACCTACGTGGTCCTTCGGCACGAAGATGGACGCGCGCACGTACGGCTCCTCGATGCGTTCGATCCGGTCCGGATCCGGCATCTCACTTGGGTTGTCGATGGCGCTCGTGCTCCCGTCCGTGCAATAGACGTTGTAGACCACACTGGGCGCGGTCGTGATCAACGTCAGCCCGTACTCCCGTTCGAGCCGCTCTTGCACGATTTCCATGTGCAACATCCCAAGAAAGCCACACCGAAATCCGAAACCAAGGGCGCTCGACGTCTCAGGCTCGTACGTCAGCGCAGCATCGTTGAGCTCGAGTTTTTCCAGGGCCTCGCGCAAGTCCTGATATTCCGCGCTGTCCACCGGGTAGAGCCCGCAGAACACCATCGGATTGGTCTTGCGATAGCCAGGCAAGGGTTCTGGCGTCGGCCGCAGCGCTTCCGTCACCGTGTCGCCGACGCGCGTATCGCGCACGTTCTTGATACTTGCCGCCAGATAGCCGACGTCGCCAGCGTACAACGCGTCGATCGGCGTCATGCGCGGGCTGAACACGCCGACTTCATCAACTTCAAACTCCTTGCCAGTCGCCATCATCCGCACGCGCATGCCAGGTTTAACGACGCCGTTAAACACGCGCATGTAGACGATGACACCCCGGTACGGGTCGTAGTGCGAATCGAAAATCAACGCCTGCAGGGGCTCGTCCGAGTCGCCTTGCGGCGCAGGTACCTTCGCGACGATTTGTTCGAGGATGTCCTCGATGCCAATGCCCGACTTGGCGGATGCAAGCACCGCGTCGCTCGCATCGAGGCCGATGACCTCCTCGATCTCCCCCCGCACCCGCTCTGGCTCGGCGCTCGGCAGGTCGATTTTATTGATGACCGGCAGAATTTCTAGATCGTTGTCGAGTGCGAGGTAGACGTTGGCGAGCGTCTGCGCCTCGATCCCCTGCGCCGCGTCGACGACGAGCAGCGCTCCCTCGCAGGCAGCCAGGCTTCGCGACACCTCGTACGTGAAGTCGACGTGCCCCGGCGTGTCGATGAGGTTCAGTTCGTATTCTTCTCCGTCCTTGGCCTTGTAGGTCAGGCGGACGGCCTGTAATTTGATCGTAATGCCGCGTTCCCGTTCGAGGTCCATCTGATCCAACAGCTGATCTTGCATCTCCCGGTCACTCACCGTACCGGTGATCTGCAGAATCCGATCCGCCAGCGTGGACTTACCGTGATCGATATGGGCAATGATGGAAAAGTTACGAATACGCGACTGGCGAGTAGCGTTTGACACGGTATTCCTCCTTGTGTCGCACCACAAAATAAACCGCGCCAAGGACGCGGCTTGCTCGTCACAGTATAGCATTCGCGGGAAGCCGCCAACAAGCACCTCGCACAAGTCCGACTAGAATCGATTTCGGGCACAAGCCCAGCTTCGGCTCAGTGCCTGTGAAAATGGGTGTGGTCGTGAACGTGCGGTTCACCGGATTGGAAACTGTGCCACGACTCCCACGCTTCTTGCAGAATAAAGTAAAGGATCCCCACCGCCGCGACCACGTCCACCCACCACCAGTGGAACAGGCTATTCAATCCTAAGCCGAGCAACAGGGTCCATGACATCGACGCGCAGGTAAAGCCACACATCGCGTCGCCAATCAGACTGGGACTGTGCAGGAGACGGCCATAGCGCAATTTCTGCCATGCGAGCCACGGTGTGATCACACTGCTGGCAGCGGCCGTGACGAGGCCGAGCAGTGTCATCGCACTGCCTGCGCGCACGTGAAGGAGTTGTCCACTGCGATAGGAGATATATGCGGCGAGCGTGAACAGACACCATGAGATCACTCCGCTCGTCCAGCGCTCCACTTTGTGGCTGGCGGTCATTTCCTCCCCAGACTGAATCTCCACGTACAGTCGGACGACGAGCATCATTCCGCTTAACAACTCAATCGAGCTGTCGACGCTGAAAGCCGAGAGCGAGAGACTTCCGGCGCGATATGCCGCAATCGCTGCCAAGATGGCCTCGGTCATGATCCAGCCGACAGATATCAGTTCAATTTCGATAGCGCCTTTTAACAATCTATCCCGGTGTGTTACCGGTCCTCTGGCCACGCGGGCTCCCTCCTATTCCGCTGCACGGTGCACACACAAGCGCAGGTCAATTCGTATTGATGAACAGCGTGTCGAGAACGCCCTTGAGCATCGAGCCGAACGCGCTCTGCAGATGTTCCCCGACGTAGACGCCGCCGGTGTCCATAGCTGCGGCCAGGGCGCTGTTGACGCCGTCTTCATCGGGGTTTGGACTGTCGTCGGACGGAATGCCAACAGTGGTGGAATCCGCGCCGGACGACGGATTGCTGTTCGAGTACTCCATCACGGGAGGCTGATAGGGTACATCGGAACCAGTTGGCGCACTCGTGCCGGATGTGCCCTTTGCATTAGTTGTCGCGGGCGGCACCACCTGTGTAGGCGACGTGGATACGGCTAGCGTAGAAGGGGTGGAGCCGAGGTGACTGATCGCCTCTGCGAAGACGGTGAAAACCGTTCCGCTTGCACCGATGAGCAATCCGACGAAGAGCGCGCCCGCGACCATCTGCTTGACCCTACGGCGTACGCTCACCCATGTTTTCCTCATTTCCATGCACCCCTTTGCGCCTTCTGGCATTTCCCTGTCCCGGCTTCTACTAGACCTTATGCGCGGGATTAGTAGATTATCACTCCATTGAGATGTTTTGATTTCGAAGATTTGATTTGAAGCCTGAGCTATGCAGGAATGGAGCGGGGATTGCAAGAATTGAAAAGGGCACGAATCTAGTGTGGAGGCAGTGTTCATAGATGAGCGTTTCACCAATTTCCGGCGCGGTGATAGCGAACGCCAACTCGACGTCTGAGGTGCCAGTCGGCAATCAAATTGTGAGCCAATGGCAATCTTCCAATCAACTATTTCAAACCATCCTCGAAGAGACGATGGAACTGCTCGCCAACGAAGAGGGCGCATTGCTGCCCAGTTCGGGGGGCTCAGGCCTGACAACCGAGCAGGGCGGGGTGGCTGATTCGGCGGACGGGTTGAGTAACGCCTCGGCGGGAACCTACTTGGATTCCCTTACGGGCCTCTTGTCGCTGTTGCCGAACTTCACGACAGGCGCCGCAACAGACACATCAGCAGGGTCGCTTACCGAAGAGACAGGCGATACCAGTGCGACGGCGGCTTCGTCCACGCCGCCAAACATCGCGTCACTCGTCGACACGGCAGCCGCGAAGTACGACTTGCCATCATCGTTGTTGAGCGCGGTCATCCAACAGGAATCCAGCTTTAACCCCAACGCCGTCTCGAGTACGGGGGCACAGGGCCTGATGCAATTGATGCCGAGTACCGCAGCGGCGCTTGGCGTCACCAACGCGTTTGATCCCGCTCAGAACATCGACGCTGGTGCGGGGTACCTCCGTCAACTCCTCAATCAGTTTGGCGGTAGTGTGCCACTCGCATTAGCCGCGTACAACGCGGGTCCCGCAGCCGTCGCCAAGTATCAAGGCGTGCCGCCTTATCAGGAGACGCAGAACTACGTTCAGAGTATCCTGAAGAACGCTTCGCTGTAAGGGAACCAAAGCACGACAAAAAGCCGCTCTTCCATTCGAGGAAGAAGCGGCTTTTTGTCGCGGCGGGCGAGACGCTAGCGTTCGCCACCCCGCATATTCGCCGGTTTAGCCCACACTTTCCCAATGGCTCTCCATATAGGCTTCCACAGTCCGCGCAAACGCCGCCGCCGTGCCCGTGAGGTCGCGGCTGACTAGATACGTGTGGGCCATCGGCAACTCTACTTCCGGGTCCGGCATCTCTAAAATCCGCCCCCACAGCACGGGCTGCCGAATGATAGACGCTGGTAGACAGGAGGCGGCCAGTCCTTGTTCGACGAAGTGCAACGCGACATGCGCTCGACTCACGCGCATCGTCCGCATGCGCGGATGCGCAAAGCGCAGGCGAGCCACCAAATCGTCCCAAAAACCTGGATGGTTGTGCGTGACGATAGGATACGTCGAGAAGATGTCGGTGAGGGAGGGGGGAGGGCCATCGTGATCGACATCTGAGGCGGGAATGACGAAGCGAATCGGATCCGCGTACAAAGGAACGCTCGCGACCAGTTTCGACGTCGACTCCACACGGGCGAAACCGATATCTGCCTCACGCGACTCGACGAGTTTCACAACGTCGGCCGAATCGACGACGAGCAGGTTGAACTGCAGGGTGGGCGCTGTGCGTTGCATCGTGTCCAGCCAACGCGAGAGAAACGTCAAGGCGACAATCGGCGAGACCGCCACCGTCAGCGTTTCGTCGTACGACTGTTGGAAGCGTGCGAGGTCCTCCTGGCTCTCCAGGTAATCGCTGTACAACTTTTTCGCGTGGACCAACGCCCTGCGTCCGGAGGCGGAGAGCTCGACGGTACGACCAGCTCTCTGGAACAAGGTGACGCCAAACGCTTGCTCCAACTTGCGAATGTGCAGCGAGACTGTCGGCTGCGCGATGTGTAACCGCCGCGCTGCGCGATGATAGTTTCCCTCCTCTGCCGCGACGAGAAAGGTGCGAAGCCACTCAAGTTCCATCCCAATCACCCACCCGCTCAATCAATTATGATATGAAATCGATTTAATCATATTTAATCATTATACATATTCATTTCCTTGCCATACACTATCGGCGAAAGGAAGTGTTTTGCATGGCATGGGTGAATGGATTACAAGATGTCGTTGCGGCAGGTACGGAGTTATCCGAAGTAAACGGGGAAGTTGGCAAGTTGTCTTACCGCGGTCGAGATGTAGGCGATCTCGTCGGTAAATTCGACTACGAGGACGTCGCACACCTCTTGTGGTTTGGGGAGTTGCCGTCAGAACCTCAGAAGCAGTCCCTCAACGAGCTATTCTTCAGTGGTCGGCAGGCGGCGAATGAGGTGTTCGACGTGATCGACAACCTACCTGCCGCAGTAGACGCCATGAACGCTGCCGCCATCGGCCTTCTGTGCATGCGGGCACCGAGCGGCGACGAATCGGACGCAAGCGCCGCTGCATGGTATACCGCCGCATTTCCCGTTCTGCTGCTGCGACACTACGCAAATCAGCACGGGCTGTTGAAACCTCGTCCCGACATTCACGCCGGCCACGTCGCTACGTACCTCTACCTGCTTCGCGGTGGTATCATGCCGACGACGGAGGAAGTTCAGGCCTTGGAAGCGTACATGGTGTTGACGATGGAACACAGCCTCAACGCGTCCGCATTTGCAGGTCGCGTGGCGGCGTCGACGCGCGCGAACACGGCGCGGGCGCTCGTCGCCGCGCTGATGACGATGACCGGACCACTCCACGGCGGCGCACCAAGCCTCGTCCTCGACATGTTCGATGCCATCGGATCTCTTTCGCGTGCAGACGAGTGGCTCGAAGGCGAGTTGAGCATGGGCCGTCGCCTGATGGGATTCGGCCATCGAGTATACCGCACCGTCGACCCAAGAGCGCAGGTCTTGCACACCATCGCCGCCAAATCATTGGCTGGCCAGGACAGCCTCGTGCTCGCAGAGGGCGTCGAGCGACGGGCCGTGAAGCTGTTAGCCGCTGCAAAGCCAGGCCGCCAACTCCATCCAAACGTGGAATATTGGGCTGCGTGCGTATTGCGATCCCTCGACATCCCGCGTTCGCTGCTCACCGCCACGTTTGCAGCCAGTCGCATGGCTGGCTGGTCAGCGCACATCCTCGAACAGCGCAGGTGCGACAAGCTGATCCGCCCGCAAGCGGTCTACGTCGCAGCTCCCTGACAGGCCTCATCACAGCGTAGCGGCGTGCTAAAGAGCACACCACAAAACACACCACCAGGCTGTCCAGAAGGGTTTCACCGGACAGCCTGGTGGTGTAGTCACGTGCTGCATGGTGTAACCGTACCGCCTAATGCGTGACGAGGTCCGCGTCCTCCATCGTCATCGAGGGGTGTAAAGCGATGTTCAGCCCTTTGGCCACCACATAGGCGACGTCCTCCATAAAGTCGTCTACCTCTTTTGGCGTCACCACAAGATTGTTCTCCATCGGCTCCAATACTTCGCGCACGAGATGCCACTTCTCGCCACTCGACAACTGATCGAACAGCGCACTTGCGGCGTTGCCAGGAACTTGGGCACGGAGTTGATTGAGCACGAGCTCGATGGCGTCATTGGCGATAGTCGCCGCTTCAACCACCGTCGGTACGCCGACGGCGATGACCGGAATGCCCAAACTCTCCCGATCCAAGGCCTTGCGGTTATTCCCCACACCGGCCCCAGGTTGAATCCCACTGTCAGACAACTGAATCGTCGCATTCACCCGGTTGAGCGAGCGAGTGGCCAGGGCGTCGACGGCGATGACTGCGTCCGGCTTCACCCGCTCCACGATCCCGCGGACGATCTCGCTCGTCTCGATACCCGTCAACCCGAGTACACCAGGCGACACAGCGGCAATCGACCGATATCCCTTTCCGTCCCCAAGGACCTCCGGCATATATTCGAACAAATGGCGCGTCACGAACAATTTAGTCACGACCATTGGCCCAAGGGCATCGGCTGTCACGTGTTCATTGCCAAGTCCGATGACGAGAATCGATCCGTTTTCCGGAACGTCGAGCAAGCGGTTCAGCTCATCCGCAAATACTTGTGTCACGCGTTCTTGAAGGTCGGGATCACGCCTTCTCAGCCCTGGAATCTCCAAGGTCACATACGTGCCCTTGCGTTTTCCCAGTCGGCGCTCAGCGACCTTCGTGCGCACTTTGACGCGGGTTACGCCAATGCCCTCAAACTCCTCCCTCGACTCGTCGACGCCGTTTAATGTCCGGCCCCCGTGGCGAGCGAGCTCATGGGCCTCCATTGCCAGGTCAGTACGCGGGCTGTAACTCGTTAGTGATCGATGTCGTTCCTGGAGCGGAACCGTTCTAGGCTCGCCGTGAATCTGAACTCGAATTTCCTTATTCACATACCCACCTCATTTCTGCATGTCCGTCTTGCTAGGCTTCGGCCGATGTGGTAAACTCACTTTCGTCTGTAAAGATGCCGGTTTTGTGCAACTGGAGGTGAACCATTTATGCCGAACATCAAATCTGCAGAGAAACGTGTCCGCATTGCGGAGCGTCAAACGTTGCGGAATACGTCAATGAAGTCTGCGCTTCGCACGACGATCAAGAAGTACGAGACATCGCTCTCTGCTAAAGACGTCGAACAGGCGCGTGAGGCTCTCTTGACCGCCACTCGTGCATTGGATAAAGCTGTGACAAAGGGTATCATCAAGAAGAATACCGCTTCGCGTAAAAAGTCCCGCTTGACCAAGCACTTTAACGAACTCGTGGCAACCAACGCGTAATGGAAATAAACGACCCAATTCGGGTCGTTTATTTTTTTGTGGCCCGAATCAGGGATTCCACGTGTTGGTTGGCCATCTCCTGGCGAGCGAGATTAACCATCTTCCGAACCATGGGCCCCCCTAGATTGCCACCGATCTTGCCAGCATCGCTCGCCTTCATCTGCGCATTGCTTCCATTTTCGTTGTAGTCGACATGTAGTTTATCTGCCACAATTTTGGCCGCCGATTCTGGCTTCGCGGGCGCCGTTCCTTCAACGACTCGGAGCCTTCCATCCGGGCCAATGGTTTTGACCCGATGCCCACTGGCTGCTTCAGCCATCCCCAAGCACCCCCTCAGGCTTACTTTGCCCGCCGAAAAGTACTCGTACTCGCTGCGCACGAAAGCATCAGCAGTTCAATTGCCTGTTGCGCATCGCGCCGCCCCCGCTTGATATCCAATTCGAAATCCGCCGCACTGCGGATGAGGGATTCCAGGTCTGCCAACACGAAGTTCCTGGCCTGTCGATCCGCCACCTTCATCGCAAACGGATGCACCTTGGCCTCTTTCGCGATGTCCTCCATGCGCATTCCGCGCTTCGACAAGGCCTTCGCGAACCACATCATGCGAAACTGTCTCGCGAGCATCGCCATGAGCGCGAGTGGATCATATCCCTGACGCGCCATGTCCGCCAATTTCAAGGACGCCTCAGCGATGCGTCCTTGGGTAACGTGGTCGACCCAATCAAAGACGCTCTCCTCTAGCGTCTCCGCCACAAGAGACTGAACATCCTCTGTCGTGACAGGGCTCCCCAACGCGTAGATACACAGCTTTTCCAATTCGTTGCTGGCGCGAGTGACTGTCCCTGTACGACGCCAAAGCTCCTCTAGGGCATCGTCCGCTACCTGCATCCGCATGCGCTGCGATTCCTGCTTCAAGATGCGCATGGCAACCGCAGATTTCGGCGTCTGACAATCCACCACGATATGGCGTTTGGCCGCCTTTGTCACCTTTTTGCGCTGGTCGAGCTTGTCCCCATTTACCGTGATGACAAGCGTTCGCTGGCTGACCGGATTCTGCAGGTAGGATTCCAGTAGATCTGCCTGTGCTCCGGCCTTTCCTTGACTCAGAAACGCCGTACAGTTCCGGATGACCACAATGGGCTGAGCAAGAAAGAGGGAAACGCTCTGCAATTCGAGCAACGCTTCCTCCACCCCGTCCTCCTCAAAATCGAAACGGGCACAGCTTTGTCCGTCTGACATCTCCACCAGCTTGCGAGTGAACCGATCCATGAAGAAAAGTTCTTCCCCATACAAAATATAAACAGGTGCAACCTGACCTGAATTCAGTTGATCATATGCCGTTGTATAATCCAAAAAAGACGCCCCCCAGAGACCAGTATAACCTGTCTGGCTCGAGGAGGCGTCCTTATGAAATCGAAATAGGTGATCGACTAGGTCGACCAATTAGATGCGCATCATTTGTTTCGTGCGGTTACCAGCGAGGCGCATGCCGCCGAGTTCCCACAGGTACTTGGCCTTGCTGCCCTCTTTCGCGAGTGCTGCCGTAACGCCCTTAATTGGCACGCCGAATGCATCGCCCACGCCGACGTCCGAACCCAAAGAGCAGAGCGTACCCCAATTGCGAGGTTTGAAACTCTTCAACGGTTGACCGCTGAGCAAGCTGATGAGGTTGTGTGCAGCGAGTGCACCCATCTGTTCTGCCATCTGAGCGGTCGGCGGGAACGGCTTACCGTTCTCGTCTTCTGCCCACGCGCTGTCGCCCACGATAAAGATGTGGTCGTCGTCGGCAGACTGCAGGAAGCTGTTGACCTTGCCGCGACCACGGCGATCGACATTGAAGCCCGCATCTGTGAGCAGCGGGTTCGCACGAACGCCACCCGTCCAGACGATGGTGCCTGCCTCAACGGTTTCGCCGCCGTCAAGGTGTACAACACCCGGGGTAACTTCCATAATTTTTGTGTTGGTGCGCAGTTTGCCGCCCTTTTGGGTCAGCGTTTCGATGACGTATGGACGCAGGTGTGCAGCGACCATCGGCAAAATTGTCGGCATCGCTTCGATACACTGCAAATCGACTTCCGAGAACGGGATGTTCAAGGACTTGCAGAGCTCTGGGAGATATTCCAACAACTCACCCATCAACTCGATGCCGGTCAAACCTGCACCGCCGAGTGCAATGCGGAGATGGCGCTTGTCGCCGTCCGTTGTATATGCCTTAAATTCGTTTTCGATGTGCTCGCGAATCTGAACAGCGGTATCCAGGTTCGTGATGCTCAAGCTGTTTTCCTTAAGGCCTTTGATACCAAAGTACTCGGAGATCCAGCCCATGCCATAAATCAAGTAATCGAACTCGTATTGGCCAGCCTTGCCGATGACGACCTTCTTTTCGCGGTCGATCCCGGTGATTTCGTCGAGTACCAACTGAGACGAATCCTGGCGAAGAACTTCCTTGATAGGCACCTGATAGTTTTCACCAGGGCCACGACCGCCAGCTGCTTCGTGCAGCAAAGTGGTCAGGTAGTGATAATCATGGTTGTTGACGATGGTGAACGGCGTGCCCGCTTTATCCAGATGAGCAGCGGCTGCCATCCCTGCATAACCGGCACCGACAATCACAATTTTACTCATTGCTCGTCCTCTCCAGTTCTATACAGCGTATTTTTATCATTCCATATGTAGCCAGCGATCAGTCTCCGAATCGCAAGCTCTATCCAGTAGTCAATCATAGCACAACCCATTTTATTTTACACGAGTTGGCGAGCAAACATGCGAGATATAAATTGTGCGAAGGGCTGATACCGTTGCAGGAAGAGAATAAAACCGTAGTATGACGAGATAAACCAAAAAGGTAAGGCCGGCATGACGTCAAAACTGTACGGGAGTTGGACAATCTGCTGCAGTAGGTGGCAGAGACCGTTGACGAGGGCTACGGCAACCAACCCAAGCAGATGTGAAAGCGCTATCAGCTGCGAACAAGGGGCAGCGAGTTCAGCTAGACAGGCGCAACACCAGAGAATTGTCAGGGGGAGTAAGACCACGAGCACCGGCTCGACAACGACGGTCGCCAGTGCACCATACGGCGTCAACTGACCGAACCACCACCACACGAGTGGGATCATGTACACATCCATCAACACACTTGTATACGTCAATTCCAGCACGTGCAGCAAGCCACTTTGCAACTTCGCCACCCCCCATACGCGCAGAGACGATGCCTGTCGCGCTGACTTGTTCACCTGCCATGGATGTGCCGTGTGATTCGTACTCGTCTGGCACATCGCGAACGCTGCTGTGACAGACAGTACGCCACTGACGCTGGACACGTCCTGTGGCGACCAGAGCGCAAATAGGAGGCTCGACACCGACAAGCCTGTAAACGCGCCGACAGGGCGGCCACACGCTCGTGAGAGCACCGTGTACGACGCAAACACCCCAGCCCGAGCAATCGGCGTGGCACATCCGCACAGGCACACAAATCCCCAAATGACGCTTAGCTCGTATGCGGTTTGCAAGATTCGCGAGCGAACCCCCCACCACCTAAAGCCCCATTGCCATACCAATCTGGCAAACCGGAGGCAGAGGACGACGTTTGCTCCACTGGCAGCCAACAGATGCGTGACGCCGGCGTCGAGGAAGAGCGCCTCTGTCGCAGGGCTGAGGGGCGCGGCCCTGCCCACCACCATCGACAACGCGACATCTGTCAACGTCCGGTCCGCTTCTGGGACCGTCCTGACCAGCGCCTGCTCCAACTCGTTCGAACCGTTGGCAAGTCCTTGCGCAGGCTCTGTCCGAAGCAGTTGTCCGCGAAGCGCGTATGTCGGGGCAAGCCACTCTTGCAGTGGCTCTCCGGCGGGCTTCGAGACAAACACCCCGCGAATGAGTACGCGCTCACCTGGGACTACCGCGCTTGGAGCGCGCGTGAACGAAGACCACGAGGCTGTGTACCGACAGCGCCGGTTGGCGTCCGATCCGTCCGCGTCCACGGAGATCGTCAAGATGGTCTGTTGCCCATACATAGCGATGTGCTCCACCGTGCCCTGCACAAGCGTCTGCGCGCCAAGCACTGCGGTGGGAGACGGGGCGATCCAGGCCCTGTGCAGCAATCCCAGTGCCAAACCTGTGGACACCGCTGTCATGCAGGCGACACACAGTTGAGTCGCAGGCCAGCGCAAAATCGCGACGAGGGCGCAGCCAAGACCGGAACACGCGAGCAATAAGGCGAGCTCTAAGTACCTCGGATGCGGTAAGACCGACATGTGCTGTGCGACGACGAGGGCGCCGATGCCTAACCAGGCGCATGTATTCACTGCAACCACCCGGTGACTCACCGGTGTGTTGACGGCAAGGTGGAGGACACATAGAGGTTTTGTGCCCATATCGCGAGCGTCTTGGGTCCAACTCCTTTCACCTGCAGGAGATCGGACACGGAGTGGAATGGTCCGTGCGACTGCCGGTACGCAACGATGTCTTCCGCCCGTTTCGGACCTACCCCCGGCAACGTCTCGAGCGTCGCTTCATCAGCTGTATTGAGGTCGATCTTATCTGTCGCAAGCGGTTTACCCGAGGTTGCTGGGGCATTAGCCACGTTGTCGGGCTGGGAACTCGATACGGGGGGCTCAGCTTGTGCATCTGCGACCTGTCCAGGCATCGCATCGCGAGCTTGAACAGGCTGAACACCGGGGACGTCCAGTTCTTCACCGTCCCATACGAGTGCTGCCGAGTTGACGTTCATCGCGTCAGCCTCATCGCGAAATCCGCCAGCCGCTCGAATGGCGTCGTCTACTCGCGCGTTGGAAGGAATGGTCACGACGCCCGGACGCTTCACATCGCCGTGGACGTCGACTTGGATGGTGTTTGCGGCCTCCGCGCCAAGGCTCACGCCGCCTCCGCTTGCCCCTTTACCGTTGTTCCCCGTCGCCGGCCCGGGAACGGAAGCATCCAGGCCTGTCTTCAAGGCCGCCCCCTGGGCTTGGCGGGTATTTCCGTAGAGCCAGCCGACCCAAACGAACAACAGGATGAGCAGGATGGGCAGAGCGACCCGCGTCGACGCTGTCAGCCTGCCGAATCCGTCGCGCCAAAAACGCTTCGGTCCCGCCTTGGCGCACTCGCCTCCCCCACGTTTGCCAACCAACCACAAATTCGCCGATTTGCTCACGGTCGCGATCATCTCCCTTTCAAGTCTTGAGAGAGATGTTCAACTGCATGGCGCAAAATGCCTGTTTCCCCGCCGTTATCCGCGATGCAACTTTGAAAACGCATCTGGGGGAAAGATGAATACAATACAGGAGAGATCGACAAAAGGTTTGCGGCTCATTTCGCAGGTCGTGTACAATCGATGTAGAAGAAATTGGAGGTTATAGGCGTGCTCACACCCAGTATGGAAGACTATTTGGAGAAAATTTATGAACTCATGAACGACAAGGGTTATGCGCGCGTTTCTGACATAGCTAGCTCACTCGCGGTTCAACCAAGTTCAGTGACCAAAATGCTGCAGAAGTTAGATGAGAATGAATACGTCAGTTACGAGAAGTACCGCGGCATCGTGTTGACGCAAAGAGGTCAGCGAATGGGGAAACTCATGAAGGAACGACACGCGATGCTCGCAGAGTTTCTGCGGATGCTCGGTGTCGCAGAGGAGACCATTCAGCGGGACGTGGAGGGCATCGAACACCACGTAAGCCCTCGCACATTAGAATCTCTACAGGCGCTCGTCGTCTTCTTCAACACCAACCCGACGGCGCTCCAATCGTTCTTGCAGTTTCAGGCCACCGAGGCGCCATCCAGTGAGGACCCCATCGCCCGCTCGTAACAGGGCGCCACTCTCTGTGTTGCCCTGTCGACGTTCAAACCCTTGCAATGAAGACAAGCCTATCCGCTTCCCCGGTTCGCTCCCTTGCGAAATCAGCCAGGACGGAATCGACTTGAAACCCGCAGTCTCGAAGTACGCGCGCGACTTCCGCCTCTTCGTGATAATACTGCCGGTGCTCTTCTTCGATCCGCTCGTACAGTCCGTCGTCGAGTCGGACAAAGGCGTGAACCTCGTGCTCAATCACCCGCTCCACGACCCGTGTCTCGTGCAAGAGCACAGCATCATCCTCGATTTGGTGCCAATACCCCTGTGCAAGTGCAGCCACGCGCCTAGGACCGATGATATCGAACGCGAACGCGCCAGTCGGTTTGAGCGACTTGCGAATCCCTGCAAACACGCGAGGGAGGTCCGAAAGCGGGAGATAGTTCATCACGTCGCAGGTGGATACGACGAGATCGACCGCGTGGGGTAACCGCAGTTCCCGCAGATCCTGACATAAAAAGGTCACGTGCGACCGCATTTCTAAAGCTCGTTCCTGTGCCTTTGCGAGCATTGTCTCGGACGCGTCCACACCGATGCAGGTCCGTGCCGATGCAGAGAGTGGCACCGTCAAAATGCCAGTGCCACACCCTGCGTCAGCAACGTCCCTCGCGGCCAGCGGCCAGTGCGATAGAATGAGATCCATCCATTCGTCGTATGGCGCATCGGCCATAAACACGTCGTAGACGCTGGCAAACTCGTCGTACGTCTTCACGTCGAAGACTCACCGACCGAATAGACTTCCGCTTCTCCCCAAAGGCGTTCGATATGATAAAATTCCCGGTCCTCCGGCCTAAATACGTGCACTACGATATCTCCGAAGTCGAGCAGCACCCAGCGTGCTTCGTCCATTCCCTCAACACCCTTGCAACCCACGCCCAAATCGTGCAACTCGTCCCGAACCGCCCTCGCGACAGCCTCGACTTGCGGACGGGAATTGGCCGAACACACGACAAAAAAATCCGCCATGGGTGTCAGCGTCTGAACGTTCATGACGACCACGTCTGTCGCCTTTTTGTCCTGCGCTGCATTCGCAGCAGCCTGAGCAATGCGCTCCACTTCGTTCAATTGCATGCACACGCCTCCTTTAAGTTCACAACAGGTTGTCAGGAACGCATGATGAGATCGTTTCTCGTCAATACCGTCAACGGAAACAAGGGCTTTCCTGCATCCACTAAAAACCGAATCGTATTATCGATACTGAGCCTCACGGCCGATTCCAAACTTCGCCGCGCCGCCTCGCGAATATCTTCTACACCAGCATAATCGCGCCCCGGCTCAATCGCGTCCGCCACGAACAAAACCATATCAAGCGCCGTCATGTCGGGCCTGCCAGTGGTGTGATAGCGCACGGCATCCAACACCAATTCGTCGTCGATGCCATAGTGCGTCTTGCCAATATGTGCACCAATGGGTCCGTGCAAGAGCGTCGGGATGGTGGCGAACCCTGGCGGGACTTCTATCGTCTGCGAGGCCACCCGGAGTTTTTCCCAGGACCACTCCCGCGCTATGTCGTGCAACCACGCTGCGATCTCAGCTTGTTCGACACAGACGCCATATTGCTTGGCAAGGTCGATCGACGCTTGAACCACGCCTTCGACATGGCGGAAACGATGCGGCGTAAGAGCATCTTTGACATCGTGTATCAGTTGGGACAGTTCCATCGTCTGCCTCCCATTCGCCCGCTCACGGGCCGGCATTCCACACATCGAGTACCGATGGCGGCACCAATCCGAAGACGTCCAGGCACTTGTCGAGCCGCTCTCGAATCCACGTCGACGAGACGTCGAGAAGCGGCATCTCGATAGGCGTAGCACGGACGTCCGACAACACCGACTGCACCACGTCGAGCGTAGTGGCAAAGGGGTGACCGCTGCGCCCTGCTACATAAAATGCGATGCGCTGTGAAAGTTCTTCAGCGCCGTGCCAAGTAGGCAATTGTGCCAGGCTATCGGTTCCCAATAAAAACGAAAATCGCGTTTGCGTGTACCATTTCTGACACGCACGCACGGTATCCACGCTATACGATGGCCGCGGTAAGAATGATTCCAAGGGCACTGCGCGAAGTCCTGGACGCCCATCCAATAACGTCTCGACCATTTTCAATCGCCATGAGAACGTATCATCTCCGATGTCCGCTTTATGCGGTGGGCTCGGGGACGGTAAAAACCAGACTTCGTCCACACCCGTCTGCTCCAAGGCTAGCTGTGCCATGGCCAAGTGCCCGATGTGAGGCGGATCGAACGTGCCCCCGAACAAGAGGACGCGGCGAGCGTCTGTATCTGGCAAGGCCTTCGGCCTTTGGAAAGTGGTTCCACTGTCGTCCACAGTATAACACACCCTTGCATCGTCACTCATGGTCTAACTGCTCCTGTTGGAGGTGGGCATTCACCGCTTGAAACATGACGTCTACGGGCGCCGCGTGGTCAAGCCACCATTCGTAGGCATCCACCCCTTGGTAGACCAACATGCCAGCGCCATCGACGACCTTTGCTCCCCCCGCCTTGGCGACTTTGGCAAAGCGCGTCTCGCGTGGGCGGTACACGATATCCTGGACAACCATCCCCTTCTGGAAGACCGAAGGATCCTCAATCGGCGAATCGGCCGTATTTGGCCACATCCCGATCGGCGTCGTCTGCACGATGACATCAGATTCTGACACGACTTCATGCCGCTTTTCCCACGGCCTGTACTCGATTGAAAGCGAGGCCTCAAACCGCTCTTGAAGCTGCGCCACGGCCGCTTCGCGGCGCGCGATCACGCGTACGACAGAATCCTTGCGATGGGTCGCGATGGCGGCCAAAATCGCCATCGCAGCACCCCCAGCGCCGATGACGGCGAAACTTGGGGAGGTCCCTGTCACTTGCTGTTCGATCGAACGCCACCAGCCAGAGACATCCGTATTATGCCCAATCGCGCCTTCTGTCGAAAAACGGATGGTATTGACCGCCCCGATCCGCTGTGCCTCGGGCGTATGAACATCTGTCCAGTCAAAGGCCGCGACTTTGTGCGGAACGGTGACATTCACACCGACGGCTCCGAGCGCTGCAAGCCCCGTGAAGGCTTCTCGTATGTGCTCCGGGTCGACGGCGAAGGGGACGTACACCGCCGCTTCGCCGTCCGCCTGGAACGCCGCGTTCATCATGGCGGGTGACGCTGAGTGTCCGACTGGATAACCGAGAAGTCCAAACAGTCTCATGAGGAGAACCCTTCTCTCGATCTCGTCAAGTCACCCACGAGCCGCGGCCTCAAAACCGGCTCTAACCAGTTAGGCAACCAGAGGCGACCGCGAAATGCGGCACCTGACAACGTGATCCAGCCAAGCCCCGGGATGACGATGTCCCGCCCCCGTCCAGACACTGGGATGGTGCCGTTCGGAACGCGTTCACGCGTACGCGTGGACTGAATCGGTAGCGCCTTGAGGTCGTCGAACGACGACCGACATGCCCCGCACGGCACTTCTAATATGTCATCTCGATGCTGTTCCCAAATGTTGTCGGCGCGCTCCAACTTCGACCGATGGACTGGTAACTGATTGCTTATGTATAAGACGATCGGCTGGCGAACGCCGGCTTCGAAGTCGAGGCGTGCAAATCCGCCGAGAAAAAGCGTCTGTTCTGGATTCAGCTGGTACACCCGCGGTCTTATGCGCGCGTCGGGAACCGCCCGCTTCAGGCAATCGGCGCACAGCCTGTCGATCACCCTCGTGCCGTGAACCAGTCCTGGGGTGTCGACAAACGTGATCGATCCAGTCGGTCCCTCCACTTGGAACTTCGACAACGCCAGTGTAGTCCCAGGGCGCCGCGAAACGGTATACGGGTCGTTTTGCACTTCAAATCGCTTAGCGATGGCGTTGAGCAGCGTAGACTTGCCCGTATTCGCCATGCCGACGACATAAATCGGCTTGTCCGTCACACCGTTGACGCGATGGAACAGTCTCGTCATCCCCTCTGTCGTGGCGGCGCTCACAAACAGAACCTCTTGTGCCTCCACGCGCGTCGCGCGAACCTGTTCCAAGATCCAATCCGACAGGGCTTCGTAGTGAATCCCCTTGGGCAGCAAATCCACTTTGTTGACGACGACGACCACTTCGCTATTCATCACGAATCGGGCCAAATTTGGAACCAAACTCCCGCTCAAGTCGAACACGTCGATGACGTATAAGACGAGCCCCGGGTTGTCGAAAATCTGTGCAACTTGCTCCTGGTAGTCGCGCTCACTGACCTGCACCGGTAAAAATTCACCGTAGTTGCGAATTCGAAAACAGCGCCGGCACAGCACATTCGCTTTGCCCACCGCGCTATTCGGGACGAATCCCGGCGCCTGCTCGTCCTCTGATTGCAAGGGAGACCCGCAACCGACGCAGACGGCGTCCAGTTGTTCTTGACTCATACTTTCACCTCCGAAGTGAATTGGGGCGTTGTAATCCACGCGCGCGAAGGAGCGGCATGGTCACGCGTTCGAGGTTGCGGACCATCCGTGTGCCCCACCACTCGTTTGGCTCGATGGGGAGGACCAATACGGTGTACATCCCCAAGCGATTCCCACCTCGAATATCGGTAAACAGTTGATCTCCCACCATGACCGCCTGTTTCGCACCCATCTGAAATCGGTTCAAAGCCTGCTGGAACCCGATTGGCTTCGGCTTTTTCGCCGCCCCGACAGCCGGGAGCCCCGACAGCTGTGCGAATTCCTCCACGCGACCACTGGTGTTGTTGGAGACGATGCACACGTGAAATCCCCTGTCGTGTGCCTGTTTCAGCCATTTGGTGAGCGATTCCGGCACCGTTGGCTCATTCCAAGGTACGAGCGTGTTATCGAGATCCGTGAGAATCAGTCGAATGCCTCGTTCCCACAGCCGTTCCAAATCGATTTCATAAATAGAAGAGACGTATTCATTCGGCATCAATATTTCCAACCAGCTCACAGCAGTCACCCGATTCTTTTCAGCTTGCTCGAATCTCTTGTCCCACACACGTTCTCACCATGCAAAGTCATCTATGCGGTAGACCATGATAGCACAGGGTACAACCAATGCCTAGTGTACGCCAAAGAGGCGGCCCATTCACGGGCCGCCCTGAGCCATTGTGCTGTGCTATACCGATACCCTCAGCGCGTGTAGAGTTGTGGCTCACACGTCATTGGCGCCGCCGTGCCGGAACGTCTCAGACCGAGGCGACTTTCGGGCAGGAGCGCGCATGTTGTCGTACAGTTTGGTCAAGGCTCGATGTTCAATGCGGGAGACGTAGGACCTCGAAATCCCAAGCTCAGCCGCGATCTCGCGTTGCGTGCGCTCCTCGCCGTTTGGCAAGCCAAACCGCTTGCAGAGGACCTCTCGCTCTCTGTCAGCCAAAACAGGAAGGCTTTCATACATCTTCTGCTTCTCCCAAGTGAAGTCGACTACGTCGATGACCTCATCCGGGTCGGAGCCCAACAAATCGGCGAGCGTCATCTCGTTTCCGTCCTTGTCGGTGCCAATCGGATCTGACAAAAACGCATCTCGCCGGTGCTTCTTGGTGCTGCGCAGATACATCAGAATCTCGTTGTCAATGCACCGGGCTGCATACGTGGCGAGCTTTGTGCCCTTGCCCTGTTTGTAACTCTCAACCGCTTTGATGAGCCCAATGGTGCCAATGGAAATCAGGTCATCCGGATCTTCTCCGGACGTCTCGTACTTCTTCACAAGGTGTGCCACCAGCCGAAGGTTGTGTTCAATCAGAAGATTGCGCGCCGATTCGCTGCCCTTTGCCAGATCGTCCAGAGCAACGCGTTCCTCGGCTGCAGTGAGCGGTTTCGGGAACGCACCGTTCTTCACATACGAGACGAATACCGAGACGTCCTTCAAGACGAGTGCGAGCAGTGCCAAAAAGCCGGACAAATTACGCCACCTCCGTCGTGCGTCTTGGCAATGACTTCGGCCTAATTTATGCAGCGTGGACACTGAATCTGCCTGCTCGACGCGACGACGAAATCACCTGCGTTCAGTTGACGAGACCGCCGCGAATGGCCCAGACCACCGCCTGCGTCCTGTCTTCTGCGCCCATCTTTTGCAGGATCCTGTGCACGTGGGTCTTCACAGTCCCTATCGACAAGCACATCTGTTCAGCGATCTCCTGATTGCGCATCCCCTGCGCCATGCACTGCAGTACATCCCGTTCTCGATCCGTCAACGGTTCGAGCAGCGTCATGGGCTGCTTCGACTCGCCCGCTGTATAGAGGGTCGCGAGCGCGCCCTGCGCGTTCGCCGTGAGATAAAACACCTCGCCGCTCGCTGCTCGCCGAATCCCGTCAAGCAGTTGTTCGGTCGGGGAATCCTTGAGCAAAAAACCCACGGCGCCAGCGCGGATGCCTTCCTGGACGTATTCGGCGTGATCGAAGGTGGTGAGAAGGATGACCTTGCAGCCGACTTGCCGCGAGTTCAGCTGTTCCACCACCTCGATGCCGGTCAACTCCGGCATGCGAATGTCGATGAGCGCGACATCCGCGACGCCAAGTTGCAGTTGTTCCAGCGCGATCGCGCCGTTTTGCGCCACGCCGACGACGGTCATATCCGCTTGTGCGTCGACGATGTAGCGGAGTCCTTGAACGATCATGTCCTGGTCGTCCGCAATGAACACGCGTATCTGCCTTTCCTGGCCGCAATTCATCAAGTCGACGCCTCCTGTTGCCAGATGGGAACCCGAACCTCAAGCGTCAGCCCATGACTTCCCGTGCACTCTAACGCAAACGAACCACCCATCTCGCGGACGCGAGTTTGCATGGCGCGCAGACCAAATCCAAACGTGAGTGCAGACACGTCGGTCAAAGAGCCGTCATCGCGTACGCGAAGCTGCGCGTAACCGTTTTGCTCGCCTAGTCCCACCTCGACGACGGACGCTTCGGCGTGGCGCGCGACGTTCGTGAGCGACTCCTGAAGCACGCGGTAGAGACAAGTAGCTACGGCAGACGGCAGTCTGTCGACCACGCAATCGATCTCATACCGGCATTCCACGGCGCTAGTCCTTTGAAAACTGCGAAGGAGCGCTTCAAACGCAGACAAGGTCAAGTGTTCGTCGCTTGACTCAAACCGCCGTACCGCTTCCCGCAACTCCTGCAAGGCGACGCGCGCCGTCGCCAAAGCATCAGACGTCATGCCCTTGGCGTTTTGATCGCCGTTGGCGATGGCAAATTGCGTCGCCTGCAGTTGCACGATGAGCGACGTCAATTGATGCCCTACCCCGTCGTGCATGTCGCGGGCGATTCGCATGCGCTCTTCCATCGTCGCGTGCTTCATCGTCTCTAGTGTCGCCTGTTCAAGCTCCTTGTGCGCACGGACGAGCCTGATGTGTTCGAGGCGGCGCAAGCGCCCCGCTCGCAGGCCAAAGTATAGGGCAATGAGGCCGATGCACTCGGAGACAAACCCGTACGTCGGCACCGAGCGGGAGAAGCCGACGGCCATCACCACGGCCACCAACACATATAGGACCATGGCGAAGACGTTCTTCTCGCGCTGGCAAGACGCCACCCAGCCGGCCAGGGGCCAGAGAAGCTGCGAAGCGGCCGCGAAGGGAACCCCCAAAAACACCATCACTGCGACGAGTACGAAGCAGATCCCCGCACTCGCTGCCAGTTGCCAGTGGCGCACCGCATCGTTTGGCAACCAGATGGCGGCACACTCGACAAGGAGAAGCAGATACACCGTGGAGCGCATGGTCAACGAGCCGTGCGTGGAGATGGAGTGCGAGTAGATAAAAAAGATGATGACCGATATAACGAGTCGACGCATGACGACCTCTGGATGATCGATATGGAACATTCTCATGATATGTGCTTTCCCCTGTGCGGCTTTCCGATTGTCCATGTGCCTATCTTAGCCCAGACGCTGCCAACCCGCATCTATCGTGCGATAGGTTTCTCGTGGACAACTACTCAGCACGACTTGAACCAAGCTGCGGCAAGCTGATACAGGTGCTTGTGCGCAAGCCAGCTGGGCTCGTCAGCGACACAGATGGCAAAGGCCGAAACTGGTATGCCTTTGTGCACCTGATAACCGATGAGCCAGGCGTTGACATGCCCATTTGGCAACTCGGCCGTCCCCGTCTTAGCCGCGATAGGAAAGGGGTGTAGCAGGTAGGCTGTCCCCTCTCTGCGATGGACAGCTGCCCACATGCCGTCGGCGAGAACAGACGCTGTAAATGCCGAACAAGCCCGCAGGCCGAGCGTGTCGCGCGCGTCCGGGTAGAGTGGTGTAAAGCGCCCGGAGTCGTCCGTAAATCCCTTGACGAGCCTCGCCCGGTGATGTTCTCCTCGCTTCGCGATGGCTGCCGCCAGCACGGCGCCCTGAAGCGGACTCATCCGAACGTCCTCTTGCCCGATGGCCGTGTTCGCCAACAATCCCAAATCCGATCCCGATTGCTTGTAAACCACCCCTGCATCAGCACCGACGATGACCTCCTTGCCATCGTACGGCGCGATACCCGTCTCGAGGATACCGAATCGCTGCGCCTGCACGAACATCGGAATTCGTCCGAGCTGAGCCCCAATCGTGGCAAACGTCACGTCGCAGGATTCTGCGATCGCTTGACGCAGCGACAACTGGCCATGAACCCGCCAGCAGTGCATGTCCACATGAGGAAGACGCACGAAACCACGGCACGAGAATCGGGCGTTCGAAGAATAGGTATGCGTCTCGAGCGCTGCCGCAGCGGTCACCAGCTTAAAAATCGATCCGGGCGCGACGGCCCGCAACGCGTCACTTGCTTGATGGTTTGCAGAGGCAAGAACCTGGATGTCGTCACTGCGCAGCGAAAGACTGACGATGCTCGCATGCCTGGCGCCTGTTTTCTGCAACAGCGTTTCGGCCAGTCGCTGGCGCGATTCGTCGATCGTCGTAACCACATTTTTGCCGCGCATAGGCGTCAACGTGAAAGCGGTTGGAGGAAGGGCGCGGACGGCAGTTTGATTCGCCACCTTGGCCGCCACGACGTGGCCGGTCACGCCTGGTCTGCGCCCTGACAGAATGGGATCGAACGCGTATTCGAGCCCAGACCTGCCTTGTTCCGCCACGACCTTATCTGGACTCGGCCAGATGTCCGGCAAGCCAATGGAGCCGACGATCTCGGGTGCCACCAAAGCAGGCGACGCGGATGTCCCGCCCCGCTGTTCCGTTAGTCGCCTAGGCTGCCAACGGTGGCCATTTTGAAACTCGATCCACCCGCGAGCGTCACTGGTCAATTGCAGGTGAAAGTGCTCTTCGTCGAGCTGCCAGCGCGGCACGCGCACCGCTCGCCCGTCGCCTGCGTCGGCTGCACGTGGAAACGACATCAACAGAAAAAGCCGCCCTAACAGGACGGCGCCAATGATCACAAATAAGATATACAGGGTGATGAGACGACCCACTCGCACGTTCGTATTGTGCACGGCTACCATACTCCTTACGGGTAGGTTGCCCATCCGTTCTCACCATATACTGGATGACGCACAGCGTGCTTCGACGTACTCACTTGGCCGCCTTTTTCAAATTCGCAGCCCGCAATGCCTCGTTGTGCAGTTGCTCCGAATACGTCTTCGAGAAGTAGTGTTCACCACTTCCATCGCCCTTTGCGACATAGTACAGATAATCGGTGTGCGCCGGTTTCAAGACGGCCTGGATGCTCAGTAAACCGGGGCTGTCGATCGGGCCTGGCGGCAGTCCAAGAGCGAGATACGTATTGTACGGACCCTTCGCCTTTTGCAGATCTGCGTCGGTGACGACATCGACGTGATGGCCGAGCGCGTAGTCGACGGTCGCGTCAATTTGCAGCTTCATGCCTGCCTTCAGACGGTTGTCGATCACGCTCGCGATGAGCGGCCTCTCCTGGTTGACCTGCGCTTCGTTCTCCACCAGCGAAGCCTCCGTGATCAACTGGTTTAGCGACAGGTGATCAGCCTTCATCAAAGCCACACTCGAAGCTGTCAAGACGCGATTCTGGAAGTCCTGAAGCATCTCGTTCACCACGTCGGCCGCCGGCTCGTTCGGTTGAAATTGATAGGTGTCTGGGAACAGAAATCCCTCCAGCCGATAACGAACGTTTTTTCGATTGGCCAACTGAGCCAGAAACGGCTCTTTGAACGATCCGTCGCGAACCGCGTCGAGGAACGCGGACGAACTGCAGATTCCTTGTTCCTGTAACTTAGTAGCGATATCCTGCACGTTGTACCCTTCCGGGATGGTCACGCTGATCGCGTCAGACACTACTTCACCATGCGTCAAAATGGCCAGGATCTGCGACGGTTTCAGATTCGGCGCCAACGCGTACTTTCCGGCCTGAATGCCTGATACGCCGTGATGCCCACGATAGAAATATAAAAACGCAGTTTCACTGCGTATGAGTCTCTTTTGATAGAGATCATCGGCGACTTCGCGCGCGGATTCACCGCGTGACACGACTACGTCTTGCGTCTGCGACTGGCTGGAGACGGGCGACAAAGCCCGCTGATACCAGATGAACGCACCGATGACGACGACCACAGCACAAAGGACGATGCCGATGGCGACTGCGGTCAACTTGCGTCTTCTTCCGTTACTGCGTCCCAGATTGTTTCCCCTCCCCCGCGTGAGGACGTATTGACCCCGTACAAAGCGGTCGCACCGAGCCATTGCGGCTCAGTGCGACTTGGCGTCGAGATAGTGTTGTAGAAGAATGGTCGCCGCGACAGCATCCACGACTTCCTTGCGCTTCTTCCGACTGACATCGGCCTCGAGCAGCACTCGCTGTGCACTCACCGTCGTCAGCCGCTCGTCAAACAACTCGACAGGTACGCTGACGAGATTGGCCAAGAGGGCCCGAAATCGCTCCACGTGCTGTGCTTTTTGTCCGACTTCCCCCGCCATGGTGATGGGGTGGCCGAGCACGATGTGCTCGACTTCGTACTCACGCACCACCGATTCGATGTCTGCGGCCACTTGCTTGTCCGATTGCCGCTGAATCACCTTGAGCGCACTGGCCAAAAAACCCATCGGATCCGAGAGCGCCAAGCCAACTCGACGCTCTCCGTAATCAACTGCTAGTATCCGCATCGCCATGGAGTGCGGCATAAGCGCGCACGAGTTCTTCGATCAAGTCGTCGCGCTCTATCCGTCGGATGGTATTGCGCGCGTCAAGATGGCTCGTGATGTACGCCGGGTCCCCAGAGATGAGATACCCTGCAATTTGGTAAATCGGATTGTACCCTTTTTCCTTCAGCGCGCGATATGCTACTTGAAATGCTTGGCGCGCCTCGGCATTCTCAGATTTTGTCTCAAACCGCATCGTCTTGTCAAAATCGCGGCTGGTCAAAGTGCGCCACCTCGCTAATGCGTCAAAGAACGCTATACTTCCAGTTTTCCTTCTTCTCTTTAAACCCCCGAGTTTCCTGCGACAGACATGACAATCTCCTCAACTTTTTCGATCGCCGCCTGCAGTTTATCAGGGTCCTTTGCACCTGCCTGTGCCATATCTGGACGGCCGCCACCGCCACCGCCTGCCACGGCAGCCACGGCCTTGACGATTTGCCCTGCATGAAACCCGCGCCCTTGCAGGTCTTTCGAGACTGCTGCCACAAATTGTACTCTTTCATTGTGTACCGAACCTAGCACAACAATGTACGAAGCCTTGTCGGCCCGCAATTCATCAGCCAGTTGCCGCAAACCATCCATGTCCACGTCGGTCAACACCGCGCGTGTGACCGGGACGCCCGCGATCGTCTCGACGCGGTCCTTCAACTCTCCGACGCGGGCGTGGTTCAAGCGCGCCTTCGCAGAGTCGAGTTCGCGCTCGAGCTGTTTCATGTCGTCCAGCGCCTTCTGAATTCGATCCACCAGGTTGGCCTCCGTGGCCTTTAAGAGCCCTGCCGCACGGTCGATAACCTCTTGCTTCTCGGTCACGAGTGCGTAAGCGTGACGACCCGTCACAGCCTCAATTCGGCGGGTTCCAGAGCCGATGCCCGTCTCCGACACAAGCAGGAATTGACCGATGAGCCCTGTCCGTTCCACGTGACAGCCACCACACAGCTCGATGCTGTAATCGCCAGCCTGGACGACGCGCACGCGCTGACCGTACTTCTCTCCGAACAGCGCCATTGCCCCAAGGGCCTTGGCTGCATCGATGTCCATCTCGTCGATGGCCACTTCGTAATCGCGCCAAATCGCCGCGTTCACGCGCTGCTCCACATCGCGAAGTTCCTCGTCCGTGAGCGGGCCAAAGTGCGAGAAGTCGAACCTCAATCGATCCGGCTCAACCAATGACCCGGCCTGCGCCACATGTGTGCCGAGCACTTCCCGCAATGCCTTGTGCAACAGGTGCGTGGCCGTGTGGTTCTTGATGGTGTCCTTGCGCAGCGAAGCATCGACTGTGGCGCGCACGGTGTCGTTCGGGTGCAGCGTGCCGTCGACGACCCGCACCGTATGGACGGTTTGGCCGTGCGGAGCCTTTTTCACTTCAAGCACGTGCGCTCGACCCGTCGGCCCGACGAGTTCCCCTTTATCCGCGACCTGACCGCCACTCTCTGCATAAAACGGCGTCGTGTCCAGAATCAATTGAACCTCTTCGTCGACGCCAGCGCCGTCGATCCAGTCGCCGTCTCGAACCAACCCAATAATCTGTGCATCCGCGGTCAACTGCCCGTAACCGACAAATGTGGACGGGGTCGTAAACGCCTCCAACACACCGCGTTGGCTGCTCATTCCCTCGCTGGTGTGACGAGCCGCCCGAGCGCGTTCCCTTTGTTGTTCGAGCTCCTTGTCAAACCCCTCGCGGTCCACCGTGAAGCCCGACTCACTAGCGATTTCAATCGTCAAATCGATCGGAAACCCATACGTGTCATAAAGTTTGAACGCATCCGCTCCGGAGATGACGCTCTCCCCTTTGTCCTTCAAAGCGACGATGCGGTCAGCGAGCAGCGCTTCCCCTTCGGTCAACGTCTCGTGGAACCGCTCTTCTTCGGTCTTGACGACGCGAGCGATCAAATCCCGCTTCTCGCGGACTTCTGGATAGTCGGCACCCATGACCTCGTCCACCACGTCGACGAGCCGATACATGAACGGCTTTTCGATGCCCAGGCGACGGCCGCTGCGAACGGCACGGCGCAACAGGCGGCGGATGATGTAACTGCGGCCCTCGTTGCCAGGAAGCACGCCATCGCCAATGGCAAACGCCACCGTGCGCAAGTGATCCGCAACAATTTTAAAGTGTACGTCGTCTTCCGAGCGGTCACCGTACGCCCGGCCGGCGATGTCGCCCGTCTTATCGATAATGGGCCGGAACAAGTCGGTCTCGAAATTGTTAGGAACGTCCTGAAGGACAGAGGCCAAGCGCTCGAGTCCGCTCCCGGTATCGATGTTTTTCTTCGGCAAAGGCGTGTACTCTCCATCGGCGCCCTTGTTGTACTGCGTGAACACGAGGTTCCAGATCTCGAGGAACCTGTCGCAATCGCAGCCTGGTTTGCAGTCGCTCGAGCCGCAGCCAAATTGTTCACCGCGATCGTAAAAGATCTCCGAACACGGACCACATGGACCTTCACCGATCTCCCAAAAGTTATCTTCTGACCCGCGATAGATCCGGTTTTCTGGAAGTCCAACGCGATTGTGCCAGATGTCGAACGCCTCGTCGTCATTTTCGTGGATGGTGACCGACAAACGCGTCCCATCGAGCTCAAGCACTTCCGTCAGAAATGTCCAGGCCCACGTGATGGCTTCCTGCTTAAAGTAGTCGCCAAACGAAAAGTTGCCGAGCATCTCGAAAAACGTCTGGTGCCGCGCGGTCTGACCGACTTCCTCGATGTCGTTCGTGCGGATGCACTTTTGCGAGCTGACAATCCGCGGGTTCTCGGGGATCTCGCGGCCATCGAAGTAAGGTTTGAGCGGCGCCATGCCGGCGTTGATCCAGAGCAGCGTCGGATCGTCATGTGGCACCAAGCTGGCGCTCGGGAAGATGCTGTGCCCCCGCTCGGCGAAAAATTCCTTGTACAACCGGCGAATTTGTTGACCAGATAAAGGTTTCACGTCAATGTCCTCCTTCTTGCGATAAACACAAAAAAACCCTCATCCCAACAGGGACGAGAGTTGTTCTCGCGGTACCACCCTGGTTACAGCGCCAAAAGCAAATCGACGCTGTCCCTCACAATCGCAGTAACGGGCGATCCCCGGCGTGGTTTCGTCACGCGCTTGGAAAGTAGCTTCGGCCGCCCACCTCGAGATGCCTCCCAGCCAAGGGCATCCTCTCTGAACAACGTAGAATCGGCGTACTCGTTTTCCGCATCGCTTTCATTCGTGCCTGTATTTTAGCGGTTGCAGGAGAAGACTGTCAAACCCAATTGCCGATTTTTCAACAAATGCCGACAGGAGCCCTCAGATCTGCGACTTATGCCGTTCCTCCTGAATGTTGGTCCACACTACTTTCAGCACCGCGAGCAAGGGAATTGCGACAATGAGCCCAAGTAGTCCACCTAGCTCCCCGCCGATGAGCAAGGCGGCGACGATGGCCATCGGGTGCAACTTGAGCGTCCTCCCCATAATCTGAGGCGAGATCAGGTTTCCCTCACACTGTTGCACGATGACGTTGACGATGAGCACCTTAATGACCATGGCAGGGCTGACCGTCATCGCCAAGAACACCGCTGGGGCCGCTCCAATAAACGGCCCCAAATACGGTATGATGTCGGCGACCGCCAAAAAGATGGCCAACAGAAGGGCGTACGGCATGCCCACAATCAGATAACCGGCGAAAGCCAGGACGCCGAGCGCCAGCATCACGAGAAATTGCCCGCGGATGTAGCTGCCTAGCGTGTGGTCCACACTGACCATCAATTCTTGCACCTGCTCCCGCCGCGACTTCGGTACCAACCGCACGGCACCGCGGCCGATCGAGCGGCCATCCTTGAGCATGTAGAACACCAAAAAAGGCACCAGGGCGACGATGAAGGCGATGTTTACGGCGCCCGAGATAAAAGAAAAGACGCCTGACACCGACTGCGTCAAGTTGCGCTCCACTTGATTCAAGGCGTTTTCCACACCGATGCGCACTGTGTCTGGCAAGTACTGTTTGTGCGCGTTGACCATGTCGATCCAGTGATTCACCTGCACGACCATCCCCGGCATGTTGGCCACCAGTTGCGTTACCTGTTTCGTGATGACAGGCACAGCATTGAGCACTGCGACGACCACGAGCAGCACAAACGTGAAATAGATCAGAAGAATGGCGGCGCCCCGCGGAACGCGACGGCGTGCGAGCAAGTCGACGAGCGGCTGAAGAACGTAACTCACGATCAGCGACGCTAGAAATGGGTAGACGACCGCGCTGACCACCGCCCAGATGTCCGAGAAGAAACCGCGTAGGAGTCCGATTAAATAAATGCACAGCAACGTCAAAAAAATGGACAGCGTCGCCCGAAAATAACGGCTCGTGGGCCACATGGTGCGACCTCCTCCAAGACCATCGGCCATCCGCTGTCCTGAAGGGACGTCGGACAGCCAGTACAAGTTGTTCACAGTATATGCAATCGCGCGACGCCTCATTTATCCGGAGGCGGGGAATTGTGGTCATCGGTCACACGAAGCCAGCACACAGCCTATCGCGCCGAGGTTGTACAACTGCTTCGAACGTTCGTGATGCATTCGGATATCAAGCGGGATCGAGAAACGTTGGCGCCCACCAGAGCCGCTGCAGGATGCGCTGGATGTGCAAGTCGACCCTCGGCTTCAGCTCGTCGAACGACTCGATGTGTAACCCAAGGCCGTCAATTTGGTCACGCGTCATCTTGAGCGTGATCAACTGGTTGTAGATGTCCTGACGCGGTAGTTCTTCGACGAGAAGCATGTGCGCGATGCGATGGTCCCATTCCATGTACAGGCGCTCATCCACGGATTCCGTCGGTGCGTGAGGTCGGTAGCGCCCAAGCAGAATACTGCCGAAATAGGCCGACTCGCGAAATAAGTCCCGCCCCCGCCGACTACTCACTGGAATACCGGTACAAGTCAAACCACTCGCGTCAAACGCCGGTTTCTCGTGTTTCTGCCGGCGCTGCGCCGCACGCGGATGGGACACCCACAGGTTGTCCCAGCGATTATCGATAGGGTTGTGGTTTCGGTAGCTCATGACGAGGCGAGAAGGCACGGTACCTTTGCGACCCTCGTAAATCCAGCGGTGGAGTTTCACGCCCCTGTGCTTCGCGGTTCCTGTTTCTCCTAGCTCGCCGGAGCAACCGCCGATGGATGGCAAGGTGCCACAGCGGCTCCAACTGGCAATCCAGGTGCCATCCCACGCCGCGACCCGATCGAAATCGGGTGCACTGACGTAAAACGGCACCTCTACGCCAGCTTGTGGGTATCCTCGGATGACGCGAGGCGCGTATACTACATAATCTCCACTCGGCAATTGCGCGTATCTGTTTCTCAGTTCGGCTTCCTCCTCCCAATGCAAATCCCCCGGCGATCACGCTTCCCGTGCGCCTGCATAGCGCACTTCGCCCAATACTATCGCGTAAGATTCCCAAAGGTCCGGAAAAAACTCCACCGTCCCCACTCCGCATACAGAACGGCCATGCATTCCCCACACAACCACTTTACGACCATCTCTTCACTTCTCTATACTTGAGGACATACTTTGGACAGGCCGTATTCAAGCCTGTATCTCGCGACGCTTTCGTGTTTGGCAACGAGGAAGGAGGCGCAGTTAGCATGGCCTATCTCGCCGTGGCAATCGGTGGTTTTTTTGGCGCCATTCTGCGCTATGGCGTCAGTGAATGGCTGGGGACGTGGAACGGGCTCAACATTGCGACCCTGTTTGCCAATTGGTCTGGATGTCTGGTGCTTGGCTGGCTCAACACCATGTCGGCGGTCGCATTGCCCATCCATGCAAACTTCCGTCTCGCGATTGGGACAGGGCTTATCGGTGCATTCACGACGTTCTCCACGTTCACCATCGACGCTTGGAAGCTCTATCAAAATGGACAAGTCTTGCAATCGTTGGGCTACGTTCTCCTGTCTGTCATCGGGGGGCTCTTCATCTCATATGTCGGCTACCGCACCGCTAAGTTTCAAATGAGTTGGCATGCGCGCAGAAGTGGAGGCATGGCGCGGTGAACTGGTTGTTGGTCGGCATCGGCGGCATCATCGGCGCACTGTTGCGCTTCCAAGTCACGCGCGTCGTCAACAGCCGCTTTGACGTCAGCTTCCCTTACGCAACTCTACTCATCAACGTAACCGGCTCATTCCTACTCGGATGGTTCACTCGCGACTTAAACGCGTACTTTCCCGCCTTGGGTTCCGCCCCCATGCTGCTGCTTGGCGTCGGCGTGTGCGGGGCCTACACGACCTTCTCGACGTTCTCCTACGAAGCTGTCACCCTGTTTCGGGAAGGACGAGAATTCACCGCGCTCCTATACGTCGTGGCTTCATGCCTCTTCGGCTTCGCGGCGTGCGCAGTGGGGCTCTACGGGCTCCCTGCTCGGTAAGTGAGGTAATGAGCCCAGTGACGTACCTGGGCACAAAAAAAGGGCCACCGATGTGTTCGGTGACCCTCGCTATCTGTCTATGCACCCGTACCGTACTCGATTTCGTCGGTCAAGTTTTCGATCACGACGAGCGAACCGTCCTCCGCTACGTCGTAGACGCGAACCTCTTCACCTGCGACGTTGAATTCCTTGAAGCAACTCCAGCAGTAATATTGGCTAGCACCAATCTTACCGATATCCCGACTCGTACAGTTTGGACACCGCATGTGGAACCCTCCCGTTCATCTATGGTTTATGGCCTTGACCCTCTTACGCCTGGTTCTCGTTTGATATGTATCACTAACACAGCATGCCCGAAGGCTTCATCGCGCAAACCGAATTGTGAGAAAAATAAGACAATCAGTTCACAGATAAAATATTTTCGGTTCCGAAATACATGTCAAACGAGACTTTCTCTGACTATCCTAAACCTCCGGAAAGGGGTTTGCAATGCAGAAACTGGATATCGAATTAAAGCGGCTTACAAAAAATCACGAAAACCGCGCGCTGTCAGTGATTGTCTTTACCGTCGTGCACACAATTTCCGCCGCTTCTAAAACTTGGTCCATCGACAAATCATCGCTGAAACTGAAGCGCACTGCCTCTTTGAGGTATTCTGTCCGACCAGTCGCCGCAATCACGTGACTCGGTTCAAGGCTTCCTGCCGTGCACGCCGATCCTGCGGAAGCCGCGACACCGGCCAGATCTAGGCGCATCAGCAGGGTATCGTTGCGAACGCCCGGAAACGCCAGGCTAAGGATTGTCGGGGCGCCGTCCGCAGGGCTCAGCAAAACAGCGTTGCAATGCCGTTGCAAGACGTCGAAAAACGCACTCCGCAAACTCCCGATGTGCGCAACGCGGCGCTCGAAGTCGGACGACAGCAGGTCGACCGCCGTACCAAATCCGACGATGCCCGCCACGTTTTCCGTACCGCCGCGGCGGCGACCCTCCTGTTGTCCGCCATACAACATCGGGCGCCAAGGGACGTCTTTGCGCAGATACAGTAGGCCCATCCCCTTCGGACCGTGAATCTTATGCGCGGAAAACGTCGCCATATCGACCGGCAGCCGCTTGAGCGGGTGGGCGATAAACGGCAGGGCCTGTACCATGTCGGAATGGACGACGATGGATGGGTCGACAGACTTGACGGCCTGCACCACTTGGTCGATCGGTTGAATCGTGCCAATCTCGTTGTTGACGGCCATAATGCTGACCACGCCCGTGTCCTCGCGAAGCGCAGCGAGCACGTCCTCGACGCGGACACACCCATCGCCGTCCACCGGAAGGACAGTCACCTCTGCTCCCACCGATTCGAGGAATTCCAAGGTGTGCAGGACTGCGTGGTGCTCAACAGCCGATGTGATGATGTGGCGCTTCGCCTCGCGCCGCGCCAAGTAGGCACCCGTCAGTGCCGTCGCATTCGCTTCCGTGCCGCCGCTTGTAAAGACGAGGTCGTGTGCGTCACAGCCAAGCCAGGAGGCGATGTGGCGTCGGGCGCGATCGACCGCCTGACGCGCCTTCCGGCCAGCCTGATGAATACTCGAGGGATTGCCATAGGCCTCCTCCAGAAAGGGCATCATCGCCGCCCGAACCTCATCAGACACTTTTGTCGTCGCCGCATTGTCAAGGTAAATCATGCTTCCGAATCGTCTCCATTCGTGGTGTCACCGATGACTCCTATACACGCCGTCACACGCGCTAGATATAGAACATGAAGCCGTTTGCATCACTCGATCTCATCTCGACCAGATCTTGCAACGTAACGCCTTCAAGCACATCGGAAATAGCTGTGCGCAACCTCGTCCATAACGTTTCCAGTCCGTCGTCCAAATCCTCGTCGACGATGGTGATAGGGCCCTCGAGCGTGAGAATGATGTCCTTCACGACGATATCCTGCGGGCTTTTCGCCAACACGTAACCGCCGTACGCTCCGCGAATGCTGCGAACAAATCCCGCATTGCGAAGGGGTGCTATCAGTTGCTCGAGATAGTGCTCGGAAAGACCCTGGCGCTCCGCAATCGATTTTAACGAAATAGGGCTATCCGATCCCTGCTGCGCCAAGTCGACCAGTAACATCAGGCCGTAGCGGCCTTTCGTAGAAATTTTCAATCCGTTCCCTCGCGATCATTAATCCTAGTCGTTTACTCAACATTATTATATGCAAAAATTGGCCATCCGAAAAGGTGCCCGGGCAAACACTGATTTTGTCCCGACCGCGATGCTCCTTCCACGGTCGCATGAAGAGCAGAACTTTACCGTCGGAATACAAAAAGCGCGATACCTCGCAAGAGGATATCGCGCATTTCGCGTCTGTCAATAGGCGCCCCGCAATTGCCGTGTAACCCAAGGTTTTGATCCTGCTCGCGCAGGTGGGTGTCCTGCACAGGAAGTTCTCGAGTCCCGACGAGCGGGCATTCGTTACAGTCCCTGTTGACGTCCGGACTCCCAATCAAAAAAGTGTTGGAACAAAACACTGCGGGCCTCACCAACACCGCAGGGCACCGTTGAATGAGTCTTATGTTAACACGCCGATGGCCATCACGCAAGTTATCGCCTGCCCAAATCTGGGCGAACTGTGAGACAAGTTGACACATTTACTCCTTGATCGACAAGTGCAACAAGTCGAGCTGCGCATCGGAAACGGTACTCGGCGCCTCCATCAGGAGATCCGTGCCGCTCGCCGTCTTTGGAAACGCAATGACGTCCCTGAGCGACTTGCTGCCGCCGAGCAACATCACGATTCTGTCCAGTCCAAAGGCGATGCCACCATGCGGCGGCGTACCGTATTCAAACGCGTCGAGCAAGAAGCCAAATTTTTCGTACGCGTGTTCAGGCGTAAATCCGAGCGCCTCAAACATCTTTTCTTGGATGTCCCGGCGGTAGATGCGCATGGAGCCGCCGCCGATCTCAAATCCGTTGAGGACCATGTCATACGCCTGCGCCTTGACTTTCTCAGGAGCCGTCGTCAACAGGTCCACGTCCTCGTAGCGCGGCATCGTGAACGGGTGATGCTCGGCCACGTAGCGGCCTTCCTCCTCATCGTAGCTGAGCAGCGGGAAGTCGGTCACCCAAAGGAACTTGTAGACGTTCGGGTCGGCGAGGCCCAATTCCTGGCCGAGCTTCACGCGAAGGGCGCCAAGTGCCGCGAAAACTTCCTTCCGGCTCGCCGCCGCGATGAGAATCAGATCCCCTGGTTTCGCGCCACACGTGGTGACGATTTCGCCTAGTTGCTCGTCCGTGAAGAATTTGCCGATCGACGACTTGACTGTGCCGTCCTGTTGTACGGCGATTGTCGCCAAGCCCTTGAGACCATAGGCCTTCACAAACGCGACCAACTCGTCGACCTGTTTGCGGCTGTACGACGCAATGCCAGGTGCGACCAGGGCCTTTACCGTACCACCCGCTGCCAGAGCGTCTTGGAAGACGCGGAAGTCGCTGTGCTGGACGGATTCGGCGAGATCGACAAACGACATGTCATAGCGCAGGTCTGGTTTGTCCGAGCCATACCGTTCCATTGCTTCGGAATATGGAAGGCGTTGGAACGGAATTTCCACTTCGACGCCAGCGACGTCGCGCAGCACCTTCTGGACCATCTCTTCCATCATCGACTGCAAATCGTCCGCCGTAAGAAACGACGTCTCGATGTCCAACTGCGTGAATTCCGGCTGCCTGTCCGCGCGCAAGTCCTCGTCACGAAAACATCTAGCCACTTGATAATAGCGCTCCATTCCAGACACCATCAGCAATTGCTTAAAGATCTGAGGCGACTGCGGGAGCGCATAGAACTCGCCGGCCTGGAGGCGACTTGGCACGAGGTAATCGCGAGCGCCCTCGGGCGTGCTCCTCGTGAGAATCGGCGTCTCCATCTCAATAAACTCGTGATCGTCCAAGTAAGCGCGGAACGCCCGAATCACTTGGTGGCGGAGCATGAGCATGCGCTGCATCTCCGGACGCCGCAAGTCCAAGTAGCGATAGCGCAAGCGCAAGGGCTCTTCGACGTCGATCCCGTCCTGAATATAAAATGGTGGGTTCTTCGCGGCGTTCTCGATGACGACGTCGCTTACCACGACTTCGATGTGCCCCGTCTCCAGCTTCGGGTTGATCGACTTTTCATCGCGCTTCTCAACCGTCCCTCGCGCGATAATCACGTATTCGTTGCGCAACTTGTCAGCGGCGTCCATCGCCGCTTCGCTCGTACCGCGTCCACGGTCGAATACGAGTTGCACCATGCCCGATCGATCGCGGAGGTCGACGAAAACGACACTTCCGAAATCGCGGCGCTTTTGCACCCAACCACCGAGTGTGACGATACCCCCAATGTCCGTCTTGAGCGTCTCTTTCACTTGATGTTCCCGAACAAACCGTTCTGCTGTGCTCATGCTCCTTGTCCTCCCGCAGTCGGCGCCTCTCCCAGGCGCTCTTGAACAAACGTCGCCACGTCGGCAAATACCACTTGGTCCTGCTGCCCCGTGGCCAAATCTTTGACGGTGGCCTTCCCGGACGCCAATTCCGACTCGCCCAGAATGATCACGAACTTCGCGTTCGCCCGATCCGCCAGCTTAAACTGGGACTTCAACCCGCGTCCCTGGTAGTCGCGATCGCACGAGATCCCACGGCCTCTCAGCGTCGACAAGACGACCATCGCCGGCCGCTCTGCGCTCTCGTCGGCCACGGCCACAAAGGCATCGAGTTCGTGCTCATCCGTCAATCGGCCACCTTGTTCGCCAAGGACCCACAGTGCGCGCTCGATGCCGCCGCCAAAGCCAATTCCCGGCGTCGCGGGCCCGCCGACTTGCTCAACCAGGCCGTTGTAGCGACCGCCACCCGCGATGGTGGTAAATCCAGGGGAAGTGATCTCCCAAGCCGTCCGCGTGTAGTAATCGAGTCCGCGCACGAGGTCTTTCTTGTGCACAAACGGCACGGACATGGCCGTTAAATAGCCCTGTACCGCCTGGAAGTGCTCACTGCACTCGTCGCACAAGGCATCCGAAATATAAGGTGCACCGACCTCGCGAAGGATGGTGTGACAGTGTTCGTTTTTGCAGTCGAACATGCGCAGTGGATTTTTCTCAAGGCGCTCCTGACACTCTTTACACAGCTCATCCCGCCGCGGTGACAAAAGGGCGATCATCGTCTCCTTGTGCCGCGGTCGGCAGACTGCACAACCCACGCTGTTCAATTCAACCGTCAACTGCTTGAGCCCGAGGTTCTGCAGGACGGAGAGATTGAGTTGAATGACTTCCGCGTCGATAGCAGGCGCCTCAGAACCGAGCACTTCCACCCCATACTGGTGGAACTGGCGAAAACGCCCTTTCTGAGGCTTCTCGTAGCGGAACATCGGTTCGATGTAGTACAGCTTGGAAATCGTTCCTTGGCCATACAGTTTGTTCTCGACGAACGCGCGAACGACGCCAGCTGTCCCTTCCGGCCGCAGCGTGACAGAGCGGCCTCCCCGATCCTCGAACGTGTACATCTCCTTGGACACGATGTCCGTGGTGTCGCCAACCCCACGTTCAAACAGTTCGGTGTATTCAAAGACAGGTGTGCGAATTTCTTGATAGTTCGCAGTAGCGAGCGTTTCTCGCACGATTCGCTCGAGCACTTGCCACGCTTCCACTGTACCTGGAAGCAAATCTGCAGTACCGCGAGGGCGTTGGATATCCATGCTTCTCCTCCTTAAAACCTTTACAGTCGGTGGTCCGCCAAAAGGAATAGACAAAAAACGCTCTTTCGTCTATGCCGGTCACAACCGACAGGGACGAAAGAGCGCTTCCGCGGTACCACCCTGTTTGAACAAAATGTTCCTCTCACTGGCATAACGCGCACCCGCGCCGGAACTTGAGGGCCATAGAGCCCGTTGATCCCGGATCTTAGAAGCTGTCCTTCCAAACGGAGATTGGACGATGCTCTCAGCCACGGCAACGTCTCTCTAACCAAGCGCTCCACCAACCGCTCACGTGGTGCGCCCGCAGCAACCCAAGTCGTTTGTACTCGTCTTCGTCAAGGATTTTGTCACATATAGTTTGAAGGAGATTATACGGAACTTTGTGGTGCGCTGTCAACACGGCTGGAAATTTCGCTCAATCCACGTTTCGGAGGGTTGACGAACGCCCCGAGCATCTCGACACGCAAGGCTTTCTCCCCCCGCTGGTCACCTGCAGGACCTAATACCTCCGGGTTGCGAAGAAGGCTGATTCGAAGTGATTCGCGCATACGATCCTCTCCTGTCCATCATGCAACTTCGCATTTACCATCTCCTGATTTCGACGTTTCATGCAGCGCGCGTCCTTGACGCGCCGCGAGACTTTGCTACGCTTTTGGGGTATGCACCGCCTTTTTGTGAATCAGCGAGATATAAGGGGATATATTCTATGGCAATGAATCGAGCACAGTCCGACCTATGGTTCCATCGAGCAGAATCCGTCATCTTGGGTGGCGTCAACAGCCCGTCGAGATCGTATAAATCAGTGGGCGGTGGAACACCCATCGTCATGGCGCGCGGCGAGGGGTCAAAGTTTTACGACGTCGATGGCAACGAGTATATCGACTATTTAGCGGGCTATGGCCCGTCCATTCTCGGACATGCCCATCCAGAGATCACGAAGACCATTCAACAGGCTGCCACCGATGGAATTCTCTACGGAACGCCGACCACATCGGAGGTGCTCTTTGCGGAGCAATTGAGGCTGGCCATCCCGGACCTCGAACGCATCCGTTTCGTCAATTCCGGTACGGAAGCCGTGATGACGACGATTCGCGTCGCACGTGCGTATACGGGGCGCACGCGCATCATCAAGTTTGCCGGTTGCTACCACGGGCACTCAGACGCCATGCTCGTCGCCGCAGGTTCTGGGCCCTCCTCGATGGGCGTACCGGATAGCGCCGGCGTCACCAAATCGACGGCCGAAGAGGTCATCACCGTCCCCTTCAACGACCTAGACGCCTTCGAACAGTCGCTTGCGACTCATGGTTCAGATGTCGCCGCCGTGCTCGTCGAGCCTATCGTCGGCAACTTCGGCATCGTGGCACCAAAGGATGACCAGTACTTAGCGTCCGTCATCCAGCTCGCGCACGATCACGGCGCGCTCGTGATCTTCGACGAAGTGATCACGGCCTTTCGCTTCCACTATGGCAGCGCCGCGCAACTTTATGACGTACATCCAGATCTGTTCGCCCTCGGCAAGATCATCGGCGGCGGACTTCCCATCGGCGCTTATGGCGGCCGACGTGACGTCATGGAAAAAGTGGCGCCGCTTGGTCCCGCATATCAAGCCGGGACGATGGCTGGTAACCCGCTGTCGATGCGCACGGGTATCAGTTGCTTAAACGTCCTTCGACAACCAGGTATCTACGACGAAATGGCCCTGCGCGCGAAGCGTTTGGTCAAGGTGACGACTGCAGCGGCAGAGCGGTACCACGTACCAATCACCGTCAATCGCGTCGGAGGTGCGTTCACCGTATTCTTCGGCGACCGCCAGGTGCGAAACTACGACGACGCACAGGCGACTGACAGCAAACAATTTGCCCGCTACTACCATCTTCTCGCCGACAACGGCGTTTTGATCGCACCTTCTAAGTACGAAGCGTGGTTCGTGTCAGCAGTGCACTCAGACGAGGACATCGACAAGACATGCGAAGTCATCGAACGGGTCTTCCACGACCTCGCGTAAGGCATCGCGACCGGCGCTGAACGACCGGTGTTGGACGACTGGCACGCACCAAGGGCAATGGCACGCCAGGGCGAGCGGGTGATCCCCTGCTGCCCTGGTGTGGTGCGGCCGCCTTCAGCCCACAGGCGGATGTTTGGGTTGCTCGCTGCCTTGGGCGTCATGTCTCTGTTCGACGACGACGCGCCGCGTGATCGGTACGTAATAGTGCCTGGGAATATCCACATAGATGTATCTGTCGACATAAACGATTGGGCGAGGCACTGGCTGTGGGCCAAAACAGCCTCGGCCGTCTGTACCTGGAGAACGCATTCGATCACCCCCACTTGGGCCATTCACCCATGTACCATATGATGCAATGAGTAAAGCCCAAAACACCGCCAAGGGCCTATCGCAAGGAAAGGATTTGCAGAATGAGCGCTCAGTTGACCCACGGCGTGATCAAGTCACTATGCGGGCAGGTTTCGTATACAAGCGGAAAGAACTACTACCGACTGCAAAAAGTGACGTTTACCAGTTATCGGCCGGAGCTGGACCTTTATGAGGCCGCCGTCAAAACAAGCCATCACCCAGACGAGCACTGCCGCGTCGCTGTACAAATTCAAGATGGACACGTCCTCGCGAGGTGCACATGCCCCACGCTGGATTCATACGACAACTACTGCCAGCACATCGCAGCTGTTCTCCTCTATCTGTACGATATTGAGCACCTCGGTGTATCCCCAGTGCGGTCTGACCATCCCGAGGGCGCGGCGTCGGAAGAAAGCGATCCCCCTGTCGGGCCATCCTCGCCATCTACAGACACGCGATCTCCGGCTTCGGTAGACGAGTTCCAATTGACCGAGCGCATTCTCAAGCTATTCACCGAGCATAGGCCGCGCTCGAGCCGTGTGTCCCCGCTCATCGACATGAGGACGACGCTCGATGTCGCGTTTACGTATCTGCCTGTCGCAGCCGTGGACGAGACGTACCTGTTTGGCGTCGAGATCGAAGTCGGCGTCGAACAACGCCACGCGGTGCACAATATCAGGGCCTTTCTCAACCAAATGGATCGTGGGGAACCTTGTGTCGTCGCCAAGGACTTCACGTACGACCCTGCACTGCATCGCGTACGAATGGAAGACGACGCGGTATTATCGCAATTGATTCAAATCTACCGCAATGAGCAACTGTACCAAGCGTCTTCACACGTTCCCTCGAACGAAGCAATTGCCAGCTCGGACCAGACGCTGTTTATCCCACCCGTGGTGTGGGACGACGTGCTTGCGGCACTGGCCAACACGCCCACAGTAGCGCTTAAACACGGTGATAGGACGTTCGCGGGAGTTCATCGATCCGACGGTCCGCTCCCGCTCGAATTTGAATTTGACCAGACGCCGGCTGGCGCCTATCACTTGAGTGTTCTAGGTCTAGAACAGTTGGTCGTCATGGAGTCGTATGGGATGATCGTCTCAGATGGAAAGCTGTTCAAACTGAACCCTGATGAGTGCCAACGCCTCACCCTGTTGAAGCAAATGATGGACGCTTCGCACGAGCACCACATTCCCATCCCCGAGGCTCAGATGGAGCCGTATATCCAGGCGGTAATCCCTGGGCTGATGAAGCTTGGCCGCGTCCACATCGCAAACCCAGTTTCCGAAAAAATTGTGCAAACGCCATTAAAGGCCCGGTTATATCTCGACCGAGTTCACGACCGATTGGTGGGTGGACTCGAGTTTCAATACGGGGATGTCGTCATCAATCCGCTAGAGGGACGCGATCAGAAACAGGCGACAGGGCGCATGCTCATACGGGACGGCGAGCAGGAGCGGCGGATTCTCGAAGTGATGGACGAGAGTGGTTTCAGCAAAACAGAAGCGGGCTACTTCATGGATGAAGAAGACCTGCAATACGATTTTCTCTATCACGTTTTGCCACAGTTAGAGGATCATTTGACCGTCTACGCGACTTCGGCCGTAAAAGAACGGCTCCACACGGGACACGCATCGCCCACCGTAACGATGGACGTAAACTCGCGAACCAATTGGTTAGAATGGCGATTTCAGATGGATGGGATACCAGAGTCGGAAATTCGCAGTCTGCTGCAATCGCTTCGCGAGAAGCGCAAGTACTTTCGCTTGCGAAGTGGTGCCCTTGTTCCCTTGGAGAGCGAAGAGTTTCAGGAAATCGTCCGCCTCATGGGTGATTTTGGAATTCATTCGATGGATATCCAAGCAACAGGAATTCGAATTCCCATTGCGCGCGGACTGCATTTGTTCGGTGCAAATCGACAAGAGAAGGCCGTCAGCCTAGGTCAATCGTTGCGGCAATTGCTCGAACACGTGCAGCATCCAGACCGACTGAACTTCCCCGTACCCAGAGGCCTTGCGCCGATCCTACGAGACTACCAAAGGCACGGGTACCAGTGGATGAAGACACTCGCGCACTACGGTTTTGGGGGCGTTCTGGCGGACGATATGGGGCTTGGCAAGACTCTGCAAAGCATCGCGTTTATCGTTTCCTCGCTGCCTGAGATGAGACAGCAGGGGCTGGTGACACTTATCGTCTGCCCTGCTTCACTCGTGTACAACTGGAAACATGAGTTGACCAAGTTCGCACCCGAGGTTCGCGTCGGCGTCGCCGAGGGAAACAAGGCGCGGCGTACCACAGTCCTAAAAGACGCTGAGCAAGTCGACGTCCTCGTCACTTCCTACCCGCTTTTGCGCAAAGACGTCGAGGGGTATGTAGGTGAATACCACACGCTCATCTTAGATGAGGCGCAGGCGTTCAAAAACCCCACGACCCAAACGGCGAAAGCGGTGAAGGCCATCCGGGCCCGCCATCGGTTTGCGCTGACTGGCACCCCAATCGAGAATCACCTCGAAGACTTGTGGTCCATTTTTGACGTGGTGTTCCCTGAGCTGTTTCCAAATCGCAGGGCGTTCAACGATCTGCCGCGGGAAACCGTCGCAAGGCGCACCCGCCCGTTTGTGCTGCGCCGATTGAAGAGCGACGTTCTAGAGGAACTACCAGAGAAGATCGAATCGCTGCAACTTAGCCAATTGCTTCCGGAGCAAAAAAAGCTCTATGTCGCTTATTTGGCGAAACTGCAACAGGAAACCGTGAAGCACCTGAGTCGAGATGGGTATCAGAAGCACCGGATCAAAATTCTGTCAGGACTGACTCGTCTTCGCCAGCTCTGCTGCCACCCAGCCCTGTTTGTCGAAGGATATACTGGCAAATCGGCGAAGTTCGAACAACTGCTAGAGATCCTTGAGGCGTGCAGGCGAGCGGGGAAACGCGTCCTCGTCTTTTCGCAGTTTACCGAGATGCTCGGAC